>CAWEYS010000015.1:0-116871 GCA_963813355.1 Miltoncostaeaceae bacterium | reverse complement strand
CCCGCGGTGGAGCAGGCCCCGCGCGACACGCGGGCACCCTCGCCGGCACAGATCGCCCGCCAGCGCCTTGAGCGCGAGATCCACTCACGGGCCCGCCTGCTCACTTCCGTCCAGAAGCAGCTCGCCGATCTCGGCTGGTTCGGCCGTGGTCGCCACCACAAAGCGCTGCGAGAGGTGATCAACGCCCAGCATCGCGTCCTTCGCGACCTCCGGGACGAGCTGGCCGAGCTGCCGCCTCACGACGCCCGCGCCCGCCCGGCCGCGCCCGAGAGGGCGGCGCTCGCGACGACCGTCAGCGAGGCCGATGGGCGCGGCGGAGCTGAGCGAGGGCTAGGGCTTGGGGCTTTGACGGCGAGCGCTTCGCCCCGGGCAGGCCATCACTGGACGGCGATCCTACGGGTGCTACTCCGTTTCGGGCGGCGGGTCGGCGACGGGTCCGACTGTGACCGGGCAGCGCTGATCGAGGTACCGCTGCCCCGAAGAATCTCATCACGAAGCTCCGGCGCCACCGAGCTTCGTTCGAGATGGCCACGAATCACGTCGTTTCTCATGCCGGTCTCGCTGCTTATGGCGTGGCCGACAGCAGTCAGCCGAATGCCGTGAAGGTGCACTTCGAACATCATCCAAGGGTTGTTCCCGGGCGTCGCGGTGGTGGGGTACTCGGAGGCGCAGGGCCTCGAGCCGAGTGCACCTCGTTTTGAGACTCGCCCTCGACGCTGCCCGATTGGCCGCCACATGAGCGCCCCAGCCCCTTCATCTCACAGGCCACGCTTGCCGCCTGCCCCGGCTTTGCCGCGGCAACCGGCGGGTCGGCTTCGTAGGCGCCCTCACAGCTTCGGAGACGGCCCTCTTCGTCCGTGAGGCACGCGACGGCGCGGGGCGCGATCGGCGGCCGGCCAAGCTGGCGTGGTGCGGACTTGGCTCGCCCGCGACATGCAGGCCCTGCCTTTACCCACAGATGGTCGCCTACCACCTCGAGCGCCCCCGTCTTCGGGAGCATCCTTTGTCAGTCGGGCGGACTTGAAGTGCTGAGGCTCGTGGATCTCGCCGAGCTCGCAGTGAGAGAGCTTTCCTGGAACCTAAGCACGCGCACGGTGGGATTGCGCCGATTCGCCCCCAGGACGCGCGCTGGCTCAGGTGTGCGCTGTCTCGTCCTCAGCCCGCTCGGAATATTCGCCGCGCCTGATATGCGCAACGCGACGGTCTTGAGGTGATCCAGCAGCGCCGCCATTCGATCCTCGGTCATGGTCTGGATCGCCTCGCGCGCGGGGGCCAGCCAGTCGCGTTCTCCGGAGACCCTCGCTTTCATAGCGTCTTCTGAACTCGAGGTACGTGCTCGCCCGAAAGCGGTCCCCCTCTCGTTCCATGACCGCTTCAGCCAATGCGAGGCGGTCGTACTGAAAGAAGGCGCCGCCCAGTTCAGCATAATCCACGCGATGCTCCATCAGGAACGTCCCGAGCCCTGGGTAAAGTCTCTCGAGCTGCGGATAGACGCCTTCGAGCGCGAGCATACGCCTCGATTGCCAGGACCCTGCCAAGCGCGTAGAGGGTCGTTGTCTCGAAGTACTGATCCTGCATGACGTAACGACCGCTCCTTCGAGCCAGGTTTTCGAGTCGATACCAGAGAGATTCAAGCGAGTCCTGAAGCTGAAAGAGGTAGCGCTGAACGAGCGCGTCGCGACGTTCGGATGTCTCGGCCTTCCGCTTGCTCCAGTCCGCGGCGAGCACGGCGCCAATCGATCCGAGGCCGGCGCCGATCAAAGCCGCGAGAAGAGTCGTCAGCCACTCAGACACTTCGCCCTCACACCGTGGACCTTGGCGCGGCCCGCAGGAGAGTGTCCCCGCCAGTCGGAGTGTCGCTGAGCCTGCGTCACGTACTGAGCTTGGCAGACGTTGGCGGGTGTCCAGAGGGGTAACTCAGAGTCCCGCACGTGGAGCCCGATCATGGGTGAAGCAGCCCCGACGCAAGGCCCGGAGCGTGGTCGGCAGGTCGTGGGGTCGTAGCGGCGTGTCGACGAAGCGTGATCATGAGGTCAGGGCCTCAGAAGGGCGGTTCGGAACCTACCTATCAGAGGCGAGAGCGTCGCGTGCGACGACTCTTGTGCCGGCGAAGTCGGACGGTCGGGGCATGCTCCCGTTGACGACCAAGACCGCGATGTGCGACGCGTAGGCATCGTCCGTGACGCCGTGCGCCTGTGGCTCGAGGAAGTGAACGTAGTTGGCGGGGTGACCGAGCGGGTTCTTCTTCTCGGACAGGTCGAGGACGACGGCGATCCCGAGCTGTGAGCCGAGCCCGGAGGCGTAGCTGGTCGTTTGTCCGAGGAACTGCGCTGCGTTCTCGTTTGTCACTGGTGAATCCTTGACGACTTTGAGTTCGGCGACGATCCTGCAATGGACGAGGTCGGTCTCGCCACCGATCTCAGCGCCCTCTTGGACGCGCCCATGTAGAGCGTCCTGCTGGTTGAGGAGGAGCAAGAGATCGCTCTGGAACTGCTTCTCGTCTGGCGACGAAAGTCGATAGGTCGCGCGAGCCTGCATCGTCGTCGTCGCGCGCAGAAGGCCACGCAGAAAGCGCATGAACGCCTTCCTATCGTCCGGGCCGAATGCGTTGTTATTAGAGATCAGGGCAAAGATCTGCGCCAGCCGCTCGTCGAGCTGCTCCAGCCCTGTGAAGAAGGAGGTCGGCGAATCGTCGATCGCCCAGAGCCGCAGCTCCGATTGCCCAACGGTCCGTACAGCCTTGGTGCGGCCGTCCGCGTGAGATCAAAGCTAGTCAGCAGCGAGAAGGTCAGCGGCTCGTCGCCGAGCGGTTGCACGGCCCTGAGTACGAGCTTGCCCTCGCCCTCGACGGTCCACATGCCGTCGCGGTCGCGCTCGTCAGGACGGTGGAATTCGAAGCCCGGGAAGCAGGCGTTATCGCCTGCGATGGAGACGGCCGTCGCGTGGAGGGCGTCGGCCAGTCGGGCCACTCCGTCAGCCGAAGCTCCAGTCGCAAGCCGTTAAAACGGTGCGCGTGGACTAGAGCTGCGTCTGGGGCCGGCTCACCGTTGAGGCTGAAGAGGGCGACGGCGATCGGCTCCGGCGGCGGCTCTTCCTTCTCGACATCTGGCCGGGGCGGAGTGGGTGGCGGCTCGGCGAGAGGAATGGGAAGCGGCACCGCACGGACCTGCTCGAGGCAGGACTCGACGTCCGCGGTCGATTTCGCCCCCTCGATCGAGGTGAGCGCGAGGGAGATCGGCGTGAGCATTGGCTCGGTCGCGTCGAGGGTCGCCAACGTCTCCTGGGCGAGGAGATGCGCCGAGTCCATATGACGACGACTCTCGGGTTCGGCCTGACGGACGGCTTCCCTCCAGTCGAACGAGACGCGCCGCGGCCTTGAGGGCAGCGGCGTATGCGCGCCATGCCTTGGCCGTCGGGCGCGTGTCGTGGTCGAGCACGACGTCGGCCGCCTTTTCGCTCGCAGCGCTCAGCGCGGCGCTGAGATCGGCGGCACTGCCGCCGTTCGCCAGCGCCTCAAGAGACGCGATTCTCGCGTCCAGAGCAGCTGTCAGGTGGGCCACGGGAAATTCGTCTTCGCGTTCGCTCGTGCCTGCTCGTATGCCCGCGCTGCGGTGCGCGAATCCTGGAGGAGGTGGCTTGTGCCTGTCGTGCCAGCCGCGACCGCCGCCTCGAGGCGCGCCATTGAGCGAACATACTCGGCGTACGTCCGCTTGACGGCGTGATCGACTGTCGTTGGCGTGGCGGCGACGACGTCGTCGGCGAGGCGGACGGCTTCGGCCCACATCAGAAGGCGCTGAAAGACCTCGACGTATTCGAGCGCTGACCACGGATTCCGCGGCAGGTGCGCCATTGCAGCGGCGTAGAGACCGGCGGCGTGCGGAGCAAGCGACGCCGCCGGCACTACGGAGAGGATCTCGATGCGCGAGTCGCCGCTGTTGGGCTCGTGCACGATGTCGAGCCTTTGCAGGGCGTAGACCAGCGCCTCGGCATACTCGGGCAGACCGAGCATCTTCGCGCTTTTCGCCTCGAGGAACCACATCAGGTCGTGGGCATCCAGCTTACGGGCGAAGCGGGCGACGACCCGGTTGATAGCGAGCGTCGCCGCCGGGTTATCATGGTCGGTGCCCCACATCTGAATCGCGCGGAGCGCGTCATCAAGCGTGTCGGAATCGTCGGTCTTCGCGTAATAATCCGCGATGCTGACCAGGAGGTGAACAACGAGGGGTGGTGCTCGGGCCGCACGGGAACGCCGCGCGCAAGGGCACGGGTGATTCTCTTGTGGACGATCACGAACTTGTCGCTGAGCAGCGCCGGGAGCGTCGCACTGAAATTCGACCGGGATCGCATCGGCGGGGTGGGCCTCGGCGACCTCGCGGAGCCCCTCGATCGCCCACGCGCGCACAAGCTGCTCGCAGTCGACGAGCCCCGCATAGAGCAGCGGCAGCATTTCGTTGAGGAAGTCGGAGTGCTTCCCGACGAAGCCGAGCAGCCAGGTACACTCGGCGCGCATCTCGAGCGCCTCGTCCGTCTGCACGGAGTCCTCGCCGACGAAGGTCTTTAGCAGGTCGAGGACCTCACGCGGCCGTCGCACCGCCACGTTGCCGATCGCTTCTGACGTCACAAACGGGCGTTCCGCATCGTTGTCTCGGACACGTTCTCGAAAAACCACACGGGGTCGTTCGCCCTCTCGGGGGGCGGTAGGTCGGGCAGGTTGATCGAGATTGCCTCAAGAAGCAGCCCGATGAGCGCCTCGGGGTGCTCGTCGAGGATGTGTCCTTGCCACTTCGAGATCAGCTCGATGAGGTTGTAGGCCGCGCGCTGCGTATCCGCGCCCCAATCGCCCCGAGCCCGCTTCAGGCACGCCTCGAGGACTACCTCGCCCACCTTGCTCCGCACCTTCTCACCGGTCCGGTCGTGGCGAATCACGCTGTCGTAGGCATGGAAGAGTTCATCGTCGCTGCTGCTCGTACAGGTGCCCCGCGCCGCTCTCCATCGCTTGTGACGTCTCCTGCGGGTGGTGACTGGAGCGTCCACGCGTCCAGCGCGGCCCCGATCGCATCGGCGGCACGCTCCTCGAAGCCGAAGCGATCGTGCCCCGTGGACTTCCCGAGAGCGCCGACGAGCTGTCGGGAGGCGACGGGCGCGATCTCCGGCTGGCCGTCCACTAGAACCTCGATCGCCGCAGCGGCTCGCTCCCGGTCGTATTCGTCCCCGAACACCGAGCATCGTCTCAATCTCCTTCAGGACTCCGGGGAGGTCGAGGGCGACGAGCAGGTCGAACGCGCCGCCCCAGACGGCGCGCTGCTCTCCAGAAGCACTCCGGTCTGAGAAGCCAAGGGTCGGCCCGAAGTCGCGACCGACCATGCTGAGCAGCCGCCTGCACACCGGGCCCACAAGCCCGGCGTGACGTGGCAAGGAAGCCGAGCAGCGTTCGCGCGGCCTGCAGACTCGGGCTGCCGGCAAGCGCAAGCGCGGCCACCCGCACCGCCTGCTTGGGCGGAGGCGACCCGCCTCCGCTGCGAGCCTCACTGCTTCCATGACGTGCTCGCTCGTGCCCCACCGCCGCGGCCGCCTCCAGCAGCACGTCGGCCGTCGCTGGCGTCACGAACTGCGGCGCGCCCTTCACAGTCGCGATCAACTCCTCCCCGCCCCGGACGGGCGGTCCTCGGCGTCCAAGAGGTTGACGAGGCGGATCACCTCGCGGCTCATCTGCCGATCGTTCATCACCCGCTGCTCACGCGCCCGATGCCGGGCCTCACGCTTTGCCCGCGCCTGCTGTTCCTCGCTGCGTGCCGCTCGGCCTGTGCCTTCTCCTGCTCGTCGGTCTCGTGAGAGACCGTCGCCAGGTTCGGGAGACCAACCAGGAGGCGGTGCGGACAGCCGACGCAGTTGTTCTTGTAGAAGGAGATCGCGACCGGCAGGAACTCCGCGCCCGCGAAGTCCGCCGGCTTCGGCGCGTAGTCGCACCTCACCATCTTCATCCCGATCGGCAGCCCCGTCATCTCCTCGATGACGCCGATGCCGCCCAGCGGGTGGTGCTCGACTCGCGTTCCACGCAATGTCTGCGGACCAGCTCGATCGCCGCGGCGTTCCGCTCGCCGAGCTCGATCGCCTGCTGTTGCATTCCGTCGAAGCGGCGCATCCGGCTCGTGTAGCACACGGGGCGGACATGAACCGCGTCGAAGGCGCTCTTGCGCTAAGGCTCCAACGCAAGCCCTCGGTCGAGCTGGACCGCCACCGTCATGCCCCCTAGGCGCGCCCCCTGGTTCGAACGGCCGAGCGCCTCGAGCATCCGAACCAGATCGCCCGGTAGCGCCCACGCGCGGGCGAAGGCCCCGGCCGAGGTGGACAGCTGGCCTTTCGCCGCAAGTCGTCGTAGCCGCTTCGTGCCCCTCGGCTCCCCCACGGTCTGGATGAGGCCGACGGGGCTCCAAGTGACGACGGCCAAGTCCTTGCCGAAGGTCTGCCGCGGCGCGGTGATCGCCCCGAGCGTCTGGAAACAACCCGCCCGGCGCGGTCGGCGTTCCCGGCTCGCCGTGACAGCGTTGGTCAGGTCGAGGCCGTTGGGTACCTCGTCGGCCCCCTGCAGGACGCGGGCCAGCGAGCCGATGAGGATGTATTCGACACCGCTGCTCGTCGAGGGCGTGAAGGATCGTGTAGGGGTCGAACTGGTATCCCATCCGCTCGAACCCGCCGTGCACGAGCGCGGCGTCGAGGCGCTCCTTCGGGGTCAGCCGCTGAGAGCTCGACCAGGCGCGCGACCTGCGGGGCGTCCGGGTCGAACGGCACGAGCGCCATCGACAGGTCGAAGCCGCAGGCCCGAAGCACCCGGCGCACGGTCGCGAAGGCCGGCTCGACCTCGCCGGCCTCCCAGCGGCCGATCTGCGAGCGCGGCATGCCGAGGCGATCGGCCAGCTCGTGCTGAGCGAGGCCGGCCCGCGAGCGCGCGCTTCGGATGAGCTCGCCGCGCGGTCATGGCATCGCCAGCCTACCCGGCTTGCCTTGTTTACGCTGCTTAGACGCATTTATGCTGCTAATCCTTCAACTCGCCATGGCCAGCGTCCTCCCCACCTTCCTGACCGCCGACGAGCTCGCCGCCGTGCTCCGCTGCAAGCCCGAGAAGGTCTACCGCCTCGCCGCCAGCGGGGAGCTGCCC
This sequence comes from Miltoncostaeaceae bacterium, assembly GCA_963813355.1. Lineage (GTDB taxonomy): Bacteria > Actinomycetota > Thermoleophilia > Miltoncostaeales > Miltoncostaeaceae > DATAGF01. The sequence continues at coordinate 109,715 of CAWEYS010000015.1, read as the reverse complement.
TCCTACAAGGTGGAGGGGCGGCGGCTGTTCGAGCAGGGCGAGGTCGCCCGCTGGCTCGAGGGCCGGCGGATCGCCGGGACCCGGCGAGCGTCGCTGACGCCGTCATGGCGTCGATCCGCGCCTACGAGACCGCCAAGGGCGAGCGGCGCTACGAGGTCCGCTACCGCGAGAACGGGACACGCGATCGCTCGCGCGTCTTCTCGGTCCACCGGGACGCCCGCGCGTTCAAGCTCGATGTCGAGCGGCGCCATCAGGCCGGCGTCCTCTACCAGGCGCCGCCGGAGCGGTTCGGCGTCGTCGCCGCAGGCGTGGCTCGATCGCTACGTCATCGGCGCAGCCGGCCGGGTGCGGCCGCGGCCGCGGTCGATCCGGATCGCCGAGGACTGCCTGAGGGCGCTGGCGCCGCTCAACGACCTCTCGGTCGAGCGGCTGCGGCGCGCGGTCGTCGAGGACCACATCGCGACGATCGCCGAGCGGGCGCCGCGCCGGGCCGAGATGGCGCTGTCGCTGCTGAAGCGCATCCTCCGCGACGCCGAGGAGCGCGGCCAGATGGTCGACCCCGTCGGTCCACCGGATCCGGATCGCCAAGGCCGAGGAGCGCGAGCCGCGCTTCCTCACCTGGGCCGAGGTCGAGGAGCTGCGCTCGTGGGTGCCCGAGTACGTCGCACGGGTCGATCCCGGTCGCGGTGCTGACCATGCTGCGGCGCGGCGAGGTCTTCTCCCTCCGCGATGCGGACGTCGACTTCGAGGCCGGCTCGATCGCCGTCTTCGCCCAGCGCCAGGACGGCGCAGCGCGTCGCCACCAAGACGCGCGCCGGCCGCCGGCGCGTTGACGTCGGGCCGCAGGTCGTCCGCCTCCTGCGCGAGCAGCAGCTCGCGCGCGACGCCGAACCGGGACGGCTACCTCTTCCCCACCCGCGCCGGCACGCCCTTCGACGCCGACAACTTCATGTCGCGCGTCTTCAAGCCGGCGGCGCGCGCCGCCGGGCATCCCCGAGCTCACCTTCCACGACCTCCGCCACACCGGCGCGTCGCTGATGATCGCGGCCGGCTGCCACGTGAAGGTCATCGCCGAGCAGATGGGCCACTCGGACGGCGGCGGCCTCGTCCTGAAGCGCTACGGCCACCTCTACTCGGGCGCCCGGCGACAGGCCGCGACCGCTCTCGAGGCTCACGTCTTCGGCTCAGCCGGCGATTCTGCTGTGGGATGGATGTGGGATGACCGCCAGATGGGGCTCGATCTCGGCCCCGCCTGAACGACGAAAAGCCCCGATTACCGGGGCCTTTTCGAGGAGCGGATGAAGGGACTCGAACCCTCGACCTTCTGCATGGCAAGCAGACGCTCTAGCCAACTGAGCTACATCCGCGGGAACCGTCAGTCTACCGGCCGATGACGGAGGGGTCCAAGCCAGGGGACGCGGCCGCGGTGGAGCAGGAGCTCGCCGCCCTGGCCGACCCGGAGCGGGCGGTCTGGACGGCCCCGTACCTCGGCGTCGCGCCCGGCGGCTACGGCGAGGGGGACGTCCTGCTCGGCATCCCGGTGCCGGCCCAGCGACGCGTGGCGCGCCGGGCGCGCGACCTGCCTTTGGACGAGGTCGCGACCCTCCTCGCGAGCCCGGTCCACGAGCACCGCTTCACCGCGCTCGTCGTCCTCGTCGAGCGCTACCGGCGCAGCCGCGACCCGGCCCTCCGGGCCGAGCTCTCGCGCTTCTACCTCGACCACCGGGCGAGCGTCGACAATTGGGACCTCGTCGACGCGACCGCGCCGGACCTGCTCGGCGGCGAGCTGATCGAGGGCGACCGGGCCATCCTCGGGGAGCTCGTCGCCTCGGAGAGCCTCTGGGATCGGCGGATCGCGGTCGTCTCGACCTTCGCGCTGATCCGCCGCGGCGAGCTGGGCGAGACCTTCGCGCTCGCCGAGCGCCTCATGGACGACCCCCACCACCTGATCCACAAGGCGGTCGGCTGGATGCTCCGCGAGGCGGGCAAGCGGGACGAGGCGGCGCTGGTCGCGTTCCTGGAGGAGCACCGCGCCGGCATGCCGAGGACGATGCTGCGCTACGCCATCGAGCGGCTGACCCCCGAGCAGCGGGCGGCCCTCATGGCGCGCGACTGAAGGCCCTACGCCACCTGCCAGGGGTCGGTGTCGGCCTCGGCGAAGTGGACCTCCACCCCGTCGGGGGCGAGGGCCTGCTCGAGCGACTTGGTCCAGCGCTTCATGGCGACCCGCTCGGCGCGCGCGTGGGGGACGCAGACCAGGGGGAGCCCCTCGGCGCGGTCGGCGTCGTGGTAGCGCAGGTCGCTGGTGACGTAGGCGTCGGCCTCGGCGTCGCGGGCGGCGTCGATCAGGGAGCCGCCCGAGCCGGTGCAGCAGGCGAGCCGCTCGACGCGGGCGAAGGGGTCGCCGGCGAAGGTCACGCCGGCGCCGCCGAACCCGGCGCGGACGCGCTCGACCAGGGCGCCGAGGGTGGTCGCCGGGACGGGGCCGACGCGGCCGAGGCCGCACGAGGGGTCGTCGGCGCTCGGCACCAGCGCGCCCTGGGGCGTGATGCCGAGGAGCCCGGCCATCACGTCGTTGAGGCCGCCGGCGGCGGCGTCGAGGTTGGTGTGGGCGGCGATCACCGCGACCCTGCCCTCGGCCGCGCGCAGCACCAGCTCGCTCGCGGTGCCGCCGTCGGTGAGCGCGGCCAGGGTGGGGAAGATCGGCGGGTGGTGGGTCACGACGGCGTCGCAGCCGGCCTCGCGCGCCTCGCCCAGCACCTCGTCGCGCAGCTCGAGGGCGACCAGCACCCGGCGGGCGGGCTGGTTGTGGCGCCCGACGAGCAGGCCGACGTTGTCCCACTCCTCGGCCAGCGACGAGGGCGCGAGGCGCTCGATGGCGGCGAGGAGCTGCGCGACCAGCATCGCGCCCATCGTAGTGCGGCGGCGATCAGGGGCGGGCGAGCGCCTCCAGGAAGGCCGTGTGGGCGGCGTTGCCCCAGAGCACGAAGCGCACGAGCTCGACGCCCCGCGCCCGGCCGGCCGCGCCGGTGTCGCGCACCGCCGCGACCGCGATGTCCGCGACCTCGTCGACATCCCAACCGTAGATCCCGGCCCCGACGGCCGGCATCGCCACGGTGGCGGCGCCCAGACCGGCGGCGACCTCGAGCGAGCGCGAGAAGCTGGAGGCGAGCAGCGCCGGGTCGGTCTGGCCGGCGCGCCGGTTCGGCCCGACCGTGTGCACGACCCACCGCGCCGGAAGCTCCCCCGCCCGGGTGGCGACGGCGTCGCCCACGGCGAGCCCGTCGGGGTGCGTCGTGCGCCGCAGCTCACGGCATGCCGTGAGCAGCGCCGGCCCGGCCGCGGCGTGGATCGCGCCGTCGACCCCGCTGCCGCCCAGCAGCGACGGGTTGGCCGCGTTCACGATCGCGTCGACGGCCTGCGCGGTGATGTCGCCGTTGACCGCCTCCAGCCGCACTCAGGCTGCCGCCGCGGCCGCCGCCTTCTCGGCCAGGTGCGCCGGCACCTGGGCGTAGTGGTCGAACTCCATCGTGTAGTCGCCGCGGCCGCCGGTCATGGCGCGCAGGTCGGGCGCGTAGCTGAGCATCTCGGCCATCGGCACCTGGGCCTTGATGACCTCGTTGCCGCCCCGCGTCTCCATGCCCTCGGGGTGGCCGCGCCGCGAGTTGAGGTCGCCCATGACGTCGCCGACGTGGTCGGACGGCACGGTCACCTCCACGCGCATGATCGGCTCCAGCAGCACGGGCCCGGCCTTCTCGATGGCCGCCCGCACGCCGAGCGAGCCGGCGATCTTGAAGGCCATCTCCGACGAGTCGACCGGGTGGTGCTTGCCGTCGTAGAGCGTCACGCGGAGGTCGACCACCGGGTAGCCGGCCAGGCCGCCCTCGCGCAGCGCCTCGACCACGCCCTTCTCGACCGCCGGGATGAACGGCCGCGGGATGGAGCCGCCCACGATCTTGTCGACGAACTCGAAGCCGTCGCCGCGCGGCAGCGGCTCGACCCTGACCCAGCAGTCGCCGTACTGCCCGCGCCCGCCGCTCTGCTTCTTGTGCTTGCCCTCGGCCTCGGCCGACCCGGTGATCGTCTCGCGATAGGGCACGTGGGGGGGCGCCAGGTCCATGCCCACGCCGAAGCGCCGCTCGATGCGCTCGGCGATCACCTCGACGTGCATCTGCGAGAGGCCGCCCACGAGGAAGTCGCCGGTCTGCTCGTCGCGGTGGACGTCGAGGGTCGGGTCCTCGTCGGTCATGCGCCGCAGCGAGGCGTGCATCTTGTCCTCGTCGGCCTGGCTGCGGGCGGTCACGGCGAAGCTCATGAGCGGCGGCGGGAAGTCGATGGGCGGGAAGGCCACCGCCGGCCCGGTCGTGAGGACGTCGCCGGTCGCGACGTCCTTGAGCTTGGCGACCGCGCCGATGTCGCCGGGGCCGATCTCCTGCAGCGGCACGTGGTCCTTGCCCTGCAGGGTGAAGAGCTGGCCGACCCGCTCCTTGCCGCCGGTCCGCGCGCAGGTCGCGTGCGAGTCGCCGGCGAGCGTGCCCGAGACCACCCGCAGCAGGTTGATGCGGCCGCTGAACTGGTCGGCGAGCGTCTTGAAGCAGAACGCGGTGACCGGGCCGTCCTCGGCCAGCGCGATCGTGACCGCCTCGCCCGAGGCGATGTCCACGGCCTCGCGCGGGGCCGCGTCGGCCGGCGAGGGCAGCGCCTCGGTCACGAGGTCGAGCGCCCGGTCGACGCCGATCGCCGGCGCTCCCGCCGCGCAGACCACGGGGAAGATCCGCCCCTCCTTCACGCCGGCGAGGATCGCCCCGATCAGCTCCTCGGTGGTGATCTCCTCGCCCTCGAGGTACTTCTCGATGAGGGCGTCGTCGTTCTCGGCCACCACGTCGATGAGCGCCTCGCGCGCGGCCTGGGCCTGGTCGGCCAGGTCGTCGGGGATCGGGCCGGTGCTGCCCGTCGGCGAGCCGGCGTCGTAGGTGGTGGCCGTCATCGAGACGAGGTTCACGACGCCGCGGAAGCCGGCCTCGCTGCCGATCGGGATCTGGATGGCGACGGCCCCCGGCGCGAGCTCCTTGAGCGCGGCCATGGTCGCGTCGAAGTCGGCCCGCTCGCGGTCGAGCATGTTGACGACGGCCGCCCGCGGCAGGCCGAGCTCCTCGGCCCGCCCCCACAGGCGCTCGGTCTGCACCTCGACCCCCGAGGTGGCGTTCAGGACCATCAGGGCGGCGTCGACCGCGCGCAGGGCCGTGAGCGTGTCGCCCTGGAACGAGGGCTCGCCCGGCGTGTCGATGAGGTTGACCTTCACCCCGTTCCAGGTCAGGTGGCAGAGCGAGGCGCTGATGCTCATCGTCCGCCGGCGCTCGTCGTCGTCGAAGTCGGCGACCGTGGTGCCCTCGGCCACGCTCCCCAGCCGGTTCGTCTCGCCGGCCGCGAAGAGCATCGCCTCGATCAGGCTGGTCTTGCCGCTCCCGCGGTGGCCGAGCACCGCGACGTTCCGGATCTGTGCAGGGTCGGGATGCGCCATTTCCTCGTGCCTTTCCTTACAAGCGGGAGGGGCAGTCTAACCCGCGGCTCAGGCCGAGTCAGCCTCCTCGGCGTCCTCCAACAGCCGGCCCTTCAGGCGCAGGACGGCCTTGGTGTGGAGCTGGCTGACGCGGCTCTCGGTCACGCCCAGGATCTCGCCGATCTCCTTCAGGCTGAGGTTGTCGTAGTAGTAGAGCGCCACCACGATGCGCTCGCGCTCGGGCAGCCGCGCGATCGCGTCGGCGAGGGTGTCGCGCAGATCGGTGGCGTCGAGCAGCGCGGCCGGGTCGTCGGCGCGCGCGTCGCCCAGCGTGTCCATGAGCGAGACCGGCTCGCCGCCGGGGGACACCGACCACATCTCGTCGAGGGCCACGATCGACCCGTTCGAGATCTGGGTGAGGGCGTCCTGGAACTCGCCCAGCTTCATGCCCAGGGCCCCCGCCAGCTCCTCGTCGGTCGGCGCCCGGTGCAGGCGGCTCTCGAGCTCGGCCGACTTCTTCTCGATCGCGCGGGCGCGGGCGCGCACCGACCGCGGCACCCAGTCGAGCGCCCGCAGCTCGTCGATGATGGCGCCCTTGATGCGCGTGACCGCGTAGGTCTCGAACTTCACCCGGCGGGCGGGGTCGAAGCGCTCCACCGCGCTGATCAGCCCGACCAGCCCGTACGAGATCAGGTCGGCCTCGTCGACGTGCGACGGCAGCGCGCTGCGCATGCGGCCGGCCACGTACTTCACCAGCGGGGCGAAGCTGAGGATGAGCCGGTCGCGCGCATGGCCGTCGCCGCGCTCCTTGTAGCGGCGCCACAGCATGCGGAGCTCCTCGTCTCCCTGCGCGGCGCCGACCGCCCCCGCGGAGAACGCGTCGCGGCTCATTCCGTCAGTCTATGGGTCGGCCGCCCGAGACCTCAGAGCGTGCGCCGCGAGCGCGTCTCGGCGCGCGTCACCAGCACCACGTCGAGGGCCGCGAACGCCGCGATGGCGAGACCCATCGACAGCGCCAGTGCCGTGTTGTCGCTGCCCTGGCCGATGACGACCGCGATCACGATCGTCCCCCCGAACCAGATCAGCGCGCGCCCCAGGCGGCCCATGTAGGCGTGCCCGAGGCCCGGCAGCAGGGCGCTGAGGACCACGGCGAAGATCAGGGCCCGGCGGCCGGCCGGCGGCGGCCGGCGGCGGAAGGTCACGCGGCGACCGTCTCGTCCTGGACGGCCCACTGCACCGGCCCCCCGAAGGCGCGCCGGGCATCCGCGAGGGCGGCGTCGCGGTCCTGCTCGGGGAAGCAGTGGGTCAGCAGCAGGCGGCCCGCCCCGGCCCGCGCCGCGATGCCCCCGGCCTGCACGCCGTTGAGGTGGGGCACCCCGTCCGGAACCTCCGCGGCGCCGAACGAGCACTCGCACAGCAGCACGTCGGCCTCCGCGGCCAGGGCGGGCAGCTCGTCGTTGTCGGCGCAGTCGGCGCCGAAGCAGACGGCGCCGCCGCCCGCCTCGACGCGCAGGGCGAAGGTGGGTGGCAGGTGCGGCACCTGCCGGTAGCGCAGCGTCACGCCGCCGCCCAGGTCGCGCTCGCCCGCATCGCCGGTCAGCTCCTCGAAGCGCATCACCTCGTCCCAGCGCTCCGAGCCGCCGAAGTCCATCAGGCGCCGCCGCAGCTCCGGCGGACCGAGCAGCCGCAGCGGCGCGTTCCCCCGGCCCGGCCCCCAGGCGAGGTAGACGCGCAGCGCGAGCAGGTCGACGCAGTGGTCGGGGTGGAGGTGGGTGATCACCAGCGCCGAGAGGCGCTCGGGGGGCAGGTGCTGCTGGAGCCGGTTGAGCGTGCCCGAGCCGAGGTCGAGCGCGATGGCGCGGTCGGCCACCCGCACGAGGTAGCAGCTCTGCGCCTCTCCGGGCCGCGCGTACGCGGCGCCCACGCCGACGGGCACGAGCACCGGCCGCGGCGGCGTCACGTCCCGTCCGGTCGCCCGCGCATCGCGGGCCATGCTATACCGCGGCCATGGCGCGCCCGCCCCGCGGCCTCCTCGCCCCGCTCGCCGTCCTCGCGCTCGCGGTGGGGCTCCTCGCCGGCTGCGGTGGCGGCGACGGGGGCGGCGAGGACAAGGCCGCGGGACTGACGCCGGCCGAGCTGCTCGACCAGAGCGCCGCCGCCGCCCAGGAGGCCGGCCCGTTCCGCATCGCCCTCGAGGTGACCGGGCAGATCGACGTCGCCGACGCCGCGGCCGTCCCGGGCGGCAACCTCCTCAACGGCCCCCTGGACATCTCCGGCGAGGGGCCGGTCGACCCGCCCGACAAGGCATCCATCGACGCCAGCATCGAGCTCTCGGGGCTGCCGCTGCAGATCAACATCACCCGCGTCGGCGACGAGGTCTTCGTCGGCGCCCTCGGCCAGGACTTCCGCGTCGACCTGCCGCCCGAGCAGGTGGCGCTGCTCGACTTCGGCTCCCTCTACCCCACCCTCGTCGACTGGATGGCGAGCCCGACCGAGGACGGGCGCGAGGAGATCGACGGCACCGAGACGGTCAAGGTGTCAGGCGAGATCGACCCCGTGCGCGCCCTCGGCAGCCTCGCCCCCCTCCTCGGCGGCGAGGCGCCCGCGGCGGCGCAGGCCCGGGCGGCGCTGCGCCAGGGCACCGTCGAGGCCTGGATCGGGACCGAGGACCTGCTGCCCCGGCGCGTCCACCTGGTTCTCGACGCCGACGCGGCCCGCATCGCCGAGGGCGTCGGCCAGGTGAACATCGACCTCACGGCCACCATGTCGGCCTGGGGCGAGCCGGTCGACATCCAGGCGCCCGCGAATCCCCGCGAGCTGAACACCGACCAACTGGGCGGCCTGTTCGGAGGCTGATCGATGCGACCGCTTGCGCGGGGCGGGCGCCGGAAGCGCTCCTAGCCTCCGCTCCATTCGGCCAGGCGCTCGACGTTGCGGATGTCGAAGTCCTCGTCGCCGTCGGGCTCGTCGAGGAACGCCTGGACGATCTCCCTCCCCATGGGCGGGCTGGTCGAGCGCAGGGAGAGCGCGAGGACGTTGGCGTGGTTGTACTTGCGGGCCATGCGGGCGGTCTCGGCGTCGATGCAGAGCGCGGCGCGGGCGCCGGGGACCTTGTTGGCCGCGATCGAGGCGCCGGTCCCCGACCAGCAGCAGACGACGCCGCGCTCCGCGGCGCCCTCGGCCACCCGGCGGGCCACGGCCGCGCTCGCCTCCACCCACTCCTCGTCGCCGCCCGCCGGGGGGCCGTGGAGCTCCACCTCGTGCCCCGCCTCGCGCAGTGCCGCCACGACCTCGTCGGTCAGCGGGGTGACCTCGTCCGATCCGACCGCGATGCGCATGCGCCGCTAGTCTCGCAGGAGTGATCCTTCGAGGTGGCACCTTCGGCCCGGTGGCCACGAACACCTACGTCGTCGCCGACGAGCGGGGCGGGTCGGCGTGGATCGTCGACCCCGCCATGGGGAGCCGGGCCTGGGTGGAGGAGACCCTGCGGCGGCTCGACGCCACCCCGGTCGCGGTGGTCGACACGCACGGCCACTGGGACCACGTCGTCGAGAACCACGTCTGGGCCTCCGCCGGCCTGCCGGTCTGGGTGGGCGCCGGCGACGAGGACTGGGTCGAGGCCCCGGCGCCCTTCAACCCGGCGCTGTTCGGCCACCCGCCCCCCACGCCCGGCGTCACGCCGGCGCGGATCCTGCAGGACGGCGACGTGCTGGAGCTGGGCGACCTGCGCGTGCGGCTGATCGCCGCGCCGGGCCACTCCCCCGGCTGCATGGTCGCGCTCGTGGAGGGCGGCGAGGACGCCCTCGTCGGCGACGTGGTCTTCGCCCAGGGCATCGGCCGCACCGACTTCCCCCGCAGCGACCACGCGGCGATGGTGCGCAGCCTCGACCGCATCTTCGCCGAGGTCCCCCGCGAGACGCGCATCCACCCGGGCCACGGGCCCTGGGGGGTCACGCTCGGCGAGGCCGAGCCCTACGCGCGGATGTTCATGTGAGCGGGCTCAGCCGCGACGCGGCGCTCGCCGCCCTGCGCGACGTGCACGACCCCGAGCTCCACCGGAGCATCGTCGACCTCGGCATGGTCGGCGACGTGGAGGTGAGCGACGGCCGGGTCGTCGTGGCCATCCGGCTCACGGTGGCCGGCTGCCCGCTGAAGGCCGAGATCCAGCGGCGGGTCACGGAGGCCCTGGCCCCGCTCCCGGGCGTCGAGACCGTCCACGTGACGATGGACGTGATGAGCGACGAGGAGCGGCGCGGCCTGCGGGCCGGCCTGACCGGCGAGGGCCGCCCGTCGCCCTTCCAGGAGGGCAGCGCGACGACGGTCATCGGGATCGCGTCGGGGAAGGGCGGCGTCGGCAAGTCGAGCATCACCGCCAACCTGGCCCTCGCCCTGGCGGCCCGCGGCGCGACCGTCGGCGTGCTCGACGCCGACGTCTACGGCTACTCGATCCCCCGCATGATGGGGGTGACGCGGCCGGCGGTGGCCGTCGAGGACCTGATGCTGCCGGTGGAGTCGCACGGCGTGCGCCTGATGTCGATCGGCTTCCTCACCGAGGAGGACAGCCCGGTCATCTGGCGCGGGCCGATGCTCCACAAGGCCCTGACGAGCTTCGTCACCGAGGTGTGGTGGGACGAGCCCGACTACCTGCTGGTCGACCTGCCGCCGGGGACGGGCGACGTCTCGATCTCGATCGCCCAGCTCCTGCCGACGGCCTCGCTGGTGATCGTCACGACCCCCCAGCTCGCCGCCCAACGGGTCGCGCGCCGTGCGGCGGCGATGGCCGCGCGGGTCAACCTGCCGGTGGCCGGCGTCATCGAGAACATGAGCTGGTTCGTCGCCCCCGACACCGGCGCCCGCTACGAGGTCTTCTCCGGAGGCGGGGGCGAGATCCTCGCGGCCGAGCTGGGAGTGCCGCTGCTGGCCCAGGTGCCGCTGGAGCCCGCCGTCGCGAAGGCCGGCGACGCCGGGCTGCCGATCGTCGCGTCCGAGCCCGAGAGCCCGGCCGCCAAAGCCCTGATCGAGGCTGCCGAGGGCATCGTGGCGGCCGTACGGGGAAGGTCGCCGGCCCGCTCCTGACGCCCGTGTCCGCTGGTAGCATTTCCCTTCTCGCGACCCCCCGACCGCCGAGGATCGCCGAATGACCTACGTCATCACCGAGCCGTGCATCGGCACCAAGGACAACTCCTGCGCCGACGTCTGCCCCGTCAACTGCATTCACCCCGCCCCGGGCGAGGAGCATCACGACGAGGCGACGATCCTCTACATCGACCCGGCCGAGTGCATCGACTGCGATGCGTGCGTGGAGGCGTGCCCGGTGGACGCCACGATGGCCGAGGACGACGTGCCCCAGCAGTGGCAGATCTTCACGGAGATCAACCGGGTCTACTTCGAGGACGGTCACGAGGCCGGCGAGAAGATGGTCGCCGACTACCTCGCGAGCAAGGCCTAGGGGCCCTCGGGACCGCGCCGCCCGGCCCGCCGGGCGGCCACGCGGCGCGCGACCAGCAGGGCGATCCCGAACCACGGGATCCGCAGGATGAGGAACCGGGCGAGCAGGGCGAACGCCAGCCCGACCCCGATCACGATGGCCGCGAGCACCCCCGGCGAGGGTGCGCTGCCCGCGATGGCCGCGATCGCGCAGCCGATCAGCGCGAGGATGGCGCCCAGCAGCCCGGCGGCGAGCGCCGCGTAGGTCGTCAGCCGCCGCAGGAGGAGGTCCACGGTGCGCTCCTGCCCGCCCGCCGCGCCCGCTACGCCTCGGCCGGGGCCGGCCGCACGACGGGGGAGGCGTGGTGCAGGGCGATGCGCCAGCCCGACGCGTCGAGCACGAAGAGGTTGGTGGCGGCGATCTCGGCGACCGCCGAGGTGCCCCCGGCGCCGGCCGAGGTGATGCGCTCGATGCAGGTCACCCACGCCACCGGGTCGACGAGCGCCACCGCCGCGCCGGCGATCTCGAACTCGATGTAGCCCGTGTTGGCCATGATGGCCTCCCAGCCCTCGCGGACCTCCTCCCAGCCGCGCTGCCACGGCCCGCCCGGGTGCAGGCAGGCGACGTCGTCGCGCGACGACCAGCAGGCCTCCATCAGCTCCATGTCGAGGGCCTCGAAGGCATCGTAGAAGGCGCGGTTGGCCGCGAGCACCTGCGCGGAGATGGTGTCGCTCAATTCATCCTCCGTCTCATGTCGCGGGCGGCGTCGAGTCGGCCCTCCACGGCGGGCGCCTCGGGGTGGCCCGGGTGCGCGGCCAGGAACGCCGTCGCCCGCTCCTCGGCCTCGGCGTAGCGGCCGGCCCCCGCGAGCAGCCCGATCGCCTGGCTCTCGAGGGCCGGGTCGCCGGGCGCGACCAGCAGCCCCAGCTCGGTCGCCCAGAGCGCGTCGCGCAGCCGCCGGCGGCGCAGGTACGAGCCGCGCAGGTTGGCGAGGGTGCGCGCGAGGATCGCGCGGTCGCCCACCGGGGCCAGGAACTCGGGCCGCAGCTCGAGGCCGCTCGTGCGCCGCACGATGGCGGCCAGGTCGTCGAGCGAGCGGCGCTCCCATCCGGCGAAGGGGTCGAGGTACTCCGGCGCCGGCCCGGAGACGTCGGCCACCACGAAGTGGCCCGGCATCCCGATCCCCTCCATCGGGACCTCCGCCCGCCGGGCCACGGCCAGGGTGAGGGTGGCGAGCGCGATCGGCAGGCCGCGGCGGCGCTCGAGCACCTGGTCGAGGAAGGAGTTGCGCGGGTCGTCGTAGTCCTCGGCGTCGCCGCGGAGGCCCTCGGCGCGCAGCGCCCGCGCCACGCCGTCGCGGGCGGCGCGCCCGGCGAGCAGGTCCACGCGCTCCAGGCAGGCCGCGATCTCCAGGCCGGGCGACGCCTCGGCGCTGATGAGCAGGTTGGCCTCGGCCAGGTCGAGCGGCTCGGCGGCGAGCATCTCGGCGAGCCGCTCCCGGGTGGCGGCGCTCACCGCAGCAGCCCCGCCTCGGCCTCGATGAGGGCCGACCGCACGAGCGCCTGGACGACCTTGCGCACCGCGGCCGCCTCGGCCGCGTCGCCGGCCGGATCGGTCGCACGCGCCAGCGCCGCGGCGGCCGCGGTCGGCGGACCGGCGGGCAGCCCCTCGGCGTGCCGGGCGGCCTGGGCCAGGAGGGCGACGGCCACGGGGTCTCGCCGGACGAGGGCCATCTCGCACTGGGCGAGCGAGGACGCCAGCCGCACCAGGTCGGCCCTCACGGCGGCCCGTCCAGGAGCGCCCGGGCGTTGCCGCCCAGCACGGCCGCGACCTGCTCGCCGCTCCAGCCGGCGCACTCGGCCGCCCGGGCCACCAGCAGCAGGGCCGTGCCGTGCTCGCCGTAGGGGCGGTCGGAGCCGAACAGGAGCCGCTCGGGCGGCAGGGCGACGAGGTCGGCCAGCGCGGCGAGCGAGGTGTCGAGCATCACGCCGGGGCGGGTCGCGACCGCCCGCGCGATCGCGCGGGCGTCGCCGCGGCCTGCGTGGGCCAGGACCAGGCGCGCCCCCGGCGCGGCGTCGAGCAGCTCGCCGAGCGGCCCCGCCAGCGGCCGGGCGCCGAAGCCGGCGTGGATCGTGACCGGCCAGCCGCGCGCGGTCGCGTCGCGCACGACGGCCGCCACGGCCGGGTCCTCGGGCCGGAAGCGCTGCGCGACGGGGTGGAGCTTCAGGCCGCGTGCGCCGCCCGCCGCGGCCCGCTCCATGGCCGCCGCCGCGCCGGGGCGCCCCGGGTCGACGCGGCAGAACGGCGCGATGCGCCCGCCGGCCTCCCGAGCGGCGTCGAGCACGGCCGCGTTGGCGTCGGCGAACTGGCCGTCCGGCCCGGGGTCGTTGGCGGCGAAGCAGACGGCCCGCGCGATGCCCCAGCGCCCCAGATCGGCCAGCAGATCGGCCGGCGCGAGCCGGTGGCCGTCGGCGTCGCGGCCCAGGTGGACGTGTGCGTCGACGGCCTCAACCCCCCCGCGGAGGCCCGCCACCTCCGCGGCGAGGCCGTCCTCGAGCCCCGCGAGGGCGGGGAGGTCGGCGCCGGCGCGCTCGAGGGCGGCGGCGTCCTCTCCCCAGAGCCTCAACGCCGCTCCTCGGCCGCGACGGCTCTTGGCGGCCTGGCGGCCTCGTCGGGCACGCTCACGCGCGGCGCCCGAGCAGCAGGTGGTGCCAGCCCTCCTCGAGTGCCACGACCCGCTCGACCGCGCAGGCGGCGTCGGCCATCCACTCGCGGTAGCGCGCCTCGGGGTAGGCCTCGCCGGCCGGCGTGGACACCAGCATCATCACGCCGAAGTCGGGCCCCTGGGGGCTGACGTCGCCCAGGACCTCCTGCACCGCCAGCAGCCCGCCGGGCCGCAGCGCGCTGCCGGCGCGGGCCAGGACCGCGGCGGCCTCCTCCGGGCCGAGCAGGTGCACCACGTTCCCGATGTAGACCGCGTCCCACGGCCCCCCTGGGAGCGCGACCGTCGCGTCGCCGGCCACGGTCCGGATGCCCGCCCCCTCGAGCCCGGCCCCCGCGACGGCCAGCGCGGCGGGCAGGTCGAGGACCGTGACCTCCCACCCCGCCGCCGCGAAGGCGCGGGCATAGGTGCCGGGCGCCCCGCCGACGTCGAGCAGCCGGGCCCCGGGCGGCGGCGGCCCGACCGCGGCGACGGTCGCCGGGACGCGCGGGGCCCCGATGTGGCGCATGGCCCGCATGAAGCGCTCCACCGTGACGGGGTCGCCCGCCGAGACGTCGTCGGCCGGGCGGCCGTCGCGCAGGGCGTCGGCGAGGGCCAGGTGGCTGCGCATGGCGCGGGCCTCCAGGTACAGGCCGCCGACGATGTCCGTCCCGTCGTCCGCGGGCGCCAGCAGGCGAGAGCCGAGCGGCGTGAGCGCCAGCGCCCCGGCGCCGGCGTCCTCCAGATAGCCGAGGTCGGCGAGCGCGGTCGCGACGACCCGCGCGGCGCGGGGGTCGAGGCCGGCCTCCCCGGCCGCGTCGGCCGGCGTCCGGGCCGTGGCGAAGCCCGCGAGCAGCCCCGTCTCGGCCGCCGCCAGGACGATCAGCGCCTCGCGCCAGTCGGCGGGCAGGGAGGGACGCGGCGGCACCGGGCCAGGGTACCGAGCCGGACCCGGTGGTACCCTGCGGCCGTGGCCAGGAGCCGAAGCAGCGCCAAGAAGCGCACCGGTGGGCGGCGGGCGAACTACGCGCCGGCGGCGACCGAGGTGGGGGTGCGCAAGTTCCTGCCGATCGGCTGGGCGAACTGGCTGGGCTTCGTGATGTTCGCCTTCATCACGGTCGCCCTCTTCGCCGAGACGATCAACGCGACCATCGAGGACCGCGGCAACGACAACATCGCGGCGGGGATCATGACCATCGTCTTCGCGGTCATGACCTACCTGTTCGGCACCACCAGGGTGAAGGACGTCTAGAGCGGCGGAGCGGATGCCGGCCTCTTAGCGGGCCGGCATGCGCGCCTCCGGCCCCTGGCCGGGGCCTCCGGCAGACCGGCGCACCGCCTTCGGCGGGGACGGCGCCGGAAAGGTCAACACCACCGTGCAGAGGGCTCGCTCGTGAGGTGCAGTTTCCGGCGGCCGTTCCCGGCGCAGCCGGTGCCGCCGGTCCACATCAGGCCCCGGCCAGGGGCCTGATGGCCTCCGCCGGGCCCGAAAGAGGCCCGGCGTAGGCTGTCACTCCACCGTCGCCACGCACGCCTCGTCGCCCCCGGCGCGGGTGGTGGCGACCACCAGGGTGGCGTCGGGGGCGAAGGCCGCCAGCATGCCCCGCCAGATCGCCCGGTCGAGACCGCAGATCCGCTCGGGGTCATCGAAGGCGATCTCCTCGAAGGGGCAGGCGCAGGCGCGCAGGCCGTCCCCGCCGTCGGCCTGCGCGGCGAAGCCGTAGCGCGAGAGCAGCCGCACCACGTCCTGGATCGCCTCCGACGCCGTGGCCCCGGGGCCGCTTCCGCCGGCCGCCGCCTCGGCCCGGCCGACCTCGTGGCCGAACTCGTAGCCGACGCGCTCCAGCACCTCCTGGGGCGCGCCGTCGCCCCCCTCGGCCGTCGCCCGGAGGAGCAGCGCGGCCAGCAGCTCGTAATGGCGCTCGGGCAGGGCCATGAGCACCTCCGACTCGGCCAGCCGGTACCGCTTGGGCGGCCGCCCGGCTCCCGGGCCCCCGCGGCCCTCGCCGCGCCGGAAGTCGGCCTCGAGGAACCCCTGCTCCACGAGCTTGTCGAGGTGGAAGCCCGCGAGCCGGCGCTCGATGCCCAGCTCAGCGGCGACGTCGTCCTTGCTCATCTCGCGGCCCGCGGCGCGGACGACGAAGAAGACGCTGCGGCGCGTGGGGTCGCCGAGGGCCGCCGCCAGGCGACCGATGTCGCGTTGGGCCTGTTCCTCTGACGGTGCCACCACGTCGTCGCCTGCCCCCCGGCGCGCCTGTCCTCGCTGAGGATACACCCGTCCCGTTGTACCGTCTCGACGATGCGTCCCTCACGCCTTGTCGCCGCCGCCGGAGCCCTGGGGCTCGCGGCCGCGGGATCGCCCGTCGCCGTGGCGTGGGGACCGCCCCAGCGCGTGTCCACCGGCGCGGAGGACGCCCGCTCGCCCGACGTGGCGGTGAGCGCGGAGGGCGACGCGATCGCCGCCTGGGTGCAGGAGCGGGACGGGCGCGGCACCGTGATGGCCAGCGCCGCGCCGGCCGACCGCCCCTGGAGCGCGCCCCGCCAGGTCTCGCCGGCGGGCCTGTCGGCGATCGACCCCGTCGTGGCCGCCCTGCCCGGCGGCGGGAGCATCGTCGTCTGGCGGCAGGTCGATCGGACCCGCGTCCTGCGGGGGCATCGCCAGGCCGTGTACGTCGCTCGGGCGCGCGAGCGGAGCGCGCAGGGGCGCTGGGGGGCGGTGTCGCCGCTCTCCGACCCCCGCCAGAAGGTGGGCGAGCCCCAGGTCGCGGTCGACGGGCAGGGCACCGCCGTCGCCGCGTGGCACTGGGGGACCGGAACCCGCGCCGGCACGCCCGGTCACGTCGGGCAGATCCAGGTCTCCGAGAAGCCGCTGGGGCGCGCCTGGACCCGCGCGCGGCAGGCGGGGGGCGGCGGCGGGTGCGCCCTGGACACGCGCCTGCCGCGCGTGGCCGCCGGCGCCGGCGGCCAGGCGGTGGTCTGGTGGCAGTGCGACCTGCCCGGCGGCCGCAGCGGCGCCCGGGCGATCGGCCGCGGGCCCTCGCCGGCGGCCTGGAGCGCCGAGCGGCGCCTGCCGTTCGACGCCCCCGGGGACCAGGTCGCCGACATCGCCGTGGAGCCCGGCGGCGCGATCCTCGCGCTGAGCGCGGGCGGCGGCGGCGCCCTGGCCGCCTGGCGCGGGCGCGCCCCGCTCGGGACGGCCGGCGCGCTCGCCCTGGCGCCCGTCGCGCTCCCCACGCCCCAGGCGGTGGCGCGGAGCGGAGGGCGGCTGTCGGTCGCCGCGTCGGCCGCCGGCGCGGTGGGAGGATGGATCGGCCCCGGAGGGCTCGGCATCGCCGACATCGGCGCCGCCGGGACGATCGACCGGGTGACGGCGCCGGGCGGGACGCTGCCGGCGCGGCGCGAGCCCCGGGTGGCCACCGGGTCCGCGGGGAACGCCGTCGCGGTCGCGCTCTCCCCCGCGGGCGTCCTCGCCACGAGCCGGCCGGCCGGCCGTGAGTGGGCCCCCCTCGAGCGGATCTCGGCCGCCGGCGCCGTCGAGGACGCCGCCCTCGCCGCGACGGACCAGCGTCGCGACCGCCTATTGGTCCCGCCGGTCGGGTGGCCGCAGCGTCGTCGAGCGGGCCGAGGCGAGGCTGGCGCCGTGAGGCTCGCGCTCGCAGCCGTGCTGATCCTCGGTGCCGCCGCGGTGCCCGCGGGCGCCGCGTGGGACGAGGCCGAGCGCGCGTCGGTCGGCCCGATGGACGCGACGACGCCCGACGTCGCCCTCAACGCGCGCGGCGACGCCGCGGCGGCCTGGGTGCGGGGCACCGGGCGGAGCCGCCAGATCGTGGTCTCGTACCAGCCCGTCGGAGGCGGCTGGAGCCGGCCCGAGGCGATCTCGCGCCGGGGCCGGCCCGCGATCGACCCGAAGGTCGCGGTGGCCCCCGACGGCCGGGTCGTCGTGGTGTGGCGCCAGGTCGCGCGCAGCCGGGTCGTGCGCGTCGGGGGCGCCCGCCGCGCGCAGGCCGTCTACGTCGCCCGGGCGCGCGAGCGCCCGCTCGTGGCCGAGCACTGGGAGCCGATCGTCACGCTGTCGAGCCCGCGCCAGAAGGTGGGCCGCGTCTTCCTGGGCGTCGACGGGCGCGGCCTCGCCGTGGCCGCGTGGCACTGGGGCACCGGCACCCGCCCGGCCGACCCGGGCTACGTCGGGCAGGTGCAGCTCTCCGAGCGCATCCTGGGCGGCGCGTGGAGCGCGCCCATCCGGGCGTCCACGGCGTCGGACTGCGTGCAGGTGCGCCGGCCCCGGGTCGCCGTCGGGACGGCCGGCCACGCCGCCGTCTGGTGGCAGTGCGACCTGGGCGGGGGCCGCTCGGCCGCCGCCGCGGTGGCCCGAGGGCCGGACGAGCCCTTCGGCGCGGAGGCCCGCCTGGCGATCGTCGGCGATCGCGAGATCTCGGCCGACCTCGCGATCGGCCCCGACGGGCGGGCGGTGGCCGTGAGCGCGACCGGCGAGGCGCTGCGCTGGTGGCGCGGGCCGGTGTCGGCCGCGGGGGTCGCCCTGGCGGAGCTGCCCGCGCTCGGCACCGCCGAGCGCCTGGGCCGCGGCGTCGGCTCGCCCCGGATCGCGGTGGGGTCGTCGGGCGACGCCCTGTCGGCCTGGATCGCGGCGGGCGGGGTCACCCGCGCGGCGCCGATCGCCGGCGACCTGGGGGTGGCCGCTCCGCTGACGCTGGGCCAGGACCGGACCGCCTCGCGCGTGCGGGTCGCCGTGGGCCGGGAGCGCCTGGGCGCCGTGGCGTGGCTCTCGGATGGCCGGGTGCTGGCGGTCGCCCGCGGCGCCGACGGCAACACCAGCCCGCGCTCCGCCCTGTCGCGGCCGGGCGTCCCCTCCAGCCAGCCGCCCGCGCTTGCGATGGACGAGGGCGGCAGCGCCATCGCCATGTGGTCCCGCCGGCTCGGCGGGCGCAGCGTGGTCGAGCGGGCCGGGTACCTGAGCCCCTGACGACCGGGCTTCGGCGGCCGCGCTAGGCTTCGCCGCGGCGCCCGGACGCGGGCAGCCGATGTGCCCCACGCCCCCCTTCACCGATTACGGTAACGGGCGTATCCTTTAGACAGAGATCGCGCGACCAGCGACGGGAGATCGCATGTCCACTGTCAAGCCGCCCGACATCGACCTCGGTCAGTACAAGTTCGGCTGGCACGACCCGGCGAACTACGTCTTCGAGCCGAAGCGCGGCCTGAACGCGGACGTGGTCCGCGAGATCTCCTTCCTGAAGTCCGAGCCGGAGTGGATGACCAAGTTCCGCCTCCGCGCTCTCGAGATCTTCGAGCGCAAGCCCCTCCCCGACTGGGGCGGCGACCTCGCGGGGATCGACTTCCAGAACATCTTCTACTTCATCCGCTCCTCGGAGAAGCAGAGCACCGACTGGAACGACGTCCCGAGCGACATCAAGAACACGTTCGACCGGCTCGGCATCCCCGAGGCCGAGCAGAAGTACCTCTCCGGCGTCAGCGCCCAGTACGAGAGCGAGGTCGTCTACCACTCTCTGCGCGAGGACCTCGACAAGAGGGGCGTCATCTTCTGCGACACGGACACGGCCCTGCGCGAGCACGAGGAGATCTTCAAGGAGCACTGGGCCACGGTGATCCCGCCCGGCGACAACAAGCTCTCCGCGCTCAACTCGGCGGTCTGGTCGGGCGGCTCGTTCATCTGGGTGCCGCCGGGCGTCGAGGTGGAGATCCCGCTCCAGGCCTACTTCCGCATCAACGCGGAGAACATGGGCCAGTTCGAGCGGACCCTGATCATCTGCGAGCCGGGCTCGTTCGTGCACTACGTCGAGGGCTGCACCGCGCCCGTCTACACCAGCGATTCGCTGCACTCCGCGGTGGTGGAGATCATCGTCAAGGAGGGCGCGCGCTGCCGCTACACCACCATCCAGAACTGGTCGACCAACGTCTACAACCTGGTGACCAAGCGGGCGGTGGCCCACGAGAACGCCACGATGGAGTGGGTCAACGGCAACCTGGGCTCGAAGCTGACCATGAAGTACCCGTCCGTCTGGATGACCGGCCGGGGCGCGCGCGGCGAGGTCCTGTCGGTGGCCATGGCCTCAGAGGGCATGCACCAGGACGCCGGCGCCAAGATGGTCCACGTCGCCCCCGACACGTCCTCGACCATCGTCTCGAAGTCGATCTCGCGCGGCGGCGGGCGCACCAGCTACCGCGGCCTCGTGCAGGTGGAGCCGGGCGCCAAGCGCGCCAAGGCCTCGGTGGTCTGCGACGCGCTGCTCCTCGATGAGGACAGCCGCTCGGACACCTACCCCTACATGGACATCCAGGAGGAGGACTCCTCCGTCGGCCATGAGGCCACGGTGTCGAAGGTCGGCGACGACCAGATCTTCTACCTCATGAGCCGCGGGCTCTCGGAGGAGGAGGCCATGGCGATGATCGTGCGCGGCTTCATCGAGCCGATCGCCAAGGAGCTCCCGATGGAGTACGCCGTCGAGCTGAACCGGCTGATCGAGCTGCAGATGGAGGGCTCGATTGGCTAGCCCTCCCGCCTGGGCGCAGGAGGCCCGCCAGGCGGCGGACGAGAGGCTCACCTCGCTCCCGGCCCTCACCGGCCGGGAGGAGGCGTGGCGCTTCACCCCACCGGCCGAGCTGGCCCTGCTGGGCCCCGAGCCGGCGGCGCCGACGCCCGCCCCGTTGGCCGCGCAGCGCACCGCGGCCGTCGAGCGCGCCGCCCACCTGCACCTCGCCGACGGTCGCCCGGCGGCGCCCGAGCTGGGCCCGCTGCCCGAGGGCGTCATCGTCGCCGACCTCGGCTCGGCGCTGGCCGAGCACGAGGACCTGGTGCGCGAGCGCCTCTACGGCCTGGTCGGCTTCGACGACCGCCCCGGCGCGCTCAACGCCGCCCGCTGGGACGGGGGCACCTTCGTCTACGTCCCGCGCGGCGTCGACGTGGAGCTGCCGGTCGAGGCCCTTCTGACGGCCAGCGGTGCAGCCGGGCGCGTCTTCGGGCGCACGCTCGTGGTGGTCGAGGAGGGCGCCAAGGCGACCGTGATCGACCGCTACGACTCGCCGGGCTTCGACGCGCCGGTCAACGCCTCCTCGGTCGTGGAGCTCTACGTCGGCCAGGGCGCCGAGCTCGAGCACGTCTCGGTGATCGGCTGGGGCCCCGGGGTGCGCCACCACGCGCTGCTGCGCGCCCGCGTCGATCGCGACGCCCGCGCCCGTTCGGTGGTCGTGACCCTGGGCGGGGACGTCGTGCGCGTCGAGCCGACGCTGGTCTGCGCCGGGCCCGGGCTCCGACGCCCGCGCGCTCGGCCTCTACTTCGCCGGCGGCGAGCAGCACTTCGAGCACCGGGTCGTCGCGCGCCACGAGGCGCCGCAGGCCTACTCGAACCTGCTCTACAAGGGCGCGATCCAGGACCGCGCCCACACCGTCTTCTACGGCAACCTGGTGGTGCCGCCGGGCGCCCCCGGCACTGATGCGTATCAAACGAATCGCAATCTTGTTCTCAACGCCGGCGCGCGCGCCGACACGATCCCGTTCCTCGAGATCGAGACCGCCGAGGTCAGGTGCTCCCACGCCGGGGCGGTCGGCCGCGTCGACGACGAGCACCTCTTCTACCTGCGCTCGCGCGGCGTCCCCGAGGCGGCGGCCAAGCGGCTGATCGTGATGGGCTTCCTCCAGGAGGTCCTGGAGCAGGTGTCCCTGGCCGAGCTCCGCACGGAGCTCGAGGCCGCGGTGCGGGAGAAGCTGGGCTGACCGTGGCCGAGCGCACCCTCATCGACGTCGCCTCCGCGGACGACCTCCTGCCCGGCGAGCCGGTGCTCGTCGAGGTCGAGGGCACGCCCGTCGTGCTGGTGAAGGTCGACGGCGACGTGCTGGCCGTGCACGACGTCTGCACGCACGCCCTCGAGTCGCTGTCGGGCGGGTGGGTCGAGGAGGACCGCATCGAGTGCCCGCGCCACGGCTCCGCCTTCTCGCTGCGCTCCGGCGAGGCGCTGACCCCGCCGGCCACCCGGCCGCTGCCGACCTTCGCCGTCGAGGTGCGCGACGGCCGCGTGCTGGTCGATCCGACCCCGAGCCATGAACACCCGCTGATCCGCTGAGGAGGACCTGTGAGTTCCGACCCCATCCTGCAGATCGAGGGCCTCGAGGTGGCCGTCGAGGACACGCCGATCCTCAAGGGCGTCGACCTGACGGTGCCCCAGGGCGAGGTCCACGCCCTCATGGGCCCGAACGGCTCCGGCAAGAGCACGCTCGCCTACGCTCTGGCCGGCCACCCGCGCTACGAGATCACCGGCGGCACGGCCCGCTTCGACGGCCAGGACATCGCCGAGTTGGAGGCCGACGAGCGCGCCCGGCTGGGGCTGTTCCTCGCGATGCAGTACCCGGTGGAGGTGCCGGGCGTCTCGGTCATGAACTTCCTGCGCACGTCCATGCAGGCGATCCGCGGCGAGGAGATCGCCCCGCGGGAGTTCGTGAAGCTCTTCGACGCGAAGTCGAAGCTGCTCGGCTTCGACCGCGCCTTCGCCGACCGCTACCTCAACGAGGGCTTCTCCGGCGGCGAGAAGAAGCGCCACGAGATCCTGCAGATGGCGATGCTCGAGCCGCGCTTCGCGGTGCTCGACGAGACCGACTCGGGCCTCGACATCGACGCCCTCAAGGTGGTCTCGAACGGCGTGAACGCCATGCGCGGCCCAGGGCTCGGCGTCCTGCTCATCACCCACTACACGCGGATCCTGCGCTACATCCAGCCGGACGTCGTGCACGTGATGTTCGAGGGGCGCATCGCCCGCACCGGGGGCCCGGAGCTGGCCGAGCACCTGGAGGAGCACGGCTACGTCGAGTTCGGGGCGGCCGAGGAGGCCGCCGCGCCCACGGGGTGATGAGCACCGCCGCGGCGATCGACGTGGCGGCCCTGCGGGCCGACTTCCCGATCCTGTCGCGGCGGGTGCACGGCGCGCCGCTCGTCTACCTCGACTCGGCGGCGACCTCGCAGAAGCCGACCGCCGTCCTCGAGGCGATGGACGCCTACTACCGCGAGACCAACGCCAACGTCCACCGCGGCGTCTACGAGCTGGCCGCCGAGGCCACCGCCCGCTTCGAGGCGGGCCGCGACGCCGTCGCCCGGCTGGTCGGCGCGCCGCGCGAGGGCGTGGTGTTCGCCAAGAACGCCAGCGAGGCGATCAACCTGGTGGCCTGGGCCTGGGGCGCGCGCGAGCTGAAGCCCGGCGACGAGGTGCTCGTCACCGAGATGGAGCACCACTCGAACATCGTGCCCTGGCAGATCGTGGCCGAGGTGACCGGCGCGACGGTCCGCTTCGCGCCCGTGACGCCGGGAGGCGAGCTCGACATGGACGCCCTGCGCGGGCTGCTGTCCGAACGCACGCGGATGGTCGGCGTCGTGCACGCCAGCAACGTCCTCGGCACGATCAACCCGGTCGCCGAGGTCGCGCACCTGGCCCACGAGGTCGGCGCCCTCTGCCTGGTGGACGGCTCGCAGAGCGTCCCCCACATGCCGGTGGACGTCCCGGCCATCGGCTGCGACTTCTTCGCCTTCACCGGGCACAAGATGCTCGGCCCCACCGGCATCGGCTGCCTGGTGGGCACGCCCGCGATCCTCGACGCCATGGGCCCCTTCCTGGGCGGCGGCGAGATGATCTCCAACGTCACCACCGAGGGCAGCACCTGGGCCGACCTGCCCTGGAAGTTCGAGGCCGGCACCCCGCCGATCGCCGAGGCCGTGGGGCTGGGCGCCGCCGCCGACTACCTGGCGGGCGTGGGCATGGAGGCCGTGCGCGCCCACGAGATGGCGATGGCCGAGCACATGATCGCCGCGCTCTCGGAGGTCCCCGACATCACGATCTACGGGCCCCGCGACCCGCGCGCCCGGGGCGCGGCGGTCTCGTTCAGCCTGCCCGACCTGCACCCCCACGACATCGCCCAGCTCATCGACCGCGACGGGGTCTGCATCCGCGCCGGCCACCACTGCGCCAAGCCCCTGATGCGCGTCCTCGGGGTGAGCGCCACGGCCCGCGCGAGCGCCTACCTCTACAATTCGCACGACGAGATCGACGTGCTCGTGCGCGCCCTGGCGTCCGCCCGGGCCGCGTTCGGGTAGGAGGAGACCGTGGGCGGGCTGGACGACCTCTACCAGGAGCTGATCCTCGACCACTACCGCCGCAAGCGCGGCGAGGGGTCGCTGGAGAGCCCGTCCGTGGCCGTCGACCAGAACAACCCGCTCTGCGGCGACGAGGTCCACCTCGAGCTGGGCATCCACGACGGCCGGGTCGTGGAGCTCGCGCACACCGGGCAGGGCTGCTCGATCTCGCAGGCGTCGGCCTCGATGATGAGCCAGGCGATCACGGGGCGCTCGCTGGACGAGGCCCTCGAGCTGATCGAGCACTTCCGCCAGATGATGCACGGGGCCGAGCCGGGCGACGAGGAACGCCTGGGCGACGCGATCGCCCTGGAGGGCGTCGCGAAGTACCCGGTGCGCGTGAAGTGCGCGCTGCTCGGCTGGATGGCGGCCAAGGACGCGATCCAGACCTACAACGCCAACGGCAGGGGGTGAGGAGCGATGGCGACCGAGGACGAGATCCGCAGCGCGATGAAGCAGGTGGAGGACCCGGAGCTCGGCGTGAACATCGTCGACCTGGGGCTGCTCTACGGCGTCAACGTCGGTGAGGACGGCCACGTGGTGCTCGACATGACCCTCACCTCGATGGGCTGCCCGCTCACCGAGCAGATCCTGGGCGACTCGCGCGCCGCCCTGGAGCCGCTCGAGGGCGTGGAGAGCGTGGACGTCAACTGGGTCTGGGACCCGCCGTGGAGCCCCGACTCGATGACCGAGGAGGGACGCTTCCTCATGAAGGTCATGGGCTATGGCTGAGTCCCCCGCCGCCGCCGCGGTCACGGACCGCCCCCTCACGCTCGAGGAGAAGAAGGCCGCCGCCCGCGCCCGCGCCAAGGCGGCCCGCCAGGCCCAGGAGGGCGGGGAGGCCTTCGTGGCGATCTCCCCGGCCGCCGCCGACTACATCCGCACGGCCGCCGCCGAGCAGGGCCGGCCCGCCGGCGTGCGCCTGAAGATCCTGGCCGGCGGCTGCTCGGGGCTGGAGTACAAGCTCGACCTCCTGCAGACCGGCGAGGCCGCCGGCGAGGGCGACCGCGCGATCGAGTCGAACGGCGTCACGATGCTCATGGACCTGAAGTCGGCGATCCACGTCACCGGCTCGGTCATCGACTACGAGTCGGGCCTCCTGCGCCGGGGCTTCCGCATCAACAACCCGAACGCCACGGGGACCTGCAGCTGCGGGGACTCATTCAGCGCCTGAGGTAGCGCCCTCCGGCAGCAGCCGGTCCAGGTGGGCGTCGAGGGCGCGGGTGACCTCGTCCCGTGAGAGCGCTCCGGGCGCGCAGAGGAGGTGCCAGGCGAGCCCGTCGGCCAGCGCGGCGGCGGCGGCGGCCTCGCGCCGGGGGTCGAGCCCCGGGGACGCCTCGCCCTGGGCGACGGCGAGCGCCAGGGCGGCCTCCAGCGCCTCCACCAGCGTGCGGTAGCCCTCCGTGTAGAGGTCGGCGAGCGGCGCGCTGACAACCGAGCGGGCGGTGAACGCGAGGCCGACGCGCAGCTCGGCCTCGCGCTCCTCGTCCAGGGGCAGCAGCTCGAACAGCAGAGCCCGCACGAACTCCTTGGCGCTCCTCGCCGGCAGCAGCCCCGTGGCGCGCTCGGTCACGCGGTCGATCACGCGCCGGTAGGCGGCCTGGAGCAGCGCGTCCTTCGTCGGGAAGTAGTACTGCACCGCCCCCGCCGACACGCCGGCCGCGCGCGCCACGGAGCGCACGCTGACGGCGTCGAGCCCGCGCTCGGCGACGACGCGCACCAGCGCGTCGGTCAGGTCGGCCTCAGAGATGCGGGGCGGGCGGGGCACTTGCCACCTGTGCTTTCATTACAGTCGTATTGTAACTGACGTGGAGGACGGACGTGGTCGCCGCCGCAATCATCGCCGCCGAGGTGGCCTTCTGGCTCCTGCTGCTGGGAGGACTGGTCGCGCGCTACGGCCTCGGGCGCCCGCGCCTGGGAGCAGCACTGCTCGTCGGCGTGCCGCTCGTCGACGTGGCGCTGCTCGGCATCACGGCCGTGGACCTCGCGCGCGGGGCGGAGGCCGACTGGAGCCACGGCCTGGCGGCGCTCTACCTCGGCGCCAGCGTCGCCTTCGGGCCCTCGCTCGTGCGCGCCGCCGACCGCGGCGTCGCGCGCCGCTTCGGCGCCGGCCCGGCGCCGGCCGCATCGCCCCCCGCCGTCGACCGGCTGGCCGCCCAGTGGCGTCTGTGGCTGCGCGCGCTGCTCGCCGGCGGCCTCGCCGCAGCAATGCTCGGCGCGCTGGTGCTGATCGGCGGCGCCGGCGACACCCGGGCGATCTGGGCGGGAGGGGGCTGGTTCGCCCAGCTCGCGCTCGTGGTCGGCGTCTGGCTGCTGGTCGGGCCGGCCTGGACCGCAGCGGCCCGGTACGTCCCCAGCCCCGTTGTGCGGACTCACAAGGAGAGGATCCGATGACAGAACGACACGACACGACCCGGTCGCGGTGGGCGCCCTGGTGGGCCTACCTGGTGCCGATCGTGCTCCTCAACTACCTGCGCATCGCCCTGGTGCCGCCCGGCGAGGTCGGGGACGCCGCAAGCGTCGCCCTCTTCGTCGCGACGACTCTCGCGGTCGCCGCGGTCGTGACCGCCCTGCACCGCGGTCGTGGCCACGGCGCAGGACAGCGATGAGGGGTTCGAGGCGGCCAGCCCCCGCCGAAGGCGGTGCCGCCGATTGCCGGAGGGCCCGGCCAGGGCCCGGAGGCGCGCTTGGCCGCCCGCGAGAGGCGGCCAAGCGCATTGTCACGCGGCCAGGAAGACCTCGAGCTCCCTCGTGAGCTCCGCCGGGCGGTCGAGCATCGGGACGTGGCCCGCTCCGGGGATGACGCGGAGCTCGCAGCGCGGCATCGCGGCCGCCAGCTCGGCGGCCCCCGAGGTGGGGACCAGCACGTCCCGCGCGCCCCAGAGCAGCAGCGTCGGGACGAGGATGCGGGCCAGCTCGGCGGCGTGCTCGCCCACCAGCAGCTCCCCGGCGGCGCGCAGGAGGGTCAGCGGCGAGCGCATGCCGATGTCCGTCGCGACCGTGAGGGCGGCGGCGAGCGGCAGGCCGAGGATGGTGCGCGCCGCCGGCAGGGCGTTGCCGAGCAGCCCGGATGCCGCGGTGCGCACGGGCGGCGCGATCAGCACGAGCCGGTCGACGCGCCCCGGCGCCCGCGCGGCCACGCCGGCGCACGCGAGGGCGCCCAGCGAGTGGCCGACGAGCCGGGCGCCGGAGATCCCCAGGCGGTCCATCAGGCCGTGCAGGACGTCGGGCGCCTCGGAGAGCCGGAACGGGACGCGCTCGGCGCCGAAACGCAGGCCGAAGCCGAAGCCCGGCAGCTCGGGCAAGATGACGCGATGAGCTTCGGCCAGCGCCTGCGTCGTGCGACTCCACCACCGGGGGGACCCCCCGAGGCCGTGGACGAGCAGCACGGGCGGGCCGTCGCCGACGGCGCGGTAGCGGACGAGGTGGCCGTCGACGCGCACCTGAGCGTCGTCGACGCGTGGACTCCGGTGGATGGCGTGGTGCTGCACGCTCAGATACTCGGCCCGACCGCCGGCGAAGTTGAGCCGATCGTCCTGCTGCACGGCCTCGGCGTGTCGGCGGCGAGCCTGAGCCCGCTGGCCGAGCGGCTCGCCGGGCGGCACACGGTGCTGAGCTGCGACCTGCCCGGCTTCGGGCTCAGCGCGTCGGGGGAGATCTGGCGCACCGGGCGCATCGCCGACGCCGTGCGGCAGCTGCTCGACGCCCGCGGCCTCGCGCGGGTCGTCCTGGCCGGCCACTCCTACGGCTGCCACGTCGCCGCGTGCCTGGCGGCCCGCCATCCCGAGCGCGTCGCGGCGCTGATCCTCATGAGTCCTGCGTTCGACCGCCGCTTCGGCTCCCCTCTCGCCCAGATGCTGCGGCTCACCGTCGACGCGACCATGGAGCGGCCGTCGCTGGTCGGCGGCGGGATCCGCGACTACCTGCGCGCGGGGCCGCGGCGCGTCCTGGCCACGCTGCGCGAGGCCGCCGGCATCCCGCTCGACGACCTGGTGGCCGCCGCCCGCAGCCCCGTCCTCATCGTGCGCGGCAGCCGGGACGCGCTCACCACCGCCCGCTGGGCGGAGGACCTGCGCCGCAGCGCCGCCGGGCCGGCGCGCGTGGCCGTCGTCCCGCGCGCGGCCCACGCGCTCGGGCACGAGGCGCCGGGCGCGGTCGCCGAGGCGATCGACACCTTCCTGGGGACCCTGCGAGCGCACCCGAGCAGGATCGCACGCGGCGCAAGCCCACCCGGTTGACGAGGGCGTGACGGACCGGGAAACGGGGGCTTGGCGACCGCCGCGCAGGATGAGAGCGTCACCGCACACGCCCCACGGAGGCCCGTCATGCTCGATCCCGTTCCCTCCACCGGCCCGCTCGCCGGCATCCGCGTGGTCGACCTCACCCACCACCTCGGAGGCCCGCTGGCGACCATGACGCTCGGGCAGCTCGGGGCGGACGTCGTCAAGGTGGAGCCGCCCTCGGGCGACGAGTGGCGCCACGTCGACGACGTCGCGGGCGAGAGTCGCCAGTTCCACGCGGCCAATCGCGACAAGCGGGGGATCGTGCTCGACCTGCGCACGCCGGAGGGGCGGGAGGCGCTCGGCGCGCTGATCGACGGCGCCGACGTCCTCGTCCACAGCTTCTCGCCCGGCGTGGCCGAGCGCCTGGGCGCCGGCGCCGAGGAGACGCTGGAGCGCAACCCGCGCCTGATCCACTGCTCGCTGTCGGCCTTCGGCCCGGCCGGCCGTCGCGGCACCGACGTCGCCCTGCAGTGCGAGAGCGGACTGGTGGCGGCCAACGGGGGCCGCATCGTGCCCGTGCCCGTGCATGACACGATCGCGCCGTTCGTGATGGTCACGGGGATCCTCGCCGCCCTCTATGAGCGCGAGCGCAGCGGCCGAGGCCAGGCCGTCGAGACCTCGCTGCTCGAGGCCTCGGCCGCGCTCGCGGCCCACCGGCTCATCCGCGACGGCAGCGGCGAGCCGATGTTCAACCGCTTCGTGGGCGCCTGCTACCGCCCCTACCCCACCGCCGACGGCGCGATCGCGCTCGCCTGCTACGCGCCCAGCATGCACCTGCGCCTGTTCGACGCCCTGGGCCTCGGCGAGCTCGCCGACGACGAGCGCTTCGCGACCCTGCCCGCCCGGGCGCGCCACTCCGACGAGCTCGCGGAGCTGATCGCCGGGCGCCTGGTCACCCAGACGACCGCGACCTGGCGCGAGCTGCTCTCTGCCGCCGGCCTGCCCCATGGGATGGTGAGCGACCGGCCCCACTCCCTGCTCGACCACCCCGACGCCCGCGCCCTGGGCCTGGTCGTGGAGGTCGACGACCCCACGCTCGGCCCCGAGCTGGTCACGGGGCCGCCGCTGAGGCTCTCGCGCACCCCGGCCCGGACGGCGCGGCCCGCCCCCCGGCTGGGGGAGCACACGCGCGAGGTGCTCGACGAGATCGGGGTCGCGGCGGGGCGAGAGGGCTAGGAGACCGGCACCGCAAGGCCGCTGTCGGGGGCCGTCGGCTCGTCGAGCTCGGGGGTGCCGTCCACCAGCACGGCGCCCATGGACGGCGCCGGCGAGGGCGAGGCGGCGGCCTGGCGGAAGGCGAGCGGGATGCCGGTGCCGCGCCGCCACGCCATCAGGTAGGGGTACGGGTTCACGCTGTCGCCGCCCCGCGGGTGGACCTCGAAGTGGAGGTGCGGCGGCGTGGTGATGGCCTGGCCGGTGTTGCCGACGAACGCGATGACCTGGCCCGCCCGCACCCGTGCCCCCGAGACCGTGGCCGGCGCGTACGCCGACAGGTGCGCGTAGTAGAACTCGTTGCCCGCCTCGTCGGTCAGCCAGAGGCGGTTGCCGCCGAGGGTGTTGATGCCGACCCGCGACAGGGTGCCGTCGGCGACCGCCAGCACCGGGGTGCCGGTGGCCGCGAAGATGTCGTTGCCGTGGTGCCAGCCGGTGACCGCGCGCGGGGCGCCGTAGTCGTCGCTGAAGCTCGAGTCGCCGAAGACCGGGAAGACGTAGCCCTCGCCCGGGGGCAGGGCGATCTCGGGCGCCGGCCGCCGCGGCAGGCCGAGCGGGGAGGGCGCGGCCAGCGGCGCCGTCGAGGCCCGGGTCGGGCTCCGGCGTGGAGCGGCCGGGCGACGGCGCGCCCGCGCCCGGGGCGGGCTCGGCGGGGCGCGGCGTGGTGCTCGGCGCGGCGGGCTCCGGCTCCGGCGCCTCGACGCCCGCGATCGCCGAGAGGTCGAGGTGCCCGATGACGAACGGCTGGCCGATGATGGACGCGGCCTGGGGATCGGTGACCTCGACCCGCAGGGCGTTCGCGCGCAGCCCGCCGGCTCCGTCGGCGACGCTCTCGAGCAGGACCAGCGTCCCGATGCCCGGCACCTCGACGCGGCTGCCCGGCCCGGCCGCCACCGCTCGGCCGTCGACCGTGAGCCCCTCGACGGAGGCCTCGGTCAGCCCCGCCTCGGCGCCGCCCGGCGCGGCCGTCGCCCGCGCAGACATATGAATCCCGGATAGTGAGATGCGCCCGTCCAGCAGGGTGACCCCGGAGATCCGGATGGTGCCCTCGGCGACGCCCCGCGTGCCGTCCGGGGCGGCGCCCACCAGCACCTCGACCCCCGCCACGCTCCCGCCCCCGGCGGGCCGCAGCCCGCCGACGGAGGCCGAGCGCTCGTGCGCGCCGCTCGAGGTGGCGGTCACGGCGCCCTGGGTGCCGGCGGGCAGGAGCGCCGCGTATCCCGTCGAAGTGGCTGTTGCCGGGGTCCCGGCGGGCGCCCCGGCGGCCGCGGCGGCGATCCCCGCGAGGGCCGCCGCGAGGCCCAGCGCGACGAGGGTGAGGAGGCGCGCCACGCGGCAATCATGGAGGTCCGGGCGGGCACGTTCAACGACGGGCGGCGTTCGTTAAATGGGCCAATGTCCGCACCTTTGCCCCTTGCGCGCAATGACACGGCTGGTAACGTCCCCGCGTCGCATCAGGGCCGAGCCCGGGCCCTCATCCCCCGTAAACGCGCAGGAGACTCGCTTTCTGAGACCCCGGCGTTCCTTGTTCGTCCCCGGCCTGCTGGTCCTCGTCGGCGCCGCCCTGCTGGTCTTCGGCGTGGGCGTGGCGACGCCTGAGCCGGCGGCCATCCAGCAGAAGCGCGCCCAGGTCGAGGCGATCCAGGCGGAGCTGGCGGCCATCGACGCCGAGGTCGAGCGCGCGGCGGAGGCCTACAACGGGGCCCGCTACCAGCTCGGGGTCATCAAGGCCCGCATCGAGCAGAACAAGCGCCAGATCGAGGGCACCAAGCGCGACCTGCAGAAGTCCGAGAAGGTGCTCGGCGAGCGCCTGCGCGACATCTACGCGACCCCTGAACCCACGCTGGCCGAGGTCGTGATCAGCAGCGGCAGCATCAGCGCCGCCGCCGACCAGATCGAGCTGCTCGACCAGGTCGGGCAGCAGGACGCGAGCGTCGTCAACACGCTCAAGGAGACCAAGCTCCGCCTCCAGAACCTGCGCGCCGAGCTGCTCATCGACGAGAAGCGCGCCGAGCAGGTCGTCGCCCAGGCGAAGGCCCAGAAGGACAAGATCGAGAGCCTGCTCGCGCAGCGCGCCGCCGTCCTCGAGAACGTCAAGGGCGAGCTGGCCCAGATGATCGCGGCCGAGCAGGAGCGCCAGCGCCAGATCGCCGCCATGCAGGCCGCGCTCGCCCAGCAGCGTATGGCCGCCGCCGCGGCGGCGCCGCCGCGCGCCCAGGGCGGCGGCGGCGGCAGCCCCGCCGTCGCCGCCCCCGCCGCCGGCGGCGCGCCCGCCGCGACCGCGCCGATCCCGAGCGGCGGGGGCAACGCCGCGGCCGCCGCGGCCGCCATGCAGCAGATCGGCACGCCGTACGTCTGGGGCGGCAGCGGCCCCGGCGGCTTCGACTGCAGCGGCCTCGCCTCCTACGCCTACAGCCAGATCGGCAAGAGCGTCCCGCACTACACGGGCGCGATCTGGAACGACTTCCCCAAGGTCCCGAACAGCGACCTCCAGGCCGGCGACATGGTGTTCTTCAACGGCGGCGGCCACATGGGCATCTACGTCGGCGGCGGCCAGTACGTGCACGCGCCCCAGACGGGCGACGTCGTGAAGGTCTCCAACCTGGGCGAGCGCAGCGACTACATGGGGGCCGTCCGGGCGTAGCCGCCCCGGGGCGCGACCGTGCCGGCGACGATCGATCCGGCGCGGCTGGCCCGGCTGGAGGTAGTGGGGGCCGCCGTCCTGTTCTCCACGGGCGGGGCGGCGATCAAGTCGACCAGCTACACCGGCATCCGGGGCGGCCTCGAGGTCGCGTCCCTGCGCTCGGGCGTGGCCGCCGCCGCGATCGCGGCGATCCTGCCGGGCTCGCGCCGCAACTGGACCCGCCGCACGTGGATCGTCGGCGCCGCCTACGCCGCGACCGTGATCCTCTTCGTGCTCGCCAACAAGCAGACGACGTCCGCGAACGCGATCTTCCTCCAGAGCACCGCGCCGCTCTACGTCCTGCTGGCCGGCATGTTCCTGCTCCGCGAGCGGGTGCGCGCGGCCGACGTGCTCGTGATGCTGGTGATCATCACCGGCCTGACGATGGTCGCGTTCGGCCCGCAGGACGCCCTGGCGACGGCGCCGCGGCCCTGGCTCGGCGACGTCCTGGCCCTTGTCTCGGGCGTCTCCTGGGCCGCCACCCTGCTGGGCCTGCGCTGGATCGGGCGCGACCAGGAGGGCATCGAGGCCGCCGCCGGCGCGACCGTGGCGGGCAACCTGATCGCCTTCGTCGTCTGCCTGCCCTGGGCGCTGCCGCTCTCCGGAGACGCCCAGGACTGGATCCTCATCGTCTATCTGGGCGTCGTCCAGATCGGGCTCGCGTACCTCCTGCTGGCGGCCGCGGTGCGCCACGTCCCCGCCTTCGAGGTGTCCCTGCTCCTGCTGGTGGAGCCCGCCCTCAACCCGGTCTGGTCCTGGCTCGTGCACGGCGAGACGCCCAGCGGCGTCGCGATCGCCGGCGGCGTCCTGATCCTCGGCGCGACGGCGGCCAAGGTGTGGCTGGACTGGCGGAGGTCCCCCGCCGCCGGGGACCTCACCGTGCCCCCTGCCGCCCCGCCGTGACGCCGGCGGGGGGGTCGGCTACGGTGCCTGACCGTGCCCGGCCTCCCCCGCCCCCTCCGCACGGCCGCCCTGGCGCTCGCCGCCCTCGCCGCCGCCGCCCCGTGCGGCGCCGCCGCCGCGGCACCCCTGCCCGAGTTCCGCGCGGTGGTGCGCCCGATCTCGCCGGCCGAGCGGGAGCAGATGACCCCGAGCGTGTGGCGGCCGGGCTGCCCGGTCGGGCCCGCCGCCCTGCGCCACGTGAGCCTGCCGTTCGTCGGCTTCGACGGCCGTCTCCACCGCGGCGCCCTGGTGGTTCACAACGGCGCCGCGCGCGACGTCGTGACGGCGTTCCGGGCCCTCTACCGCGCGCGCTTCCCGATCCGGCGGATGAGGCCCATCCAGGCCTACGGCGGCGACGACTTCGCGAGCATCGAGGCCGACAACACCTCGGCCTTCAACTGCCGGCCGGCCACCGGGTCGTCGCGCTGGTCGGAGCACGCGTACGGCCGCGCGATCGACATCAACCCCATCGAGAACCCGTACGTCTCGGGCGGCAGCACGTCGCACCGCCGCAGCGTGCCCTACCTCGACCGGTCGCCCGCCCGGCCGGGCATGGCCGTCGAGGGCGGCGCCCTGGTGGAGGCCTTCGACGCCGTCGGCTGGGGCTGGGGCGGCCGGTGGAGCTCCATCCAGGACTTCCAGCACTTCTCCGTCTCGGGCGGGTGACGGCACCCGCGCTGCGGCTCGCCCGTCCGGCCGACCGCCTGGCGGAGGGCTTCGACCGCATCCGCCGGGAGATGCGCGTCCCGGGGCCCCATCCCCCCGAGGCCGAGGCCGAGGCGCTCGCCGCCGCCGCGCGCGGGCCGGCGCGGGACGGGCGCCGCGACGCGCGCGACCTCGACCTGGTCACCATCGACCCGCCGGGCGCGCGCGACCTCGACCAGGCCGTCCTGGTGGAGCGGCGGGGCGACGGCTTCCGCGTGCGCTACGCGATCGCCGACGTCGCGTCCCTGGTCGCCCCGGGGGGAGCCGTGGACGCCGCCGCGCGCGGCCGCGGGGTCACGGTCTACATGCCGGACCGCCGCTCCCCGCTCCATCCCGATCCGATCGGCGAGGGCGCCGCGAGCCTGCTGCCGGGCGTCGAGCGGCCGGCGCTGCTCTGGACGATCGACCTCGACCGGGAGGGGCGCGAGGGCTCCGTCGCCGTCGAGCGGGCGATCGTGCGGAGCCGGCGGGCGCTCTCCTACGAGGAGGCCCAGAGCGCGATCGACGGGGGCGGCGACGCGGGGCTGGCGGCGCTGCGCGACGTCGGCCGGCTGAGGCTGGCGCGCGAGGCCGAGCGCGGCGGCGTCAGCCTCACCACGCCCGTCCAGGAGGTCGTCCGCGACGGCGACGGCTACGCGCTGCGCTTCGAGGCGCCGCTGCCGGTGGAGGACTGGAACGCCCAGATCTCCCTGCTGACCGGGATCTGCGCGGCGCGCCTGATGGCCGAGGGCGGCATCGGCCTCTTCCGCACGCTCGCGCCGGCCGACCCGCGGGCGCTGGAGGGCCTGCGGCACAGCGCCCGCGCGCTCGGGGTGAGCTGGCCGGAGCGGGTCGCCTACGCCGACGTCGTGCGCGGCCTGGACCCGTCACGCCCCGGGGACGCCGCCTTCGCCGTCCGGGCCGCGCGGACGGCCGGGGCGGCCGGCTACGCCGCCTGGGACGCGCGCGCGGAGGGCGCCGGAGAGCCGCCGGGGCACGCGGCCATCGCCGCGCCCTACGCCCACGTCACCGCGCCCATCCGGCGGCTGGCGGACCGGGTCGCCGGCGAGGTCGCCCTGGCCCTGGCCGGCGGCGCGCGCCCCTCCCGCCTGGGCGCTCGACGCCCTGCCGGCGATGCCCGAGATCATGCGGGCGACGGGCGCGCGCGCCCGCGCCGCCGAGCGCGCCGCCCTCGACTACGTGGAGGCGGTCGTCCTGGCGCCGCGCGTCGGGGAGACCTTCCGCGCCGTCGTGGTCGACGTCCGCGACGGCCGGCCCCTGGTCCAGATCGCCGACCCGGCCGTGCTGGCCGCGCTCGACGGCGAGGGCCCGCGCCCGGGCGACGAGGTCGACGTCCGCCTGACGGCCGTCGACCCCGACGCGCGGCGGGTGGTGCTCAGCGCGCGGCGCCCATGAGGTTCACGGTCACGAAGAGGGCGCCGTCGCAGCGGGCGGCGCCGACGCCGACGAAACGCCAGGCCCGCGTGAGCAGGTTCCGGCGGTGGGGCGGGCTGCGGCGCATCTCGGTCTCCTCTCCCCGCCCAGCCACGGGCGGCTGAGGCGCATCGGCCCGGGCACAGAGGGCAGATCAGGAGGCACACGCAAGTCTTCCCGCCGAAAGACGAGCTGAAACCCCGTTTTCGCTAGCGACTCTCCCCTGGGCTCCAGAGGACGTCGCCCGCCCCGCCGTCGCGGTTGGCCGCGCGGGCCAGGATGAAGAGCAGGTCGGAGAGGCGGTTGAGGTAGGCGACGGCCTCGGGCGTGACCGGCTCCGCGTCGGCCAGCGCGACCGCCGACCGCTCGGCGCGCCGGCAGACGGCGCGCGCCAGGTGCAGGGCCGCGGCCGCGCGCGTGCCGGCGGGCAGCACGAAGCTCGTGAGCGGCTCGAGCGTCTCGTTGACCTCGTCGCACCAGCGCTCCAGCCGCTCCACCTGCGCGGCGGCGACTCGGAGCCGGGCCCCCTCCTGCTCGTCCTCGCCGGGCGGGACGCAGAGGTCGGCGCCGACGTCGAAGAGGTCGTTCTGCACGAGGCGGAGCCAGCCGTCCACGTCCTCCGGAAGCCCCTCCGCGCGGGCGACGCCCAGCGCGGAGTTGAGCTCGTCCACGTCGCCGTAGGCCACGACGCGCGGGCTGGTCTTGCGCGCGCGGCTCATGTCGCCCAGGTGCGTGTCGCCGCCGTCGCCCAGGCGTGTGTAGATGCGCGTGAGCCGGACCACCGACGCCCAGCCTAGAGCATGCGCCGCCGGGGACGGCGCGCCGGCGCTAGGCCTTGGGCGCCATCAGGTTGATGGTGAAGAACACCATGCCGTCGCAGCGGATGGCCGCGCCGACGCCCGTGAAGCGCCACGAGCGCCCGAGGATGTTCGCGCGGTGGCCGGGGCTCTCCAGCATCGCCTCGAAGGCCGCGGCCGCCGACGACGCCATCGCGATGTTCTGGCCGGCCGCCCGGCCCTTGGCCCAGGGGAGCTTGCCGCTGGTCGAGTGGGCGAAGGCCGCCCCTCTGGCCATCGCCATGCTCTTGCGCCGGCCCACCGTCGTGAGGACGTCGTCCCGCTTGACCTTCGCAACCCCCTCGGCCGCCCGCGTCTGGTTGATCATCGCGGTCAGCGACGATTCGTCGGCCGGCGACAGCGACGCCGGGCAGTCCGAGGCCCCGGCGGCCGCGCCCGGCAGCGCGGCGGCGAGCGCGACGGCGGCCACGACTACGGCGCGTGGGGCGACCAAACGCATGCGCGTGTCCTCCGCGGGGGTTGAAGGGCACCGGGCCGTCCTCGCCGGCTGCCGGCAACCCTAGTGGGCTGACATGGCCTGTCACAAGGCACGCTTGCGCTTTTCTCACAGACTGCTCCGCCGTTTCTTCGCGACGTGCGCCCGGCCATCCCTCGCTCGTGGCGCGACCTCCCTCAGGAGTGGGATGCGGCCCAGCGGCGGGCGAACCGCAGGGCCTCGTCGCGCGTGCGCACGGCGCCCACCACCTGCTCCTCGCGCAGCTGGTCGAGGAGCTCCGCCAGCCACGGCCCCGGAGGACGGCCGAGGTCGGCGGCGGCCTCGTCCCCCGCCAGCAGGGGCCGCACCGGCCCGCGGTCGACGATCTCGAAGTGGGCGTCCATGACCTCGCGCGCCAGCGCCAGGTGGCGCTGCACCGACGACGGGGACGTGCGCGGACCGCGCGTGGCGAGCCGGTCGGCGACCGACAGCACGATGACCTCGACCTCCCAGGGGGCGGTGGAGCGCAGGTAGCGGTCGATCTGGCGCAGCGAGAGCGGGGTGCGGTGCACCATGAAGCCGAGGGGAAGGTGCATGCGCACGCAACGGACCACGAACTCGCGCAGCCGCGCCGAGGTCCTGAGGCGCCGCATGAGGTCGTCGGCCATCTCGGCGCCCAGGCGGTCGTGGCCCATGAAGGTGACCCGCCCCTCGGGGGTGACCGCGCGGGTGGCCGGCTTGGCCATGTCGTGGAGCAGCGCCGGCAGCCCCAGGGCCTCGCCGCGGGTCAGGTCGTCGGCCAGCGGCTCGGCCAGCGTCTCGCGCACGCGGGCGGCGCGGGAGCGGAACACCGGCTCGGGGTCGGCGACCAGGTCTGCCGTGTGCTGGGCCACCTCGAGCGTGTGGCCCAGCACGTCCTCGTGGTGGTACGGGCTCTGCTCGAGGCCGCGCGACGCGCCGAGCTCGGGCACCAGCGCCGCGAGCGCCCCCAGCTCGTCGAGGCGCCGCCACGCCCGGTCGGGGTGGCGCAGGCGCAGGATCCGGCCGAGCTCCACGGCGAGCCGCTCGCCGGGCGCGTCCCACAGCCGGCCCGCCGCCTCGCGGCCCCGCGCGAGCGCGTCGCGGTCGATGGCGAAGCCGAGCTCCTCGGCGAGGCGCGCGGTCCGCAGCAGGCGCACCGGGTCGTCGGCCAGGGCCGTCGGCCGGACCAGCCGCAGGCGGCGGCCGCGCAGGTCGTCCAGGCCCCCGTGGTGGTCGATCAGGCCGCCGCCGGCGGCCGGCAGGGCGAGGGCGTTGACCGTCAGGTCGCGGCGGGCGAGGTCCTCCTCGAGGCTCCCGCCCTGGAGGGGCGTGAGGTCGACGGCGAACGGCAGCCGGCCGCCCTGGACGCGCCAGGCCCCGAAGGCCCGCGACAGGCGGAAGCGCGTCGCCCCCGCGGGCCGGGCCAGCGCGGACGCCGCGGCGGCGGCGTCGCCGTCGACGGCGACGTCGAGGTCGGCGACGCCCCGGCCGAGCAGCGCGTCGCGGACCCCTCCCCCGACCGCCCAGGCCCGCGGCCCGAGGGCCCCCAGGGGCTCCACCAGGGCGCGCAGCGCGCCCTCGGCCGGCGGGGTGGGGCTCACTCCTCGTGGACCCGCGGGATGCGGGCGCCGATCGCGCACGTCACCTCGTAGTTGATCGTGCCGCGGGCGGCGGCGAGCTCCTCGGCCGACACCCGCTCGGAGCCCTGGCTGCCGAGGAGGACCACCTCGTCGCCGACCTCGTCCTCCGCCCCGGGGCCGAGGTCGATCGAGATCTGGTCCATCGAGACGGCCCCGATCACCGGCGCCCGCCGGCCCCCCACGAGGACGTCGGCGCGCCCCGACAGCCCCCGGGCGTAGCCGTCGGCGTAGCCCACCGGCACGACCCCCACGCGGGTCCCGCGCGATGCCCGCCAGTGCCGCCCGTACCCGACGCTCTCGCGCGAGAGCACGGTGCGGACCGCCGCCAGGTGGGAGACGAGCGACATGGCCGGCCGGAGGTCGTGCTCGGCGGGATCGCCGCCGAACGGCGAGCAGCCGTAGAGGGCGATGCCGCAGCGCACCATGTCGAAGGCGGTCGCCGGGTCGCGCAGGACGGCGGCCGAGTTGGCGGCGTGGAGGGCCGCGTCGGGGAAGCGTGGCCGGAGCGCGGCCGCCGCCGCGCGGAACCGGACGAGCTGCTCGGCCATGAAGGCGGCGTTGTCGCCCTCGCGCTCGTCGGCGGTGGCGAAGTGGGTCATCACGCCGGCGACGTCGATGTCGGCGGCGGCCGCGGCCTCGGCCAGGGCCTCGACCCCCTCCGGGCGCGCGCCCAGGCGCCCCATGCCGGAGTCGAGCTTCAGGTGGACCTGCGCCCGCCCGCCGCGCGCCGCGAACGCGGCCGCCGCACGCGCGACCGACTCGGGCGTCCAGGCCACGACCTCCGCGCCGGCCTCGGCCGCGCCGTCCCAGTCGTCGCCGGCCAGCGGGCCCATCACCAGGATGGGGCACTCGATGCCGGCCGCGCGCAGCTCCCGGGCCTCGGCGGCGGCGGCGACGGCGAGGGCCGACGCGCCCCCCTCCAGCGCCGCCCGCGCGACCGGCGCCGCGCCGTGGCCGTAGCCGTCGGCCTTGACCACGGCCATCAGCCGCGCGCCGCGCGCCGCCCGGGCCAGGACGGAGGCGTTGTGCCGCACCGCTCCGAGGTCGATGCGGGCGGCCGCGCGGGCGGCGCTCACGCCGTCGGAGGCCGGATCGCCTCCGGCAGGGCCTCGAGGACGTCCGAGGCGATCGTGCCGTCGCCGCGACGGGCGATCTCGCCGGCCCGGGCGTGGGCCGCCACGGCGGCCGCGGCGGCCGCGAACGGCTCGACCCCCTTCGCCAGGAACGCGGCCACGGCGCCGGTGAGCACATCGCCGGTCCCGGCGGTCGCGAGGGCCGGGCTGCCGCCCGCGTTGACCGCCACGCGGCCGTCGGGCGCGGCGACGATCGTGCCGGCCCCCTTCAGCACGGCGATCGCGCGCGAGCGCTCGGCCAGGTCGAGCGCGGCCTCGAGGCGGGCGGCCTCGACCTCCTCGCGCGTGCGGCCGAGCAGCCGCGCGGCCTCGCCGGCGTGGGGGGTGAGCACCGTCGCGGGGGCGCGGGCGCCCGCGGTCTCGGGCGCGTCGTGCAGGTGCCAGAGCCCGTCGGCGTCGACGACCGCCGGAAGGTCGACGCGGCGCAGGATCTCCGCGACCGCCGCCGTGGTGGCGTCGGCCCGGCCCAGCCCCGGCCCCAGCGCCAGCGCGCCGACCCGGCCGGCCTGCTCGACGACTGCGTCCACCGAACCAGGGGTGAGGTGGCCGCCGTCGTCCGGCAGCGGAGCGGTCATCACCTCCAGGAGGTGGGCCGCGACGGCGGGCTGGACCGTCGCCGGCGTCGCGACCACGACCAGCCCGGCGCCCGCGCGCAGCGCCGACCGCGACGCGAGGCTCGCGGCGCCGGTCAGCCCCGGCGACCCCGCCACCACGAGCACCGCCCCGGCGGCGTACTTGTCGCCGGCCGCGGCCTTCGGCGGGATGGCCGCGACCGCGCCCTCGCCGACGAGCCAGGCGGCGGCCGGCACGGCAACGGCCGACGGGATGCCGATGTCGGCCACGACGACCCGCCCGGCGTGCGCCGAGCCGGGCGCGACCCGCAGCCCCACCATGTCGCCGTGGTAGGTGACGGTGAGGTCGGCGCGCACCGCCGGGCCGGGGGCGCGGCCGGTGTCGGCCTCGACCCCCGAGGGCACGTCCA
This sequence comes from Miltoncostaeaceae bacterium, assembly GCA_963813355.1. Taxonomy (GTDB): domain Bacteria; phylum Actinomycetota; class Thermoleophilia; order Miltoncostaeales; family Miltoncostaeaceae; genus DATAGF01. The sequence goes on along the minus strand of CAWEYS010000015.1, from coordinate 69,649 downwards.
CGGCCACGACCGGCGCGCCGCAGCCGGCCATCCACTCGACCGCCGCGGCCGCGGGGCCGCGCGGGGCGCCGCTCGCGCCGGTGCCGAGGAGGGCGTCCACCACGACGCGCCCCTCGGCGGGGTCCGGGCGGAACGGCGCCACCGCGATGCCGAGGCTGGCGGCGATCGCCGCCATGGTCGCGGCGTCCGGCGTGCCGGGCGGGTCCCCCGGGGCCACGACCTGCACGTCCCAGCCGGCGTCCGCGAGGTGGCGGGCGACGACCAGCCCGTCGCCGCCGTTGTTGCCGGAGCCGACCACGACCCGGGCGGCGCGGACGGCGCCGAACTCCGCGAGCACGGCCTCGGCCGTCGCCAGGCCCGCCCGCTCCATCAGCAGGATCGAGGGCATCGCGTGGTCCTCGCCCGCGCGCCGGTCGGCCTCGCGCAGGGCGGCGGAGTCGAACAGCGGGGTGCACCCCGGGAGCGGCGCGGGGGTCGAGGATCGGGCGGTGGGCACGGCGTCCCATCCTCGCAGACCGGGCGGCCGCGGCACGGCCCTGTCAAGCGTGCTTGACAGGGGCTCACGCAGGGGGCGCTCGGGGAGGCGATGGGCGTCTCGCGCCAGACGATCAACGCGATCGAGACCGAGCGCTACACGCCCTCGCTGCCCCTGGCGCTCGCGCTGGCGCGCCACTTCGGCACCACCGTGGAGGAGATGTTCGATGATCGTGAGAGCGGGTGAGCCGGTGAGCGGCCGGCCGTGGGCGGTCCCCCTGAGCCTCGTCGCCATCGGCGCGATCGTGCTCGCCGCCGAGGCGGCGGACGGGGAGTGGGCCGCCGGGATCGTGTGGTTCGCGGTCCTGGGGGGCCTCGCGGCCGTCCTCGGGCTCGGGGGCCGCTTCGAGGCGGTGCGGCTGGCCCGGGGCGAGGGCAGCGACGAGCGCGAGCGGCTGATCGATACGCGGGCGATGGCGTTCGCCGGGGCGGTGCTCGTGACCGCCCTGACCGGCGCCCTCTCGCCGAGCTGGTCGGTGGCGGCGACCCGACCCGGTACGTCTGGCCGCTCGCCGTCGGCGGCGTCGCCTACGCCGCGGCCTGGCTCTGGCTTCGCCGGCGGTCCTAGCGCGGGTCGGGGGACTCGGCCACGGCGAACGCCACGGCCGAGTCCCGCCCGTGGGTCAGCGAGACGTGGACGCGCTCGACCCCCAGCTGCGCGGCGCGGGCCGCATAGCGGCCGTGCAGGGCGATGCTCGGGGCGCCGCGGCCGCGGACGACCTCGACCTCGCGCCAGCGGGTCATCCCGATGCCGAGGGCCTTGCCCACGGCCTCCTTGGCGGCGAAGCGGGCGGCGAAGTGCTGGGGCGGGAAGCGCCGCGAGAGGCAGTAGGCGGCCTCGGCGGGCGTGAAGCAGCGCTCGGCGAGGCGCGGCCGGCGCTCGAGCGCCGCCGCGAAGCGGTCGATCTCGACGACGTCCGTCCCGACGCCGACGATCGCCATACCCTAACGCTCTACTCGACGGTGACGGTCTTCGCGAGGTTGCGCGGCTGGTCCACGTTCAGGCCGCGCGCCCGCGCGATGCCGTAGGCGAAGAGCTGGAGCGGCACCACCGCCGCGATCGGCGACAGCAGGGCCGGCGTGCGGGGGGCCCAGAGCACGTCCTCGGCGTGGCGCTCGATCTCCTCGTTGCCCTCGGTCGCCACGGCGATCACGCGCGCCCCGCGGGCGCGGACCTCCTGGATGTTCGAGACGACCTTGTCGAACACGTGGCCGTCGGTGGCGACCACGACGACCGGCGAGCCCTCCTCGAGCAGGGCGATCGGGCCGTGCTTCATCTCGCCCGCCGGGTAGGCCTCGGTGGGGATGTAGCTGATCTCCTTGAGCTTGAGCGCGCCCTCGAAGCACACCGGGACGCCCACGTGGCGGCCCAGGTAGAGGAAGAAGGGCTGCTCGGCGTAGGCGGCCGCGGCCTCCATCACCTGCGCCGGCGCCGGCGAGGCCAGGTAGGCCTCGAGGGCGTCGGGGATCCGGCGCAGCTCGTCGGCCAGGTCGAGCGCCCCGGCCGCGGTGAGCGCCCACTTCAGGCGCCCGAGCTTGAGCGCCAGCAGCGAGAGGGCCATGACCTGGGCCGTGTGGGTCTTGGTCGCCGCGACCCCGATCTCGAGGCCGGCGCGCGTGTAGAGGACGCCGTCGGCGTCGCGCGTCGCCTGCGAGCCCATGATGTTCGTGACCGCGACGACGTGGGCGCCGCGCTCGCGCGCCACGCGCATGGCCGCCAGGGTGTCGGCCGTCTCGCCGCTCTGGGTGATGCCGAGGACCAGGTCCCCGGGGCCGGCCAGACAGGTGCGGTAGCGGTACTCGGAGGCGACCTCCACGTGGACGGGGACGCGCGCCCAGTCCTCGATCAGGTACCTGCCGACCAGGCCGGCGTGGTACGAGGTGCCGCAGGCGACGACGTGGATCCGCTCCACGCGGGCCAGCGCGGCGTCGTCGAGGCCGAGGCCGTCGAGCTCGACCGAGCCGTCCGGCCGCAGCCGGTCCCCGATCGTGTCCCAGAGCGCCGCGGGCTGCTCGTGGATCTCCTTGAGCATGAACGACTCGTAGCCGCCCTTCTCGGCGGCGTCCTCGTCCCAGTCGACCCGGCTCGGGGCGCGGGTCGGCTGGCGCGCCTCGCCCTGCCAGATCGCGTGCCCCTCGGCCTCGAGGGCCACGACCTCGTCGTCCTCGATCAGCACCACGTCGCGGGTCTCGCGCAGGAAGGCCGGGATGGCGGACGCGACGAAGCGCTCGCCGTCGCCCACGCCGATGACGAGCGGGCACTCCCGGCGGGCGGCCACCAGCGTGCCCGGCTCGGCGACGTGCGCGGCGACGAAGGCGAAGTGCCCGCCCAGCCGGGGGAGCACCGCCCGCACGGCGGCGGCGAGGTCGCCGTCGTACGCGCGGGCGATGAGCTGGGGGACCACCTCGGTGTCGGTGTCGGAGGCGAAGACCACGCCGGCGTTCTGCATCTCGGAGCGCAGGTCCATGTAGTTCTCGATGATCCCGTTCATCACGACCAGGACCGAGCCGTCGGCGCTGGCGTGGGGGTGCGCGTTGGCGGTGGTCACGCGGCCGTGGGTCGCCCAGCGGGTGTGGCCGAGACCGGCGGTCGCGCCGTTGCCGTTGCCCTCCCCCGCCGCCGAGCGCAGCTCGGCCAGGTTGCCGACCGCCCGCACGGACTCGACGACGCCGTGGCCCTCGTCGATGAGGGCGAAACCGGCCGAGTCGTAGCCGCGGTACTCGAGGCGCTCGAGGCCGGTGAGGATGAGCTCACGGCACGGGCGGCCGCCCACGTATCCGATGATCCCGCACATCTCCCAGCCTCCTTTCGGCGGAGGTTACGCCGGTGCGTCCGCCGACGAGGCTAGACGTCCGCCCAGTTCTCGGGCGGCGACCTCGGCGATCGTCGCGCACCACATGTCGCATTCATCGGCCGTCGGGGCCTCGACCATGACCCTCACGAGCGGCTCGGTGCCCGACGCGCGCACGACGACCCGGCCGTCCTCGCCGAGGGCGGCCTCGCACTCGCGCACGGCCGCCCACAGCGCCTGGGCCCCGGCCATGTCGCCCTTGCGCGCGACCGGCACGTTGACCAGCCGCTGCGGGAGGCGCTGCATCACCCGCCCGGCCTGCGCGAGCGTCTCGCCGCGCGATGCGAGGGCCTCGAGCAGGTGCAGGCCGGCGGCGAGGCCGTCGCCCGACGGCCCGTGGCGCAGGTTGATGACGTGGCCGCTCTGCTCGCCGCCCAGCGCGTACCCGCCCCGGCGCATCTCCTCCAGCACGTACCGGTCGCCCACGTCGGTCCAGCGCACCTCGATGCCCTCGGCCGCCATCGCCCGGCGGAACCCGAGGTTCGTCATCGTCGTCACCACCACCGCCTCGCCGTCCAGGTGGCCGCGGCGGCGCATCTCGAGGGCGCAGATCGCGATGATCTGGTCGCCGTCCAGCGGGACCCCGTCGCCCCCGACGGCCAGCACGCGATCGCCGTCGCCGTCGAAGGCGAGCCCCAGGTCGGCGCCGGCGGCCGTCACCGACGCCGCCAGCAGGGCGAGGTCGGTCGACCCGCAGCCGACGTTGATGTTGACCCCGTCGGGCTCGACGCCGATGGCGGTCACGCGGGCGCCGAGGCGCTCCAGGACCTCCGGCGCGGTGACCGCGGTCGCCCCGTGCGCGCAGTCGACGACGATCGACAGGCCGCTCAGGTCGACCGGCCGGCGCTCGAGCAGCGACTCGACGTAGAGCGCGCGGCCCTCCTCCCAGGCGGCGATCTGCCCCAGCGCCCCGGCCTCGGGCCTGGCTCCGCTCTCGCCGGTCGCGGCGAGCGCGGCCTCGATCTCGGCCTCCTCGGAATCGGCGAGCTTGAAGCCGTCGGCGCCGAACAGCTTGATGCCGTTGTCCGGGAAGGGGTTGTGGGAGGCGCTGATGACGGCGCCCCCGGCGGCGTCCGAGGCGGCCACCAGCTCGGCCACCGCGGGGGTCGGCAGGACGCCCAGCAGGCCGACGTCGATGCCGGCGCTCGCCAGCCCCGCCGCCAGCGCCCCCTCCAGCATGGGCCCGCTCCGGCGCGTGTCGCGGCCGATCAGCACGCGCGCGCCGCCGGGCAGCCGCCCGCCGAACGCGCGCCCGATCGCGAGCGCGAGCTCGGGCGTCAGGTCCCGGTTCGCGACCCCGCGGACCCCGTCGGTCCCGAACAACCGCCGCGACGGGGGCACCGGGGCCTGGCCGGACGAGGCCGGTCTACCTCTTCGAGAACTGCGGGCGCTTGCGGGCGCCCTTGAGGCCGGCCTTCTTGCGCTCCTTGATGCGGGCGTCCCGGGTGAGGAAGCCCTCCTTCTTGAGCTCGGGGCGCAGCGCCTCGTCGGCGACGGTCAGCGCGCGGGCGATCCCGTGGCGGAGCGCGCCGGCCTGGCCGGAGATCCCGCCGCCGTGGAGGATGGCCGAGACGTCGAAGCGGCCCTCGGTGCCGGTCGCCGCGAGCGGCATGCGGGCCTGGGTCACCAGCACCGGGCGCCCGAAGAACTCGTCGATGGGCCGGCCGTTGCACATGATCTGCCCGGTCCCCGGCGTGAGCGTGACGCGCGCGACGGAGCTCTTGCGCTTGCCGGTCGCCGTGTAGCGGGCGGCGGTGACGTCGGTGCTCACGATGCGACCTCCGCGATGCGGGTCAGGCGCAGCGGCTCGGGCTGCTGCGCGGCGTGGGGGTGCTCGGGGCCCGCGTAGATCTTCAGCTTGGTGAGCTGGGCGCGGCCGAGCCGGTTGCGCGGGAGCATGCCGCGCACGGCCCGCCGCAGGACCTCCTCGGGCCGCCGCTCGAGCTGCTCGCCGAGCGTGCGGCTGCGGATGCCCCCCGGGTAGCCGGAGTGGCGCCAGTAGCGCTTGTCCCTCAGCTTGTTGCCCGTGACCGCCACCTTCTCGGCGTTGACGACGACCACGAAGTCGCCGGTGTCGGCGTGGCGCGTGTACCAGGGCGACCGCTTGCCGGAGAGCGTCTCGGCGATCACCGACGCGAGGCGCCCCAGGTTCTGGCCCTCGGCGTTGACCACGTACCAGCGTCGCTGGACAGTCCCGGGCTTGGCGCTGAGAGTGCTCACGAGCGGTCGGAAACCTCCACAAACATGACGACGCGGCGCACTGGGGGCGCCGCGAGAACGACCGCGGAGTCTAGGAAAATGCGGGCAGCGCCGCAACTCGAAAGGGATGGACTCCCTGGACTTCGCACTCCGAGACCTTTAAAACCCGTACACCGGGAAACAGGTGGACGGCAATCCACCCTTGACCCGCACTGGGGCGCTGATGGAGACCCGTTCGGTGAGTCGCTGCGTGGCGATCGCCGCCCACGGAAAGAGATGTCAGCAGAGCCCGTTCCGGGGCAGCCCCTACTGCTGGCACCACACCCAGAGCCGCAAGATCTGGGCTCCGAGCCGCCCGCTGGGCTCCCCCGCCCCCCTGCCGCGCACCGGCGGCCCGGCCGATCACCCGCCAGACGACGAGGGGCGCACCGGCACCGACCGCCGCGCCCGCGCCGACCGGCGCGGGGGATGGGCGCCCGAGGAGGCCGCGGCGCTGCGCCTCGCGGAGGCCCTCGGGCCCGCGCGCGTCGAGGAGCTGCTCGACTTCCTGGAGAACGTGCGCCAGGGCGCCTTCCTCATCGTCAAGGACGAGGGCGGCGTGTACAGCGAGCGCAGCGTGGCCGAGCGGCCCGCGCGCCAGCGCCGGACGGCCTGAGGGCCTGAGGGACCGCGACCCCTGGGGGCTCCCCGAGCGGGGGGTCGTTGACGCCCGCGTGAGGGAGGCGATGGCGGCGGTCCCCCGAGCGGCCTTCGTCGACGCCGACCTGGCGGGCCGCGCCGCCGAGGACGGCCCGTTGCCCATCGGCGAGGGCCAGACGATCTCCCAGCCCCTGGTCGTGGCCCTGATGGCCCAGGCGCTCGAGCTCGTGCCGGACGACCGCGTGCTGGAGGTCGGGGCCGGGAGCGGCTACGCGGCGGCGGTGCTGGGCAGGCTGGCCGCGCGCGTGGACGCCGTCGAGGTGCGCGAGTCGCTCGCCCGGCGGGCCGCCGAGAACCTCGCCGCCGCCGGGGTCGCCAACGTCGCCGTGCACGCGGGCGACGGGACGGCGGGCTGGCCGGCGGGCGCCCCCTACGACGCCATCTCGGTGGCCGCCGGCGGGCCGGCGATCCCGCCCGCCCTGGTCGAGCAGCTGGCCCCGGGCGGCCGCCTGGTCATGCCGCTCGGCCGCCGGCCCGAGCGCCAGCGCCTGGTCCGGGTGCGCCGCGGCGCCGGCGGTGAGGACCGGCTCGAGGACCTGGGCATCCCGGTCCGCTTCGTCCCGCGTCGCCCTCGTTCACGGGCGACTGATTTTCGGTCGGCCAGCCCCTTAGCGGGCGGCCAAGCGCGCCTCCGGGCCCTGGCCGGGCCCTCCGGCAGGCGGCGGCACCGCCTTCGGCGAGAGGACGGCCGCCTGGAATCAACCTCTCTCACGGCGGCGGCCGCGTCGCATCGCCTCGATGCGGCGCCGGTCGCGCTTCGACGGGCGGCCCGCGAGGTCGGCACCCGGCGGCGGCGCCATGCGGCGCAGCTCGCGCCGGCGCTCCCGCACCCGCCGGCTCTCGTCGGTCTCCTCGTAGAGCAAGGCCGCCTGGGGGGCGGAGCCGCGCTTGTCGGCCAGCGCCCGGACCACGACGATCGTGGTCGTCTCGCCGACGGTCACGGCCACGGTCTCGCCGACGCGGACGTCGCGGGCCGGCTTGACGCGGACGCCCTCCACCTGGACGCGGCCGCCCTGCACGGCCTCGGTCGCCAGCGAGCGGGTCTTGAAGAAGCGCGCCGCCCAGAGCCACTTGTCGATGCGCACCCGGCCGTCGGCCATGCCGGGATCATCCCACGAGGTCGGCCGGCCACGGCCCCGTGTAGCGCGAGCGCGGCCGGATGAGACGCGCGTCGGCGGCCGCCTCCATCGCGTGCGCCGCCCATCCCGCCGAGCGCCCGAGGGCGAAGAGGCAGAAGGGCGCGGCGCCGGGCAGGCGGTGGGCCCGGCACAGCGCCACCAGCCCCAGGTCGAGCGTCGGCTCGAGGCCGAGCTCGCGCCGGCCGAGCTCGACCACGGCCGCGACCGGTGGGTCATCCCAGGCGGCGCCGGCGCGCCGCAGCAGCTCGGCGCCGCGCGGGTCGCCGGCCGGGTAGAGCTCGTGGCCGAAGCCGGGCAGGGCGCCCTGCTCGCGCAGCGCCCGGGCGACGGCCTCGCGGGCGCCGTCGCGGCCGGCCTCGGCCAGAAGCCCCGCGACGCGCTCGGCCATCCCGCCGTGGCGGCGGCCGCGCAGCGCGCAGAGGGCCGCCAGCAGTGCCGACTCGAGGGGCGCGTCCGCCGAGGCGACGCAGCGGGCGGTGAAGGAGCTGACGTTGAGGTCGTGGTCGGCGCACAGCACCAGAGCCGCCGTGACGTCGGCCGCGGCCGACGGCCGTCGCCAACCGCGCGCCAGCCGCTGCCCGAGCGGGCCGCGCCCGCGGGCGCCGGCGGCCGCGAACAGCCCCTGGACCACGGCGCCGGCCCGCCGCGGCGCCGCCTCCCCGAGGGCGGCCACGCCCGCGACGGCGCGCTCTCCCTCGGCCAGCAGCCGGCGCGCCAGGGCGTCGCCGTCCGGGGGGCCGGCGCCGTCGGGAGGCGCCGGCGGGAAGACGTCCGGCGCGTCCTCGGCGGCGCCCGTCCACAGGAGGGCGGCGACCTCCTCGAAGCCGGCCGTCGCCGCGAGGGCGAGCGCGTCGCGCCCGCGGTAGTAGGGCCGCCCCGCCTCGATCATGGTCAGCGCCGAGTCGAGGACCGGCGTGCCCCAGTGAAGGGCGCCGTGCGCCGCCATCGCCGGGTCGCGGCCGCGGACGCGGCGCTCGCGCAGCTCCTGGATGGCGGCCCGCGGGTAGCGGCGGGCGCGGGTGGGGCCGGGGCCGGGCTCGGAGACGACCAGGCCGCGGCTCACGTAGGCGTAGAGCGTCGGGCGCGATACGCCCAGCAGGTCGGCGGCCTCCTGGGCGCTCAGCGTGCTGTCGTCGGCCCCCATGATTGACGAGTGTAATCAAGATTGACGATCCTGGCGACCGTGCCTACCGTCATGGGCATGGACGCCATCGAGATCGCCGACCCCCCGGCGCCGGAGCTCTTCCCCGCCGCGTTCCCGCGCGAGGGCTTCCCGCGCTACGACTGGTCCGAGCGCCCGGCCGAGCTACCGGTCGCCGCCTGGTGCACCGAGACCACCCACCGCGACGGCCAGCAGGGCGGCCTGCCGCTGACCGTCGCCGACGGCGTGCGGATCTACGACCTGATCTGCGCCTTCACCGGCGCGAGCGGCGCCGTGCGCCAGGCCGAGTTCTTCGTCTACCGGGCCGACGACCGGGCGATGCTCGAGGCGGCCCTCGAGCGCCACGCGGGCGGGGCCCCGGTGGAGCCCACGACGTGGATCCGCGCCAGCCGCCGCGACGCCGAGCTCGTGCGCGCGATCGGCGTCCGCGAGACCGGGATGCTCGCCTCGGCGAGCGACTACCACACCTTCCACAAATTCCGGCCGGGCGGGCGGCGCCAGGCGGCCGAGGCCTACCTCGACGCCGTGCGCGCGGTGCTCGACGCCGGCCTGCGCCCGCGGCTGCACCTGGAGGACGCGACCCGGGCGCCCGAGGAGTTCGTGCTGCCCTTCGCCCAGGCCGTCCTCGACGCCTGCGCCCCGTTCGGCGCCGGCCAGCGCCCCAAGTTCCGCGTCTGCGACACGATGGGCCTCGGGCTGCCGCTCGACGCCGTGGCCGCGCCGCGGTCGGTGCCGCGCTGGGTCCGCCGCCTGCGCGAGCTCGGCGTCGCCGGCGAGGACCTGGAGTTCCACCCCCACAACGACACCCACCTTGTGGTGGCCAACTGCCTCGCGGCGATCCAGGCGGGCTGCGCGGTGGTGAACGGGACCCTGCTCGGGGTGGGAGAGCGCACCGGCAACGCCCCCCTGGAGGGCGTTCTGCTGCACGCCATCGGCATGGGGCTGGTGCGCGAGCCGCTCCCGGACTTCCGCGCGCTCAACGACCTGGCCGACCTCTACGCCGGGCTCGGCGCGCCCCTGCCGGCGACCTACCCCCTGTTCGGCCGCGACGCCCACCGCACGCGCGCGGGCATCCACGCCGACGGGCTGAACAAGTTCTGGTGGATGTACGCGCCCTTCGACGTGCCGGCCCTGATCGGGCGCCCGCTCGAGGTCAGCCTCACGCGCGACTCGGGGCTCGCGGGGCTGGTGTTCCTGATCCGACAGCACACCGGCCGCGAGCTCGCCAAGGACGACCCGGAGCTGGTGCGCGTGCACGAGGAGCTGGGCCGGCAGTTCGACGCGGGGCGGCAGACCGCCGTGGAGTGGGAGGAGATCGCCGCGCTGCTGGGCGGCCAGGCCTCTCTCAGCGCTTGACACGCCGCCCGCTCCCGTGATAGTTGACTGGTCGTCTAGTAAGGAGCGGGCGGTGGGACGGCACAGCGACGCACGGGAGCGGCTCATCGAGGCGGCCGGCGAGCTCTGGCACACGCGGAGCTACGCCGATGTGGGCGTGAGCGAGATCTGCGACCACGCCCGCGTCCAGAAGGGCAGCTTCTACCACTTCTTCTCCTCCAAGCGGGAGCTCGCCCTCGCGGTGATCGACGAGCGGTGGCAGCGCCACGGCGTGGGCGAGATGGCCCCGATCCTCACCGGCCCGCTCCCGCCGCTGGAGCGGCTGGAGCTGTTCCTCGAGCGGGGGCTCCAGGAGCAGCTCCAGCTGAAGGAGTCCACCGGCGTGACCGTGGGCTGCTCCTTCGGCAACATGGTCGTCGAGCTGGGTACGGTCGACGAGGTTCTGCGCGACCGCCTCTCCCAGCTCTTCGACGACTGGGCCGCCCTCATCCAGCGGACCCTCGACGACGCCGTCGCCGCCGGCGACCTGCCCGAGATCGACACCGGGCAGGCGGCGCGCGGGATGCTCGCCTTCATCGAGGGGCTCGGGGTCCTGATCAAGGCGAAGGACGACCCGCTCGCGGCGGCCGACCTGCTCCCCCTCGCCCTCCGGCTGGCGGGGGCCGACCCGGCCCGGATCCCCGGGAGGGCCGCCGCGACCTGAGGCGACGCCGCCGTTGTCGATTTCGCGGCCCGCGCCGCGTCTACTCGATGAACGGCCGCGCGCACCTTCGCCGCCGTTGGTAAACGACCGGTCAACTATCAAGAGCGCCGAAACCGGCGCGGGGAGACGACGACATGACGATGACCCATCCAATGACGACCAACGAGCCGAGCCAGCGGCGCAAATGGCTGGGCCTTGCAGTCCTGTGCACCGCGTTCTTCATGGTGATCCTCGACGTGGCGATCGTGAACGTGGCTCTGCCCACGATCCAGGTCGACCTCGACTTCTCGCAGAGGAACCTCCAGTGGGTGGTGAGCGCCTACGCGCTCACCTTCGGCGGCCTCCTCCTGCTCGGCGGCCGCGCCGCCGACCTCCTGGGTCGCCGGCGCGTGTTCATCGCCGGCCTGGCGATCTTCGCGGCCGCGTCGCTGCTGGCGGGCCTCGCGGCGTCGGACACGGTCCTGATCCTGGCCCGCGCCCTCCAGGGCATCGGCGCGGCGGTCATGACGCCGGCGGCCCTGTCCATCCTGATGACGACCTTCCGCGAGGGAGCCGAGCGCAACACCGCCCTCGGCGTCTGGGGCGCCGTGGGCGCGTCAGGCGGCACGGTGGGCGTGCTGCTGGGAGGGGTGCTCACCGACACCATCGGCTGGGAGTGGATCTTCTTCCTCAACGTCCCCGTCGCCCTGGCGGCGATCGCGGTGGCCCCCGTGCTGCTGAACGAGAGCCGCGCCGACGTCGGTCACCGGCGCTTCGACCTCGCCGGCGCCCTGTCGGTCACGGCCGGGATCGCCCTGCTGGTCTACGCGCTGGTCGAGGCCGACTCGGCCGGCTGGGCGTCCGCCCAGACCCTGGGGCTGATCGGCGCCTCGGCGGCGCTCCTCGCCCTCTTCGTGACGATCGAGCTCAGGTCGCGCGCGCCCATCATGCCGTTCTCGATCTTCCGCATCCGGGCGGTGACGGGCTCGAACGTCGCGAGCCTCGCCCTGGGGGGCGCGGTGTTCGGGATGATCTTCATCCTCACCCTCTACATGCAGCAGGTGCTGGCCTACTCGCCGATCGAGACCGGCCTGGCCTGGCTGGCGATGTCGCTCACGGCCCTCGCCTCGTCGATCGTCGCGTCGGGTCTGGTGACGCGCGTCGGGACGCGCCTTCCGCTGGCGGTGGGGCTCGTGGTGGCCGGCGCGGGGCTGCTGCTGCTGGCGCAGATCCCGGCCGACGGCGACTACGTGGCCGACCTGCTGCCGGGCCTCCTCGTCACCGGCCTCGGCCTGGGGACGTCCTTCGTGTCGCTCTCGATCGGGGCGCTGGAGGGGGTGGCCGAGCGCGATGCCGGGCTGGCATCGGGCCTCGTCAACACGACGCAGCAGGTCGGCGGCGCGCTCGGGGTGGCCGTGCTCTCGACGCTCGCCATCTCGCGCAGCGACGACCTGGTCGCGGACGGCACGGCGGCCCCGGTGGCGCTCACCGAGGGCTTCCAGATCGCGCTGATCGCGGCGGCCGGCTTCGCGATCGTGGGCGCCCTGGCGGTGCTCGCCCTCGTGCGCGGACGGCGGCAGCCGGAGCCGGTCGCCGAGCCCGTCGCGGGGGAGCCGGCGCGCGAGCCCGCGCGCACGCCCAGCGCCGGCTGACGCCGGGGCGACGGCCGGGCGCCCACGCGCCCGGCCGTCGCCGGCGGTGTCGTGAGCCTCAGCCCCCCTGGACCAGGGCCAGGATGTTCCCCTCGGTGTCCTTGAACCAGGCCGACTTCGACGGGCCCAGGGTGGCGACGCCGTCGACCGTCTTGAGCCCGGGCATGTCGTACTCCTCGAACGTCACGCCCTTGCCGCGGAGCTCCTCCATCACGGCCTGGATGTCGTCGACCTGGAAGCCGGCTGCGGTGGCCTTGTTGGTCCCGGCGAACTCGCTCGGATAGACGAAGAACATGGTCCCGTTGCCGCAGGCGAACATCAGGGCCCCCTCGAGGTCCTGGACGACCGGCAGGCCGAGCGTCCCCTCGTAGAAGGCCTTGGCCCGCTCGATGTCGGCGGCGGGCAGCCCGGCACTCACCGGTGCGTCGGCCAGGATGCTCATGCGTCCTCCTCTACTCCCACTCGATGGTGCCCGGGGGCTTGGAGGTCAAGTCCAGCACGACCCGGTTGACGCCGTCCACCTCGTTGATGATGCGGCTGGAGATGCGCTCGAGGAGGTCGTGGGGCAGCCGCGCCCAGTCGGCGGTCATCGCGTCGTCGGAGGTGACGGCGCGGATGACGATGGGGTAGGCGTAGGTGCGCTCGTCGCCCTGCACGCCGACGCTCTTGACCGCCGGCAGCACCGCGAAGCTCTGCCAGAGGTCCCGGTAGAGGCCGGCGCGGCGGATCTCCTCCTGCAGCACGTGGTCGGCCCGCCGGAGGATGTCGAGCCGCTCGCGGGTGACGTCGCCGATGATGCGGATCGCCAGGCCGGGCCCCGGGAAGGGCTGCCGCCAGACCATGCGCTCGGGGAGGCCGAGCTCCTCGCCGACCACCCGCACCTCGTCCTTGAAGAGCTGGCGCAGCGGCTCGATCAGCTCGACCTGCATGTCCTCCGGGAGGCCGCCGACGTTGTGGTGGCTCTTGATCTTGGCCGCGTCGCGCGAGCCCGACTCGATGACGTCCGAGTAGAGCGTCCCCTGCACCAGGAAGCGCGCGTCCGAGAGCCTGCCGGCCTCCTTCTCGAAGATGCGGATGAACTCCCGCCCGATGATCTTGCGCTTCTCCTCCGGCTCGGTGACCCCGGCGAGCGCCGAGAGGAAGTGGTCCTGGGCCCGCACGTGCACCAGCGGCACGCCGAAGTGCTTGCCGAACGCCGCCTCGACCTGCTCGCCCTCGTTGAGGCGCAGCAGCCCGTGGTCGACGAACACGCAGGTCAGGCGGTCGCCGATGGCGCGGTGGACGATGAGCGCGGCGACCGCGCTGTCGACCCCGCCCGACAGGCCGCAGATGGCGCGCGCGTCGCCGACCTGGGCGCGCACGCGCTCCACCTGCTCCTCGATGACGTGGGTCGCGGTCCAGGTCGGCGAGCAGTCGCAGGCCTCGAAGAGGAACCACTTGAGCAGCTCGGTGCCGAAGGGCGTGTGCACGACCTCGGGGTGGAACTGGACGCCGTACATCCGGCGCGCCCGGCTCTCCATCGCGGCGACCGGCGAGGACGCCGTCTCGGCCGTGACCGCGAAGCCCTCGGGCGGCCGCACGATGGCGTCCCGGTGGCTCATCCAGCAGACCTCGGCCGGCAGGTCGCCGAACATGCCCCGGCGCGAGCGCACCTGCAGCGGGGTCTTGCCGAACTCGCCGGCGCCGGTGCGCGCGACCTCGCCGCCGAGCGCCAGCGCCATCGCCTGCGCGCCGTAGCAGATGCCCAAGACGGGGATGCCGAGCTCGAGCAGGCGCGGGTCGAGCGCCGGGGCCCCGGGCTCGTACACCGACGCCGGGCCGCCCGACAGGACCAGCCCCGCCGGCTCGAGGGCCAGGATCTCGTCCGGCGGCGAGTCGTGCGGGACGACCGCCGAGAAGACCCGGCACTCCCGGATGCGGCGCGCGATGAGCTGGCTGTACTGGGCGCCGAAGTCCACCACCAAGACGCCGCCCGGCGCCGCCGCGGCCAGCGCCGGGTCGAGCGCGGCCTGCGTGCGGGGGGTGGGTGCCGAGGTGGTCAGGGCGTCAATCTAGCGGAGCCCCCCGGACGGACGCCGCGCCCCACGACGGCTCAGCAGCTCAGGCGGCCCTCGGCCTGGCAGATGTCGCCGCCGGGCCCGCCGCGCGCCAGGTCGAGGGCGGCGTTCCCGATCAGGAGGTCGGGCCCCGGCCCGCCGAGGATCAGGTCGCGCCCCGGCCCGCCCCGGACCAGGTCCGCGCCGCGGCCGCCGTGGGCGCGGTCGTTGCCGGCGCCCAGGCAGATGAGGTCGTTGCCCGCCGCGCCGAGCACCACGTCGTCGCCCCCCAGCGCGGCGATGACGTCGGACCTGCCGGTGCCCCGGATGACGTCGCGCGCGCGCGGTCCCGACGATCGTCGCCAGCCGCCCGGCGCACCGCGCGGTCGGGCGCGCGGAGGCGGCCGGGGCGCCGGCGGCGGCCGCGACCGGGGAGGACGGCGGGGCGACCGCCGCGGCGACGCCCGCGACGTCGCGCCGGAAGACGTTGCTCCACCCGTCGGAGTCGGCGCCCGAGAGGTTGTCGGCGTCCGACGAGAAGGCCACGTAGCGCCCGGAGGACGAGATCGACGGCTCGCCGGAGGGCGCGTTCCCGGACGCGCCGGCGGCGCCGGCCGCCCGGCTGACCAGGGTGGTGGCGTGGGCCGAGAGGTCGCGCGCGAAGACGTCGATGACGCCGTCGAGGTCCTCGGCCGAGAGGTTGGTCGCGCCCGAGCGGAAGGCCACGCTCCTGCCGTCGGCCGCGATGACGGGGTCGGACGCCGGCGCGTCTGCGGGCGGCCCAGTGGGCCCGGTCGCGCGGCTGACCAGGATCGTCGCGGACGCCGCCAGGTCGCGCACGAAGACGTCGCTCCCCGGGAGGTCCTCGCCGCCCGACAGGTTGGGCGAGCCCGTCGCGAACGCGACCCGCGTCCCGTCGGCCGAGATGGAGGGCGAGAGGGACACGCCCGCTCGCCGGCGCGCCCGACGGGCCGGTCGCCCTGCTGACGAGGGTCGTGGTCCCGGCCACCAGGTCGCGGACGAAGACCCCGCGCACGGCGGCGTCCTCGGTCGAGAGGTTGGTCGCGTCGGAGAGGAAGGCGACGTAGCGGCCGTCGGCGGAGATCGCGGGCGCCGACGAGCTGCGGTCGCCGCCGGCCCCGTTGGGGGCGCGGCTCGCGAGGACGGTGGTGTTGAGGGCGAGGTCGCGCACGAAGACGTTGGCGACGCCGTCGACCGCGCCCGGGTGCGTCGCCGTCGGACACGAACGCCACGAAGCGCCCGTCGGCGGAGATCGCGGGGTCGTTGGAGATGCCGTCGAGGCCGGCGCCGGCCGCCCCGTCGGAGCGGCTGACGAGGATCGTGGCGTTGGTCCGCAGGTCGCGGACGAACACGTCGGGGAAGGGGCCGTCGTCGTCGGAGAGGTTGCCCGCCTCCGAGGTGAAGGCCACCCGGCTGCCGTCGGCCGAGATCGCCGGGTCGAAGCGACGGCGCCGAGCGGCCGGCGTCGACCCCCTGCTGACGAGCGTCGTCGTCCCGGCGCCCGTGTCGCGCAGGAAGACGTCCGGCGTCTCGGTCAGCTGGGGCCCGGCGAGGTTGTTCGCGTCGGAGGCGAAGGCGACGTAGCGGCCGTCGGCCGAGATCGACGGCTCCGACGAGGCCGCCGTCGGCGGGCGCGCCCCCCGTCGCCTGGGAGACGAGGTCGAGGTCGTCCTTCGCCGCGGAGGCGGGGATCGCGAGCGCGCCGAGGGCGGCCGCCGCGAGCGCCGCGCCGGCCGCGAGACGCCGTGGCGCTCGGCTCACTCCCACCCTGCTCCCCCCTCTCGGCAATCGACGATACGACCGGCCGGTCCGTCGGCCAAGATGCGCGGGTCGGGCGTCCGTGCCGGCACCGGGTCCGGCATCGCCCTTGAGGGGTTCGCCGGGAGGGGCCCTCAGCCCTGCCCCCGGCGCCGCGCGAGGTCCCTCTACCCCATCCCCACCGACTGGGCCTGCTGCAGCTTCTTGCCCTCGCTCTTGAGGGCCGGCGCCACCATGACCTCGCACTTCTGGAAGCTCTGGATCGAGTCGTAGCCGCACGTCGCCATGGCGCTGCGGAGGCCGCCGACGAGGTTGAGGGTGCCGTCGTTCTCGTGGGCCGGGCCGAGCACGATCTCCTCGAGGCTGCCGATCGTCGAGGTCTTCACCCGCGTGCCGCGCGGCAGCTGGGGGTGGAAGGTCGCCATGCCCCAGTGGTACCCGCGCCCGGGGGCCTCCTCGGCCTTGGCGAGCGGCGAGCCGATCATGCAGGCGTCGGCGCCGCAGGCGATGGCCTTGGCGAGGTCGCCCGCGTAGGCCATGCCGCCGTCGGCGATGACGTTGACGTACTGGCCCGTCTCGAGCAGGTGCTGCATGCGGGCGCCCGCGGCGTCGGCGATGGCCGTGGCCTGGGGGACCCCGACGCCGATGACCTGGCGCGTCGTGCACGCGGCGCCCGGCCCGACGCCCACCAGGACGCCGACGGCGCCCGTGCGCATGAGGTGCAGGGCCGTGTGGTACGACGCGCAGCCGCCGACGATGACCGGGACCGGCAGCTCCGAGATGAAGCGCTTGAGGTTGAGCGGCTCGGCGACCGAGGAGACGTGCTCGGCCGAGACCACGGTGCCCTGGATCACCAGGATGTCGAGGCCCGCCTCGAGCGCGACGTCGACGTGGTCCGTGACGCGCTGGGGCGTCAGCGACCCGGCGGCGACGACGCCCTGGCCCTTGATCTCCGCGATGCGCTGGGCGATCAGCTCGGGCTTGACCGGCTCGCGGTAGACCTCCTGGAGCCCGCGGGTGGCCTCCTCGGGGGGCATGCGGGAGATGCGCTCGAGCTCGGCGTCGGCCTCCTCGTAGCGGGTCTGGATGCCCTCGAGGTTCAGGACCGCGAGGCCGCCCAGCTTGCCCATGATCCCGGCGCTGCGCGTATCGACGACGCCGTCCATCGCCGACGCCAGCAGCGGCAGGTCGAACGTGTGCCCGTCGAGCCGCCACGAGAGGTCAACGTCCTCGGGGTCGCGCGTGCGCCGGCTCGGCACGATCGCGATCTCGTCGAGGCCGTACGCCCTCCGCCCCTTCTTGCCCCGCCCGATCTCGATCTCCACTCAGCCCCCTCTGCCACGCCCGTCAGAGGAGGGGATTCTAGCGGCGCTCCCGGCCGGACGGCCTCAATCGAGCGGGGCGACCTCGACCCGCCGCATCAGCGACTCGACGTCGGACGGGTCGAGGACGCCCGCGCCGAAGCGCTGGGTGCTCGCGGCGCCGCACGCGACCGCCAGGGCCAGGGACGCCTCGACCGGCTGGTGGCCGTAGCGCGCGGCCAGGTAGCCGGCCAGGAAGGCGTCGCCCGAGCCGACCGTCGAGACCACGTCCGCCCGGGCCGGCAGGCGGGCGGCGAAGGTGTGCCCGCGCTTGCGCGGGCCGGTGCGGACGTGTGCCACGCAGCCGTCCTCGTGGTGGATGAGGGCCGTCTCGGCGCCCATCTGGGCGATCGTGCCGACCGCCGCGGCCATGTCCTCCTCGTCGCCGAACTCGTGGCCGACGATCTCCTCGGCCTCGCGCACGTTCGGGCTCACGACCCCCGGCTCGGCGGCCAGCGCGGCCCGCAGGGCGGGCCCGGAGGCGTTGACCGCGGTGATCATCTTCACCCGGCGCAGCTCCCGGAGGAGGGTCTCGTAGTAGCCGGACGGGACGTCGCGGGGCAGGGATCCGGCCAGGACGAAGACGTCCGCCCCCTTCGACAGGTAGCGGATCTTGTCGATGAGCACGTCGAGCTCGGCCGGCTGCACGGAGGGCCCGTACTCGTTGATCTCGGTCTGCTGGTTGTTGGTCGGGTCGATCACGGCGGTGCTCGTGCGCGACTCGTCCGCGATGCGGACGAAGTCGTTGAGGATGCCCTCGGCGGTGAGCTCCTCGATGATGTGCAGGCCGGTGCGGCCGCCCGCCAGGCCGGTGGCGATGACCGGCTCGCCGAGCGCCTTCAGCGCGCGCGCCACGTTGACGCCCTTGCCGCCCGGCAGGCGCAGCGACGAGTCGGCGCGGTGGCGCCCGCCCAGCTGGAAGTTCGGCACGCGCACCGTGCGGTCGAGCGCCGCGTTGAGCGTGACCGTGACGATCACGGCACGAGCTCCTCGACCCCGGCGCGGACGCGGTCCCAGACGCTGGGCTCGCCGGCCGACTCGGCGGCGACGAGGTCGCGGCGGCCCAGCACGCGCTCGCCCTGGCGCAGCGTGACGCTGCCGACGACCTGGCCCTCGGCGACCGGCGCGTCGATCTCGGGCGGGGCCGTGACGGTCTCGGTGACCGGCTCGCCCAGGCGCAGCGGCGCGACGAGCGGGGAGGCCGCGCGGTAGGGCACGGACGTCCCGGGCCGGTCGTTGACCGGCACGCTCCCGAAGACCGCGCCCTCCGGGATCAGGGTCGCCGTCGCGTACTGGGAGCGGCCGTAGTCGAGCAGCTGCAGGCCCTCGCGCGCCCGCGCGGACGCGCTGGGCGCGCCGATCAGGGCCGCGTACAGCTCGGGCGACTCCGGCCGGCGGCGGGCGTGGGCGACCAGGGCGTAGCCGGCGCCGTCGGTCATCCCGGTCTTGACCCCGTTGACGTCCGGGTCGATGTCGAGCAGGAGGTTCTCGGAGACGTAGTCGCGGGTACCGACGCCGCCCGGCCCCGGAATCGACGCGCGCCGGTGCGAGACGGTCTCGCGGAAGACCGGGTTCCTCATGGCGACCCGCGCCAGTGTCACGAGGTCGCGGACGCTCGACCGGTGCCCGGCCGCGTCGAGGCCGTGCGGGTTCGCGTAGTGCGTGGCCGTCAGGCCGAGCTCGCGGGCCCGGCGGTTCATGCGCGCGACGAACGCCTCCTGCGAGCCGGCCACGCCCTCGGCCAGGGTGATCGCCGCGTCGTTGCCGCTGGCCACCAGGAGCGCGGTGAGCAGGTCGCGCACGCTCAGCTGCTCGCCCGCCACGAGCCGCCCGGACGAGCCGCCCACGGCGGCCTCGGCCGGGACCGTGTAGACGTCGTCGAGGCCGGCGGACTCGAGCGCGACGAGCGCCGTCATGATCTTCGTGGTGCTCGCCATCGGCAGACCCCGGTCCGGCGCGCGCTGGGCCAGCACCTCGCCGGTCGCCGGGTTGACGACGACGTAGGCGTCGGCGTCCACCGTCGGCGCGGCCGCCCGGGCCGGCCACGCCGCGACGAGCAATGCCAGGGCGGCGACGACCGCGAGCCTGCGGAGCACGCCGGGATCCTAGCCCCCCCGTCCAGGCTTTCGGAAATCAATGTGATCCGCGGAACGGGTTGCGACGTAGCTCAGAGCGTCGATGTCCCCCGCCATCGTACGGAGCACCCTGTGATCGCCGCCGCGACCCTGACGCCGGAACGCACCGCCCTGCTCATGATCGGGGTGGCCGCCTAGCGCTCCGCCCCGCCACCCGCGCCCCACGCCGCCCGCAGGCGGCTCCCATCGTTAGCCGGAGGCCGGGCCGGACGCGATGGGAGGCGCGGACCGACCCCGTGGCGCCGGAGGTCCGGCCGGCGTCGCGGGGTTCGGTCATTCATCCGGAGGGCGTCAGAAGCTGACCTCGTAGACGCCGCCCGGGTACACGAACGAGTCGTCGGGCGAGTAGAAGGATGAGGGGACCACGACGTCGAGTGGGTCGGCCGGGCGCAGGGCGTAGACCGGGTGGCCGGGGTCGAGGAACTGGATCGAGCGGACCTCGAAGCCGTCGGCGATGTCGGCCACATAGGGGAAGTTGCCGGCCATGTTGCGCCCGTCCTTCTGGCGCACATAGGTCAGCTGGCCGCGGGCGATCATCAGGACGTCCGCGCCGATCGCGGCCTCGGTGCGAATGACCGGCGCCCTGTCGAGCGTGGTCGTCGCCACCACGCCTCCCCCGCCCGCCTCGATGGTGGTCTCGCCGGGCTCGGCCGGGAGGTCGTACTCGCGCACGGTGTAGTCGCGCATGCGCGGGTTCGAGTTGAAGTAGAAGAGCATGTAGCGCGCCGGCGTGACGCCCTCGGGGTCCGTCATCCCGGCGATGTCGAGGCCGAGGTAGGTGAGCGAGTACGCGCCGAACCCGGACGTCTGGTCGTCCGAGTCGACGACGTACTGGTTCATGTAGACCGGCCCGGCGGGCGGCGGCCCGCCCTCGGGCAGCAGCGCGGCCGCGGCCTCGGGGTCTGCCGGAATCCAGCTCGTGTAGAGCATGCGGCTGTTGACGACCATCTGCGGGGCGGCCAGCGGGGCGTCGGCCACGGCGCCTCCTTCCGGGATCGTGTCGGGGTCCCCGCTATGTTAATCGTTTAGCAGAATGGGTGACAGACCCCCCACCGCCCGCGACGTCGCCCGCGCGGCCGGCGTCTCGACGGCGGTCGTGTCGTATGCCTTCAACCGCCCCGACCGGGTTGCGAGCGCGACTCGCGAGCGGGTGCTCGCCGCGGCCGCCGCCATCGGGTACCGCGGCCCCGATCCGGCCGCGCGGGCCCTGCGGCTGGGGCGCCACGGCGCCGTGGCGCTGATGGGCGATGGCCCGGTCGAGCGGCTGCTGGCTGATCCGGTTGCGGCGCTCGTGGCGCGCGGGCTCGCGCACGCCTGCGACCGCGCCGGGGTGGCGCTGCTGCTGACGCGAGGCGACGAGGCGGGCGCCGACGGCGTGGTGCTGCTGCGCGGCGCCGCGGCGGGCTGGGCCGGCCGTGCGCCCGCCGTGGCGGTCGATGGCGAGGCCCCGGACGGCGTGCCGCGCATCCTGGCCGCGGTGGAGGAGGGCGCCGCCGCGATCGCGGGCCGCCTTGCGGCGCAGGGCCGCCGCCGGCTGGCGGTGCTGAGCTGGCCGGACTCGGGGCCGCGCCTGGACGGCGCGCGTCGCGGCTGGGGCGAGGCGGGCCCCGTCCACGTCCTGGTCGTGGCAGACTCGCGCCGCGCCGCCGGCGAGGTCGCCGCTCTCGCCGCCTTGGGGGCGCGCCCGCGCCCGGACGCCGTGTTGGGGCTTTCCGACGAGCTGGCCCTGGGCGCGCTCGACGCGGCGCGGCAGCTCGGCCTGGCCGTCCCGGGACGCGTCGCCGTCGCGGGGATCGACGACCTCCCCGCCGCCGCCGCCGCGGGCCTGACGACGGTGTTCGTCCCCTACCGCCCCCTGGGCGAGCTCGCCGGAACGATCCTCGCCGCGGCCCTCGAGGGGCCGGCCCCGGCCTCCCCGCAGCCGCTGCCGACCTCGCTGACGATCCGGTCGACCGCCTGAGCTCTCCGAGGCCCTACGCCGAGGCGGGCGCGCCCTCGAAGGCCCGCCAGAGCGCCTCGCGAAGCTCCTCGGCCGCGCGCCGGGGCGACTCGGCGAAGATGATCGAGCGGCTGGCAGCGACCAGGGCGCCGGCCGGCCGGCCGCCGAAGGCGGGGCCGAGGTCCTCGGGGCGGCCGCCCTGCGCCCCGACGCCGGGGATCAGGAAGGGCTGGTGGGGCATCAGCTCGCGCAGCGCGGCGAGGCGCTCGGCGACCGTCGCGCCGACCACCGCGCCGAGCGCCGACAGCCCGGAGCCATCGACCGACGCGGCGCCCCAGCCGGCCACCCTGCGGGCGACCTCCTCGTGCCAGAGGCCGCCCGAGGCGAGGGGCAGGTCCTGAAGCTCGGCGGCCCCGGGGTTCGACGTCCGGACCAGCGCGAACAGCCCGCGGCCCTCGGCCGTCGCGGCCTCCAGGAAGGGCGCCAGGGCGTCGCCGCCGAGCGACGGGTTGACCGTCAGCGCGTCGATCGGCGGGCGCAGGAAGGCCTCGGCGTAGGCGCGGCTGGTGATCGCGACGTCGCCGCGCTTGGCGTCGGCGATCACGAGCAGTCCGGCGTCCGCCGCCGCCGCGGCGGCGCGCTCGAAGGCCTCCCAGCCCGCGGTCCCGAAGCGCTCGAAGGAGGCCAGCTGCAGCTTGGCCGCCACGCAGGCCGGCCCGGCGGCGGCGATGGCCCGGCGGCAGAACGCGCGCGCCCCCTCGGCGCCGCCGGGCACGCGCGCCGGGTCGGGGTCGAGCCCGAGCACGACCTGGCTGGCCCGCGCGTCGACCGCGGCGGCCAGGCGGATCCCGAACCCGTCCGGCGCGCTCAGAACAGCACCGCCTGCCAGGCCGGGAGGGTGGCGGTCGACAGCAGGGTCGTCACCACCACGGCGGCGGCCAGGACGTCGGCCCGCAGGCCCGAGCGCGCTCCGATCACGAGCGACATCATGGCGGTCGGCATGGCCGCCATGATGACCACCGTGTTGAGGGTCGCTCCGGTGAGCCCGAGCGCCGTCGCCACCCCGAGCCCGATGACCGCCGCGATGCCGAGGCGCACCACCACGGCGTAGCTCACCTCGCCCCAGAGGCGGGGCAGGCCGCGGAGCTCGATCATCAGGCCGGCGTAGACCATGGTCAGCGGCAGGACGGCGGCGGCCAGCAGGTCGAGGGGGCGCTCGACGAGGGCGGGGAGGTCGTGCCAGCCGGCGGCGTTGGCGATCAGCCCGGCGGCGAGGGCCCAGTTGGGCGGCAGCAGCAGCGATCGCCCGAGGTCGCTGAGCGACACCTTCGGCTCGTGGTCGGCGCGGCCGTAGGCCGTCGAGACCGCCACGGTCGAGGTCCACGTGATGAGCCCCGTCGCGATCGAGTCGTACATCACGGCGGCCGGCAGGGAGAAGTCGTCGCCGGACGCCGCGATCAGGGGGAGCCCGAAGAAGCCGGTGTTCCCGACCGCGGTCGCGACGATCAGGGCGCCGGCCCGGGGGCGCTCCATGCCCCAGACCCGGCTGGCCAGCCAGGAGAGCCCGAGCAGCAGGAAGTGGATCGCGAAGGCGGCGATCGGCACCAGCACCAGCGCGGCGTCGAGATCCGCGTCGATGAGGATCAGGAAGACCAGCGCGGGCAGCGCGAGATAGATCACGAACCGGACCAGCACCGGCCCGTCGGCCGGGCGGATGATCCGGAAATGGCGGGCGACGGCGCCCGCGAGGATGATCACCAGGGCCGCGAAGGCGGTCTCGGTCAGCGCCGCCTGCCCCCGGAGCTCACGCGATCGAGGCTACCAAGGCGCGGACGCGCCCACGTCGGACCGGTGTTCAGGAGGGCGTCATGGCCGCCGCGAAACCCTGTCCTCCGACCACGCTCCGACGAGGAGGTCCCCAATGGTGCGCAGGACAGGCGCAGCCGTCACCCTGGCGGTCGTCGCGGCGGTTGCCGCCGTCGGCGTCGCGGGCTGCGGCTCCGACGACGGCGACTCGGGCGCGGCGCCCACGACGACCGAGGCGCCGGCGACCACGGCGCCGCCGGCCACGACGGCCACGACGCCGGCCGCGCCGACGACGGCCTCGGTCAAGGTCGACGCCGACCCGAGCGGGCAGCTGGCGTTCGTCCAGAAGAGCCTCACGGCGCCCGCCGGAGCGGACGTCTTCGTCCTCACCAACGACTCGAGCGTGCCCCACAACCTCGAGATCGAGGGCAACGGGGTCCAGGCCGGGCCGAGCGCGACGGTCTCCGGCGGCGAGAAGGCCGAGCTCAAGGTGACCCTGAAGCCCGGCACCTACCAGTTCTTCTGCGACATCCCCGGGCACCGCGAGGCGGGCATGGAGGGCACGCTCACGGTCCAGTAGCGCGGCGCCGCTAGGAGCGGGCGAGCAGCGGGAGGTCCCTGGCGATCGACTCGGCCTCGAAGCCGACGGGGTAGGCGGTCGCCAGCTCGCCGCCCGCGGTCACGCCGTAGATCAGCGACGAGTGCTCGATCGCCTCGGGGTCGTCCTTCGGGGCCTGCGTCGAGACCTGCCAGTCGGCCCAGACCCGCTCGAGGGTCGCGCGGTCGCCGATGCCGTAGTCGACGAAGCTCCTCACCTGGTGCGCGGCGAGGAACCTCCGCACCACGGCGGGGGTGTCGCCCGCCGGGTCCACCGAGACCGCGATCACGCGCATCCGCGTGCCCAGGGGCCCGGCCAGCTCCCGCACGCGGTGGAGGTTCTCCATGATCAGCGGGCAGACGTCCGGGCAGTTGGCGTAGACGAACGTCACCAGCACGGGATGTCCGCGCAGGTCGCGGATGTCGACCGCCTTGCCGTCGATGTCGGTCAGCTGGAGCGGGGGCGCCGCGCGGCGGGGGCTGACGATGCCCCCCTCGAACCCCTGCGCGGCCGTGGACGCGTGGTCGCCGTGCGTCCCGGCCGCCGCCTCGCCGGAGTCGCCGGAGTCGCCGCAGCCCGCGGCCACCCCGACCACGACGGCGACCGCCGCCGCGATGGCGGCCATCCGAGCGCGCCGCGTCACCGGTGGAACCTCACGGGGCGGAATTGTAGTGGCGGCGACGTCGCATCCGACAAACCCCGGCCCGGCGACGCCGTCACCCGGTGGACGCCCGGCGGGCCCAGCCGGAAGGTGGCGGCCCCGGCGACGGCGCGGAACGCGGTGCGGGCCGAGAGGGAGGCTGACCGAAATCATGAAAACCGCCTGAACGCGGCGGCGGTTACAGTTGCGCGATGCGCGCCGAGCCCGTCATCACGGTCGACGAGCCCGGCTGGGGCCGCGACGAGCCCCGCTACCGGCCGATCGAGAGCTACGGGCTGATCGGCGACCTGAGGACGGCGGCGCTGGTCGGCATGGACGGATCGATCGACTGGTTCTGCCCCCGGCGCTTCGACGGGCCCAGCCTCTTCGCGGCGATCCTCGACGCCGACATCGGCGGCTGCTTCCGCGTCGCGCCCTCGATCCCGTGCTCCAGCAAGCAGCTCTACCTGCCGGACACCGCCGCCCTTGTCACGCGCTTCTTCAGCGCCAGCGGCGTCGCCGAGGTCACCGACTTCATGCCCATGGAGCTCGAGCCCTGCGCGCTGGTTCGCCGCGTCTCCGTGGTGCGCGGCGCGGTCGACCTCCGCATGTGGTGCCGGCCGGCCTTCGGCTACGCCCGCCTGGACCACCGCCTCGAGCTGCCCCGCCCCGACTTCGCGCGCTTCACGGCCTCGGACGGCTCGGCCACCGAGCTGCTCTCGAGCCTGCCCATGGCCGCCGACGACGGCGCCGCCGCGGCGCGCTTCACCCTGGCGGCCGGCGAGGGGGCGTGGTTCGTCCTGCAGCCGGGCGGCTGCGGGGAGCGCTGGTCGGACGACGCCGTCGCGCGCTGCCTGGAGCAGACCCACGGCCACTGGCGCCGCTGGGTGAGCCGCATGCGGTACGACGGGCGCTGGCGCGAGATGGTCCAGCGCTCGGCCATCACGCTCAAGCTCTGCACCTACTCGCCGACCGGGGCCATGGTCGCCGCGCCCACCACGAGCCTGCCGGAGACGATCGGCGGCGGGCGCAACTGGGACTACCGCTACGCCTGGCTGCGCGACTCGGCCTTCACCGCCTTCGCCTTCCAGCGCCTGGGCTTCTACGACGAGGCCGTCGCCTTCAACGACTGGCTCGAGCAGCGCTGCCGCGAGACCGATCCCTCCGACCCGCAGCTCCAGATCGTCTACGGCCTCGACGGCGCCAGCGACCTCACCGAGCTCGAGCTGGCCCACCTCTCGGGCTACCGCGACTCGCGCCCGGTGCGCATCGGCAACGGAGCCCACACCCAGCTCCAGCTCGACGTCTACGGCGAGCTCATGGACGCGGTCTACCTCTCGAACAAGATCGAGCCCATCAGCTGGGAGCTCTGGAGCAACCTGCGCCGGCTCCTCGACTGGCTGGCCGACAACTGGCGCCAGCCCGACGAGGGCATCTGGGAGGTGCGCGGCGGGCGGCGCGACTTCGTCTACTCGCGGCTGATGTGCTGGGTGGCCTTCGAGCGCGCGATGCGCATGCAGTCCCAGCGCGGGCTGCCCGCCGACACGCCCAAGTGGCGCCGGCACCGCGACGCGATCTACGAGGAGATCATGGACAAGGGCTGGAGCAGCACGCGCAAGGCCTTCGTCCAGTACTACGGCGGCGACGTCCTCGACGCGAGCAACCTGCTGATGCCGCTGGTGAAGTTCATCGGCCCGCGCGATCCGCGGATGCTCTCGACCCTCGACGCGATCCACGAGGAGCTGGTCTCCGACAGCCTGGTCTACCGCTACCACCCCGAGCACGCGGCCGACGACGGCCTCGGCGGCTCGGGGGAGGGCTCGTTCTCGCTCTGCTCGTTCTGGCTCGTCGAGTGCCTCACCCGCGCCGGCCGCCTCGAGGAGGCGCGGCTGGTGTTCGAGAAGATGCTCACCTACGCCAACAACCTGGGCCTCTACGCCGAGCAGGTGGGCGACACCGGCCAGGCCCTCGGCAACTACCCCCAGGCCTTCACCCACCTCGGCCTGATCTCGGCCGCCTGGGACCTCAACAAGGCGCTCGGCGAGACCGGCTGAGGCGGCGGGCGGCGGTGATGACCGCCGCCAGCAGCGCGAGCACGATCAGCAGCGCCACCAGCGGGAGCGTGAAGGCCACGATGGTCAGGACGAGGGAGGCGGCGTCCTCCCCGAGCGACAGGACCGGGTTGCCGAACCCGGCGGTCGTCGTCGTGGAGGCGGGCCGCAGCGCCGCCCGGCCGCCGTGGAGGGTCTCGGCCGTCGCGGCGCCGAGGATCGCCGCCACCGCCGCCGGGATGCCGGTGTCGACGCCGGTCTGGCCGACGAACAGCAGGGCCCCCGCGACCGGGTGCACCACCGTTCCGACGATGTGGAGGACGTGGTCGACGCCCGGCACCTTGTCGCCGACGAAGTCGGCCACGAAGAGCGCCGCGAGGACCGCGATGCCCGCGTCGCTCGACAGCGCCCCGAACGGCTCGCCCAGGTCGACGACGTCGAGCCGGTCGAGGACCGCGCTCAGGAGCAGCGGCAGGTAGGCGTTGAAGCCGGCGGCCCCGGACAGGCCGACGGCCGCGAAGACGCTCGCGATGCCGGAAGCGAGGTCCACTGGTGGGCGACTCTAGAGCAGCCCACGAGCGGCGACGGCCCCGGCGACGCCGCCGCGCGGGCCGGCGTCCGTATCACCGGCGAGCCTTGTGCCGCGGGGCTCGTCCGACGTAACGTCGCGCCGCTCCATCCACCGAGCTCCGAGTCGAGGAGGCGCCATGCCCACCGTGATCGCGCATCACGACGTGAAGGACACCGAGCACTGGCTCGCCTCGCCGAAACGCGACGAGTTCTTCGGACCTCTCGGGGTCACGAACATCCGCACCTTCGTCAACCCGGAGAACCCGAGCCGGGTCGCGCTGCTCATGGACATCCCGGACCTGGACGCCGTCGCCGCGGCGATGCAGACCGAGGCGGCCGCCGCCGCGATGGCGCACGACGGCGTCCTGCCCGAGACCCTGGTGCTCCTCGTCGAGGCGTAGCGGCGGCGGCTCGCCCCGGCGAAGCCGGCGCGCCGGGTCGCCCACATGGTGGCGCTCAGCGGTGTGGCGACACCGCCACCTTCACCGTGCCCTCCTGCCGGGTGGCCATCGGCGCGTAGCCCGTCGCGGCCTCGTCCATGGCGAGATCGTGGGTCAGAACCGGCGACGGGTCGATCCGGCCATCCTCCAGGAGGGGCCACAGCTCCGGGAGATAGCGCTTCACCGGCGCCACCCCTCCCCGGATCGTGAGGTTGCGGAGGAAGCACTGGTCCCAGGAGAGCTCGGGCGCGCCGAGGAAGACCTCCATGCCCACCCAGCTGACGGTCCCGCCGGCCTGGACCGTCTCGGTCGAGAGCTTCATCGACGCCGTGCTCGAGACGGCGTCCACCACCGCCTGGGGACCGTGCCCGTCCGTCAACCCGCCGATCACCTCCTCCAGGCCACCGTTGGCCGAGGTGTTGACCGTGTGGGTCGCCCCGAGACGCCGGCCCACCTCGAGGCGGTCGTCGTGGTGCCCGGCCAGCACGATCGCGCCCGGGTTGAACAGGCGCGCCGCATGGCAGGCGAGCAGGCCGACCGCACCGTCGCCGACGACGAGGACCGTGTCGCCCTCGGAGATGTCGGCGCCCCGTGACCGCGTGATAGGCGGTGGTGAAGACGTCGGTCAGCGGCAGGACGCGGTCGTCGTTCGCGTCGTCGGCGAGCGGCTCGGGCACGAGCTCGAGCGTCCCGTCGGCCATCGGCACGCGGACGAACTGAGACTGGCCCCCCTGCACGTCGCCGCCGCCGGGCCAGAACGGCTGGAAGCCGTAGGCGCCGCCGCGCACGCAGGAGGTCTGGAGCCCACGACGGCAGAAGTGGCACTCGCCGCACGAGATCCAGAACGGCGAGGCGACCTTCTCGCCGGCGCGCACATTGACGACGTCGCCGCCGACCTCCTCGACGACGCCCACGAACTCGTGGCCGAGGCGGCAGCCCGGGCTGAATCCAAAGGCGTCACCGTGGTTGTAGATGTGCATGTCCGATCCGCAGATACCCGCCTTGGTCACCCTGACGATGGCGTCGCCGGGCTCCACGATCGTCGGATCCGGAACGGTCTCGACCGAGACGTCCCCGGGCGCGTTGAACACGATTCCGCGCATGGCTGCTCCTCCTCGTCCGTCGAGGATGACGGTTCGGTATTGCTCATCAATGCCCGGACCCTGGTCCGCGCGCACCTCACCGAGGGAGCCCGCGCGTTCGCCCGCGCGAGCTCCCTCCGGGCGAGGTGACGCTCACCCGGCCAGTCGCGACCGGACCCCAGGAGTCACGTCGAGCGGACGCCCGACGCGATCCGTCCCGCTGGACCGCTTGACGTATTTGAGGAACATGGCACTCCCCTTTCTTGGAAGCGTTGGTGGGAATGCCCCGACGGTATGGCGGGGTGACCGCCCGGACGCTCTCGGTCACGACCCCCGCAGGGTCACGGCCGCGACACTCGGCGGGCGACCCGGCGACGGGCCGCCGCGGGGCTACCGGCCCCGGTCGGCGAGCAGCGCGAGGTCGAGGACGTCGACGCGACCGCGCGCCTGGGCGATCGCGCCCGCCCGCTCCAGCTCACGCAGCGCCCGGTTGACGGTCGCGCGCGAGGTCCCCGCCAGGGCGGCGAGATCCTCCTGGGTCAGGCGCACGGCGTGCCGACCGTCGCGTTCCGGCATCCGGCGGGCGAGGGCGAGGAGCTGGCGGATCACCCGTGTTTCGGCACGGACGAAGTACGCCTCCACGAGCTGATGATCGAGACGCCGCACGCGCTCGGCGAGCAGCTCCACGAGCAGCCGGTCGATGCCGGTGTGCCGGCGCCGGAGGTCCTCGAACTGGTCCCGGCGCAGCGACAGGGTCTCGGTCGGCTCCAGCGCGATCGCGGTCGCGCTTCGCTCGCCCGGGGAGACGAGGGCCAGCTCGCCGACGGCCTCTCCAGGACCCAGCAGGGCGAAGCCGGCGGTGCTTCCGACGGGCGTCGTCACGTAGACGGCCACCCACCCGGAGGCGATCAGGTGGAGCGCCTCCCCCGGATCGCCGGCGTGAAAGAGGACCTCCCGCCGCGAGAAGCGGCGGCGGCGGGCGGCGGCGATGACGGCCCGCTGCTCATCCTCGCCCAGCCCCTGCAGAAGCGCCCACTCCACCGCTCCCCACCCTACCGCGGTGCGGGAGAGCCCGGATGGCCTAGGCGGATGATCGATCCCGGCCGATCTCCAGCTCGGCGGCGAGCTGGTCCACGCGAGCCCGATAGATCGGCGCGTCGAGCTCGCTCAGGAGGACGCGGGCCGCGTCCAGCTCGACGCCCGCGGCGCCGCCCTCACCGGCGGCGTGCCCAAGCCTCGCCAGGTCCATGTGCGTTACCGCGAGGTCGAAGCGGCACCCCATGCGGCGGAAGGCCGAGCGCGCCTCGTCGAGGCGCCCGCGCGCGGCCGCGCAGGTCTCCGGTCGCCAGGGATACGCGGCCGCTGGCCCGCTGCGCCACGGCGACGGCCCAGGGGTAACCGACCTGCTCGCTGAGGCCGAGGGCGCTGCGGGCGGTCTCGGCCGCGGTCGCCGGGTCGCCCGACCAGAGCTGGGCATCGCTCAACCACCCGGTGAGCCACGCGGCCAGGCGGTCGTAGCCGAAGTCCGTGAGCAGCTGGATCGCGGACTGGAGCAGCGACACCGCCTGGGCGTAGTCGCCCTTCTCCCGGTAGCTGAAGCCCAGGGCGAACATGCTGTAGGCGCTGTTCAGCGGATCGGGCGAGCGCTCGAGGCTCTCGGTGCCCTCGGCGATGGCGCGCTCCCAGTTGCCGCGGGTCGCCTCATACCAGGCGATCTCCCACCCGGCGTAGCTCTGCAGGCGGGGGTCGTCGCGGAGACGGCCGATCTCCTTCATGCGGGCGACGTTGGCCAGCGCCTCCTCGAAGTCGCCCGTGTTGACGAGGTTCTGCCCGATCCAGGCGTGGGCGTGACCGAGCCACCACCACTCGTCGGTGCGCTCGAGCGAGGCCGCGGCGGTGCGCCCGTGCTCGGCCCCGTCGGCGAACCGGCCGCGCCAGAACGCCTCCCGCGCGCGCACGTAGTGCGCCTTCCCGAAGGTGGCGACGTCGCCCGAGCGCGATGCCTCGTGGATGGCACGGGCGATGCTCGTGGCGGCCCCGTCGCTGTCGCCGGCGTGGGCGTGGGTGTGTCCCAGCCACATGTAGAGGCGCCCGGCCAGCTCCGCGCTCCTCGAGCCGCGTCGCGCGGGCCTCGACGGCCGTGAGCGCGTCGAGGCTCTCGTCGAACCCGCCCAGGAAGTAGAGCGAGTACACCAGGCGCAGTGTGAGCTCGCATGCCTGCCGGTCGCGGAGGTCGGGCGGCAGGCCGTCGACGTGGCGCAGCGCCTCGCGCAGGGCCTCGGCCGCCTCCGCGTGGGCGTAGCCCTTCGCCGCCGAATCGGCGAACAGGCCGAGGTACTCCACGGCCTTCTCCGATCGCGCGGTGTGGGAGTAGTGGTGAGCCAGCCGGTCGTAGACCTCGCCCAGGCGATCCGCGTAGAGCGCCTCATAGGCCGCGCCCGCGGCCTCGTGCAGACGAGCCCTCCGGCTCGAGAGCAGGCTCTGGTACGCGACGTCCTGGGTGAGGGCGTGCTTGAAGACATGCACGGACTCGCCCTCGCCGCCCTGCTCGTGGATGAACTCCAAGCGCCTGAGCTCCGCGAGGTGGGGCTCGAGGCCACCGGGGCCGCTCCAGACGGCGTCGAGCAGCCGGAGCGGGAACTCGCGTCCCAGCACCGAGGCGGTCTGGAGCACCCGCCGCGGTTCCTCCGCCAGCCGGTCGACGCGCGCCCGCAACACGTCGTGGACGCTGCCGGGCACCGGGTGCTCCGGCCCGGTGGGCGCGTCCTCGAGCACGGCCCGTCCCAGCTCCTCCAGGAAGAAGGGGTTGCCGTCGGCCTTGTCCAGGATCGGCTCGAGCGCGTCGGGATCCGCTCCGCCCTCGCCGAGGACGGCGCGCAGCACCACGAGGCTCTCCGCCAGGGTCAGCCGCGGCAGGGCGAGCTGCGTCGCGTATGACGCCTGCATCCAGAGAGCCTGGTACCCCGGTCGATAGGTGCAGACGAGGGCGAGCGGGGCGCCCTGGATGCTCTCCACGAGCCGAGCGAGGAACTCCTCGGAGAGGCGGTCGATCCAATGGAGGTCCTCGACCACCAGCAGCAGGGGCCTGCGACGGCTGCCGGCGAGGCACATCGTCAAGAGCGTCTCGAAGGTGCGCTGCTTGACGGCCTCCGGGCTGGGGTCATCGGGCGCCCCGTCGTCGCGGAGCCCCATCATCCGCAGCAGCAGAGGCACGCGGGGGCCGGGGTCGATCCCCAGCTCGGTCGAGCCCGAACGCGGCCTTGGCCTCGACCTCGGCGGGCGCGTCGCCGTCCGCGATGCCGCAGTTGGCGCGCACGATGTCGGCCAGCGGGACGTAGGGGACGGCCGAGCCGTAGGAGAGGCAGCGCCCCTCCAGCACGGTGAGGCGCTCGGCGGCCAGCGAGCGGCGCAGCTCGGCGACGATGCGCGACTTGCCCATGCCGGGCTCGGCGACGATGCCCACGACCTGGCCGCGGCCGGACGCGGCCTCGGCCACCAGCTCCTGAAGGGCGGCTGAGCTGGCGCTCGCGGCCCACGAAACGTCCTCTGGGCGGCGAGCCGAGGCCCTCCAGGGCCGACCGTCGCGGCCCGAGTCCCAGCACGCGGTGCGCGACGCGGCCTCGGCACGGCCGCGAATCGCCACGGGGCCGATCCGCTCGCAGCGGACGTACCCGACCACCTGCCGGGCGGTCGCGTCGCTGATGAGGATGGTCCCCGGCGCCGCGATCGACTGCAGGCGGGCCGCGACGTTGATCGTGTCGCCGATCGCCGCGAGGTCGCCCTCGGGATCGTCGCCGAGGCTGCCGACCACGACCGAGCCGCTGTTGAGCCCCATGCGCACCTCGACCGGCTCGAGGCCGGGCGGCGTGAGGTCGCGCAGCAACCGCCCTCGCAAGGCGAGCGCCGCGAGGACCGCGCGCCGCGCGTGGTCCTCGTACGCGGTCGGCACCCCGATGAGCGCCATGAAGCCGTCGCCCATGAAGCGGTCGATCGTGCCGCCGTAGAACCGCAGCTCCTCGAGCGCCATGTCCGAGTACCGGCTGAGGAGCGAGTGCATCGCCTCGGCGCCGATCCGCTCGGCGATCGACGTCGAGCCGACGATGTCGCAGAAGAGCACCGTGACCGGCTTGTGCTCGCCCTCCGGCGCATCCGGGGCCGGCGTCTCCGCCTCGCGTGCGAGCGCGGCTCCGCAGTTGGCGCAGAAGCGCTTGGCCGCATCGGCCGGCTCACCACACTCGGGACATCGGCGGCCGAGCGCGGCCCCGCAGTCCGCGCAGAACCGCGAGGCGGCGTCGACGTTTGCGCCGCAGCCGGGGCAGGTTGCGCCCACGGGCCGCACGGTAGTCACGGCCCGCTCCATCCGTCAACGCGCGGGCGTGCGGGTGGCGCCGAGCCGGCCGTGGCCCACCGCCGCGACCACTGCGCGAGCGCCACGCACGCCGACGGGGGGGCCGGTGCGGCCCCCCGTGGCGGCACTTCCTGACCGGTCCCATCGGGGCCGCCAGTAGCCCCGATGGGGAGACAGATGGGGAGACAGAGTCCTCTCGGACCGCGAAACCCCACTGTCTCATCTACATCATCCCGCCGCCCATGCCCATGCCGCCCATGTTCGGGCTCATCTGCATGCCGCCGCCGGCCGGGCCCGGCTCCTCGGGCTTGTCGGCCACCACCGCCTCGGTGGTGATGATGTTCTTGGCGATGCTGGAGGCGTTCTGGAGGGCGCGCGGGTGACCATGGCCGGGTCGATGATGCCGGCCTTGACCAGGTCCACGTACTCGCCGGTTTCCACGTCGAGGCCGATGCCGGCCTTCTTGGACTTGACCACGCCCACCACCACCGACGCCTTCCAGGCCGGCGTTCTCGGCCAGCTGGCGCAGCGGCTCCTCCAGGGCCCGGCGCACGATGTTGGCCCCGGTGGCCTCGTCGCCATCCAGCTTGAGGTCATCCAGCGCCCCGATGCTGTTGATCAGCACCACCCCGCCGCCGGGCACGATGCCCTCCTCGAGCGCGGCCCGGGTGGCCTGCAGGGCGTCCTCGACCCGGTGCTTGCGCTCCTTCATCTCGGTCTCGGTGGCGGCGCCCACCTTGACCACGGCCACCCCGCCGGCCAGCTTGGCCAGCCGCTCCTGGAGCTTCTCGCGGTCGAAGTCGCGAGTCGGTGGTCTCGATCTCGGCCTTGATCTGCTTGATGCGGCCCTTGATCTCCTCGGTGTCGCCGGCCCCGTCGATGATGGTGGTGGCGTCCTTTGAGACCACCACCCGCCGGGCCCGGCCCAGCTGGCTGACCTGGGCGTTTGCCAGCTTGAGGCCCATCTCCTCGCTGATCACCTCGCCGCCGGAGAGGATGGCGATGTCCTCGAGCATGCGCTTGCGCCGGTCGCCAAAGCCGGGGGCCTTGACGGCGATGCCGGTGAAGGTGCCGCGCAGCTTGTTGACGATCAGGGTCGCCAGGGCCTCGCCCTCGACGTCCTCGGCGATCACCAGCAGCGGCCGGCCCTGGCCGATCACCTGCTCGAGCAGGGGCAGGATGTCCTGCACGCGAGCTGATCTTGCCGCCGTGGATGAGCAGGAAGGGGTCGTCCAGGACGGCCTCCATGCGCTCCTGGTCGGTGACCATGTAGGGGCTCATGTAGCCGCGGTCGAACTGCATGCCCTCGGTGAACTCCAGCTCGATGCCGAAGGTCTGGCCCTCCTCGACGTTGACCACGCCGTCCTTGCCGACCTTCTCGATGGCGTCGGCGATCACGTCGCCGATGGCCCGGTCGCGGCGAGCTGATGGTGGCCACGCGGGCGATGTCCTCCTTGCCGGCCACCTCCTTGGACTGGGCGGCGATCTGGTCCACCACCCGCTCCACGGCGGCCTCGATGCCGCGCTTGAGGCCCATCGGGTTGGCCCCGGCGGCCACGTTCTTGAGGCCCTCGCTGCACGATCGCCTGGGCCAGCAGGGTGGCGGTGGTGGTGCCGTCGCCGGCCACGTCGTTGGTGGCGGTGGCCACCTCGCGCACCAGCTGGGCGCCCTGGTTCTCGAAGGGGTCCTCGACCTCGATCTCTCTGGCGATGGTGACGCCGTCGTTGGTGATGGTGGGCGCGCCGAACTTCTTGTCGAGCACCACATAGCGCCCCTTGGGGCCGAGGGTCACCTTGACCGCGTCGGCCAGGGTGTTGACCCCGCGCTCCAGCGCGCGGCGGGCGTCCTCGTCGAACTTGAGCAGCTTTGCCATCTCTGGCGCGTCTCCTTGGGTCTGCGGGATTCGGGTGGGGGCGCCGGGGGCGCGCCTACTTCTTCTTGGCCGCCGTCTTCTTCGCGGCCGGCTTGCGCGAGGCGGTGCGCTTGGCGGGCGCCTTCGGCCTGGCGGCGATGCGGGCGAGGATGTCGTTCTCGCTGAGGATCAGGACGTCCTCGCCGTCGAGCTTCACCTCGGTGCCGCCGTACTTCGAGTAGATGACCTCGTCGCCATCGGACACCTCGAGGGGGATCCGCTCGCCGTCGATGACGCGGCCGTCGCCGACGGCCACGACGACGCCCCGCTGGGGCTTCTCCTGCGCCGTGTCCGGCAGGACGATGCCGCTGGCGGTGACGTCCTCCTGGTCAACGGTCCGGACGATCACGCGATCGCCCAGGGGCTTGAGCTTCATCGGCCCTCCCGGGTCGAGTGGTGTGGCACTCCGGGAGCGCGCCGGGCGGCCTGCGCCGGGCACGCGTCCTGGCACTCACGGGACAAGAGTGCCAGACGGACCCTACCGGACGCCCCCGGAGCCCGCCAGCCGAATCAGGCCGCGCGGAGCACGTCGGCCCGGTCCCGGCCGCCGTCGCGCACGAACACCCACCAGAGATAGAAGCCGTCGCGGCTGTCGGACGTGATCGCCGCGGCCGGCGCGGGCGCCGGGGGCGGATCGGCCTCGAACAGGCGGCGGGCGAGCCCCTGCGGGTCCACGCCCTCGATCCCCCAGGCGCGAAGCGCGGCGCCGGCCGCCTCGGGCGGGCTCGCGCCGCCGCCGGCGTAGGCCGCGCCACACCCCGGGCACGCGCCCGGGGCCGGCTCCGCGCCGTCGGCGACGACCGCCCCGCACAGCGGGCAGGCCAGGCGCACTGCCGCCGTCACGCGGCTACAGGGCGATCGGCAGGATCAGCGAGAGCGCCGCCACGGCGGCGACGCCGATGGCCGCCACCGGCACCCCGCGCCCGCCCTGGAGGCGCCAGGCGGCCAGGCCGCAGAGGGTGCCGGCCACGCCCGCGAGGACGATCAGGACGACCTGCCCGGTCTCGGCGAGCTCGCGCGACAGGCCGACGCCGGCGAGCACCGCCGTGAGGGCGCAGCCGAGGACGATGGACTCCACCCCGTCCGCCTCGCCCCGGCGCATGCGCATGACCTCGTCGCCGAGCCAGAGGCCGACGAGGACGTTCCAGGCGGCCAGGATGATCGTGGTGGTGGCGCGGTCGTCCGGGTCGGTCCCCAGCCAGTCCGCGCCCAGGTACACGCCCATGACGAGGGCGGCGGCGGCGAGGACGCCGAGCGCCGGCCACGCGATGTCCACCATCCTGCGCTGGCCCGCGTCGAACTCGGATGGCGAGGGGATCTCGATGGGCCCCCGCCGCACCGGGTGGCCGGCCGCGGCCCGGCGCCGCACGAACAGCAGGCCGGCCCCGAAGGCCGCGAGCCCGACGACCGCCCCGATCGCCAGCGACGGCCACGCGGCGTCGGCCGGGTTCGACCCGGCCAGGCGCATCGCGTTGTAGACGACGAGCCAGCCGACCGCGACCGAGCCGATCAGCCAGGAGAGCGTCCGCGAGCCTGACGACGTGCGGCGCTCCGTCGTCACGGCCTCGCGCGCCGAGCGGTGTGGTCGAGCGGGTGAGCCACGTCAGCGGGCAACCTACTCGACCAGGCCGAGGAGCTCGGCGAGGTGCCGGGCCGCACGCCCGCGATGGGAGATCGCGGCCTTCTCGTCGCGGCTCATCTCGGCCATCGAGCGGTCCTCCCCCTCGGGGATGAAGAGCGGGTCGTAGCCGAACCCCTCGGCCCCGCGCATGGCGGGGGCGATGGCGCCGGGGCAGACGCCCGTCGCGACCAGCACCCGGTCGCCCGGTCCCAGCCCCACGAGCACGCAGACGAACGCGGCGCGCCGGTCCTCGACCCCCTCGAGCTCCTCGAGCAGCCGCCGGCAGTTGTCGGCGTAGGTCGCCTCCGGGCCCGCGTAGCGCGAGCTGAAGACGCCGGGCCGGCCGTCGAGCGCGTGCACCGACAGGCCGGAGTCGTCGGCCACCACCACGGCGTCCGCGGGAGCCTCGGGGCGCAGCGCGGCGGCCTTGATCCACGCGTTCTGGAGGAGCGTGGTCCCCGTCTCGGCGGGGTCGAAGCCGTCGGGCGCGGCGCTCACCTCGGCGCCGGCGAGGAGGGGCTCGAGCTCGGCGACCTTGTCCCGGTTGCCGGTGGCGAGGACGACCTTCAGCGGGTCGCCCGGCGAGGACCGGCCGCCGCCGAGAGCGGCCGAGGCCGAGGGGCTCATCGCCTTCAGGCGGCCGCGCCGGCGGAGGCGACCGCCGCGAGCTGCGCCGCGGTGAGCTCGCGGATCCCGGCCTCGGCGAGGTCGAGGAGCACGTCGAGCTCGGCGCGCGAGAACGTCGCACCCTCGGCGGTCGCCTGGACCTCGACCAGGCGGCCGGCGCCGGTCATCACCACGTTCATGTCCGACTCGGCCCGCGAGTCCTCCGAGTAGGCCAGGTCGAGCAGCGGCGCGCCGTTGACCATGCCGACGCTGATGGCGGCGATGGAGTCGCGCAGCGGGAGCTCGGCCAGGGATCCCGCGTCGATGAGCCGCGAGAGGGCCTGGTGGAGGGAGACCCATGCGCCGCAGATCGACGCGCAGCGCGTGCCGCCGTCGGCCTGGAGGACGTCGCAGTCGAGCCACACGGTGCGCTCGCCGAGGGCGTCGAGGTTGACCACGGCGCGCAGCGAGCGCCCGATCAGGCGCTGGATCTCGGTCGTGCGGCCGTCCGGGCGGCCCTTCGCCACGTCGCGCGGCTTCCGCTCGCCGGTTGACCCGGGGAGCATCCCGTACTCGGCGGTGACCCACCCGCGGCCGCGGCCGCGCATCCAGGGCGGGACGGCCTCGTCGACCGAGGCGGTGCAGATCACCCGCGTGCGGCCCACCGAGATGAGGGCGCTGCCGTCGGCGGTCTCGACGAAGCCCGGGAGGATCTCCAGCGGGCGGAGCTGGTCCGGCGCGCGTCCGTCGGCTCGCATCTCGGGCAGGTTAGTACGCTGGACCGGATGCCCCGCACGCACACGGCTGACGACCTGGCCGCGGCCCTGGCGGCGTCGGAGTACGCGGTCGTCCTGACCGGCGCCGGCATCTCCACCGAGAGCGGCATCCCGGACTTCCGCTCGGCCGGGGGGCTCTGGGAGAGGTACGACCCGATGGAGGTCGCCTCGCTCAGCACCTTCCTCAGCGAGCCCGAGCGCTTCTGGAGCTTCCACCGCCCGCGCATCGACCTGCTCTCGGGCGTCGAGCCGAACCCGGCCCACCTGGCGGTCGCCGAGCTCGAGCGCCGCGGCGTCGTGCGGGCCGTCGTCACCCAGAACATCGACCGCCTGCACGCCAGGGCGGGGAGCGACCCGATCGAGGTCCACGGCGCCCTCGACCGCGGGGTCTGCCTGCGCTGCGAGGCGCGGGTGAGCATGGACGAGCTCGTCTCCCGCGCCGACGCCGCCGAGAACGGCGTTCCCCTCTGCGGCTGCGGGTTCCCCATGAAGAGCGGCGTCGTGCTCTTCGGCGAGCCGCTCCCGACGGAGGCGATCGACGCGGCCTTCGCGCACGCCGAGCGCGCGGACCTGATGCTGGTGATCGGCAGCTCGCTGCTGGTGGCGCCGGTCAGCCAGCTCCCGCGCGTCGTCCTCGACAACGGCGGGAGGCTCGCGATCCTCACCGAGAGCGAGACGCCCTACGACGGCGTCGCCGACGTGCGCCTGCACGGGAAGGCCGGGACCCAGATGCAGGAGGCGCTCGCCGCGCTCGACGCCCTGGCCTGAGCCGGGCCGGCCCGCCGGAGCCGCTCAGCCGGCCCCGCCCGCCGCGGCGGCCGCCTCCTCGTCGAGCACCGCCGCGAGCTCGGCGTCCACCTCCTTGACGGCGACGTGGACCGCGTCTACCTCGGCCAGCAGCCGCTTGGCCTTGTTGACGTCGTCGGTGTTGACCGTCATGACCATCGCCGAGCGGCCGGCGTCGAGGTCGGCGCCGAGCGCTTTGAGGTCGTCGTCCTCGAAGCCGGTGTCGCGCATCTTGCCGACCAGCGCCCCGACGCCCGCTCCCACGGGCAGCGCGAGGAGCGCCGCGGGGGTGAAGAGAATCCCCAGCAGCCCGGCCAGCGCCCCGATGCCCACGCCCTTGAGCGCGCCCTCGCGGGTGGTCGTGTCGTTGGTCTCGGAGAAGCGGATCTTGCCGTCGGCGCGCTTGGAGACGACGGCCGCCTGGCCGATCGCCTCCGCGCCGAGGGCGGGCGCGAGGGTGGCCAGCGCGCGCGCCGCGCCCGCGTCGTCGGAGAACGTCGCGACGAGCAGCTTGAGGGTCGCCGATC
Organism: Miltoncostaeaceae bacterium; assembly: GCA_963813355.1. Taxonomy (GTDB): domain Bacteria; phylum Actinomycetota; class Thermoleophilia; order Miltoncostaeales; family Miltoncostaeaceae; genus DATAGF01. The sequence goes on along the minus strand of CAWEYS010000015.1, from coordinate 30,381 downwards.
CGGTCACCGGGGCACCTCCGGGGTCGGTGGACGTGCAGCGCGGGGCGATTATCGCCGCTGGCCGCTCGGAGCGCCACCGGCCGCCGCCGCCCGCAGGTCCCGGGCCCTCAGGCCGGGCGCTCGATGCGGCCGGCGGCGGGGGTCGGCTCGACCGCGACCTGCTTGGTCGGCGGCTCGGACGGCGGCTCGAGGCGCCGCGCGCGCACCAGGAACGGCAGCGAGAGCGCCGAGATCGCGCTCGACAGGAGGTAGGAGGCGGGGTAGCCCCAGACGTCCGCGACCCGGCCGAGGACCGGCTGCGCGACCACGCCGCCGCTCGACGACATCAGGGAGTCGAACGACAGGATCGTCGCCCGCTGCTGGGAGGGGATGCGGTCGTTCATGTACGCCTGCCGGATCGGCATCGACGCGGCGAACAGGAGGCCCCAGACCACGATCAGGGCGATGACCGCTCCGAAGTTCTCGATGAGCCCGATCAGCGCCAGCGCGATCACCGAGATCACCTCCGCCGCTATCAGCGCCGACGTCCGGCGCCGGAAGCGCGACCGCAGCGCCGGGGCGACCAGGCCGCCGACGATCTGGGCGCCGGCGACGATGGCGGCGACCAGGCCCGCGATGCCGTAGGCCTCGGGGTCGCCGTAGAGCTCGAGCAGGTAGGGCTGGAGCGCGTAGAACACGTAGATGCCGACGCCGCCGGTGAAGGGGGCGGCGAGCATCAGGTACCTCACCTGGGGCACGCGCCAGCCGTACTCGATCGAGTCCGCCGTGATCGACCTCATCTCCGCGATCGGATGGCCGCGCGGGGCCGGGTTGAAGCCGATGTCGCGCATGAACGCGAACGCCACCGCGAACATCACCGCGAGGATGATCGCCCGCAGCACGAAGGGGACGCCCAGGTTGGTCGCCTGGGCGATGTACCCGCCCGCGACCGAGCCCGTCAGCATCCCAATCCCCGTGATGACCTGGCCGCGGGCGAAGACCGGCTCGAGGCCGCCGACGAACCCGGTGGCGCGGAGGGCGTCGACCAGCCAGGCCTCCGTCGCGCCGGAGAAGAAGGTGAAGCCCAGGCCGAGGAGCAGGGAGACGACCGCCCACGCCCAGAACGCCGCCTCCATCTCCCAGAGCAGGACGTAGAGGGCGGTGCTGATGGCCAGCGTCACGGTCCCGAGCAGGAACGACAGGCGGCGCCCGTAGACGTCGGCCACGATCCCCGTCGGCACCTCGAACAGCACCATCCCGGCCGTGAAGAACGCGTTGGCCGTGAACGCCTCGAGGTTCGAGAGCCCCGCGTCCAGCAGGAAGATCGTGTTGATCCCCCAGATCAGCGACGCGGCCAGGGTGTTCCCGAGCAGCAGCGCGTAGTAGGTGCGCTTGATCGTTGTGGGGGTCGCGGTCATGCCGGGAATGAAGACCCTGCCGGGCGGCCCGAGTCATCGGTCCGCCATCATCGTTCGATGACAATAGAACATTGACCGGCGGCGCGGCCTCAGAGGCGCCCGTCCAGCCACGCCACGACCGCCTCGGTCAGCTCGTCGCCGAGGCCGGCGAAGACGTGGTCGGCGCCCGGGATCGTCTCGCGCGCCACGCTGGGGCAGTCGCCCTGACGCGCCAGGCCCTCGAGCTCGGGGCCCTCGCTCCCGCGCACGAGCTCGTCCTCGCCCGCCTGGATGATCGCGAGCGGCACCGTCACCGAGCCGATGCGCAGCCGCGACTCGGCGTGCGGCGCCCGCGGGCCGCGCGAGAACCACCAGGTGCGGTAGGTCCACACCTCGCCGTCGATCGGGCGGTCGCCGAACCCGCGCGCCCGCCGCACCACGAAGATGCGGTCGCGCTCGGGCGACTCGTAGTCGGGGGCGAGGCGCAGGTGGGCCTCGTCGGCGACCTCGGCGTAGGTCGGCTCGGAGTCGTAGAAGTCCCAGCGCAGCCGCAGCGCCGCCGGCAGCGAGGCCGGGTGGGCGAGGGTGCAGATGCCGACCACGTCGGGCGGGCGGCGGAGGGCCTGGTAGTGGGTGACCATCGTGGCGCCGAGGCTGAAGCCGAGCATCACGATGCGCTGGAAGCCCCGGCGGCGCAGTACCGACAGGGCGGCGTCGAGGTCGAGCGGGGTGCGGTGCATGAGGCCGCCGCCGAAGATGACGCCGTAGTTGGCCATGCGCGTGTTGACCGACATCACGGTGAAGCCGGCGTTGGCGAGGCCGAACGAGACCCGCCGGGGCACGCCGGTGATGTAGTTGCCCACCGAGCCGTGCACGACCAGCACGGCCAGGCGGCGCCGGACCGAGGCCCGGCCCGGGCGGAAGATCATGCCGTCCCAGCGCTGGCCGTCGTCGGTGCGGGTCACCACCAGGTCGATCCCGAGCGCCCGGTCGTCGGCGCCGAACAGCGGCCGCCGCGCCCCGCCGCGCTGCACGACCCGCGCCACGTCAGGCCCGCCGCCGCAGCCAGGAGGTGACCGCCTCCAGGGCGGCGATCTCGCCGCCGTCGAAGGAGTGCCCCACGCCGTCGATGGTCACGACCGTGACGTCGTCGTTGCCGGCCTCGCGCGCGACCCGCGCCAGGGCCGCGGCCTCGCCGCGCTCCACCACCTCGTCGGCGGTCCCCTGCACCAGCAGGATCGGCGCGGCGACCGCCCCGATCTGGCGGTGGGCCATCGCCGAGGTGGCCGCCGGGCCGCGCGAGTGCCACCAGGTGCGGTAGGTGTAGACCTCGCTGTCGGAGGGGCGCCGGCTCGGCCCCCGGCTGCCCTCCACCACGAACAGGCGGTCGTGCTCGGCGGCGTCCGGGTCGTCGCCGATGGCCTGGCGCACGAGCTCGGTGAGCTCCTCGTAGCCGGGCGCCGCCCCGAAGCGGTCGGCGCGGCGGCGCATCGACTGCGGCAGGCCCCAGGGGTTGGCCATGCAGATCAGCCCGGCGAGGTCGGGCTCGGTCTCCAGCGCCGCCACCCGCGTCGCCAGCGTCGCCCCGGAGGAGTAGCCCGACAGCACGATCGCGTCGAAGCCCTGCTCGCGCAGCCAGGCCACCGCCGCACGCACGTCCCGGACCGCCTCCTCGAAGATCGCCTGCCCGAAGAGCTGGCCCACGTTGCCCATGCGCGTCTCGAGCACCAGCACCGGGAAGCCGGCCCGCGCCACCGGCGCCGGGAAGAAGCGCAGGGTGCCGACGAGGAAGTTGCCCATGATGCCGTGGACGTGCACCACCGCGGCCGCCCTCCCGCTGGCGCGCCGCCGCGCGCGCGCCGCCCGCTCGTCGATCTCGAAGAGGGCGTCGTGGACCTCGCCGTCGTCGGCGGTCAGGGTCACGAGGCGCCGGGCGACCGGCACCGCGCTGTCCTAGGGCTGCCCGGTGGCGGCGGGGACCGCCTCCGGGTCGACGACCGTGACGTCGCCCAGGGGCATCTGCAGGAAGCGGCTCCCGAGCTCCCGGAACGAGGCGGCGTCGCCGCTGCAGGCGAAGCGGTAGCCGCCCTCGGCGCCGGGCGGCCGCGCCAGGTCCTTGCGGGCGAGGGTCTCGGCGACCTCGCGCGCGATCTCCTCGCCGCTCTTGATGAGCGACACGCCCGGCAGGGAGCGCCGCAGCAGGCGGTCCACCATCGGGTAGTGGGTGCAGCCGAGGATGACCGTGTCGACCCCGGCGGCGGTCAGCGGGGCGGTGTACTCGCGCACCATCGCCACGATCTCGTCATCGAAGGGGTCGCCGCTCTGGATCGCCGGGGCCAGGCGCGGGCACGCCACGCTGGTCACCTCGACGCCCGCGTCGTGGGCGTGGACCATGCGCGAGTAGGAGGCCGAGCGGACCGTCGCCTCGGTGGCCAGCAGGCCGATGCGCCGGTTGCGGGTGGCCTGGACGGCCGCGTGGGCCTCGGGGCCCATCACCCCGATCAGGGGCGTCGCCACCTCCTGCTGGAGCCAGGGGAGCACCGAGGCCGTGGCCGTGTTGCAGGCGACGACGATCAGCTTGACGCCCTGCGCGTCGAGCCAGCGCGCGATGGCGAGCGCCCGCCGGCGCAGCTCCTCGACGGTCTTCTCCCCGTACGGGAAGAACGCCGTGTCGCCGAAGTAGACGAAGTCCTCGGCCGGCAGGGTCGCGAGGCACTCGTCGAGGACCGTCAGCCCCCCGACTCCCGAGTCGAAGACGCCGATCGCCTGGGCGGGGGTCAGGGAGCACGGCGGTACGATAGCCCTCGTGCCCGCGCCCGTCCCGCTGCCCGTGACGTACCAGTTCAGCCGCGCCTGCCCGTCCCACGAGGAGGGCCTGGAGCTGCTGCGCGAGGCGTCCCGCGCGAGCGGGGTCGCGCTGGAGGTCGAGGTCGTGGAGGTCCTCGACGACGAGGCCGCCGCCCGGCTCGGCTTCCCCGGCTCGCCCACCTACCTGCGCGGCGGGGCGCGACCTCTTCCCGCGCGAGGAGCACGGGGCCCTCCCGATGGTCGACGCGTGCCGCGCCTACGCCCGCCCCGGGGGCAGGGTCGGCCCCCTCCCCCACCTCGACGACCTCGCGGCCGCGCTGCGCGAGGCCGCGCGCGGGGCGGTGCCGGCGTGAGCGCGGCCGTCGGCTCCGCCGCCCCGGACTTCCGCCTGCCGACCACCGACGGCGGCGACGCGTCCCTGGAGGACGCCGCCGGCGCGCCGGCGGTGGTGGTCGCCTTCTGGTGCAACCACTGCCCCTATGTCCGGGCCTGGGAGGAGCGCTTCAACGACATCGCCCGCGAGTACTCCGACCGGGGCGTCGTGACCGTCGCCATCGGGGCGAACGACGCGACCACCCACCCCGGGGACTCCTTCGAGAACATGGTCGTGCGCGCGGCCGAGCAGCGCTACGTCTTCGCCTACGCCCGCGACGAGTCCCAGGAGGTGGCGCGGGCCTACGGCGCCGAGCGCACCCCCGAGGTCTTCGTGCTCGACGGCGACCGGCGGGTCGCCTACCACGGCGCGATCGACGACGACGCCGACCCCGACCGGGCGTCCCGGAGCTACCTGCGCGAGGCGCTCGACGCCGTGCTCGAGGGCGGCTCCCCGAGCCTCGCCGAGACCGCGCCGGTGGGGTGCACGATCAAGTGGTCGCGCTGATCCGCCAGTAGCCCCGGTTGCAGTAGACGAGCGGGTCGGTGCCGGCGAGGTCGGTGTCGACGACCCGCCCGATCAGGATCGTGTGATCGCCGCCGTCGAGGGCGGAGTGGTGGGCGCAGACCAGCAGCGCCACCCCGAAGGGGAGCAGCGGAACGTCGAACGGCCCCGCCTGGTCGGGGTAGTCCTCGAACTTGAGCGGGCCGGGCTCGGCGAACTGGCGCGACACCTCGTCCTGCGCCGACCCGAGGATGTGGACCGCGAACCCGGGGGCGCCGACGAGGGCGTCGTGCGAGTTGGCGTCGCGGGCGACGCACACCAGTACGAGCGGGGGGTCGAGCGACAGCGACGAGAACGACGCCGCCGTCATGCCGACGGGCTCGTCGCCGTCGCGCGCGGTGACGACGGTGACGCCGCTGGGCCAGCGCGCCAGCGTGTCGCGGAAGCAGCGTTCCGAGACGCTCTCCAGCTCCAGCTGCCGCTCCTCCGCCAATCGGGCCTCCCGTCCGGTCCCCCGGGCCAGGGTACAGCGGGGCGTCCGCGCCGCGCCGTGCGCTCGGCGCGGCCGGCGGCGCCCGCCGGGGAAGCGAGTACACTCCCCGAATCCCCGGCAGCGATCCGGGGCTCGGACGGCATCCGGCCGTCCGGTGGGAGAGCGTCTCAACCTCGAAGCTTCTGTGGTGGACGGTCGATCGATCTCCCGTCCGACCCGCGGCACGAGGCCGCAAGGAGCTTCAGATGACGACGACCTTCGCCGATCTCGGCGTGAGCGGCCCTGTGCGGGCCGCCCTCGATTCCCGGGGCATTGCGACCCCGTTCCCCGTGCAGGAGCTGGTCCTGCCGATCGCGCTGGCCGGGCGCGACGTGCTGGTGAGCTCGCCGACCGGCTCGGGCAAGACGCTGGCGTTCGGCCTCGCGCTGATCGAGCGTGGCGCGCGCGGGCGCGGCGGTCCGTCCGCCCTGGTGCTCGCCCCCACGCGCGAGCTGGCGCGTCAGATCGACGACGAGCTGACGCCCCTCGCGGCGGCCGCGGGGCTCCGGGTCGCGGTCTGCTACGGCGGGGTCGGGCTCGACCGCCAGGCGGCGCAGGCGGCCCGGGCCGACATCCTGGTGGCCACGCCCGGGCGCCTGCTGGACGTGGTCCGGCGTGGCCGGGTCAGCCTCGGGGGCGTTACCGCGCTCGTGCTCGACGAGGCCGACCGGATGCTCGACATGGGCTTCCTCCCCCAGGTGCAGGCGATCGTCCGCGAGGTGCCGGCCGAGCGCCAGACCATGTTCTTCTCGGCCACCCTCGACGGCGACGTCGGCCGGGCGGCCGCCGAGCTCACCCGCTCGCCCGAGCGGCTGCGCGTGCACGAGGGTGCGGGGAAGGGCCCCTCCCTGGGCGACCGGCTCGACCAGAGCTTCGTGGCGTGCACCTCGGCCACGCGCACCGAGACCCTGCTCGACCTGATCCGCGCCGAGGACGACCTGGTGCTCGTCTTCTGCCGCACGCGCCGCGGCGCCGAGCGGCTGTCGGCACGGCTCGCGGCCAAGGGCGTGGCCGCGGCCTCCCTGCACGGCAACCTCAACCAGTCGCAGCGCGAGCGGGCGCTACACCGGTTCGCGAAGGGGACCGCCCGTGTCCTGGTGGCCACCGACGTGGCCGCCCGCGGCATCGACCTCGACGACATCGGCCTGGTGATCAACTTCGATCCGCCCGAGGACCGCGACGCCTACACGCACCGCGTCGGCCGCACCGCCCGGGCCGGGCGCACCGGGCGCGCCGTCACGATGGTCATGCCCGAGCACGCCGACGCCGTCGGCCGGCTCGCCGCCGGGCTCGGCCTGCAGGACGGGTGGGGCACGACGGGCTACGCGCCGCCGGCGGCGCGGGTCGTGCACGGCTCGCGGCGGCGCGGGTCCGCCTTCGCGCCGTCCCGGCCGAGCCGGCCCCGCCCCGCCGCGCCGGCCGCGCCCGCGCGCGCCAACCGCGTCCCGAGAGGGAGCGTGCGCCGGGGCGCGTGACGCGTCGCCGAGGCGGGGCTTGACTTCAAGCTGACTTGAGCCTGCATGCTGCCTTCGAGAGACGCTCCTACGTGCGATCGGAGGACCAGTGGCGACGACGACGGAGGGCTTCGCGGGGCGGATCGCGGCGGCCGTCACGGAGTGGCCGGGCGTGACGGCCCGGGCACACAGCTTCGGCGGGGTCGAGTTCCGGCTCGGCCGGCGCGAGCTGGGCCACGTGCACGGCGACCGGCTCGCCGACATCCCGTTCCCCAAGCGGCTGCGTGACGAGCTGCTGAAGGCGGGCCGGGTGAGGCCGCACCACGTGCTGCCCCAGTCGGGGTGGGCGTCGCGGTCGATCGGGTCGGAGGAGGACGCCGACGACGTCGTCGCCCTGCTGCGGCTCAACTACGAGCGGGCCGTGGCGGTGTCCGGCGGGCAGGGCGGCGGCGGGCGCTGAGCGTCGGCCTCGGCCTCGATCGCGGCGCGGATGGTGCGGGCCATCAGGGCCGCGCCCCGCGGGTTGAGGTGGATGGCGTCGTACGTGATCCCGGTCCGCTTGGAGACGCGGTCCCACTCGGCGAGCACGAGATCGTCGCGGATCCGGTCCAGCCGCCGCAGCCGCTCGTTGACGTAGGGGAAGTACCAGGCGTAGGCGTCGAACTGCCAGAGCGCCCCCGAGGGGATGACGCCGCGGCCCGCGTCGCGCAGCGTCACCCAGACCACCTGGCGCGCGCCCCGGGCCCGCAGCGCCCGCACGAGGCCCCGCGCCCCGTCGTCGAAGCGCTCCGCCCAGCCCGCGTAATTGCGCCGGCCCCGCTCCCAGAGCGAGTTGTACCCGACGCCCACGATCGCCAGCGGAGCCACCCGCCCGCCGGAGCGGATCGCCGCCTCGGCCGCCGGGAGCATGATCGCCGGGCGCCCGACCGTCGCCGTCCGCCACCCGCGCAGCTCGGTCCTCAACGCCGGAACGCCCCCCAGCAGCACCGAGTCGACCAGGATCGTCGCCCGCTTCGCCCGCGCCCACTCGGGCCGCGGGCCGGGCCTGGTGTCGCGGGGCGCGCACTCGGCCGCGGCCGCCGTGCCAATTGGCACGCCGTGCATCGGCCAAGTGGCACACGCGCCCCCCAGGGCCCCCGCGGCCAGCGCCGCCGCCATGAGCCGGCCGCGCCTCACCGGTCGTCGAGGACCAGGATCGAGCCGGTGTAGCACGCGACCCAGACCCGCCGGGTGACCGGCTCGTAGGTGATCCCGATCGGGTGGAAGCAGGCGTCGATCGTCTGGAGGACGCGCATGTCGGAGGCCCGCAGCTTGCTGACGGTGCCGCTCTCGTAGTTGACGACGTAGAGGGAGCGCCCGTCGGGGGCGATGTCCATGCTGCGGGGGGCGCTGCCGGTGCGCGCCTTGGCCACGGCGCCGGTGCGGAGGTCGAGGCGGGCGACGGTGCCCTCGGCGTTCAGGGTCGCGAACAGGTAGCGCCCGGCCGGGCCGAGGGCCAGGGCGCGGGGGCCGGCGCCGATCGCCAGGCGCCGCGTCCGCCAGGTCCGCAGGTCGACGCGCACGACCTCGTTGCCGCCCATCACGGCGACGTAGGCGGCGGGCCTGTTCGGCGACACCGCGATCCCGCGCGGGTAGGCGCCGATCGGCACGCGGCGCACCTCGCGCCCGCGGCGCGTCGAGATGACGCTGAGGTCGTAGGAGCACCAGTTGCTGACGAGCACGTAGCGCCCGTCCGGCGTGGTCGCGACGACCTTCGGCACCGCCCCGACGCGGTACGCGGCGTCGATCTTCAGGGAGTCGAGGGGGATGCGGTAGGCGAAGCTGCGGTCGTAGCCCGAGGCCGGGGAGCAGACGTCGGAGCCCTCCGGCCCGAAGCCCGGGCCGTACATCGAGTAGTTCGAGACGTAGGCGTAGCGGTCGTCGGGCGAGAAGGCCGCCTCGACCGGCGCGCCGCGCTGGGTCCCCGGATAGCCGCGGTGGCCGAGGCGCGAGAGCCTCACGGTGTCGGGGATGGTGCGGCGCAGCCGCATGCGGCGCGCGTCGTAGACCGTCACCGAGTGCCGGTACATCATGTTCTGGGCGAAGACCAGGCCGGTCCCGGAGGCGGCGACCGACTTGGGCGAGATCGCCCCTCCCAGGCTCGCGCGCCGCGACAGCCGGGCGCGGTCGGAGCGCGGCGCCCGGACCACGGGTGCGTCCCGAGTCGGGCGCCGTCGTCGCGGCGGGCGCCGTCGTCGCGGCGGGCCGGGACGCGGCGGCCGCGGCGGGCGCCTCGTCCGACGAGCCGGAGCAGCCGGCGACCGCCGGCAGGGCGGCGCCGGCGGCGAGCAGGCAGATCGCCCGGCGCCTCACGCTCGGGTATTCGGCGGCGGGCCGGCGGTCACCTGTCGGCCGCGACCAGCTCCGCGACGCGCTCGGCGATCGCGGCGGTGGAGAGGTTGGTGTTCACGCGCGGGATCGTCGGCATCACCGACGCGTCGGCGACCCGCAGCCCCTCCACGCCGAGCACGCGCCCCGACGCGTCGACGACGCTCCCGATCGCGCAGGTCCCCACGGGGTGGAAGAAGCCGCGGTGCTCGGCCAGGACGTGGGCCCGGGCGTCGACACCCTCGCCGGGCCGCAGCTCACCCGCGGCGTAGCGGCGCACCGGGGCGCTGCGCGCCAGCGCGCGGATCGTCTCGAGGGCCTCGGCCACGACGTCGAGGTCGACCGGATCGGACAGGAACCCGTGGTCGATCGCCAGCGGCGCCTCGGGGTCGTCGGCCGACAGCGCCACCCGCCCCGTCGAGCGCGGCTTCATCGCGAAGACCGCCGCGCTGATCTCGTAGCCGGGATCGAGGGCCGGGAAGAGGAAGGTGTCCCAGACCCCCTCCGCGCAGACGGCGCTGCGCGCGCGGATCGTCACCTGGCCCATGAACGCCGGCGCGCTCGGCCTCGAAGCGGGCCGTCTCCTCCTGCAGCCGGTCGGTCGGGACCCAGCTCATCCCCACGCCGACGTGGTCGATCAGGTTCTCCCCCACCGGCAGGCCGCGCTCGGGGCCGATGCCGCTTCGCAGCAGCACGCCCGGCGACCCGTAGGCGCCCGACGCCAGCACGACGACCTCGGCCGACAGCTCGCCGGCGGAGGTGAGCGCGCCGGTCGCCCGGTCGCCGTCGAGCACGACGCGATCGGCGATGGTGTCGGCCAGGATGGTGAGGTTGGGCCGCCCGCGCGCCGGGTCGAGGTAGGCGAAGGCCGCGTTGAGGCGCACCGGGCCGTCGGCGTTGACCGGGTGGACGATCGCGTCCTCGCCCGCGGCCTCGGCGAAGGCCGCGTGCCACGGCGACAGCTCCTCGGGCGCGAACGTCCGCGTGCCGAGGGCCCGGCGGGCGCGGTCGAGGTAGGGCGCGACGTCGGCGTAGCCCCACCCCGGGCCCCACTCGTCGTAGTCCTCCGGCGCGCCCTCCAGGACCACGCAGGCGTTGTGCGACGAGCAGCCCCCGATGATCCGCGCGCGGTGCTGCGACCGGTCGTCCGGGTCGAGCCGCTCCCAGGAGTGCGACAGCGGGATGATGCGGGCGTCGAGCATGTCGGCGGGCCAGCCGCCGCCGTCCCGGGGGCCGTAGTCGGGCCCGGCCTCCACCAGGCACACCGTGATCCCGGGGTCCTCGCTCAGGCGCCCCGCCAGGACGCACCCGGCGGTCCCGCCGCCGAGCACCAGGACGTCGTATCCCGGCCGCCGCGCCACCGGGCGATCCTAGACGTCGATCAGCAGCGCGTCGCCCTGGCCGCCGCCCGAGCAGATGGCGGCCAGCCCGAGGCCGCCGCCGACGCGATGCAGGTCGTGGACCAGCGTCGCGAGGATGCGCCCGCCCGACGCCCCGATGGGGTGCCCGAGCGCCACCGCGCCGCCGTTCACGTTCACGATCGACTCGTCGGCGCCCAGCATCCGGGTGGAGTTGACGGCGACCGACGCGAAGGCCTCGTTGATCTCGACCCTCGCCACGTCGTCGATCGTCCGCCCCGCCCGCTCGAGCGCCAGGGCCCCGGCCCTCGCGGGCGTGCGCGCGAGGTAGGCGTACTCGTCGGCGACGGCGCCCTGCGACAGGATCGTCGCCAGCGCCGGCAGGCCGCGGCGGCGCGCGAACTCCTCGCTCGCCACGACCAGCGCCGCCGCGCCGTCGTTGACGCCGGGGGCGTTGCCCGCCGTGGTGGTGCCCTCGGCGTCCATGATGGGCGGCAGGCCGGCGAGCTTCTCGAGCGTCGTGTCGCGGCGCGGGTGCTCGTCGGCCTCGACGCCGTCGACCGCGACCATCTCGTCGCGGAAGAGGCCGGCGTCGGCCGCCGCCACCGCCCGCTGGTGCGACCGCAGGGCCCAGAGATCCTGGTCCTCGCGCGCGATCTCGAGGTCGCGGGCGACGAACGAGGCCTGCTCGACCATGTGGCGCCCGTCGAAGGTCGACGTCAGCCCGTCGTGGACGATCAGGTCGATCAGCTCCCCGCCGCCGAGGCGGTAGCCGAAGCGGGCCCGCGCCAGCGCGTAGGGCGCGTTCGACATCGACTCCATCCCGCCGGCCACGACGACCTCGTGGTCGCCCGCCCGGATCATCTGGTCGGCGATCGCCACCGCCCGGATCCCGGAGGCGCAGACCTTGTTGACGGTGTCGGAGGGCACGTGCACGGGGATGCCGGCGGCCACGGCGGCCTGCCGGGCCGGCGCCTGCCCGGCCCCGGCCTGCAGGACCTGGCCCATGACCACGTACTCCACCTCGGCCGGCGCGACGCCCGCGCGCTCCAGCGCGGCGCGGATGGCGATGGCCCCGAGGTCGGTCGCCGAGAAGCCCGCCAGGCCGCCGCCCAGCCTGCCGAAGGGCGTGCGCACCGCCGAGAGGATCACCGACCGCGTCACGCCCTCAGCCTACGCGCCGGGGGCGCGGCGCCGCCGGGAGCAGCGCGAGCAGGGCCGCCGCCAGGATCGCGAAGCCGAGGGGACCCTCGCCGGCGCCGAACGCCAGCCCCAGCAGGAAGACGACCGCCACCCCGAAGTAGACCGACAGGGCGATCGTCACGGCCACGGCCTCCCCAGGCTCGCCCGGGAAGGCGGCCATCGCGCCGGCCGTCGTCGCCCCGTAGGGCAGCCCGGCCGCGAGGCCGACCACGAGGGCGGCCGCGGTCGACGCGAGCGCGCCGACGTCGGCGGCCAGCAGCAGCACCGCGGCCGCCCCGACCGCGATCGAGCCCACCATGAGCGGCCAGGCGAGGCCGGGCCGGCGACGTACCAGCGCCCCGCCGAGGGGGCGCGTCAGGATCCCGCCGAAGAGGACCAGCGAGCCCGCGAGCGCCCCCGCCTGGGCGGAGAAGCCGTCGCTCTGCGTGAACAGGGGCACGATCCACGCGCCGACGGCGAAGCTCGCGCCGAAGCTGAACGAGGCCATCGCCCCGTAGCGCCACACCAGCGGGTGGCGCAGCAGCTCGCGCAGCGAGGCGTCGCGCCGCGCCGGCGACGGGCGGCCCGGCGGGGCCAGCGCGGCGAGCCCGGCCGCGGCGGCCGCGAGCGCCAGCTCCGGGCACGAACGGCGCGCGCCAGCCGAGCGCGCCGTCGAGGCGCGGCACCAGGGCGACCGCCAGGCCGGCACCCGCCAGCGCGCACCCGCCCACCAGGCCCTGGGCGAGCGCGCCGGCTCCACGGAGCCAGGCGACCACGGCGACGTAGGCCAGGCCGGTGCCGACGCCCGTCAGCCCGCGCGCCGCCAGGATCAGCCACGCCTCGGGCGCGATCGACGCCATCGCCGACCCGGCCGCCATCAGCGCGGTGCCCACCAAGCCCACCCGGCGCGCGCCGAACCGGTCGCAGAGCCGGCCGCCCGGCACCGAGACCAGCGCCTCGGCGATCAGGAACGCCGTCGTGAAGAGGCCGACCACCGCCAGGTCGACGTCGAGCTCCTCGGAGAGCGGCAGGGCCGCCGCGCCGGTGCAGGTGAAGGTCCAGCCCAGCGCGACCGACATCGCGAGCCCGGCGGCCCAGTCCCGGCGGGTCGGGCCGGGGGCGTGGGCACCGTCGCGCACGACCGGAGGAGGCTAGTCGTTCACGCGGACGCCCGGCAATCGCATCAGCCGGCCCCGGACGGCGGCGTAATCCCGTCCGCTCAGCCGGTGACGATCGGCGACGCCGCCCGCTGCAGCACGCGGACCGCCGTCCGGGCGGTCGTCGTCGCGACGTTCGCGCCGCGCACGCTCGCGCTGGTGACTGCCGTCGGGCCGCCACTGGGTTCCGGCGCCATGGAGCGGGGGCTCGTTTCTCCGGCCGCGGCACGAGCCCCCGACCGTACGCTCAGGTTCGACACGGCGATGGACGATCAGGGGGTCCTCTGCGCGGATGCTGCTGGAGCCCACGGCAAGCGTAGTCTCGGGCCCGCTATGGCCGAGAACCTGCTCTACGGGGACACCCCGGCGTCGGGGCCCGTACTGGCCGACCGCGAGCCACCTCAGTAGAGCTCGGTGCGCGCGGCACTGATCGCGGTCGGAATCGTCGTGGGCCTGGTCGCCATCGCCGTCGGCGCGCTGCTGTGGTTCGGCCGTGCGGACGAGCCGAGAGCCTTCTACACGCCTCCCGACGACGTCCCGGCCGAGCCCGGGACCCTCATCCGCCAGGAGCCGTACGCGAAGGGGGTCCCGGAGGCGTGCCGAGGGCTGGCTCATCCTCTACTCGTCGACCAGCCCCGGCGGGGAGCCGGTCGCCGTCAGCGGCGTCGTCGTCGCCCCGGCCGACCCGCCGCCCGGCCCACGCCCGGTCATCGCCTGGTCCCACGGAACGACTGGCGTCGCCACCGGCTGCGCCCCATCCATGACCGAGCGACCCCCTGTTCGAGATGCCGGTGCTCAAGCAGGCGCCCGGACGCGGCTGGGTCGTCGTGGCCACCGATTACCCAGGCCTCGGCACGCCGGGCCAGCACCCATACGTCGACGGGGTGAGCGAGGGGCGGGCGGTCCTCGACGCGGTGCGCGCCGCCTCCCAGATCGAGGACGGCCCGGAGCTCTCGTCGCAGGTCGCCATCTGGGGGATGTCCCAGGGCGGCCATGCGGCGCTCTTCGCCGCCCAGCTCGCCCCCTCGTACGCCCCGGAGCTCGAGATCGTCGGGGTCGCTCCGGGCGAGCCTGCGACGGACCTCGCGACCCTGCTCGGGCGCGCGTCGGGCGATGGCGGCAAGGTGCTGACGGCCTTCGCCGTCTCGGCCTGGAGCCGCGTCTACCCCGAGCTGTCGTTCGACGAGGCGATCGCCGACCGCGCCGAGCGGCTGGCCCGGCTCGTCGGGGGCCGCTGCCTGATCGGCCCGTCGCGGTTCGTCACGGCCCTCGGGACGACGCTCCTCCCGGAGCGCCTGCTGGCCTTCGACGTCACCGCCGATCCGCGCTGGGCCGCCCGGTTCGCGCAGAACACGCCGTCCGATCCGATCGCCGCGCCGCTCTTGGTCACCCAGGGCGGGGTGGACCAGATCGTCTCGCCCGACGTCACCCGCGACCACGTGCGCAGCCGCTGCGCCCGCGGCGAGCGGGTGGAGCTGCGCGTCTACCCCGAGGAGGGCCACATCAGCCTGCCCGGGCGGGCCGGCACTGACATCCTCGAGTGGACCGCAGCCCGCTTCGCGGGCGAGCCCGTGCCCGCGGGGTGCCGCGGGATCTGACCCGCCGACACTGGTCGGCGAGCAGCTCCGGCTGCCAAAGCTCCTCTTAGCCGGTCACGGCGGGCGGTGGACCGACTAGCACGCGCACCGCTCAGGGCCCTGGCGACCAGCACCCGTCGAACCGCACCGTCGCCACGTTCCTCAGGCGCGGGCGACTGTTCGAGGTCACGGTCGCCACCACGCGGCGACGAACGCTGCTGCCGCGGGCGAGCCGGCTGATGGTCCAGCAGGCCGCGCCGCTCCGAATGCGCCCGCCCGGGGCGCGCCGCAGCATCAGCCCGCTCCCGGGACGGTCGCACAGCACGACGTTGCGGGCCGTGCCGGGGCCGCCGTTTCGCAGCCGCAGCGTGTAGGTCAGGGTGTCCCCCCTCTCCGCGATGCGAGCGTTGACCGTCTTGCGCACCGTCAGCCGCGGCGCCAGCGACGTGCTCGTGCGGTCGCGGTTGTTGGCGGCGGCCGGGTCGGCCTGCGCGGCGTCGGCGACGATCGAGTTGCGCAGCGTGCCGGCGTTGCCGCCGGCGCTCAGCCGCGCGACGATCGCGGTCTCGACCGAGCGGGGGGCGCGCAGGTCACCGAGCCGGCAGGTCACGACGCGCCCCTTGGCGGTGCAGCGTCCCGCGCCCGTGGCGCGCACGAAGCGGGCGCCCGCCGGGAGGGTGTCGCGGATCGTGACGTTCGTGGCGGTGGACGGGCCGTGGTTGGTGGTGCGAATGCGCCAGGTCGCCCTGCCGTCGCGCGCCAGGGGCTCCTGGGTCACCGCCTTGGCCACGCCCACATCCGCGGCGGGGCGAACGACCTCGCCGGGTGGCGTTGCGGCGCCGGTCACGGGCGGATCCGGGAGCGGCCCGAGTGGTCCGGGCGATCCGAGCGGCACCGGCGGCCGGGCGGCGCCGGTGCGGGGGGTGATGTGGGTCGGGCGGGCGGGCGAGGCGCCGATCTCGGCTGGAACCTATCCGGCTGGATCTGGACCCCGTTCAGCAACTGTGCGGCGGCCGCGTTCGAGCGCAGGGTCCCGGTGACCGAGATCTCCGCCCGGCCGCCCGCGGCGATCTCCGGCAGCGCGCAGCTGAGGGTGCGCCCGGCGATCTGGCACGCGCCGCCCGGCACGGTCGCGCTCGCGGTCTGGACGACCTCGGGGAGCAGGTTGACGAAGTCAGCACCGATGCTCGCGTGCGGGCCCGCGTTCTGAACCGTCACCGTCCAGCGCACGGGCTGCCCCACTCTGGGGGTGCCGTTCAGCCGCTTCGAGGCCTCCAGGCGCGCGGTCCGTCGGACCTCGAAGGTCCCTGTCGCGGTGTTGTCGTCTTGGAGCGGGTCGTCGAGGGGGCCGCTGACCGAGGCGGTGTTCGTCACCGCGCCGGGCGCCGCCTGATCGCCGACCCTGGCGCGGATCCGCACCCGCGCCGAGCCAAACGCGGGAATCGTGCCGAGCGAGCAGTTCACGGCGGCATCGCAGGTCCCCTGGTCGAGCGCCTCGGCGGACACGAGCGTCAGGCCGGGCGGCAGTGGGTCGGTCAGCTGCACGGAATCTGCGGCGGTCGCGCTGCTCCTGTTCCCGACCGTGAGCAGGTAGGTCACCTCATCGCCGGGCGCGACGGTGTCCGGCGTCACCTGCTTTTCGACGGCAAGGGACGGCTGTGGCCGGAAGATGGTGTCCCTGTTGTTGGAGTTGTTGACGTCGCCGCCGCCATCGACCTCGGCGGTGTTCGAGACGAGGGCGACGGAGATCAGCGCGGTGACGACCCAGCTCTGGCCCGGGGCCAGCGAGTCAGAGCGCTCGCAGCGCAGCGTGGCCCCTCCGGTGCAGGTGAAGCCGCCTGGATCGACGACGGTGACGATGCCCGCCGGCGGGACGTCGGTCACGACGACCGGTCCCCGACTGGGAGCGTCGCCGACGTTCGTGACCGTGAACCCGTAGGTGCCCGGCGCGACGATTCCGAAGCTCTTGTTCATCGCGAGGTCCGGCGCCGCCGTCGTCAGGCGGGTGTCGTTGGTGGTCTTCTCGAGCGGGAAGCCGAGCGTGTCGGCGAGGAAGCTCACGCGCGCCTGGTTCGTGATCACGGTGCCGGACGGCGTGCCGGCGGCCACGCGCACCCGGTAGCGCACCTCGTAGGTCTCGTTCGGCGCGAGGCGCCCGCCGGCGAGGGTCCCAGCGCCCGCTCCCACCCGGAAGACGACCTGGCCGGCGCTCGCGTCGAACTCGGCCGCATCGTCGCCCGCGGCATCGCTCCGCGGACCAGCGCCCGCGCCTCCCGTGACCCGCAGCGAGCCCGGCACGAAGCTCGTGTTCGCCGGCACCGGGTCCGTCACGACGGTGTTGAGGGCCGCGTCCTGGCCCCGGTTGGCCCCCGTGATCACGTACTCGAGCTCGTCCCCCGGCTCCGCCAGTCCACCGTTCAGATCGGTCACCGATTTGCTGGACTGGATATCCGGCGCGAACAGGTCGGTCACGAACCACCCCACGCCCGGCAGGTAGGTGTCGCCGTTCGTCTTCAGCCTGATGGCGGCGCTCGTGGCGCCGTTGGGGAGGATCCCTGTGGTGTTGAGGACCTGGGCGTCGAAGCCGAGCTGGTTGTCGTAGTTCGGCGTCTTGGTGGTGACCGCTTGGCCGAAGCGGCTGATGCGCGAGGCGAAGAGGTTGTCCGCGGCTCTCGGTCGTGTTCAGGGAGCCCGTGTCGCCGCCCATCGAGCGGTCGCCCTCGTAGACCACGAAGCCGAGCGCCGAACGCACGGGGCCGAAGGATGGCGTGCGGAACCCGCTGACCGAGAGCTCATGCGGCGGGTCGTTGCTGTTGACGGTCTCGAAGCCGTCGAAGATCGTCATGTTGCGGGGCGACGCGCTCGGGGAGCGATAGGCCACGACGAGCGACCAGCCGGCGTAGCGATCGAGCCCCCTGCCGGTCTGCACGTTGGCCGTCGTGTAGGTGCCGGCGCCGCCCGCGCTCACGAGCGCCGTCACGTCCGCGAACCCTTGATACGCGTTGACCTGCGAGGTCGCCGTGCCCTCGTCGACGCGATTCGCGGTCACCGTGACGTAGCCGCTCGTCGGCGTGGCGAACCGAACGGTGTTCTTGGCGTTGGCGTTGGGCGCCGCCCTGCTGCGGGCTCGCCTCTCGGCGGGGTCCCGCCCTTGCTCGTGTTCGCCCCCCAGTAGAGGCCCGCGAACAGGATGCTCGCGTCGGCGGGCAGGACGACGTCCGCGCGGCTCGAGTTGAAGGTCGCGGGGTCGGAGTCGACGTCCACGAAGCGCATGTCCCAGGCGTTGTTGCCCGCGCTTGGCCCCGGTTTTCCCGGCCCGTGCGTCGGCGCACCCGGTCGCCGGCGGCACGTCGTCCAGACAGCTCAGGAGCGTGTTGGCGGCCATCACGATGTCGCCCGTGTCGTTGGCCTTGAAGCGGGGCGTGAACGCGCGGTCCGCGTGGGCGGTCGCGGCGGTGATGAGCAGGGCGAGGACCGCGACCAGCGCCGGGAGGACGGCCCGGCCCCGCCGGGCGGGGGCGGTGGGGGTCAAGGCCGACCGAGACTAATGCCCCTCCCGAGGGCTCGCAACGGCGGGGCATCGCGCTTGACACCGCCAGGCGGCGGGCCGAGGATCGGTGTCGCTTCCCGATCGTTCCGATGCCCTTCCGCCTCAACCACCCCAACCGCTTCGCGATCGTCCCGAACCCCGTGCTCGTGGCCGGCTTCGGGACCGCCTTCGAGGGCGAGGCGAGGATCGAGATCCACGAGGGCCACGACTCGGTCGAGCAGGCGCTGCACGTCGGGGGCACGGGCACCGTGGCGGAGTTCCAGGCGGAGGTCGACCTGGCCGGGACGAGCTTCCTGCTGACCCGGCTCTTCATCGAGATCTTCGAGCTCAGCGCGGAGGACGGCAGCCGCATCACCCACGTGCACCGGCCGGTCTTCTTCGGGCCCGGGATCATGTCCGACACCTCGCCGCTGACGGTCGCGCCGTTCATCGGCTGGTTCGAGCACGTGGTCCAGCCCGGCGACACGCTCTCGGGCATCGCGCAGGACGTCTACGGCGACGCGAGCAAGTGGCCCCGCATCCACGCCGCCAACCAGCACGTCGTGAGCGATCCCGACCTCATCTTCCCCGGGCAGCGGCTGCGCGTCCCGACGTAGCGGGCCTCCTCCGGCGTGTCGATCCGCGCGTCGCCCGTTCGTCGCGGGGGTAGGAAACCCACGACGAGGGAGGCGACGATGCGGTTCATGGTCATGGTCAAGGCCAACGAGGACTCCGAGGCGGGCGTGATGCCCAGCAAGGAGCTCCTGACCGAGATGGGCAGGTACAACGAGGAGCTGGTGAAGGCCGGCGTCATGCTCGCCGGCGAGGGGCTCCAGCCGAGCTCGAAGGGCGCCCGCGTGCGGTTCTCCGGGAAGGAGCGGACGGTCATCGACGGGCCCTTCGCAGAGACCAAGGAGCTGATCGCCGGCTTCTGGCTCATCCAGGTCAAGTCGATCGACGAGGCCATCGAGTGGGTGAAGCGCTGCCCGAACCCGATGGACGGCGAGTCGGAGATCGAGATCCGCCAGGTCTTCGAGAACGAGGACTTCGGCGAGGCCTACAGCGGCGAGGCGCGCGAGGTGCACGAGCGCGTGCGCGACACGCTCGCCGAGCAGCAGGGCTGATCCCCTGGGCGCGCCGGCCACGTCGCGCGACGCCCGGCGCGCGATCGACGCGGTCTGGCGGATCGAGTCGCCGCGGCTGATCGCCGGCCTCGCGCGGATGGTCCGCGACGTGGGGCTGGCGGAGGACCTCGCCCAGGACGCGCTGGTGGCCGCGCTCGAGACGTGGCCCGAGTCGGGCGTCCCGGACAACCCGGGCGCCTGGCTCATGGCCACCGCCAAGCGGCGCGGCATCGACCACCTGCGCCGCCGGGCCCTGGGCGACCGCAAGCTCGAGGAGCTCGGGCGCCAGCTCGAGGTCGAGCGGCAGGGGTCCGAGCCGGACCTCGACGCCGCGATCGACGACCCGATCGGCGACGACCTCCTCGGCCTGATCTTCACGACCTGCCACCCGGTGTTGTCGACCGACGCCCGCGTGGCGCTCACGCTGCGCCTGCTGGGCGGGCTCACCACCGAGGAGATCGCCCGCGCGTTCCTCGTGCCGGAGTCGACGGTCGCCCAGCGGATCGTCCGGGCCAAGCGAACGCTGGCCGAGGCGCGCGTGCCCTTCGATGTGCCGTCCGGCCCCGAGCTCGGCGCCCGCCTGGAGTCGGTCCTCGAGGTGATCTACCTGATCTTCAATGAGGGGTACTCGGCGACGGCGGGCGACGACCTGCTGCGCCCGGCCCTCTGCGAGGACGCCCTGCGCCTCGGGCGCATCCTCGCCGAGCTGGCGCCGCGCGAGCCCGAGGTGCACGGCCTGGTCGCGCTCATGGAGATCCAGGCATCCCGCCTGCGCGCCCGGGTGGGCCCCTCGGGCGAGCCCGTCCTGCTGCTCGACCAGGACCGCGGCCGCTGGGACCGGCTGCTGATCGGGCGCGGCCTGGCCGCCCTCGACCGCGCCGAGTCGCTGGCGGGGGGGCTCGGTCCGTACGCGCTGCAGGGCGCGATCGCCGCCTGCCACGCCCGCGCCGCCACCCCCGAGGCGACCGACTGGGTGCGCATCGTGGCCCTCTATGACGGCCTCGCCCAGCTCACGCCCTCCCCAGTGGTGGAGCTCAACCGCGCCGTGGCCGTCTCCATGGCCTTCGGCCCCCAGGCCGGGCTCGATCTGGTCGACGAGCTCGCCGACGAGCCGGCCCTGCGCTCGTACCACCTCCTGCCCAGCGTGCGGGGCGACCTGCTCGCCCGCCTGGGCCGCTCCCGGGAGGCCCTGGTCGAGCTGGAGCGGGCCGCGATGATGACCCGCAACGCCCGGGAGCGCGACCAGCTCCTGGAACGGGCCGCGGAGCTCCGCGACTAGGAGACCGGCGCCGCCGGGGGCCGCGGCCGCGGCCCGGGCGGGCGGCCGGAGCCCGGGCCCCAGTGCCAGTCGACCTCGTCGGGGTCGACCTCCCGCCCGCAGCGCTCGCAGCGGCCCCAGCGGGTGACCGGCGCGCCGCAGGCCGCGTGGCGGGCCAGGGCGGGCGGGCCGTCGGGCGCCCGGTTGGCGTCGCCCCAGTGCAGGAGGCCCATGATCACCGGGAACAGCTCCTTGCCGCGGGGCGTCAGGCGGTAGTCGAAGCGCTCGGGGCGCTCCTGGTAGGGCTCGCGCTCCAGGAGGCCGGCGTCGACCAGCGACGCCAGCCGCTTGGCGAGGATGTTCGGCGCGATGCGCAGGCGCCGCTGCCACAGCTCGAAGCGGGTCACCCCGTAGAAGGCGTCGCGCAGGATCAGCAGCGTCCACCGCTCGCCCACGACCTCGAGCGCCCGGGCGACCGAGCAGTTCTGGCGGGCGTAGTCGCGGCCGAGCACGGGCCCAGCCTAACGGCATTGACTTGCATGATGAAAGTCACTGTGGGAGCCTGCCGCGCGTACACGCACGCCGAAGGAGAACGCCCGTGGACGCCCTGCACGCCATCCGCCAGCGCCGCGCCGTCCGTCGCTACACCGACCGCCCGGTCCCCGACGAGGAGGTGGCCCGCCTGCTGCGGCTCGCCCTCCACGCCCCGACGGGCCACGGCGCCCAGGCCTGGGGCTTCGTGGTGGTCCGCGACCCCGTGCGCCGGGTCGCGCTCGCCGAGCTGGTGCTGCGGGGGGCCGCGGAGTACTTCCGCCTCTTCCGGCCGCCCGCCGAGGGCGCGAGCCCCGAGGAGCACGCCGAGTGGGCGAGGGGCTACGCCGACGAGGCGCTCGGCACCTACCGGCAGGTCCCGGTCTGGATCTGCGGCGTGATCGTGCCCCGGTTCTGGTACGACGATCCCGGGATGGAGCGCATCGAGCGCTTCAGCGACATCACGTCGGTCGCCTTCGCCATCGAGAACCTGCTCGTCGCCGCGCGCGCGGTCGGGCTCGGCACCACGCCGACCAACTTCCACTTCTTCGTCGAGGCCGAGTTCCGGGCGCTCCTCGGCCTGCCCGAGGAGGTCGGCGTCCACTACCTCACGCCGCTGGGCTACCCGCCGGAGTTCCCGACCGGGCTGCGCCCCGCGCTCGCCAAGGCGCGCCGGCCCTGGCGCACCCTGGTGCACGAGGAGACCTGGGACAGCACCTGGGGATAGGGTCGCGCCGTGACCTGTTCGCGGCTGCTCGCGGTCCTCGCCCTCGCCGTCGTCCTCGGCTGCGGCGCCCCGGCGCTGGCGGCGGCCGCCCCGGACCTGTCGCAGGCGGCCTCGCTCGGCGACTCCTACTCGTCGGGGGAGGGCAGCGGGCCGCCCTTCGACCCCGGCACCGACGTCGCCGGCAACCGCTGCCACCGGACGGCCCTGGCGTGGCCGCGCCTGCTGGGCGTGCCCGCCGCGCGCCACCTCGCCTGCTCGGGTGCGACGATCGCGAGCCTGACGGCCGGCCAGACCGCGCTCCCGCCCGACGACCGGGGCCAGCTCGCGCGGCTCGCGGAGCTGACCCCGTCCACCGAGGTGCTCGTCACCCTCGGCGGCAACGACGCGGGGTTCGCCGACATCCTCGGCCGCTGCGTGCTGGGCTCGTGCGTCCCGGCGATCGCGCAGCGCACGGCCGCCCTCCCGGCGCTGGGCCTGCGCCTGGAGGCCGCCTACCGCGCGATCGCCGCGTCGCCCACGGGCCGCCGCGTCGTGGTCGTGGGCTATCCCGAGATCGTCCCCGAGCGGCCGCCCTCCGGCCTGCGCTGCCTCTGGCTCTCGGACGCCGAGGTGCCCGCGGCCCTCGTCTTCATCCGGGCGTTGGATGCGACGATCCAGGCCGCGGCCGGGCGGGCCGGAGTGGAGTTCGTGCCGATCGGCGACGCTTTCGACGGCCACGAGCTCTGCACCGCGAGCAGCTGGGTGGTCCCCGTGCCGCTCAACCCGTTCGCCATCGGGCCGCAGATCGCCCACCCGCGGCCCCCCGGCCAGGCGGCCATGGCCCGTCGGGTGCAGGCCTACCTCGAGGCGGCCGCGTAACGGCCGCAGCCGGCGGCGCACTACGGTAACGCCCATGCGCCGCGCGATCGCCTTCCTCCTCGACCCCGGACCCCCGCGGTGGGACACGCTGGTGCTGCGGGTGATCCTGGCGGCCGTCTACATCCCCATCGGCCTGGGGAAGTTCGTCAACCACGACGAGTACGTCGAGCGCTTCGAGCGCTGGGGGTTCGGGGCGGCGAGCGGCGAGCTCGCGCTGGTCGTCGGGGCCCTGGAGGTCATCGGCGGCCTGATGCTGCTGCTCGGGATCGTCCCGCGGCTGGTCTCCCTCGCGCTGATCGGGAACATGATCGGCGCCCTGGCCACGGCCGGGCGCGTCGACGGCGGCCAGGACATCTGGCTGCCGATCGTCCTGATCGTGCTGCTGGCGATCGTGGTCGCCCGGGGCGGCGGGAGGTGGGCCCTCGACGGCGGGCGTACCATGCCCGGTCGTGCCCGCACGTGATGACCTCCGCAACGTCGCCATCGTCGCCCACGTTGACCACGGCAAGACCACGCTGGTCGACGCGATGCTCTGGCAGTCGGGCGCCTTCCGCGAGAACCAGGCCGTGGCCGACCGGGTCATGGACTCGATGGACCTGGAGCGCGAGAAGGGCATCACGATCCTCGCCAAGAACACGGCGGTCCGCCACGGCGGCCTGAAGATCAACATCGTCGACACGCCCGGCCACGCCGACTTCGGCGGCGAGGTCGAGCGGGGGCTGCACATGGTCGACGGCGTCCTGCTGCTGGTCGACGCCTCCGAGGGCCCCCTGCCCCAGACGCGCTTCGTGCTCCGAAAGGCCCTGGCCGCCCGGCTGCCCGTGGTGCTGGTGGTCAACAAGGTTGACCGGCCCGACGCGCGCATCGCCGCGGTCGTGGACGAGGTGTACGAGCTCTTCCTCGACCTCGACGCCGACGAGGACCAGATCGAGTTCCCGATCGTCTACTGCAACGCCCGCGCGGGGCGCGCCTCCCTGACCCCCGACGCGCCCGGGCGGGACCTGGAGCCGCTGTTCGACGTGCTGCGGGCCCACATCCCGGCGCCGTCCTACACCGAGGGCGCCCCCCTGCGGGCGCTGGTGACGAACCTCGCCGCCTCGAGCTACGTGGGCCGGCTGGCCATCTGCCGGGTCCACGACGGCACGATCGCCGCGGGCCAGGCCGTCGCGTGGTGCCGGGCCGACGGGTCGGTCGTGCCGGCCCGCGTCAGCGAGCTCTACGTCACCGAGGCGCTCGACCGGGTGAGCGCCGAGTCGGCGGGCCCGGGGGAGATCGTGGCCGTCGCCGGCCTGGCCGAGGTGACCATCGGCGAGACGCTGGCCGACCCGGACGACCCGCGGCCCCTGCCGCCGATCGCGGTCGACGAGCCCAGCCTCTCCCTGACCATCGGCATCAACACCTCGCCCCTGGCCGGCCGCGACGGCGGCAGGCTGACCGCGCGGCAGGTGCTCGACCGGCTCGAGCAGGAGCTGGTCGGGAACGTGGCGCTGCGGGTGCTGCCCACCGAGCGGCCCGACGCCTGGGAGGTCCAGGGCCGCGGCGAGCTCCAGCTCGCGGTGCTGGTCGAGACGATGCGCCGGGAGGGCTTCGAGCTGACCGTCGGCAAGCCCGAGGTGCTGACGCGCGAGATCGACGGCGACCTCTGCGAGCCGCTGGAGCGGGCCTCGATCGACGTGCCCGAGGAGTTCCTGGGCGTGGTGACCCAGCTCCTGGCGCTGCGGAAGGGCCGGCTGGAGCAGATCGTCAACCACGGCACCGGCTGGGCGCGCATGGAGTACCTGGTGCCGGCCCGCGGGCTGGTCGGCTTCCGCACCGAGTTCCTCACCGAGACCCGCGGCACGGGCCTGCTCCACCACGTCTTCGACCGCTGGGAGCCCTGGCTCGGGGAGATGCGCAACCGCCCCCGCGGCAGCCTGGTGGCCGACCGCACCGGGGTCACGATGGCCTTCGCGCTCTTCGGGCTCCAGGAGCGCGGCACGCTCTTCGTCGCGCCCGGCGAGCAGGTCTACGAGGGCGCGATCGTCGGCGAGAACGGCCGCGGCGAGGACCTCGACGTCAACCCCACCAAGGAGAAGAAGCTCACCAACATGCGCTCGTCGACCGCCGACGAGCTGGTGAAGCTGGTGCCGCCGCGGCGGCTCTCGCTCGACCAGGCGCTGGAGTTCGTGCGCGACGACGAGTGCGTCGAGGTCACCCCCTCGGCCGTGCGGCTGCGCAAGGTCGAGCTCTCGGGCACCGCCCGGGCCAAGCTCGCCCGGCAGCGCGGCCGCCCGGGCCTGATCCGGCTGGAGAAGAGCTCGGGCCCGGAGCATGTCCGGGCCCGATGGTCCTTCGTGGTCGTGGACTCAGCCGCCGAAGTCGTAGCGCGTGAAGTAGGCGGGCAGGCACACGGCCGGCGCCGCATTCGCCACTCTCCTACCCCGCGCTGCGAGACGCCACACCCGTCACGGACCGGCGGGGCCGGCGCCGAGCTCCGCGAGCCGCCGCTCGAGCAGGCGGCGCTCGGCGTCGTCGTTCACCAGCGCCAGCGCCCGCAGGTAGGCGTCGCGGGCCTCGGCGGTGCGACCGAGGCGGCGCAGCAGCTCGCCCCGCGTCGAGTGGAGGTAGCGGTAGTCCTCGAGGTCGAGCCCCTCGACGATCCCGAGCGCCGCCTCGGGGCCGTCCGCCTCGGCGATCGCGATGGCCCTGTTCAGCTCGACGACCGGCGAGCCGGTGAGGTCGGACAGCCGGCCGTAGAGGGCGGCGATCTGGGGCCAGTCGCGCGGCTCGTCGGCGTGCAGGGAGGCGATGGCCGCCTGCACGACGTAGGGACCGCCGCCGTGCAGGGCCAGGGCCCGGTCCAGCACCGCCCGCCCCTCGACGATCCGGTCGGCGTCCCAGAGCGAGCTGTCCTGGTCGGCGAGCAGCACCAGCTCGCCGCCGTGGAAGCGCGCCTCGCGGCGGGCGTCGAGCAGCAGCATCATCGCCAGCAGGCCGTGCGCCTCGGGCTCGTCGGGCATCAGCTCGGCGACCGCTCGCCCGAGCCGGATGGCCTCGGCCGCCAGCTCCCCTCGGCCGGCGTAGCCCTCGTTGAAGATCAGGTAGACCACCGCCAGCACGGCGGCGAGCCGATCGGGCAGCAGGTGGGCGGGGGGCACCCGGAAGGGGATCCCCGCGACCTTGATCTTGCGCTTGGCCCGCACCAGCCGCTGCGCCATCGTCGGCTCGGGGACCAGGAAGGCGCGGGCGATCTCGCCGGTCGTCAGGCCGCCGAGCGTCCGCAGGGTGAGGGCGACCTGCGCGTCGAGGGCGAGCGCCGGATGGCAGCAGGTGAAGATCAGCTCGAGCCGTTCGTCGGGGAAGGTCGTCTCGTCCATCTCGTCCTCCACGGCCTCCGGCACGTCGAGCAGGCGGGTCTTGGCGGCCAGGGTGCGGTCGCGGCGGATGCGGTTGAAGGCCCGGTTGCGCGCGGTGGTGACCAGCCACGCCCCCGGGTTGGCGGGAACCCCGTCGCGCGGCCAGCGCTCCGCGGCGATCGCGAAGGCCTCCTGGGAGGCCTCCTCGGCGAGGTCGAAGTCGCCGAGGAGGCCGATCAGGGCGGCCAGTACGCGCCCCCACTGGTCGCGGAAGACCTGCTCGAGGCTCGTTACCACTCCTCGATCGGGCGCACCTCGACGGCGCCGCCCAGACGGGCGGCCGGGATGCGCGCGGCCAGCTCGATCGCCGCGTCGAGGTCGTCGGCCTCGAAGATCAGGTAGCCGCCGACCGACTCCTTGATCTCGACGAAGGGGCCGTCGGTGACGAGCGTCGTGCCGTCCTGCACGCGCACGGTGGTGGCCGTCTCGGGCGCCTGGAGCCCGAAGCCGGGGGTGACGCCGGGGGTCGCGTTGACCGCCTGGTAGTCGGCGTAGACCGCCTTCTGCTCGTCCTCCGACAGCTTCCCCCACTCCTCGGGCGAGCGCGGGGTCGGGGCGGTGCCCTGGTGGATCAGCAGCATGTACTTCATCGCGTCCTCCTGTGCGGATGGTCGCCCCTCAGACAAACGGCGGGCGACGAATTCGACAGGCCCCGCGTCAGCGCTCGAAGCGGACCTCGACGACCGTGATGGCCGTCCCGATCGCGGCGCGGCGGGCCGAGCGGCCGACGCCGCGGGCGGGGGACTCGGGCTCCACGGCGGCAACGTACATCGAGACCCGGGCACCGGTCATCGCGATCCTCCTGCCGCCCGCCCGCCTCGAGGGCTGCCCGACGTTCTACTACACGACCTGCGAGGAGTCGGGGCAGATCCGGATGAGGCTCACCTTCACGCCGGCGCGCCGCTGATCCGCGCCGGGCTCGCCCCCGCTACGCGAGGGGCACGCGCCGAAGGTCGACGCGCACGACCCGCCCTCCGCCGAGGAGGAAGCGGGTGACGACCCGTCCGGGCAGCGCCCGGCCCAGCCGGCAGGCGCTCGCGTCGCAGACCGCGGCCGGGTGGGCCCGCCGGACGGCGGCCCGGGTCGATCCGACGCCGGCGCCGCGGGCCGTCTGATAGCGGCTGTTGCGGGTCGCCAGGCGGTCGGCGCCGCTGCTCGCCTCGTCGGTCGGGAAGCCGACCACCAGCGACAGCGCCCGGTAGCGGACGCTCACCCGGTCGAGGTTGCGGTTGTCCGGGTGCGCGGGGTCCGGCGTCCGTGACGCGACCACCCCGTCGCCGAACCGCGC
Source organism: Miltoncostaeaceae bacterium (assembly GCA_963813355.1). GTDB lineage: Bacteria > Actinomycetota > Thermoleophilia > Miltoncostaeales > Miltoncostaeaceae > DATAGF01. The sequence goes on along the minus strand of CAWEYS010000015.1, from coordinate 2,983 downwards.
CGCGATCGTCGCGCGCTCGTCGCCGATCGCGATCGGGCCGATCGCGCGGCCGGGCACGATGACGGCGCCGCTCGCGGCCGTTGCAGGGCCGACGAGCGCAAGGGTCGCCAGACACGCGGCGCCGACCACCAGCCGTCGCTGAACGCCACCACCCACGGCGCGACTCTAACCAGTAGCGTCCCCTCCGGGGGGGCGCGCCAGCATCCACGCCGTCGAGGAGGGTGGTGTGCCAGACGAGGAGCTCACGCGCCGCGACGACGGCGGCGCCGGATGGCGGCGATGGGGGCCCTACCTCAGCGAGCGCGCCTGGGGCACGGTGCGCGAGGACTACAGCCCGGACGGCGAGGCCTGGGCCTTCTTCCCCCACGATCACGCCCGCTCGCGGGCGTACCGGTGGAGCGATGACGGCCTCGGCGGCCTGTGCGACGAGCGCCAGATCCTGTGCTTCGCCTTCGCATTCTGGAACGGGCGCGACCGATCCTCAAGGAGCGCGTCTTCGGCCTGACCGGCGACGAGGGCAACCACGGCGAGGACGCCAAGGAGTACTGGTGGTACCTCGACTCCACGCCGACGCACTCGTGGATGCGCTGGCGCTACGTCTACCCGCAGGGGGCCTTCCCCTACGAGGAGCTCTCAGGTCAACGGGGGCCGCGGCAGGGACGAGCCGGAGTACGAGCTGCTGGACACCGGGGCCTTCGACGAGGATCGCTACTGGGACATCGGCTCAGTCTGGCCAAGGCCGGCTCCGCCCAGGGGCGCAGCGACTGGTACCCGGACTACGACGAGTCGGCGTAGCCCATCCCCGGGGCCGCCGCCCCGGTGGGCCCTGGGGGTCACCTCCGCGCCGGCGTGAAGGTGAGCCTCATCCTGATCCGCCCCGACTCCTCGCAGGTCGTGTAGAAGTCTACGACGGGCAGCCCTCGAGCCGGGCGGGCGGCAGGAGGATCGAGAAGCGCCGGCGCCCGAGCAGCTTGGCCACGGGCACGCGGGCCGGGAAGGTGCTGGGGGGTCGGGAAGGCGCGGGCCGCGAGCGAGGTGCCGCCGAGCCCGAAGAGGGGCAGGACCCGCGTCGTCTCGTCGTTCTCGTTCTCGGTGCCAGAACGGCCTCCCGGGTACCGGGTTCGCGTATCTGGCGCTCTCGACGATCTCCGGAACGAGGCCGAAGTAGCCGATGGCGCGCCGCCCCACGATGACGAAGTCGAGCTCGCCGTTGCGGCGTGTGCCGACGACCGGGCCCGCGCAGGCGACGGGCACCTGCGCGCCGCAGCTGGGGTCGCCGCCCCCCGGCGGGTACACGAGCGGGGGGTAGGAGCCGGCGAGCGTCCAGCTTCCGACGACCGTCGCCTTGAAGCGGGCGACCATTCCGGTACGGCGGTAGAAGAGCGCCGTGGCGACGGGGCGCAGCTTCGCGTCAACGCCGACCTGCTCCCGCATGAGGGCCGACTCCCCGGTCCCGAAGCCCTGCGACCCAGCCGGTGGCGTTCTGATACGTGCCGGTGACCGTCGCCGACACGCGCCAGCGGATCGGCGCATCGCCGGCCGGGGCCGCCGCGGCGGCCGGGGCCGCCGCGGCGCCCGCCACCGCCGCCAGCACGGCGACTGCGAGCGCCACCACGAACGGCATCAGCCGACGCATCGCCGCAGTCTAGACCCCGTGGAAAGCTCTCAGGATGGGCGCGCCAGGATTCATTAGAACCATTAACGCCTGCAAACCCTTACCAGCCTCAGGCGCGGCGCGCCATGACGCGTGGCGGAAGCGTCCTCGAGTGCCGCTAGCTCGCGGCAGGCGGCAGCGTCATCGACGCCCTGAGCGAGGTGAGCGCGGTGTCGGGAACATTGACCAGGCCGCGGGTCGGCCGGTCGAGGTCGAACGTCACGTAGAGGAGGGTCGCCACGATCACGGCGGCGACCAGCACCGGCACGATCCCAGGCCAAGCAGGGAGAGGTAGAGCGCGAGCAGCCCGAGGGCGACGGCCGCGGCGATCGCCTCCAGCCACAGGACGGTGTTCGGGATGCGGTTGTTGAGCGCCGCGACGCGCACCGCCTGCTGGTCGATCATCGCGTTGAGGCTGTCCACGTACAGGCGTGGCGCGCTGGCGATCGGCGCGTTGTCGAGCGCCTGTCCGGCGAGGCCCCAGAGCTGGCGCTGGAGGACGCCCTGGGCCGCGTCCGTGCGGCGAAACGCCGCGCTGTCCGGCACCTCGTGCGAGATCCGGATCGCCTCGTCGATGTACCGCGCAGGAGGTCGAGCGAGCGCGTCCGGACGGGCTCGTCCAGCGTCTGGGCGCGGAGGTAGGCGGTGCCGATCGTGTTGGCGTCGTCCACCACGGCGACCTTGCGCGTCTCGTAGCGGCCGATGGCGAGCGACAGCCCGAAGGCGAGGAGCAGCGCGACGATGCCGAGCATCGCCGCCTGGAGGACGCCGAAGGGCTCGCTGAGCGCGTCCCCCCGGTTGCGTAGGTGGCGGCCGACGACGATCCCTGCGACGGTGGGCCCGACGATCGCCGCGAAGAGGATCAGGGCGAGTTCCCAGCTGCCGCGAAGAACACCGGCGGCACCCTGCCAGGCTGGTCTCGGCGGGACGGCCCTTGCTGCGGGGGGGCCTGCTTTTTTTTTTTTTTTTAAAAAAAAAAAAAAAAAAAAAAAAAAAAAAAAAAAAAAAAAAAAAAAAAAAAAAAAAAAAAAAAAACCTAACTCCGGATTGACAGTTGTGCCCGGCGGTGAGGGCGCGCCGGGCTCCTGCTCGCTCTCCCGTCGTGGAGCTTCGCCGGGGCGACGCGCACCCCTGCGCGCCATCGAGAGCGCGCCTGGTAGAAGAGAGCGAGCGCGTGCTCGGGCAGAGGCCGCACGAAGCCCGCGCGCCGGTGGGCATCCGGGGGGCCATCAGCGCGGCACGCGACGCACGTCTTGCACGCCTCCGCCCGCGTAGCCAAGTGCGATCTCGCTCTAGGAGCGGGGTCGCGATGGGCGCGCCAGGATTCGG
>CAWEYS010000014.1:0-23550 GCA_963813355.1 Miltoncostaeaceae bacterium | reverse complement strand
GTCGCCGAGCGCTTGGACGGCGGTTCGCCCCCGGTCTCCTCCACCAGTTCCTCCACCAGTACGACAGGCACAGATGGCCCCCAATGGTGGTGGAGGAGCGCTTAGGCGTGCGGCCACCCTCGGCCCGAGACGGCGAGACCCCGCTTTTCACGCGGGGTCTCGCGGAAGCCGGAGCCCGGATTCGAACCGGGGACCTGCCGCTTACAAGGCGGCTGCTCTGACCAGCTGAGCTACTCCGGCGGGACGCCTCGAGTATGGCGCTTCCCCGCTCCCGGGTCGTCGTCGTAGCCTGACGGCGCGTGCTCCTGGCGGCGGTGGGTGGATCGGATGAAGGCGAGCGTCTACTTCGGGCCGGGCGACATCCGGGTCGAGGAGGTCCCGGACGCCGTCCTGCGGGAGCCGACCGACGCCCTGGTGCGCGTCACCCACTCGGGCATCTGCGGCAGCGACCTCTGGGTCTACCGAGGCGAGCTCGAGCTCTACGGTCCCGCGCCCAGCCGTGTCGGGCACGAGTTCATCGGCGTGGTGGAGGACGTCGGGTCGGAGGTGCGCACCCTCCGTCGCGGGCAGCCGGTGATCGCGCCCTACACGTTCTCGGACGGCACGTGCGACCGCTGCCGGGAGGGCTTCCAGACCCTCTGCCCATCCGGCGGGTTCTTCGGCGGCCGGCAGGACGGTGGCCAGGGGAGGCGGTGCGGGTGCCGCTGGCGGACGGGACGCTCGTCGCGATGCCCGACGACGCCGACCTGTCCGACGACCGGCTCGCGGCGGCGCTCGTGACCCTCACCGACGTCATGGGGACGGGCCACCACGGCGCCCTCGCCTCCGGCGTCGGCCCCGGCGGGACGGCCGTGGTCGTGGGCGACGGCGCGGTCGGCCTCTGCGCGATCCTCGCGGCCCGCCGCCTCGGAGCGGAGCGCGTGATCGTCCTGGGCCGCCACGCGGACCGGCTGGCGATCGCCGAGGGCTTCGGCGCGACGGACGTCGTCGAGGAGCGCGGGGAGGCCGCGGTGGAGCGGGTGCGCGAGCTCACCGGCGGAGGCTGCCGGAACGTGGTCGAGTGCGTCGGCACGGCGCAGGCCTACGACACGGCCATCGGCTGCGCGAGCGCGGGCGGCACGGTCGGCCACCTGGGCTCGCCCGTCGCGCCGCTCGACCTCCGCGACGTCCACATCCGCAACGTGCGCCTGACCGGCGGCAGGGCGCCGGTCCGCGGCTACATCCCGGAGCTGATGGACGACGTGCTCGCCGGACGGCTCGACCCCTCGCCCGTGATGGACCTCGCCATCCCCCTCGACGAGGTGCCGGCGGGCTACGCGGCGATGAACGAGCGGCGCGCCGTCAAGGTCCTGGTGCGCACCTGACCGAGAGCGGGGCGCCGGACGGCCGTTCTCAGACCAGCCGCGCCGTCCGCACCTGCTCGCCGGCGACGACCTCGCGCCGGGCGGCGTCGATCACGGCCAGGTGGGTGGCCCCCGCGAGCGAGGTGATCGCGTGGGAGCCCTGGCGCGGGAGCGGGCGCAGGGCGCCGTCGACCTCGACGCAGCGCACCAGCTCGGTGCGCGGCGTGCCCTTGGCGTAGCGCTCGGCCATCGGCATCCGGCGCTCCCAGGAGTCGCCCCGGCCCAGCAGGGGGCGCCCGAAGGCGTGGAAGCAGACCGCCGCCGACACGGGGTTGCCGGGCAGGCCGAGGACGAGCTGCTCGCCGCGCCGGCCCAGCCACAGCGGGTGGCCGGGGCGGATCTCGACGCCGTAGAGGACCTCGCGGACGCCGCACGCCTCCAGGGCGGGCCGCAGGTGGTCGTGGCGCCCGACCGAGACGCCGCCGGTGGTGACGAGCAGGTCGGGGGCGGGCGCGTCGTGCCCGTCGAGGATGCCTCCGACCGTGGCGATGGTCGCCTGCAGGTCGTCGGGCACGACGGCGCGGGCCACCACCCGGGCCCCGGCGGCCTCGGCCTGGGCGGCCACGCCCGGCCGGTTGGCGTCGTAGACCTGGCCCGGCCCCAGCTCCTCGCCGGCCGGCACGACCTCGTCGCCGCTTCCGAGCACGGCCACCCGCGGGCGGCGGGTGCAGGGCACGCGGGCGTGGCCGGCCCCGGCGACGACGGCCACCTCGTGCGGCCCGACCACCTGGCCCGCGAACAGGAGGACCTGGCCCAGGCGCACGTCCTCGCCGCGGTGGCGCACGAAGGCGCCGGCGGCGGGGGCGGCGAGCGCCCGCACCCCCCCGGCCTCCTCCGCGGCGTCCTCCAGGCGGAGGATCGCGTCGGCCCCCTCGGGCAGCTCGGCGCCGGTCGAGATGCGGACCGCCTCGCCGGCGGCGAGCGCGGGGGCGAAGGGCGCACCGGCCCGGCTCTCCCCCACCAGGAGCAGGACCTCGCCGCCGGCCGCGTCGACCGCGCGCAGGGCGTAGCCGTCCATCGCGGAGTTGGTGAAGGCGGGATGGTCGCCGCGGGCGAGCACGTCCTCGGCGAGGACCCTGCCCACCAGCTCCTCGAGGGCGACGGGCTCGGCCGGCAGGTGAAGGGCGAGGGCCCGCGTCTGGGCGAGCGCCTCGTCGAAGGTGACGTCGTGGAGGGCGGCCGTCGTCACGAGCGGACTATCGCAGGCGCTCCCGCAGCGCGAGGACCCGCGCCACCGACTCCTCGGCGGCCGCGCGCGCGGCGGGGTCGGAGGCGATCTCGCCCCGCAGGGCGCCGGCCGCCGCGGCGCCGTTGGCGAGGCCGGTGTACATGACCAGGTCGCTGCCCGCGCCGGCGGCGCGCACGGCGACCGCGCCGGGCCCGCCCACGGGCGCCAGGGCCGGGGTGTCGAGCGCGTCGGTGACGCTGACCCCGCGGAAGCCGAGCCGGCCGCGCAGCTCGCCGGTCGCGATGGCGCGCGACAGGGCCGCCGGCGTTCCCGGGTCGAGCGCCGGGTAGACCGCCGTGCCCAGCATGACCAGTGGGACGTCGCGCCGGATCAGCGCGGCGAACGGGGCCATGTTGACCGAGCGCAGCTCGCGGGCCGGCAGGGCGATCCGCACGGGCGCCGCGTCGGTGGTCTCCTGCGCGGCGCCGAGCCCCGGGAAGTGCTTGGCCGTCGCGGCCACGCCGGCCGCGGCCAGGCCCCGGGAGAACGCGACGGCCGCCCCGGCGACCGCGGGCGCGCTCGTGCCGAAGAGCCGGCCGTCGCGCGCCAGCGCGGAGCCGGGCCGCGCCACGTCGGCCACGGGGGCGAGGTCGACGTTGGCCCCCACCCCCCGCAGCAGCCGGCCGGCCGCCAGCCCCGCGGCGCGGGCCGACGCCGGCCCGGCGGCGCCGATCTCCACGGGCCTGCGGGCCGGCGGACCCGGCAGCCGCCGCACGAGGCCCCCCTCCTGGTCGACCATCACCAGCAGCGGCGCGCGGAGCCCGGCCGGGCGCCGGATCGACTGCAGCCGATCGATCAGGGCGCGGGCGCCCTCGAGGCCGGCGATGTTCCCCCCGAGCAGCAGCACCGCTCCCGCCTCGCCGCGCCGGATGCGGTCCTCGAGCTGGGCCGGGGGGGTCGTGCCGGGGAAGCCGTAGACGACCCGCTGCCCCGCGAGCTGGGCGGGCGTCAGCCCGGCCGCCGTGGAGGGCGCGACGGCGACGAGCAGCGCGGTGACGAGGCCGGTGAGCACGGCCCGGCGGCCCGAGGAGGCTAGCCCTCCTCGCGCCCCTCGAAGTCGAGCGAGGCACGAGTTGATGCAGTAGCGCAGCCCCGTGGGCTGGGGGCCGTCGGTGAAGACGTGCCCCAGGTGGGCGCCGCAGTTGCGGCAGACGACCTCGGTGCGGACCATGCCGTGGCTCGTGTCGGCGCGGTCCTCGACCGCCTCGCCGGCGGCGGGCTCGTAGAAGCTCGGCCAGCCCGTGCCCGACTCGAACTTGGTGTCCGAGTCGAAGAGCGGCTCGCCGCAGACGACGCAGCGGTACGTGCCGTCGTCGTGATGGTCGGCGTACTGGCCGGTGAACGGCCGCTCTGTGGCACCCTCCTGGGTTACTGCATACTGCTCGGGCGTGAGGCGCTCGCGAAGCTCCGCGCGGCGGTCGTCCGACATCTCGTCCCCCCGGGTCGGCGCAGGATCCGTGACGACGGGATGGTCCCACAGACGGGCCGCCCTGCGCCTCCTGGCACCCGTCGTCGCCGTCCTGGCCGCGATGGGCGGTGCCGTCCTGGCCGCCGCCGCGCTCTCGCCCGGACCCCCCGGAGCGCCTCCTCCCGACCCCGAGCGCTGGGCCCGGCCGGCCGCCGACCGGCTCGCCGCCGCCGGGCTGTGGCCGGAGCTCGCCGGCGCCGACCTCGGCCGCGACGCGGTCCGGGCCGACCTCGACCGCGCCGTCGCGATCCTGACCGGCCTGCCCGCCGCGGATCCCGCCCCGGCCGCGCCGGCCTCCGCGTGGGTGGTCAACCGGCGCATCGTCGCCGCGCTCGGGCTCGAGCCCGAGCGGCTCGCCCTGCAGGCCCTCGCGACCGACGACGGCCGGCGCCTCGCGCTGCCGCCCAACTTCGGGTCGGAGGTCCTGGTGCGCGAGCTCGGGCTGGTGCACAACCGGCGCCGCGACGACCTCGAGCGCGCGATGCGCGAGCCGGTGCGCCTGGCCGACCTGGCGAGCATGGTCGACCGGGCGCGCGCCCTCACCCCCGAGGACCGGCTGCGCGTCGCCCGCTTCCGGGACATCCGGCTGCCGGCGATGGACGCCCGGCGGCTCGCCGTCGTGCGAGGCCGTGCTGAGCCAGGTCGGCCAGCCCTACGTCTGGGGCGGCGACTGGCCGACGCCCCGCTCGCCGGTCGGGCTCCAGGCCCACGGGGGCTTCGACTGCTCGGGGCTGGCCTGGTGGGCCTTCGAGGCGGCGGGTCGTGGGGGCGCCCTGAGCAGGCGCACCGCCGACGCGATGGCCTGGGAGAGGCCGCGCCAGCGGTTGCGCGTGGACGAGCTCGGGCCCGGCGACCTCGTCTTCTTCGCCGACCGCGGCAGGCGGGCGAAGCGCGGAACGATCTCCCACATGGGGATCGTGCTCGGCAACGGCTGGATGGCCCAGTCCTCGGGCTCCCGGGCCGGGGTCTCGGTGACCTTCCTGCCGGACTACTGGCCCGAGGGCCAGGCGTTCGGGCGGCGGGTCGCGGAGCTCGCGCCGACGTAGGGCGGGGAATAGCCGCGCCGGTCGCGGCGTCATCTGCGGCAGGTCCACACCCACCAGGAGGAACCTGCCGTGACCAGCACCCTCACAATCCGCCCCCGCGTCCGCCGCCGCTCGATCGCCGGCCTGCTCGCCGCCGGCGCCCTGCTCGCCGCCGGAGCGGGCCTCGCCGCCGACCGGGCCGAGGCCGCCACGACGGCCCAGGTCGCCAACGGGACGCTCCTCGTCAACGGCGACAACGCGTCCGACACGGTCGCGCTGCGGCTGCAGGCGGGCACCCCGACGACGCTCCAGGTCGACGCCGGCGACGACGGCACGGCCGACGCCAGCTTCGACCGGGCGACCTTCGACCGCATCGTCGTGAGCGCCCGCGGCGGCGACGACACCGTCCGGATCGACGACGCCAACGGCACCTTCACCGACACCGAGATCACCACGATCTCCGGCGGCGCCGGCGACGACACGCTCCTCGGCGGCGGCGGGGCCGAGCTCTACTTCGGCGGCCCCGGAGAGGACGACATCGACGGCAACCGCGGCAACGACACCGCCCTCATGGGCTCCGGGCACGACGTCTTCACCTGGGACCCCGGGGACGGCAGCGACGTCATCGAGGGCCAGGCCGGCTACGACACCATGGACTTCAACGGGTCCGCCGGCGACGAGAAGTTCGACGCCTCGGCGAACGGGCCGCGGCTGCGGTTCTTCCGCGACGCCGGCAACATCACCATGGACACCAACGGCGTGGAGAAGGTCGACCTCGACGCGCTCGGCGGGGTGGACACCGCCACGGTCAACGACCTCTCCGGCACCGACGTGAAGAAGGTCTACGTCGACCTCGCCGCGGCGATCGGCGGAACCGCCGGCGACGGCGTGGCCGACTCGGTGATCGTCAACGCGACGCCGGGCGACGACGAGATCGACATCCGTCCGCGCAACGGCAGGGCCGTCGTGGAGGGCCTCGCGGCGAAGGTCGCCGTGGCGAACCCCGAGGCGGCGAACGACAGCCTGACCGTCAACGCCCTCGGCGGCGAGGACGAGATCCACCTCGGCGCCGGGCTGAGCGCCCTGATCCCGACCCGCGTCAACGCGTAGCCCGCGCGGAGGGTCCCCGGCCATCTCGCCGCACGCCGGCGAGATGGCCGGTCCTTCGAGCGGCACCTCGCCACGGCGACGGCGGCGCTGGGTGCGTCAGGCCGATCCCGGCCCAGCCGCGTCGTCCTGCTCGACGAGGAGCTCGCGCACCCGGAGGGTGCCGACCTCCAGCTCGCCCACCGACAGGGCGCCGATCGACGCGCGCCGGATCGCGAGCCGCTTGATCGCCAGGCGGCCGATGGCCATCGCGCCGACCGCGAATGCCCCGACGGCGAGGGCCCCCACCGCCAGCGCGCCCACCGCCAGCGCGCCGGTGGAACCGGCCCCGACGGAGACGGTCTGCAGCTGCACGTCGTCGGGCAGGGTGGCCCTCAGTCGCGGGAGGGTCGTCGGGATCGATGGCATGGCGCTCTCCTCCGGTTGGCGATGTGGCCGGCCGTCAGCCGCTGCGGAGGAAGGCGAGCACCGCGAGCACGCGCCGGTGCGCCCCCTCCGACGACGTCAGGCCCAGCTTGCCGAAGATGTTCGAGACGTGCTTCTCGACGGCCCCCTCCGTGACCACCAGCGCCTCGGCGATGGCGGCGTTGGAGCGGCCCTCGGCCATGAGCTCGAGGACCTCGCGCTCGCGCGGCGTGAGGTCGCCCAGCGTCGAGGCCCTGCCGCGGCGCGCCACCAGCTGGGCCACCACCTCGGGGTCCATGGCGGTCCCGCCGTCGGCCACCCGCCGGACGGCCTCGACGAAGTCGGCCGGGTCGGCGATCCGCTCCTTGAGCAGGTAGCCGACGCCGCCCGCCCCGTCGGCGAGCAGCTCGACGGCGTAGGTCTGCTCCACGTACTGCGAGACCACGAGGACGGCGGTCCCCGGCACGCGGCGGCGGGCCTCGAGCGCCGCCCGCAGGCCCTCGTCGCGGAAGCTCGGGGGCAGGCGGACGTTGACCACCGCCACGTCCGGGCGCTCGCGCGCGACGGCCTCGACGAGCGCGTCGCCGTCCTCGACGGCGGCCACCACCTCCATCCCGCTGTCGCGGAGCAGGCGGACGATGCCGTCGCGCAGCAGCGCGAGGTCCTCGGCGATCACGACCCGCATGGCAGCTCCGCCGTGAGGATCGTGCCGCGCCCCGGAGTGCTGTTGACGCTGAGGCGGCCGTCGTGGGCCTCCACGCGCCGGCGCAGGCCGGTGATGCCCTCGCCGTCGGGGTCGGCGCCGCCGACCCCGTCGTCGGCCACCCGCACCGACAGCAGGTCGTCGCGGCGGGAGACGTCGACCCGCACCGAGGTGGCGCCGCTGTGCTTGGCGGCGTTGGCGAGCGCCTCGGCGACCGTGAAGTACGCGGCGGCCTCGAGCGCGGGGTCGAGGCGCCCCTCCGCGTCGACGTGGAGCTCGACCGGCAGCCGGCTCGCGCCGGCGAGCGACCCGAGCGCGGCCTCGAGGCCCCGGTCGGTCAGGACCGCCGGGTGGATGCCCCGCGCCAGGTCGCGCAGCTCGACGATCGCGCGCTTGGCCTCCTCGTGGGCGCGGGTCACCTGCTCCCGCACCTCCGCGTCCTCGACCTTCTCCTTGGCCAGGCCGAGGTCCATCGCCAGCGCGACCAGGCGCGCCTGGGCGCCGTCGTGCAGGTCGCGCTCGATGCGCCGCAGCTCGGCCGCCTGGGCGTCGACCGCCCCCGCGCGGGTCTCCTGGAGGACCTCGATCCGCTCGGTCGCCTCGGCCTCGCGCCGGCGGCCGACGCTCGCCTGGATCCCCGCGTGGATCCCGAACGCGCTCGCCAGGGCGGTGAACGTCCAGATCGGCCAGAAGTAGTCGCCGGGCGTGGTGACGGCCCAGATGAGCGTCAGGAACAGCGTGACCATCGCCAGGACGCCGCCGTGGCGGGCGAGGGCGACCCCGCGCGGGCCGGCGTCGGGCAGCAGCGCGGGGGCGAGCACCCAGGCCGCGTGGATCCCCAGCGCGAGCCCGAGGACCAGGAACGGCCAGACCGGCCAGAAGTACCCGCCCGGGGTCGTCGCCGCCCAGATGACGATCAGCACCAGGACGATCGAGGCGGAGACCGCCGCGTGGATCTTGAGCGCCCGCCTGGCCGGCCGGCTCGGGCGCAGGGCCGGGCCGCCGGCCGGGCGCAGCGGCGGGCGCTCGGAGCGCGGCTCCCCGGTCCCCAGCACCCCGCGCGCAAGAGCGCCGCTCAGCGCGCCCAGCGCCGTGACGAGCGGGACCGAGAGGATCAGCAGGAGGGCGCCGGCCGGCACGAGCAGGATCGCCTCGCCGAAGGTGTCGACGTCCCAGGCGCCGTAGAGCTGGTCGTCGGTCGCGTAGTAGTAGAAGGGGAGCGTGAGCGCCTGCAGGCCCTGGGCGATCACGGCGAGGGCGAGGATGCCGAGCGGCAGCCCGACGACGAACCGCAGCAGGAGGTAGGCCTGCTCGCGCCACCACGCCGGGTCCGTCAGCCAGCACCAGAGGCTCCGGAGCGGGCCGCCGGTCCAGACCGGCCGCGCCGACCCCGCCAGGCGGGTGTCGAGCAGCCCGTCGGCGAGGCGCCGCTCGAGGGCCGCGGCGCCGCGCACGGCGACGCCGAGCGCCAGGAGCACCGGGATGCCGAGCAGCGTGATCAGCAGCCCGAGGCCGAGCGACCACCCGGTGACGAGCAGGACGAACCAGGCGATCCCCAGGGGGATGCCGATGACGAGGAAGGCGAGCGAGCGCAGCGCGCGCCCCTCCAGGAGGGGCGCGGCCACGTAGCGGTGGAAGGTGCTCATCGCGGATCCTCGATCGTACGAGCCGGCGGAGTGGTGCGCGGGCGCACCCGGGCGATCCGCGCGAGCCGCGGCGGCATCGTCCAGTTGCGCTCGCCGGCCACCCGCATGATGGCGGGGACGATCAGGCAGCGCACGAGCAGCGCGTCGATCGCCACGGCCGCGGCGAGGCCGAACCCGAACTCCTTCAGCGAGACGTCCGTGCCGGTGGCGAAGCCGCCGAAGGCGACCACCATGATCAGCGCGGCCGTCGCGACGACCCGCCCGGTGCTCGCGAGGCCCAGGCGCACCGCGCGCCGGTTGGGCTCGCCGCCGTCGCGCAGCTCGCGCATGCGCTCGACGAGGAACACCTGGTAGTCCATCGAGATGCCGAACAGGAACGCGAAGAGCATCACCGGCACCCACATGGCGATGCCGCGCACCTCGCCGTCGAGGCCCAGCAGGTCCGCGCCGACGCCCCGCTGGAACACCAGGTACAGCAGCCCGTAGGTGGCCAGCAGCGACAGCCCGGACATCAGCACCGCCACGAGCGGCACCAGCCAGGAGCGGAACGCGCGCATGAGCGCGACGAAGGTCAGCAGCAGCACGCCCACGACCAGCCACGGGAACGGGCCGTAGAGCGCGTCGTTGAACTCGTTCTGGATGGCGGGCTCGCCCGTCAGCAGCACCCTCCCCTCGGGGACGGCGGCCGCGACGTCGGCCTTGCGGTCCTGCATCAGGTCGTTGAGCTGCCGCGCCGAGTCCGACAGCGGGTCGCCGCGCGGGGCGACCTGCATGAGGGCGTAGCGGCCCGTGGCGTCCACGAGCCCGCCCTCGGCCGCGGCCTGGAAGCGCTCGGGGTCGCGGGTCGACGGCCACGTGACGCCGCTGACGACGCCGTACTCGCTGCGGAAGTCGTCGGCGATGTCGCCGAGCCGGTCGATCGTCGCCGGGTCGTAGGCGCCGCCGGCGCGGCCGGTGTCGATCACGTAGACGTCGGGGTTGAGGGTGCCGCCCAGCTCGGCGCGCACGAGGCGGCCGGCCTGGACCGACTCCACGTTGGGAGCGTCGGCCAGCTCGTCCTGGTCGATGCTCAGGTTGGCCGACTGGCCCGCCAGGGCGACCAGCGCGACGAGCGCCACGGCCGCGACCGGGATGGCCCAGCCGGTGACCGCGCGCGCGATCGGGCCCCAGAGGGCCGCCTCGCGCAGGCGCCAGCGGCGCGGGTAGACGCGCAGGGCGTCGACGCGCCGGCCGAGGGCGCAGAGCACCGCGGGCAGGACGGTCAGCGCGGTGAGGACCGCCGCGACCGGCACGAGCATCCCGCCGATGCCCATCGAGCGCATGAACGGGATCGGGAGGGCGACGAGCACCGCCAGGCCGATGGCCACGGTCACGCCGGACAGAAGCACCGCGCGGCCGGCCGTGGCCATGGTGCGGGCGGTGGCCTCCACCCGGTCCGCGCCGGCGCGCATCTCCTCGCGGAATCGGGAGACCACCAGCAGCGCGTAGTCGATGCCGATCGCGATGCCGACGAGCGTGATCACGTTCGTCACCAGGTCGGCGATCTCCATCGTCTGACCGAAGAGGTACGTGCCGGCGAAGGCGAAGACGATCGCGACCCCCGCCATCAGGATGGGCAGCAGCGCGCTGACGAGGCTGCCGAAGAAGATCAGCAGGATCAGCAGCGCGATCGGGAGCACGATGGTCTCGGCCATCGCCAGGTCGTCGTTGAGGACCGGCTCGAGGTCGTGCCAGACGGCCGCGTCGCCGCCGACCAGCGTCGGCGAGAAGCCCTCGGGCGTGCCCAGGGCGGCGCGGATGTCGCCGAGGCGGTCCATCGCCTGCTGCTCCGGCAGGGGCACCGACAGGGTCGCGAACGTCATGTGGCCGTCCTGGCCCACGAGGTCGCGGCTGCCGGTGGAGAAGTACGAGACGACCCGGGTGCCGGGGACGACCTGGGCGGCGCGCTCGAGCGAGCCGGTCACGGCCTGCCGGTAGGCGGGGTCGTTGACCGTCAGGTCGGGGTTGCGGAAGACCGGCTGGATGTCGGTCGCTTCACGACCGTCCGAGAAGTGGGTCTCGACGAGCTCGATGCCGCGGACGGCCTCGCTGCCCGGCAGGCTCTGCTCGTCGGTCGTCACGTCGCCGATGCGGCCGGCCAGCATGACCGCGCCGACGAGCAGGACGAGGAACAGGGGGATCACGATCCACCTGCCGCGGGCCATGAGGCGGCCGTGGCGCTCGAGGATCGACGATCGGGGCGGGGGCACGGGCGCTCCCTTCTCGCTCGGGGACTGGATGCGCCTCACCCTCGTCCCGCGGCCCCGGCGCCGGAATGAGGCCACCGGGCGTCCCGCGCTGACGGCTCCCGGCGTCTCCGCCCTGGGGTTAGCCCCACCCCCGCAAGATCCGCGCCGGCCCCACCCCGCCGGACATGATCGATCCGTAAGAATCGTAAGCCTGGCCACACGGGGGGGTGCCCCGCGGCCGGGGGGGTTGTAGGTTCGGCCGGTCCGGAGTGCGGGTCGTCCCGGGTGAGGTCACGTGAGCTCTCGCGGTGCAACGCCGACGCGCAGGTCCCGCGCAGCCGCCCGGCTGCTGCAGGCGGCCGTGGTCGCAGCCCTCATCGCGCTCGCCGCCCCCGCCCTCGCCTCCGCCCAGACGGCCGAGACGCCGGCCGAGCCGCCCGCCGCGAGCCACGAGCTGGCCGCGGCCCCGAACGTCGCGACCGAGGCCCCGGCCCCGGCCGACGAGACGGGGACCGCGCCGACGGAGCCGCCCGCGTCCTCCTCCCCGGCCGAGCCGACCCCGGCGCCCGAGTCTCCGACCGCCGCCCCGGCCCCCGCGGAGGCGACGCCGACCGCGACGCCCGCGACGCCCGCCACCTCCGCCACCCCCGTGATGCCGGCCCCCGACCCGCCGCGTTCCCGCGCCGCCGAGGTCACGCTGGGGCCGGTGGTGGTCGACGCGGCCGCGGCCGCGCCGGCCCGGGCGGCGCCCGTCGTGGTCACGGGGGGCCCCGGCTCGCCGCCGGCCGCCCTGGACGCCGGCGCGCTCGGCGACCCCGGCGCCCCGCCCGCGGCGGGCGCGCCGGCCGGCGCCGCCGAGCGCGACGTCCCGCTCCCGCCCGGGGCCGACGCCCGGTTCACCCCGGCCTCCCTCACCCCGGCCGCGGCCGTGCCCGCCGGCGCCGGCGGCAGCGCGCTGCCGAGCGCGGCCGGCGCCGCCGAGCGACCGGGGCCCGATCCCTTCCAGGCGCTCGCGGAGGCGGCCGGGCCGCTCCCCGGCGCGTCGAGCCTGCTGTCCGCCCTCGCCGCCTACGTCATCCCGGGCGGCGGCGCCCTCCCGGGCACCCCGCTGCTCCTGCTGGTGCAGCTGGGCGTCATCCTGGCCCTGCTGGTCGCCCCGCGGCCGGGGCTGCGCGAGCGCGTGCTCGCCGCCGCCCGGCTCGGGCCCCACGCCGGCCACCGGACCCTCCTCGCAAGACCCGGCTGAATAACCCCTGCCCCGCCCGAGGTGCGCCTCGGGCCGGGCGTCGCGTCCGCGCGCCGGCACGCCCACGAGGCCGACGGCGCACCCTCCTTCGCGAAAGATGGGGTTTTTCGATGCAGTCGATGCACATCCACGTTCTCGGGCCCGAGGGGTCGGGGCGCGCCGCGCTCGAGCGCGCCGTCGCCGGCCTCGGGTGCACCGTGAGCGCCGCCGAGCCGGCGGCGGGATCGGACGCCCCGGGCGCCGACGCACTCATGCTGGACGTCCGCGGCGACCAGTCGGCGATCGCCGGCATGACGCCCGGACTCGTCGCCGACGCCCGCCCGGCCCTGGTCGTCTCCGAGGGGGCCAGCCCCCTCGTGGCCGAGCTGGCCCGGCGGCCCGCCGGGGCGATCCTGGTGAGCGGCAACGAGTCGGAGGCCGGCTACCGCGTCGCCCTCTCGCTGCTGGCCGCCCTGCGCGCGAGCTCGCTCTGGCGGGCCGCCGCCGACGACTCGCTCACCGGGACGGCGGCCCTGTGACTACGCCCCCAGCGCCGGCTCGCCGAGGCTGGCGAGCCGGACGTTCTGGCGGTAGTCGATGGGCACCGTGACGAGCGCCGGGCCGCCCTCGGCGAGCGCCGCCTCGAGGGCCGCGCGCAGAGCCTCGCCGCCGGTCGCGTGGCGGTGGCTCCAGCCGAAGGAGGACGCGAGCTCGGCCCAGCCCGGGTTGCCGAACTCGATGGCGTGGGTGCGCCCGAAGCGGCGCTCCTGCTTCCAGCCGATCACCCCGTACGCGCCGTCCACCCACACCACCACCACCACCGGGAGGCCGAGGCGCCGCGCCGTCTCCATCTCCTGGACGTTCATCAGGAAGCCGCCGTCCCCCGAGACCGTGACCGCCCGCCGCTCGGGCTGGGCGAGGGCCGCGGCGATGGCGCCCGGCAGGCCGATGCCCATGGTCGCGAAGCCGTTGCTGATGACCACCGTGTTCGGCTCGTAGGCGGGGAACAGCCGGCCGAGCCACAGCTTGTGGGCGCCGACGTCCGAGATGAGGATGTCCCCGGGCGCCATCGCCGCGCGGATCGCGAGGATCGCGGCCTGCGGGCTCACGAAGCCGGGCCGCTCGACCGTCGCGCGCAGCTCGGTGGTGACGGCGACGCGCAGGCGGGTGGCGTAGGGCGGCACCTGCCCGGGCGGGAGCTCCTGGCGCAGCAGCCGTAGCGTCTCGCCGACGTCGCCGACGAGCTCGACCTCGGGGATGTAGTCGGCGTTGACCTCGGCCGCGCGGGCGTCCACGTGGACGATCCGCTTGCGCTGCTCGCCGTTCCACGCCTGCGGGGCGAACTCCACCAGGTCGTAGCCCACGCAGACGACCACGTCGGCCTCGTCGAGCCCCGCGGTCATGCTGTCGCGGGCCTGCACGCCCACGGCGGGCAGCGACAGCAGCGAGCGGTCGTCGAGCGCGCCCTTGCCCATGAAGGTCGGGCAGGCCGGGATCCCCGCGTGCCCGCAGAGCGCCCGCAGCTCCGCGGCCGCCCCGGCCCTGATCGTGCCGTTGCCCGTGAGGATCACGGGCCGCCGCGCCGCCCTGACGATCGCGGCCGCCTCGCGCACGGCGGCCTGGTCGGGGCGGGTGGGCCCGTGGAGGCTCTTCGCCAGCGGCCGCGCCGACGAGGGCAGCTCGGCGGCGGCGATGGTCTCCGACAGCTCCAGGTGGGTCGGCCCGGGCCGCTCGGCCTCGGCCAGCTTGAACGCCTTGCGCACCACCTCGGGCACCGTCTCGGGCCGCTCGATGCGCGCGTTCCACTTCGTGACCGGGCGCAGCATGTCGACCACGTTGACGTACTGGTGGCTCTCCTTGTGCACCAGGTCCAGGCGCACCTGGCCCGTGATCGCCACCATCGGCGCGTAGTCCAGGAAGGCGTCGCCGACGCCCGTGATGAGGTTGGTCGCGCCCGGGCCCAGCGTGCCGAGGCAGACCCCGGCCCGGCCGGTCAGGCGGCCGTGGACGTCGGCCATGAAGGCCGCGCCCTGCTCGTGGCGCACGATCACGATCTCGATCGGCGACCGCCGCAGGGCCTCGACGATCTCGAGCGTCTCCTCGCCGGGGATGGCGAAGATGCGCTCGACGCCCTCGGACTCGAGGCAGCTCACCATCAGCTCTGCGGCCTGCAGGAGCCCCTCCGGGATCGACGCGGCGGTGCCGGAGCCTACCCGCCACGAGGACGGGGAGCGCCACCGGTCCACACTAGCCCCCGAGGGGTATCCTCGGAGCGAGTCCCGCGGCCGCGCGCCGCGCCAGCGGAGGAGGCAGTGATGGCGGTCCTGAGCCCGGCCCTCGACCCGGCCCAGCCCACGGGGCTGATGCAGGGCGGGCGCTTCGAGCAGCTCAACGAGGACCTCCCGGTGCTCAACCCCTACAGCGGCGAGGAGATCGCGCGCGTGGCGGTCGGGGGCCCGGAGGACGTGGACGCGGCGGTCGCCGGCGCCCTCGCCCACCTCCCCCCGCCGCCGCCGGCCGAGCGCGCGCAGGTGCTCGAGCGCGCGGCCCGCCTGGTGGCCGACCGCGCCGAGACGTTCGCGCGCACCATCTGCCTGGAGGCGGGCAAGCCGATGAAGCAGGCGCGCGGCGAGGCGGCGCGCTGCGTCGACACGCTCACCTTCTCGGCCGTCGAGGCGCGCAGCCTGGCGGGCGAGGTGGTCCCGATGGAGTCGAGCTCCGCCGGCGCCGGCAAGCTCGGAATCATCCTGCGCGAGCCGGTCGGGGTCGTGGGCGCGATCTCGCCCTTCAACTTCCCCCTCAACCTCGTGGCCCACAAGCTGGCGCCGGCGATCGCGGCCGGCTGCCCGGTGGTGCTGAAGCCGGCCTCGTCGACGCCCCTGTCGGCCCTGCTGCTGGCGCGCACCCTCGCCGAGGCGGGCCTGCCGGACGGGTTCCTCTCGGTCGTGATCGGCGGCGGCGGCTCGGTGGGCAACGCCCTGGTCGACCACGCCGACGTCCCCATGATCTCCTTCACGGGCAGCCCGCCCGTGGGCTGGGGGATCCGCCAGCGCCAGCCGCGCAAGCACGTGGCGCTCGAGCTCGGCAACTCCACCCCGGTGATCGTGGAGCCCGACGCCGACCTCGAGACCGCCGCCCGCAAGCTCGCGGGCTCCGGCTTCACCCACGCCGGCCAGTCGTGCATCTCGGTGCAGCGCGTCTACGTGCACGAGGCCGCCTACGACCGGTTCCGCGACCTCTTCGTCGCCGCCGTCGAGGCCCTCGTGGTCGGCGACCCCATGGACGACGCCACCGACGTCGGCCCGGTCATCGACGCCGAGAACCGCGACCGCATCCTGGAGTGGATCGGCGAGGCGCGCCAGTCGGGCGGCGGCATCCTCACCGGCGGCGCCGTGGGCGACGACGGCCTCATCGCCCCCACGGTGATCGAGGGCATCGACCCCGAGATGAAGGTCTCGTGCGAGGAGGTCTTCGGGCCCGTCGTGGGCCTGGCCTCCTACGCCTCGGTCGACCAGGCGATCGACCTCGCCAACTCCTCGCCCTTCGGCCTCCAGGCCGGGATCTTCACCGCCCGCACCGACGCGGCCATGGCCTGGGCCGCCCGGCTCCACTTCGGCGGCGTGCTCATCAACGAGACCCCGACCTTCCGCGCCGACCAGATGCCCTACGGCGGCGTGAAGGACAGCGGCAACACCCGCGAGGGCCCGCGCTTCGCGGTGCGCAGCATGAGCGAGCAGAAGCTCGTCCTTCTTACGGTTCCGAAGGACTAACGCAACACATTCGGGGGCCGCGGCTGAGCCCCCGGATGGATCCAGCGCCCTGGCCCCGGCGGTGCGCACCCGGCGGGGATGCCGCCGCCACCCGCGGATGACATCGTGCCCGCCATGACCTGGGGGCGGGTGGCGCTGGCGGGGGTGCTGGTCGCGGTGGCGGCGGCGGGCACGGCCGCGGCCGCGGGCCGGACGTGGCACCCGCCGCTCACGATCACGCCCCGCGGCGCCGAGCCGGGGGATCCCTCGGCGGCGGCCGGAACCGGCGGCGAGGCCCTGGCGGCGTTCACCACCACCATCCGGGGGCGCAGCCGCGTCGAGGCCCGCGTGCGCGACCCCGCCAACGCGCCCTGGGTGCAGGCGGTGCTGTCGGGGACGTTCCCCAGCGCGCCCAGCCCTCCGGCGGCCGCGATCGAGCCGGCCGGGCGCTCGGTGGTCGTCTGGCGCGTCCCCGGTGGCGCGATCCGCTCCGCGGTGCGCGATCGGCCTCATGGCGACTGGCGCGTGATCCCGGTGGCGCCGGGCGGCGCGGTCGACGAGGACTTCGGCTTCCGGGGGGCGCTGGCCACGATGGACGGCGGCGACCGCTCCGCGGCGCTCGTGTGGGCCGAGCGCGCCGCCGGCGCGTGGACGGTGCGCTCCGCGCGCCGCCCCACCTCCGGCGCGGCGTGGGCCGAGACGCCGCCGCTGGCCCTCGGCCCGGGCGCGACCGAGCCGTCCCTCGCCCTCTCCCCCGACGGCACCGCCGTCGCCGCCTGGACCGTCCCGTCCGGCCCGGGGTTCTTCGCGACCGGGCCGGTCTACGCGGCGGTGCGCTCGACCGAGGGCGCCTGGACCGCGGTGACGCCGCTCGCCGCGGCCGGCGCCCGCATCCCCTCGGCGGGGGCGGGCTACGACGGCCGTGCCGCCGTGGCCTGGGAGGACCGCACCGCCGCGACGCCGTCCGTCGTGGTGGCCGAGGCCGGCCTCGACACCGCCTGGGGCGCGCCGCAGGCCGTGGCGCCGGGGGAGGCGCCGCGGGTGGCGGCGAACGCGTCCGGCGACCTCGTGCTCAGCTGGGCGGGCCTCGGGACGCCCCAGGCCACGCCCATCCTGGCCGCGGTGAAGCCGTCCGGCGCGGGGTGGCCCGCCGGGGCACAGCTGACGCCCGGCGACGGCCTCACCTGGATCGAGGCGTCACTGGCGCGCGTGGCGATCGGCGGCACCGGGCGCGCCTTCGTGGCCTTCCTCGACCAGGAGGGGCCGGGCTCGGCGACCGCCACGCTGGCCGCGGCGCGCTTCAACGAGTCGTGGACGACGGCGCCGGTGCGGGTGGGCGGCGACCTCTTCGACATCGGGCTGTCGGCGTCGTCGGGCGGGAACGGCCTGGCCGTGCTGCCCTCCGAGAGCGGCGACGGCGGCTTCCTCCAGGCGGCCGACTTCGACAGCTACCCGCGGCCGGTGGTCACCGCCGGGCTGGCCGGCGTGCGGCGGGCCGACGGCACGATCGGCTGGACGGCCGTGATGCGCAACCGCGGGCGCGTGACGGCCCAGGGCGTGCGCCTGAGCCTGGCGATCTGCTGCGGCACCCGCCTCCTGGCGGCGCGCCCCGGCGGCACGCGCTCGGGCCGGATCGTCACCTGGACCGTCCCGCGGCTGGCGCGGGGCCGCACCAGCACCGTCCGCCTCACGCTGAGACACCCGCCGGGATCGACCGGCCGCCTCAGCGGGTCGGTGTCGGCGCGTCGCGTTCCCGCCCTTCACCGTCTCGGCGGTGCCCCGGCGCTAGGGCAGGCGGGTCGAGTCGGCGAGGTCACGCCGCGGCCTGAGCCACCTGGACCAACCGCGCCATGGAGGCGAGCACCTCGGCCCGGACGGGGTCGAGGCGGGCGGCCTCCTCCTCGGGGATGGTCACGCGCACGGCGACGTCGCAGCCGTCCTCGGCCGGGGAGAGCGTCCACTCGTGGACGATGTCCGAGCGCAGGCAGGAGATCACGATGGCCCCGGCCTCGCGGCGGGAGGTCACGGCGGTGGGCATCGGGAAGTCCGGCCAACCGTCGAGGTAGCGGGTCACGGCGCCGTCGCCGCCCGGCTCGACGCGCTCGGTGCCGGCCCACCAGTCGGGGAAGCGCGCCGGGTCGTGGAGGAGCTTCCAGACCTCCTCGGCCGGCGCCCGGCAGTGCGAGCGCTCAGAGAACTCGGGCATCGCCCACCAGCCTCTCGCGGTAGCCGTCGAATCCGGTCTCGTCAGCCAGGGCGGCGGCCTCGCGCGCGGCGGCCTGGGCCTCGTCGAGCCGGCCCAGGGCCGCAAGCGCCTCGGCGCGGTCGGCGAGGGTCAGGCCGAGCTCCACGGCGGGCTCGACCAGCCCGGCCACCGGCGGCCGGCCGAGGTCGGCGACCACGGCGGCGAACACGTCGCCCTCGGGGGCGGACGCCAGCCGCAGGCGCCAGACCCGCTCCGCCTCGTCCAGGCGGCGCAGGGCGCGCTCGGGCTCGCCGCGGGCCATGTCCACGAGGGCCTGCGTGCGCGGCAGGCGCCCCAGCAGCGTCTCGGGCAGGTCGCCGGGTCCCACGGGCTCGAACGGGAAGCGCCCGACCTCCTCCGCGGCCGCGTCGGGGTCGCCGGCGGCCGCGAGCGCCTGCGCCCGCAGCAGGCGGGCGAGCGGGCGCGAGAAGTGGGCGTCGCCGGACGCGAGGGCGACCCCGAGGCGCTCGGCGGCCGCCAGCGGCTCGCCCGCGGCGAGCAGGACGCACCCGAGGTCGAAGGCGGCGGTGGCCTCGAGGTCCTCCGCCCCGGCGCGCGAGGCGAGCTCCTCCTGCGCGCGGGCGGCGGCGACGGCCTCGGCGTGGCGGCCGAGGCGCGAGAGGGAGTGCGCCCGGGCGGCGTGGACGTGGGCGGCGAGCCCGGGGCCGACGCGCTCGTCGGGCCCCGCGCGCTCGACGAGCTCGAGGCAGTGCGCGAAGTCGCCGCGCGCGGCGGCCGCGGCCGCGATGTTGCTGTACGCCACCGACGCCAGCTCGGGCCGCTCCGCCGCCCGGGCCAGCGCGGTCGCCCGCAGGCCCTGCTCGTCGGCCTCGGCCAGCCGCCCGGCCCGGATCATGGCCATGGTGCGGTCGAGGGCCAGCTCGGCGGCCAGCACCGGATCGTGAGCGGCGTCGGGCCGCGCCTCGAGCGCCTCGATGTCGGCCTCGGCGCGCTCGGGGTCGCCGGCGACCGACTCGGCCCAGGCCGACCCGGCCCGCGCCAGCACCTCGACCTCCGGGGCGTCGACGCCGCCGTCGAGGAGTCCGAGCGCGGTGCGGTAGGCCTCGAGCGACTCGCGCGGGTAGCAGATGGAGGTGCGCAGCCAGCGGCCGCGCGCGGCCCAGGCGGCGGCGAGCGCCGCGGGGTCCCCGCCCGCCTCGAGCAGCGCCCGGGCGCGCGCGAAGGCGGCGTCGAGCGCCTCGCGGTCGCCCCGCCAGGCGTGGACGTCGGCGAGGCCCAGCCACAGCTCGGCCTCGGCGTCCGGCGGCGGCGCGAGCGCGATGCCCTCGGCCAGGAAGCCGGCCGCCTCGTCGAGCGCCCCGAGCCGGCGGGCCTCCGCGGCCGCCGCCGCCAGGTAGGGCACGGCGCGCGGGCCACGGCCCCCCAGCCGCAGGTGGCGCGCGACCTCGGCCGCGCGACCCGCCGGGCGCCCGGCCAGCGCGTCGGCGAGGCGCTGGTGGGCCCACCCCAGGCGCTCCGGCGCCAGCTCGGCCGCGCACGCGCGCCCGACGAGGTCGTGGGAGAAGGCCAGCCGCCCGTCGCCGCGCGGCACGAGCAGCCCCGCCTCGGCGGCGGCGTCGCGCGCGTGGGCCGCCGGCTCCGGCCCGAGGATCTCGACCGCCTCGCCGGGGCTCAGCGGCCGCCCGGCCGCGGCGGCCAGGGCGACCAGGTCGCGCCCGACGCCCGAGAGCCCCGTCAGGGAGCTCCGCACCGAGCCGCGCAGCCCCTCCTCGGGCGGGAGCCCGGCGGCCGCCGCGCGCGCCGTCTCGCGGGCGATCAGGGGGTTGCCCTGGGCGGCGCCGGCCACCCGGGCCGCGCCCTCGCCGCCCAGACCCGAGGCCGCGTCGGCCACGATGGCCGCGATCGCCTCGGGGCCGAGCGGCCCCAGGGCCACCTCGGCCAGCGCGCCCTCCCCACGGCGCACCGCCTCGAGCGCCCGCTCGACCTCGCCGTCGGCCGCCGGGCGGCGGGTGACCACGACCAGCGCCCGCAGGTCGCCCAGCCGGCGGCCCACGTGCCCCAGCAGCGCCAGGCTCGCCGGGTCGGCGCGGTGCAGGTCCTCCAGCAGGACGACGGTGGGCGCCCCCTGCGCCGACCAGGCGATCGCCTCGACGACCGCGTCGAAGATCCGCAGCCGCTCGAGGTCGGGGGTCGCCGCGGCGGCGGCCTCGCGCCCCCACGCCGACTCGACCGCCGGGCAGAGCAGGGCGAGGTCGGCCGGCCAGCGGGCCTCGGCGGGCGGCGCGGGGGTCGCGCGGACCAGGCCGCGCAGCGCCTCCGACCACGCCGCGTAGGGGGGGCCGCTCTCGAGGTCGAGCGCCGCGCCGGACGCGGTGCGCGCGCCCGCCTGGGCGGCCTGGTCCACGACCTCGGCCGCGAGCCGGCTCTTGCCGATGCCGGCGACCCCAGCGATGGCCGCGACGCCGCCGCGGCCGCCCATGGCGGCCTCGAGCGCCGCGCGCAGGACGGCCAGCTCGGCGTCCCGCCCGCGCAGGGGGGGCCGGGCCGGCGCGGGCGGCGCCGGGGCGGGCGGCGGGGGCGCGGCGGCCGGCGCCGTGGCCGGGGCCGGGCCGCCGGTGCGCAGCCCGTCGGCGAGCTCGCGGGTCTCGGCCGAGGGGGGGATCCCGAGCTCGGCGGACAGCACGTCCCGGCAGCGGCGGTAGGCGGCCATGGCCTGGGCGCGCTCGCCGGCGGCGGCCAGGCGGCGGATGAGGGCGCGGTGGCCGGCCTCGCGCAGCCGGTCGTGGCGGAGCGCCCGGCGCGTCCACTCGATGGCCGCCGGCGCGTCCCCGTCGGCCTCGGCGAGCTCGGCCAGCCGGTCGAGCGCCGCGACGAGGCGGTCGCGCCATGCGTCCTGCGCCTCGATCGCCCACTCGTCGGCGATCTCGGGGAGGAACGGGCGCGCCGCGAGCTCGACCGCCTGCTCCAGCGAGGCGCGGTCGCCGGCCGCGAGCAGCCGCTCGGCCTCCTCGGCGTCGATCCACCGCGGCAGGTCCGGCGCCAGGCCCGCGCTCGCGCGGTCGGCGACCAGGTAGTCGCCCCCGCCGACGGCCTCGAGCGCCGCCCGCACGCTCCACAGGGCGCTGCGCAGGGAGGCGCGCGCGCTGGTGTCCAGGACGTCGGGCCAGAAGACCCCGGCCAGGCGGGCGCGCGACACCGGCTCGGGGCGGCTGAGGAGGTAGGCCAGGAGCGCCCGCGGCTTCATGCCGGGGACGTCCGCGACCGCACGCCCGTTGACCTCGACGGCCAGCCCCCCGAAGAGCCGAGCGCGCAGCATCCGCGTCATCTTGGGCCCCTGCCGAGCGGGGGTCAATCGCCCCGGAACGAACCGGGGCCCGCGATCGGAGAGGGGATCGCGGACCACCGAGGTCGAGTGTGGTCCTGGGCCCCTGAACTCCTCCTGAACGTTCAGCGGGCCTCGGCGGCCCGCCTGCGGCGCATGTCGTCCACGCCGAAGATGCCCTGGAGGATCGAGTTCACCAGCCAGATCAGGATGGTCGCCCCGACGGCCGACCAGAAGCCGTCGATGCTGAATCCGGAGACGATCCACGACGTCAGGTAGAGCATCAGCAGGTTGACGAAGAAGAGCGCGATGCCGAGCGTCAGGATGATCACCGGCAGCGAGAGCAGCGTCACGATCGGCTTGACCAGCCAGTTGACGATGCCGAAGACGGCGCCGGCCGGGATCACGACCCACTCGTCGTCGAAGTGGATCCCATCGATGAGCCAGTCGGCCACGATCAGGGCGACGGCGTTGAACGCCCACAGCAGCAGGATCCTCTTCACCGCGGCGGAGCATCCCACATCGTCGCCGCCGTGGCTCAGGCCGGCGGGCGGCCCCCGTCGCCGTCGGTCTCGTGCCGCACGAAGGCCAGGCACGAGTTGTGCCCGCCGAAGCCGAAGGAGTTCGAGATCGCCGCGTCCACCTGAGCGGGCCGGGGGGTGAGGACGTGGTCGAAGGGCGCCTCGGGGTCGGGGTCCTCGAGGTTGAGGGTCGCCGGCAGGAGCCCGCGCGAGAACGCCATCAGCGTCGCGACGGCCTCGACGCCGCCGGCCGCGCCCAGGCCGTGTCCGTGGGCCGACTTGGTCGACGAGACCGTCGCCCCGGCGAGGCCGGCGCGCACCAGCGCGCGGGCCTCGGCGAGGTCGCCGGCCGGGGTCGAGGTGGCGTGCGCGTTGACGTAGTCGACGTCCTCGGGCGTCAGGCCGCGTCGGCCAGGGCCTCGGCGATGGCGCGCGCGGGCCCCTCGCCCGTCTGGTCGGGGTCGGTGGGGTGCCCCGCGTCGCACGAGCTGCCGTAGCCGGCGAGCTCGGCATAGATGCGGGCGCCGCGCGCGAGCGCCCGCTCGCGCTCCTCCAGCACGCATCCCGGCCCCCTCGCCGATGACGAACTCGTCGCGGGTGCGGTCGACGGGCGCGAGGCCGGGCGGCGTCGCCGGGGTCGTGGTCGAGCGCGCCCACCTTGATGTAGCCGGCGACGACCAGCGGCGACAACGGGGCGTCCGCTCCGCCGGCCACGACCACGTCGCGGGGCCCTCGCGGATCGTCGCCAGGCCGGTGGCGATGGCGTCGGAGCCGGCCGCCAGGGCGTCGCCGGCGCGCTGAGGGCCCGCGCAGGCCGACGCGCGCGCCGCCGCCGCGCAGGGGTGGTTGGGCAGCGAGGAGGGGATGGCGAGCGGCCCGATGTGGTCGCGCCGCGCTCGAGCAGGGCGCGGCGGGCTTCAGCAGGGTCTCCGCGCCGCGGTGCACGCCCGCGATCGAGACGCCGACGCGCTCGGGCGGGGTGGTCTGGTCGCCCGCGTCCTCGAGCGCGAGGGCCGCCGCGACGCGGCCAGCTGTCCCGAGCGATCGATCCGCGGCGCGTCGCGCTGGCCGAGGCGCTCGCGGGCGTCCTCGCCTCGGCGACGAAGGCGGGGTTCGCGCCGACGGCCTCCACCTCGAGGACGTCGACGCCGACCGGCTCGGGGCGAGGGCGTCCAGAATGCTGGCCCCGGCGCCGAGCGGGCTGACGACGCCGCGCCCGTGATTACCACCCGTCGGCGCACGCGGCGGATACTCGCAGAGGACGGCCGCGGCCGCCTGACCCGCTGGCGACGGTCACCCCAGGAGGCGCGCGAC
>CAWEYS010000013.1:0-270503 GCA_963813355.1 Miltoncostaeaceae bacterium | reverse complement strand
CGCCCATGCCGCCGTCGCCGCCGCCCATGGCCGGAGCCTTCTCGGGCTTGTCGGCCACGACGGCCTCGGTGGTGAGGAACAGCGCGGCGATCGACGCGGCGTTCTGCAGCGCCGAGCGGGTGACCTTCGCCGGGTCGATGATGCCCTCGGCGATCATGTCGACGTAGTCACCGGTCGCGGCGTTGAGGCCGTGACCCGCGGGGAGGTTGCGCACCTTCTCGGACACGACGCCACCCTCGAGACCGGCGTTGATCGCGATCTGCTTGAGCGGGGCCTCGATCGCCACGCGGACGATGTTGGCACCGGTGGCCTCGTCGCCCGTGAGGTCGAGCTTGGCGAACGCCTCGGTGCCGGCCTGGACGAGCGCGACGCCGCCTCCGGCGACGATGCCCTCCTCGACCGCAGCCTTGGCGTTGCGGACGGCGTCCTCGATGCGGTGCTTGCGCTCCTTGAGCTCGACCTCGGTGGCCGCGCCGACCTTGATGACGGCCACGCCGCCGGCGAGCTTGGCGAGGCGCTCCTGGAGCTTCTCGCGGTCGTAGTCGGAGTCCGACTTCTCGATCTCGGCGCGGATCTGGTTGACCCGGCCCTCGATCTGGCCCTGGTCGCCGGCACCCTCGACGATGGTGGTCTCGTCCTTGGTGATGACGACCTTGCGGGCCTGGCCGAGCAGCTCCAGACCGGCGGTGTCGAGCTTGAGGCCGACCTCCTCGGAGATGACCTGGCCGCCGGTGAGGATCGCGATGTCCTGCAGCATGGCCTTGCGGCGGTCACCGAAGCCCGGCGCCTTGACGGCGACGGAGCGGAAGGTGCCCTTGATCTTGTTGACGACCAGGGTCGACAGCGCCTCGCCGTCGACGTCCTCGGCGATGATCAGCAGCGGCTTGCCGGACTGCATGACCTTCTCCAGCAGGGGCAGGAGGTCCTTGACCGTCGACACCTTGGAGTTGGCGATGAGGACGTAGGGGTCCTCCAGCACGGCCTCCATGCGCTCGAGGTCGGTGGCGAAGTAGGCCGAGATGTAGCCCTTGTCGAACCGCATGCCCTCGGTCAGCTCGAGGTCCAGCCCGAAGGTGTTGGACTCCTCGACGGTGATGACGCCTTCCTTGCCGACCTTGTCCATCGCCTCGGCGATGATCTCGCCGACGGTGGTGTCAGCGGCGGAGATCGACGCGGTGGAAGCGATCTGCTCCTTGGTCTCGACGTCCTTGGCCATGCTGAGCAGCTGCTCGGACACGGCGGCGACGGCGGCCTCGATGCCGCGCTTGAGGCCCATCGGGTTGGCGCCGGCCGCGACGTTGCGCAGGCCCTCGCGCACCATGGCCTGGGCCAGGACGGTGGCCGTCGTCGTGCCGTCACCGGCGACGTCGTCGGTCTTCTTGGCGACCTCCTTGACCAGCTCGGCGCCGATCTTCTCGTAGGGGTCCTCCAGCTCGATCTCCTTGGCGATCGAGACGCCGTCGTTGGTGATCGTGGGGGCTCCCCACTTCTTCTCCAGGACGACGTTGCGGCCCTTGGGGCCGAGGGTGACCTTGACCGCGTCGGCGAGGGTGTTCATACCCCGCTCGAGGCCGCGGCGGGCCTCCTCGTTGAAAGCAATCAGCTTGGCCATATCGCGTGCGATTCCTATCGACGTGAGTCTGTGTGTCGACGCCAGGCGGGCTGCCCGCGACGGACGATCCGCTCCCCCGGCGATCCATTCACGCCGGCGTCTGCGGACCTCAGCAACACCTGGGTCGTTGTCACTCTCATGACGAGAGTGCCAGCGTCATGTTTAGCACTCGACCCCCGAGAGTGCAAACGTCGGGCAGCGCCTCAGTCGCGACGGGCGCAGCCGCGCCGCGACCAGGTCGGCGAACGGCTCGGCGTTGGCGGCGAGCGACGTCGAGGTAGAGGCCGGGCTCGATGAGCTCGAGCTCGCTGACCACCCACTCGCCCTCCCACCACAGGAGGTCGACCCGGAGGTAGTCGAGGCGACGGCCGAACCGCTCGGGCCGTCTCGTCGTCCGCGGCGAGCGCCACCTCGACGCAGGCCGGGTCGAGCGGCACCACGGTGGAGGAGCCGCCGTACTCCTCGTGCACGCGCACCTCGTCACCGACGGGGACCTTGACCACCTGGCAGCACGGGACGCCGTCGACGACGAAGACCGACACCTCGCCGTGGGTGCGGATCGAGGTCACGAGCGGCTGCACGACGACGGCCCCGGTCTCGACGTACGCCGCTGCCGCCGCCTCGTCGAGTCGCCGCGCCGACCACGGCGAGCCCTTCGCCGCCGGCACCCACGGCGCGGCTTGACGACCGCCGTCCCGAGGTCGTCGACGGCCGCCACCAGCTGGGCGGCACTGGTGAGCCACGCGGTCGGCACGGTGGGCAGGCGGTGGAGGTCGAGGAGGTAGCGCTTGTCGTGGTTCCAGGCGAAGACGTCCGCGCCGTTCAGCAGGCGGGACTGGTCGAGGGAGCGCGCCCAGTCGAGGAACTCGACGGGCCGCACGGTGTAGTCCCAGGTCGAGCGCACCGCGACGAGGTCGGCGCCCGCCCAGTCGACGGCCGGGTCGTCCCAGACGACCCACCGGGCCTCGATGCCGCGGTCGGCGAGCGCCGCGTCGAGCGCGGGCGCGCCGGGCTCGCCCTGCGGCAGGTCACCGCTGGTCGCGAGGAGGACCGTCATGCGGTGGTCATGCTTCGGGCAGCTCGGAGGCGCCGTAGAGCTCGTGGGCGACGTCGTCGCGGTTGGTGCCCTCGCGGTTGTCGCCCTTCTCGATGATCACGAGGTTGTGGTAGCAGTGCACGGCCCTGACCCACTGGTCGGTGTAGGTCGCCTCGTAGCCCTCGACGAGGAACTCCTCGTGGTTGAGGCCGTCGATGAGGTCCTTGACGAGGTCCATCGAGGTGCCGGGCGCGCGGGGGTCGAGCTCGCCGCCCCACGCGGGCCAGTAGGACGTCTGGATGTCCTCGATGCAGTAGATCGCGCCGTCGGGCAGCAGGGGGAACAGGATCCGGAAGGACTCCCGGACGTGGGCCGGGATGTGGCTGCCGTCGTCGATGACGACGAGCGGGGCGCCCTGCTCCTCGATGATGCGGTGCAGGATCTCCGGGTCGGTCTGGTCGCCGAGGTAGGTGTGGATGTGGCCGCGGGTCAGCCACGTCTTGTCCTCGATGTCGAGGCCGACGATGGTGGCGCGCGGGAAGAACCAGCGCCACATCTTCATCGAGGCGCCGCTCTTGCGGCGCTTCTTGTAGCCGCCGATGCCGAGCTCGAGCAGCGTGAAGGAGTCGCCCCGCAGGTGCTGGAGGTGCCGCTCGTAGTGCGGGGTGTAGCGGTGCACGCCCCACTTGTCGGTGCGGAACTCGATCGCGAGCTCGGTCAGGTTGCTGGCCAGCAGCCGGCGGCGGCGCTCGGCCTTGGGGTCGGCCACGGCGCTGTCGGGCGCGGGCTGCGACGAGGGGGCGGGCGGGTCCTGCATGCGGCTGGCCTTCTGGGCCGCCTTCTTGACGGCCTGGCCGGCTCGTCGAGCAGTGGTGCGCACCCGCGAACCCTAACCTGACCCGCGCTCCCCGGGTGCGTGGTGCCCGAACGGCAGCTGCTGCACCACGCCGAGCGCCGCCAGCACCGACGGCAGCATCGCCTTGGCGGTGCGCTTGTAGCCGTGCGCGCTGGGGTGGAAGCGGTCGAGGCTGAACATCTCCTCCGGGTTCGTGATGAAGAACGGACCCACCACGTGGGCCAGCGACACGACCCGCGCGCCGTGCTCCAGCGCGGCCGCCCGCTGGGCCGTCGGCGAGCTGGCGCGAGGCCCGCGAGCCGAGGGCGCGCAGCGGTTGCGGCACCGGTCGCAGCGCGCCGAGGTCGGGGCAGGTCCCGACGACCACCTCCGCACCGCGCCCGCGGAGCTCGTCGATGGCGTCGGCCAGGTGTCGTACGGACTCGGCCACCGGCACCCGGTGCGTGACGTCGTTGCCGCCGACCACGATGACCGCGACGTCGGGTCGGTACGTCGCGCGGCAGCGAGGCGAGCTGCGTCGCCAGCATGCTGCTCTCCGAGCCCACGACCGCCGCCGTACGCAGCCGCACCGACCGCCCGGCGTGCCGCGCGATCCCGCGGGCCAGCCGGCCGCCGAGCGTGTGCTTGGCCCGCTCCGCGCCGAGCCCGGCGGCGATCGAGTCGCCCAGGACGAGCAGGTCCACCGGCTCGCCGTACTTCTTCTTGTAGTGCTTGTCCGCCGACGGCGCCTGCTCGCCCAGCGGCTTGCCGATCGCGCGCCGCGCCTGGGCGGCCTGCCGCTGCAGCAGCTCGCGGGCGGCGTACGCCGTCGCGCCGCCGACGCCGCTCACCACCGCGAGCGCGACGCCGGCCCGGGTCAGGTGCTTGGTCGCCACCCCACCCTTCAACCACACCGACATGGACCGGCGGGCAACCGCGGGCGACGGATGGCCCAACGGCACGCCACAACCTGGGTCCATGTACTCACGACAACCGCCGCCGGGAGGCGTCACGCTGGGCTCATGAGCCGACTCCGCACTCCTGACCACCCGCCCCGTCCCACCGCGCCAGCTCGCCTGGCTGCGCTCCGAGGTCGCCGACTGGACCTCCCAGGGCATCATCAGCCCGGACCAGGCCGACCGGATCTCCCGGCACTACAGCGCCGCCGACCACACCCGCTTCAGCATCGGCCGCGTGCTGCTCTACCTCGGCAGCGGCTTCGTCGGCATCGGCCTCATCTGGCTGGTCGCCGCCAACCTCGACCAGCTCTCCCCCGTGGCCCGCTTCGTCGCGGTCACCGTCCTCTGGCTGGCCTTCCTCGTCGGCGGCGAGGTCCTCGCCGCGCGCCAGGCCTCCCGCCCGCTCGTCGGGGCCGCCCGCCTCCTCGCCGCCCTCGGCATCGGCGCGGTCCTGTTCCAGGCCGCCCAGTCCCTGCAGGTGCCCGCCTTCGAGCCGCGCCTCCTCGGGCTCTGGGCCGTCGGCGCCCTGCTGCACGGCTACGCCGTCCGGGCCCACGCCCCGTTCCTCGTCGGCCTCGTCGCCGGCGTCGCGTGGTGGTTCGTCCAGCCGCTCTGGGACGAGCAGAACGGCCTCGCGGTCGTCGTGCTCCTCGGCGCCGCGGCCGTGCTGGCCGCCGGCCTGGCCGTCCTGCACGACGGCCGCCTCGACGCCTTCGCCTGGGCCTGGCGCACGGTCGGCCGGCGCCATGGCGCTGCTCTCGCTCTTCGTGGCCGCGATCCCCGACATCGGTGGGGACGGCCTGGCCTGGTCGCCCTGGCTGGTCGTCGCGCTCGTCGCCGCCGGCGTCGCCGCAGCCGCCGCCGCGCGTCGTCGCGCGCGGCGTACGCGCCCTCGAGCCGCGCGGGCGCCGTGGTGGTCCTGGTCGTCGCGACCCTGCTCGGCCTCTGGTCGACCGGCTCCGACACGAGCGACGTGGACGCGTCCGACTGGATGCACGCCGCCGTCTCGGTGGCCGCGTACGTCGTGCTGGCCGTCGCCCTGGTCGCCCTCGGCACCGTGCGCGAGCACACCGCCCTCACCTGGATGGCGATGGGCGGGCTGGTGGTCTTCACGACCTTCCAGAGCTTCGCCGTCTTCGCCCCGATCGTGACCGGCGCCTGGCTCTTCGTGGTGCTCGGCACGGTCTTCCTGGGCAGCGGCTTCCTCTTCGACCGGGCCCGGCGCGAGCTGGTCCAGGCGCTCGACACCGACTCGACCGACACCACGCACGACGATGGAGCAGACCGATGAACCGCACCGCCGTCACCGCCCTGATCGCCGTCGGCCAGCTGGCCCTGGTCGGCGTGGCCGTCGCCCCCCAGCTCTCGGCCCGCGCCCTCGGCGACACCTACCTGATGCGGGTCGCGCCGCTCGACCCGATCGACCCGTTCCGCGGCGCGTACGTCGCCCTCGACTACCCGGACCTGCGCCACGACGACTCCCAGTCGTTCGGGAGCCCGGGCCTCGGGTCCCTCGAGGACGGCGAGGAGGGCGACGTCTACGTCACCCTCGTCGAGGAGGACGGGGTGTGGGCCGCCGACGAGTGGACGCGCGAGCGCCCCGAGGACGGTCCCTACCTCGCCTGCGACGACCGCTCGTGGCAGATCAGGTGCGGCATCGAGAGCTTCTTCCTGCCGCAGGACGAGGCCGCGGGAGACCGAGCAGCTGCTGCAGCGACGGGGCCGTCGCCGAGGTGCGCATCGACGGCCGCGGCAACGCCGCCGTGGTCGACGTACGAGCACCCTGACGTCAGCTCGAGCCGGACGAGCGACACCGTGTAGTAGGTCTCGTCGTCGGCGACCATCGTGCTCGGGTCGATCGAGATCGACGCGGGACGCCGCGGCGGGTGTAGTCGTCGTGACCGCGTCGGACGCGGCGGTCGCCTCGCGGATCATGCTGAACAGCTCGTCCATCGAGCAGCCGCGGCGGGCCGCAGCCGCGGTCGCCCTGCGTGACCTTCACCGTGCGGTCGTCGCGGATGACGGTCCGACGGCTTCGCGGGACGCAGAAGCAGCTGAGGCGGACCGAGATGACGTAGTCGTCGATGTCCTTGGACTGCCACTTCTGCCAGGCGGCGGACAGCTCGGGGTCCTCGTTGATCCCCGGCACGAACGGCTGCACCGGTTGCGGGTCCGACGCCGCCACCGCGGGCGTCGCGCCGGCGCCGAGGGCGATCGGGATGAGGGCTGCGATCAGGGCGTGCTTCATCGTCGTCATGGCGTACGACGTGCGCGGGGTGGATCGGGTTCCGCTCAGCCTCCGGCGACCGCGGGGATCACCGAGATCTGCACGCCGTCCGGCGTGGGCGTGGCGAGGTCGTCGAGGAAGCGCACGTCGTCGTTGCCGACGTAGACGTTGACGAACCGGCGCAGGGCGCCCGCCTCGTCGAGGATGCGGCCCTTGATGCCGGAGTAGCGGGCGTCGAGGTCGTCGAGCACCGCGGCCAGGGTGTCGCCCTCGGCGCTCACCTCGGACTCACCACCGGTGTAGGTGCGCAGGATGGTCGGGATCCGGACGGAGACATGCTCATGGGTGCTGATCTTCTCCTCAGATGATCTTGGCCGCCACGAAGGCGTCGTAGGACGGGGCGATGGTGGCGACGGCGCCGACGCGGTCGGACACGGCGTCGAGGGTCTTCAGGCCGTGCCCGGTGTTGATGACGACGGTCTCCAGCGAGGTGTCGAGCTGGCCGGTCTCGACGAGCTTCTTGAGCACGCCGACCGTGGTGCCGCCGGCGGTCTCGGTGAAGATGCCCTCGGTACGGGCGAGGAGCACGATGGCCTCGCGCACCTCGTCGTCGGTGATGTCCTCGACGGCACCACCGGAGCGGCGGCAGACGTCGAGGACGTAGATGCCGTCGGCCGGGTTGCCGATGGCGAGGCTCTTGGCGATGGTGTCGGGCTTGACCGGGCGGATCGCGTCGGTGCCGGCCTTGTAGGCCACCGACACCGGCGAGCAGCCGGTCGCCTGGGCGCCGAAGACCTTGTAGGGCTTGTCCTCGACGAGGCCGAGCGTGATCAGCTCCTGGAACGCCTTGTCGACCTTGGTCAGCTGCGAGCCGGAGGCGACGGGGATGACGATCTGGTCGGGGAGGCGCCAGCCGAGCTGCTCGGCGATCTCGTAGCCCAGCGTCTTGGAGCCCTCGGCGTAGAACGGGCGGACGTTGACGTTGACGAACGCCCAGCCCTCCTCCTCGCCGGCGATCTCCGAGGCGAGCTTGTTGACGTCGTCGTAGTTGCCGTCGACGGCCACGAGGCGGTCGGTGTAGACGGCCGAGTTGACCTGCTTGGGCTGCTCGAGGTTGCTCGGGATGAAGACGACGGTCTTCATCCCGGCGCGGGCACCGGCGGCGGCGACGGCGTTGGCCAGGTTGCCCGTCGAGGGGCAGGCGAACACCTTGGCGTCGAGCTCGCGGGCCGCGCTCAGCGCGCAGGCGACGACGCGGTCCTTGAACGAGTTGGTCGGGTTGGTGGAGTCGTCCTTGACCCAGAGGTTGTCGATGCCGAGCTCGCGGCCGAGGTTGTGGGCCTTGAGCAGGCGGGTGAAGCCGGGCTCCATGTTGGGGCTCTGCTCGATGTCCGACGGCACCGGGAGCAGCGCCTTGTAGCGCCAGATGTTGGCCGGGCCGGCGGCGATCTCCTCGCGGGTCACGGCCGGGAAGTCGTAGGCCACCTCGAGGGGGCCGAAGCACTCCGGACAGGCGTACGACGGGCCGAGGGCGACCTCGTGCCCGCACTCGCGGCAGGCCAGCGCGCGGGCGTTGCCGAAGGCACCCTCACGCAGGCCCTGTCGGGTGGTGGTGGTCTCGTCCAGCAAGGTGCTCATGAAGTCCTCCTTCTCATCTGTCCCCGCGACTCTCGCGTGGGTCGGATTTGGCACCTGCTCCCATGACTGCCGGACGGATCCGGGCAGGAGGCATCATGGGTGGTTGCCGGGACTTCGTCGGGCCGTTCCCTCAGTCCCTCGTGATGAGCAGGACCAGAGTAGGCAGGCCGTCTCACGATGTGCACATCGAGTCCACGATCTGGATGGCCGTGCGCGAGCGCCGCGTCAGGCGCGCAGGGGGGACGTCAGCCGGCTGAGCAGCTCGACGATGCCGGCCGGGCCGTCGACGACGACGTCGGCGAGCTCGACCAGGTCGGGCGCCTCGTGCGGACGCGGAGCAGACGACGAGACCCGGCAGGCCCTCGTCCCGCAGGGCGCGCACCGCCTCGAAGGCCTCGATGTCGCCGAGGTCGTCGCCGCCGAAGACGATGCCGGTGGCCTGCTGCTCGGCGACGAACGCGCGCACGGCCTGGCCCTTGTGCATGTCGCCCGACCGGATCTCGATGACGTTGCGCCCGGGCTCGATGGTGAGGTGGTGCCGCTCGGCCAGGGCCGCGACGGGACCCCGCAGCCGCTCCAGCGCGCCGGCCGGGTCGGCCATCCGCCGGGTGTGCACCGCGACCGCGAGGCCCTTCTCCTCCACGAACGCGTCGGCGGCACCGGCGGTGCGCAGCA
Organism: Miltoncostaeaceae bacterium; assembly: GCA_963813355.1. Lineage (GTDB taxonomy): Bacteria > Actinomycetota > Thermoleophilia > Miltoncostaeales > Miltoncostaeaceae > DATAGF01. The sequence continues at coordinate 261,521 of CAWEYS010000013.1, read as the reverse complement.
CGGCGGGGAGCTCGCGCTCGAAGCTCGCCAGCCCGGCGGGGGGCCGCGGCGAGCGGATCCGCTGCTCGGTCGCCGACCAGCGCTCGTTGCCGTACTGCCCGAAGACGAACAGCTCCGCGCCCCGGTCGAGCATCGCGTTGCCCAGCGCGTCGAGGTCGCCCATCGCGATGGCCTGTCGCGCCGGGCGGCCGGTGATCACCGCGACGGCCCGCACCACCTCGGCCAGCTCGAGCAGCGCGCCCGGGGCGCCGGGGTGCAGGCGGGCGGCCTCGGGGTCGTCGACCACGGGCGACAGGGTGCCGTCGAAGTCGAGCCCGACGACCACACCGTCGAGGACGGCGCGTACGGCGTCGTAGTGGGCGCGCGCGTCGTCGGAGGTGAACTCCATGCGCCAAGCCAACCACGCGCCCGCGGGCCGCCGGCGAACCGGTCCGCGGACGGACGGTCAGCGGGGTGCGTCGGTGGTGAGGATGATCGTCAGCCGGTCGCGCTTCATCTCGCCCACCGCGGGGGCGGTGCGCTTGATGCCGAGGTCGAGGGCCAGCTGCTTGCCGGCCGCCTTGAGCCGCGGCGGGAAGTAGACCGTGGTGGTCGGGACGACGCCGTACCAGTTGTCCTCGCCGACGACGGCCCAGCCCACCGTGGTGGCCTTCTGCGCGGTCGACGCGGCCAGTCCCTTGATGCCGGAGCTGTTGAAGACCTCGACGTAGACCTCGCCGCGCTTGACCTGCGGCTTGGGCTTCGGCTGCTTCGTCGGCTCGACGCTCGGGCTCGGCGCTGGGCGACTGGTCGGCGCTCGCGATGGTCGCGGTGTCGACGCGGCGCTCGGTCGGCGCCTGGTCGCGGGTCGCGACGAAGGTGATCGACGCCATCGCGACGGCGAGCACCGACAGCATCACGAGGGGGGACGGGAAGGCCACGCCCCGCTCGTCACGCCCACGACGGGCGGAGCGACGCATCGGGAGACGGCCAGGACTGGGGAAGGAGGCCATGGGGAAGGAGCCGATCGTGAGTGGTTGGTCAGACGCTCGAAGCCGAGGCGGCGGGCGGAGCGCTGGCGCTGGCGGGAGGCACGCAGGCGGCGGAGCCGGCGGACCAGGAGCGGGTCGGCCTCGAGCGCGTCGGGACGGTCGATCAGCGCGTTGAGGACCTGGTAGTAGCGGGTGGAGGACATGTCGAACTTCTCGCGGACGGCCTGCTCCTTGGCGCCGGCGTACTTCCACCAGTGGCGCTCGAACTCGAGGATCTCGCGGTCGCGCTGGCTCAGCCCGGCGGCAGCCTCCCGCTCGACTGCGATCTGCTTGGCGGCGTCCATCTGCCATCTCCTCCTTCGACCCCACGTCCACCCGTGACCGGGAGGACTGGGAGTGAGTCTAGGCGACGAACGACAACGATGTCATTCGCCTCCGGCGAGTCGTGTGGACAAACCCGACGGATGCGCCGAGCCGGCCGCACGCCGGGAGGACACCTCGGGGTGGCCTGCTCGTCACCGGCCATCGTTAGGGTGGCCGACGTGAGCCCAGCCCATCAGGCAGACCTCGTGATCGTGGCGAACCGGTTGCCCGTCGATCGCGTCCACCTGCCCGACGGCTCCGTGTCGTGGCGCCGCTCCCCCGGCGGGCTGGTGACCGCGCTCGAGCCGGTGCTGCGGGCCAACGACGGCGCCTGGATCGGCTGGCCCGGGGCGGCGGACGACGAGGAGGTCGAGCCGTTCGTCGAGGACGGGCTCTCCCTCGTGCCGGTGGCGCTGAGCGCCCAGGAGGTGGAGGAGTTCTACGAGGGCTTCTCCAACGGCACGCTCTGGCCGCTCTACCACGACGTCATCGCCAAGCCGGAGTTCCACCGCGAGTGGTGGGAGTCCTACGTCGAGGTCAACCGTCGCTTCGCCGACAAGGCCGCCGCGGTGGCCGCCGACGGGGCGACCGTGTGGGTGCAGGACTACCAGCTCCAGCTGGTGCCGCAGATGCTGCGCGAGCAGCGACCGGACCTCCGGATCGGCTTCTACCTCCACATCCCCTTCCCGCCCGCGGAGCTCTTCTCCCAGCTCCCGTGGCGCCGCCAGATCCTCGAGGGCCTGCTCGGTGCCGACCTGATCGGCTTCCAGCTGCCCGGCGCCGCGGCCAACTTCGTACGCCTCGTGCGCAGCCGGGTGGGCCACAAGACCCACCGCGACACGATCTACCTCCCCGACGGCCGCCCGGTGAAGGCCACGGCGTTCCCGATCTCGATCGACACCGCCGGCTTCGAGGAGCTGGCCCGGTCCGAGGGCGTCGAGCAGCGCGCCGCGGAGATCCGCGAGGCCCTCGGCAACCCGCGCCGGATCTTCCTCGGCGTCGACCGCCTCGACTACACCAAGGGCATCTTCTCGCGGCTGCGCGCCTTCGGCGAGCTGGTGCGCGACGGGCACCTCGACGTGGAGGACGCCGTCTTCGTCCAGGTCGCGACCCCCTCGCGCGAGCGCGTCGAGCAGTACCGCATCCTCCGCGACGACATCGAGCGCCTCGTGGCGGGATCAACGGCGACCACGGCCGCATCGGCCGCACCGGCGATCTCCTACATGCACTCGTCTGCGAGACGACGCCGCTCGACAGGGACGTCGTGGCGCCCATCCTGACGCGCGGGGGCACGATCCTCGGCAGCTCGCGCACCAACCCGTTCAAGGAGGACGGCGGCGGCGAGGACTGCGCCCGGGCCTTCGCCGACCTCGGCCTGGACGCGCTGGTGGCGATCGGCGGCGAGGACACGCTGGGCGTCGCGCGGCGGCTGCACGGCGAGCTCGGGCTGCCGGTCGTGGGGGTGCCGAAGACGATCGACAACGACCTCTCGGGCACGGACTACACGTTCGGGTTCTGGACCGCCGTCCAGATCGCGTCCGACGCCATCGACCGGCTCCACACCACCGCCGAGTCGCACGACCGGGTCATCGTGGTCGAGGTGATGGGCCGGCACGCCGGCTGGATCGCCCTCGAGTCCGGCCTGGCCGGCGGCGCCCACGCGATCCTCATCCCCGAGCGGCCGCCCTCGGTCGAGGCGGTCTGCGAGCGCATCCGCGGCCGGCGCGAGCGCGGGCGCGGCTACGCGATCGTGGTCGTCAGCGAGGGGGTGACGCTCCCGGGCGAGGCCGAGGAGGGCACGGTGGACGAGTTCGGCCACACGCAGCTGGCCAAGGCCGGGGTGGCCGAGACCCTCGCCGAGCGCATCGAGGACGCGACCGGGGCCGAGGCGCGAGCGGTCGTGCTGGGCCACGTCCAGCGGGGCGGGACGGCCATCGCCTTCGACCGCGCACTGGCCACGCGCTATGGGATGCGGGCCGCCGAGCTGGTCGCCGAGGGGGGCTTCGGTCGGATGGCCGCGCTCCGCGGCGACCGGGTCGTCGACGTCCCCCTGGACGAGGCGGTGAGCGAGCTCAAGACGGTGCCCGAGCGGGTCTGGGAGCGCGTCGAGGAGGTCGTCTCGGGGCCGTAGTCCCGGCCCGGGGAGCTCTGGACGAGCCCGCGGGGGCCGGTGCTAACCTCCTCCGCCGATGTCCCGATCCCTCATCGTCTGCGAGAAGCCCTCCGTGGCCCAGGACGTCGCGAAGGCCCTGTTCGGGAGCGCCGCCAAGAAGTCCGGCGACCACTGGGAGGGCCCCGACGCGATCGTCGCCCACGCCGTCGGCCACCTGGTCGAGCAGGTCGACCCGGAGGCCTACGACGCCCGCTACAAGACGTGGCGCTACGAGGACCTGCCCATCCTCCCGGAGACCTTCCGCTACCAGCCCCGCGACGCGCGCGCGGCGAAGCAGCTCAAGTCGCTCCACGCCCTGATGAAGCGCGCGGACGTCGACCAGATCGTCAACGCCTGCGACGCCGGGCGGGAGGGCGAGCTCATCTTCAAGCTCATCCTCGAGACGGCGCCCAAGGCGGCGCGCGAGAAGCCGGTCAAGCGCGCCTGGTTCAGCTCCATGACCGCGGGCGCCATCAGGGAGGCCTTCGCCGCGCTGCGCGACGACGAGGCGATGCGGCCGCTCGAGGCCGCCGCGCGCGCCCGAAGCGAGGCGGACTGGCTCGTGGGGATGAACGCGACCCGCGCGGCCACGAAGAAGGTCGGCTCGGCCCGCAAGGTGCTGTCCCTGGGGCGGGTCCAGACGCCCACGCTGGCGCTGATCGTCAACCGCGACCTGGCCATCGCCGCCTTCGTGCCCCAGGACTACTGGGAGGTCGAGGCGCGCTTCGAGGCGTCCTCCGAGGCGGGCTACACGGGGCTCTGGCACGAGGGCTCGACGACCCGCCTGACCGAGGCCGCCCCGGCCGAGGCGATCGCCGCCGCCGCGCGCGGCGCCGACGGCGTGGTCGAGTCGCTCGAGGTCAAGCCGCAGGTCGAGCAGCCGCCCCTCCTCTACGACCTCACGACCCTGCAGCGCGAGGCCAACAGCCGCCACGGCTTCTCGGCGACGCGCACGCTGAGCGCCGCCCAGGCCCTGTACGACCAGCACAAGCTCCTGACCTATCCGCGCACCAGCTCGCGCTACCTGTCGGGCGACATGGCCGGCCAGCTCAAGAGCGTGGCCAGCGGCGTCGGCGCGGCGGCGCCCGAGTACGCCGACGCGGCGCGGTACGTGCTCGGGCTCGACCGCCTGCCCCTGGGCCGCGTGGTCAACGACACGAAGGTCACGGACCACCACGCCATCATCCCCACCGAGGGCGACCACGACCTCTCCGGGCTGAACCGCGACGAGCGCCGCGTCTACGACATGGTCGCGCGCCGCTTCCTGGCGGTCTTCCACCCGGCGGCGCGCTTCGAGCGCACCGTCGTCGAGACGCGCGTCGGCGAGCACCTCTTCCGCAGCCGCGGCAAGGTGCTGATCGAGGCCGGCTGGCGGGCGGCCTACGGCCAGGAAGCGGACCCGGCCGCGGGCTCCCAGAAGGGCGACGAGGAGAAGGAGCAGGCGCTTCCGCCGCTGGCGGTCGGCCAGCGGGTGCGCTGCGCCGAGGCCGAGGCGCTGGCCAAGCAGACCAAGCCGCCGGCCCGCTACTCGGAGGGAACGCTCCTCCGGGCCATGGAGACCGCCGGCAAGCTGGTGGACGACGACGAGGCCGCCGAGGCCATGAAGGACGCCGGCATCGGCACCCCGGCGACCCGGGCGGCCACCATCGAGCGGCTGGTCGACGCCGAGTACGTCGAGCGCGAGGGCCGCAGCCTGCGGGCCACCGAGAAGGGCGTCGGGCTCGTGAAGATGCTCGGCGACCACCTCCTCACCCGGCCCGAGCTGACCGGCCGGTGGGAGCAGCGCCTCAACCGCATCGAGCGCGGCGAGGAGCAGGCCGAGGACTTCCGCCGCGAGATCGACGGCTTCACCCGCGAGGTGGTCGCCTGGTTCGCCGACAAGGAGCGCGGCGACCTGCGCATCGACCGCGAGCCCCTCGCCCCGTGCCCCACCCCGGGCTGCGAGGGCCAGGTCGTCGAGTACCCCAAGAGCTACGGCTGCAACACGTACCACGGCAAGGACGACCCGGGCTGCGGCTACACGCTCTGGAAGCAGCAGAACGGGCGCACGATCACGCGCGAGGAGGCCCTCGAGCACATCGCCGCCGGGCGCTCGAGCAAGGATCTCGAGAGCCAGCGCGAGGTCATCGGGCCCTGCCCCACGCCCGGCTGCGGCGGGGACATCGTGGAGCGCACCAAGAGCTACGGCTGCACGAGCTGGAAGAGCCGCTCGGAGCCCGGCTGCGGCTACGTCATCTGGAAGAAGGTGCGGGGCCGGAAGGGCGAGGTCGACCCCGAGACGGCGCGGGGCATGGTGGCTCGCGGCGAGACCAACGCGGCGCCGGCCGCGTCGAAGGAGCCCCTCGGCGACTGCCCCACGCCGGGCTGCGGCGGCCAGATCGTCGAGAACAGCCGCGCCTACGGCTGCACGAGCTGGAAGAGCCGCAAGAACCCGGGCTGCGGGTTCGTCATCTGGAAGCGCGAGAAGGGCCACGAGGTGACGCGCGAGGAGGCCGCCGCCCGCCTCGAGGAGGCGCGGACGGGGGCGCCGAAGGTGGGCGCGCCGGCGGGATGACCTCCCCCGCTCAGGTCGCCGCGCAGATCGCCGAGCGCGCGTCCTGGAGCTACTCGCGGTCGTCGGGCCCCGGCGGGCAGCGGCGCGACCACGCCGAGACGCGCGCCGTGCTCACCGTGAGGCGGGATGACGTCGCGGACCTGCCGGAGGGCCTCGCGGCCCGGCTCGCCGAGGGGCTGGGCCTCGACCGCCGCCCGCTGCGCCTGAGCAGCCAGGCCGAGCGCTCGCGCGAGCGCAACCGCGAGATCGTCCTCGAGCGCCTGGAGCGGCGGATCGCCGCGGCCCTCGCGCCCGGAGCCGCCGGCGCGCCGGCGCACCCGGCCGACCCGCGCGGCCCGCGAGCGCCGCCTGGCCGACAAGACCCGGCGGGCAGCCCTCAAGTCCGCGCGGCGCCCTCCCGACCCGGAGGCCTAGCGCCGCAACGGGTCGATACGCCAGAGCGGCCCGGTTGCGTCTCCGCGATCCGTCGAGACCACCACCGTCCGGCCCGTGAGCTCGCGGGCGCCGACGACCTCGCCGGCCGTCCGGAACGTCCAGCGCGGCAGCCCGTCGAGCCCGAGCGCGCGGACCGCCCGCGTCCCCCCTGCACGACGCCGGCGAGCAGGAGCCCGCCCTCGGCGAGCGACAGCGGCCTCACGCTGCGGGCCGCCGCGCTCCGCCAGATCACGCCGCCGTCGCCGGTGTCGAACGCGGTGGTGCGCCAGCGGTTCCCCTCCCTCCGGCCCACGTAGGCCCGCTCGCGCGCGCGATCGACGATCACCTCCTGCGGGAAGATGAACGGCCGCCCGATCGCGGTGGACCACCGCCGGACGCCGTCGGCGCCCACGGCCACGAGCGAGCTGCCCTCAAGGGCCAGCGCGGCGTCCTCCGTCGCGCCCACGATGGTGAAGCTCCCGGGCGTGCGGGCCCGCAGCCCCCCGGTGGCCGCGTCGGCCGCCACCAGGCGGCCCTCGTCGGTCTCCGGCGCGTAGGCCGCGTAGGCGGTCCCCGACCCGTCGCGCACGACGAAGGGCGCGACGTCGAACTCGGGGCTCCAGATGAGGTCCGGCTCGGCCAGGCTCCAGAGGACGGCCCCTCCGCGCCGCGCGACGAGGGCGGGGTGCGGGTCGAAGCTCGGGGGGGCGCGAGGGAACTCGATCGCGATGCAGGTGCCGTCGGGCAGCACGGCGCCGGTGCAGCCGGGGACCCGTCGGCCGGCCTGGCTCACGGACCAGTAGTCGTCGCCGGTCACGCCGATGAGCCCGTAGGTTCCGTCCGCCTGCCGCCGCGTCGGCTGCAAACCCTCGTCGCAGTTGCCGCACCCCGCGCGCTGGCGGTTCACCCACCGGCGCCGTCCGTCGAGCCGGTACGCCGAGACCGTGTACTCGAAGGGGTCGAATGCGCTCTGGTTGACCACGACCGCCCCGCCTCCCGGCCCCTGGTGCACCGATCCGGCCGGCGCCCGCACGGGCCAGCCGTGCACGGCGGTCGGCGCGGCCGCGCACGGGCGCCGCGCACGCCAGCGCCACCGCCACCGCCACGACCCATGCCCGCACGAGCCCCCTTCGCCCGCGGCGGCGCCCCGGCCGTAGTCTTCGGGCCCGGACCGCCCGCGACGAGGAGCACACAATGGACGCGCTCGAGGCCATCCGCAAGCGCCGCAGCGTGCGCCGGTTCACCGACCGGCCCGTGTCCGACGAGGACCTCGACGAGATCCTGCGGCTCGCGCTGCTCGCCCCCACCGGCGGCATGCAGCAGGCCTGGAGCCTCGTGGTGGTGAGCGAGCCCGAGCGGCGGGCGGCGCTCGCCGACCTGATCATCCGCGGCGGCGGCCTCTACTTCGCGCATCGCCCGCCCCGCGGCCGAGGGCGCGACGCCCGGAGGAGCACGCGGAGTGGGGCCGGGCCTACGCTGCCGAGGTCCTGGGCACCTACCCGCAGGTGCCGGTGTGGATCGTCGGCCTGCGCGTGCCGCGCCACGCCTACCCGCCCGACCCGCGCGGCGACTGGGAGCGCGACGCCGACATGGTCTCGGTGGGCTTCATGTTCGAGAACCTCATGGTCGCCGCCCGCGCCAAGGGCCTGGGCACGGTGCCGACCGTCTTCCAGTGGTTCGTCGAGGACGAGTTCCGCGCCCTGCTGGACCTGCCCGCCGGAGGTCGAGGCGCCGCTGGTCACCCCGCTCGGCTACCCCGAGGCGTTCCCGGAGGGGCTCCCGCCGGCGCTGGCCGCGATCCGCCGCCCCTGGCGGACCCTGGTCCACGACGAGCGCTGGGGGGAGCCCCGGGCCTGAGCGGCCGCGTGACTGCCGGGTAGGCCCGCCCCTTGATGACGTCCGCTCCGTGGGCGAACATGTGTTCGTATGATCGTCGCCGTCCACGTCCCCCGCCTGCCGCTGCTCGTGGCGCTGCTCCAGGCCCGGCGCCCGCTCGACGCGCCGGTCGCTCTGGGGCCGGCGCCGGGGGCGCCGCAGGTGATCGGGCTCTGCACGCCGGTGGCCGAGGAGGCCGGGGTGCGGCCCGGGCTGCGGGTGGGCGAGGCGCTGGCGCGCTGCCCGCGGCTCGACCTCGTCGTGCCCGACCCCGATGCCGCGGCGGAGGCCCTGGAGCGGCTCCTCGAGCGCCTCGAGGGCGACGGCTTCGCGGTCGAGCCGATCGGCGTCGACGGGGCGGCGTTCGACGCCCGCGGGACGCTGCGGCTGCACGGCGGGGCGGGCGCGGTCCTGCGCCGGGTGCGGGCCGCCCTGCCGGTGGGCGCCGACGGCCGCGTGGGGGCGGCGCCGTCGCTGTTCGCCGCCCTCCAGGCCGCCCGCGAGGCGCCGCGGGGCGGGCCGCTGGTCATCGACGGCGACGGGGTCGCGGAGTTCCTGGCCCCGCTGCCCGCCGGGCGGCTGCCCCTGCCGGCCGACCTGGTGGCGGCGCTCCACGACCTGGGGCTGCGCACGATGGGCCAGATCGCCGCCCTCCCCCCGCGGCGGCGCTCGACCGCCTGGGCTTCCCCGGCCTGCGCGCCTGGCGCCTGGCGCGCGGCGAGCCCGGCCGCGCCCCGCGGCCGCGCCGTCCGCCGACGCCGCTGCGCGCCGCCTTCTGCTTCCCCGAGCCGGTGGGCGCCCTCCCCGCGCTCGAGGCCGCCGCCCGGCTGCTGCTGGGCGAGCTCGCGGCGGCGGCGCGCGGCCGCGGGGCGGCCCTGCGGGCGCTGGCGCTGCGCGCGCGGCTGGCCGACGGGGGGTCGTGGATCCGCGACGTCGCCCTGCGCGAGGCGACGGCCGACCCCGAGCGGCTCGCCCTGGCCGCCCTCCCGCACCTGGGGGCGGTCACCGGGCCGGTGGCCGAGCTGTGGATCGGCGGCGACGCGTCGGGGACGGTGGCCGGCCACCAGCTCACGGCGATCGCCTCCCCCGCCGAGGAGCGACGGGCGCGGGCGGGCGAGGCGATCCGCCAGGTGCGGGCCGCGCAGGGGCCCGAGGCGATGCTGCGCGCCGTGGAGCTCGAGCCCTGGTCGCGCCTTCCCGAGCGCCGCTGGGCCCTGACCCCCTACGAGCCGTGAGCCTGCGCGCGCTGGGGGCGCCGCGCCCCGTGGCGGTCGAGGCTGCTCCCGGCGCCGCCCCGCGGGCCGTCGTGCTGGGCGGACGCCGCCGCCCGGTGGCCGCGGTGCGCGACGAGTGGCTCGTCCAGGATCGCTGGTGGACCGACCGCCCGGTTGACCGCCACTACTACGAGCTCGTGCTCGACCCCGGCCGGGTGGCGGTGGTGTTCCACGACGTCCGGGCCGGAGAGTGGTTCGCGCACCCCTGACCCGCCCCGCGCCTCAGGCTCAGACGACCTCCCGCACCGCCAGCCAGCCGCCGCGGCCGGTCGGGTTGGCCCGGCCCGTCTTCACCAGCCGGTAGCCGTCCGGCACCGACGCCGGCCGGGTGCGCCAGGGGCCGATGGTCGCCGCGAGCTGCGTCGCCGGCGCCGTGAAGCGCCCGAGCACGGCGAGCCAGCCGCCGCGGCCGACCGGGTTCGAGCGGCCGGTCTTGACCAGGCGGTAGCCGACCGGGATGCGCTTCGGCTTGGTCCTCCACGGTCCGATCGTCGGCGGGAGGGGCCGCGGGATGGCGACGCCCGCCTGGGCGAAGCGCTGGACGCCCCGGCCGATCGCCTCGGCGATGCGCTGCCGCACAGCGGGATCGGCCAGCACCAGCGACTCGCTCGGGTTGGTGAGGAAGGCGCTCTCGGTGAGGATCGCCGGCATCACCGTGTGCCTCAGGACGTAGAAGCCCGCGCTCTTGACCCCGCGGTCCGGCAGGCCGAGCGTGGCCACCATCTCCCGCTGGACCAGCACCGCGAGGCTGCGCGAGGCGCCGCTCGCGTAGTAGTAGTGGAACGTCTCGGTGCCGCTCGTCGTCGCCCGCAGGGCGTTGTTGTGAACCGAGACGAACACGTTCACGCGGGCCTCGTTGGCGATGTCGGTGCGCGCCTTCAGGTCGGCGCGGGTCGAGGGCCAGGCCCGGTCGCCGCCGCCGATGTCGGTGGTGCGCGTCATCAGCGTCCGCGCGCCCAGCGAGGTCAGCACCGCCTGGAGGCGGACCGCGATGTCGAGGTTGACGTCCTTCTCGTAGAGGACCGTGCGGCCCTGGTCGTCGGCCCGGGGCGTGAGGCCCGTCGGCGTCCCCGGCGGCAGCGGTCCCACCGCGCCGGTGTCCCTCCCCCCGTGGCCCGCGTCGATCGCCACGTAGGGCAGCGCCGCGGCCGCGGGGCCGGCAGCCGCCAGCCGCGAGCGCGGCGGCGAGCAGGGCGACGAGCGGCGTGCGGTGGCGGATGGGCGTCCTCCGGTGCGGCGGTTCCCGGCCGAGCGGGGCGGCATCGTACCCCGGCTCCCGCGGCCGGCCGAACGGCGCGGGTCGGGCCCGCTCGCGACCCCGTCCGCCTGCGCGATTTCGCCGCCTCTGGGCCCGAACCTCCGCCTCCCGGGCCCTTGCCGAGCCCCTCCTCGCGCACTCTAGGGTCCGCCCCGGCATGGAGCACCCCATCATGCTCTCGTTCACGGACGACCTGCGCCGCAACCGGCTCACGGTCGGCTTCCGCTGGCTGCTCGTGATCCCCCACCTGATCTGGCTCACGATCTGGGGGATCGCCGTCTTCTTCGCGGTCATCGCGAACTGGTTCGCGACGCTGTTCGCCGGGCAGAGCCCGCAGGGCCTGCACGACTTCATCGCGCAGTACCTGCGCTACTACACCCATGTGAACGGATACCTGTACTTCCTGGCGGATCCGTATCCGGGGTTCCTCGGCGACCGGCCGTACGACGCGGACCTCTCGATCGCGCCCCCGGCGCGGCAGAACCGCTGGATCACCGGCTTCCGGGCGATCCTGATCATCCCCGCGCACATCGTCGCCTACTTCATCGGCATCCTGCTCGGCATCCTCTGGATCATCGCGTGGATCATCGGGATCTTCGCCGGCCGGATCCCCGAGGGGATGCGGAACCTGATCGCCTGGATCATCCGGTTCCACCAGCAGACGTACGGGTACGGGATGATCCTGACCGACCGCTACCCGAGCTTCAGCACCGACCCGCACGCCTGAGCGGCAGGGCGCCGTGGCGCCACGCCGACCCCCTGCGCGGTCGCTCGGCGAGCACCTGATCGAGGCCCTGCGCCGGCGCGGCGTGCGGCACGTCTTCGGCGTCCCGGGCGACTTCATCCTCGGGCTGTTCAAGACCGGCGCCGACCGCGGGATGACCATGGTGAACTCCACCCGCGAGGAGGCCGCCGTCTACGCCGCCGACGGCTACGCGCGCGAGCGCGGACTGGGGGCGGCGGCCGTGACGTTCGGGGTCGGCGCGCTCGCGGGCGCGGCGGCCGTCGGGGGCGCGAACGCCGAGCGCGTCCCGGTCGTGCTGATCGCGGGCGCGCCCGGCCTGGGCGAGCGAGACGGCCGCCGGCTGCACCACACCCCCGGCGACGACATCGACGCCCCCCGCCGCGCGCTCGCCCAGGTCGTCGGGGAGACCCTCGTGCTGGACGACCTCTCCACCGCCCTCGAGGACCTCGACGGCGCGCTCGACCGTTGCGTCGACGACCACCGCCCCCTCTACCTGGAGCTTCCGCGCGACCTGGTCGACGAGCGCCCGGCCGCCGCGTCGCCGCCGGACGGCCCCCGCCCGCCGCGCCGCCGGCCCCGAGCGCATCGCCGCCGGCGTGGCCGACGTCCGCGACCGCCTCTCGGCGGCGCGGCGCCCGGTGGTCTGGTCGGGCGTCGGGATCCTGCGGCGCGGCCGCGGCGCCGAGGTCCTCGCCCTGGCCGAGCGCATGGGGGCGCCGGTGGTCGAGTCGGTCATGGGCAAGGGCGGCGTTGACGAGCGCCACCCGCTGGTGGTCGGGGTCTACTCCGGCGCGTCCTCGGACGACGCCGTGCGGCGCATGGTCGAGCGGGCCGACCTGGTGCTCGAGCTCGGCGTGGACATCAACGACATCAACACGGGCGCCTTCACGCTCGGCGTCCGCGAGGAGCGCCGCATCCTGGCCGACCACACCGGCCTGCGGGTGGGCTTCCACGACTACCCGGGCGTGACCCTCGACGACCTCGTCGACGGCCTCGAGCGGCGCCCGCTGCGCCGCCGGCGGCCGCCGGCCCGGCTGCCGAGCGCCTGGGCCGGGGGCCGCGGCGAGGGGACGCGCGTCACCTGCGACATCGTCGCCGAGCGGCTCCAGGAGTTCCTGCGCCCGTCGGACATCCTCGTCAGCGACGTCGGGGTGGCCGCCCACCTGCTGATGGACGTGCGCCTGGCGCGGGCGCGCCAGCTCCACATCGCCCGCCTGTACGTCGGCATGGGCTTCTCGGTGCCGGCGGCGACCGGCGCCCGCCTGGCCCGGGGCCGCGGGCGGCCGATCGTCCTCGTGGGCGACGGCTCGTTCCAGATGACCGGCATGGACCTGTCCACGGCCGTCGCCCACGGCCTCGACCCCATCGTGCTGGTGCTCGACAACCACGGCTACGGCGCCGAGCGGGCGATCGTTGACGGCCCGTTCAACGACGTCGCCCGCTGGGACTACACGCTCGCGGCGGCGACCGTCGGCGCCGAGGGCCGCCGCGTGGCGACCCCGCAGGAGCTCGACGACGCCCTGGCCGAGGCCCGCGAGGGCGCGGGGCGGGCGTGGCTCCTGTGGATCGACCTCGACGCCCACGACGCCCCGCGGGCGCTGCGGGCCCTCGGCGAGGGCCTCGAGCACCTCATGCACGCCACCCACTGAGGGGGCGCGGGAGGGTCAGTCCCCGGCGTCCCCGGCGGACGGCCGGCGGGGCACCACCATCGTGACCGTGAAGACCTGGGCGACCGCGCCCTCGCGGTCCACCGTCTCCATCCGGACGACGGCCATCCCGCGGTCGGGCCGCGAGCGAGAGGGCCGCACCTCCAGGACCTCGGCCTCCACGTGCAGCACCGCGCCGGGGCGGGTGGGCGCCGGCCAGGAGATCTCGCCGCCGGCGCCGATCAGCCCTCCGGCGATCGGGAGCCCCTGGACGGCCAGGCGCATGGTGATGGCCGCGGTGTGCCAGCCGCTGGCCACCAGCTCGCCGAAGAAGCTGTCGGCCGCGGCCTCCGCGTCGGTGTGGAACGGCTGGGGGTCCCACTGGCTCGCGAAGGCCACCGCGCCCGTCGGCGTCGAGCTCGTACTCGCCGGTCGTGAAGCGCTGCCCGACGCGCAGGTCGTCGAGGTAGAGCAGGCCGTCGTCCACGGGGCGGGACTCTACGGTCCCCGCGGCCTCCACGCAGCCCTTGTGCCCGCCGCCCATCGCGTACGAACATGTGTTCGATGGGGACGGTCCCCTACGTCGAGCTCCACGCGCACTCGGCCTTCAGCTTCCTCGACGGCGCGTCGGCGCCCGAGGAGATGGCCGAGCGGGCGGCCGAGCTCGGCCACTCGGCCCTCGCCCTCACCGACCACGACGGGCTCTGCGGCTCGCTGGCCTTCGCCCACGCCGCGCGGGCCGCCGGGGTGCGCCCGATCACCGGCGCGGAGCTCACCCTGCGCGACGGCGCCCACCTCACGCTGCTGGCGGCGGACGCCGCGGGCTACGCGAACCTGTGCCGCCTCATCACCCTGGCCCACGCCGACACCCGCCCGCCGCCGGACCGCCGCGCACTCCCCCCGCCCTCGACCGTGCGGCGCTCGCGACCCACGCGCGGGGGCTCGTGTGCCTCACCGGCTGCGCGCGCCACGGCCTGGTGCCGCGGCTGGTCGCCGCCGGGCGCCGCCGGGACGCCCTCGACGCCGCCCGGGCGCTCGCGCGCGACCTCGGCCCGCGCAACGTCTACGTGGAGATCCAGCACCCGCGCTCTCGCGGGGGCCGGCGCCTGGCGCGCGAGCTGGCCGAGCTGGCCGAGGAGGCCGGCCTGCGCTGCGTGGCCACCGGCGACCCCCACGCCCACGACCCCGCGCGGACGTTCCTGCAGGACGCGTTCGTGGCGATCCGCCACCGCCTCACGCTCGACGGCTCGGAGGACGAGCGCCGCGGCAACCGCCAGGCGGTGCTGAGGGCCCCGGCCGAGACGGCGGCCCTGTTCGCCGACCACCCCGAGGCCGTCGCCGAGACCCTGCGCCTGGCCGAGCGCCTCGAGTTCGACCTCACTCGCGACCTGGGCTACCGCTTCCCCGACTTCGCGGGGTCCCATCCGCACGAGACCGCCCAGGCGGCCCTGACGCGCATCTGCTCCTACCAGCTCGGCGCGCGCTACCCCAACGCGGGCAAGCGCCGGGAGGCCGGCATCCGCCTCGACCAGGAGCTGGCGCTCATCGAGCACCACGACCTGGCCGGCTTCTTCCTGCTGCACCGCGACGTCCTCGAGCTGGCCCGGGAGGTCGCCCTGCGCGCGCGTCCGGCGGGGTCGGCGCGGCGCTGGCTCCCGCCCGGGCGCGGGCGCGGGTCGTCGGTGGGCTCGATCGTCTGCTACCTGACCGGCCTCTCCCACGTCGACCCGGTCGAGAACGGCCTCTTCCTCGGCCGCTTCCTCAACCGTGACATGGCGTCGGTGCCCGACATCGACCTCGACTTCCCCCGCGACGTGCGCGAGCTGCTGATCGAGGAGGTGATCGCCCGCTACGGGGCCGAGCACGCCGCCCTGGTGGCGGCGTTCCCCACCTTCCGCATCCGCATGGCCATCCGCGAGCTGGGCGGCGCGCTCGCCCTTCCCGAGGCCGATCTGGAACGCCTGACACGGCTGTCAGACGCCTGGTCGTCGGCGCGGGCGGTCGAGGAGGAGCTCGCGCGGCTGCCCGACGGGGAGGCCAAGCTGGCCTCGCCGCGCTGGCGGGCGCTGGCCGTCCTCGCACGCGAGGCCGCGGGCCTGCCGCGGCACCTGTCCCAGCACTCCGGGGGCATGGTGGTGAGCGCGCGGCCGCTGGTGGAGCTGGTGCCGGTGGTGCCGGCCGCCTTCCCCGGGCGGCAGATCTGCCAGTGGGACAAGGACTCCTGCGCCGACGCCGGGTTCGTGAAGATCGACCTGCTCGGCCTGGGGATGCTGTCGGCGGTCGAGGAGTGCATCGACCTGATCGCCCGGTCGCGCGGCGAGAGCGTCGACCTGTCGCGCATCGGCCTCTCCGACCCCGCGGTCTACGCCGAGATCCAGGACGCCGACACGGTCGGGGTGTTCCAGATCGAGAGCCGGGCCCAGATGCAGAGCCTGCTGCAGACGCGGCCCGAGAACCTCGAGGACCTCACGATCCAGGTCGCCCTCATCCGCCCCGGGCCGGTCAGCGGTGGGGCGGTGCACCCGTACGTGAAGCATCGCCGCGCCCTGCGCGCCGACCCCTCATTCGAGCCCCCCTACGACCACCCCCTCCTGGCCGACTGCCTCCGCGAGACGCTCGGGGTGGTCGTCTTCCAGGAGCAGGTGCTCGAGGTGGCCATGGCGCTCGCCGGCTTCACCCCCGGCCAGGCCGAGGCGCTGCGGCGGGCGATGAGCCGCAAGCGCAGCCGCGAGGCGATGGTCGCCCTGTGGAGGGAGTTCCGCGACGGGGCCCGCGACCGCGGGGTCGACGACGAGACCATCCGGACCGTCTTCCGCAAGCTCATCGGCTTCTCGAACTTCGGCTTCCCCAAGGCCCACTCGTCGGCCTTCGCCGTGCTGGCCTACCAGAGCGCGTGGCTGCGGCAGCGCTACCCCGCCGAGTTCCTCGCCTCGCTGATGAACGCCCAGCCCATGGGCTTCTACCCGCCCGCCACCCTCGTGCGCGACGCCCAGCGCCGCGGCGTGCGGGTGCTGCCGCCGTGCGTCGCGCGATCCGACGCGATCTGCACCGTCGAGGGGGGCGCCGTGCGGGTGGGGCTCGGCTACGTGCGCGAGGTGCGCGAGGACGCCGCCGCCCGCCTGGTGGCCGAGCGGCGGGCGAACGGCCCCTTCCGCGACGTCGCCGACCTGGCCGCGCGCGCCGACCTGCGCCGCGAGCAGCTCGCCCAGCTCGTGCGGGCCGGGGCCTGCGACGTCCTGGAGCGGCCGCGCCGGGCGATGCTCTGGGAGCTGGGCGTGCTGGCGCGGCCGCGCAACGCCAGCCTTGGGTCAAGCGGCCTGCAGCTCGCGCTCCCGATCCCCGCCGGGAAAGCCCCTCCCCTGCCCGAGCTCGGCCGCTTCGAGCGCACGCTCACCGACTACGAGACGATGGGCCTGTCGACCGGCTGGCACCTCGCGGCGCTCGTGCGGCCCGGCCTGCCGCGGGGGGTCCTCACGGCCGCCCGGCTGCGCGAGACCCCCGACGGGGCGCGGGTGAGCGTCGCCGGGCTGGTGGTGGCGCGCCAGCGGCCGGCGACGGCCGGCGGCATCGTCTTCCTGCTGCTGGAGGACGAGACCGGCATGGTCAACTGCATCGTGCGCCCGGAGGTCTACGAGCGCCACCGCGCCGTGGTGCGCGCCGACCCGCTGGTGATCGCCCACGGGCGGCTGGAGCGGCGCGATCGCAACATGAACGTCCTGGTGACCCGACTGGAGCGGATCGACCCGCCCGCCGAGAGCGCCGACGGGCTCGGCGACGCGGCCGAGATGGCCCGCGTCCGCGCCGCCGCGCCCGAGGGCCAGAGCTTCGGCCGGGGGCGGCGCTAGCCACCGGCGGGCCTCCTCGGGGAGACTGGCGCCGTGGAGTACGGCGCCCATCTCCCGCTACTCGACCTCGGCGCGCCCCCGACCCTGCGCAGCCTCAGGGCCTACGCGGAGACGGCCGCGGCCTCGGGATTCCGCGTCCTCTGCGCCAACGACCACATCCTCTTCAGCCGCCCCTGGCTGGACGGTCCCACCGCCCTCGCCGCGGTCATCGACGAGTCG
Organism: Miltoncostaeaceae bacterium; assembly: GCA_963813355.1. Classification (GTDB taxonomy): domain Bacteria; phylum Actinomycetota; class Thermoleophilia; order Miltoncostaeales; family Miltoncostaeaceae; genus DATAGF01. Next base: position 244,205 of record CAWEYS010000013.1, on the reverse strand, counting down.
CGCGACATGACGCTGGCCACGAGCGTGGCGCTGCTCGTCGTGCGCGGACCCGCTCCGCTGGCCAAGACCATCGGCGCGCTGGACGTCCTGTCGGGCGGCCGCGCGCTCGCCGGGGTCGGGCCGGGCTCGTCGGCGCGCGACTACGCCGCGGCCGGGGTCCCGTTCGAGGAGCGCTGGCGGCGCTTCGACCGGGCCCTCCCCGCCCTGCGCGAGCTGCTCCACGGCGACGAGCTCCAGCCCCGGCCGGTCCAGCGCCCGGGCCCGCCGATCTGGGTCGCGAGCTGGGGCTCGCCGGCCGGCCTGCGGCGCGTGGCCCGGCACGGGGACGGGTGGCTGGCCTCGGCCTACAACATCACGCCCGAGCGCTTCCGCGAGGCGGCCGCCGCGCTCCCCGCGATGCCCAACGGGCTCGCCACGGCCTGGCTCTGCGTCACGGAGGACGCCGCCGGGGCGGAACGGGTCCTCGCCGACGTCCTCGCCCCGCTCGTCGGACGGCCGGTCGAGCAGTTGCGATCGCTCTCGCTGCCCATCGGGCCGGCCGAGGTCTGCGCGGAGCGCATGAGGGCCTTCGCCGACGCCGGCGTGCAGCGCATCTTCCTCTGGCCGCTCCGGGACGAGGCCCGGCAGCTGGAGCTCTTCATGGAGCGCGTCGCGCCCCTCGTCTGACGGCCCGCCCTAGCCCGGCGTCGAGAAAACCGGCCCTGGCACGTCGATCGCGGGGAGGTCCTCTCGCGGCGAGGGCGAGGGCGAGGGGGCTGGCGCGGACGGAAGCGCCGGCTCGCCCTCGTCGGGCGGCGCGGGCGACGGGGTCGGCGACGGGGCGGGCGACGGGCTCGGGGCGGGCGACGGGGCCGGGCCCGGTGCGGGGGCCCGCGCGACGTCTCCGGGCAGGGACGCGACCCTGAACGGCGGGCTCACGTACTCGTCGAGCCGCTGTCCGACCTCGGGCAATAGGTAGACGGCCACGACGTAGCGGCCCAGCCGCGCCGGGAAGGGCACCCACACGTCCGCCTGCACCGGCGTGCCGGACGGAGACGGCGGCGGGCCCGCGGCGCTCGCGCCCGCGTCGGCGCTCGTGAAGGCGACGTCGTTCGTGCCGCGCTCCAGCACCGCCCAGGTGAACCGCGCCCCCTCCACGCCGCGCAGGACGAGCCGGAGCGAGATCCACGCCCCCGGCCAGGCGTCCGAGGGGTCCTCTCCCGCGGCCGCCGCAGCGGGCCGCTCGCCCGCGAGCACGGCGCGAAGGCGCTCGAAGTCGCCCTTGAGCATCGGCTGGGTCAGCCGACCCTCGACGAACTCGGCCGACGGCTCGCCGCCGCCACCGCCGCCACCGCCGCCGGCGAGGAGCGGGACCACGACCGCGAGCAGGCCGATCACCGCGACCGCGGCTCCGGCGAGGGCCTTCACCGGGCCCGCCGAGGCGGCCGCGCGCCCCAGCCACGATCGTGAAGATGACGGCGTCTCGGCCATGGTGGCGCCTCTCTACCCCGCGGCGCATACGCAGCTCTTACGGGGTCACGCGCCGGCCTGCCCGTCGCCGTCCCGGGCGCCGAAGCCGGTGGGCAGCCGGCTGAGCTCGTGGGACTCGATGACGCCGTCCACGAGCCCGTACTCGGCCGCGTCCTCGGCCGTGAAGAAGCGGTCGCGGTCCATGTCGTCGTGCACCTGCTCGACGCTCTTCCCGGTGTGCTCGGCGTAGATCTCGTCCACGCGGCGGCGCAGCTCGATCGTCTCGCGCGCGTGGATCTCGATGTCGCTGGCCTGCCCCTGGAAGCCGCCGCTCGGCTGGTGGATGAGGATGCGGCTGTTGGGCAGCGCCATGCGCTTGCCGGGGGCGCCGCCGGCGAGCAGCAGCGAGCCCATGCTCATCGCGACCCCGAAGCAGATCGTGCGGACGTCGGGACGGATGAACCGCATCGTGTCGTAGATGGCCAGGCCGGCGTAGACGCCGCCGCCCGGCGAGTTGATGTAGAGCGAGACGTCCTTGTCCGGGTCCTCGCTCTCGAGGTGCAGGAGCTGGGCCACGATCAGGTTGGCGACCTGGTCGTCCACCGGCGTCCCCAGGAAGACGATCCGCTCGTTGAGCAGGCGCGAGTAGATGTCGAAGGAGCGCTCGCCGCGCGGGCTCTCCTCCACGACCATCGGGACCAGCGGCATGGTCTATCCTTTCGACAACTTGGCGGTTGTCAGTTCACGATAGCAACCCAGCGGTTGTCAAAGGAGCGGGCGATGGCGGCATGGCGCGAGATCGAGATCGAGGCCTCCCCCGAGGAGGTCTGGGAGGCACTCGCCACCGAGGAGGGCCGCGACGGCTGGCTCGACGAGCCCGCCCGCGAGATCCACGTCGAGTCGGAGGAGGCGCCCCACCGCCTGGTCTGGTGGTGGTGGGAGGGCGACGAGCCGCCGACGCGCGTCGAGTTCCTCGTCGTCGCGGCGCCGGCCGGGACGCGCGTCCTGGTCAGCGAGACCGCGCCGCCGGTGCCGCTCGCCCGCCTGGCCGCGAGCGTGGCGGCCGTCCCGGCGTGACGGACGCCATCGGGCCGGTCCTGGCCGCGCTCGCCGACCCGACGCGCCGCCACGTCGTCGAGACCCTCCTGCGCGAGGGCTCGACGAGCGTGCCGGCGCTCACCGCCTCGCTGCCGATGACCCGCCAGGCCGTGGCCAAGCACCTCGCCGCGCTCGGCGAGGCGGGGCTGGTGGAGCGGGTGCCGGGCGGCGCCCGGCGCGTGAGCTACCGCCTGCGGCCCGGCGCCCTGACGCCGGCGGCCTCGTGGATGGGCGAGGCCGCCGCGGCCTGGGACGCCCGCCTGGGGCGCCTCAAGGGCGCGGTCGAGGGGCGCGGCTCAGGCTGAGCGGGCCGTCCAGAGCGCGTCGTTGGCCATCGGGGCCCGCGCGGCGCCGCCCGCTGCCAGAAGGTCCTGCAGCGCCCGCTCGGCGGCGGGGCGGTCGGGGTCGTCGTTGTCCCGGGCGAGCAGCACCGCGACCTCCTGGGTGGTGAGGCCCTCCGGGAAGCGCTCCAGCAGCGGCGCGGGCCCGTCGGGCGGCGGCGCGCGCCGCAGTGCGGGGTCGAGGTTGGCGACCAGCACGTCGTAGGCCGGGAGCGGCTGCCAGCCGCCCGCCACCAGGCGCGAGCCGTTCCGCCCCAGCACCAGCGACGGGGCGGTGAAGCGGACCGGCCCGTCGGTGGTCGCCGTCTTGCCCTGCAGCTCGGCCGCCGAACCGGCTGCGGAGCGGGCCTCGTCGCGGTCGCGCCGGTAGGCCGCGACGACGTCGGTGTCGTCGATGCGCGCGACGAGCGCCTCGGCGTCCACGCCGGGCACGCCGCCCAGGGCCGCGGCGAGGTCGCGGTCGTCGTCCAGCAGCATCGTCGTGGTGAAGTTCGCGAGCTGCAGGGCCCGCAGCACCCGCCACTCCGAGCCGGGGGCGTCGATCCGGGCCGCGGCGAGGAGGCGGCAGGCGCGTGCCGTGCCGGCCATGCGCGCCTTCGGGGTCGCCGCGAAGGGCATGCCGAAGCGGTCGCGGAAGACGGCCTGGCTCCGGGCCGCGCGCAGCGGCGTGTAGCCGCGCTCGACGTACTGGCTCGCGTGCTCGGTGAGCCCGATGACCACGAGCCGCCACGCCAGCTGGTCGCCGTAGCGCCACTCCAGGGCCCGCAGCGCGGGGATCGCCGAGTACGCCCAGGGGCAGGCGGGGTCGGTGTGGAGGACCGCGGAGATCACCGCGGCAGAAGCTAGCGGCGCGAGCCCCCGCCCCGCCCTGCCCGGCGGCCGCCGCCGCTAGCCTCGGACCGGTGGAGTACCTCGTGGCCTTCGGCATCGTCGCCGCGATGACCATCACCCCGCTCCCCCTGCCGCCCTCGTGGCTGGTGCTCACGTACATCAGCCTCGAGCTGGACGCCAACCCGGCCGGGGTGGTGGTGGCGGGGGCGCTGGGCGCCGGCGCGGGGCGCATCGGCCTCGCGGCGTGGACGCGCGCGCTCGGCCCGCGGCTGATGGGCCCGGCCGCCCGGGCCAACGTCGACTACCTGGCCGGGCGCCTGCGCGGCCGGCGCGGGCGGCTCGGGACGGCGGCGCTGCTCGCCGTCTCCCCTCCCCCGGCCGGCGCGCTCTACACGGCCGCCGGGGTGCTGCGCGTCAACCTCGCCCTGATCGGCGCGGCCACGGTCGCCGGGCGCCTGGTGACCTATGGCCTGGGGGTGGCCTTCGCCAGCGCCACCGCCGACGAGATCGCCGACCGCTTGCGCGACTGGGTCGGCCCGTGGTCGCTGGCCCTTGGCCTGGCCGCGCTGGCGATCGCGCTCTGGCTGTTCGGCCGCATCGACTGGCGCGCGGTCGTCGAGCGGCGCCGGCTCAGGCTCCGCCGCGCTCCCACGCCGCCGCCCGGCCGATGACCGGGGAGATCCTGGTCGGCTCGCGCGGGGAGATCTGATCCTGCTCGTTGTACTCCGCGCCGGGAGGCGGGTCGACCGGCCCGTCGAGCAATGGATCGCCGGTCTCGGCCATCCAGCGGAGCAGGCGCGCGCGCAGGTCCCGCGCCACCGCCGCGTGCTCGTCGCGGTCGATCAGGTTCTCGCCCTCGGCCGGGTCGAGCACGAGGTCGTAGAGCTCCTCGGGCGGCACGGCCCGCTCGGCCCAGCCGGCCGCCAGCCAGGCGTTCTTGGCGGGGCCGTCGTCGGTGTTGACCACCACCGGGGTGCGCCGGTCGTCGAAGCGGCGGATGTACTTCCAGCGGCGGGTGCGGATCGCGCGCTGGGGCTCGTAGGCCGCGTGGTAGGTGCCCTCGGCGAAGACCTCCTCGCGGATCTCGCCCGCCCCGCGCAGCAGCGGGAGCATGGACCGCCCCTGGAGCCAGTGGGGCGGCGGGATCCCCGCGAGGTCGCAGACGGTCGGGAAGATGTCGACCTGCGAGACGAGGGCGTCGACGACGCGCCCGCCGCGGAAGCCGCCGGGGCCGCGCATGATCAGGAAGACGCCGATGCCCCGGTCGGTGAGGGTCGCCTTGGCGCCCGGGAAGGGCATCCCGTGGTCGGTCGTGCAGATGACCAGGGTGTCGTCGCTCAGGCCCAGGGCGTCGAGCTCGTCCAGCACCGCGCCGATGCCGGCGTCGAGAGAGCGGGCGCTGGCGTTGAAGGCGGCCATGTCGCGCCGGATCTCGGGGGTGTCGGGAAGGTGCGCGGGCACCGCGGCCCAGCGCTCCTCGCCGTCGGCGGGGCGGAAGAACTCCCGGTGGGTCTCGAAGAAGCCCACCGACAGGAAGAACGGCCGCCGGTGGGCCCGGCGCAGCAGGTCGATGGTGACGGGGGCGACGTCGGTCGCCCGGGTGGTCCCGATCTTGACCACCTCGTCGTAGCCGATCTCGCCCGGCTCCTTCGAGACGTGCTGCTCGCCGACCAGCGTCGAGTGGTAGCCGATGTCGCGCAGGGTGTGGACGATGTGCTGCTGGTAGTCGTCCAGGGACCAGCCCCTGTGGGCCAGCCCCAGCATCCCGTTGGCGTGGGCGTAGCGGCCGGTGAGGAGGCAGGCGCGGCTGGCCGAGCAGGTCGAGGCGGCGCAGAAGGCCTGGCGGAAGACCACGCCCTCCTCCGCGAGCCGCTGGATGCGCGGCGTGCGGACGGCGCCGCCGTAGGGCTGCACCTGGCGGCCGGTGTCGTGCGAGTGCAGGTAGAGGATGTTCGGCGGGGGCGGGGTCACCGCGATGCCCCCGCGGTGGCGGAGGCCTCGGCCGCGAAGCGCGCGGCCCAGTCGCTCGAGAGGCCGTCGGACTGGCGCCGCATGGTGGGGCTCGGGAGCGTCCACGAGCCGTCGAACGGGATCTCGAGGTGGCGCAGGACCGCCCGGACGACGTCGTCGTGTCCGTCGGCGAACTGCTCGTAGACGATCGTCAGGGGCTCGATCCCGGCGTCGGCGAAGTAGGCGCGCCACCACCGCTCCTCGTCCGCCAGCCGGCGACGGAGGTGGTCGAGAGCCGCGAAGTCGTACCGCAGCACGCCGTCGCCACGGGCGGCGTCGACGTGGCCGGCCTCGGGCGCGTCCTCGCGCCACTGCCAGGTCTGGATGGCCCGCCACAGCGAGACGGCCTGCCGCACCTTGTCCTCGCGCACGAGGAAGACGTAGCGCAGGCGGGGGAAGACCGTCGCCAGCAGCCCGGGCGTGGTGTCCGGCGCGCGGTCGCCGAGCGCCTCGCGGAGGCCCGTGGCCAGCCCGTCCACGTAGGCGGACATGATCTTCGCGCCGAAGACGCCGTTGCTCGTGGTCGCGGTCCCGAGGACCCAGCTGACGTAGTCGCCGAAGCCCGCGAAGCGGCGCGGATCGAACATCGGGTCCACCCGGTGGTCGCCGTCCGGGGCGCCCCGCGGGGTCGGCACCGCCTCCGCGTCGAGGCCCTCGAGGTAGTCGACCGGGCGGCGCGGCAGGCCCGTCGCGGTGAGCTGCTGGAAGTACTCCTCCGGGCGCCCCGCCACCCCCGTGCTGGCGAGCGCCTGGCTCAGGAACGTGCTCCCGCTGCGGGGCGTGGTGCAGATCAGGTAGGAGGTCGTCGGCGATCCATAGAGATATCTGATCGTTGACATAAGGATGAGGATATCGAACGGAGCCGGGCCCGGCTGATCGCCGCGCGCTACCTCTGCCGTGGCGGCGGGCTCAGCGGGAGCCCGTCGCAGGCCCCCCCGCCGGCCAGGCGGCTGCGCGCGATCGTGGCCACGCGCGCGATGAACCGCTCGCCGGTGCCCGCGATGCTGCCCTGGCGGTAGGTCATGGCGGACGCCACGACCGGCCCGCTGCGCAGGTAGATGATTCCGGCGTCGTGGCGGACATCGTCCGTGTAGCCGGTCTTGTGGGCGACGGGGACGCCGGAGGGCAGGCCGGCGACGAGCTTGCTGGTGTCGCGCACGTCGAGGAACCGGGCGAGCAGCTCGGCGCGCGCCTCGGCCGTCCCGATGCCGAGCCGCGCGACGCCGCCCCTGCCGACCGCGCCGCGGTGCACGGCCACCATCAGGCGGGCGAGCTCGTACGGCGTGCTGATGAAGTTGGTGTAGAGGGGCGGGCTGGAGGTCGTCCCGATCGGCAGCGGATGGCGCTCGTTCTCGACGATGTACGGGCGGCGCACCAGCGATCGCGCCAGCCCGAGGTCGCGGAGCGTGTCCGTGACCTGCGCCGCGCCGGCGTCCCCGGAGCCGCCGCCCAGGGCCGCGAGGGCGGAGTTCGCCGCCGCGTCGTTCGAGTCGATGATCATGCTGTCCAGGGTGGAGCGCAGGGAGGCGGCCTGCCCGTGCCGCACGGCGTCGACCAGGATCGCCGCCTTGAGCGTGCTGGCCGCCGGGAACTGGGCGTCGGCGTTGACGGCCGCGCCGCACCCGGTCACCAGGTGCTGGACGTAGACCCCCGTGATCGCCGAGGTCTCGCCCGCGAGCCGCTCCACGTCGCGCTGCAGGGCGCGGTTGACGAAGCCCGGGATTCGCCCCGCCCGCAGGGCGCCGCGCGGCAGGGCGCGGATGCGCACCGTCTTCGACCAGCGCGCCCCGCCCCGGCCGATGGCCTTCACCCGCACGGCGTGGACGCCCGCCGGCACCGGCACGGACACGCGGCGCGGGCCCGGCGGAGGCCGCAGGCGCGCGGTGATGCGTCCGTCGGCCTGGACCTCGATCCGGTCGGTGCCCGCCCCCAGCCGCACCGCCGCGTGCCCGAAGCTGACCGGCGGCGCCGAGACCACCGGAGGCGGGGGCGCGGCGTGCGCGATCACGGGTACGCCCGCATCATCGGCTCGAGCAGCTCCCCCACCGCCGCCCGCGTGCGCCGGGTGAGCTCGGCGGCGCGCTCGCGCCGGGAGCCGTCCTCGGGGGGCGGCACCGGGTGGCCGAACGCCACGAACACCGGGCCGCGGCCGACGGGGCGCCAGCCGCGCATCAGGTGCTGCACGCCCCAGACCGCCGCGGGCACCACCGTGACGCCCGGGGTCAGGCCCAGGTGGCCGGCGCCCTCGAGGAAGTCCCCCATGGGCGCCCCCCAGCCCGGTCGCCCCTCCGCGAAGATGACGATCAGCTCGCCGGCCAGGAGCTGCTCCCGCGCGTAGCGCAGCGCGCGGGTGTCGGGGCTGCCGGGCCGCACCGGGAACGCGCCGACGGCGAAGAGCAGCCGCGCGAAGGGCAGATGGCGGTAGTGGCGGGCGTCGGCCATGTACTGCGCCGCCCGCGGCACGCAGGCGACCCCCACGAAGCATGGGTCGAGATCGCCCACGTGGTTGGCGACCACGAGCACGCCGCCCTGGCGGGGGATGCGCCGCCGCCCGGCCACGCGGAACCCGGCGAGCCAGGGCAGGGTCAGCCCCAGCACGAAGCTCGCGAAGCGCCAGCCCGCCCACCGCAGCCCGGGCCCGGCCGGGTGCCAGTGGACCCGGCTCAGGTCAGGTCTGGAAGCTCTTGCCGCAGCCGCAGGAGGCCGTCGCGTTGGGGTTCCTGATGAGGAACCCGGCGCCCTGGAAGCCCTCCTCGTAGTCGAGCTCGACGCCGAGCAGGTACGGGACGCTGAACCGGTCCACGATGACCGTGACGCCGCCGCTCTCCACCACCTCGTCGCCGTCCTGAGGCCCCGCGAGCGAGAGGTCGTACTCGAAGCCCGAGCAGCCCCCGGGCACCACCTGCACCCGCAGCCCGGCGGCCGGATCGGCCTCGTCGTCGAGCAGCGAGCGGAGCTTGAGCCTGGCGTCGTCGGTGAGGGTGACCATGCCCTCAGTGTAGGCAAAGCCTCGGCGGGTCCGCAAGGTGCTTTTCCTGTTAACGACCGTCGCCGGCGAGCGTCCAGCCGACCGCGCTCGCGTTGCCCGCCCGGTCCCGGAGCGCGAGCCGCACCGCAGCGCCCGGGCGGACGTCGGACGCCGGCAGGCGCAGCGCGAAGGGCGTCACGAGCGCCCGGCGCGTCACGTCGCGCCCGCCGACCCGGAGCCTCACGCGCGACGCGTCCACCCCGGTGCCGCCCTCGTCGTCGCGGTAGCGCACGATCAGCGCGCCGCGCGTCGGCTCCCCGGCGGCGGGCTCGCGCCAGAGCATGCGCGGCGCGCGGGCCGGGATCGGCCGCAGAGGGCGCGGCCCGAGCGGCAGCGGGCCGCGGGCGAAGGCCAGCGCCGCCTGCGAGGTGGCCCAGACCGACGCGCTCGACGAGCTCCGCTCGTTGCGCACCCCTCCGTTGGCGAGCTGCATGTCGCGCAGCGCCTCGAGCGGCCCTCCCGACCGGCTCCAGGGAGGGCGCTCGGGGTCCTCGCCCATCGTGTGGAGGGCGACGGTCACCCAGGCGGTGGTCAGCGCCTGGGTGGTCCCGCCGACGACCGGACCGAACCCCCCGTCGGCGTTCTGCGCCCTCACGAGGAAGTCGCGCGCGCGCTGCAGCGACGAGGCGCGCTCCAGCTCCGACGGGGCCTCCAGACGTGCGCCGGCGGCCCACAGGCCCTGCACCGCCGCCGACGTCGTGTTGGGCCCCGACCCCGGCGACTCGGGGCCGGTCGACCAGCCGCCGTCCCGGTTCTGCTGCCGGACGAGGGCGCCGCGCGCCCGGCGCACGGCCCGCGCCCCCGGGTCGAGGCCCCCGGCGCGCAGCGCGAGGATGCCCCAGGCGGTCGTGGCGGGGGAATCGCCGATCGAGCCGTCGGCCCGCTGGGCGGCGAGCACCGCCCTCACGGTGTTGCGGCCGCCGACGGACCGCGGGTCGAGGCCCGCGGCGGCGGCGGCGACGGCCGCGAGCTCGAGATCGCCGAGCGTCGGGCGCCGCAGGGGAGCGGAGACCGCGTCGCGCAGGGTGGCGAGGCCGCTGCGCCACCGGCCCACGTTCTCGCCCGCGCCCGCGACCGCGAGCGCTCCCCAGGCGCTGTAGGTCGGATCGGTCCCTCCCACCTCCGCGAAGCCTCCGGCAACCGGGTCCTGCCGGGCGGCGAGGTGGTCGAGCGCCTTCGCCAGGGGTCCCGCCAGCGCCGGGGCGGGCGCAGCGAGGGCGAGGCCGAGGGCGACGCAGAGCGTCGCGAGGCGTGGAGCCATCGCCGCCCTGTCTACCGGCAGGGAGAACCGCAGGAAACTCCCCATTCGGCGAGATGGGGCCGCCCATCGGCCGCGATGCTGCGAGAGGTTGCTAGCGTCCGCTCGTGGGTTCGCGCGGATCGCTGCTCGTGGATCGTCACGGCAACCCGCGGGCGGGGGTCATCCTGGGGCTGGTCGCCTTCGCCCTGGTGGTCCTCTCCCTGGGGAGCTTCGTCGCGCTGCTCGCCGCCGGGACCGGCAGCCCGGAGACGCTGGCGATCTGGGTCGTCGCGGCTCTCGTCGTGGTGAAGGTCCCGCTGCTGATCCTGGTCTGGTGGCTCCTGGGCCACAAGCGCGATCCCGTGGGCGGCGGCGGCTGGTCCAGCGCGGAGTGCGAGGAGATCCTGCGCTACCTGGAGGAGCAGGCGCGGGCGAGCGCCGGCCGCGCGGACGCCGGGCCGCGGCTGGCCTACTTCTCGCGCGAGGCCTGGCACGTCGCCGACGCCGCCGCCGACGCGGACAAGCCCGCCGCGGTCGCGGTCGCGCTGAGGATCGACGAGCTGGCGGCGGTCGCGAGGACCGAGGGCCGGGATCCCGCCGCCCGGGACGGCGGAACGCGGTGAGCACGGACGCGGCACGCGGCGCCTCGCCAGGGCGTGCGGCCGGGGTTAGTGTCGCCCCGATGAGCCCCCTCCCGACGACCGGCGCACCGATCGACCTGGCCGAGAGCGCGGGGCTGCGCGAGCGACTGGTGGCGGCCACCCTGACCGCGCCGCGCTGGCCCGCCCGATCGGCCAAATCGATCGCGCTCGCCCTCGCCTGCGTCCTGGTGGGCGCGTCGCCCGCCTTCCTACCGGGCAGCCGGGGTTTCGAGCCGACCCACGCGGTGCTGCTCGTGATGCTGGCGTTCGTGGGGCTCCGGATGCCCCTTCCGCTGGGCCTGGCGACGGCGGCGGCGGCCGAGCTCGCGCTCGCGCTCGAGCGCATCTCGTGGGCCGCCGGCGAGGGCACGAACGAGGACGCGGTGATGGCGATCGTCTGGACCGCCCTTGGGCCGTTCGTGGTCGCCGCCTGCTACGCGCTGGCCGAGGCGCCGCGGCGCCTGCTGCGCGCCACCGCGGACGCCGCCGTTGGCTCGATCCTGCTGGCCCTGGCGGCCAAGGACCACGCCGTGGGCGGGCACTCGGGGGACGTGGCGGACCTGGCCGTCGCCGTCGGCCGCCGCCTCGGCATGCCGGGGCCGGAGCTGGCCGAGCTCCAGGTGGCCGGCGCCCTCCACGACCTCGGCAAGCTCGCCGTGCCGCAGGAGATCCTCGACAAGCCGGGGCCGCTCACCCCCGAGGAGTGGGAGGTCATCCGCCGCCACCCCGCCGCCGGCGAGGAGATCGTGCTCGGGATACCGGCGCTCGCGCACATGGGGCCGCTGCTGCGCGCGATGCACGAGCAATGGGATGGTGGCGGCTACCCGGACGGGCTGGCCGGCGAGCAGATCCCCCTGCCGGCCCGCATCGTGATGGCCTGCGACGCCTACGAGGCGATCACCAGCGAGCGCCCCTACGACGCGCGCCGGTCGCCCGAGGCCGCGGCGGAGGAGCTGCGCGAGGGCGCGGGGACGCAGTTCGACCCGCGCGTGGTCGCCGCCTTCCTGCAGGTGCTGCGCGAGCGCGGGGCGCCGATCGGCTCACCGGGCGCGGCGGCCATGGCCCCGCGGCCCCGGCCGGCCTCCTAGTCCGGGCGGGGCAGCTCCCGCCCGCAGGCCGGGCAGCGCCAGACGTTGACGGTCTTGTCGTGGGGGATCGCCTTGCCGGCCTGCAGCCCGTGGCTGCGCATGACCCGCGTTGTCGCGCGCATGGCGATGCCGTCCTTCGGGCAGGGCGGAGGCGTCTCGTCGGCCACCGCCCGACCCTAGCATCGCCCATCGGGAGCTAGTCGGAGGCGCGGCCAGCGGGTAGCGTCCGGGGTCGGGGATACCCCGCACCGGACGCGACCCGAGGAGACGGACGTGAGCACAGACGACCTGGAAGAGCTGGGCCCGATCGACATCGTGGTGATCGGCTTCCCGGCCGACGCGCCGATGACCGGCGAGGCCGCGCCCCTGCTGGTGGACCTGGTCGACCGCGGCATCATCCGCGTGTTCGACGTGCTGTTCATCACCAAGGGCGAGGACGGCGCCGTCGCGGGCTTCACCATCGACGGGATCGACCAGGAGCGCGTCGGCGACTTCACGGTCTTCGAGGGCGCGAGCACCGGGCTGCTGGGCGACGATGACGCCCAGGCGGCGGCGGAGGCCATGGAGCCGGGGGAGTCGGCCGTCGTCATCATGTTCGAGAACCGCTGGGCCGGGCCCTTCGCGGCCGCGGTCCGCCGCAACGGGGGCCAGCTGATCGCCACCCAGCGCATCCCCACCCAGGAACTGATTCGCGCCCTCGATTCCCTCGAGGCCTGACACCACCACCGCGACCCAGGAGACAGACGATGCCAGGACTAATCAGGGCGATGGGCCGCACCGCGGTCGTCGCGGGGACGGCCACCGCGGTCTCGAACCGCGTGAGCCGCCGCCAGGCCGGCAAATGGGAGGACCAGGCCCAGGAGCAGGAGGCGGCCGCCGCTCAGCAGGAGCAGGCCGCGCCCCCGCCCGCCGCCGCGGGCGAGCCCGACTACATGGCGGAGCTGGAGCAGCTCGCCAAGCTCAGGGACCAGGGGATCCTCAGCGACGAGGAGTTCGAGGCGAAGAAGAAGCAGCTCCTGGGCATCTGACGGGCCGTGGCGCCTCACGGACGGCGTGGCGCGCCGTGTCGTCCTGCCGACTGCCGCGCGGCCGTGATCTCGCCGCGGAGCGCCTTCAGCGCGGCGACGTAGATCTCCGAGAAGGTGGGGAAGGGCTGGATCGTGTCGCGCAGCACCTCGAGCGGCACGCGGGCGCGGATGGCCAGCGTGGCCTGCTGCAGCCACTCGCCGGCCTCGGGGCCGAGCGCGTAGGCGCCGGTCAGCCGCTCGCCGTCGCTGAGCAGGGTCAGGAAGCCGTTGGACTCGGCGTAGGCGCGCGTGTAGGTGGCGGTCTTGGGCACCTCGGACACGGGGCGGTCGCGCTGAAGCGGGCCTCGGCCGCGCCGACCGCCGCGGCCTGCGGGTCGGTGTAGACGACGCGCGGCACGGCCTCGTAGTTGGCCTCGCGCGGCTCGCCGAGGATGTTCGCGGCGACGACCTCGCCCTGGTACTTGCCGACGTGGGTCAGCGGCCAGAGGCCGGTGACGTCGCCGATCGCCCACAGGCGCTCGCCCGCGCGCAGCTGCGCGTCGACCGGGATCCCGTGGCCGTCGGCCTCGATGCCGACCGTCTCCAGGCCGATCCCGTCGACGCGCGGGCGCCGGCCGGTGGCGACGAGCAGCCGGTCGCCGCGCAGCTCGCGGCCGTCGTCGAGCTCGAGGACGTAGTCCTCGCCCTCGCGCCGCGCCGCGGTCGCGTGCACGCCGAGGACGAGCTCGATGCCGTCGCGGCGCAGGACCTCGCCGAGCGCCTCGCCCAGCGGCGCGGGCTCGCGGGCGAGCACGTGCTCGGCGCCGTCGACGAGCGCCACCTCGCCGCCGAGGCGACGCACGGCCTGCGCCATCTCGACGCCGACCGGCCCGCCGCCCAGCACGAGCAGGCGGCGCGGGACGGCCTTCATGCCGGTCGCCTCGCGGTTGGTCCAGACGCCCTCGAGCTCGCGCAGGCCCGGGACGGGCGGCATGATCGGATCGGCGCCGTTCGCCAGGACGACGTGCTCGGCGGTGTGGCGCACGCCGTCGACCTCGACCACGCCCGGCCCGGCGAGCCGGCCGCTGCCGCGCAGCAGGTCGATGCCCTGCGTCCGCCAGCCAGCGCTCCTGGCCGGCGTCGGAGTAGTCCGAGACCATGAAGTCACGCCAGGCGAGCGCCGCCTCGACGTCGACCTCGCGCGCTCGCCGCCGCGTCGCGCGCGGCGTGCACCGCCTCGCCCGGGCGCAGCAGCGTCTTGGACGGGATGCACGCCCAGTAGGAGCACTCGCCCCCGACCAGCTCGCGCTCGACGAGCGCGACGCGCAGGCCGCCCTCGGCCAGCGCGCCGGCGCAGTGCTCGCCCGGCGAGCCGCCGCCGAGGACGATGACGTCGTAGTCAGGACCTCGTCGGCTGATCTCCCCAGGTGATCGGGGCATGTATGCCTCCCGTTCGGCGATGCGCCCCCTCAGCGCGGCGGGAGCCACACGCACCCCGACGCATCGGTGTTTCGGAGCTCGCCTATGGGCTGGTGCTCCTCTTCAGCCGTCGCGTTCCCTCGGATGCTCCTCATCGGGCCTCGCTCAGTATCGTCGATCGTGGCATTCGGGGAATCGCGACCGATCCAGGGCCGCAGGCCCCGGATCGGCAAACCGATAGACGAAAGGACATCACCGTGTCCAACATGGGAAAGACGCACATCATCATCATGTGGACCGTGGGCCCTGAGGACGTCGCCGAAGGAGATCGCATCTTCGCCAGCCACGGCGAGTGGATGAAGGGCCACCCCCGCGACGGCGATGAGGCCCTCCTCTCCTACACCATCTCCAAGGGCCCGGAGCTGTCGAACCCGCTGGACCCCACCTCCGATCCGACCGGCAAGACGATCTACGTGCTCGACGAGTACTACGAGTCACCGGCCGGCGTCCCCAGGCACTGGCAGGACGCGATGGACAACTGGCAGGACCTCAACGCCATCGTGGAGATGGAGTGCCAAGGGCACGGTGGCGACGCTGCACAGCGGAGCGGTCGTCCAGGCGCTCTGGTAGACGCTCAGCCTGGTTCCGCGCGTGCGACTTGCCGGGCGATCGCGGGTCGCCAGCGGTTGCGCGCACGCCATCCGCCCTCGTCTGCGCGTTCGTCGGGTCGGCCGCCGCCCGTCGCCGCTCAGTCGTCTCGAGCCTCGAGCGGGAGGGGCGCCTGTCGGGATCGGCCGCGAGCGGCCGAGTCCGGGTCGGCGAGTCTGCCCGGGCGGCGGTCCCGGCGCTCGGCCGACCGCGGACCGGGCGTACAGCACGCGTCCGCGTGAACGCGTCGGCGATTCGCGTGCCGTCGCGCGCGTTCCAGCCGTCGATGAGCGCTTGTACCGACATCCCGCTCCTCCTCGGTCCCTGGCCGCGGCGTGTCCGCGGCGGCGCGCGTTGAGCCTCCGGCGGGCGGGGTGCCGAACGCAAGCCGCCGGGTCCTGCCGTCCGCGTCATGTGAGCCCGGCGCGGCCAGGCCCCTCACGTGCGCGCCGGTTCTCCGGCGTCGCTGCTCCGGCCGCCTCCTGGCAGCGCGCCACTGCCGGTGGTAGGCGGCGGTGCATGCCCGGCACCACGAGCTGAGCCCGAGCGCAGTTCGGCGCTGCCTGGAAAATGACGTTGGTCGCGGAACGCGCGGGCGGTGTCAATGTGCAGCCGCCGGGCGACGCGCCGCCAACCGCGGTTGGACAACGGCCTGGACAAATCGCGCCCCGATTTGCACCGATTCGCGCCGTCGTGCGCGTCGCTGGACAACGCCCCCACGCGGCCGCCGTCAGTCGGAAACCCTCCCTTTTGCAGCGGAAATCATCTCGCGCGAACTCGGCGGCGTTCCTCAGCGCGTAGTCCCGGGCGTTGTTGTTGAAGACAACGGCCACCTCCTGGGCCCGCTCGGCCATCTCGAGCACCGGGTCGAGCCACTCCTCCATCTCCTGCTCGGAGTAGACGTGGTCGAAGCGCTCGGCGACGGTGCGGCCGGTGTTCCAGGTGGCCGCGTTGCGGCCGTGGAGCCGGAGGTACGCGAGGGAGGGGCTCGTCACCTCGACGATCGGCGGCATCACGTTCTTGGCGTCGATCCGCGGGGCGTCCACGACGACCCACGAGGCCTCGTGGGCGCCGAGCAGGTCGGCGGCGGCCTCGCGCTCGCCGGGCTCGGCCCAGGAGCGGTGGCGGAACTCGACCGCCGCCCGGGCCGGCCGCAGGCGCTCGAGGATGTGCGCGAGCTCGTCGCGCTGGCGGTCGCCCGAGACGACGTAGGGCGGCAGCTGCACGAGGATGGCGCCGAGCTTGTCGCCCAGCGGCCCGACGGCCTCGAGCAGCGAGTCGATGACCGCGTCGCGCAGCTCGCGGCTGGGGCGGCGGATGCGGCCCTTGGCGTCGTACGTGGCGGGCAGCTCGCGCAGCGGGGGCGGCAGGCGCCCCGGCTCGGACGGGTGCCCGGAGATGACCTGGTGGGCCTTCACGTGGAAGCGGAACCCGTCCGGGGTGCGATCGGCCCACGCCGCGGTCGTCTCGACGGTCGGCAGGGCGTAGAAGCTCGAGTTGACCTCGACCATGGGGAAGCGGGCGGCGTAGTAGCGGAGCTGGGCCTCGGCGTCGCCCTTCACGTCCGGCGGGTACCAGCCGGCCTTGATGAACTCGGCGTCGGTCCACGACGCCGTCCCCACGCGGACGCGCCCGCCCTCGGCCCGGCTCATCCCAGCCGGCGGAGCTCGTCGTCGAGCCGGCGCGCCTCCTCGGCCGTGGGCGGCGCGGGCTCGGCGCCCGCGGCCGCGGGCCGGCGCCGCGACCAGGTCCAGGCGAGGAGGCCGATGGCCACGAGCCCCGCCAGCACCGCGAGGCCGGGAACGAGCCAGGCGACCAGGTCGAACCCGGACTTGGCGGGGGTCGCCAGCACCCCCTCGCCGAACTCGTTGACCAGCCCGTCGATGATGCGCTGCTTGTCCCAGCCCCGGTCGATGCGCTCGGCGATGTACTGCTTCATGTCGGTCGCGGCCGGCGAGCTCGACACGTCGAGCGGCGTGTTGCAGGTCGGGCAGCGGACCTCGCGGGCGACCTCGTTGACCGTCACGGCCCCGGCCGTGGCCGGGACGACGACCAGGAGGAGCAGCGCGAGGATCGCGGCCGCGCGCCTCACAGCTGGTCGATCGCGGTCGTGAGCTGGGCCGGGTCGGTGACCTCGCCGACCACCTTGAGGGCGATGCGGCCCTCGGGGTCGATCACGAAGGTCTCGGGCAGGCCGGTGAGCTGGTAGTCGCGGTACGCCGCGTCGCCCGCCTCGCGCAGCGACGGGTACGAGATCCCGAAGTCACGCGCGAAGCCGAGCGCCTTCTCGCTGAGGTCCTGCACGTCGAGCCCCAGCACGAGGGGGGCGGCGTCGCCGCCCCGGTAGCGCCCCGCGACCTCGTTGAGGATCGGCGCCTCGCGCTCGCAGGGCTCGCACCAGGAGGCCCAGAAGTTGAGCACGACGGTCCGCCCGCGCAGATCCTCGAGGGACACCTCGCTCCCGGCGGGCCCGATGCCGTCGGCGGCGAGCAGGACGGGCGCCGTGAAGGCCGGCGCGTCGGGACGCTCGCCCTCGTCGAGGGCGTCCTGGATCGAGGTGCCCACGTCGCGGTTGACGAACCCGACCACCAGGAGCGCGATCACGCCGGCGACCAGGACGCCGCCCGCGACCGCGCCGATCGTGCGCCGGCGGTCCCAGCGCCCGCCGCCCGCGCCGGCGGCCCCCTCGTCTGCCGGTGCCTCCATCCGCCCCAGATTAGCGGCTAGGCGGCCTCGTCCCCCTCCGGCCCGGGCCCGCTCTCCTCGCGCTGCCCGCGCCGGGTGATCGAGTCCTCGAAGCGCTGGATGACCCAGTCGGGCACGCGGCCCTCGGGAGGCGGCTCCGGCTCGGCGCCCTCCTCCTCGGCGTCCTCCTCGGGCTCGTCCCCCTCCTGGTCGCCGTCGCCCGCCTCCTCGCCGGCGGGCTCCTGCGCGGGCTCCGCCGGCGCCGCCGCCGGCGCGGCCTTCGCGGAGCGCAGCAGGTCCTCGCCCTCGGCCTCGGGCCGGACCTCGGCCACCACCTCGTCGTCGAGCATCACCAGGATCCGCCAGGATCGGGCCCCGCCGCCGTGGATGACCTCCAGGCGCGAGCGCTCCAGCTCGGCCGACTCGCGGGCGTCGGCCTCCGAGCGGTGCTCGGAGATCACGGTCCGCTGGGCGACGGCCTGTCCGGAGACCCCCTCCACCACGACCTCGTACCGTTCGACGGAACTTCACGGGACGCCCTTCGACCTCGGTGCCCGCGACCCTTCCGCGGCGCGTCGCGCTCAGCCCAGCAGCTCCCGGATCGCGAGGGACGGGTCGTCGGCGCGCATCAGGGCCTCCCCCACCAGGATCGCGTTGACGCCGGCGTCCTCGAGCTCGGCCACGTGGCCGCGGGCGGTGATGCCCGACTCGGCGACCACCACGGTCCCCGCGGGCACGTCGGCGAGCAGCCGGAAGGTGGTTCCGAGGTCGATCTCCAGGCTGTGCAGGTCGCGGTTGTTGATGCCGAGCAGCTCGGCGCCGGCCTCGACCGCGGCCACCACCTCGTCCTCGTCGTGGACCTCGACCAGGCTGTCCATGCCCAGGTCGGAGGCGGCGCCCATCATCTCCGCCAGCCGCTCGGGCCCGAGGGCGGCGACGATCAGCAGGACGGCGTCCGCGCCCGCCGCCCGCGCCTCGAGCACCTGGTAGGGGTCGATCAGGAAGTCCTTGCGCAGGAGGGGCAGGTCGCAGGCGGCCCGGGCCTCGGCGAGGTCGTCGATGCTGCCGCCGAAGTGCGCCGGCTCGGTGAGCACCGAGACGGCCCGGGCGCCCGCCGTCTGGTAGGCGCCGACGATCTCGGCGACGCTGGCGCCCGGACGGATCGGGCCGCGGGACGGGCTCGCGCGCTTCATCTCCGCGATCAGGGAGATGCCCTCGTCGATCAGGGCCTCGGAGAAGGGGCGCCCCCGCCGCCTTGGGCCCAGGCGCGCCTCCAGGTCGGCGGCGGGCGTCGCGCGCTTGCGTCGCGCGAGGTCGGCCTGGGTGCGCTCCACGACGCTCTCGAGGAAGGTGCCCACGCCCGGCGAGTCTACGCGCCGCCCAGGCGGCGGGTCGTGGCGACGAAGGCGTCGAGGCGCTCGCGCGCGGCGCCGCCGTCGATGCTCTCGGCGGCGACGGGGACGGCGCGCTCGAGGTCCGGCGCGGCGCCGGCGAGCCACAGGGCCGCGGCCGCGTTGAGCACCACGACGTCGCGGGCGGGGCCCGCCGCGCCGCCGAGCACCTCCCGCAGCACCTCCGCGTTGCCGGCCGGGTCGGAGCCCGCGATGTCGCCGTCGCGGGGCGGCGCGAAGCCCAGCTCGGCGGGGTCGACCGACGCGGTCGTCACCGCGGGGCCGTCCACGTGGACCACGTCGGTCACGGCGCCGGTTGACATCTCGTCCATGCCGTCGCGGCCGCGCACCAGCATCGCGCGCTCGCAGCCCAGCTCCGCCAGCGCCCGCCCCATCCGCTCGAGGTAGGCCGCGTCGCTGACGCCCAGCAGCTGGCGCGGCGCGCCCGCCGGGTTGGTGAGCGGGCCCAGGAGGTTGAAGATCGTCCGCACCCCGAGCGCGCGCCGCACCGGGACGATGTGGCGGAACGACGGGTGGTGGGCGGGCGCGAACATGAACCCCAGGCCCGTCTCCTCGAGGCAGCGCCCCACGGCGTCGGGATCGAGGTCGATGCGGGCGCCGAGGGCCTCGAGCACGTCCGCGCTCCCGCACCGCGAGGTGGCCGAGCGGTTGCCGTGCTTGGCCACGGCGACCCCGGCTCCGGCCACGACGAACGTCGCCGTCGTCGAGATGTTGAAGGTGGAGCGGCCGCCGCCGGTGCCGCAGGTGTCGATGAAGGGGCCGGCGGGCGGCGTCACCCGCTCGGCGCGGCCGCGGATGGTCGACGCCAGGCCGGCGAGCTCGGCGGCCGTCTCCCCCTTGGCGCGCAGGGCGATCAGGAAGCCGGCCGTCTGGGCGTCCCCCGCCTCGCCGGACATGATCGCCTCCAGGGCCGCGGCGGCGCCGTCGCGCCCCAGGTCCTCGCCGGCGAGCAGCCGGTCGATGGCGTCGGAGATCACCTCGGAGGGCATCGGGGGGCGGGGTCGGGGGCCGGCGGCGGGGTCAGGCCGAGAGCGCCAGGAAGTTCGAGAGCAGCGCCTTGCCCGAGCCGGTGAGGATCGACTCGGGGTGGAACTGCACGCCCTCGACGGGCAGCGACCGGTGGCGCACGCCCATGACGACGTCGCCGTCGCACCAGGCGGTCAGCTCGAGGTCGGGAGCGAGGTCGGGATCGACCACCAGCGAGTGGTAGCGGGTGGCGACCATCGGGCTCTCCAGGCCGGCGAAGACCGTGCGGCCGTCGTGCTCGATGGCGCTGGTCTTGCCGTGGACCGGCTCCCGCCCCCGGACGACGCGGGCGCCGAAGGCCTGGCCGACGGCCTGGTGGCCGAGGCAGACCCCGAGGATCGGCACCTCGCCGGCGAGCTCGCGGATGGCGTCCACCGAGATGCCGGCCTGGTCGGGGGTCTTCGGGCCCGGCGAGATCACGAGGTGGGTCGGCCGCAGCGCCCGCACCCCGGCCACGTCGATCGCGTCGTGGCGGTGGACCTCGACCTCGGCGCCGAGCTCCCCGAGGTACTGGACGAGGTTGTAGGTGAAGCTGTCGTAGTTGTCGATCAGCGCGACCCGGGTGGCGGTCATAGAGACCTCCTCAGCCTCGCCGCCTCTTGGCGGGCGGCGGTCCTCGTCGGGGAGGTCACCAGTCCTCCTGGGCGGCCGCGACCTCGATCGCCCGGAAGAGCGCCGCCGCCTTGTTCTGGGTCTCCTCGTACTCGGTCGCCGGCACCGAGTCGGCCACGATGCCCGCCCCGGCCTGCACGTGCGCGACCCCGTCGCGGCACACGATCGTGCGGATGGTGATGCACGTGTCCAGGCTCCCGTCCCACCCCAGCCAGCCGACCGCGCCGC
Source organism: Miltoncostaeaceae bacterium (assembly GCA_963813355.1). Classification (GTDB taxonomy): domain Bacteria; phylum Actinomycetota; class Thermoleophilia; order Miltoncostaeales; family Miltoncostaeaceae; genus DATAGF01. The sequence goes on along the minus strand of CAWEYS010000013.1, from coordinate 223,442 downwards.
CGTAGGGCCCTCGCTTGGTGGGCTCGAGCTCGTCGATGATCTCCATGGCCCGCACCTTGGGCGCCCCGGACAGCGTGCCCGCCGGGAAGGTGGCGCGCAGCGCGTCCGACGCCCGCCGGCCCGAGGCGAGCCGGCCGACGACGGAGCTCTCGATGTGCATGACGTGGCTGTAGCGGCGCACGTCCATGAGCTCCGACACCTGCACGGTCCCGATCTCCGACACGCGCCCGAGGTCGTTGCGCCCCAGGTCGACCAGCATCACGTGCTCGGCCCGCTCCTTCGGGTCGGCCAGGAGCTCCTCGCCCAGGCGCTGGTCCTCGGCCTCGTCGGCGCTGCGCGGGCGGCTGCCCGCGATCGGGTGCATCTCCAGGCGGCCCTCGTCGACCTTGACGAGCATCTCGGGCGACGAGCCCACCAGCGTGACGTCGTCGGTCTCGAGGAAGAACATGTACGGGGACGGATTGACGGTGCGCAGGCCGCGGTAGACGGCGAAGGGGTCCAGGCCCATGGGCGCCGAGAAGCGCTGCGACGGCACGATCTGGAAGGCGTCGCCGGCGAAGATGTACTCCCGCGCACGCTCGACCCCGGCCTCGAAGGCCTCGCGCGACAGGTTGCTGGCGACCGGCCCCAGGACCGGGTCCTCCTCCCGCTCGGGCGGCCGGGGGACGGGGCCCGAGAGGCGGGCGCGCATCTCGGCCACGGTCGCCACCGTGCGCCAGTACGCGGCCTCCGGGTCGTCGTCGCCGAGCGGGCAGGGCGCGACGATCGTCAGCGACCGCCGCATGTGATCGAACACGACCACCGGACCGGTGATGAGGGCCACCAGGTCGGGGATGCCGAGGTCGTCGGGGGGCGTGCCGGGCAGGCGCTCGACCGTCCGCACGAGGTCGTAGCCGAAGAAGCCCACGGCCCCGCCCCAGAACGCCAGGGGCTCGGCGGGCGGCGCCATGTTGACCCGGTTGACGGCGTCCTCGACGGCCCCGAAGGGGTCGGACGCGTCGAGGCTGCGGACCTCGCCGTCCTCCCCGGTCTGGACCAGCTCGCCGCCCGCCCCCCGGATCACCGCCTGCGGGCGCACGCCGATCATCGAGTAGCGCCCCAGGCGCCCCTGCTCCACGGACTCGAGCAGGAACGCCGGCCCGCCGTCGCGCAGCTTCAGGAAGGCGCTGACCGGCGTCTCGCAGTCGGCGATGTAGGTGTGGACCAGGGGCACCTGGCCGTACCGCCCGCCCATGGCGCGCAGAGCCTCGACGCCCGGCGCGACGTCGAGCCGCGACCCGCGCCGCGGCGGCACCTCGAGGCGCAGCCGCGTCATCTCGCCCGCCGAGTCCCCGCGCCGCCGAGAGCGCGGTGAGGACGAGGCGGGCTCATCGTCGCCGGGACGCGAGCTCGCGCGCCACCTCGTCCAGGCCCACCCCGCTCTCCCGCCACAGGACCGCCAGGTGGTACAGCAGGTCGGCGCTCTCGTAGACGACCTGGTCGCGCTCGGCGCCCTTGGCCGCCAGCACGACCTCGGTGGCCTCCTCCCCCACCTTCTTGCAGACGTGGTCGATGCCCTTGGCGAGGAGGCGGGCGGTGTAGGAGGCCTCGGGGTCGGCCGCCTCGGCGCGCTCGGCGATCGTGCGCTCGAGGTCCGCGAGCGCCGCGAAGGGCGCCGGCGCGTCCCCCTCGGTGAGCGGCTCGTGGAAGCACGTCGGCGCGCCCGTGTGGCACGCGACCCCCGTCTGGTCGACGAGCACGAGCAGGGAATCCCGGTCGCAGTCGAGCACGACCGCGCGCACGGCCTGGGTGTTGCCGCTGGTGGCGCCCTTGCGCCACAGCTCCTGGCGCGAGCGGCTCCAGAACCACGTCTCGCCGGTCTCGAGCGTGCGCTCGAGCGACTCGCGGCTCATCCAGGCCTGGGTCAGCACGCGGCCGTCGCCGGCGTCCTGGACGACGGCCGGCACGAGCCCGTCGGCGCCGAAGCGCACGCGCGCGACCAGGTCGGACGCCGCCGCGAGCGGCGCCGGGCCGGGCTCAGCCATCGCCGTTGAGGACGGCGAGCTCGGCCATGACGCTCACGGCCGACGCCGTCCCCACGCGGGCCGCGCCGGCCCCGATCATCGCCTGCACCGCCTCGAGCGTGCTGACGCCGCCCGCCGCCTGCACGCCGACGGCCTCCGGGAGGGCGTCGCGCATGAGCTCGACGTCGTGGATCGTCGCCTCGGTGCCGGCGCCGGTGCAGGTCTTGGCGAAGTCGGCGCCCACGCCGTTGACGATCATGCAGGCCAGCCTCTTGTGCTTGTCGTCCATCAGCGGCGCCTCGATGATCACCTTGACCAGCACGTCCCCGCGCGCGTCGTTGGCGGCGCGCCCGCGGACCGCTCGCACCACCCGCAGGAGGTCGTCGCGCGCGAGGCGGAAGTCCCCTGCCAACATGGCACGGTAGTTCATGACCACGTCGAGCTCGTCGGCCCCCTCCGCCACCGCCAGAGCGGCGGCCTGCGCACGGTCGGCCGTCGAGCTCGTCCCGTCCGGGAAGTCGATGACCGAGCACGTCTTGACGTCGCACCCGCGCAGCCGCTCCGCCATCAGGGGGACGAGGTGCGGGTAGGAGCAGAGGGCCGCGAAGTGGTGATCGCGCGCCTCGGCGCAGGCCCGCTCGATGTCGGCCTCGGTGACGTCGGACGTCAGGACGGTGAGATCGAGCGTCTTGGTGAGGTCCTCGGCGCGCATCAGTGCTGCGCCGGGCGTGACGGCCCGCGCATCCGGGCGAGTATAACGACGCACCTGGGCGCGGCCCGTGCCTGAGCTGCCCGAGCTCCAGGCCCTCGCGGAGGGCCTCGGCGGAGCGCTGCGCGGGCGCCGCGTCGAGGGCGTCCGGATCCACCACCCGGCGACCATCCGCGGGGCCGACCCGCCGCTGGAGGCCCTGGCCGGCCGCGAGATCGAGGGCGTCTGGCGGCGCGGCAAGATCCTCGGGATCGCGACCAACGGCGACCTCACCCTCGTCGTCCACCTGATGCAGGCCGGGCGCCTGGGCATCGCCCCGCGGCCCGAGGGCGCGCGGTCCCCGCGCACCGCGGCGCTCGACCTCGACGTCGGCCGGGGAGAGGTCCTGCGCCTGCGCGAGCTGTCATCCCACCGCCGCGCCTCGGCCCACCTGCTCGACGCGGCCGCCCTGGCGACCCACCGCCCGCTGACCCGCCTCGGGCCCGAGCCCGTCGGCCTGGGCCCGGACGGCTGGCGTGAGGCGCTATCCGGCGACGGCGCCGTGCTGCACACGGCGCTGCGCGACGGCCGCCGGGTGGCCGGCATCGGGCGCGCCTACGCCAGCGACATCATGTGGGCGGCCCGCCTCGCCCCCTTCGCGCGGGCGCGGTCGCTGGACGACGACGAGGTCGCGCGGCTCGCCCGGGCGGCCGACACGGTGCTGCAGCAGGCCCTCGAGCGGGCGCGCGAGCGCATCTCGACCGACCTGCCCAACAAGGAGCAGCGGGTGACCGCGGTCCACGGCCACCACGGGGAGCCCTGCCTGCGCTGCGGGACCCGCCTCGAGCGCGTCTCGTTCGCCGAGTACGAGCTCGTCTACTGCCCGGCCTGCCAGACCGGCGGCCGCATCTACCGCGACCGCCGGATGAGCCGTTTGCTGGGCTAAGCCCGCTGGGGCGTGAGGACCCGGCGCTCGAGGCTGTCCATGACCGCCTGCCAACCGTGCTCGTGACGGGCGACCGCGGCGGCATCGGCGAAGCCGGTGTGGGTGAGCTGCACCGTGGTGCGCGGCCCGTCGTCGCGGAAGACGACGGTCACCACCGAGCCGGCGCTCCCCGGCGAGTCGTGCTCCCAGGCCCACGTGTAGACCAGCCGCTCGGGCGGCACGACCTCGGTGTACTCGCCGCGGACGACGTGCGTGTCGTCGCTGCCGGGGTCGTGCATGGCGAGCCGGTAGCCGCCGCCGACGCGCAGGTCAACCTCCGCCACGGGCGTGTCCCAGTCGGGGCCGGCCGCCCACCAGCGGCGCAGGACCTCCGGGTCGGTCCAGGCCGCGAAGACGGCGTCGCGGGGGGCGTCGAAGCTGCGCTCGAGGCTCAGGGTCGCGGTGCTCATCGGCGTTCCTCCAGGTACGCGTCGATGACGTCGAACTTGCGCTTCCACATCGCCTCCTGGCGGGCCAGCCAGGCCAGCGCCTCGGCGAGGGTGTCGTCGGCGAGGCTCAGTCGGTGGGTGCGCCCCACGACCTCGCGGCAGATCAGCCCGGCGTCCTCCAGCACCCGGAGGTGCCGGCTGATCGCGGGCTTCGAGACCCCCAGGCCGCCGGTCGCCGCCCCCACGGTGGCCGGGCCGCGGGCGAGGCGCTCCACGATCCCCCTCCGGACCGGGCTCGCCAGCGCTCCGAACGCGTCATCGAGCTCATTGTTCACCATATAGTGAACTATAGCGCCTCTCGCCGATCGGTGCGAGCCTCCTGGTATGGCCGGGACCAGCCCGCTCCAGCCAGTCGACGCGGTCGAGGTGACCGTCCTGGTCGACAACGCCGTCAACCTGCTCCTGCCGAGCAGCGAGGTGGTGAGGCGGCCGGCGCTCGACTACGGGACGCTGGAGGCCGATCGCGCGAAGCTGCTGGCCGAGCACGGCCTCTCGCTGCTGCTCACCGTCGAGCGCGGCGGCGAGCGGGCGACGGTGCTCTACGACGCGGGCCTCGGCGCGGGGACCGCGGTCCACAACATGGACGTCCTGCAGATCGGGCTGGGCGACCTGCGCGCGATCGTCCTGTCCCACGGGCACACCGACCACCACGGGGGCCTCGAGGGGATGGTCCGCCGGGTCGGCGCGCGGGGCATGCCGCTCGTGATCCACCCCGACGCCTGGCGGGACCGCAAGGTCGTGTTCCCCACGGGTGCCGAGTTTCACCTCCCGCCCCCGAGCCGCCAGGACCTCGACCGCGAGGGGGTCGCGGTGAGCGAGGAGCGCCAGCCCAGCATGCTGATCGACGACACGGTGCTGGTGACGGGCGAGGTCGAGCGCGTCACGGAGTTCGAGCGCGGCCTCCCGGGAAGCCAGGCGCGCACGGACGCCGGCTGGGAGCCCGACCCATGGATCCGCGACGACCAGGCCGTCGTGGCCCACGTCAGGGGCCGCGGGCTCGTCGTGCTCTCGGGGTGCAGCCACGCGGGCGCGATCAACGTGCTGCGCCAGGCGCAGCGGCTGGCCGGAGTCGACCGGATCCACGCCTTCGTCGGCGGCATGCACCTGTCGGGCCCGGCCTTCGAGCCGCTCATCCCGCCCACCCTCGACGAGCTGGTCGCGATCGGGCCGACGTGGGTGGTCCCGGGCCACTGCACGGGGTGGAGGGCGCAGCACGAGCTCGCGCGCCGCCTGCCAGAGGCGTACGTGCAGACCAGCGTGGGCACGCTGCTGCGCTTCGCCTGACCTGACGGCCCGGACCGGCCGGGACGGTCTGACGAAAGTCATGGACGATCCGCGCGCCGCGGCCCTGCCGCCGCGCAGCGGATCGCGCGACCCTGGATCCATGACGACCACACCCCACCCGCCGCTGGCGGGCATCACCCTCCGGGAGCTCGAGAAGTCGTTCCGCGGGCCCACCGGACCGGTCCACGCCGTGCGCGGCGTCGACCTCTCGATCCCGCGCGGCCAGACGGTCGCGCTGCTCGGGCCGAACGGCGCGGGCAAGTCCACCACCATCGACATGATGCTGGGGCTGATGCCGCCCGACCGCGGCACGGCCGCCCTCTTCGGCGCCCCGCCCGCGCAGGCCATCGCCGCCGGGCAGGTCGGCGCCATGCTCCAGATCGGCTCCCTGATCCGCGAGCTCTCGGTGCGCGAGATCGTGAGCATGATGGCCTCGCTCTACCCCGACCCGCTCGAGGTGGACGAGGTGCTCGACCTCTCCGGCACCGCCGACATCGCGGAGCGCCGCACCGAGAAGCTCTCGGGCGGCCAGGTCCAGCGCGTGCGCTTCGCCATCGCCATGGTCTCCAACCCGACCCTGCTGGTGCTCGACGAGCCCACGGTTGCGATGGACGTGGAGGGCCGCCGCGACTTCTGGGCGATCATGCGCGGCCTCGCCGCCGCCGGCAAGACGATCGTCTTCGCCACCCACTATCTGGACGAGGCCGACGAGTTCGCCGACCGGGTGGTGCTGATGGCCCACGGCCGGATCGTCGCCGACGGCCCGGCGACCGAGATCAAGGCCCGGGTGGGCCTGCGCACCATCCGCGCCACCCTGCCCGGCGTCCCGCCCGAGGCCCTCGCCGCCCTGCCGGGCGTGCAGGGGGTGGACCGGCGCGGCGAGGCGGTCGTGTTGACCTGCGCCGACTCGGACGCCGCCATCCGCGCCCTGCTGGGCGAGTACCCGGCGGCACGCGACATCGAGATCAGCGGCGCCGGGCTGGAGGAGGCCTTCCTGGAGCTCACCTCCGACGACGCCGGCGACGCACTGCTCGCCCCGGCGACCCTGGCGGGAAGGGAGGCATCGTGACCGCCACGGCCTACACGCGCCTGGAGGTGCTGCGCACCTTCCGCAACCGGCGCTTCTTCATCTTCTCGCTGGTCTTCCCCTTCGTCTTGTACATACTGCTGGCCGCCCCCAACAGGGGCGAGACGGACTTCCTGAAGAGCGGCGTGCCGGCACCGCTCTACTACATGGTCGGCCTGATCTCGTTCGGCACCATGGTCGCCGTGATCGCGGGCGGGGCCCGCATCGCGGCCGAGCGCTCGGTGGGCTGGAACCGCCAGCTGCGGCTGACGCCCCTCTCCGTGCCCGCCTACTTCCGCACCAAGATCCTCAGCGGCTACCTGATGGCCTGCATCAGCATCCTGCTCCTCTACGCGGCGGGGATCGCCCTCGGCGTGCGGATGCCGGCGGAGCGCTGGCTCGAGATGACCGGCCTCATCCTGGTGGCCCTGATCCCGTTCGCGATCCTCGGCATCGCGCTCGGCCACCTGCTGACGGTCGACTCGATGGGGCCCGCGCTGGGCGGCATCACGGCGCTGTTCGCCTTCATCGGCGGCACCTGGTTCCCGATCACCGGGAGCGGCTGGCTGGCCGAGGTCGCCCGCTGGATCCCCTCGTACTGGCTCGTGAAGGCCGGGGAGATCGGCGTGGGCGGCGAGACGTGGGGTGGCCGCGGCTGGCTGGTGATCGGGCTCTGGAGCGCCGTGCTGGCGGTGGTGGCGGCGCAGGCCTACCGGCGCGACACCAAGCGGGTGTGAGGCCCCGCGGCGACACGCCGCGGGCCGCCTCCCGGAGCATGGGTCTACCCTGATCCGTATGGGCGAGTGCGATCAGCAGTCGGCCCTCGAGCGGCAGGGCGGCGGCCCCCTCTTCGGCGGCGAGCCCAGCCTCCGCCGGCCGGGAGGCTGGCGCGCCCTCCTCTTCCCCGCCGTCTGGCTGGTCTACCTCGCCCAGACGGCGGGCGGAGTCGCCGACCACGCGCAGGGGGCGGCCGCCGTGGCCGGCTACGCCGGCCTCGCGCTCTTCGCGGTCGGGTACGTCGTCGCCCTCTCGCTGACGTGCGTCGGGAGCCGCCGCTACTGGACGATCGTGATCGCGATGGCGCTCCTGACGGCGGGCGAGGCGGTGGTCGCTCACGAGGACGCGCTGGTGATGTGCGTGTTCCTGGCGGTGCTGATCATGGCGGGGCTGGTGCTGCAGGGCCGCAACGCCGAGGCCGCGGCCGGCGTCGCGGTGCTCACGACGGTCTCCGCCTTCGTGCCCGCCCTCATCCCCTCGTGGGACACCGGCCCCGACTGGGACATGCTGGTCGTCCTGCCGCTCGTCTCGGTCGCGATGTGGGGCTTCTTCCACATCGTCCGCTCCCACCGGGAGCTCACCGCCGCCCGCGCCGAGGTGGCGCGCCTCGCGGCCGAGAACGAGCGCTCGCGGATCGCCCGCGACCTGCACGACCTGCTCGGCCACTCGCTCACCACGATCACCGTGAAGGCCGGCCTCGCCCGCCGCCTCGCCCCGCGCGACGTGGAGCGGGCCGCGCGCGAGATCGGCGAGGTCGAGGACCTGGCCCGGTCCGCGCTGACCGACGTCCGCGCCGCGGTATCGGGCTACCGCGAGATCAGCCTGGCGGGGGAGCTGGCCAGCGCCCGCGAGGTGCTGCGCGCCGCGGGCATCGAGGCCCAGGCGCCGCGCGCGGTCGAGGTGGCCGACCCGGCGCACGCCGAGCTGTTCAGCTGGGTGCTGCGCGAGGGGGTCACCAACGTGGTGCGCCACTCGGGCGCGCACAACTGCACGATCGCGATCGGGCCGACCTGGCTGGAGATCGAGGACGACGGGCGCGGCGGCGGCGCGGGCAGCGGACGGCAGCGGCCTGGCCGGGCTGGGCGAGCGGGTGGCAAGGGCGGGCGGCACGATCCGCGCCGGCGCGGTCCGCCGCGGCTGGCGGCTGCGGGTGGACATGGGCGACCCGGTGCCCGCATGATCCGGCTGCTGCTGGCCGATGACCAGGCCCTGGTGCGGTCGGCTCTCGCCGCGCTGCTCGAGCTCGAGGACGACTTCGAGGTGGTCGCCCAGGTGGGCCGCGGCGACGAGGTGCTCGACGCGGCGCGCGCCAGCGACCCGGACGTCGCGCTGCTCGACATCGAGATGCCCGGCCTCGACGGGCTGGCCGCCGCGGCCGTCCTGGCCGAGCGGGTGCCCGCCTGCCGGGTCATCATCCTCACCACGTTCGGGCGACCCGGCTACCTGCGGCGGGCCATGGAGTCGGGTGCGCTCGGCTTCGTGGTCAAGGACGCACCGGCCGAGCGCCTGGCGAACGCCGTGCGCCGGGTGGCCGAGGGCCAGCGGGTGGTCGATCCGGCCCTCGCGGCGGCGACCCTGGCCGGCGGCCCCTCGCCGCTCACCGGCCGCGAGCGCGACGTCCTGGTGGCGGCGCGGGGCGGCGCGACGGTCGCCGACATCGCCGCCCGCCTGCACCTCTCCGAGGGCACGGTGCGCAACTACCTGTCGGCCGCGATCGCCAAGACCGGCGTGCGCAACCGCGTCGAGGCCCTGCGCGTGGCCGACGAGAAGGGCTGGCTCTAGGAGCTCAGGTCTGGCAGACAGGCCGGCCCGCTCGGCGTTGCCGCTGAAGGCCTGCGCTTCGGCGCACTCGCGCAGGAGCGTGCGGTTGAAGCGCTCCACCTTGCCGTTGGTCCAGCGCCAGTGGGGCCTGTATCAGGACGTGGCGGCGCGTCCAGCGCGGCCAGCAGCCTGGGCGAAGTCGGCAGAGCGACGATACGCCAGAAGGCGTTGTCGACTCATCACGCGCCTCGATGCGGTCGATCCCCGATCGGCTGCGAAGAAGGCCGCCGCGCGGGTCAGGAAGCCGGCGCAGGTCGCTCACCGCGCTCGTCGGGGTGGATCTCGCTGTAGGCCAGGCGGCTGTGGTCGTCGACGGCCGAGTGGACGTAGTCGAAGCCGAGGCCCTCCGCGCCGATCGTGGGCGCGCGCCAGCGACCATGGACGCGCCAGCCCCCGCCCTCGGGGACGCGTCCAAGCTTCTTGACGTCAACGTGGACCAGCTCGCCGGGGCACTGCTGCGCTCGTAGCGCACCGGGCCGCCCGTCACGGGCCTAGAGGCCGAGGCGGCTCAGCACGGCCTCGTCGTCGCGCCAGCGCTTGCGCACGCGCACGGTGAGGTCGACGTGCACCTCGGTTCCCCAGAGCCGCCCCAGGGCGGAGCGGGCCGCGGCGCCGATGTCGCGGATCATCCCTCCCCCGCGCCCCACGACGATGCCCTTCTGGGACTCGGTCTCCACGAGCAGCGCGCCGCGCACGACCACCCCCCGGCGGGCGGGCTCGATCTCCTCGATCTCGACGGCCAGGGCGTGGGGCACCTCCTGGCGCAGCCGCAGGAGCGCGGCCTCGCGCACCAGCTCCGCCGCCAGCTCTTCGTCGGTCTGGTCGGTCGCCATCCCCTCGGGGAAGTAGCGCGGCCCCTGGGTCAGGAGGCCCGGCAGGTCCTCGCGCAGGGCCGCGACCCCGTCGCCGGTGCGCGCGCTCACCGGGTGCAGCGACTGGAAGTCGACCAGCGGCGCCGCGCGGGAGATGACCTCGGCCAGGGCCGCGGCGTCGATGCGGTCGATCTTGTTGACCACCGTGACGACGGGCAGGCGCGAGGCGCGCAGGCGGTCGGCGATGAAGCGGTCGCCGGCGCCGATCGCCTCGGCCGCGCTCAGGACGAGCAGCGCCGCATCGCAGTCCACGAGGCTCCGGTCGACGGTGGCCTGCATGCGCGCCGTGAGCCCGTCGGCGGGGCGCTGGAAGCCCGGCAGGTCGAGCAGCACGGCCTGCCAGCCCTCGCCGTGGACCACGGCGGTGATGCGGCGGCGGGTGGTCTGGGGGCGCGGCGAGACGGCCGCCACCTGGGCGCCCGCGAGGGCGTTGGCGAGCGTCGACTTGCCGACGTTGGGGCGGCCGGCGAGCGCCACGAGGCCCGACCGGTAGGGCGCGCTCACGGCGGCAGGAAGGGGTCGGGCAGGAGCTCGCGCAGCTGCCGCTCGACCGGCCCGTGCGGGCCCTGCAGGACCACGACGACGTCCGCGCCGGCCTCGGCGAGCACCTGGCGGCAGCCGCCGCACGGCGCGATCGGCTCGCCGTCGTGGCGGGCGACCGCGATGCGCACGATCGGGCCGTCGCCGTCAACGATCGCGCGCGCGACGGCCGCCCGCTCGGCGCAGAGGCTCATGCCCGATGCCGCCGACTCCACGGTCACACCCTCGTGGGTGCTGCCGGACAGGCCGACGGCCACCGCCCCGACCTTGATGCCGCTGTACGGCGCGTGCGCGCGGGCCGCGATCTCCCGGGCCCGGGCGAGGAGCTGGGCCGGGCTCGGCTGCGCTACCCCCACAGCTGGAAGATGATGATGGCCACCCCCGTGCCGAGGACCGCCCCCGAGGCCACCTCCACGATCGAGTGGATGCCGGCCTCGACCCGCGACTGGGCCACGAGCAGCGCCATCAGGAACGCCAGGGTGGACACGAGCGCGGCGTGGCGCAGGGGCTCGGCGATGATCGTCACCGCGGCCCAGCCGGCGAATGCGGCGGCCGCGTGGCCGGAGGGCAGGCCGCCGCGCAGCGGCGTCCCGCGGCCCACCCAGGCCTTCACGGCGATGACGGCGATCAGGGTCACGATCATCACCACCACGACCAGGTGGGTGGGCGAGCGCCTCACGCCCACGAGCAGGTCGCGCCCCGGGTCGGTCAGGTGGTCGTAGAAGACGAAGTAGGCGATCGCGAGCGCGTTGACGGTCGCCACCAGCACCGCCCCCGCGGCGACGTCCTTGGCGATCTTCACCAGCGGGTGGTACGACGTGACCACCGCGTCGATCGCGGCCTCGATCGCGGTGTTCATCATCTCGGCCACCAGCACCAGGCTGATCGCGCCGAAGATCGCGGCCAGCTCGAGGCGGCTGAAGTCGAGCAGCAGGCCCAGGACCAGCGCCACGACCGCCGCGGCCACGTGGATCTGCATGTTCCGCTGGGTGCGGAGCACGTAGACGATGCCCTCGAAGGCCCAGGTGAAGGACCAGCGCAGCGAGCCCTGGGGCGGCAGGGTGCTCGCCGGCGAGCGCCGCAGGACGCGGCGGATGCGCGACGGAGGGCGCTCGGGCGCCTTCGCCGGCCCGGAGGGCTCCGGCGGGCGGGACTCCTTCTGGGAGGTGCCCATCAGCCCTCCTCGCCGTGCCCGCGCTCTCGACGGCGCGGCGACTCGTCGGGCGGGGTCACGGCGCCTCGGCGACGAGGCGGCCCTGGAGCGCAAGCATCTCGCCCTCGTCGGTCTCGTGGTCGTACCCCAGCAGGTGCAGCAGCCCGTGGACGGCCAGGGTCTCGAGCGGCTCCTGCGCGGCCTCCGGGCAGATGACCACGTCGCCCAGCTCGGGCGGCGGCCCGTCGGCCGGCCAGCCGCGGGCCTCGGGGCCGTCCACCGGGAACGCCAGCACGTCGGTCGGCTCCGGCCTGCCGCGGTGGTCGCCGTTGATGACCGCCATCTCGTCGGGGCCGACGACCATCAGGCCCATGGTGGCGCGCTCCACCCCCAGCCGGTCGCACGCCCACTCCAGGCGCGCGACGAGCGGCGCCGTGTCGGCCCCGCCACGCGCCTCGACCTCGATCATGTGCTCTCGCGCTCCTGGGCGACCCCGTAGGCGTCGACGATCCGTTGCACGAGACGATGGCGCACGACGTCGCGCCGGTCCAGCCGCACGAAGGCGATGTCCTCGATGCCCTCCAGCACGTCGGGCACCGCCACCAGGCCGGAGCGCTGGTCGCGGGGCAGGTCGATCTGGGTGATGTCGCCCGTCACGACCATGCGCGACCCGTAGCCCAGGCGCGTCAGGAACATCTGCATCTGCTCGCGCGTCGTGTTCTGGGCCTCGTCGAGGATGATGAAGCTGTCGTTGAGGGTCCGGCCGCGCATGAACGCCAGCGGCGCGACCTCGATCTGGCCGCGGTCGAAGGCCGCCTCGACCCGCTCGGCGTCGAGCATGTCGTAGAGCGCGTCGAACAGCGGGCGCAGGTAGGGGTCGACCTTGGCCGCGAGGTCCCCCGGCAGGAAGCCGAGGCGCTCGCCGGCCTCGACCGCGGGCCGCGTCAGGATGATGCGCCCGACCTCGCGCTGGGCCAGGGCCGCCGCGGCGATGGCGACCGCCAGGTACGTCTTCCCGGTGCCCGCCGGGCCGATGCCGAAGGTGATGGTGTGGTCGCGGATCGCGTCCACGTAGCGCTTCTGGCCGGCGGTCCGGGGGGTGATCACGGTCTGGCGGTGACGCCAGACCACGTCGCCGAGCATCGGCCCCACCGGCTCGGCGCCCTCGACCGCGTCGGCCACCGCGGCCACCGTGCCCGGCTCGATGGGCCGACCGGCGCTCACGAGCCCGGCGAGCTGCTCGACGACCTCGGCCGCCGCGCGGACCCGGGCCTCCTCGCCGCTCAGCGTGAGCCGGTTGCCGCGCAGGGCGATCGCGAGGGCCAGCCGCCCCTCGAGCTCGCGCAGCACCCGGTCCTGCTCGCCGGCGAGCTCGACCGCGACGCGGTCGTCCAGCTCGATGACGCGCTGGGCGCGCTGGGTGGGCCCGACCGCGCTCACATGCTGTCCGAGAGCCGGGTGCCGCCCAGGATGTGCCAGTGCAGGTGGAAGACGCTCTGGCGGGCGTCCGGACCGTGGTTGGTCGTCACCCGGTAGCCCGACTCGTCGAGCCCCGCGGCGGTCGCCGTCGCGGCGATGAAGGGCAGCATCGCGAGACGCTCGGCCTCGGAGAGCCCGTCGACGCCCGCGATCGACTCGACGTGGCGCTCCGGGATGACGAGCAGGTGCACCGGCGCCTTGGGCGCGATGTCCTCGAACGCCAGGAAGCCGTCGTCGCGCGCCACGACGGCCGCCGGGATGCTCCCGGCCGCGATCTTGCAGAAGATGCAATCCGGCGCGGTCACAGCGGCCGCCCCGCCAGGTGCTCGCCGGCGACGCCCTCGACCGCCACCGCGACCATCTCGCCCGGCGCGCCGGCCCCGGGCGGCAGCACGAAGCGCGTGTAGTCGGCGCCCAGCCCGCCCAGGGTGCCGTCGGGGTGGCGGCGCTCGACGAGCACCCGGTCGCGGCTCCCGACCCTGCGGCGGCGGTGGGCGAACCCCAGCCGGTCGGAGACGTCGCGCAGGCGCCGCGCCCGCTCGCGCAGCTCGTCCGGGGGCGGCCGGCCCTCCATCGCGGCCGCGTCCGTCCCGGGCCGGGGCGAGTAGGGGAAGACGTGCACCTTGCTCATCTCCAGGTCCTCGGCCACGCGCGCGGTGGCGGTGAGCGCGGCCTCGTCCTCGCCGGGGAAGCCCACGATCGCGTCCGTGGTCAGGTTCAGCCCGGGCAGCGCGGCGCGCGCGCGCCGGCAGGCGTCGAGGTAGTCGCCGACGCCGTACGAGCGCCGCATCGCGCGCAGCACGCCCGGGTCGCCGGACTGGAGCGGCACGTGCAGGTGGGGCGCCACGACGGGGGTCTCCGCCATCGCCGCGAGCAGCCGCTCGCCCACGTCGCCGGGCTCGATCGACGAGATCCGCAGCCGCTGGAGCCCCTCCAGGCGCCCCGCCGCGCGCACCAGGTCGGCCAGGTCGGCGCCCGAGCCGGGGTCGCGGAAGGTGCCGATGTTGATGCCGGTGAGCACCAGCTCGGGGTGCCCCTCGTCGATGCGGCGCCGCCCCTCGGCGAGGATCCGCGCCAGCGGACGGCTTTCGGCGCGCCCGCGGGTGGTCGGGATGATGCAGAAGGCGCACTCGGAGTCGCAGCCGTTCTGCACCTTCAGGAAGGCCCGGGTGCGGCCCGGCGCGCGCGGCGCGTCGTCGGCGCAGGCCGTGGCCCGCGCGCCCCCGAGCGCGTCGACGATCTCGACAGCCGCCCGGTCGGCCGACCCGGGCAGGGTGGTCACGCCCGGGCCCGCGAACTGGCCCGCGTTCAGGTTGACGGCGCACCCGGAGACGAAGACGCGCCCGCGGCGGGCGCCCCGGTTGGCCTCGCGGCGGCTCTTGCGCTCGGCCTCGACCGTCAGGGCGCACGTGTTGACCACGTGCACGTCGGCGGCCTCGGGGGTCGTCTCGACGTGGCCCGCGTCGCGCAGCGCGTCGCGGATCAGGGCCGCATCGGCCTGGCTGACCTTGCACCCCAGGAAGCGCACCGAGAAGGTCGTGGCGGCGCTCACGCCGACCCTCCCCGCAGCCGTCCCGCCGCCGCGAGCGCGAGAGTGGCGGCCGCGATGGCGGCCGTCTCGGTGCGCAGCACCGCCGGGCCCAGGCCGCAGACGGCCATGCCCGCCTCGCGGGCGCGCGCCACCTCGGCCTCCGAGAAGCCGGCCTGCGGGCCGACGAGCAGGGCGGCCCGGCCGGAACGGCCGGCGACCGCGGAGATCGCCGCGTCGCCGCGCGGGTCGATCAGGCATCCCTCCCCGGTCGCGATCTCGGCCAGCGCATCGCCGAACGGTACCAGCCCTCGGATGCGCGGCAGCCACACCTGACCGGACTGGCGGGCGGCCGCAGCGGCGACGCGGGCCAGCCGCTCGCGGCGGCGCTCCCAGGCGCCCGCGCCCGGCACGCGGCCGGCGCGCTCGCTGGTCATCACCGCCACCTCGCGCACACCGAGCTCGGCGGCCTTCTCCACCACCAGGTCGACCCGGGCCCAGTCGGTGAGCCCCAGGTACAGGGAGACCGCCGAGGGCTCGGGCGCCGGGCGGGGCGCGCCCACCCGCACCGTCGCCCTCTCCCCCGCCGCCACCACGACCGCCGGCCACATTCGCCCGGCCCCGTCGGTGAGCTCGACCTCGTCGCCCGGGCGGCGGCGCACGACGCGCGCCAGGTGGTGCGAGTCCTCGGGCGACAGCGTCAGCTCCTCCCCCGCCTCGGGCGGCTCGGCGACGAGGTAGCGGAAGGTGTGCCTCACCGCGCCACCAGCAGCGTCGACCAGCCGTCGGCGTCGATCCGGCGCACCGCCCGGAGCCCCCGCGCCCGCATCGCGCTCTCCACCCCCGGCACCTCCTCGGGGCGCATCCCGGAGGCCACCAGCGCGCGGGGGGCCGGCTCGGGCAGGGCGGCCGCCAGGGCGCGCAGCAGGCCGCCGGTCAGGTTCGCCAGCACCAGGTCGGCGGCCGGCAGCCGGTCGGCGCCGATCGCCCGGCGGGCCACCCGCAGCCCGACGCCGTTGCGGCGGGCGTTGGCCAGCGTGGCCTCGACGCAGAGCGGGTCGGCGTCGAGCGCCCACACCGGGTCGAGCCCCAGCCGCCGGGCGGCGATCGCCAGCACCCCCGAGCCGCAGCCGGCGTCGAGGGCCGACGCGCCGGGGGCCTCGGCGGCGAGCCCCGCCAGCAGCTCCAGGCAGGAGCGGGTGGTGGCGTGCTGGCCCGTCCCGAACGCCATGCCGGGATCGACGACGACGTCCAGCAGGGGAGGGCGGGCGGGGGTCCAGGGAGGCCGCACCAGCAGGCGCCCGGCGATCTCGACCGGGCGGTGGAAGTCGCGCAGGGCATCGCGCCAGCGGTCGTCCTCGGGGAGGGCCTCGACGCGAGCGGGGATGCCGGCGGCCGCGAGCAGGGCCCGGAGGCCGTCCGGGTCGGCCGCCGCCTCGGCGACCCAGAAGTCGAGGAGGGCCTGCCCTCCGGGGGCGGCCCGCTGGCGGCACCCGGTGCCGAGCGCCGGGCAGGCCTCGGCGACGGCCCGCTCGGCGTCCGCGGGGGCCACGGTCACGGCCAGGCGCACCAGGCGCCCCGCCGGATCAGCGGAAGGCCTGCTTGAGCCGGTCGAAGAACCCCTCGTCCTCGCGGTAGGCGCGCTCGTCGAGGGACTCGGCGAGCCCCTCGACGGCCTTGCGGCCGTCCTCGGTGAGCACCCGCGGCACGCGCACGTCCACGACCACGCGCTGGTTGCCGCGGCCGCGCCCGGCCAGCGCGGGGAACCCGCGCCCGCGCATCACCAGCTCGTCGCCCGACTGGGTGCCCGGACGGAGCTCGACCTCGGCCTCGCCCTCCACCGTCGGCACGCTGATCGTGGTCCCGAGCATCGCGTCCGTGACCGGCACCGCGACCCGCGTCACCACGTCGAGCCCGTCGCGCGCGAAGCGCGCGTCCTCGGTGACCGCGACCTGGACGTAGAGGTCGCCCGCCGGGGCGCCGCGCTCGCCGGCGCCCCCGCGCCCCGTGACCCGGATGCGCTGGCCGTCCGCGATGCCGGCCGGGATGTCCACCGACAGCGACTGGGTGGTCGGGAGCCGGCCCCGCCCGCTGCAGGCCGGGCAGCTCTCGGAGGGCACGTCCCCGGCGCCGCGGCACTGCGGGCAGGTCTGGGCGCGCACGAACTGGCCGAAGGCGCCGCGCGAGACCTGGCGCACCTGGCCCTGGCCGGCGCACATGGAGCAGCGCTCGATATCGGCGCCGGGCGCGGCGCCGGAGCCCTCGCAGGCCGCGCAGGTGCCGACGGCGTCGTACTCGACGGTGCGCGCGACGCCGTGGGCCGACTCGACGAACGAGATCCGCACCGCCACGCCCACGTCGTCGCCGCCGCGCGGCCCCGATGCGCGGCGGCCGAAGACGTCGCCGCCGAAGAAGGCGTCGAACAGGTCCTGGAACGAGCCGAAGTCGGCGAACTCCGGGCCCGGGCGGCCGCGCAGGCCCTCGGCCCCGTAGCGGTCGTAGACCGCCCGCGTCTCGGGGTCCGAGAGCGCCTCGTAGGCCTGCGCGAGCTCCTTGAACCGCGCCTCGGCCTCGGGGTCCGGGTTGACGTCCGGGTGGAGCTCCCGCGCGCGGCGGCGGAAGGCCCTCTTGATGTCGTCCTCGCTCGCGTCCCGTGGGACGCCGAGCAGCTCGTAGTAGTCGCGTGCCATCGCCATCGGCGAGGTTAGCGCGCGCCGTCGAGGCCGTGCGGGTGCAGCTGCTCCTCGGCGAGGCGCTTGAGCCCCTCGCGGTCGACCTTGCCGGTCGGGTTGAGGGGCATCTCGTCGAGGACGACGATCTCCTCCGGCGCCTGGTAGCCCACGCGCGCCCGCGCGAAGCCGATCAGCTCGCCGGGCGTCGGGGGCGGCTCCGTCCCCGTCCAGTGTCACGTAGGCCCGGACGCTCTCCCCGTGCACGGCGTCGTCCACGCCCACGACGCCGGCGAGGGCCACGCGCGGGTGCTCGAGCAGCGCGCCCTCCACCTCCTGCGGGCTGATGTTCGAGCCGTCGTGGACGATGATCTGCTTCTTGCGGCCGAAGAACCACAGGTAGCCGTCCTCGTCGGCCCGCGCGAGGTCGCCCGAGTCGAGCCACCCGTCGCGCACGATCGCCGCCGACGCGGCCGGGTCGCCCCAGTAGCCGACCGTGCAGCTGCGGGTCCGGATCCAGATCCGCCCAACGGTCCCGGGCGGCACCTCTGCCCCGTCGTCGTCCCGCACCGCGATGGCGAAGCCGGGGACCGGCCGCCCGATCGAGCCGCGCTTGATGGGCCCCGACGGCGGGTTGAGGGTCGCGATGCCGACCTCGGTCATGCCGTAGCCCTCGTCGATGGAGCATGCCGGCGAGGTGGGTGAACTCGTCCTCGAGCTCCAGCGAGACCTTGTCGGCGCCGGCGCGGCAGAGGCGCAGCGAGGCGAAGTCGGCGGCGCTCGCGCCGGGGTCACGCACGAGGGCGGCCAGCGCCACGGGGAGCATCGCCAGGATCGTGGGGCGCTCGGCGCGCAGGAGCGGCAGCATCGCCTCCGCCTCCCAGCTGCGGGCGACGACCACGCGAGCGCCGGCCGACAGGGCGGCGAAGGTCCACAGGAAGGAGCCGACGTGCGACATCGACGAGCCCGGCAGGAACGCGTCCGTCCGGGGTCAGCTCGAAGGCGGCCGCGGCGCTGGCGCACATCCAGCCGAGCGTCTCGTGCGTGTGCGTGACGCCCTTGGCCGGGCCGGTGCTGCCCGACGTGAAGAAGATCGCTGCGGGGGCCGCCGGGTCGGCCGGGGTCGCCGGGCCCGGCCGCACCGCGGCCAGATCCTCGAAGCGGGGGCCGCCGGGGCCGGCGCCCTCGTACCAGGCCAGCCCGCGCGGGAGCCGGCCGGCCAGCCCGCTGGCGGCCACGTCGGGGGCGCGCTCGGCGTGGACCAGGAGCGCCGCGGCGCCGGACACCTCCAGGGCGTGGTCGATCTCGCGGGCCGTGTAGCGGTAGTTGAGCGGCGTGGCGACCAGGCCGGCCGTGAAGCAGGCCAGGTAGTGGATCGCCAGGTCGATCCGGTTCGGCATCAGCGAGGCCAGCCGGTCGCCGGGCGCCAGCCCCAGGGCGCGGTACCCGGCCGCCAGGCGCAGGCGCGCCTCGTCGAGCTCGCGCCAGGTCAGGGCCCGCTCGGACGAGGCGAGCGCCACCGCGTCCGGGGTCGCCTCCAGCCCGGCCCGCAGCGCCTCGCCGAGCGGGCCCGGGGCCCGGGAGCGTCGCGCCCTCGATCGGCATTACGCCGCGATGCTACGAGAGGCGGCCCCCGGCCGTCACCCCTCAGCCGGTCGTCCTCGCTGCCATCGGCGGCAGGGGCACCCGCGCGGCCGGCCGTCAGACGCGGTCGTCCTCGCCCTCGTCGTCCTCGTCCGGGTGGTGGGCGAGGTTGGCCTGGGCCGCCTCGATGATCCCGTGGGCGTCCTCGATGTTGCCGGCGCCGTAGAGCAGGCGGGTCAGGCTGCGAGCGTCGCGGGCCACCAGGTGGTCGACCGAGCCGTCCTCGACCCAGAAGGGAGCCGCGTCCGGGTCCTGGCGCAGCAGCTCGACCGCCTGGTGGCCGCAGTCGAGCGTGTAGATCGCGATGGCGTAGCGGCTCGGGCCGGTGACTCCCTCCTCCGGCTCCCACGGCACCAGCGGCGCCGAGCGCAGGCCTCCCGGCTCGACCACCTCGGAGGCCAGCTCGACCTCGCGCCAGGCGAGGTCGACCGGCACGCGCAGGTCGAACAGGAGGCTCTCGGCGTCCTCCACCCGGTCGGCCGCGCTGGCGAGGACCGCCGCGACCCAGTGGGCCTCGGCGAAGGAGAGGCCGGTGAAGAGGTCGGCCTCGTCCAGCAGCGGCGAGAGCTGGGCGTCGGCGCGGGTGCTGATGCCGACGGCGTACTCCTCGGGCCCGTAGGCGCCGGCCTCGACCTTCGCGAGCACGCGCACCGCCGCCGACGCGTCGCCGCGCAGGGGCCGCCGCCAGACCTCGAGGATCTCGAAGCGGTCGTCGACCACTCCCCCCTCCATCATTCGTACACCCCCTCGACGTAGTCGGAGAGGATCTGCGCCGCGCCGCGCACCGTCGCCATCGCGAGGCGGTAGTCCATGCGGGTCGGGCCGAAGAGCGAGACGGTGCCGAGGTTGCGGCGCGGGACGCCGTAGTTGGCGGCGACCATGCTCAGCCCCGCGAGGCTGCTGTCCGGCAGCTCGGCCCCGATGCGCAGGTAGACCTCGTTGCGGCTGAGGGCCCCGCGCAGGAAGGCCAGGAGCTGGTAGCGCTCCTCCAGGCTCTCCATGAGCGCGTCGATGGCCATGAGGTCGAGGTGGCGCTGCTCGGCGAGGAAGCGGGCCTGGCCGCCGATGAAGATGCCGCCCACCGCCCCCTCCTCGAGGTCGACGAGGGCCGGAGCGATGGCGTCGAGGAACGCCTGCTCGCGCGGGCCCAGGGACGGGTCGGCGATGCGCGAGCCGATCATGCGCGCGCCGACGGCGAGGCCGGCGAGCTGCTCGTTGAGGAACGCCCCCGCCCACTCGCAGAGGCCCGGATCGACCGGGCCGTCGAAGGCGAACACGCGCTTGGTGACCGCTCCGGTGGAGGTGATGACCACGACCATCACGAGCTGGGGTTGCAGCAGCAGGACCTCGACGTGGCGGACGGTCGAGGACTCGGGCGGCGGCGCCGTCACGATGCCGAGCAGGTTGGTGACCTGGGCCACGACGTCCGCGAGCCGGCCGAGGGCGGCGTCGATCTCGCGCCGCATCTCGGTGGCGTCGAGCGCGGCCGAGACCATCGCGGGCGGCCGGGCCGGCGGGTCGCGCACCAGCAGGGTGTCGACGTAGTAGCGGTAGCCCTGGTCGGTGGGCACGCGCCCGGCCGAGGTGTGCGGGTGGTCGAGGAAGCCCAGCTCCTCGAGGCGCGCCAGCTCGTAGCGGACGGTCGAGGAGGCGAAGTCGATGCCCTCGCGGCCGGCGATGTTCTTGCTGCCGACCGGCGTGCCCGTCGCGATGTGCTCCTCCACGACCGTGCGCAGGATGACCTCCTGGCGCGGCTTGAGGGCGCGGGGATCCTCGGAGGCGGTCACGCGTACTCCATGAGCTCGTGCAGCACGGCGTTCTGGACGAAGCGGCCCTCGCGGGTGAGCACGATCCCGTCGGCGCCCGCCCTCAGCAGCCCGGCCTCGCTCAGGCGCCCGAGGGCCTCCGGGCGGTCGGGCGGCCCGGCCCAGGCGAGGTCGAGGCCGTCGGCCAGCCGGAGGCCGAGCATCCAGCGCTCGCGGCGCCGGTCGTCGTCGTCGAGGGGCTCGACGGTGCGGGGCGGGTCCTCGTCGCGGGCGAGGGCGGCGACGTAGGCGGCCAGCCCGGGGCGGTTGCGCCAGCGCCGCCCGCCGGCGGTGCTGACGGCCCCGATGCCGATGCCCAGGTAGTCGGCGGCGCCCCAGTAGGCGAGGCTGTGGCGGCACTCGCGGTTGGGTAGAGCGAAGTTGGCGGTCTCGTACCAGCGGTACCCGGCTCCCTCGAGGCCGGCCACGATGCGCCGGTAGGCGTCGGCGCCCTCGTCCTCGTCCAGCGCCGGCAGCCCGCGGCGCGCGAGCGCCGAGCCCGGCTTCAGCTCGAGCTCGTACCAGGAGACGTGGTCCGGCGCGAGCGCCAGGGCCTCGGCGAGGTCGGCCTCGAGGTCGTCGGGCGTCTGGCCCGGGATGCCGAAGATGAGGTCGATCGAGAGGTTCTCGAACCCCGCGGCGCGCGCGCAGCCGATCACGTCGCGCGCCTGCTGGGGCGTCGCGGCGCGGTCGAGGGCCGCCAGGAGGTGGGGCTGGAAGGACTGCACGCCCACCGACAGGCGTGTCACCCCCATCGCGCGCAGGTCGGCGAGCGCCCGCCGGTCGACCGTCTCGGGGTTCGCCTCGATGCTCACCTCGGCGCCGGCGGCCAGGCGGGGCCGGATCGCGTCGAGCAGGCGGCGCAGGCGCCGGGGGCGCATCAGGGTCGGCGTGCCGCCGCCCAGGTAGACGGTCTCGAGCTGCCCGAGGCGGCCGGACTCCCGCTCCAGCTCGGCCAGGAGCGCGTCGGCGTAGGCGTCGCGCATCGCCAGCGACCCCGTCTCGACCACGAACGCGCAGTAGCCGCAGCGCGAGGCGCAGAACGGCAGGTGGACGTAGAGGTGGCGCACCCCGCCGAGCGCCGGCCGCCGCGAGAGCGGCCGAGCGCGAGAAGGGGCTGATGGGACGCCGCTCACGAGCCGTCCCTCCCGTCGTCGCCGATGCGCAGCACCGACAGGAACGCCTCCTGGGGGACCTCGACCGACCCCACCTGCTTCATCCGCTTCTTGCCCTCCTTCTGGCGCTCGAGCAGCTTCCGCTTGCGGCTGATGTCGCCCCCGTAGCACTTGGCGAGCACGTCCTTGCGCTTTGCCTTCACGGTCTCGCGGGCCAGGATCTTGCCGCCGATGGCGGCCTGCACGGGCACGTCGAACAGCTGGCGGGGGATGGTCTTGTGCAGCCGCTCGACCAGGCCCTTGCCGCGACTGTACGCGTGGTCGCGGTGGACGATCATCGAGAGCGCGTCAACCGTGTCGCCCGCGAGCAGCACGTCGAGCTTCACGAGCGGGCTCTCGCGATAGCCCACGATCTCGTAGTCGAGCGAGGCGTAGCCCCGCGTGCGCGACTTCAGCTGGTCGTAGAAGTCGAGGACGATCTCGGCCAGGGGCAGGTCGTACACGATCTGCAGGCGCTGCTCGATCGGCTCCATCGTCACGAAGACGCCGCGCCGGTCCTGGCACAGCCCCATCACCGCGCCCACGCCCTCCTGCGGGACGAGGATGGTGCAGCGCACGTAGGGCTCCTCGATGAGCTCGATGCTGGTGGGCGGCGGCAGCTCGGTCGGAGAGCGCACGGGCCGGCGGACCCCGGTCGTGTCGGTGACCTGGTACTCGACGTTGGGCGTGGTGGCCAGCAGCTCGAGGTCGTACTCGCGCTCGAGGCGCTCGCGCACGATGTCCATGTGCAGGAGCCCGAGGAACCCGCAGCGGAAGCCGAACCCCAGCGCCTGCGAGGTCTCCGGCTCCCAGCGCAGGGACGCGTCGTTCAGCGAGAGCCTCTCGAGGGCGTCCCGCAGGGCGGGGTAGTCGTCGGCGTCGACCGGGAAGAGGCCGCAGAAGACCATCGGCTTGACCTCGCGGTAGCCGGGGAGCGGCTCGGCCGCCGGGTGGGACGCCACGGTCAGGGTGTCGCCCACCCGCAGGTCGCCGATGCTCTTGAGGCCCGTCACCAGGTAGCCGGTCTCCCCCGCCCCGAGCCTCCCGGTCGGCGTCATCGCCGGCGACATCACGCCGATCTCCTCAGCGTCCACCACCAGGCCGGTCTGCATCGCGCGCAGCCGGTCGCGCTGCTGGAACGCTCCGTCGACCACCCGGGCGAACGCCACCACGCCGCGGTACTGGTCGTAGACCGAGTCGAAGATCAGGGCCCGGGCGGGCGCCTCCGGGTCGCCGGCCGGCGGCGGCACCCGCTCGACGATCGCCTCGAGGACCGCGTCCACGCCCTGGCCGGTCTTGGCCGAGATGCGCAGCACCCGGTCCGGGTCCTCGCCCACGAGGTCGGCGACGGCCCGGCCGTGCAGGTCGGGGTCGGCCGCCGGCAGGTCGATCTTGTTCAGCACCGGGATCAGCTCGAGGTCGCCCTCGATGGCGAGGTAGGCGTTGGCGAGCGTCTGGGCCTCGATGCCCTGGCTGGCGTCCACCACCAGCAGCGCGCCCTCGCAGGCGGCCAGGCTGCGCGAGACCTCGTAGCTGAAGTCGACGTGGCCCGGGGTGTCGATCAGGTTGAGCTGGTAGTTCTGGCCGTCGGCGGCGGTGTAGTGGACGCGCACCGCCTGGGCCTTGATGGTGATGCCGCGCTCGCGCTCGAGGTCCATCGAGTCGAGCACCTGGCTGCGCATCTCGCGCTCGCTGACCGCGCCGGTCGCCTGGAGGATGCGGTCGGCCAGCGTCGACTTGCCGTGGTCGATGTGGGCGATGATGCAGAAGTTCCGGATGTGAGCCTGGTCCACGCGATCATGGTAGCGGCCGCCTGAGGCGCGAAAGCGCCGCCAATTCGGGCATCTCGAAGGCCTGAGCGGCCGCCAGGTAGGCGGCGGCGGCGGCCGCGATCGCCGCGCCCACGCTGACGATCTGCGCGATCGTGCTGCGCCCCAGCCAGTCGTCGAGCACCGTCCAGGTGCTCCACGCGAGCAGCACGGACACGCCGCTCGCGATCAGGCTGCGGGCCGCCCCGTCGACCACCTGCTCCCGGCGCAGGCCGCCCATCTCGCGCTCGAGCAGCCAGGCCAGCACGAGGAAGGTCACGATGCTCGAGATCGAGGTCGCCAGCGGGATGCCGCCGGTCCCCAGGGGCGAGTAGAGGATCGCGTCGAGGACGGCGTTCAGCGCCACCCCGAGCCCGGCGACCGCCGTCGGCAGCCACGGGCGCTGGAGGCTGAAGAAGGCGCGGATCACCAGCAGGCTCGCCCCGTTGAACGCCAGCCCGATCGAGAAGAAGACCAGGGCCTCGGAGGTGAGCGACGTGCTGGCCGCGTTGAACTCGCCGCGCTGGAACACGAGGCGCACGACCGGCTCGGCCAGCACGAGCAGGAACGCCGATGCCGGCAGCAGCATGAAGAAGATCTGGCGCAGGCCCTCGGCCAGCGTGCGGCGCATGCCCTCGATGTCGTCCCGGGCCGCCAGGCGCGAGATCGTCGGGAACAGCACGGTCGCGATCGCGACGCTGAAGACCCCCTGGGGCAGCAGGTAGAGCCGGAAGGCGGCGTCGATGGCCCGCGGCGACTCGTCGCTGACGAGGGTGGCGAAGGCCGCGTCCACCGAGAGGTTCACGTTGATGAGACCGAGGCCGAGCGTCACCGGGAGCATCAGCACGAGCACCCGGCGCACGCGCCGGTTGCGCAGCCCGAGGGAGATCGGGAACGGGCCCTTGCCGCGCAGCGAGGGCAGCAGCCACAGGAGCTGGGCGATGGTGCCGATCACGATCGCCACCGCGTAGACCGTGATCCGGTCGTCCTCGGGCACGAGCGGCACGGCGACGATCAGCCCGAGGATGATCACGACGTTCCAGAGCACCGGCACGAACGCCGTGGCGCCGAACTCCCCGTGCGCCTGCAGGACCGCCGCCACGAGGCCCGTGAGGCCCAGCAGCACGACGATCGGGAACATGATCTGGGCCAGCTGGACGGTCTCGTCGACCAGGTCCTCGGGCAGCCCCGGGGCGAAGATCGGCATGACCCAGGGCGCGGTGACGATGGCGATCAGCGTCACCAGGCCGAGGCCCATGCTGATGAGGCCGATCAGCCCCCCGACCAGGCGCTGGGCCTCCTTGTGGCGCCCCTGCTCCTGGAGCTCGGTGAACACCGGCACGAACGCCGCCGACACGGCGGAGTCGGCCACCAGGCTGCGCAGCAGGTTCGGCACCTGGAACGCGATCACGAAGGCGTTGATCGAGCCCCGGGTCCCGAAGAGGGCCGCGGCCAGGATCTCGCGGGCCAGCCCGGCGATGCGGCTGACGCCCGTCCAGACGGCGAAGATCGCCGTCGAGCGCCCGAGCCCGCGGGCGGCCGTGCCGCGACGCCGGCCCGCGCTCCGCGCGGGCGCCGAGCCGGTCACGGCTGGCCCCTGTCCCGGCCGGCCGCTACCATACGCCGCCGACCGACCGACGGAGGACCGCCCGCGTGGCGAACATCAAGCAGCAGAAGAAGCGAAACCGGCGCGCGCTGACCCAGCGCGAGCGCAACCTGCGGTACCGCTCGACGATCAAGACCCTGTTCCGCAGGCTCGACGACGCCGCCGAGAGCGGCGACGGGGCCCAGATCGAGGAGCGGGCGCGGGAGCTGGAGCACCTGATCGACCGCGCCGCCGCCGAGGGCGTGATTCACCGCAACAACGCGGCCCGCAAGAAGAGCAGGCTGGCGCGCGTTTCCCAGGGGAGCAAGGCCGGCAGCACGGTCTAGCTTTCTCCGCCCGGCGCCGGCCTCCCGCCGCGCGCCAGGGCGAGCACGTCCCGCGCCGCCGTCTCCAGGACCAGGCGCTCCCCGTCGTCCCGTGAGCGCCCCAGCTCCCGCAGGGCGCTGACGCGCAGGTCGAGCTCGAGCTCCGCCAGGCGCGCCACGGCCCGCCGGGCGGCCCCCGGCGGCATCGCCCGGGCCTGCTCGGCGAGCTTGCGGGCCGGGTAGCCGGTCGCCCCGGTCGCCTCGGTCACCGCCTCGGGCGAGACGGCGTCGCCGAGGGCCTGGGCCTCCGCGAGGCGGCGGAAGTGGTTGGAGAGCTGCACCTGGACCAGGATCGGGGCGACCGGGTCGTCGCCGGTCGCCAGGTCCTGGAGCACGTCGTAGGCGCGCGCGGCGTCGCCCGCTGCCAGGGCGTCGGAGAGCTCGTAGGTCTTGGCGTCGGGATGGCGCGGCACGAGCGCCTCGACCATCTCGGCCGTGATGGGCTCGCCGTCGGCGTAGGCGGCGAGCTTCTCGGCCTCCCGGCTCAGCTCCATGGCCGTGATCCCGCCGCGGCGGGCGTCCGGGCGGTCGACGATCACGCGGTCCACCGCGCGGCGCGCCACGGCGGGGGGGATCGAGCCGCCGGCGCGCCCGACCTCCTTGGCGAGGTGCTCGGCGAACCACTGCGCCCGCTTGGCGGGCTTGTCCTTCGGATCGGGGCCGTAGTGGAGGACGGCGCCGGCCGCGGCCACGGCGGCCATGAGCTTCGGCGTGGGCGCGGCCGTCGCCACCAGCGCCAGGCAGGTCCCCGGGTTGGGCCGGTCGAGGTACGCGAGGGCCGCCGCCGCGTCGGGGGCCTTCCAGGCATCGGCGCCCTCGACGATCACGAGCCTCAGCCCGGCCAGCGACAGGGCCTCGCACGCCGCGACCACGTCCTCGGCCGGGGTCTCCTCGGCGCGCATCCGCTCGGGCGGGAGCCCCCCCTCGCGCGCGACCCGGGCCACCAGCCGCGACAGCGCCCGCTCGACCGTCGCCCGGTCCTCGCCCCAGATCACGTAGGCGGGCTTCAGGGGCTCCTGGGCGCTCATGAGCGGGTGAGGTTAGCGGCTCGCGGCGACGGCCACGCCCGCGCCCGAGGCCGTCACGGTGACGTCGCCCGACCGGTCGGTGCGCCACGTCGCGACCCCGCCGGCGGCCAGCGCCGCGAGCGTCTCGGCGCGTGGGTGCCCGAACGGGTTCCCCTCCCCCGCCGAGACGACCGCGGCCGCGGGCCGCAGGCGGTCGAGCACCGCGGGCAGCCCCGGGTCCTCGGAGCCGTGATGCGACACCTTGAGGACGTCCACCCGCGGCAGCGCCAGCCGCGCCAGGGCGTCGCTCTCGGCGTCGGCGGTCAACAGCGCGTCGAGCCCGCCGGCCGAGGCCAGCGCCACCAGGCTGACCGGGTTCGGGTCCTCCCCCGGCCGCCGGCCGCGGGCCGGCGAGAGCACCCTCACGCGCCAGCGGCCCACGGCGACCAGCGCCCCGGCCCGCGCCTCGCGCACCGGGATCCCCCTGTCGCGCGCGCCATCGGTGACCCGCCGGTGCGCGGGCGCGAAGCCGTCCGCCGGCGGAGCCTCGTGAAGCACGACGCCGACGTCCACGCGCTCCAGCACGGCCTCCCCGCCGCCCACGTGGTCGAGGGAGTCGTGCGTGAGCACGAGCGCGTCGAGGCGGCGCACGCCGAGCCGGGCGAGCGCCCGCGCCACCGGGGCCGGCGACCCGGGCGGGCCCGCATCGAACAGGGCGGCCGACCCCTCGGGGCTGCGGAGGAGGATCGCGTCGCCCTGGCCGACGTCGAGCGCGGTCAGCGCGGGCGCGGCGGGCCAGGGCGGCGGCGGGCCGGGCCGCAGCAGCGCCCAGGCCACCGCGAGCACGGCCGCCCCGGCGAGCCCGATCGCCGCCCACGGCAGCCGGCGCACGCGTTCGCCGGCCGCCCCGGGGGCGAGCGCGAGGGCGAGCAGGGGCGGCGCCGCCGCGAGGGGGATGAGGACGGGCGCGGCCGCGCCCGGCAGGTCCACCGCGGCCCCCGGGATCGCCGCCGCCGCCCGCGCCGCGACCAGCAGCGCCGCCGCCCCCAACCCGGCGAGCCAGGCCAGCGCGACGCCGGCGGCCGGCAGGAGCGCCCCCGCCGCGAGGCCGGCCAGCGCGAGCACGACCACCGGCGCGGCCAGCGGCACGGCGACGACGTTCAGCGCCAGCCCGGCCAGCGACAGCCGCCCGAACTGCCACACGAGCACGGGGGCCGTCGCCAGGCCGGCGGCGGCGGCCATCGCCGCGAGGTCCGCGACCCGCCCCGGCAGCCAGCCGCGGAACCACGCCGCCAGCGGCGGCGCGATCGCGAAGAGGCCGACCACCGCGGCGAAGGAGAGCTGCAGACCGGGATCGCCGATCGCGCGGGGCTGGTGGGCCAGCAGCAACGCGAGGCCCGCCAGCAGCAGGTACCACCGCTCGCGGGGCGCCGAGCGCAGCTCGGCGACCAGGCCCAGCCCGCCGACGATGCCCGCCCGGGCGACCGACGCGCCGCCCTCGCACGCGAGGCAGTAGGCGGCCATCACCACGGCCGCGCCGGCCACCGCGGGGCGGCGCCGCAGCCCCAGCGCCCGCAGCAGCGCGAGGACGGCGATGGCCACCACGGTCACGTTCTGGCCCGAGACCGCGAGCAGGTGCCAGAGCCCCGCGTCGCGGAACGCCTCCTCGGCCCCCTCGGACAGCCCCGCCCCGCCCCCGAGCGCCATCCCGCGCACCAGCGCGCCGCGGTCGCCCGACAGGCCGGCGCCCGCGTTCGCCGCCGCCCACCGGCGCCACGCGTCGCGGGCGCCCTGGAGGCCGCCCCGCCGGCCGTCCCCGCGCATGCTCGACGGGCCCAGCCGCGCCGCGATGCCCTGGCGCGCCAGCCAGCGGCGCCACCACCCGGGGGCCGACCCGCCCGCCGCCGGTCGCAGCCGGCCCTCCAGGCGCAGGCGCTCCCCCAGCGTCGGCGGCCGGGAGGCGTCCTCCAGGTCGAGCAGCAGGCGCGTCCCGGCCGGGACCGCGGCGCCGGACGCCAGCGCCAGCCGCTCGGCGACCGCCCGGGCGCGCAGGCCCCCGCGGCCGTCCGGCACCGGAGCGGCGTCGACGAACACCGACCCCGAGACGTGCGCCGGCAGGTCGAGCCGGGGCGGCTCGGTCGCCGCCAGCCGCGCGCTCCCCCAGGCCCAGCCCGCGAGTGCGGCGGCCAACGCGAGCGTGACCAGCGCGCCGCCGGCCCGTCCGCGGGCGGCGCAGCCGGCGGCCGCGATGCCGGCCAGCGCCGTCGCGACCGCCGCGGCGGCGATCGGCGCGCCGCGCGCCAGGGCGGCCAGCAGGCCCGCGCAGAAGGCCGCCAGCAGGCCGTGCGGCGCGAGCCTCAGGAGCGCCGGCGCCCGCCCGTGGACCCTCCCCGCCGCCATCCGGCGACGCTAGGCGGCGCGCCCTCCCCGATCGCCGCCCAGGCGTGTCGACGCGTGCACGGCTTCGCGCCGGCGGCCGTCGCTTGACCTCAAGTCAACTTGAGCTTCTACGCTCGTCTCCGATCCGCACAATGGAAGGAGCGGACATGACCACCGAGACGCGACCGAGCACCCGCATCATCGACGAGGTCACCTCGTGGCCGGGCGTCGTCGCCGGTCAGGGCGACCGCGGCGAGCTGGCCTTCACGGTCGGCCGCCGCGAGATCGGGCACCTGCACGGCGACCGCGCGGCCCACTTCGGCTTCCCCAAGGACGTCTGGCAGGAGCTCCACGAGCAGGGGCGCATCGAGCACCACCCGGTCTTCCCCGGCCGGGCGGGCCCCGCGGCGCGCAGGATCGAGGGCGACGACGACGTCCTCGACGTCATCGCGCTGATGCGGCTGAACTACGACCGAGTCGTGGCAAGGTACGGCACGAGCCCACGACCTGGAGACGCCGATGACCGAGGACCGCGGCCGGGCTGAGCGCGCCCGGGCACTGCTCGAGACCTGCGGCCTGGCGACGGAGGGGATGGCGCCCGCGGAGGCGGTGCGCCGCGCCGACGAGATCGCCGCGGCCGCCGCCGCCTATGCCGGGCGCGCCGCCGAGGCGGAGGCCGCGGTCTTCGACGAGCACATGGCGGCCGAGTTCGAGCTGCGCGACATCGACCGGACCATGGGGACCATGACCGACGACCCGTACCTCAACCACGTCGCCGTCATGACCGGCGGCCGCGACGCGGCCGAGGTGCGCCGCTTCTACGAGCAGCACTTCATCCCGCGCTGGCCCGCCGACACGGCCGCCGCTCCGGTCTCGCGGACCATCGGGAGCGAGCAGGTCGTCGACGAGCTCGTCATGAGCTTCACCCACGACATCGAGATGGACTTCATGCTGCCCGGCGTGCCGCCGAGCGGGCGGCCCGTCGAGGTGCCGGTCGCCGCCGTCGTCGGGGTGCGCGACGGCAGGGTGACCCACGAGCACATCTACTGGGACCAGGCGAGCATCCTCGTCCAGGTCGGCGCCCTCGACCCCGCCGGCCTCCCGGTCACCGGCGCCGAGCAGGCGCGCAAGATGCTCGACCCCGCGCTGCCGCCCAACCGCCTCATCCCGGGGTGGGCGCGGGGCGAGGCGGGCTGACGGCGGGCGGCGCCGGAGTCCGGCCCCGCGCCGCCCACGCGCGCGCGCTCAGCCGGATGCCGGGGATGCCTGGCCTCGTGAGCTCGCGCTCGAGGCGTTCGCGCAGCCGCCGCCGGGCGCCGTCGTCGAGCGATGCGGCATAGCCCGGAGCCGGGCCCTGGCCGCCGAGGAACGGCCGCCAGAGGTCGTCGAAGTCGGAGAAGTCCATCGTGATCTCGATCGGTCGCGTCTCGACGGCGACCAGGCCGGCCGAGCGGAACATGGCCCCGAGGCCCTCGGGGTGGGCGTCCGGGAATCGCCGCGCCTCGTCGAGCTCGGCCGCGGCGGGGTCGAGGGCCACGGCCGCCCCCCAGAAGGCCCGGAGCATGCCCATGTCGCCGGCGTAGTCCCACACGTAGCCCGCGACCACCCCGCCGGGCCGGGAGAGGGCGGCCATCCGGGCGAGGGACGTCGCCGGATCGGGGAGGAAGTTCAGGACGAGCCCGGAGACGACCGCGTCCGCGCTCGCCCCGCGGAGGAGCGGTGCCTCCACGTCGCCCACCTCGAACCGGGCCCGCCGGTCGACCACGCTCGCCCGCGCGCGGGCGATCTGCTCGGGCGAGGGGTCGACGCCGGTCACCCCCGCGGGGTCGCCGGCCGCCAGCACCTCGGCCGTGAGGGAGCCGGTCCCGCAGCCGACGTCGATCCACCAGCCGCCGGGGGCCACGCCGAGCCACCGCACGAACTGCGCCGCCACCGGCCGGCTCCAGCGCCCCATGTAGGCGTCGTACGCCGCCCCGCCCGTCCACGGGTCGCGGCCCGGCCGGCCGGACACGCGGCCGCCCCGCCTACCCCTCGGGGATCGGGTCCCCGGCGGGCGGGTAGGGCATCCGCTTGCGCCGCTCGGGCTCGGCGGCCTCGCGCTTGGCCTCGGCCTCGAGCTCGGCCGCGCGGCGGTCGCGCTCGGCGAACACCTGGGCCTCGGGGGTGCCCTCCAGCAGGGCCAGGAACTCCTCGCGCTCGATCGTCTCGCGCCGCAGCAGGATCCCCGAGAGGGACTCCAGGTCGGCGCGGTGCTCGACCAGGATGTCGCGGGCGCGCTGGTGGGCCTCCTCGATGATGCGCCGGATCTCCGAGTCGATGGTGCGGGCCATGTCGTCGGAGTAGTCGGGCTCAGAGTGCATGTCGCGCCCGAGGAAGGGCGCGCCCTGGTTGTGGCCGAGCACGCGCGGGCCCAGCTTGTCGGACATGCCAAAGCGCATCGTCATCGACTTGGCGGTGCTGGTGACCTTTTCCAGGTCGTTGGCGGCGCCGGTGGTGATCTCGTCGAAGACGATCTCCTCGGCCGCCCGGCCCCCCAGGGTCATGGCCATGGCGTCCTCGAGCTGGCCCTTGGTGGTGAGGAACTTGTCCTCGACCGGCATGCTGATGGTGTAGCCCAGGGCCTGGCCGCGGGACTGACCACGCTGATCTTGTGCACCGGGTCGGCGTTGGCCAGGAAGTGGCCCACCAGGGCGTGGCCCATCTCGTGGTAGGCGGTGACCACGCGCTCCTTCTCGGAGAGCAGCCGGCTCTTCTTCTCGGGGCCGGCGATCACGCGCATGATCCCCTCTTCCAGCTCGGCCTGCTCGATCACGCGCTTGCCCTTGCGGGCGCGCAAGCAGGGCGGCCTCGTTGACCAGGTTGGCCAGGTCGGCGCCGGTGAAGCCGGGGGTCTGGCCGGCCAGGGCGCCCAGGTTGATCTCCTTGGCGATCGGCTTGCCCTTGGTGTGGACGGCCAGGATCTGGGCGCGGCCGTCGCGGTCGGGGCGGTCGACCACGATCTGGCGGTCAAAGCGCCCCGGCCGCAGCAGGGCCGGGTCGAGGATGTCGGGCCGGTTGGTGGCCGCGATCAGGATGATGTTGTCCTTGGTCTCGAAGCCGTCCATCTCGACCAGCAGCTGATTGAGGGTCTGCTCGCGCTCGTCATGGCCCCCGCCCAGGCCGGCCCCGCGGTGGCGGCCGACCGCGTCGATCTCGTCCATGAAGATGATGCAGGGGTTGTTCTGCTTGGCCTGCTCGAAGAGGTCGCGCACCCGCGATGCCCCCACCCCGACGAACATCTCGACAAAGTCCGATCCGCTGATCGAGAAGAAGGGCACCCCGGCCTCGCCGGCCACCGCCCGCGCCAGCAGGGTCTTGCCGGTGCCCGGGGGGCCGAACAGCAGCACGCCCTTGGGGATGCGGGCGCCCAGGGACTGGAACTTCTTGGGGTTCTCGAGGAACTCCTTGATCTCCTGGAGCTCCTCGACCGCCTCGGCCACCCCGGCCACGTCCTTGAAGGTGATCTTGGGGGCATCGACGGCCATGCGCTTGGCCCGGCTCTTGCCGAAGCTCATCACCTTGGAGCCGCCGCCCTGCATGCGGTTCATGAGGTAGATCCAAAAGACGATGAAGAGCACAAAGGGCGCCAGCCAGATCAGGCTTGACCACCAGGGCGAGCCCGGGATGCCCTTGATCTCATAGGGCACGTGGGCCTGATCGAGGGCGTCGGTGAGCGCCTGGGAGTCCTCGGGGATGTAGCCGGTGTCGATCTTGGTGCCGTCCTTGAGGGTGGCGCTGACCTCGTTGGACTCGGTCTTGATCGTGGCCCGGGCCACCTCGCCGGCGGAGATGTCGGAGATCAGGGCGGGGAAGGTGGGCGGGGGGGCCTTGTCCTCGTCGGAGACCACCAGCCGCTGGGCCACGAACACCAGCAGGATGACGATCAGGATCGGGAAGGCCGCGCTCTTGAGGAACCTGTTCAGGTCCGCCCCCTTCCGGGGCCCCGAGGGCGATCCTCTTCGCCGCCCGCCGTGCGTCGATGTTAGAACACTCCACCCCGCCGTGGCCTCCCCCATGGGTCGGGGAGCCGTGGCGGCGCTCACGGCGTGACCTGCGCCCGCACCGCCTCGAGGCGCGCCGGCCCGATGCCCGGGACGTCGAGCAGCTGCTCGACCGAGGCGAAGCCCCCGTGCGCCCGGCGCCACTCGACGATGCGCGCCGCGAGCGTCGGCCCGATCCCGTCGAGCCGGTCGAGGTCCTCCTCGGTGGCCGACGACAGGCTGATCGGCCCCGCCGCGCCGGCGGCGCCCGCGGCGGCCACGCCCGACGCGTCTCCGCCGCCGCGCGGCGCCCGGGAGGGGATCAGCACCTGCTGGCCGTCCTGCAGGGGCGCCGCCAGGTTGAGCGCCGAGAGGTCGGCCCGCCGGGTCGGCCCGCCGGCGCGCCGGATCGCCTCGATCGCCCGCGCGCCCGCCCCGACCCGGTAGACGCCCGGGCGCCGCACCTCGCCGGCGACGTGGACGAGCGCCCGCGGCGCGGGCGCGTCGACGACCCCTGCGGGCGCGGTGGCCGCCCCGGCCTCCGCCGAGGGCTGGCCTCCCCCACCCCCCGACCCCGGCCCGAGCCGCCACGCCACCAGCGCGAGCGCGACGGCGGCCAGGACGTACGCCCAGCCGGAGCGGCGCAGCCAGGGCAGGAGCCGATCCATGGACGGAGGCTAGGAGCGGGCCGCGCGCGTGCGGCGCCGCGGGCGTGACGGGGGGCGCACGGATGCGCGCCGGCCGGCGCGCCCGGGTGCGCCCTACCTCAGGACCAGGTTCACCAGCCGGTCGGGGACGACCACCTCACGCACCACCTCCCGCCCGTCGACGGCCGCCGCCACGCGGGGCAGGTCGCGGACCCGCGCGGCCAGCTCCTCCTCGGACAGGCCCACCGGCACCTCGAGCCGCTCGCGCAGCTTGCCGTCCACCTGGACGACGACGGTCACGGTGTCGCGCTCGAGGAACGCCGGGTCGGCCGCCGGCCAGGGCCGGCGCCACAGCATGTCCCCGCCCAGGGCCTCCCACAGCTCGCAGGACACGTGGGGGGCGAACGGGAAGAGGAGCGACACCGCCGTCTGCGCCGCGTAGCGGAGCGCCTCGCGCGCCCGGTCGGTCTCGATCGTGCCCTCGGAGACCCCCTTCGTGCCGAGGTTGACCAGCTCCTGGATCGCGGAGATCGCGGTGTGGAACGAGAAGCGCTCGCCGATGTCGGCCGTCACCTTGGCCACCGTGGCCTCGGCCTTGCGGACGAGCTCGAGCGCCTGGTCATCGCCCTCCAGCGAGGCGAGCGAGGGCCGGTCGATCGGCGGGCCCGGGTCGAGGCCGCCCACCAGCCGCCAGAGACGGTCGAGGAAGCGCCGCATGCCCTCGACGCCGCGGTCGCTCCACTCGGCGTCGTCGGCGGCCGGCCCCATGAAGAGCACGTAGAGCCGCAGGGTGTCGGCGCCGTAGCGCTCGACGTACTCGTCCGGCGCGACCACGTTGCCCTTGCTCTTGCTCATCTTCGCGCCGTCGCGGTAGATCATCCCCTGCGTGAACAGGCGCGCGAACGGCTCGTTGGCCGCGAGCAGGCCCGCGTCGTGCAGCACCTTGACGACGAAGCGCGCATACAGCAGGTGCAGGATCGCGTGCTCGATGCCGCCGATGTACTGGTTGACCGGCAGCCAGTAGTTGACGACCTCGCGCCCGAACGGGGCCGACGCCAGGTGGGGCGCCGTGTAGCGAAGGAAGTACCAGGACGAGTTGACGAACGTGTCCATGGTGTCGGTCTCGCGCCGCGCCGGGCCGCCGCAGACCGGGCACTCGACCTCGACGAAGTCCGCCCGCGCGGCGAGCGGGCTGCGCCCCCGGGGCGCGTAGTCGTCGACCGGCGGCAGCAGCACCGGGAGCTGGTCGTCGGGCACCGGGCACGACGCCGTGGTCGGGGCAGTGGATCACCGGGATCGGCGCGCCCCAGTAGCGCTGGCGCGAGATCAGCCAGTCCCGCAGGCGGTAGCCGACGGTCGCCTCGCCGAGGCCCCGCTCCTCGAGCCACGCGCTCACGGCCCGCTTGGCCTCGTCGACCTCCAGGCCGTCGAGGAACCCCGAGCTCACCAGCCGCCCGGCCCCCGGCTCGGCCTCCTCCACCGGCGCGTCCGGGGCGACGCCCTCGGGCGCGATCACGCGCCGCACCGGGAGCCCGTGGGCGCGCGCGAAGGCGAGGTCGCGCTCGTCGTGCGCCGGGACCGCCATGAGCGCGCCGGTCCCGTAGTCCATCAGCACGTAGTCGGCCACCCAGACCGGCAGCGGCTCGCCGTTGACCGGGTTGACGACGTACCGCCCGGTGAAGACGCCGGTCTTGGCGCCCTCGGTGTCGCCGCGCTCGGCGGCGCTCTCGCGCGCCGCCGCCGCCGTGTAGGCGCGCACGGCCGCCTCCTCCGGGCGGCCCTCGACCAGGCGTCCGACCAGCGGGTGCTCGGGGGCCAGCACGAAGAAGGTCGCCCCGAAGAGGGTGTCCGGGCGGGTCGTGAAGACCGGGATCTCCTCGTCCTCGTCCTGCACCCGGAAGACCACGCGGGCCCCCTCGGAGCGGCCGATCCAGTTGCGCTGCTGGGTCAGCACCCGCTCGGGCCAGTCGATCAGCTCGTCCATGTCGTCGAGCAGGCGCTGGGCGTACTCGGTGATGCGGAAGAACCACTGGGTGAGCTGGCGCAGCTCCACCTCGGCCCCGCAGCGCTCGCAGTGCCCGTCGATGACCTGCTCGTTGGCCAGCACGGTCTGGTCGACCGGGCACCAGTTGACCGCCGCCTCGCGGCGCTCGGCCAGGCCCCGCTCGAGCAGGCGCAGGAAGATCCACTGGGTCCAGCGGTAGTAGTCCGGGTCGCTGGTGGCGATCTCGGTCTCCCAGTCCACCGAGACCCCCAGCCGCCGCATCTGCTCGCGGATGCGGGCGATGTTCTCGGCGATCAGCCGCGCCGGCGGCTCGCCGGTGCGGATGGCGGCGTTCTCGGCCGGGAGGCCGAAGGAGTCGTACCCCATCGGGTGGAAGACCGCGGCGCCGTTGCGGCGCCGGAAGTGCGCCACGACGTCGCCCATCGTGTAGTTCTTCACGTGACCGATGTGGATCTCGCCCGACGGATACGGGAGCATCTCCAGCACGTACGCCTTCGGCCGCGCGGGCAGCGCGGGCCGCTCGCCGTCGCGCGAGAGCGGCTCGGCGTGGAAGGCGCGCTCGCGCTCCCAGACCCCCTGCCACTTGGACTCCACGGGCGCAGGGTCGTACCGTTCCGGCAGCATTCGGGCAGGCGCCGACACGCCGGCGAGTATCGCACACCCCCCCTGGACGACCCGCTGACCACCACACGCCCCCCCATCGTGATCCGGCAGGCGATCCTGGGCGAGCACTTCGCCGAGATCGTCGGCCTTTACCAGGCCCACGGGTGGACCCACGCGGGCGATCCCGACCGGCTGCGGACGGCCATCGAGGCGTCCTCCTACTCGGTCGTGGCGCTCGAGGAGGAGCGGGTCGTGGGCTTCGCCCGGGCGATGTCCGACGAGGCCTTCGCCGTCTACATCGCCGACATCCTGGTGGCGCCCGACCGCCAGCGCCAGGGCATCGGGCGGACGCTGGCCGAGGCGCTCATGGACCACTACCCGATCGACCGCTTCCACCACCAGGTGCTCGTGGCCGAGCGCGGCGCCGAGGGCTTCTACCGCAAGCTCGGCATGGTGCCCGTGACCTCGTACGGGCTCACCGCGTTCATCCGCGCACGGCGGTGAGCGGGCCGGGCGGTCCGGGCCCGATCGCCCGGGCCGTGCGCTTCGCGCGGATGGCGGGGACGTCGATGGCGGCCCCGGACGCCGCGCCCTGGGTCACGGACTTCCTCAACGCCGCCTACTACGCGCGCCCGGAGGCGGAGCGCCACGTTGACGACCTGCGCCTGGCCTTCTGCGTCCTCACCACCCGCTGGAGCCGGCTCGGCGGCCGGAGGCTGCACCTGACGGACCTGCGGGCGTTCCACCGCGCCTACCGGCGGCGGCGCTTCCGCCGGGACGGAGGCCGCGGGCGGCTCACGCGGGAGGACCTCCTCGAGGGCGGAGACCGGCTCCTCGGCCCGTGGTTCTCCGGCGGCTACGCCGACCCGGCGCGGCGCGGCTGGGGGATCGTCTTCGAGAGCGCCTCCGAGCGGGAGGCCCACCGCCCCGAGCGGCGGATGGCCCACGCCAAGGTCGGGGTGCTCACGCCCCCCTCTGCCCCGCCCGGCCGGCGCGTCTGGAAGACCTACGAGCCGGTCCCGGTGGCCGACGTGGACCTGATGATGGAGCGGCTCACGGCGCCGGCGTCGTGGCCGGACTTCGGCTCCGACCACGGCCGCTTCACCCCGCTGCGCCCCGGCGGACTGCTGGGCCAGACCTTCGAGATCGAGGTGGTCGCCGGGGCGGGCACCCGCCATCCCCTCCTGACGCGCGGCTACGTCACGTGCACGCGGCTCGAGAACGGCGACCGGCCGGAGGGCCTCGCGTCGCTGGTGGCCGAGATGGACGCGGGCCTGGCGGGCGTCGGGGCGCGCACCCTTCCCGACGGCCACCACGCGGTGGCGGTCGCCCAACTCACGACCCACGCGGGCCACTTCATGGGCCCCGGCCTGAGCCATCTCGTGGTCTCGGCCGGTCCCGGCGGCGCGGCCCTGCGCGACGTCGGGAGCTGGGACCCGATGCGGTTCCCGATGAGCCTCGCCTACCGCCTCGGCGGCAAGGAGGCGCAGCGCGCCTTCTGGGGGGAGCGCGGAGCGGCGAACAGCCTGCTGCACCAGCTCGCCGCCCCCTGACGCTCAGCCGGCGACGGCGAGGGCGCGTGCCCGGCCGCGCCGCGGCATCAGCACGCAGGCCGCCCGCCAGGAAGCAGACGGCCCCGAGGAAGGTCGTCGCGTTGGTCGCGTCGGCGTTCAGGACCTCGCCGGTGTCGGGGAGGATGAACGAGGTGATCGCCGAGATGCCGAAGAAGACCGACCCGACCATGTTCAGCATCGCGATCCGCCAGGGCGTGTCGCCGCGCCGCCGGCACCACGGCCGCCCGCACAGGGCCACGATCGCGATCTCGCTCGCCACGAGGAAGCAGATCGACCCCACCGCGTCGGGCGCCCAGACGCGATGGATCCGCTCCTGGGTGTCGAGGGCGTCGTTCAGGCCGGCGAAGGTGGTCCAGTTGAAGAAGAGTGTCCCCGCGAACTGGACCGCCGTGGCCAGGCGGTCGAGCCACCCGCCTCCCTGAGGCCTGCGCCAGCTGGAGCCCGGCGGCGCAGGTGAAGAAGATCGATCCGACGAAGAAGGAGATCCCGACGGCGGTCGGGTCGGCGCGCGCGGCGACGTAGGGGAACGCGCCCAGCGCGAACCCGACCGACCCGATCGCGAAGAGCAGGCCGATCCACCAGTCGAGCCGGCGGATGCGCACCGCCGGGAGCGCTACGCGTGGCTGAAGCCGCGCCGGTGCGGTGGTGTCGGGCCGGCGATCGGGGTCGGCCACGAAGCGGTCTACCA
This sequence comes from Miltoncostaeaceae bacterium, assembly GCA_963813355.1. GTDB lineage: Bacteria > Actinomycetota > Thermoleophilia > Miltoncostaeales > Miltoncostaeaceae > DATAGF01. The sequence goes on along the minus strand of CAWEYS010000013.1, from coordinate 184,824 downwards.
CTGTGCGCATGTCGTCGAGGAACAGGTCGGCAGGTCGCCGGCGCAGCCCGTGGCGCACGACGATGCGGCAGATGGCGAGGTCGGTCAGGTCGGCGGGCATCGTGTACGCCGGCACCTGCCAGCCGTAGGCGCGCAGCGCCTCCGAGAGCTCGAAGACCGAGAAGTTGGCGCCGTCGGCCATGGTCCACGAGAGCACCGGCAGGTCGGTGCCGCGGGTCAGGATGCGGAACGGGCCCATGGCCTCGATCTCGTCGGCCAGGTGGAGCGCCACGTCCTGGGCGTTCTGCTGGATCCGGCGGTAGCCCTCGCGGCCCAGGCGCACGAAGTTGTAGTACTGCGCGATCACCTGGCTGCCGGGACGCGAGAAGTTGATGGCGAAGACCGGCATGTCGCCGCCCAGGTAGTTCACGTGGAAGACCAGCTCCTCGGGCAGGTCGCCGGCGTCGCGCCAGAGCACCCATCCGACGCCCAGCGGCGCCAGGCCGTACTTGTGCCCTGAGGCGTTGATCGACCTGACCCGCGGCAGGCGGAAGTCCCAGATCAGGTCCGGCTGGAGGAACGGCGCCACGAAGCCGCCGCTCGCCCCGTTAACGTGGATCGGCACGTCGAGCCCGGTCCGGGCCTGCAGGTCGTCGAGCGCGGCGCTGATCTCGGCGATCGGCTCGTACTCGCCCGTGAACGTCGAGCCCAGGACCCCGACGACCCCGATCGTGTTCTCGTCGCAGCTGGCGACGGCCTCCTCGGCGCCCAGCGCGTAGCGCTCGCCCTCGACGGGCACGAGCCGCTGCTCGACGTCCCAGTAGCGGGCGAACTTGTGCCAGCACACCTGCACGTTGGTGCCCATCACGATGTTCGGGCGATCGGCCGGCTCGCCGGCGGCCGTCCTGCCGGCCCTGCCAGCGCCGCTTCAGCGCCATGCCGCCCAGCATGCAGGCCTCGCTGGAGCCGGTGGTCGAGGTGCCGACCGGCAGGGTCGTGGGGTCGGCGTCGATCGCGGCGGGCGCGTTCCAGAGCCCTCCGATGATGTTCACGCACCGGCGCTCGATCTCCGCGGTCTGCGGGTACTCGTCCTTGTCGATCATGTTCTTGTCGTAGGTCTCGGCCGACCAGCGCGACGACCTCGGGCTCGACCCAGGTCTGGCAGAAGGTCGCCAGGTTGAGGCGCGCGTTGCCCTCGACCAGCAGCTCGTCGCGCACCAGCCGGTGAGCGTGCCGCGGATCCGCCTCCGTCCTCCGCGATGCGGTCCTTCGGCATCAGCGCCCTCGGGTCGGTCAACGGGTGCACCTGGCCCCCTCGGATCCTTGTTCACGCCGTGCACCGCCATCGTCGCCACCCCCGCGTCGCGTTGATCCGGCTGTCCGCGATCAGACTACCCCGGCCTCCTGGGCCCGCCGCGTCGGCGGCATCAGCGCGCCGACGATCCAGAGGAGCGGGAAGATGATCCCGATGAAGAACAGGAGCCAGTGCCCTCGCCGGATCGTCTGGATCCCGAGGACGATGAACAGGGCGATGTAGATCACCGCGAGAACCCCACCCATCCCCCACCACATGCTCCACCCCCTGGTCGTCGGCGCTCGGGACCCAACCCTACGGCGGCCGCCGGGGCATCGCCCCGATTGGATGAACGCGGCCGGCAGGCGGTTCATCCGATCGGGACCATGTGCCGAGCCGTCCGCATTCGCTGAGATAGTCCCGTCGCCCCCGACCCCGAGAGCCCATGACCGTTCCCGTCGCCATCGTGCTGGCCGTCGTCGCCACGGCGGTCGCCGTGGCCGCGCTCCTGCTGGTGCGCCGGCGGGCGCCCGACGGCGGCTACTTCGCCGACGGCGACCGTGCCGCGGGCTTCTTCGGCGTGCTCTCCACGAGCATCGCGATCCTCATCGGCTTCGTCGTCTTCCTCGCCTTCGAGAGCTTCGACCAGTCGCGCAGCGGGGCCGAGAACGAGGCGCTGGCGGTGGTCCAGCAGTTCGAGACCGCGCAGTTCCTCCCCCAGGGCGTTCGCCCGGACCTGTCGGGGGAGCTGGTCTGCTACGCGCGCTTCGTGGTCGAGCAGGAGTGGCCGCGGATGGAGGACGGGGAGGGCGGCGACTCCATCAATCCCTGGGCGGTCGCCATGTTCCGGACGCTGAAGCGCACCGAGCCGGTCTCCAACTCGGAGCAGTCGGCCTACGACTCGTGGCTCGACCGGACCGCCGAACGCGAGGAGGCCCGCAACGACCGCCTCCACGGCGCCGAGGGCGTCATCCCCCGGCCGCTGTGGATCGTCCTCTTCCTGGCGGCCTTCCTGATCTTCTGCTTCATGCTCCTCTTCGCCGACAGCGGCGAGCGAGCCCTGGTGCAGGCGGCCCAGATCGGCTCGGTGGTGCTGGTCCTCTCGGCGTCCCTCGCCCTGGTCGCGTTCCTCAACAGCCCCTTCCAGCCCTATGTCGCCGGGCTCAAACCCACCGCGATGGAGCGCGCCCTCGTCCTGCTGGAGCAGGAGCGCGCGGTGGTCGGCGACACGGCGCCGCCGCCCTGTGACGACCGCGGCGCGCCGCGGCGGCCGTGACCCGGGACCGGCAGGAGTGGGTGGTCGAGGTCGCCGCGAGCGTCCTGCTCGCGCTGGCGGCCGTGGCGACGGCCTGGTCGGGCTACCAGGCCTCCCAATGGCACGGCGACCAGGCGGTCGCCTCCGGGCGCGCGACGGCGACGCGCGTCGAGTCGGCCCGTGCGTCGGGCGAGGCCAACCGTCAGGTCCAGATCGACGTCGCGACCTTCACGCAGTGGGTCGACGCCTACGCCCGGGGCGACGACGAGCTCGCCGCCTTCTACCGCCAGCGCTTCCGCGCCGAGTTCCGCCCCGCCTTCGAGCGCTGGCTCGCCTCGCGGCCGCTGCAGAACCCCGCGGCGGCCGCCGACGCCCGTTCACGCTCCCCGAGTACCGGCTCCAGGCGCTCCAGGAGGCCGACCGGCTCGAGGCCGAGGCGGCCGCGGCCGGCGAGGAGGTCAAGACCGACGTCGAGCGGGCCGAGCGGTACGTGCTGGCGGTGGTGCTCTTCGCGACCGCGCTCGCGCTCGCCGGCATCGCTGCGCGGCTCCGGATCTTCCCTGTCCGGGCGGCGCTGCTCGCCGTGGCGTGGGCGGTCTTCATCGGCGCCGTGGCCTGGGTCGCGACGTTCCCGGTGAGCGTGTGAGGGCTCCCGAGAGCACGGGGTGGCACCCGGAGCGCCCCCGCCTGCGTCCCACCCGTCTGATCCTGTCGTGGCTCCTCGGCGCGCTCGCGCTCCTGGTGGCGGGGTGGCTGGTGCCCGGCGTCTCGATCACCGGCTTCTGGGGCGCCGTCCTCGTCGCAGCGCTGATCGGCGTCCTGAACGCCCTCCTCCCGCCGGTCATCGCCGCGCTGAGGGTGCCCTACACCGTCGGGCTCAGCTTCATCCTGATCCTGCTCCTCGACGCGCTGCTGCTCGAGCTCGCCGCGGAGATCGCGCCCGAGGCGATCCGGATCGACCACTTCGGGTGGGCCCTGCTCACGGCGCTGCTCGCGGCCGCCGTCGGCATGGTGCTGGAGGTCATCTTCGGCACCAACGACGACGACACCTACAACCTCCGGGTCGTCCAGCGCATCGCGGCCAGGACCTCCGGCACGACCAGCACCTCGGTGCCCGGCATCGTCTTCCTGGAGATCGACGGCCTCGCCCTCCCCGTCCTGCGCCGGGCGATGCGCGACGGCAGCGCCCCGGAGATGGCGCGCTGGCTCGCCGAGGACACCCACCGCCTGGTCGAGTGGGAGACCGACCTCTCCTCGCAGACCGGCGCCAGCCAGGCGGGCATCCTGCTCGGCTCGAACGACGACATCCCGGCCTTCCGCTGGGTGGAGAAGGAGAGCGGGCGGCTCATGACCTGCTCCGCGCCCGCCGACTGCGCCGAGATCGAGCGCCGCCACGCGAGCGGCAGGGGGCTGCTGACCGGCGGCGGCGCCAGCCGGGGGAACCTGCTCTCGGGCGAGGCCGACGAGACGATCCTGACGGTCAGCCGGGCCGAGGCGGAGAAGCGCGCCAACCCGGGCTACCGCGCCTTCTACGCCAACGGCTTCAACGTCACCAGGACGCTCGTCCTGATCGTCTGGGAGCTCATCCTGGAGTGGACCGCCGCCATCCGCGCGGCCAGGCGCGACGTGCGCCCACGCGGGCACCGCGGGGGCATCTACCCGTTCCTGAGGGCCGCCATGTGCGTCGCGGTGCGCGATCTGGTCGTCCACGGCGTCCTCACCGACATGATGGCCGGACGGCCGGCGGTGTACGCCACCTTCGCCTCCTACGACGAGGTGGCCCACCACTCCGGCATGGAGCGCGCCGACACGCTCGAGGCGCTGCGCAAGCTCGACCAGCAGTTCGGCCGCATCTAGCGGGCCCGCCGGTACGCGCCCGCGCCCCTACGAGATCGTGGTGCTCTCGGACCACGGCCAGACCCAGGGCGCCACCTTCCTGCAGCGCAACGGCTACGCGCTCGAGGACCTGGTGCGCCGCGCCCTGTCGGGCGGCACGGTCGCCAAGGTGGAGGCCGGCGACGAGCACGACACGTGCGGTGGGGCAGGCGGTGGGCGAGGCGACCGGGCGCGGCGCCGGCGGCGAAGAGGAGCCGGGCGAGGACGTCGGCGGCGACGTCATCGTCCTCGGCTCGGGCAACCTCGGCCTCGATCTACCTGATGGAGCGCCGCGAGCGGCTGACCCGGGAGGAGATCGACGAGCGCCACCCCGACCTGCTCCCGGCGCTCCGCGCCCACCCCCACATCGGCTTCCTGCTCGTCCGCTCCGCGGCGCGACGGCGCCGTCGTCCTCGGCCCGCGGGGCGAGCGCCACCTCGCCACGGGGCGCGTGGAGGGCGAGGACCCGCTCGCGGCCTTCTCGCCGACGGCCGCCGAGCACCTCGCGCGCGCCGACGGCTTCCCCCACGTCGCCGACATCATGGTCAACAGCTTCTACGACCCCGAGCTCGACGAGGGCTGCGCCTTCGAGGAGCTGATCTCCTTCCACGGCGGCATGGGCGGCTCCGCAGACGCGCCCCTTCATCATGCACCCGGTCGGCCTGCCGGCCCCGGACGGGCCGATCTCGGAGCGCCGAGGCCGTCCATGCGATCCTCGCGGGGTGGCGCGCGATGCTGCAGGGCCCGGCGTCGGGCCCCTGACGGAGCGGCCCGACCGGCTCACCTGGCTCGGGCACTCCACCGCGGTGATCGACCTCGACGGCGTCCGCCTGGTCACCGACCCGGTGCTCCGCGCGCGCGTCGGCCACCTGCGCCGGATGGCCGCGCCCGCCCGGCGCCCCCGGCGCCGTGGACGCCGTCGCTGATCTCCCACCTGCACCTCGACCACCTCCACGGGCCGTCGCTGCGGCGCCTGGCGGCCGCGACGATCGTCGCCCCGCGCGGCGCCCGGCGGCTCCTGCGGCGGCGCGGCGGCGCGGATCGAGGAGGTCGGCGAGGGCGACGAGGTCGCGGTCGGGCCCCTCCGGGTGCGGGCCGTGCACGCCGACCACGACGGCCGGCGGATGCCCGGCCGCGGGCGCTCGGCCGCGCTCGGCTACCTCGTGATCGGCAGCACCGTCGTCTACTTCCCCGGCGACACCGGGCTCTTCCCCGGCATGGCCGACCTGGCCGCGGCCAAGATCGACCTCGCCCTGCTGCCGGTCTGGGGGTGGGGCCCGACGCTCGGGCCGGGCCACCTCGACCCGGAGTCCGCCGCGCGTGCCCTGGCGCTCCTGCGGCCGCGCCGGGCCGTGCCGATCCACTGGGGGACCTACGCCGCCGGGTGGACGCGGCGCCGCCGCCCGCCGGCCTTCCTCCGCGACCCGCCGCGCGAGTTCGCCGCCCACGCGGCCCGGCTGGCGCCTGAGGTCGAGGTGGTGCGTGCTGCCGCCGGGCGGGACGCTGCCCCTCGGCGCCTGACGCGTCAGGTCGGCTGGGGCGGCGGGCCGGCGCCCGCCCGCGCCTCCGCGGCCCGGGCCTGCGCGAGGCTCCGGCTCACGTGGACGGCGGCCGAGGTCAGGGGCGCCGCCAGGATCAGGCCGACCATGCCGAAGAGGCTCCCCGCGGCGATCGTCACGACCAGGACCGCGAGCGGGTTGAGGTCCAGGGTCGCGCCGAAGGCGATCGGCTGGACGATCTGCTGGAGCGCGCCGTTCGCGAGCACCACGATGATGAGCATGATCAGCGCGGTGCGTCGAGCCCTCCGACCCGAGCGCGATCAGCACCGCGAAGGCGCCCGCGACGAAGGCGCCGATGAACGGGACGTACGCCGTCACGAAGGTGACCACCGCGATCGTCCCGGCCAGCGGCACGCCGAGGATGAGCGCCCCGACCCCCACGACGACGGCGTTGAACGCGGCGACGATCGACACGCCGACGAAGTAGCGCTGCAGCGATCCCAGCACCTGGCTGGTCACCACCCTCGCCACGGAGAGCGGCACCCCGAGGTGGCGGTTGACGAACCGCTTGATGGTGGGCCCGTCCTTGAGCAGGAAGAAGATGCTGAAGAGGGTGAACGACAGGAAGAACGCCACCGAGGTGAGCCCCTCGATGCCGTCGGCGACGCCCGTCAGCAGCGTGCCGCCGGCGCCCGAGACGGCGTCTCTTGACGTCCTGGGTGGTGCCGGAGGTCCCGTTGGCGTCGGCGTCGTTGACCCAGCCCTCGATCGTGCTCAGCGCCTTGTCGGCGGAAGCCTCGATCTGCGCGGACTGCTCGACGATCCCGCCGACGACGAGCAGGAAGATCCCGACGGCGATGGCGAGCAGGGCGAGCAGCATCAGCCCGGCTCCCGCGGCGCGCGGCACGCCGCGGCGCGCCAGCCACGCGACGCCCGGGGCGCAGACGGCGGCCACGACCGCGCCGGCCACCACGGGCTCGACGATCGAGGAGGTGAGGCCCAGGATCCAGACGACCCCGACCAGGATCGCGGCGACGCCCACCAGGAGCCACGAGATGCGGCCGAGGCCGCGCAGCCAGCGCGGCGCCACGAACATCCGCGCGAGGTCGCCGGGCGCGATCTCGGCGACCGCGGCGCGCGCCTCGCGCGCGGGGACGACGGGCCGGCGCCGGCGGAGGAACCTCATGGCCGTCCGTCCCGGGGCGGCGCCCCCAGCTCGTCGAGCCGCCGGTGGAGTGCCTCGATCTCCTCGAGGATCTTGGTCTCGGTGTCCATCCCCTGCCTGCGGCGGACGGTCTGCATGAGGCCGCTGGCGGCGGCGCCCGAGACGACCGAGATCAGGGCGATGCCGGTGAACATGACCAGGGACGCGACGATCCGCCCCGCGACGTTGGTGGGGACGACGTCTCCGTAGCCCACGGTCGTCACGGTCTGGGCCGCCCACCAGAGCGCGACGCCGTAGTTGGGGAAGTTCTCGTCGTTGACCAGCCACATGACCAGCGCCCCGATCAGCACGGCCGTCGACGTGTAGAGGGCGACGATCTGGACGGCGATCGCGGGCGTGATCATCCCGCCCGCGCGATCGATCCTGCGGGCCGTCAATCTGGCGAGACGCCGCTGCGACACGCACCGTAGTTCGACCCCCCGCCCGGCGCGCCTGCCGGGCGGGGGTCGCTCGCCGCTAGTGCGCCGTCGCAGCCGGCTCAGGCCGCTCCACGTCGAGGCGGGGCAGGCGCCGGTCGAGCCAGCCGGGCAGCCACCAGTTGGCGCGGCCCAGGAGCTGCATCACCGCGGGCACCAGCACCATCCGGCACGATCGTCGCGTCCACGAGGATCGCCGTCGCCAGCGACGTGCTGGAGCTGATGGCGCGCGGCCTCAGCAACGGCGAGATCGCCGCCGAGCTCGTCATCGAGGAGTCGACCGTCAAGACCCACGTGAAGCGGATCCTGGGCAAGCTCGGAGCGCGCGACCGGGTGCAGGCCGTGATCGCGGCCTTCGAGGGCGGCTTGGCCCGGCCCTGACGCCCAGGGTAGGGTCGGCCCCTGTCCCGTCTCCTGCAGCTCGCCCTGCTCGCCGCGCTCGCCGGCGCGCTCCTGGTCCCGGCCGCGGCCGCCGGGCAGGACGTCCACTTCACGACCCCCACCGGGAACATCGACTGCATCGGCGAGGGGGCGTCGGTCGACTGCATCGTGGAGCGGGCCTCGTGGCGCGGCGCCCCCCGGCCCGCGGGCTGCGACGTCGACTGGATCCCCACCGAGATCGTCCTGGCGAACGGCCGCGTGCGCCTCGGCGCCTGCCGCGGCGACATCGGGCCGCTGTGCGTCGGCAGCGGCTCGTCGTGCACGGTCCTCGGCTACGGGCGCAGCCTGGCGTGCGGCGCGGCGGCATCCGCTGCACGTCGCGCCGCTCGGGGCTCACCTGCCGGGCGAGGAACGGGCGGGGGGCGGGCTTCCGCGTCGCGACCGGCGGCTACCGGATCTACGCCGACGGGGAGGCCTGAGGCTCCCGCGCGTAGGTGCTGGCGCCGTGCCAGTCGATCAGCACGACGTCCTCGTCGCCGATGACCCAGGCGTCGTGGCCGGCCGGCAGGGCGGTCAGCTCGCCGGCGCCGGCGTCGAACTCGGCCCCGTCGGCCATCTGGATGCGGATCGTCCCGGCGGCGTGGTACTGGAAGTGGGGCGCCTCGCACCACTCCGTGCCGGCGAGCGGCCTGACGTGCTCCGACCAGCGCCACCCCGGCTCCAGCACCAGGCGCCCGACGTGGCCTCCCCCGATCTCCACCAGCTCCATGCGGCCCTTCTCGAAGGTCCGGACCTCGTCGGGGGTCGTGAACGTGCGGTGCTCTGCCTGCGACATGACGGCCTCCCGTGTCGTGTTGTGGCCGCGACGAGCCTCGCGTGGCGCCGTCAGGCGACCGTCACGCGGAGCGGCGCGGCCCCGTCAAGCCGGTGGCATGCACGTAGGATCACCACCTGGCGACCTCGTGGCACATTCGCGACTTCGACCCCGCCGACCTCGACGACGCGGTGCGCGTCTGGACGGCGTCGCACGACGGAGCCCGCGCGGCCCTCTTCCCCGTGGCCGAGGTCATCGAGGCGCTCGGAGGGGGCGCGCCCGCGGTGGTCGCGGTGGACGAGGGGCGGGTGGTGGGCACGTGCGTCGCCCGCGTCACCGGCGAGCGGGCGTGGGTGCTGCGGATCGCGATCGACCCGGGGCACCGCGGGCGCGGCGTGGGGTCCGGGCTCCTGCGCGCGCTCGAGCAGCGACTGCTGCGCATGGGCGTGACCCGGATCGCGGCGTTCCTGCCGGAGGGCGGGGTCGGCCACGAGGCGTTCGTCCGCCAGCGCTACGCCCTCACGCCGGGCGTCGAGTACTTCGAGAAGCGCGAGCCGCTGCGCAGCGCCGACCTCGGCCCCCTCGGCGCCATGGGCGGCCGCCTCATCGACGTCCGGGCCTGGGACGACCTGGAGGGGATGGCGGTCACCAAGGAGCTGATCGAGCGGCGGCTCGTGCTCCCGCTCGCGGAGCCCGCCCTGGCCGAGCGCCACGGCGTGGTGGCGCCCAAGGCGGCGGTGCTGTTCGGGCCGCCGGGGACCGGGAAGACCACCTTCGCGAAGGCCGTGGCGGGGCGCCTGGGGTGGCCCTTCGTGGAGCTGTTCCCCAGCCGCCTGGCGGCGGAGGGCGCCCACGGGCGCGCCGGCGCCCTGCGCGACTTCTTCGAGGCGGCCTACGACATCGAGCACCTGGTCCTGTTCATCGACGAGGTCGACGAGATCGCCGGCCGCCGGGCGGCGCGGCCGGACACCGAGGGGGTGACCAACGAGCTCCTGAAGGCGATCCCGGCCTTCCGCGCGGGCGACGACCGCCTGCTTGTTTGCGCAACCAACTCGGTGCGCGACCTCGACCCGGCCCTGCTCAGGCCGGGGCGCTTCGACTACGTCCTGCCGATCGGCCCGCCCGACCCCGACGCCCGGGCCGCGCTGTGGCGGGTCTTCCTCGGCGGCATCACGTCCGAGGAGGTGCCGGTTCAGGACCTCGTGGCGATCACGGAGCTGTTCACCCCCGCCGACGTGGAGTTCGCCGCCCGCAAGGCGGCCCAGGCCGCGTTCGAGCGGGCGCTGACGACCGGCGCCGACTCCCCCGCCGCGCTCGACGACTTCCGCACCGCGGTCGCCGCCACCCGCCCCACCCTCAGCCGCGCGATGCTCCGGGAGTTCGAGGAGGACATCGAGCGGTACGCGCGCCTGTGACGACGGATCGGAGCCAGGGCCCTCTCGTCCGGGGGCTGTTCGAGGGCTACGGGCGCGGCGACGCCGACGCGGTGCGGGAGGCCCTCTCCCCGGACCTCGTCGCGTACGTCACCACGGCCGACGGGGGCGCCGATCGCGTCGAGGGGCGCGACGCCTACCTCGACCGGCTCCCCGACCTGCGCGCGGCGCCGTCGGCTCGGTCACGCGTGACCCAGGTCCTGGAGGTCAACGAGGCGCTGGTGATGGCGATGGTCGAGGCCCAGCCGGCTCACAGCGACGAGTTCTGGTCCTCCTGAGCCTCAGGCGCTGAGCTCGCGCTCCAACGGCGTGCGGAAGCGCGGCACGAAGCGCACGTCGCCCAGCCAGGCGCGGAGGCGCTCGGCTGCGGTCGCGGCCGCCGCCTCGGCGTCCCGGCCCACGTCCTCCAGCAGCCGGACGGCGACCTCGCCGTCGCGGCGCTGGGCCCATCCGCCCACGATGCGGCCGTCCCACCAGACGGTCGGGCCGATGTTGCCCGAGCGGTCGAACAGCGCCGGCGCGTGCTCGCCGAGGAACCAGCCGCGCTCCCGCCAGCCCATCGGGGTCGCGTCGAGCCCCGGCAGCAGCGCGACCCAGGGCTCCGGCGCGACGACCGGCTCGAGGTCGTCCGCCATCAGCACCCCGGTCGCGCCGTCGCCGAGGTCGACCTCGGCGGTGTCCAGGCGGGCGAGCGCGGCGGCCGTCTGGCGAGCGGTCCAGCCCGTCCACCAGCGGATGTCGCCCACCGGGGCCGGGCCGAAGGCCGCCAGGTAGCGGCGCACCAGCTCGGCGCCCGCATCCCCGGCGTCCCACGCGCTCATCCCGCCGGGCAGCCAGCGCTCCACCGGCGACCAGCGGTACTGGCTCGAGATCCACGACCCGCGCGGGCGCCCGCGCACCACTCGGCCGTCCATCGAGAGCTGTCCCAGGACCCAGGTCGAGACGTTCTGGCGCGCCGCGTACGGCTTGCCGGCCGCCATCAGCACCGACGTCCGCAGGCGCGGCTCGTCGGCCGACAGCTCGGCCGCGGCCGCCTCGCCGCGGGCCCGCAGCGCGGCGAGCGTCGCCCCCTCCACCTCGGCGAGCCACGCGCCGGCGTCATCGGCGATGCCCGCCTCCTGCAGCCGCGCGACGAGCCGCGTCCGCTCGCGGGCGGCGATCGCGTCGGTGCAGCAGGCCTGGATGGCCGGCGCGAGCTCGTCGGGCACCACGAACATCGTCCGCCGCATCCCGAGCATCCGGATGAGCGATCGGTCCTCGTAGAGGGCGCGCTCGACGGCCGCCACGTCCGGCTCGCGCATCCGCGCCGCCGCCGACAGGTGCACCGTCGCCGGGTCGGTGGCGTGCAGGCCCACCACGCCGCGCGCGACGTCGACCGGCCCGGCCGCGGGGTTGCCGGCCAGGCGGTGGCGCACCCCCAGGCGCGCCCGGCGCTCCTCGACGTCGAGCCGCCTCACGCGCGAGGATTCTGCCACCGGCGGGAAGGATCGGGCGCCCGCGGGCGTCCTCGGGGGTGACCGGTACGGACCGAGGAGGCCCCCATGCTCAGAGCGCGCGTCGCGCTGGTTCCGCTCGCCCTGATCGCGATCGCGATCGCCGCCGGCTGCGGCTCGAACAACGACCAGGCCGCGGCGCCGGAGACGGCCGCCGGGGCGGGCGCCGGATCGGGGTACGGAGCCCCGCCGCCGACGACGGCCATGGGCACGGGCGCGGGCGGCGCGGCGGGCGCGGCGGCCGTGTCGACGGCGGGCGGCGAGCTCGGCGAGCACCTCGTCGGGCCGAACGGGCACACGCTCTACCTGTTCGAGAAGGACACCGGCTCCACCAGCACCTGCACGGGCGCCTGCGCGGCGGCGTGGCCGCCCCTGGTGACGACGGGCGCTCCCACGGCGGGCGGCGCGGCCGACGCGGATCTCCTGGGCACCACGAAGCGCCCGGACGGAACGATGGAGGTCACCTACGGGGGCCACCCGCTCTACTATTTCTCGGGCGACACGGCCCCGGGGGACACCGCGGGACAGGACGTCGAGGCGTTCGGCGCCGAGTGGTACGCCGTCGCGCCGAGCGGCCAGGCCGTCGAGGAGGACGAGGATTGACCGGGACGTGAACGGACATCTCCTCGACCGCGACCGTCTGGGCGACCACACCGACCGGCTCTTCCGAGCCGCGTGGGCGATGTGCGGGTCGCGCGAGGAGGCCGAGGACCTGGTGCAGGAGACCTTCCTGCGCGTGCTGGCGCGGCCGCGCCGGCTGCGGGGCGGCGACGACCTCGCCTACCTGGTCCAGGTCCTGCGCAACACGCTCGCAGGCCGCCGCCGGGCGAGCCGGCGCGGGCCGCGCACCGTGAGCATCGCCGACGCCCACGAGCCCGCCGACACCGGCGCGGCCGCGCGGCCCGAGGAGATGGCCGAGGTCCGCGAGGTCTTCTCGGCGATCGCGTCGCTCCCCGGCGACCTGCGCGACGCCCTCGTGGCGGTCGACGTGGCCGGGCTCTCGTACGCGGAGGCCGGGCGCCTGCTCGGCGCCAAGGAGGCGACGATCACCACCCGCCTCCATCGGGCGCGGCGCCACGTGACCGGGCGGATGTCCACCCCGCCGCACCCGACGCCGATGCCCCGCGAGGAGGTGGCGCCGTGAGGACCCCGGAAACGCCGCATGACCCGTCCGTGATCCGCATGCGGGCCCTCGTGGAGTCGGTGCAGGCGCCGCCGGCGCTGCGCGCGCGCATCGAGGCGGAGCGCGCGCGCCGGGCGTCCCGGCGGTCGCGCCGCCGCGCCTGGGCCGCCGGGGGGGCCGTCGCCGTCGTGATCGCCGCGCTGGCGGCCGCCCTGGTCGTCGTCCTCGCGCCCGCGAGCCCGCCGACGGTCCTCGACGCGACCGCGCTCGCCGCCCGCGGCCCGGAGGGCCCCGCGCCGGCGCGCGATCCCGCCGATCCCGACGCGCTCGCGCGCAGCGTGGACGGGGTCGCCTTCCCCGCCTGGTCCGGCGAGCTGGCGTGGCGAGCGACGGGGGAGCGCTCCGACACGCTCGACGGCCGCCGCGCCGCGACGGTCTACTACTCCGGCCCGGGCGCGACGCGCCTCGCGTACACCATCGTCGGCGGCGGCGCGCTCGACTGGCCCGAGGGCTCGCGCCGAACGGTGCGGGGGGGCGTGGAGGTCTGGCTGCTGCGCCGGCCCGGCGCCGTCGTGGCGACCTGGCGGGAGCGCGGGCACCAGTGCGTCATCTCCGGCCCCGCCTCGGTCTCCGACGACGTCGTCCTCACGCTCGCCGCGAGGGCGGGGGACGCTCGTCCCCGGGCTACGGGGCGCCCGCCTTCGGCTGACCGCGGAAGGGACGCGGGACCGCCTCAGGAGTTGAGCCGCCGCGTCCAGTCGGAGGGCACGCGGCCGGCCGGCCCCGGAACCGGCTGATCGGCCGGGTGCGAGGTCGGCTCGGCGAGGGGCGGGCCCGCGAGGAAGGCCTCGTCGGGCCACGACCAGAACCAGTCCTCGCCCGGCTCGAAGCTCTGGACCACCGGGTGCCCGGTCTCGGCGAAGTGGGCCCGCGAGTGCTGGCTCGGGGACGAGTCGCAGCAGCCCACGTGACCGCACTGGGCGCAGCGGCGCAGGTGGAACCACCACCCGGCGCCCACCCCGGCCATGCACTCCGCGCACCCCGTCCCGCTGGGCGGGACGGCCGGGTCGACGCCCGGGATCTCGGCGCCGCTCATGTCGCCTCGAGGGTCACCGGGGCAGCCTAGTCGAGAGGCGCCGGGTGGAGCCCTGCGCACCTGGGCGCGCCTCGGCCGTTCAGGGGTGTTTCCTCGCGTCGAGCCGAGCGGGTATGGTTCGATGTGACGCGTTGCGCGCTGCCCCAGACCCCGGCGGCGGCCCCGATCGGTGGGCGCAGGCGGTGGTCTGGCGATGGCAGTCGATTCGAGCAGCGGTTCGCACGGTGTGAGCGCCCCGGCGCGGGAGCGCCGGTGATCGACGAGACGCGAGGGCTCGGCGGGCGCGCGAGGCCCCGGCGGGAGACGACGGCGCATCCCCCCGACCGCGCGCGCGGCACCCGGGGCGCGGCCGGCGCGGGGACCCTGAGCGCAACGAGCGCCGACGCCATCGTGGAGCGCGACCGCTACCACGGCTGGCCGGTGCTGGACGCCGGCGGCCAGCACGTGGGGGATGTCAACGCGCTCTATGAGGACGGGCGCGGGCGCCCGCGCTACCTCGGGCTCGCGGCAGGCCTCTTCGGCGGCTCGCACACGCTGTTGCCCGTGGATCTCGTCGAGCTCGACGAGGAGGCGCAGGCGGTGCGGACGCCGTGGACGCGCGGGCGCATCAAGTCGGCCCCCCGCTACGACGGCGACGAGCCCCTCGACGCCGAGATGCACCGGGCGGTGCGCGACCACCTGGGCCGCGACGTCGCCCGCCCGCGTCCACCCGAGGACGCGGCGTGCCGTCCGCCGCGCGCCGGCTCCCCACGGGCTCCCCCACGATCGTCGAGGTGGAGGTGCCGGATCCCGAGGCCGACTCGGGAGAGGTCGAGCTCAACGGCGACGGCAGCATCTCGGTGCCGATCTTCGAGGAGCGCCTCGTGGTGGAGAAGCGGCTTGTTGTGGCGCGACGGCTGCTGGTCCACGACGCGAGCGGCGACCGGTCCGAGGGGCCGGACGACTGATGCCGCGGCGCGCTCGTGTCTTCGCCGAGCCGCTACTGCCTCGCCATCGCGACCCGGAGGAGCTCGTCCGGGTCGATCCGGTGGTCGGCGTCCTCGGCGGACGTCGCCCACGTCGATCTCGACCCAGTTGACCTCGCCCGTGAAGGTGTTGGGCACCGGGTAGTCGTCTGCGACGAGCGCGCCGTTCTCGCGCCCGACGTCGCAGGTGTCGTCGGCGGAGAAGATCATCGCCGCCGTCGCGGCGACCTTCCCCTCGCCCACCTTGTCGCCGTCGAGGTAGAGCGTCACGATGCCGCCCTTACCGAGCCCCGGCCCGTCGTAGTCGAACTCCATCGCGAACCTGATGGGTGCCCGCCGGCACGTCCCTGTCGCAATCGACGTAGAAGCGCTGGATTCCGAGCAGGTTGTAGCAATAGCGCGGCTTGCCCTCCTTGCAGGTAGAGGCTCCAGCCGCCGATGCTGCCGCCCTGGGCGATGATCACGCCCTGCGCGCCGCCATCGGGCACCTCGATCTCGGCCGTGACGGCGTGCGACTTGTTCTTGATGCTGACGACCGAGTTCTCGGTCAGGCGGCCCATGCCGCCGTACAGGAGCTGCCGGTCGCCCTGCACGAGCGTCGGGCCGCCCGGCGATCTCGGGGATGCAGCCGTTCGGCGACCGCGGTCGTCGAGCGGCAGGACGTTGTACTTGGTCGCCTCGATCAGGAACAGGCGCTGGAGCTCGGCGAGCTTGTCCGGCTGCTCGGCGGCCAGATCCCTGCGCCTGCGTCCAGTCGGTCGTCGTGTCGTAGAGCTCCCAGACGTCGTCGTCGAACGCCGGCTTCTTCTCGCCGTCGAGTAGCCACGGTGTCCCGTGCCTCGTCACCGCCGTCCAGCCCTCGTGGTAGATGCCGCGGTTGCAGAACATCTCGAAGTACTGCGTCGTGTGACGTTCGGCGGCCCCGGCGTCGTCGAAGGAGTACGCCATGCTCACGCCCTCCATCGGCTTCTGCTGGACGCCGTTCACGAAGGTCGGCTCCGGCAGCCCGGCCGCCTCGAGCACCGTCGGGGCGACGTCGATCACGTGGCGAACTGGCGTCGGATCTCGCCGCGCGCCTTGATGCCCGCCGGCCAGTGGACGATCGTGCCGTTGCGCGTGCCGCCCCAGTGCGAGGCGACCTGCTTGTCCACTGGTACGGCGTGCACATCGCGTGCGCCCAGCCGACGGCGTAGTGGTTGTAGGAGTCCGGGCCGCCGAAGTCGTCCAGCCGCTCGATCATGAACTCCGGCGTCTCCAGCGCCGCGGCGCCGTTGAAGTTGATCATCTCGTTGTAGGTGCCGTTCAGCGTGCCCTCGGCGGAGGCGCCGTTGTCGCCGATGATGTAGTAGACGAGCGTGTTCTCCAGGACGCCGAGGTCCTCGAGCGCGTCGAGCAGCCGGCCGACGTGGTGGTCGGTGAACTCCAGGAAGCCGGCGTAGACCTCCATCTGGCGGCGCAGCACCGGCTTCAGGTCCTCCGGCATCTCGTCCCAGGCGGGGATCTCCTCGTGGCGCGGCGTCAGCTCGGCGTCCGCCGGGATGACGCCGAGCTCCTTCTGCTTCGCGAAGTCCGCTCGCGCAGGGCGTCCCAGCCGTCGTCGAAGCGCGCCCGTGTACTTGTCGGCCCACTCGGGCGTGACGTGGTGCGGCGCGTGCGTGGCGCCCGGCGCGAAGTAGGCGAAGAACGGCTTGTCCGGCATCAGCGCCTTCTGCTGGCGGATCCACGTGATCGCCTTGTCGGTCATGTCGGCCATGAAGTGGTAGCCCTCTTCGGGCGTCTTCTCGGGCTCGACCGGGATCGTGCCCTCGTAGATCGCCGGGTAGTACTGGTGGGCCTCGCCGCCGATGAAGCCGTAGAAGTACTCGAAGCCGCTCCCGGTGGGCCAGTTGTGGAACGGGCCCATCGGGCTCGTCTCCCAGACCGGCACCTCGTGGCACTTGCCGAACTGCGCCGTCGAGTAGCCGTTCAGCTTCAGGTCTCCGCCAGCGGCGCGCAGGTGTTCGGGCGCATCGAGCTGTAGCCGGGAGCCGACGTCGCGATCTCCGTGATGCCGCCCATGCCGACGGTGTGGTGGTTCCGGCCGCTCAGGAGGCCGCGCGCGTCGGCGAGCAGAGCGCCGTCGTGTGGAAGCGGTTGTACTTGAGGCCCGTCCGCCGCCAGGCGATCGACGTTCGGCGTTGACGCGGGACGGCGAAGGCGCTCGAGGGGCCGAAGCCGACGTCGTCGATCAGGACGATGAGGACGTTGGGAGCTCCCTCCGGGGGCCGCAGCGGCTCGATCGGCGGGAACGCGGTGTCCGGGTCCTTCGCGTCATAGGTCGTCAGCCCGACCGGCGTGATGTCGGGAACCGGCAGTACATCGCGCTGCGGCGCGGCCTCTCGGGCACGGGTGCCTCCTGGATTCGGCGTATCGCGTAACCCTCTGGGCCGGCCTGCTGCACCTCATCGCCCAAGGGAACGGCCTGCGCGCGTCGCGCCCTCGGCCTGCGCGACTGTCAACGGAAACCGGCTGGATCATCTCGTCCCTCATCCGAGCAGGGTGAGGGCGAAGAGCCGACCATTCGGGTCCGCCGGATGGTCGAGCGCCGGAGCGCGTGCTGAGCACTCGACCCATCCGACCGCCCCCTGTCGTGCTAGCGGGCGCCCTCTGCTCGCGCAGTGGGCTCGATCAGCGCCCCGATGATCCAGAAGATGGCAAGAGAACCCGATGATGAACATGATCCAATGGCCCTTTGCCAGCGCGGTGAACGCGAACATGAAGAACACGATCACCCAGATCAGGCCAGGGCGCCTCCAAACTCCCCACCACATATCTGCTCCTTTCTGCGGCGACGCACCGCTCGACGGGCCCGCGGACGGGCCCTCTGTGTGGACCACCTGCTGCCTCGCCATGAGGACCGCAGGCACTCCTCCGCTCTGATGAGGTGGTCGAGGTCCTCCGCCGCCTCGTCGATGTCGATCACCGCATCACCGGAGTCCTTGCTGCGCATCACCCCAAGGGGATGAACGGGCGCCGCGTGTCGCGTCTCCTCGGCCGTCACCAGCCCGAGCTCGATCAGGTCCAGCGGGCTGATGAAGCCGTCGCTGATGCGGAAGCCGCCGGCGCGGGCGATGGCGTCGCGCCGCGGCACGGCCCAGTGGTGCTCGATCAGCAGCAGGGCGGCGGCCGAGTCGTTGGGGATCTCCTCCAGCACGTCCCAGGCGTCCTCGTCGTCGAAGACCTGAACGCCGTCCTCACCCGCCTCGGCGCCGGCCAGGGCGCCGGCCTCCATCCCCTCCTCGCCCTCGATGCCGAGGCCGATCAGGGCGCCGATCGTGGTGCCCAGCTCGATCGCCTCGTCCTTTCAGGTAGATCCGGGGCGCGACCGCGAGCGAGAGCCGTGGCGACGCCCCGGCCTGGTCCGTACGCTCTGCCATCGCCGCGACCCGCCCGCCCGAGCGCCCCCTCCACCGGAGCACGCCACGCACCTCCGGTGAGACCCACGCCCTGCTCGCCGTGCCGACGCTCGGTTTCGCGCTGGCGGCGACGACGGTCGGCACATACCTCCCGGTGGTCGTCGCCGACACCGCCGGCTCTGCCACCGCCATCGGGGCGCTGATCGCCGTCGAGGGAGTGCTGGCCCTCTTCCTGCCGGTCGTGGTCGGGGCACGATCGGACCGCCTGCGCACGCGGATCGGCGGTCGGCTGCCGTTCGTACTGGCCGGGGTCCCGGTCATGGCGCTGGCGCTCGTTCTCCTGGGGCTCCAGGACGCGCTGTGGCCGGCCCTCGCGATCGTGATCGTGTTGTTCGCGGCCTACTACGTCGCCTACGAGCCGTACCGGGCGATGTACCCGGATCTGGTGCCCGAGCGCGACGCCGGGCGCTCGCAGAGCGCCCAGGCGGTGGCTCGGGGGGTCGGGACGGGGCTCGCCCTCGTTGGCGGCGGGCTGCTCCTGGCGATCGCCCAGATCGTGCCCTTCGTCGTGGCGGCGGGCGTCCTGCTGGCCACGACCGGCGCCTTCATCTGGGCCCTCCTGCGCCGCGAGCGCCCGCTGCAGCAGGAGCAGGTCGGCGCGATGCGGGCGCGAGCCGCCTTCGGAGAGGTGCGCCGGCTGCTCGTCGAGCTGCCCGGGCTGCGGGCCTTCTTCGCCGCCAACGCGCTCTGGGAAGGAGCGCTCGGCGCGATCCGCACGTTCGTCGTGCTGTGGGTCACGACCGGCCTCGGGCTCAGCCTGCCCGCGACGGCCGGCGTGATCGGCGCCGCGGGGGCGTGCGTGCTGGTGGGCGCCGCGCTGGCGGGGAGGCTCGCCGAGCGCTTCGGGACCCGGCGGGTCGTCCGGGCGACGGCGGTGACCTACGGAGCGCCGATGGTCGTGCCCTTCCTGTTCGACGACCCCGCCCTGCTGGTGCCGATGATCCCGCTGATCTCGGCGAGCGCGGGGGTCATGATGGCGCTGCCCTACGCGATGCTGATCCCGATGATGCCGAGAGCCGACCACGGCCTGCTGACCGGCGTGTACAGCATGAGCCGGGGGGTCGGGATCGTGCTCGGCCCGCTGCTCGCCGGCGCAGCGATCCAGGCCCAGCAGGCGCTCGGCACCCCACTCGGGACCGTCGGCTACTCGGCTCTCTGGCTGGTCGCCGGGCTGATGCTGCTCGCGAGCGTGCCCCTGCTCGGGGATGTCTGTCGTCCAGAGCCGACGCGAGGGTCACTCGTGTCGCGGGGGCTGGGAGACTAGTCCCCGGTCTGGCGGCACAGATGCTGCGTGCCTCGCCCGACAACGACGAAAGCCCCGCAGATGGGGCTTTCCTGAGGGTGATGGAGGATACCGGGCTCGAATATTCGGGGGCGCGCCTCTACGCTGCCTTCCCTGCAAATCGGCATTGCGAGGGGTGCGACGAGCGCGCCCCTGCCACTCAATGTCGCCCGCGCGCCCGGCCACCCGTGACGGTGGGTCCCCCGGGCTGGCTCAGCGCCCCGACCAGCGCCACGAGCTTGGACCCGTCACGCGCTGGCCGGGCGCCCTCCCAGCCAGGGCGGAGATCGCCAGCGCGATCCCGCCCCACACGGCGCATCGACACGGCGCATGACGCCGGCGCCAGACGGGGACGCGCGACCAGTCGGATCTGCGACAAGGCGGCGGGCGATCGGCCCGCGAGGCGTCCCTCGGCGAGTACGCGGGCGGCCCTGGACGGCTGGCTGGCGGCGTGCGGAGTGAGCGGCCGCCTGGCCGGGCCCGATCGATTCCGAGAACTGCTTGGCATCGCAATTCGCCTCGCAGCAGGCATCGGGACGAAGGATGCGCGACTTGGCATGCGTAGCGGGACAAGGCCCTGCTGAGAGCCCGCGCAAAGGAGCCCCGGGGACTGAACGAGCCTCGTAACCTGAAAGCGCCGCCTGAGGCCGAGCCGGCCGAAATCGCCTCAGCAGGCCTTCTCAGGCCGCGAGCTCTCACCGAGTGAAGTCGACGGGTTAGCGCCCGCTCCGAGCGCCCCGTAGCATGGCCGTGTCGAACTCCGCCGCGGCCGGGTGCCGGGGATGGCGCCTGAGCCCAGGCTGGAGCGCGCGCTCCGAGTCGTCGCGCTCTCGGCCGAGTACCGGAGGCGCCTCCGGATTCCCGCGGCCTGAGCCAGGCCGCTGCGCGACGCCCCGCGAGCCTAGGAAGGAGCCCGCCCATCGAGCGGGCTCTTCGGTTTGTCTCGGGCCTTCAGACGTCACACGTACGCATCCGCTCGGGCACGCCAGGGCAGCGAGGGAGCTCTGTCGGGCTCGACGAGCCTCGCCTGGTGGTCGGCCGGCGCTGTGGTCGGCAGGCCATCGCCGGGCACCCGGCGGCGGGCGTCCTCGCGCAAGCTGGGGGGCTGGTTCGGGCGCTAGGAACTCGCCCGCGCGCGCAACGTGAGCGCTAGGCGACCGTGCTGATTGGGTGGCGCCGGGGCACGTTCCCCCTGCCCCGGCGCGCTGCGACCCAAGGACCGCCGGACCACACGTCCGGCTATTGGATGCCGAACGGAGGGCCGCGACGATGACGTAATGCCCGGCCACCGGAGCCCGCCGGACGGCCGGGCTCGCAGTCATCAAGGGTCGCGCAGTCGATCTACCCGCGGGTCGCGATGCCGTCCCCGGGACTGTTCCCGCGGAACCGGGTGAAGCCCCAGACGTCCCTTGACCCGCTTCGTCGCAGGGCGCGAGGCTTCGACGCATCCCATACGAGGAGGGATGGGATCATGTCCATCGGGGCGTTGTACGAGGATGACCGCTTCGCGGCGGCCGACTACGAGGCGGTGATGGCGCAGCTAGGGGAGGAGGCGCCCGAGGGTTGCCTGGTCCACATCGGCGGTCCAACGGAGTCCGGCTGGCGGGTCATTGAGGTCTGGGACACGGAGGACAACCAGCGGCGCTTTCAGGAGGGCCGTCTCAACCCAGCGTTCGACGCGGCTGGCAAGCCCCGCGTCAGTCCGAACTTCTTCCCGGTCCACACCATCCTGCCGCCCCCGGAGGCTCTGTCGAGTCTCGCGCCAGGAAGCTGAGGGCCCGCCGCGACCGAGGCCGGCGGTCTTTTTCGCAATGAGTCCCAGTGAGGCAGTGGCTCTGAGGCCGGGTGGCACCAGGTCCCCCCTCTTCGCGGGCCTTCATGCCGTTAGCCCTTTCGGCTGTTGACGCGCCGCGCGCGTTAGGGGATACCTGACACCTGCCACGCCAGCGGATTGCCGAAGCGACAGGAGGCACCGTGCGATCAGACTCCAGTGGCAGCGCGCGCGCGACGTGGTGGGAGCGCTGGGCGCCCGCGTCGGGCGCAGTGTCCGTGATCCTCCTGGTCATCGCATTCCTCGTCGCGGGCAGCTCGCCTGATCCGGACGATCCCGAGACCGAGATCGCCTCGTATCTGGCTTCGGACTCCAACCAGAACCAGAACTTCACGGCGTTCTTCGTGTTCCTGGCGGGCGTCCTCTTCATGCTCGTCTTCTTCTCCGTCCTGCGGTCGCGACTCGCGGCGGCCGAAGGCCCCGGCGGGGGCCTGGCCCCCCTAGCCTTCGGGTCAGGGGTGGCCAGCGCGGTCCTCTGGATCGGTGCCGTCTCATTCTTCGTGGCCCCGCTGGCCGCTGCCGACAACCGGGGGGCTCTCGCCGCCCCGGCTGACCTCTACGCGTTCTCGAGCGATGCCGGCTACCTCTTGTGGGTCGGGGCAGTCGTCCTGGGCGCGCTGGTGGTCTGGGCCACATCGGCGGTCGCGTTGAGGACGGGCTTGCTGCCGCGCTGGTTCGCGTGGGTCGGGGTAGTGGTGGGCGTGATCTGCCTGTTTGCGATCTTCTTCGTCCCGGCCTTCGTGTACTGGGCCTGGATCCTGGTTGCCTCGATCCTGCTCCTGCGCCGGCGGGCCGGCGACTCCAGTACGGCCCCCTCGCCAGCCTGAGTCAACCGCCGGGGCCCTCTACGCGGTCGGGGAGATCCACGGCGAGCGGCCGGAGGGGACGGTCTACTTCTCGCCAGAGTGGACCGAGCGAGGGAGTTCCTGCGATCAGCCACGGGCCAGCGAGCACGCTGCCCCCCACCGGGGGCGGGGGGTCGGCTGCACCCCCCAGGTCGGAAAACGCGAAGGCCGGAGGCGATGACGACGAAGAATCACGGGGCGTTTTTTTGATCCGAACGTTTTCCGGATGACGCCGTCCCTGTCACGCGGTCGAGCCGGTATCGAGGAGGGGCTGCGGCGAGGGGCGCTCCCGCTCTTGGGGTTGCCTCGGCATGAAGAGGGCCGCCACCAGGCCGATCAGCCCGAACACGGCCAGCGCGACCATCGCCCAGGAATACGGCCCTCTCGCCAGGCCGGCGACCAGGATCGTCCCGGCGATCGCAGTCCCGAAGGACGATCCCAGGTTCGACACGCTGCGCGAGAGACCCGAGATCTCGCCCTGGAGCTGCTCGGGGAAGCTGGACTGCACGACGTTGACGGAGGGGGTCAGCATCACTCCGAGGCCGAGGCCGATCAGCGCGAGCCCGGGGACAAAGGCGACGATCCGGTCGGACGCGTACACCAGGCCGATCAGCAGGCCGATACCGGCGACCGTGACGACGAAGCCGACCACGATCAGCGTTCGCTGCGCGTACCGCTTGGCAAGTCGCTCCGCGGCGAGGGAGGAGATCAGGATGCCGAGCGTCGCCGCCGTGAAGATCACGCCGGTCTCGATCGCGTTGTAGCCGCGAACCACCTGGAGGTACGTCGCGACCGTGAACGACACGCCCATGAGGAGCAGCCACTGCATGTTCTGGGTGACGAGTCCGAGGTTCGACGCGCGGCTCCGGAACAGCCCGGTGGACAGGAGCGGCTCCTTCCCGGCGCGCTCCTGGGAGCGGATGTAGAGCAGGAACCCCACCAGGAACGCCGCCCCGACCGCCATCAGCACCGCCATCAGCACGACGTCGTTGTCCGCCTGGAGGATCCCGAAGACGAGGAAGAACATCCCCGCGGCCGACAAGACCGCGCCGACGGCGTCGAAGCGACGCGTCGGGTCGGGCGGCAGGGGATCGACCATCCGGCGGCTCAGGAGGATGAT
Organism: Miltoncostaeaceae bacterium; assembly: GCA_963813355.1. Lineage (GTDB taxonomy): Bacteria > Actinomycetota > Thermoleophilia > Miltoncostaeales > Miltoncostaeaceae > DATAGF01. The sequence goes on along the minus strand of CAWEYS010000013.1, from coordinate 161,443 downwards.
GGCCGCGACGACCAGGGCCTGGAAGACGAACGCCGCCCGCCAGCTGATCCCCGTGGTGATGATGCCGCCGATCAGCGGGCCCGCGGCGGCGCCGATGCCCCCGGCGCCGGTGATCACCCCGAAGGCCTTGGCTCGCGAGGTGAGGTCGGTGAAGGCGATCGTCGCGAGGATGTAGACGGGCGGGATCAGCAGAGCGGTGCCGACGCCCTCGAGGACCGAGTTGCCGAGGATCAGCACTCCGAGGCCCGGGGAGACCGCGCTCAGCAGGGCGCCGACGCCGTAGAGGGCGAGCCCACCGATGAAGCAGCGCTTGCGGCCCCAGCGGTCGGTGAGCTTGCTCGCGGGGATCATGAAGATCGCCATGATCAGCAGGAACAGGGTGATCGCCGTCTGCACGCCGCCGACGGTGGTGTCGAGGTCCGTGCTGATGTCGGTGATCATCACGTTCATGTTCGAGCCCGCGAAGCTGCAGATGAACTGGGCGAGCGCGAGCGGGAGCAGGATCTGCCGCGGCGAGATGCCCAAGCGCGTCTGCTGCGTCGGCGGGCTCGTCGGTCGAGGCGCCACGGGGGCCGAGTCTACCGGCGGCATCCCGCCCCACACTGCCGTGATGATCGATCAAGCACGCCGACCTTCATCGTCAGATCACGACGATCAGTCGCGAAGTCCCGGCGTTTTTTTGAGCGCCGGGTACGCCCCGGCGAGGGCAGCAGGACCTACCAGTCCCTCCAGGCGATCAGGCCGAGGGTCGGCGGGCGCGACGCCTGGTCTTCCCCTCCCCGACCGGGCTCCTGCTCGACCTCCACAACGGGCGCGACCGGGTCTTCAAGCCGGCGGGCAAGAGGGCGGGCGTGGAGGCCGTCCCCTACGACCTCCGGCACACCTTCGTCTCGCTGCTGATCCACGAGGGCCGCTCGGTGCCCTACGTGGCGACGATGGCCGGCCACTCCCCGCGGGTGTGCCTCGAGCGCTACGCGCATGTCTTTGCCGAGGCGCAGCTCGACACGTCGATCTGATGGCCGGGGCGATCGAGCCGCCTGCGCCGCGCTCGATGTTCGCCCAGAGTGCGACGTGCGGGTGCTGCGTGCGAGGGCCAGAACGACGAAAGCCCCGCGGATGCAGGGCCTTCAGCTGATGGAGGATACCGGGCTCGAACCGGTGACCTCTACGCTGCCAGCGTAGCGCTCTCCCAACTGAGCTAATCCCCCGCCGGGGGGTGAGTCTAGCCGACCCCTCCCGGAGCTACGAGGCCGTCGCGGCGTACTCCTGCTGGGGCGCCTCGCTCCAGAGGCGGTCGAGGCGGTAGAAGTCGCGCGCCTCCGGGGTGAAGACGTGGGCGACCATGTCGAGCATGTCGATCAGGACCCACTCGCCCTCGCGCTCGCCCTCGACCTTGCGCGCGCGGGCGCCGTGGCGCTCCTTGAGCTGGAGCCGGATCTCCTCGGCGATCGCCTTGGTCTGCCGCGGGGTCTGCCCCGTGGCGACCAGCAGGTAGTCCGTGTAGGACACGAGGCCTCGCATGTCGAGGATCACGATGTCCCTGGCGTTCTTCGACTCCGCGGCGGCGGCCGCGGCCAGGGTCAGCTCGAGCGAGGTCGCGAGTGGTCCTTTCGTTCCGGGACTGGCTCTGGCGAGGCTACCAGACCCTCCCGACGCAGCGACTTCTCGACCTCGGCGGGCACCAGGAACCGGATCGGGAGCCCGCGGGCGATGCGCTCCCGGATCATGCTGGACGACACGCCGATCTCGGGGACCTCGACGAGGTCGGCGCGCCCCGGGGCGATCCGCTCGGCCAGGGCGCGCGCGTCGTGCCCGGCCCGGGGGACCACCGCCAGGCGGGCGGCGGCCAGGATCCGCTCGGGGTCGCGCCAGCCCGCCAGCCCGGCGAGCTGGTCGGCGCCGAGGATGAACCACAGGAGCGCCCCGGGCTCGGCGGCGGCCATCTCCTCGAGCGTGTCGGCGGTGTAGCTGGGCCCCTCCCCCGCGCGGTCGAGCTCGATGCGCGAGACCTCCAGCCCGGGCGCGCCGGCGATGGCGGCCTCCAGCCAGGCCGCGCGGCGGTCCCCGTCGCTCTGGCCCCCGGGCGGCTTGTGCGGCGGCACCCGGGCCGGGACGAGCCGCACGACGTCGAGCTCGAGCCGCCAGAGCGCCTCGGAGGCCACGATCAGGTGCCCGACGTGGGGCGGGTCGAAGGTGCCCCCGAGCACGCCGATGCGCCTCGCGGCGCGGCTGCGGTCGTCGGCGGACGGATCGAGCCCGCTCACGCGGCGTCCCCGGAGCCCTCGAGGACGAACTCGTCGCGGTGGATGACCTCGGGGGCGGCGTCGGGCAGGCGCCGGCGCACCTCCTCGGACTTGAGCCCGGCGACCGCCCGCACCTCCTCGGCCGACAGGGCCGAGATCCCCTTGCCGACGCGCGCGCCGTTGACCACGACCTCGACCGCGTCGCCGGCGACGAACGCCGCCCTCGCAGCCAACGACCCCGACCGCCAGCAGCGAGGTCCCGCGCTCGCGCAGCGCCCGGGCCGCGCCGGCGTCGACCGCCACCCGCCCCATGGTCGGCTTCGCGTAGCGGAGCCAGAGCTTGAAGGCCCCCTCGCGGCGCGGCGCGGGCTCGAAGCGGGTCCCCACGTGGTGCCCCGAGGCCACGGCGGGGATGACGCCCTCGGCGGTGCCGGAGGCGATCACCGTGGTCACGCCGCCGCCGGTCGCCATGCTGGCCGACGCGACCTTGCTCGCGATGCCGCCGCGGCCCCCGGGCGCGGCCCCGATGTCGGCCAGCGCCAGCTCGTCGGGCCGGGTGCCGGCGGGCACGTCCCCGATCAGCTCGGCCCCCGTGTCGGTGGCGGCGTAGAGGCCGTCCCGCTCGGTCAGGAGCAGCAGCCACGCGGCCCCCAGGAGGATCGCCACCTGGGCGGCGAGCACGTCGTTGTCCCCGAAGGTCAGGTCGTCGGTCGCCGTCGTGTCGTTCTCGTTGATGACCGGCACGGCGCCGAGGTCGAGCAGGCGGCGCAGGGCGGTGCGCGCGTTGAGGTACGACCCCCGCACGGCCAGGTCGCGCGAGGTCAGGAGGATCTGGGCCGGCACGACGTCGTGCGGGGCGAACGCGGCCGCGTAGCGCTGGAACAGGACGCCCTGACCCACGGCCGAGATCGCCTGCAGGTCGGGCACCGCGCTGGGGCGCTCCGCCAGGCCCAGCCGCCCGACGCCGCAGGCGATGGCGCCGCTGGTGACGAGCACCGGGTGGTGGCCCTGGCGACGCACGCGCACGAGGTCCCGCACGCGGGCGTCCAGGACGTCGTCGCGCAGGCGCCCGTCCGGGCTGACGAGCGTCGAGGATCCGATCTTGACCACGAGGACCGCCATCAGGCGGGCCCCAGGGCGGCGAGCACGCGCTCCCGCAGCGCCCCGATGCCGGCGCCCTCCTCCGCCTCGACGGAGGCGTCGGCCCAGCCGAGCGGGTCGGCCGGGTCGGAGGCCGTCGCCACGACGATCTCGCGCGCGCCCGGAGGGACCAGCCCCGCCAGGCCGGCGCGGGCACGGGCGATCCGGTCCTCAGGCGGCTCCGGGTCGGACGCGTCCACCGCGTGCAGCAGGACGCGCGCGCGCTCGAGCTGCTCCAGGCGCGAGTCCGGGCGCGGCGAGCCGTCGGCCGCCAGCCCCGGGAGGTCGGCGACCAGGTAGAGGTTGCCGTCGGCGTCCTCCAGCGGCCCCAGGGCCGGCTCGCGCGTCGACTGCGGGTAGGCCGCCACCACGGGCACGGCCCCGGTGAGGGCGGCCAGCAGCGCGCTCTTGCCGCTGTTCGGCAGCCCCACGATGGCGACGTTGACCGGCAGGCGCAGCTCCAGCGTGAGCCAGGCCTCCTCCCCCGCTCCGCCGGGCACCGTCGTCCGCGGCGCCTGGTGGGTGGAGGAGCGGAAGGCCCGGTTGCCGATCCCGCCCTCCCCGCCGCGGGCCACGGGCACGCTCTCGCCGGGCGCCGCCAGCTCGGCGATGCGGTGGCCGTCGCGCAGCACCCGGGTGCCCGGCGGGACGCCCACCAGGAGGTCGCTGCCGGCGCGGCCGTGGCGTGCCTTGCCCTCGCCGTGGCCGCCGGCCTGCGCGCGGTGGTGCACCGCGTGGCGGAACCGCGACAGGTCGGTGACCTGGTCGTCGGCGACGAGCACCACGCTGCCGCCGCGCCCGCCGTTGCCCCCGTCCGGGCCGCCCCGGGGGGTCCTCGGCTCGCGCCGGAACGACAGGCAGCCGTTGCCCCCGTGGCCACCCTCCACGTGTATCTGCGCCCGGTCGGTGAAGGGCACCGCCGCGCGGGGGACTGTCAAAGAACAAGGTCGTGCAGATGCCGAGCGAAACCGAGCACTTCGGATGGACGCGGCCTACGCCGATGCCCGAAGGCATCGGCGTTGACGCGGACGCCGAAGGGCGAAGGTTTGCAGCCGGCAGGTGTGCGACCGACTTCTTTGACAGGCCCTATGCGACGGCCGCCGGCTCCTCGGGGTGCACGACGACCCGCCGGCCCTTGCGGCCGTCCATGAACTCCACGCGGCCGGTCACCGTGGCGAAGATCGTGTGGTCGCGGCCGAGCCCGGTGCCCTCGCCCGGGCGGAAGCGCGTGCCGCGCTGGCGCACGATGATCGATCCCGCGGGCACCACCTGGCCCGCGAACACCTTCACGCCGAGGAACTTCGGCTTCGAGTCCCGGCCGTTGCGGCTGGAGCCGCCACCCTTCTTGTGGGCCATCTCCCGCTCCCTGCCTCAGCCGGCCGCGATCGAGTCGATGCGCACGCGCGAGAGGCGCGAGCGATGTCCCCGGCGCCGGCGCGAGTTGCGCTTCGGCTTGTACGTGAACACGAGGATCTTCTTGCCCAGGAGATGCTCCTCCACCGTGGCGGAGACCGCCCCGCCGTCGGCGATCCCCTCGCCGTCGCCGGTCGCGAGGACGCGCGGCTCGAAGCTCGCGCCCTCGTCCTGGGGGAGGCGGTCGACGAGCAGGCGCTCGCCTTCGCGGACGCGGTACTGCTTGCCACCGAGGGCGATGACGGCGTAATCCGGCACGGTCCTGTTTCCTGGCCGATTGACGAGCGACGGCGGATGTTAGCGTGAGCCGGCTCCGGTCGCCACGACCACCCGGCTTGACCCGCGGGGCTCGGCGTGTAGAACCGCTCCCCTGTGAGGGTTCTCCTGCGCGCGGCGCTCGCCCTGGCCGTCCTGGCGCCCGCCGCCGTGCCCGCGGCCGGCGCCACGCTGGTCGTCGCGAGCGAGTCCGACCCGGACTCGCTCGACCCCGCCCTGGCCTACGCGCCGGAGTCGTGGCAGGTGCTGGCCAACGCCGGCGAGGGGCTGGTGGGCTACCGGCGCGAGGCCGGCGCCGCCGGCGCGGAGGTCGCCCCCGCCCTGGCCGCGGGGCCGCCGGCGGTGTCGGACGGCGGACGCCGGCTGGTGTTCCGCCTCCGCGCCGACGCGCGCTTCGGCCCGCCGGAGAACCGGCCCGTGCTCCCGAGCGACGTCAAGGCGAGCCTCGAGCGCCTCTTCGTGATGGGCTCGCCCGGCCGGGCCCTCTACCGGGGCATCCGCGGCGCCCGCGCCTTCGAGGCCGCCCGCGAGGGCGTGATCGCGGGCATCGTCGCCCGCGACGGCGCGGACGAGGTGGAGTTCCGCCTCACCCGGCCTGACCCGACCTTCCTGCGCGTGCTGGCGCTGCCCTTCGCCTTCGTCGTGCCGCGCGGCACGCCCGCCGGCGACCAGGGCGCGGCCGGGGTCGCGTCGGCGGGGCCCTACCGCGTGGCCTCGTACGCGCGCGGCGCGCGCATCGAGCTGGAGCGCAACCGCGGCTACGTCGCGGGAGCCGTCGGGCCGGCCGAGGGCCCCGAGAGCATCCGCGTCGAGCTCGGCGTGCCCTCCGACGAGGCCGTGCGCCGCGCCGGCGCCGGCCAGGTTGACTACGTCCTCACCCGCCCGACCCCGGAGGAGGCGGCCGCGGCCGCGCGGTCGCAGGCTCAGGTGCGCCGCCACCTGGAGGGCGCGACCTACTACTTCTTCATGAACACCCGCCGGGCGCCCTTCGACGACGTGCGCGTACGGCGCGCCGTCAACCTGGCCCTCGACCGCCGGGCGCTCGCCGCCGCCTTCGGGGGCCAGGCGGCGCCCACCGACTGCGTGCTCCCCCCCGGTGTGCCGGGGTACCGCGCCCCCGGCGCCCTGCCGGCCCCCGACGTCGCCGCCGCCCGGCGCCTGGTGCGCCAGGCGGGCGCGACGGGCGCCGCGGTGACCGTCTGGGGCCACACGCGCGAGCCCTCGCCCTCGGTCACCCGCCGCCTCGCCCAGACGCTGAGCGCGATCGGCCTGCGCCCCACGGTGCGCCTGTGGGACCGCCGGGCCATGCTCGCCGCCCTCGCCGACCCGGCCGCCGCGTCGCAGATCGGCTACGCGCGCTGGCGCAACGACTTCCCGGACGGGGCCGACTGGTTCTCCCTGCTCCTGTCCGGATCGTCGATCCGCGCGGGCGGCAACCTCAACTACGCCCTGCTCGACGACGACCGCGTTGACCGGCTGATCGCCCGCGCCGAGGCCACCTGGGACCCGGCCCGGCGCGCCGAGCGCTGGTGGCAGGTCGAGCGGGCGGTCCGGGCGCTCGCGCCCTGGGCGCCCTTCGCCAACGGCGTCCGGGCCGACGTGCTCTCGTCACGGGTGAGCGGCTACGTGGCCCACCAGCTCTACGGCTTCCTCTGGATGCGCGCCCGCGTCGACTGACGCCGGCCGGTGTGCGGCTCAGCCGGAGCGGGAGGACACCCGCCGCCGGGCGCCGGTGCGGACCGGGGGCGCGGCGGGGGCGGCAGCGACCGGCTCGTCGAGGGCGCGCACGCGCACCGCGTCGGGCAGCAGGCTGGCGTCGCGCTCGAGGCGGATCTCGACCCCGACCTCCTCCGCCAGGTCGGCCAGGCGGGCGCCGTCCTCGTCGGCCAGCACGTCGGCGACGCGCGGGTGGACCGTCACGGCAACCGCTCCCCCGCCCGGCCGCCGCGGCAGCGACTCGCGCAGCTCGCGCTCGACCGTGATCGCCAGCGTCTCGTCGCCCGGCACCACCCCGACGCCGCCGCAGGTGGGGCAGACCTCGGTCATGATCTCGCGCGGGCCGTCGGAGATGTTCTGGCGCGTCATCTCCACGAGCCCGAGCGGGGAGATGTTGACCACGTACGTGCGCGTGCGGTCGCGCGTCAGGGCCTCGTCGAGGGCGGCCTTCACGGCGCGCCGGTTGTTCTCGTCGTCCATGTCGATGAAGTCGATGATCACGATGCCGCCGATGTCGCGGAGGCGCAGCTGGCGGACGACCTCGGTGGCGGCCTCGAGGTTGGTCTTGGTGATCGTGTCCTCGAGGCGGTTGCCGCCCTTGCCGACGTTGCGGCCGCTGTTGACGTCGATGACCGTCATGGCCTCGGTGTCGTCGATCACGAGGTAGCCGCCGGACTGCAGCGGCACACGCCGGTCCATGGTCGAGCGGATGGTCGCCTCGACGCCCTGCGCGGAGAACAGCGGCCGCTCGTCGGTGTAGTGGCGCACGCGGTCGGCCATCGCGGGCGAGGTGCGCCGCAGGAAGCCGATGATCCGCTCGAACTGGGCCTCGTCGTCCACGAGGACCTCGTTGACGTCGGCGTTCAGGAGGTCGCGGATGACGCGCAGCGAGATGTCGGCCTCGGAGTAGAGGAGCTTGGGCGCGGTCGCCACCTCGCCGCGCTCCTGAAGGGTCGCCCAGAGCCGCTTGAGGTAGGCCAGGTCGCGGGCGATCTCCGCCGCCGAGGCCCCCGCAGCGGCCGTGCGGACGATCAGGCCCCCGGTCTCGAGCGGGAGCGCGCCGCAGATGGACCGCAGGCGCGTGCGCTCGTCGTCGGCCAGGCGCTTGCTCACTCCCACCCCGTCGCCGAACGGCACGTAGACCACGAAGCGGCCCGCCAGCGAGAGCTGCATGGTGAGGCGGGCGCCCTTGGTGCCCATCGGGTCCTTGGTCGCCTGCACGAGCACCTCGTCGCCCCGCTTCAGGAGGTCGGCGATCTGGCGCTTGCGCTTGGGGACGCCGAGGGCCACCACCTCATCGACGTGGAGGAACCCGTTCTTCTCCAGGCCGACCTCGATGAAGGCCGCCTCCATCCCGGCGAGCACGTTCTCGACGCGCCCCTTCCAGACGTGGCCCACCACCGACCGCTGCCCGCGGCGCTCGATGTAGACCTCGGCCGCGCGCCCGTCCTCCATGATCGCCACGCGCGTCTCGGCGCGGTCGACCGACACCAGGATCTGCTTGCTCAGCGGAGCCTCCCCGGGGGTTTCACGAGCCGCCGGGCAGCTGGCCCAGCACTCGCTCGATGTGGGGCTTGACCTTGTCGAGCCCCGGCCCCTCGGCGAGGTCGTGGCCGGCCGACATGCGCGCCAGGGCGGCCTCGCCAAGAGCGCGGGTGACCCCGTACGACAGCCCGCCCGCCACGGCCCAGCCCGCCCCGGGCACGTGGGCGGCGGCGCTCCGCCCGATGGCGCGCCACCCGAACCCCGCCCCGACGATGGCGAGCGCCTCGAGGGCCCGCTCGGCGCCGAAGGGCCGGTCGTGGAGGGCGGCGAGCTGGGCGACCATCTTGACCTGCAGCAGCGCGAGGACCCCCATGTCGGCCCCGCCGAGGGGAATCGCCCCGACCGCGCCCGCCCGGCGCGCCGCCCTCCGCACGATCCGCCGGGCGACGGCCGGCCGCAGGGCCGGGTTGCGCCGGGCGGCCGCGGGAGCCTCGTCGCCGAGGGCGTCGACGATCCGCTCGACCACCGCCTCGGCGCCGGGGCCGTCGAGCGAGGCGGCGTGCACGACGTTGGAGGCCTCCAGGCGGTGGTCCTCGATCAGCGCGCGCTCGAGCTCCTCCCGCTCGGCGTGGCTCCCGATGACCACGGCGAGGGCGCTGGAGGGGTGGCGCCCGCGTGCCCGCCCCAGGGCCGCCGCCCCGGCGGTCAGGTCGAGGCCGGGCCTCACCGCGAGGATGACCAGCGCGTCCTCGTCGGGCGCCGGCGCCGGCGAGCCGAGCAGCTCGCGGAGGCGCCGCGTCGCGGCCGGGTCGCCCGGGAGGATCGCGAGGTGCCCGCCCTCCTCGTACTGGGACTCGGCGACGCGCACGGCGTCCACGCCGGGTCGCACGGCCCTCAGGCCCGCGGACAGGAGCTTGATGGCGCCCACGCTATCCCGGGATCGGGTGAGCGGCGGCGGTGGATCCCCAGGAGGAGGCCGACGGCGATGAGGGTGGTGATGGTCTGGCTCCCGCCGTAGCTCATCAGCGGAAGCGGGATACCGGTGATCGGCATGATGCCCACGGTCATACCGATGTTAACGAACACCTGGAAGGCGAGCATCGCGAGGATCGCGCCGGCCACGAGCATGTCCATCTGGCTCGACGCGCGCGCCATCGTGCGCAGCCCCCTCCAGAGTATGAGGGCGTAGAGCAGGATCAGCAGGCCCCCTCCCGCGAAGCCGAACATCTCCGACGTCACCGCGAAGATGAAGTCGGTGTGGTGCTCGGGGAGGAAGTCGTTGTTCGCCTGGGTCGCGCCGTCGGGCCCCTTGCCGAGGGTGCCGCCCGAGCCGATCGCCGTCTTGCTCTGGTCGAGCTGGTAGCCGGCGTCGCTGGTGTCGCGGTCGGCGCCGACGAACGCCGTCAGGCGCTCGACCTGGTAGTCCTCGAGCACCTTGAACCCGGTCGCGGGCAGCAGCCAGAGCACGCTCAGCATCAGCACCGCCAGGATCGACCCGTAGACCGCGAAGTGGGTCCACGGCACGCCCACCAGGAACAGGATGGCCGCGAGCACGACGGCGTAGACCAGCGACGTCCCGAGGTCCGGCTGCATGAAGACCACCCCGGCCGGTATCAGGGCGACGGCGGTCAGGAGCAGGGTGAAGCGGACCGTGCCGACGCGGTCGATCCGCTGGAGGGCGATGCCGGCCAGCACCACCATCAGGATGATCTTCCCGAACTCTGACGGCTGGAGGCTGAACGGGCCGATGTCGATCCAGCGGTGCGAGCCGCGCGTCGCCTCGCCGGCCGCGAAGACGACGGCCAGCGCCCCCAGCAGGCCCGCCCACAGCGCCCACGCCCAGCGCGCGACGTAGTCGAGGTTGACCCGCACCGCCACGACCATCGCCACCACTCCCACGGCCACGAAGAGGATCTGGCGGTCGAGGTAGAAGCGCGGGTCGCCCTCGATGTCGCCCTCGGTCGAGCGCCCGATCACGTACAGGCTGAAGCCCGTGATGGCCGCGACGGCCAGCAGCAGCACCCAGTCGAGGCCGACGATGGCCGAGCGGACGCGGTCGGCGAAGCCGGAGCGGGCGCCGCGGGGAGGGGCGATGGTGGTCAATTCGCCTCCGCCCCGTCCCCGCACAGGGCGGGGTCGAACGAGGTCTCGGAGTATGCGGCGATCGTCTTGCAGACGGTCGGCGCGGCGGAGCTCGACCCGGTGCCGGCGGCCTCGATGACCACGGCCACGACGATCTGCGGGTCGTCGTAGGGCGCGTAGCCGACGAACCAGGAGTGGTCCTCCTTGCCCTCCACCTGCTCGGCCGTCCCCGTCTTGCCGGCCACCTTGCGGTCGGCGGGGAGCAGCCCGAAGACGGACGTTGACGTCCCGCCGGAGCCGTTGGCGGCCATGTAGAGCCCCTCGCGGATCGAGGCGAGGTTGTCCGGGCTCACGTCGATCGAGTGGGTCGCCTTGCCCGAGGACGAGCTCCTGGAGCTCGCGCCCGTTGGGGTCGAGCACCCGGCGCCCGACGCTCGGCGTGTAGACCGTGCCGCCGTTGGCGATGGCGCCGTAGGCCACCGCCATCTGGAGCGGCGTCACGCCGAGGTACCCCTGGCCGACCGTCAGGTTGATCGTGTCGCCCGGCTTCCAATCGCGGTCGAGGTCGGTGAACGGCGCGCCCGCGAAGTTCTTCCGCTTCCAGGCCGGGTCGGGCATCAGGCCGTCGATCTCGCCCGGCAGGTCGAGGCCGGTGCGCGCGCCCAGGCCGAAGGTCCGAGCCTCCTCCTGCAGCGGCGATCCCTGGGCGCGGTAGAACTCGTCGCCCAGTTGGTAGAAGTAGGTGTCGCTCGAGACCGCGAGCGCCTGGGGCAGGTTCACGAAGCCGTGCGACCGCTTCTTGAAGTTCGGGAAGATCGTCTTGTAGAGCTCGATCTCCGACGGCGACTCGACCGGCTCGTCGGCCGTGATGAAGCCGTCCTCCAGGCCCGCCGAGGCGCTGATCGCCTTGAAGGTCGACCCGGCCGGGTACTTCCCGCCGATGGCCCGGTTGAGGAGCCGGTTCGCCGGGTCGGAGATGACGTCCTCGATCCGCTTCTGGGAGCCGCTGACGAACAGCGAGGGGTCGTAGTCCGGGTAGGAGGCCATCGCGAGGACCTCGCCCGTGTTCGGGTCGAGGGCGACGCCGGCGCCACCGGTGGAGAGGCCGTTGAGCGAGACCTGCTCGGCCAGCGCGTCCTGCAGCGCCCGCTGCGTGGGCGCGTCGATCGTCAGCTGCACGTCGCGGCCCGGGCGCGGCGCGTGGGACGACACGACCTCGCGGCCGGTCGGCTCGCCCGACGCGTCAACCTCGCGGGTGTAGCTGCCGGGGGTGCCGCGCAGGAAGCTCTCGTACTCCTGCTCGACGCCGCCCTTGCCGACGGTCTCGCTGCCGTCGTAGCCCCGGCCGCGGTAGTCGTCGAGCTCCTCGGCGCTGATCTTCCCCGTGCCGCCGAGGACGTGCGCGGCGAGCCGGCCCTCGGGGTAGGTGCGCAGGAAGCTGTCGCGCAGCCGCACGCCGGGGAACTGGCGCTCGCGCTGGGCGAGGTAGTACGCCAGGGCGGGGCGCACGTTCTGGGCCACGACGACGGACTCGAAGGGCCGGCTCTCGCCCGCGTCGACCCGCTTCTCGAGGTCGGCGGGCGTGACGCCGTCGAGCTTGCCGGCCAGGCGGTTCAGCACCTGCTCCCGGCGCGCGCCGGTCAGCTCGCGCGGGTCGACCACCAGGTCGGTGCCGGTGCGGTTGCCCAGCAGCAGCTCGCCGTTGCGGTCGAGGACCTTGCCGCGGGGCGCGTCGGTGACGACGGTGCGCAGGCGGTTGCCCTCGGCGGCCTGGGCGTACTCCTCGCCGCTGATCACCTGGAGGAACCAGAGGCGCACCAGCAGCAGCCCCAGCAGCGCGAGCGCGACGGCCCCGAGCACCGCGATGCGCATGGCCGTGCTCGGGGTCAGCGCGGGTGCCCAGCCCCCGGCCGAGGCGCCGGCGCGCAGGCCGGTGCGGCGCGGCGGCCGCGCGCGCGTGGTCACGTTCCCGCCCGCCGAGGGCCGCCGCCGCCGAGAGCGGCCGAGGCCGAGGAGGGCTCATCGGGATCCCAACGCGTAGGGCTCGACCACCCGCGGCGGGCCCAGCAGGCGGCGGCCGATCAGCAGGACCGGCGGGCTCAGCAGCGCCGTGAGCGCGAGCGTCGGCAGCAGCACCGAGACGATCAGCTCGGAGGCGCCCATGTGCGTGCCCAGCAGGAGCTGGAAGAGCATCACCCCGATCTGCACCACCAGCGCGGCGGCCACCGACAGCATGAGCGGGACGGTCAGCGTCGAGGACTCCTCGCGCGAGCAGTAGCGCCCGCACCACGCCCCGATGACGAGGTAGAGCAGCGCCAGCACGCCCAGGGTGCCCACGGGCGAGGCCAGCTCGACGAGCAGTCCCATCGCGAACCCGGTCATCGCTCCGACCAGGGTGCCACGGAGGATCGCGATCACCACGACGGTCGGGGCGATCAGGTCGGGGATGCCGTCGGCCACGTTGATGTACGGCATCACCGTGACCTGAAGGAGCACGGCCCCGAGCGCGATCGCCGTCACCCAGCCCAGGCGTGCGCTGCCCGCGCGCGGCAGCGGCCGGGGGGTCGCCGGCCCGACGGCGCGGGTCCGCAGGTCGCTGCTCATCCCCTCGCCCGCGCGATCGCCTCCGGGCTGCGCGGCACCAGCACGGACAGGTACGACAGCTCGCGGGGGTCGACGTACGGCGTCACCTGGACCGTCCGGTCGACGTCGACCTCCTGGGTGCCGACGCTGGTGACGGCCCCCACCGGGATGCCCGGCGGGTACGGCGACTGGAGGCCCTTGACCCCGAAGCCGCCGGTCACCACGGCCTGGCCGGTCTTGACCGCCGCCTCCTTGGGGATGCCCGACATCTGGAGCTGGCCCGGCGTGATGGACGACAGCAGCCCGAAGTAGCGGCCCGCGTCGGGGATCCGCGCGCCGACCTCGGTGCGGCCGTCGGTGATGAAGGCGACGTCGGCCGAGCTCGAGCTGACGTTGGTGACGATGCCGACCAGGGCGGCGCCCTGCTGGCTGCCGGCGAGGACCGGGGAGTTGCGGATCACGCCGTCGGAGCTGCCGATCCCGACGCGCGCGGCGCGCCACCACGGCGACACCGAGCGGGTCACGATCGGGCTGGCCTTCGCCTCGTAGCCGCCCAGGCCCGCGGACGCGTCGACCAGGGCCTCCACGCCGAGCAGCTGCTCCAGCTCGGCCAGGCGCTGCGCCTGGACGTCGCTGAAGACGACCTCGCCGCGGAGGCGGTCGACCTCGGTCTGGAGCCCCGCGGCGCGGTCGCGGGCGTCCTTCAGGCTGGTCGCCCAACCCCAGGCGTCGCGGAAGGGCTCGACGGCGCGCGTCGCGACCTCCTGCACCGGCGAGATGACGCTCGCGGCCGCGCTCTGGGCGCCGTGCAGGGCGCCGTCGTCGGACTCGCGGAAGTAGGTGGTGAAGAGCGCCAGGCAGAGGATCACCAGGGCCGCGATGATGCCGCGCCGGAGGTTCGCGCGACGCCGAGCGATCCCGGTGGTCGGGGAGCTGCTCGCCATTAACCGACCAGGATCAGTAGCGCTTGCGGTGTCGGCCGTTCGCGGACGCCTTCTGCATCACCTCGAACTCCTCAAGCGAGCGGCCGGAGCCCACCGCCACGCAGGTCAGGGGCGACTCGGCCACGTGGATCGGCATCTCGGTCTCGCGCCGCAGGCGCTCGTCGAGCCCCTGCAGCAGCGACCCGCCGCCCGCCAGCATGATCCCGCGGTCCATGATGTCCGAGGCCAGCTCCGGGGGCGTCTTGTCGAGCGTCGACTTCACCGCGTCGATGATCTGGATCATCGGCTCCTCGAGCGCCTCGCGCACGTCCTCCGAGGACAGCACGACGGTCTTGGGGAGGCCCGTGATCATGTCGCGGCCCCGGATCTCGGCCTGCACCTCCTCGCGCAGCGGGTAGGCCGAGCCGATCTCGAGCTTCACCTCCTCGGCCGTCTGGCTGCCGATCATCAGCTTGTACTCCTTCTTGACGTAGCTGATGATCGCCTCGTCGAGCTCGTCGCCGCCGACCCGGATGGACTGCGCGCAGACGATGCCGCCGAGCGAGATCACGGCCACCTCGGTCGTGCCGCCGCCGATGTCCACGACCATGTTCCCGGTCGGCTCGGCCACCGGGAGACCCGCGCCGATCGCAGCCGCCATCGGCTCCTCGATCAGGAACGCGCTGCGCGCGCCGGCCGACAGGGTCGCCTCCTCGACGGCGCGCTTCTCGACGCCCGTGACGCCCGACGGGACGCAGACCACCACCCGCGGGTGCGCCCAGCGGTTCTGGTGCACCTTCTGGATGAAGTGCCGGAGCATCTGCTCGGTGACGTCGAAGTCGGCGATGACGCCGTCCTTCAGCGGCCGGATCGCGCTGATGTTCCCCGGGGTGCGGCCGAGCATCCGCTTGGCCTCGATCCCGACCGCGTGCACCTCGCCGGTGCGCTGGTCGATCGCGACGACCGAGGGCTCGGACAGGACGATCCCGCGCCCGCGGACGTACACCAGCGTGTTGGCCGTCCCGAGGTCGACGGCCATGTCGCGCCCGCCGAACCCGGTCAGGTAGCTCCAGAACCCGATCGGTCGCCTCCCAGAAGTGCCGTCACGGCCGCGAGGGGCCTGCAAAGCGGAGGGATTCTACCCAAGGTGCCGCGCCAGGGCAGGCCGACGGTTCCCGCCTCGGGTCGCGGCAACCGTACCCTCCTGGGCGGACGTCCGCCACCCGCGGCGTGCGGTGCCGGGGCGGCTCCCGCTTGCCCTCAGCGCCGTTACCTGACTAAGGTCAGACAATGGATCCGGAGATGGTCGCCCGGGTGCGGAGCTTCAACCGAACCGTCGGCGAGCGCATCGGCGCCCTCGACCAGCGCTTCCTCGGACGCGACCGGCCCCTGGGCGCGTCGCGGGTGCTGTGGGAGATCGGGCCCGACGGCCGGGAGGTGGGCGAGCTGCGGCGCGGCCTTCGACTCGACTCGGGGTACCTCGCGCGCCTGCTGCGCGCCCTCGAGGGCGAGCGCCTGGTCGTGGTCGCGCCCGGGCCCGGCGACGGGCGCCGCCGCCACGCGCGCCTCACCGCCGCGGGGGCCGCCGAGCGCGCCGAGCTCGACCGGCTCTCGGACGAGCTCGCGGCGTCCGTCCTCGCGCCGCTCGACGAGGGCGAGCGGGCGCGGCTGACGGCCGCGATGGCCGAGGTCGAGCGGCTGCTCGCCGCCGCGTCGGTCGCCGTGGCGGCCGAGGACCCGGCGAGCCCCGACGCGCGGCGCTGCCTGGCCGCCTACGTCGCCGAGCTCGACCGCCGCTTTCCGGGCGGCTTCGACCCCGCGCTCAGCATCCCGGCGGACGACGACGACCTCACCCCGCCCGCCGGCGCGCTGCTGGTGGCCCGCCTGCGGGGACGGGCCGTCGGCTGCGGCGCGCTGAAGCTCCACCCCGGCGCCCCGGCCGAGCTCAAGCGCATGTGGGTCGCCCCCGAGGCGCGCGGCCTCGGGCTCGGCCGCCGGATCCTGCGGGAGCTCGAGGCGCGCGCCGCCGGCGCCGGGGCCGCCGTCGTCCGGCTCGAGACCAACGCCTCCCTGACCGAGGCGATCGCGCTCTACCGGCGGTCCGGGTACCGCGAGGTGCCGGCCTTCAACGGCGAGCCCTACGCCGACCACTGGTTCGAGAAGCGCCTGGGACCCGGGGCCGGCGGCCGGGAGTGACGGCGGAGAGGTCCGCTATTTTCCCCGGATGCCCTCCGCGCCCCTCTTCGCCGACGACAACAGCTCGTACCGGCGCGCCGCCCGCCGGGCCGAGCGCGAGGAGCGCCGCCGCGAGGAGCGCCGCCGCGAGATCATGGCCACGCTGCGGCGCCTCAAGGAGGAGGCCGGCGACTCGGCGGCGGTCGCCGCGCGCGAGCGGGCCAAGCGCCACGCGGACCTGCTGGAGCGCTACCCGCCGCTCTTCTGACGCGTCCCGCCGCCTGAACGTCGGCTGAAACGTGGAAGGTGCCCGGGGCGAGGTTGCGCACGCGCCCGTATCGTTCAGCGTGCCGTGCCGAACCACCGTCCCCGGAGGCCCGAGTGACCACGGACGCCCCGCGCCTCGATCCCAATCGCTGGAAGGCCCTCGCCGTCCTCAGCATCGCCTACCTGATGGTGGTGCTGGACGTCTCGATCGTGAACGTGGCCCTCCCGTCCATCCAGGAGGACCTCGGCTTCTCGCCCGAGGACCTCCAGTGGGTCGTCAGCGGTTACGCCCTCACCTTCGGCGGCTTCCTGCTGCTCGGGGGGCGGCTCGGCGACGTGCTGGGCCGGCGGAGGCTGTTCATGATCGGGCTGGCGGCCTTCGCGGCCTTCTCGCTGCTGTGCGCGGTCTCGCAGACGGACACCATGCTGATCGTCGCCCGCCTGTTGCAGGGCGCGGGCGCCGCGCTCCTGGCGCCGTCGGTGTTCTCGATCACGCTGGTCACCTTCGCGGAGGGCGCCGACCGCAACAAGGCCCTGGGCATCCTCGGCGCCATCGCCGGCGCGGGCGCGGCGATCGGGGTGCTCCTGGGGGGCATCCTCACGGAGTACGCCGGATGGGAGTGGGTCTTCTGGATCAACGTGCCGATCGGGCTCGTGACCCTGCTGCTCGTCCCGCGCTTCGTGCGCGAGAGCAAGATCGAGGGGATGGCGCGCAACTTCGACGCCTTCGGGGCGGTCGCGGTCACGAGCAGCCTGCTGCTGCTCGTGTTCGGGCTCACCCAGGCCAACCAGGCCGGCTGGACCTCGGCCCAGACGATCGGCGTGCTCGCGGCCTCGGTGGTGCTGATGGCGATCTTCCTCTTCATCGAGTCGCGCAACCGCCACGCCCTCCTGCCGCTCAGCTTCTTCAAGCGCCGCACTCCGACCGGCGCGAACATCGTCGGCTTCGGCCTCGGCACGATCGTGTTCAGCATGTTCTTCCTGCTGTCGCTCTACATGCAGCAGGTGCTCGGCTTCTCGGCGCTGGAGACCGGCGTCGGCTACCTCGCCGTCGCCCTGACGGCGGTCGTCGCGTCCGGCGTCGCCCAGGCGCTGGTCACGCGGATGGGCGTCAAGCCGATCCTGGCGGTCGGCATGGCCGCGATCCTGGCGGGCCTGATCTGGTTCACGCAGATCCCGGTGGACGGGACCTACTTCGTCAACCTGTTCGGCCCCTTCCTGCTCATCGGCGTCGGGCTGGGCTTCTCCTTCGTGCCCGTCTCGATCGCCGCCCTCGCGGGCGTGCCCCCGCGGGAGGCGGGCCTGGCCTCGGGGCTCATCAACACCAGCCAGCAGATCGGCGGGGCGCTGGGCGTCGCGATCCTCACGACGGTCTCGACGACCCGCACCGAGGACCTGCTCGAGAGCGGCACCCACCAGCCCGAGGCGCTCGTCGACGGCTTCAGCCTCGCCTTCTGGGTGGCCGCCGGCTTCGCCGTCGCGGGGATCATCGCGACCCTGCTCTACCTGCGGCGCGTCGGACCTCGCCCCCGAGGGCGAGCCCGCGCAGGCCCCCGCGGGGATGTAGCCCCTTCGTCCCGGCCCGGGGGACCCCCCGTCCGGGCGTTGCGCCCGATCCCGCAGCCGCATTACGCTCGCGCCGGAGCCGTACCACGCTCGGCCCACCGACCGAGAGGGGTCTGATGACGCGGGGGGTCGGCGCCGGCCGGTGGCGGCGCGGCGCTGTCGTCGCCGTTGTGGCCGCCACGCTCTCGGCCGTGGCGGGCCTGGCGCTCGCGGCACCGGGCGACATCGACCGCACCTTCGCCGTGACGGCCGCCTCACGATCGACCTCGGCTCGCTCGACGCCGCGGAGGACGTGCTGGTCGAGCCCGACGGGAGGATCGTCGTCGTGGGCTGGGGCGGCGTCGCGACGAGGTTCGTGGTGAGTCGGCGCAACCCCGACGGCTCTCCCGAGGGCGGACTCGGCCTCCGGCTCATCGGGGACGGCGACCCGAACGTGGCCTTCGCGGTGGCGCGCCACCCGGACGGCCGGCTGGTCGTGGCCGGCGAGGACGGCGACAACGCATCCGTCGTGAGGTTCCTGCCGGGCGGGGAGCTGGACGCCTCCTTCGCCCCGGGCACGACCTCGGACGACCTCGCCAACGACCCCGGGCGGCTGGAGCTCAGCTACGGCGGGTCGCCGAGCACCGGGGACGACACCGTCCGGGACGTGCTGGCGCTGCCCGACGGCACGATCGTCCTGGCCGGTTCCAGCTACACGCCGGACGCCCAGGGGCTCGCGGTCGTCACGAAGCTGAGCCCGACCGGAGCGATCACCGGCTTCGGCAACGCGTTCGTCAACTTCACGGGGACCGGCGACCACGCGAACGCCGTGGCCCGTCAGCCCGACGGCCGCTTGGTGGTGGCGGGCGGCGTCTCGGGCGGCGGCACGACCGACATGGCGGTCGCGCGGATCGACGGCGACAACGGGCAACTCGATGCCTCCTTCGACGGCGACGGCAAGCTCGAGCTCGACTTCGGCCTGCTGGAGACGGTCGAGGACGTGCTGGTCCAGCCGGACGGCAGGATCCTCCTCGTCGGCTGGCGCGACAACTCCGACCAGGTGGTGCCCACCTTCAACCGTGACATCGTCGTCGTCCGCCTGAACCAGAACGGCTCCCTGGACCAGAGCTTCGACGGCGACGGGGCCGTCGTGATCGACCTGGGAGGCAACGAGGACGCCTCCGCTGCGGTCCTGCAGGGCGACGGCAAGGTGGTCGTCGCGGGCATCGCCCGCCTCGGCTTCGGGCTCGTGCGCCTGCAGCCGGGGGGCACCCTCGACAGCACATTCGGCGACGGGGGCATCCGCACCGTCGCGTTCCCGGGTGGCCCCAGCAAGGCCCAAGGGCTCGCCCTGCAGCCGGACGGCGGCCTCGTGGCGGCGGGCCTCGCGGCGCACCGACATGGCCGTCGCCCGCGTCCAGGGGGGCTCGAGCCCCGCCGGCGCGGGCGCGGGCGGCGGCCCCGGAGCGGCCGGACGCCCGCCGCGCTGCGGTGGCAAGGCGGCCACGATCGTCGGCACGCCGGGCAGGGACCGGCTCAGGGGCACGCGCCGGGCCGACGTGATCGTGGCCCTGGGCGGCAACGACACCGTCAGCGCTCTGGGCGGCAACGACGTCGTCTGCGGCGGCCCCGGCAGGGACGTGCTCAAGGGCGGCCCCGGGAAGGACCAGCTGCTGGGCCAAGCCGGCGACGACCGGTTGCTGGGCGGCCCCGGCGTCGACCGCCTCCAGGGCCAGGCCGGGCGCGATGCCCTCCTCGGCGGGCCCGGCCCCCGCGACCTCTGCCTGGGCGGCGCCGGCCGCGACGCGCCGGCCTGCGAGCGCGGCCGGGCCTGACTCAGGCCAGCAGGCCCAGCTCCTCGAGCAGCGCCGCCAGCCGCGCCGACCGGCAGCCCGACCACCGTCGACTCGTCGCCCTCGACCCGCTCCACGAGGGCCGCCCCGCCGCCCTGGATCGCGTAGCCGCCCGCCCGGTCGCGCCACTCGCCGGTGGCGACGTAGCGCTCGACGTCCGCCTCCGACAAGCGGCCGGAAGGTCACGCGGGCGTCGTCCACGAGCTCCCGCTCATCTCGTTGCGTGATCACGCAAACGGCTGAGCGGACCACGTGAGCCCGCCCCGCGAGGGCGGTCAGGTGGTGGCGGGCGGCGGCGGCGTCGGGCGGCGTGCCGAGGACGCGGCCCTCGAGGATCACCTCGGTGTCGGCGCCCAGCACGGCGCCGCCCTCGGGGACGCCGGCGCGGGCGGCCACCTCGCGCGCCTTGGCCCGGGCGTTGGCGAGCGGATCGTCCCCCTCCTCGGCCCGGGGCGCCACGACTCGGAACGCGACCCCGAGCGCGCCGAGCAGCGCCCGCCGCTGGGGCGAGCGCGACGCCAGCAGGATCACGCCGCCGTGGTCAGCCCGCGAGATCGGGGAAGTGCAGGGCCAGCTCGCGGGCGGCCGAGTCGGTGCCGTCGGAGCCGTGGATGACGTTCTGCCCCACGTCGAGGGCGTAGTCGCCGCGGACGGTGCCCGGCGGGGCGTCCTGGGGGTCGGTCGGCCCCATCATGGTGCGCAGGGCCCCGACGGCCCCCTCCCCCTCGACGGCCATCATCACGACCGGCCCGGAGGTGATGAACTCGACCAGCTCGCCGAAGAAGGGCCGCTCGCTGTGCTCGCCGTAGTGCACCTGGGCCACGTCGCGGGCCATCACGGCCTTGCGCAGGGCCAGGATCGCCAGCCCGCGCCGCTCGATGCGCGAGATGATCTCCCCCGTGAGCCCCGCGGCGACCCCGTCCGGCTTCACCATCACGAACGACCGCTCAGTCATACGCCTCGGGCTCGCGGCGCCCGCGGCGCCAGCGGACCGACCGGCCGGTGTCGCCGGTGCGGCCGCCGGCCGTCTCGGGCAGCTCCCGCTCGCGCTCGCGGCGGCGCTGGAGGGCTCCGTCGTCGGGCGCCGCGGCCGGGGCCTCGGCGGCGCCGTCGAGCAGGCGCATGCGGAACTCGACCTCGGTCAGGCGGAGGTCGAGGTCGCGGACGTCGTCCTGCGACGCCACGCCGGCCTGGCGCAGGGCCCGCTGCACCCCGGCAGCGTCGCCCGTCACGCCCTCGCGCGCCAGCATGCGCGCGACGATCTCCTGGCCCTCCACGTCCCCGAGCTCGCCGAGCCGCCGCTCCAGCGCGAGGAGCTCGAGCTCGCGCTCGCGCGCCTCGTCGAGGTACTCGGGCGGGCGCACGATCAGGTAGATGATCGACCCGAGGAACGGCAGCAGCACCGACAGGGCCACGCAGCCGGCGACGGCCGCGGGCGCCTCGAAGCGGCGCCGGGCGTCCTGGTAGGTCCAGTAGACCAGCGCGAGCCACAGCAGGACGACGAAGACCTGCAGCATGAGGCTGATCGCGCTCCACAGCCCCGAGTCGAAGAAGTTCGAGATCGACTCGAACGGGTCGTCCGAGTCGGAGGTGGCCTGCGGGTCCGCCTGGAGAAAGCCCAGCAGGCCCGCCGGGCCGATCGCGAGCATCACAGGGGGAGCCGTTTCACGCGTGAGGCCGACGTCATGCGCACCTATATTCGCTCGGCTGGGCCCTCGCCCTTCCGGGCGGGCGCGAGTCTAGCAGGGGGTTCCCGCTCGGCCGCCAGAACGTGGGGCCGCAGATCTCCGAGCAAATACAGCGAACCCACGACCAGGACCGTCCCCTCGGGGCCGGCCTCCTCGCGCGCCCGCGCCAGGGCCGCCGTCGGCTCCTCGACGACCAGCGCGGCCATCCCGGCGCCGCGCGCGGCTTCGGCCAGGCGCGCGGGCTCCGCCGCGTGCCGGTGCGACGAGCGCGTCGCCACCACGAGGGCCGCCGCCGGGGCCAGCGCCGCGACCATGCCCTGGGTGTCCTTGTACTCCAGCGCCGAGACCACGGCGACGACCGGGCCGCGGCCGGCGCGGGCACCGTCGAGCGCGGCCACCAGGGCCTGCACGCCCGCCGGGTTGTGGGCGCCGTCGAGGACGACCTCGGGCGCGCCGGGGACGACCTCCAGGCGTCCGGGCATGCGGACCCCGGCGATCGCGCGGCGCAGCGGCTCGACGGCGAGCGGGCCGCCGGTCACCAGCTCGGCCCCGGCGACGGCGAGCGCCAGGTTCTCGCGCTGGAAACCCCCGCGCAGCGCCAGGGGCAGGCCCTCGTAGCGGGCGACGGGGGTCTCGACCGCGACGGTCGCGCCCTCGTCGCGGGCGGTCAGCCCCTCGCCGTAGCGGAGCGCCCGGATGCCCCGGCGCGCGAGCTCGGCGTCGACCGCGGTGCGCGCGGCCGGGCTCAGCCGCCCCACGACCAGCCGGTCGGAGCCGTCGGGGCAGACCGCCAGCTTCTCGCCGGCGATGGCGGCCTCGGTGTCGCCGAGGAACTCGGTGTGCTCGAGCGCGACGTTGGTGAGGACGACGGCCGCGCCCGGCGGCAGCACGTTGGTCGCGTCCCAGCGCCCGCCGAGCCCGGCCTCGATGGCCATCGCGCCCGCGTCCGCCGCCCGGAAGGACCAGAGCGCGATGGCCGTGAGCGCCTCGAACTGCGTGACCGGGTCGCCGGGCGGCAGCGACGGGCCCTCGGCCGCGGCGCGCACCGCCGTCGCGGCCTCGGCGAAGGCCCCGTCGCCGATCGGCGCGCCGTCGATCTGGACCCGCTCGGTCCAGTCGACGATGTGGGGCGACAGGTAGACGCCGACGCGCCCCTCGCCGGCCAGGGCGGCCGCGGCCAGCCGCGCCGTCGACGACTTGCCGTTGGTGCCGACCACGTGGAGGGCCGGGGCGGCCCGCTCAGGGTGCCCGAGCGCGCCCAGCAGGGCGCGGATCCGGTCCAGACCCAGGCGCATGCCGAGGATCTGGAGGCCGGCGATCCAGTCGCGGGCCGCCTCCGGCGTCACCCGAGCGCGGCGATGCGGGCCGCGAGCGTCTCACGCTCGGCCGCGTAGCGCGCCGCCTTCTCGCGCTCGGCGTCGACCAGGTGGGCGGGGGCCCGCTCGACGAACCGCTCATCGGACAGCTTGCGCTCGGCGCGCTCGAGCTCGGCCTCGGCCGTGCGGAGCTCCCCCCTCAGGCGCTCGGCCTCGACCTCCGCGTCGACGTGCTCGCCCGCGACCCCGATGGCCATCGAGCGGGTGGGCAGGAGCACCCGGGACACGAGCTCGGCCGGGTTCGCGGCCGGCTCGGCGCGCGCGAGGGCCCGGGTGAGCGGGTGCGGGTCCTCGGCCACGACGGCCTGGCGGGGAGAGATCCCGCGTTGCGCGCGCCATCCTCGGATGGCGTTGACCTCCTCCTGCACCGCCCGGATCTCGGCCTCGGCCGCCTCGTCGCGCGGGCCGGGCGCGGCCGCCGCCGGGTGCACGGCCATGAGCCCCTCGGCGCCCGGCATGCGCGACCACCCCTCCTCGGTGACGAAGGGCATGAGCGGGTGGGCCAGGGCGAGCAGCTGCTCGAGGGCGGCGCCCGCCACCTCCGGCGTCGCCTCGCCGGCCTTGAGGAGCTCCAGGTACCAGTCGCAGTAGTCGTCGAAGACCACGTGGTAGACGAGGTCGGCCAGGGGCGACAGCTCGAAGCGGTCCAGATGGCCGGCGCCGCGCTCGACCGCGTCGGCGACCCGCGAGGCGATCCAGCGGTCGGCCAGCGTCGCGGGCTCGACCGCCCCCGTCCCGGCGCGCCCGCCCCGGTCGACCACCAGCCGCACGGCGTTCCAGAGCTTGGTCACCAGCTGGCGCCCCTGGTCGATGCGCTCCTGGCTGAAGCGCACGTCCTGGGTGCTCGACATCATGAGCAGCCCGAAGCGGAGGGCGTCGGCGCCGTTGCGCTCGATCTCGTCCATCGGGTCGATGCCGGTGCCGAGCGACTTGCTCATGCGCCGGCCGTCGGGCGCCTGCACGACCGAGTGGATCGCCACGTCGGCGAACGGCTCCTCGCCCATGAACTCGCAGCCCATCATCACCATGCGCGCGACCCAGAGGAAGATGATGTCGCGCGCGGTCGAGAGCACCTGGGTCGGGTAGAAGCGCTCGAGCTCGGGCGTGCGCTCCGGCCACCCCAGGGTCGCGAACGGCCACAGCGCCGAGCTGAACCAGGTGTCGAGCACGTCGGGGTCGCGCTCCCAGCCCTCGCCGGCGGGCGCGTCGCGACCGACGTACGTCTCCTCGCCGCGGTACCAGACCGGGATCTGGTGCCCCCACCAGAGCTGGCGGCTGATGCACCAGGGGCGGATCTCGCGCATCCAGTTGAGGTAGACCTCGCCCCACTTGGCCGGGGTGAAGCGCACCCGGCCCCGCTCGACGGCCTCGATCGCCGGCGCGGCCAGGCGCGACATGTCGCAGAACCACTGCAGCGAGACCAGCGGCTCGACGCGCGCGCCCGAGCGGTGGGAGAACGGGACCGTGTGGGTGTAGGGCTCCTCGCCGCGCACGAGGCCCTGCGCGCGCAGGTCGGCCATCACCCGCTCGGCCGCGGCCGCAGGGGTCAGGCCCGCGTAGCGCTCGCCCGCCTCGGGGGTCATGAGCCCGTCCTCGCCGATCACGCCGACGGCCGGGAGGCCGTGGCGGCGGGCGATCTCGAAGTCCTTCGGGTCGTGGGCGGGCGTGATCTTGAGCGCGCCGGTGCCGAACTCCGGCTCGACGTGCTCGTCGGCCACGATCGGGAGCTCGCGGCCCACCAGCGGCAGGACCGCCGCGCTGCCGATCAGGTGGCGATAGCGCTCGTCGCCGGGGTTCACGGCCACGGCGGTGTCGCCGAGCATGGTCTCCGGGCGGACCGTGGCCACGACGATCTCGCCGGTGCCGTCGGCGAGCGGGTAGGCGATGCTCACGAGCGAGTCGGTGACCTCGCGGTCCTCGACCTCGAGGTCGGAGATCGCCGACCCGAGCCCGGGGTCCCAGTTGACGAGGTAGCGGTCGCGATAGATGTAGCCCTTGGCGTGGAGGGCGACGAACACCTCGAGCACGGCCGCGGCGTAGCGCTCGTCCATCGTGAAGCGCTCGCGCGCGTAGTCGAGGCTGCAGCCGAGGCGCTTGAGCTGGCCGATGATCCGGCCGCCGTACACCTCCCTCCACTCCCAGACGCGGCGCACGAACTCCTCGCGGCCGAGCTCCTCGCGCGACAGCCCCTCGGCGGCCAGCGCCTTCTCGACGACCGCCTGGGTGGCGATGCCGGCGTGGTCCGTGCCGCAGATCCAGAAGGTCTCGTACCCCGCCATGCGGTGTGCGCGGATCAGCACGTCCTGGATGGTGTTGTTGAGCGCGTGCCCCATGTGCAGCGCCCCGGTCACGTTCGGCGGCGGGATCGCGATCGTGTACGGCGGGCGGTCGCTGCCGGGGTCGGCGTGCCCCACCCCGGCCGCCTCCCAGGCGGCCGTCCAGCGCGGCTCGACCTCGGCCGGGTCGAACCGCTCCGCCCGTCGAGGGCCGGCCGCCGCCGAGAGCGGCCGAGACCGAGGAGGGCTCATTGGGGTCCCGCCGCTACGCGGACCCGCCGCCGGCCTCGGCGACCCGGCCCGGGGCCTCCGTGACGAGCGTCGGCGGGAGCGACTTCTCGATCGTCTCGCGCGTGACCACGCACTTGAGCACGTCGTCGCGCGAGGGCAGCTCGAACATGACGTCCAGCAGGGCCGCCTCCATGATGGAGCGCAGGCCGCGCGCGCCGGTCTCGCGCACGAGCGCCTTGTCGGCGATCGCCTGCAGCGAGTCGTCGGCGAAGACCAGGTCGACGTCGTCGAAGCTGAAGAAGCGCCGGTACTGGCGCACGAGGGCGTTCTTGGGCTCGGTCAAGATCTTGACGAGGTCGTCGCGCGAGAGCTGGTGAACGGCCGAGATGACGGGCAGGCGGCCGATGAACTCCGGGATCAGCCCGTAGTTCATGAGGTCCTCGGGGAGCACCTCGCTGAAGACGTCGTGCGGGTCGTGGTCGCGGCGGCTGCGGACCTCGGCGGCGAAGCCGACGCCCTTGTGCCCGATGCGCCGCTCGATGATCTTCTCGAGGTTGGCGAACGCGCCGCCGCAGATGAACAGCACGTTGGTGGTGTCGATCGTGAGGAACTCCTGGTGGGGGTGCTTGCGGCCCCCCTGCGGCGGCACCGAGGCCACCGTGCCCTCGAGGATCTTCAGCAGCGCCTGCTGCACGCCCTCGCCCGACACGTCGCGCGTGATCGACGGGTTGTCGGCCTTGCGCGCGATCTTGTCGACCTCGTCGATGTAGATGATCCCGGTCTCGGCCTTCTTCACGTCGAAGTCGGCCGCCTGGATCAGCTTGAGCAGGATGTTCTCGACGTCCTCGCCGACGTAGCCGGCCTCGGTGAGCGCCGTGGCGTCGGCGATCGCGAAGGGGACGTTGAGGATGCGCGCGAGGGTCTGCGCCAGCAGCGTCTTGCCGCAACCGGTGGGCCCGAGCAGCAGGATGTTGCTCTTCTGCAGCTCGATGTCGCCCTCGCCCGCCGACATCATGTTGACGCGCTTGTAGTGGTTGTAGACGGCCACGGCCAGCGTGCGCTTGGCCTCCTCCTGCCCCACCACGTAGTCGTTCAGGACGTCGTAGATCTCGCGCGGGCGCGGCAGCGAGTCGGGGTCGAAGCTGACCGGGGTGGTGAGCTCCTCGTCGATGATCTCGTTGCAGAGATCGATGCACTCGTCGCAGATGTAGACGCCCGGCCCGGCGATCAGCTTCTTCACCTGCCGCTGCGACTTGCCGCAGAAGCTGCAGAGGAGCTGCTCGTTCGACTCGTGCGTCTTCGCCATCGGAGAGGGGCCCCTTCGTCCGTGGAGCTAGTGGCTCTCGATCACCCGGTCGACGATGCCGTACTCCTTCGCCTCTTCGCTGCTCATGAAGAAGTCGCGGTCGGTGTCCTTGGCGACCTTCTCAAGATCCTGCTGGGTGTGCTTGGCGATGATCTGATCGAGGCGCTTGCGCAGGTCGATGATCTCGCGCGCGTGGATCTCGATGTCGGTCGCCTGGCCGCTGAAGCCGCTCGAGACCTGGTGGATGAGGATCTTGGCGTTCGGCAGGGCCATCCGCTTCCCGTGCGCGCCGCCGGCGAGGAGGAGGGCGCCCATGCTCATGGCGATGCCGACGCAGATCGTCTGCACGTCCGGCTTGATGAACTGCATCGTGTCGTAGATCGCCAGGCCCGCGTAGACCGACCCGCCCGGCGAGTTGATGTACAGCGAGATGTCCTTGTCGGGGTCCTCGCTCTCCAGGTGGAGGAGCTGCGCCACGACGAGGTTCGCGATCTGGTCGTCGATGGGGGTCCCCAGGAAGACGATCCGCTCGTTGAGCAGGCGCGAGTAGATGTCGAAGGAGCGCTCGCCGCGCGACGTCTGCTCGACGACCATGGGGATCAACGGGCTCAACTGCGGGTCCTCTCGTCGCGCGTGGTCATCGGGGGTCGCCGGGCGTCCAGAGCTTCCCGGCGGGGGCCGGCTTCCCTGCCGTCGCGGTCTGCTCCTCGCGGGCCTGGTCCGGCGTCCAGAGGCGCTCGCGGGCCTCGGCCTGCTCCATCGGGATCGGCGTCGCCCCCGAGGTGAGCACCTCGACGGCCTTCTTCATTCGCAGGTCCTGGCGCAGCGTCTCCCAGCCGCCGTGGTGCCGGAGATCGTGCAGCAGCCGGTCGGGCGCGCGCCCGGTGGCCTCGGCGTCCTCCCGCACCTGCTCCTCGATCTCCTCGTCGGAGACCTCGATGCCCTCGGCGTCGGCGACGGCCTCCACCACCAGCTCGCGCCGGACCGCGTTCTCGGCGTCCGGGCGCAGCTCCTCGACCACCTGCTCGAGCGTGCGGCCGCCGGCGGCCAGGTACTGCTCGAACGACACGCCCTCGGGCAGCTGCGACGCGGTCTGCTGCAGGATGGTCCCGATGCGCCGGTCGACCATGACCGCGGGCACGTCGACCGTCGCGTTGGCGACCGCCGCGTCGATGACCATGCGCCGGAAGAGCTCGTCGACCTCGGCCTGGGCGGCCTCGTCCAGCCGCCGCTGCACGTCGGCGCGCAGCTCGTCGAGGGTGTCGAACTCGCTCACCCCGACCGCGAGGTCGTCGTCGAGCGGCGGCAGCTCCTTCTGCTGCACCTGCTTGACGGTGACCGTGTAGTTGACCGTCCGCCCGCGCAGCTCGTCGCGCCCGTCGGAATCGGCGTAGGTCACGGGGAACTCGACCGACTCGCCGGCCGACAGGCCCGCCAGGTGCGAGTCGAACTCGCCCACCAGGCGGCCGCCGCCGAGCTCGACCAGGTAGTCGCGGGCGCTCGCGTTGCGCAGCCGCTTGCCCCCGGACGAGCCGTCGAAGTCGATGACCAGGAAGTCGCCCGTCGCGGCCGGGCGGTCCACGGGGACGAGGCGGGCGGCGCGCTCGCGCAGGGCGTCGAGCTGCTGGTCGAGCGCGTCCTCGGGCACCTGCGGCCCGGCACGACCCACCTCGAGGCCGGCGTACTCGCCGAGCGTCGCCTTCGGCCGCACGTGCACCTTCGCCGTGAAGGTCAGGTCGCCGTCCTCGGGGACGTCCTCGAGGTCGAGCTCGGGGTCGTCGATCGGGACGACGCCGGCCTCGCTCACCGCCTCGGAGTACCAGCCGCCGAGGGCCCCCTTGAGCATCTCCTGCACCACGGCCTCGCGGCCGACGCGCTGGACGATGACCTCGGCGGGCGCCTTTCCGGGCCGGAAGCCCGGCACCCGGACCTCGCGACCGAGCTGGCGGACGGCCCTCTCCATCTGACGACGGACCTCGTCCCCGGGGACGGCCACGTCCAGGCGGACGCGGTTCTCCTCGAGGGGTGTGACCTCGGTCGTCAGTGCCATCCCAGAGCCCTCCTCGCTCGGCCGCTCTCGCGCGCCGCCCTCGTCGGGCCTCGATGTCAGTGCGGGTGAGAGGACTCGAACCTCCAAGGGTTGCCCCACTAGGACCTAAACCTAGCGCGTATGCCAGTTCCGCCACACCCGCCCGAGATCCGGCCGTGAGGGGTGAGCGATGGGACTCGAACCCACGACCGCCTGGACCACAACCAGGAGCTCTACCAACTGAGCTACGCCCACCACGTATCGGGCCGGAGCCCGCGCCCGGCGGAGTGTAGCGCGTGCGGCGGGGGCCCCGACCACCCCCGAGCCGCGGCCGGTAACGTGCATTGCATGGGTCTGGTGAGGCGCCGCGCGGGGGACTGGAGCTGGGACGGGGTGGCCCCGCGCGAGTACGCATCCGGCGCCGAGCGCCACACGCTGATCGGTGCCGACGAGGGCGCCCGCGACGTCGAGCTGCGCTACTTCCGCATCCCCGCGGGCGGGTCCTCCGCCTTCGAGAGCCACCCCCACGAGCACGCGATCGTGATCCTCCATGGGCGCGCCGAGGCGCTGCTCGGGGAGGAGGTCGCCGAGGTCGGCCCGGGCGACGCCGTCTTCGTCGCCTCGGAGGAGCCCCACCAGCTCACCGCCCTCGGCGACGAGCCGCTCGGCTTCCTCTGCACGGCCCTGGTGGGCCGGGCGCGGCCGTGAAGGCGAGCCTCGCTCCCGGCCTGGAGGGGGAGCTGCGGTTCGTCGTGCCGGTCGGCAAGACCGTGCCCCACCTCTACCCCGAGTCGCCCGGCTTCGCGGCCATGCCCGAGGTGCTCGCGACCGGCTTCATGGTCGGCCTGGTGGAGTGGGCCTGCATCGACCTGATCGCCCCCCACCTGGACGAGGGCGAGATGTCGTTGGGGGTGCACGTCGACCTCAGCCACGACGCCGCCACGCCGCCGGGGCTGGAGGTAACGGTGCGCGTGCGCCTGGAGGAGGTCGACGGCCGCCGGCTCACCTTCTCGGCGCAGGCCGACGACGGCCCCGACCGCATCTGCGCCGGCCGGCACCAGCGCTTCGTCGTCGACCGGGCCCGCTTCGAGGCCGGCGTGGCGCGAAAGGCCGCCGGAGGCTGAGGCCGGGGCCTGCCCGGAACGCTAGTCCAGGGTGGCCTTCACCGTGATGGCGACGTTGTTCCGGATGGCGTTCGAGATGGGGCACCCCTGCTCGCCCGCCTCGGCGGCCGCCTGGAAGCCCGCCTGGTCGAGGCCTGGGACGGTGCCGGTCACCGTGAGGGCCGAGTCGGTCACCTCGACGCCGCCGCCCTCCTTCGGGTTGAGGGAGACGACGGCCGTCACGTGCAGGCGCTCCGGGGGGTTCCCGGCGGTGGCGAGCGCGTGGGAGAAGGCCATCGCGTAGCAGGAGGCGTGCGCGGCGGCGAGCAGCTCCTCGGGGCTCGTGCGCCCGTCGGCCTTCTCGGTGCGCGACGCCCACGTGATGGGCAGCGATGACGCAACCCCACTGGAGACCAGGTCGAGGGTGCCGCTCCCCTCGATGAGGTTCCCCGCCCAGGTCGCCTCGGCGCGGCGGTCGGCCATGGCCATGTCGTCCCCCTCTGTTCGGTCCGTGTGCCCGCCCAGCCTACGGCTCGACGACCACCTTGGTCGCCTCCCCGGAGCGCGCCAGGCGGAACGCCTCCTCCACGCGGTCGAGCGGCAGCCGGTGCGACACCAGCGCGGAGGCGTCGACGGCCCCCGCAGCGAGCAGCGCGAGCGCGTCGCGGGTGTCGAACGGGCCCGCCGAGTAGGTGGACTGGATGCTCACCTCGCGGAAGAAGATCGCGCCCAGGTCGAGGCCGACGAGCTCGCCGGGCGGCGTCGGGGCGAAGAGCTGCACCACGCCCCCCGGGCCGGCGAGGTGCAGCGCCCCGGCGATCGCCTCCCGGTTGCTTGTACAGACAAACACCTGGTCGGCGAGGTCGGTGCCCCCCAGGACCTCCCTCAGGTCGTCCGGGTCGGGCGCGGCGAGCGCGGCCGCGCCGGCCGCCTCGGCCAGGGCACGCCGGTCGGCGCGCGGCTCCACGGCGGCGACGGCCGCCGCGCCGGCCGCCAGTGCGGCGCGGACCTCCAGCAGCCCCATCGCCCCGGCGCCCACGACCGCGACGCGGGAGCCCGGGCCCACGCCCGCCCAGCGCTGGCCGCGGATGACGCAGGCGAGCGGCTCGATCAGGGTGGCGGCCCACTCGGGCAGGCCCTCGGGGAGCGGGAGCACGTCGGCGCGTGCGTTCTCCGATGGCACGCGCACCAGCTCGGCCAGCCCTCCCGGGTCGATGCTCGTGCGCCGGAACTCGGGGCACAGCGTGTGGCGGCCGGCCCGGCAGAGGGCGCACGTCATGCAGGGCACGTGGTGGTGCACGAAGACGCGCGCGCCCTCGGCGAACGGGGCCCCGGGCCCGGCCTGCACCACCTCGCCGGCGGGCTCGTGGCCGAGCACCAGGGGGGCGCGCGGGTCCTGGTACCAGGACATCAGGTCGCTCCCGCAGAGCCCGCAGGCCCGCACCCTCACCACCAGCTCGCCCGGGCCGGCGACCGGGTCGGGGCGCTCCTCGATCTCGATCCTCCCGCCGCCGTGGTAGACCGCCGCCCGCATCGTCAGCTGAACGCGGACATCCCCGTGATCTCGCGCCCCACGATGAGGGCGTGGACCGCGTCCGTGCCCTCGACCGTCGCCGTCACCTCCACGTCGCCGAGGTGGCGGGCGACGTGGTTCTCCAGCAGCAGCCCGTTGCCGCCGAGCAGGTCGCGGGCCTCGGCCACGACGGCGCGGGCGCGGGCGGCGTTGTGCATCTTCGCCAGGCTCGCCATGGCGGGCGTGAGCGCGCCCTGCCCGACCAGCTCGGCGAGGCGCACGCAGATCAGGCGCATCCCGGTGACGTCGGCGAGCATCTTCGCCAGGCGGTACTGGGTGATCTGGTAGCCGCCGATCGGCGTGCCGAACTGCTCGCGCTCGAGGGCGTAGGCGACGGCCGCCTCGTAGCCCGCCACGGCGTGCCCGAGCGCCGCCCAGGCGATGCCCGGGCGGGCGGCGGCCAGCACGCGCGCGGCGTCGTCGAAGCTCGAGGCCTCCGCGAGCCGGTTCTCCGCCGGCACGCGCACGTCGGTCAGGGTCACGTCGGCCTGCCAGGAGGCCCGCTTGGCCACCTTCCCCGTGATCAGGCGCGCCTCGACCCCCGGGGCGCCCTTCTCCACGACGTAGGCGCCCACGTCGCCGGTCGCGTCGCGCGCCCACACGATCATGAGGTCGGCGAAGGTCGCGTTGCCGATCCAGCGCTTGGCGCCGTCGATGACGTAGCCGTCGCCCAGCCGCCGCACCCGCGTCTCGAGGGTGACGGCGTCGGAGCCGTGGTCCGGCTCGGTCAGGGCGAAGGCGCCGATGGCGTCCAGGCGGGCCATGGCGGGCAGCCAGCGGTCCTTCTGCTCCTCGGACCCGAGCAGCCCGATCGCGGTCATCGCCAGCCCGGAGTGGACCCCGTAGAAGGTGCTCACGCTACCGTCCCCGCGCGCCAGCTCCATCGCCACCAGCCCGGCGGCGAGCGGGCTGAGGCCGGGGCAGCCATGGCCCTGGATCGTGCCGCCGCACACGTCGAGCCGCGCCAGCTTGGGGACCAGCTCGAAGGGGAACTCCGCCCGCTCCCAGTAGCCGTTGATGACCGGCGCGACCTCCTCGTCGCAGAAGCGGCGCACCCGGTCGCGCACCGCGCGCTCCTCGTCGCCGAGGAGCTCGTCGGTGAGGTAGATGTCGCTGCCGGCCAGCGGCGGGGCGGTCGTCATGGAATCGACCCTACCCGGCCGCGGCCGGGCCCACCCGCACCACCTCGCCCGCCCCGAGCAGGCGCTCCCCCGCCGCGGTGCGCACCCGGAGGCGCCCAAGGGCGTCGGTGCCCGCGCACTCGCCGGTCACCTCCTCGCCCGCGAGGCTGACTGCCACCGACCGGCCGCGCAGGCCGTCCCGGGCGGCGAACGCGGCCAGCACCGCGTCCGGGCCCTCGCGCACCCACTCGGCGTAGCGGCGGCCCAGCGCCCCGAGCAGCGCCACCAGCAGGTCGGCCCGCCGCGGCGGCTCGCCGAGGTCGGCCAGGGCGCCCGGCTCCCAGCGGGCGTCGTCGAGGGCCGGGGCCGAGCGGACGTTCACGCCGATGCCGGCGACCGCCCACTGCACGCGCTCCTGGTCGGCCGACATCTCGCACAGGATCCCGGCCACCTTGCGGCCGCCGATCAGGAGGTCGTTCGGCCAGACGATCCGCGCCTCGGGCCCCAGGGCCTCGGCCGCCCCGACCGCCGCGACGATCGGGAGCAGGCCCGCGTCGACCGGCGGCACCCCGGGGCGCAGCAGCACCGACACGAGCAGGCCGTGGCCCGCGGCCGACCGCCAGGGGCGCCCGCGCCGGCCCCGCCCCGCGCTCTGGCGGTCGGCGCCCACGACCAGCCCCTCGGCCGCGCCGCCGCGCGCCCGCTCGATGGCCTCGTCGTTGGTGGAGCCGGCCTCGGCGAGCCAGATCACCGGGCCCGCGAGCGGCGGGCCCAGCCGCGGGGCCACCAGCATCGGCACCACCGGGTCGGCCTCGGCGTCGAGGCGGTAGCCGTCCGGGCCGCCGGCCACGCCGAGCCCCTCGCGGCGCAGCGCCTCGACGTGCCGGTGAACGGCCGCCCGGGAGCAGCCCAGCTCGGCCGCCAGCGACTCGCCCGAGACGCCGCCGGGCCCGGCCTGCACGAGGGCGGCGAGGACCCGCCCCCGGCGCTCGGAGGTCAGGTCGCCGACAGCTTCCCCTCCTCGCGGAGCCGCTCGGCCTCGAGGCGCTCGGCGGCCCACTCGCGGGCGGCGTCAGTGGGGTCCACGGACGGGGCTCCCCTCGTGAGGGTCGGGGTCGTGGGCGGTCAGCGCCGCGAGGCGGGCCTCGCCCGCGCGGCGGAAGCGGGCGGGCGAGAACGTCCCGCCGAGCAGCGGGTCGAGCCCGGGCGGCCCGATCTCCGCCAGGCGGCCGTGCCGGCCGCCCTCGACGTCGATGGCCGGGTCGAAGGGGATGGCGCCCAGCAGCGGCACCGGCGTCAGGCGGGCGAGCGCCGCCGGGTTTGTGAGGTGGTCGAGGCCGGGCTCGTCCGGGTAGCCGCTGACCACCACGCCCAGCACCGTGAGGCCACGACGGTGCAGCGCCTCCAGCGTGAGCAGGATGTGGTTGAGGGTCCCCAGGCCGGGGCGCGCGGCCACGACCACAGGCAGGCCGAGCATCGACGCCAGGGCGGCCATGTCGACGCCGTCGGAGAACGGCACGAGCGCCCCGCCCGCGGCCTCCACCAGCACCAGGTCGTGCCGCGCCGCCAGATCGTTGTATGCGCGCGCAACGACCTGGGGGTCGAGGCGCCGCCCCTCCAGGCGCGCGGCCACCGCGGGCGCGAGCGGCGCCCGCAGGCGGTAGGGGCAGATGGCGTCCGGGGGCTCGTCGAGGCCGATCAGCGCCGCGACGAACTCGGCGTCGCCGGTGATGGTCCCGTCCTCGCCCGTCTGGGCGGGCTTGAGCACCGCGGGGCTGCGGCCCCGCTGCCGGGCGGCGAGGGCGATCGCCGCCGTGACGACGGTCTTCCCCACCCCGGTGTCCGTGCCCATGACGAAGATCCCGGGCTCGTCGAGCATCACGCCGCCACCTGCGTGCGCGCGTCCGCGAGCGCCTGGAGAGCCCACTCGATGTGGCGGTCCTCGTGGGTGGCCATCACGGTCAGCCGCAGGCGGGCGGTGCCGGGCGGCACCGACGGGGGCCGGATGGCGGGCGCCCAGACCCGCGACGCGCGCAGCGAGGCGCCGACCGCCAGGGCGTCGGCGGCCTCGCCGATGAGCACGCCCACCACGGCCGAGTCGGTGGGCAGGACCTCGTAGCCCAGGGCCCGCGCGCCCTCCACCAGGCGGGCCACCAGCGCGCGCAGGCGGGCGCGGCGCTCGGGCTCGTCGCGGACGACGTCGAGGGCCGCGAGGGCGGCGCCGGCCGCCGCGGGCGCGAGGGCGGTGGTGAAGACGAACCCGCGGTCGCGGGTGCGCAGGTAGTCGCAGAGGTCGCGGTCGCCGGCCACGTAGCCGCCCTGGGCGCCGAGGGCCTTCGAGAGCGTGCCCATGACCACGGGCACGCGGCCCTCGAGGCCGAAGTGCTCCAGCGCCCCGGCGCCGGTGGCGCCGAGCACCCCCGTGGCGTGGGCCTCGTCGACCATGACCATGCAGCCGTGGCGCTCGGCGATCGCGACGATCGCCGGGAGCGGGGCGAGGTCGCCGTCCATCGAGAAGACCGTGTCGGTCACGATCAGGCGCCGGCCGCCGGCGCCGGCCGCGACGACGGCCGCCTCCAGGGCGTCGGCGTCGCCGTGGGGGTAGCGCACCACCTCGGCGCCGGACAGGCGGCACCCGTCGATGAGGCTCGCGTGGTTGAGCTCGTCGGAGAACACCACGTCGCCGCGTTGAACCAATGCCGGGATCGTGCCGACGTTCGCCTGGAAGCCGGTCGGGAAGACGAGGGCGTCCTCGCAGCTCTTGAGCGCGGCGATCCGCTGCTCGAGCCGCCGGTGCAGGTCGAGGCTCCCGGTGACCAGGCGCGAGGCGCCGGCGCCGGCGCCGTACTCGCCCAGGGCCGCCTGGGCGCCGGCCACGACGGCCGGGTCGTTGGCCAGCCCGAGGTAGTTGTTGGAGGCGAGCAGGAGATGGGGCACGCCGTCGATCGTCACCTCCGCGTCGGGCGCGCCCTGGCAGTAGGTGAGCACGCGCAGGAGGTCGCGGTCGGCCAGGTCGGCGATCGCGGCCGGCAGCCAGCCGAGGCCCGTGCGGCTCACCCGGCCTCCGCCGCCGCCACGGCGGCCGCGCAGATGCGCGCCAGGTCGTCGTCGCCGGTCACGTAGGGCGGCATGGTGTAGACCAGGTCGCGGAACGGGCGCAGCCACACCCCCCGCGCGACCGCCGCCCGCGTCGCCGCCGCCACGTCAACCTCGTGGTCGAGCTGCACGACCCCGATGGCGCCGAGCGCCCGGACGTCGGCGACCCCCGGCAGGCCGGCCGCCGGCGCCAGGCCGGCGCGCAGGCCGGCCTCGATGCGGGCGACGTCGCCGCGCCAGTCGCGCCCCAGCAGCAGGTCGATGGAGGCGGCGGAGACCGCCGCCGCCAGCGGGTTGCCCATGAAGGTCGGCCCGTGGGCCAGCACCGGGACCTCGCCGGCCGAGATCGCCTCGGCCACCTCGGCGGTGCAGAGGGCGGCCGCCATCGTCATGTAGCCGCCGGTCATCGCCTTGCCCACGCACATGACGTCGGGGGCGACGCCGGCGTGCTCGGCGGCGAAGAGCTCGCCGGTGCGGCCGAACCCCGTCGCGATCTCGTCGAAGACCAGCAGCACGTCGTGGCGGTCCGCGATCGCGCGCAGGGCGGCGGGGTACTCGGGCGAGTGGAAGCGCATGCCCCCCGCCCCCTGGACCACCGGCTCGACGATGATGGCGGCGAGCTCGTCGGCATGCTCGGCGACGACGGCCTCGAGGTGATCGACGTAGCCCGGGTCGGCGGTCGCGTCGAAGCCGGCCGGCGGCATCCCGGCGAAGACCTGGTCGGGCAGGACCCCGGCCCACATGTGGTGCATCCCGCCCTCCGGATCGCACACCGACATCGGCTGGAGGGTGTCCCCGTAGTAGCCGCCCCGCCACGTGCAGAGGCGGCGCTTCTCGGGCCTGCCGAGGGAGCGCCAGTGCTGCAGGCACATCTTCACGGCGACCTCGACCGACACCGAGCCCGAGTCGGCGAGGAAGACGTGGCGCAGCGGCTCGGGCGTGATCTCGACCAGCCGCGCGGCCAGCCGCACCGCCGGCTCGTGCGTGAGGCCGCCGAACATGACGTGGCTCATCCGCCCGATCTGCTCGTGCGCCGCGGCGTCGAGCGCCGGGTGCGCGTAGCCGTGGATGGCCGACCACCAGGACGACATGCCGTCCACCAGCTCGCTCACCCCGCCCACGGGCTCGGCGAGG
Organism: Miltoncostaeaceae bacterium; assembly: GCA_963813355.1. Classification (GTDB taxonomy): domain Bacteria; phylum Actinomycetota; class Thermoleophilia; order Miltoncostaeales; family Miltoncostaeaceae; genus DATAGF01. The sequence continues at coordinate 124,809 of CAWEYS010000013.1, read as the reverse complement.
CGCAGCCGCACGCCGGCGGCCGACTCCACCACCAGGGGCGCCTGGGCGGCCGGCATGGGCGCGTAGGGGTGCCAGACGTGCTCCCGGTCGAGCGCCAGCACCTCCCGGACGCCCATTCCCGTCAGTCGGCCGCGCGCGCGCCGGGCACGACCGGCATCCCCAGGTCGGCCGCGAGGCGCACGTCCTCGGCCGCGGGCCGGCCGGCGGTGGTGAGGTAGTTGCCGACGATCATCCCGTTGACGCCGCCCACCAGGCCCAGGGCCTGGGCGTCGCGCAGCACGAGCTCGCGGCCGCCCGCGTAGCGGATGATCCGGTCCGGGAAGACGAGGCGGAAGATCGCGATCGCGCGGAGCGCGTCGTGGGCCTCGAGCGGGCGCCGGCCCGCCAGCGGCGTGCCCGGCCGCGGGTTGAGGAAGTTGAGCGGGATCTCGTCGGGCCCCAGCTCGCGCAGCTCGTAGGCGAGCTCCAGCCGCTGCTCCCAGGTCTCTCCCATCCCCAGGATCCCGCCGCTGCACAGCTTCATGCCGAGCTCGGTGACGAGGCGGCACGTCTCGGCGCGCTCCTCCCAGGTGTGCGTCGAGACGATCTGGGGGAAGTAGCTGCGGCTCGTCTCGAGGTTGTGGTTGTAGTGGTGCACGCCCGCGTCGCGCAGGGCCTCGGCCTGGGGGCGGGTGAGGATTCCCAGCGAGCAGTCAACGTCGAGGCCCGTCTCGGCGTGGATGGCGTCGACCGCGCGCAGGACCTGGTCCATGAGGCGCCGGTCGGGCCCGCGCACGGCCACGACGATGCAGAAGGCGCTCGCCCCGGAGGCCTCGGTGGCGCGCGCCGCCGCCAGCACCTGGTCGAGCGGCAGGAACGCGTGGCGCTGGGCGGGAGCGTCGTAGTGCATCGACTGCGAGCAGAACGCGCAGTCCTCCGGGCAGCCGCCGGTCTGGGCGCTGATGAGCGACTCGAGCTCCACGCCCTCGCCCCACCAGCGGCGGCGGACCTCGTGGGCGAGGCCCAGCAGCCGGGGCAGCTCGGCGGCCGGCAGGTCGACCAGCCGCCGGGCCTCGTCCACCTCGATCGAGCGCTTCTCCTCCAGCAGCGAGCGCTCGAGGCCGTCCAGGATGCTCGTCACGCCCCGCAGCCTACAGGCGTGACGAGCGTGTCAGCCGGGCCGCTCGCCGCCCAGGTAGATCCCGATGATCACCGCGGTCAGGGTGCTGACCGGGCACGGCCCTCCCTCCGGATCGCGGACAGGCCTTCGCGCCGGCGGCCGACGCCTCCCCGGCCGTCGCCGAGCGACTGCCGCACCTGCCAGGATGATCTGGCGGACCTCGTCCTCGCGGCCGGGCTCGAGGATGGCGATCACCTGGTCGCCCGCGTGCAGCACCGTCCCGTCGTCGACCAGCTCGGCCTTGCCGTCGCGCACCAGCGAGATCAGGCGGGATCCGGTCGGCAGCCCCAGGCCGTTGACGGACTTGCCGATGCACGGGCACTTGGGGTCAACCTCGACCTCGATGATCTCGAGGTTCTCGTTGCGCAGCTCGAGCAGGTGCACCAGCTCGTGCTCGGGGACCTCGTGCTCGATCAGGGCCATGATCCGCTGGGTGGGGCAGACCGTGGGCGAGATGCCCAGGAGGTCGAAGTGGACCTGGTTGCGCGGGTCGTTGACCCGGGCGATGACCTTCGGGACGTCGTACTTCTCCCGCGCGAGCTGGGCGATGATCATGTTGTCCTCGTCGTCGCCGGTCACGGCGACGACGATGTCGGGCGGCCGGGTGATGCCGGCCGACTCCAGCACGTAGAGCTCGGTGCCGTCGCCGTGGACGACGCGGTGGCCGAACTCGTCCTCCAGCACGTCGGCGCGCGCGGGCTTGTGCTCCACGACGACGACCTCGTGGTCCTTGGCGACGAGCGTGCGCGTGAGGTTCGACCCCATCTTCCCGCCGCCGACGATGATGGCGAACATCAGGTCGCCGCCCGAGCGCGCAGGGCCCAGCTGGTCAGCCCCTGGATGGCCATCTTCACCGGCGAGATCACCTCGAACCCCTTGTCGCTGTAGGCCTCGGCCCGCGCCGGATCCTGGATCCGCGCGGCCACGTTCGCCACCTCGTACCGCTTGGTCGCGACCTGGGCGATGATCAGGTTCGTGTTGTCGCCGTCGGTCGCGGCGATCACCACGTCGGCGTCGGCGATGCCCGCCTCCTCCAGGACGTCGGCGTCCATCCCGTGGCCGATCACGATCGGATGGCGCCAGTCGTTGCCGAGTCGCGCCAGCGCCTCCTCCCTCTGCTCGACCACGACGACCTCCCAGCCCTCGTCCGCCAGGCTGCGGGCGAGGGACGAGCCGACCCGGCCGCAGCCGACGATCAACGCCTTCATGTCCTCATTATGCGCCGCCCGCCTCTTCCAGGACGCCCTCGGGATAGGTGACGACCATCACCTCGCAGGAGGCCGAGCGCAAGACCTCGTCGACCAGCGGGCTGAAGAAGCGCGACTGGGAGCGCCACCGCGGCGACGACCCCATCATGATCAGGTCGGCCCCCACCTTGCGCGCCTCGTCGACGATGGCCTCGCTGCGCGAGCGGGCCCGGATGACCAGGCCCTCGACGCGGACGCCCTCGTCGCGGCCGGTGTCCCGCGCCTCCTCGACGACCTCGAGCGCCCCCTGGTCCGCGTCGCCCAGGTCGGCGTCGAGGGGCTCCGCCATGGGGATCTTCAGGACGTGGATCACGCGCACGGTCCCCCCCGACTGCTTGGCGAGCCGCAGGGCGGTGGCCAGCACCTCGCGCCCGATCTCGCCGGGCTTGACGGGCACGAGGATCCGCTGGATGTCGGCCTCCGGGGACGGCACGAGGTCGGGCTCGGGCGGGGTGGCGCGGCCGAGCACCGTCTCCCCGCCCGCCCGGCGCGACCACAGGTAGACGGCGACGCCGCCGACCAGCCAGACGGGGCCGGCGATCCGCGCGCCCTCGCTGGTCGCGACCGCGGCGGCGAACAGGGCGAGGGTCAGGAACGCTCCCACCACGGCCGGCAGCGGGACCTCGAGCCCGCGCACGCGCACGCCGAGCGGCACCCGGAAGGGGCGCTCCAGCTCGGGCTCGCGCATCCGCAGGCGCACGACAGCCAGCTGGGCCGCCGTGAGCGCGATGAGGACGCCGAAGCTGTAGAGCCCGGCGAGGAAGCGCTCGCCGTTGCCGGCGGTCACGGCGAGGACGAGGAGGCCGGACGCGATCGCCGCGACGGCCACCGCGCCGGCCAGGGGCGTGCGCGCCCCGCGCGCCGGGCGGGCGAAGGCGTGCGGCAGCATGTCGTAGCGCGCCATCGACTGGGCCAGGCGCTCGGCGCCGACCATCGCCGTGATGATCGCGGCGAGCAGGATGAGCGTCCCGGTCACGCCGACGACGATCTCCAGCGCGTCGCCGGCGCCGACCTCCGCGTCGAGGGCCGACGCGATGCCGACCAGGGGGGCCTTGAGCCACTCGGTGCCGAGGCCGTTCGCGATCCCGTCAGGGGCGCCCGGGTCGGGCTCGGCCGGGAAGGCGGAGACGCCGACGACGGCCACCGCGACGTTCACCGCCACCGCGATGCCGATGCCGACGAACAGGCTCCGGGGCAGGGTGCGCCCTGGCTCGCGAGCCTCGGCCGCGTAGCTGGAGACGCTCTCGATGCCCGTGTACGCGAGCGTGGCGAGCGCCAGGGCCAGGGCGATCGACGACCACGAGGGGGCCTCGCCGAGGTCGGTGCCCATCGTCAGCGCGTCGGCCGAGACGACCACGGCGAAGCCGATGACCGCGATCGCCAGCTGGACCACGAGCGCGACCGCGACCATCGCGACCGCGACCTTGTAGAGCTTCACGCGCCGGCGGGCGGCGGCGATCGCCAGGATCACGAGCACGCCGATGATCGCGTCCCACGGCCGGTCCCGCGCCGACTCCCACTCCAGCGCGGCCCCGAGGTAGTGGGGCACGAACAGCGCTGCCAGCGCGATGACGACGAAGTAGTCGAGGAACAGGAGCCAGCCGGTCACGAAGCCGGCCGGATCGCTGAACGCGCGCCGCACGAAGGTCGCCGCGCCGCCCGGCTCCGGCATCGCGGCGGCGCCCTCGGCGTAGGAGAGGCTGACCACCAGCACCAGCAGGCCCACCGCCAGGAGCACCCAGGGCGTCAGGCCGACGGCGTAGAGGGCCACGATGCCCAGCGCGAAGACCAGCGAGGAGCCGACCTCGCCGTAGGCGATCAGGGCGAGCGACCGGGCCCGCAGGCCGCGGTCGGGCCGCGTCAGCTCCGGCGCCACGGCCGCAGCAGGTAGAGGCGCAGGCCGCCGCCGATCACCAGGAGGCCGCCGATCAGGAGCCCGAGGCCGCCGCCGACGCCGAGGGCGAGCGTCCGCGCGATGACGGCGAGGCCCAGCAGGACGACCAGGCCCGCGAGCACGGCGGAGACGGACCCCCGGCTCACGCCGCCGCCTCATCGCGCGTCGCGGCGACGATCACCCGGCAGGGGCTGTTCTTGAGGACGTGGCGGACGGTCTTGCCGAAGACCGGCGTCCGGCGGCCGAGCCCCCGCCGCGGCGCACCGATGACCACGAGGTCGGCGGTGCGGGCGACGGCGTCGGCGACGATCGCCGGGCCGGCGCTGCGCGCCCGCTCGAGGCGGGTGACCGCGCGGACGCCGTAGCTCTCCACCAGCGCCCGGGCGTCGTCGAGCAGGTCGTTCGCCTCCCGCTCGGCCGAGGGCAGGCTGACCGTGAGCGGCAGCTCCATCGGCACCTCGAGCACGTGGACGATGGCGACGCGGGAGCGCCGCTCCGCGGCGAGGCGCGCGGCGGTGACCAGGGCCTCCTCCGACTCGGCCGACCGCACGACCGGGACCACGATCGAGCGGTACTCCACCCGCAGCTCGTCGACGAGCACGATCGCGGGCGCCCGTACGGTGTCGCGCAGCGGCAGGTGGAGCGTCTGCCGGCGGTAGACGACGTAGACGACGAAGCCGAGCGCCAGCCAGGCGAGCCCCGCCCAGCGCGTCGCCGGCTCCTGTATGACGACGACGAGCCAGGCCAGGCCGGTGGCGAGCCCGCCGAGGATCGCGAACAGCGGCCAGTCGATCCCCCTGAGGCGCAGGTTCGGCCGCGCGCGGTACACGAGCTCCTCGTCGCGCCGGCGGACGCGCAGGGCGACGACCGAGACGTGGGCCACGGTGAACGAGAGCATCGCCCCGAACGAGTACATGGTCCCGAGGAAAACGGTCTGCCCCGGCAGGATGGCGATGATCGAGGCGACGCCGGCGAACAGCACCAGCGCGAGCCAGGGCGTCTTGAAGCGGCGGTGCAGGCGGCGGAACGGCTCGGGCAGCTGGCGGTAGCTGGCCATCGCGTACGTGATGCGCGACGCGCCGATGACCCCCGCGTTGGCCGCGATGAAGAGGATCGTCGCGGCCAGGACGCCGACGTAGACCTCGAGCACACGCAGCAGGCCGCCCTCGACGCCGAGGTTGTCAACGATGCCGAGCACCGGGTCGTTGGCGAAGCCGCCGTCCTCGGGCGGCTGGCCCAGCTGCGTGGTGAACCCGTCGGGGCCGTCGGTGACGGGGAGCGCCGACAGGGCGATGGCCGGCAGCGTGAAGTAGATCGCGTAGACCGCCACGGCCACCAGGCGGATCGAGCGCGGGATGTCCCGGGAGGGGTCACGCGCCTCCTCGGAGAGGTTCGAGATCGTCTCGATGCCGGTGTAGGCGATCATCGCCACCGGGATCGCGAGGAAGAAGCTCGACCAGGTCGGCGCCACGCCGAAGTGCACGTTGTCGACCAGGACCTCGGGCGAGAAGATCAGGACGAAGCCCAGGATCACCAGGAGCGCCTGGGTCGCGAAGTCGATGACGGCGAGGAGCACGTTGAGGCGCGCCGCCTCCTTCACGCCGACGATGTTGATCGCCACCAGCAGGACGACGACGAGCGCGCCCACGATCACGTCCCACGGGTTCTCCTTGAGCGGATCCCAGAAGATCGACAGGTAGTGGGGGACGAAGAACGCCGAGATGGCGATCGTGATGATGTAGTTGAGCATCTGGGCCCAGGCGGCCCCGAAGCTGACGACCTCGTTGAAGGCGTGGCGGGCGAAGCTCGACGAGCCCCCGGCCTCGGGGAACCGCACCGTGCCCTCGGCGTAGGTGGCCGCCGTCGCGGCGAAGATGAGGCCGGCGATGATGAAGACCAGCGGCGTGAGCCCGAGCGCGAGGGCCGCCGTGACGCCGAGCGCGTAGTAGATCGAGGAACCGACGTTGCCGTAGGCCGTCGCGAAGAGCGCCGGCGCCCCCAGGACGCGCTCGAGCCCCTGCTGCTGGCGGCGTGGGGGCGGCACCGCGCCACTCTACGATCAGACGGCGGTTCGTCGCGGCGCCCCGCGGTCTACCGGAGGACGGCCCTCCGGTACCGCGCGATCGCCAGCGACGCGAACACGACGGTCAGGCCCACCGACCACGCGAGCGCCACCCACACCGCGTTGCCCTCGTCGGCGCCGATCCAGAGGGCGCGCAGGGCGTCGACGGTGACCGTGATGGGGTTGTGCTCCGCGAAGGGCTGCAGCCAGTCCGGCATCGACTCCACCGGAACGAAGGCCGACGAGGCGAAGGTGAGCGGGAAGACCAGGATGAACCCGATCGCCTGGGCCGACTCCGGCGACGACGAGATCAGCGCCATGCAGGCGAAGATCCACGAGAAGGCGTACCCGAACAGCAGCGCGAGCCCGATGCCGGCGAGGATCTCGAGCACCGAGGCGTCGAAGCGGAAGCCGACCGCCAGGCCGACGCCGATCATGACGGCCAGCGAGAGGACGTTGGTCGCGACGTCCGCCAACGTGCGCCCGGCGAGCACCGCCCCGGGCGCCATCGGCAGGGAGCGGAAGCGGTCGATCAGGCCCTTGCGCAGATCGTCGGACAGCCCGAGCGCGGTGACGAAGCCGCCGAAGGCCATCGTCTGGATGACGATGCCGGGGATGAGGAAGTTAACGTACTCGACGCCCGGCGTCTGGATCGCCCCGCCGAAGACGTAGACGAACAGCAGGACGAACATGATCGGCTGGATCGTGAAGCTGATGAGCAGGTCCGGCTGGCGGGGGATGCGCAGCAGGTTGCGCCGGGCCAGGACAACCGTGTCGGAGACGGCGTAGGCGAGCGCGTTCATCCGCCGTCCCCCTGCCCCTCCGCCCCATGCCCGTCTTCCTCCTCCTCGTCCTGCTCGGCCGCGCGCCCCGTGAGGACGAGGAACACGTCGTCGAGCGTCGGCCGGCGCAGCGACAGGTCGGCCACGTCGACCCCCGCCGCGTCGAGGCGCCTCACGGCCTCGGCGATCGCCCCGCGGCGGTGGCGCAGGAGGACCACCACCGTGGCGTCGCGGACGCTCGCCGGCTCCGCGGCCATCGGCTCGAGCGCCGCGACGGCCCCGCCGGCCTGGGAGGGGTCCTCGAGGATCACCTCGAGCTGGTCGCCGCCGACCCGCGCCTTCAGCTCGTCGGACGTCCCCTCGGCGATCACGGCGCCACGGTCGATCACCGCGATCCGGTCCGCGAGCCGGTCGGCCTCGTCGAGGTACTGGGTCGTCAGCAGGACCGTCGTGCCCTGCTCGACGCGGGCCTCGACGGCCTCCCAGAGCTGGATCCGGCTGCGCGGGTCGAGGCCGGTCGTGGGCTCGTCCAGGAACAGGACCGGTGGCCGGGCCACGAGAGCGGCGGCCAGGTCGAGGCGCCGCCGCATGCCGCCCGAGTAGGTGCGCACGAGCCGATGGCCGGCGCCCGACAGCGCGAAGCGCTCGAGCAGCTCCCCGGCGCGGCGCCGCGCGTCGGCCCGCCCCAGGTGGTACAGCCGGCCGACCATCTCCAGGTTCTCGAAGCCGCTCAGGTTCTCGTCGACCGCGGCGTACTGCCCGGCCAGGCCGATGTGGGCGCGCAGCGCGGCCGCCTCTCGCACGACGTCGTAGCCGGCCACCCGCGCCGCGCCTGAGTCGGGCGGGAGCAGCGTGGTGAGGATGCGGACGGCCGTCGTCTTGCCGGCGCCGTTGGGCCCCAGCAGGCCGAGGACGGTGCCCTCGGGCACGGCGAGGTCCACGCCGCACAGCGCCTCCACCTTGCCGTACGACTTGCGGAGGCCCTCGGCCTCGATCGCCAGGCCCGGCCGGCGGCGCGCGGCGGCGGCCGTCGTTTCTGTTGTCGCGCCCGTCAGAGCCCCTCCCCAGGTCGAGCGGACGGCGGCTGCGAGACACTAGACCGCCCGGCGGACGCCCGCCCGAACCGCCCGAACGACGTGCGCAGACCGGTCAGTGCGATCACCTCAGGGGCGCCGGATCACGACGCTGCCGACGGACGTGCGACCGCGCACCTCGACGGTCTCGGTCAACGGCTCGGGGGCGTCGGCGGCGGCGAGCGCGTTGTGGACCGTGCCGGCCTTGGCGCTCACGTCGAGCCAGGCTGCGGTGCCCTCGCGGATGCCGACCTCGAGGTCGCCGATGCGGGTCTCGAGCACGACCGACCCGCGCACGACCTCGCCGAGCCGCACGTCGCCGTTCGCGGACTTGGCGGCGACGCCGGCATGCGCCACGTTGACGGCGACGCTGCCGTTGGCCGCCTTGACCAACAGGTCGCCGCCGGCCACGCCGACCCACGTGTCGCCGTTGGAGTTCTTGATCACCGCCCCGGCGTCGAGCTCGCGCACGCGCACGTCGCCCGACCCCGCCGTGATCTCGAGATGGCCGGTCGCACGGTCCACTCCGATATCGCCGATGCCGCTCTTGAGTCTCGGGAGGTCAGCCTGGTCGAGCTCGATGTGGCCGAGGCCGGTCGTGATCCGGCAGTCGCCGAGCCGGCCCTCGCAGCGGAAGTCCGTCAACTGGCCGGCGCCGAGCAGGTGCGAGCCGGCCGGCAGCTCGATCGTCACGTCGATCGACCCGCCGGCTCTCCGGGGCGACCAGGAGCGCAGCTTGGGAGCCTTGACGCGCAGCTCCCCGTTCGCGTACTCGACGCGGGTCAGCTCTGCGACCTTGACGTCCTCGTCGCTGGAGGCGTCGGTGGGTTGCACGTCGACGGTGGTAGCGCTGCCGTCGCCGGCGCTGATCCGGACGTCGCCGACGGCGACGTCGATCGTGGCCGAGATCGGTTCGGGGGTCTCAAAGGTCCGCATGGGGTCCTCCTTCCAGGTCAGGTGCGAAAGTGGTGGTCGTGTAAGAGCGCCGGCCGAACGGTCAGCGCACCCAGCCGGTGTAGGCCTCGCCGATCCGGCCTCCACGCTGCCGCGGACGGCGGTCAGGGTCGTCGCGCGCGAGCGCGGCGGCGGCGACGCGGACGAGCCAGGCGTTGACGGACATCCGCTCGCGACTCGCGGCCCGCTCGACCCCGACCTTGAGCTGCTCGGGCAGCCGCAGGTTGATGCGCGCGGTCGCGCCCTCGTCGCCTTCAGGCGGCGCGAGCTGCGGCTGCGCGTCGAGAGCCGGCTCGTCCGGCTCGTCGACCGGTGCCGGCGTCACGACGAACTCGGGCTCGCCGGCCCGCAGCCGCAGGTCGACCGAGCCCGGCGCGAGCTCGCGCGTGATCTCGTCCGCCGCGGCCGACAGCGCATCGAGCAGCATCAGCCGAACGGTCGACTCGAGCGGAGCGGTCAGGCGCTCGGCGAGCGCGCGGGCGTCCTCGCCCCCGGCGTCGGCGGCGACGGCGATCTCGCGACGGAGGTTCTCGACGTACGGTGTCAGATCCATGGCGCCAGTATGGCATCAGATTGGCGTCAGCGCAATGCCAAACTGGTACAGTGCCGCGCCAGAGGGCGCCGGCGCGCCGCGTCGCTGACGCCCGCCCCCGGAACGACGAAGGCCGCCGGTGTACCCCCATCGGCGGCCTTCGGTGCTCACAGTCCACGAGTGGCTGGGCATGTGAGGCGGCACCGTTGCCCGCGGCGTCACCCGCCTCGTGACAAATGATGCAACAGGTGACCGCCTTTGCGCCAGCCCCCCCGGCGCCCGTTTGTCCAAACCATTACCGAACGCCGGGGTGGGCGCGCGCGATCAGCCGTCGTGGGTGGGCTCCAGCTGGGCGCGGATCTCGCCGCCCGGGTACTGGCATGCTGTGGACGTTGACGTAGGTGACGTCGTTGGCGATGGCGTCGAGCAGCTCGTCGAACTCGCCGGCGGCGATGCCCTGGGCCGCCGGGCCGATCACGTCGGCGGGCTTGATGGTGCCCGTGATCGTTCGCCCCGGCGCGGTCGGGCAGGCCTGCGTGCCGGCCGGGCCCGTTGCCGAGGTTCGCAGCAGAGGAACACCGAGATCCCGCCGCTCTGATGGCGGCCCCCGAAGTGGATGTGGGCCTGCTGGACCGTCGCTCTCGAGCCCCGAGTAGCTGAGCCGGTACGAGATGGCGTCTCTCTTGGCCTGGAGCGAGGCGTGGAAGTCGCCCGACGCCGGCGTCGAGAGCGTGAGCGGGTCCTCCTGGTAGCCGGTCAGCTCCTCGCGGATCCCGTTGCCCCCGTCGGCGAGCGCGACCGTGCCCGCGATGGCGGCGCCGGCCACCAGGGCGCCGGCGACCGCGATCCTGACGCGTCCTCTCATTCGGAACACCTCCCTCTGGAGAAGGACTTGCGTGTCCGCCTCTATTCCCCACCAGTTGACCTGTCAACCGGGCCGGGCCGCGGTCGGCCGCACCGTGCCGCCAATATCCTGTAACCCCGTGGACGACCTCGAGGAACGGCTCGACGCCCTCTTCGCCGGCCCGCCCGGCGAGTTCACCGCCGCCCGCACGGCCCTGGTGAAGGACCTGCGCGCCGCCGGCGATCGCGAGGAGGCCGAGCGGGTCGGGGCGCTGCGCCGGCCGACCAAGCTGGCGGCCGAGCTCAACCGGCTCGCGCGGGAGGAGCCGGACGGCCTGGAGGCCGCGATCGCGGCCGAGGAGGCCCTGGCCCGGGCGCAGGAGGCCATGCTCGGCGGCCGCGCCGGCGCCGAGGAGCTGACCGCGGCCGCCCAGGCGGAGGGCGCCGCGATCGCGGCGCTGTCGGACGACGTGGGGGTGCGGGCGGCCATCCGGGCGGCGGCGCGGCGCGAGGACGAGCGCGAGGAGATGCGGCGCGGCCGGCTCTCGCACGACCCCGAGCCCGACCTGGGGGCCGGGCTGCTCGGCGGCCAGGCGCCGCCGCCGCCCCGGGCGGCGCCCGCCCGTTCGCGGCGGCGTCCCAAGGTGGAGGAGGCGGAGCCCGAGCCCGACGACTCCGCGACCGGCGACGAGCTCGCGGCGCGGCGCGCCAAGAGGGCCGAGGCCAGGCGCGAGGCCGAGCTGGCCGAGGCTCGCGACCTGGCCGCGGCGGCGGCCGACAACGCCCGCCGGGCGCAGGCCCTCCTGGACGAGGCGCGGGAGACGCGCGAGCAGGCCGCGCGGGCGCGCGACGAGGCGGAGGCCGAGACCGCGCGCGTCACGGCCGAGCTCGCGGAGGCGCGACGGGCCGAGAAGAGCCGGCGCGAGGAGGCCGACGTGGCGGCGGCGGCCGAGCGCCGCGCCGAGCGCGAGGCGCAGGAGGCCGAGGGGCTGGTGGCCGCCGCCGAGGACGTGGTGGCGCGCCTCGACCGGGCGGAGGACTGACGAGAATCATCGAAGGGAGGCTCGGCATGCTCGCGGACGCCGGCGTCGCCACGCGCCTGCCGGCCCAGGACCTGGGGCGGGCGCGCGCGTTCTACTCACAGAAGCTCGGCCTGGAGCCGAGCGAGGAGCGCCCGGGCGGGCTCCTCTACCGTTGCGGGCGCGGTGAGTTCGCCCTCTTCCAGTCGGGAGGCGCGCCCTCGGGGTCTCACACCCAGATGGGCTTCGAGGTGGACGACATCGATGCAACGGTGGCCGACCTGAGGGAGCGCGGGGTGGTCTTCGAGGAGTACGACGCGCCGGGCCTGACGACGGTCGACGGCATCGCGGAGGTCGAGGGGAACTACCCGAGCAAGGGCGGAGCCGGGGAGCGCGCGGCGTGGTTCCGCGACAGCGAGGGCAACCTGCTCGGGATCGGCCAGGCGCTCGCGCCCTGGGCCTGACCGCCCGCCGTCATCCGGGCCGGCTACTCGGCGCGGACGTCGAGCGTATGGTCGAGGAGCGTGAGCTGGAGGAGCTGCTGGACGGGCCCCTCGGCCGCGACCAGGAGGCGCGGCCGGACGGAGCGCTCGGCGAGGATGCGGTCGGCCTCGATCAGCGCGCGCAGCCCGAACGAGTCGATGAACTCGACCTCCCGCAGGTCGATCTCGACCGGCCCCGCGCCCGGATCGAGCGCCCTGACCCGATCCATCAGCACGGCGCTCGACGTCATGTCGAGCTCGCGCGGCGTCCGGATCCTCGCGGGCCCGCCGGCCGCCTCCCCGGACCCCTCGGGCGAGGGGCTCACGACGACCACGGCCCCGGCTCCGCGCGCTCCGGGGCGGGCGGGGCGGGCACTCGGTTCGCCTGGTCGACGCGCACGCTCGGGCGTTACCCGCGGCATGCAGGTCCAAACTCCGTTTCGCGGGACCCGACGCCCGGCCCTCCGGCCGCCCCGCCCCCGCACATGCCGTCAGGGGCCGTCCTCGGGTGCGAGCGGTATGCCGACCTGGGTGAGGTCGAGAACCCTCCGGGCGATCGTCCCCGTCGGGGCGACCACCTCGAGGCGGCCGCCCCCACGGCGTAGCTCGTCGCGCAGCTCGACCAGCAGCCGCACGCCCACGCTGCCGATGTACGTGACGTCGGTCAGGTCGAGCCGCATGCGGTTCCCCCGGGCGAGGGCGAGCTCGCGGAGCCTGCGGGCCAGCGCCGGCGCGGCCGACTCGTCGAGGTCTCCGTCCAGCGGAACCACGTCGTCGGAGACGTGGGCCGGCGACGGGTCGGGCCGGGACGGCGCGGGGCGAGGGGGCCCCTCGCGGCCGGGCGTCAGGCGCCGCCGCATCCGCACGGTCGTGCCCTCCCCGCCGGGCTCGACCTCCACCGACTCCATCAGCGCCCGCATGATCATGAGGCCCCTGCCCCGCCCGGAGCCCTCGCCCTCCGGAGGCCGCCAGCGGCCGTGGTCGCGCACGACGACGACCAGGGCGTCCTCGCCGTCGCGAGCCGCCTCCAGCTCGACCCCGGGGCGGTGCGCGGGGGCGCGACCGGCGTAGGCGTGCTCGACCCCGTTGGCGATGGCCTCGCTGGCGGCGAGCACGATCTCATCGGCGTCGCGCCGCTCGACGCCCGAGTCGAGCAGCCAGCGACGCACCGCGACGCGCGCACCGCGCACGGCCGAGGGGCTGGCGGGTATCGCGAGCCGCAGCGACGCCGCGGGCCCGGGGACGCGCAGGGCCAGAAGGGCGCAGTCGTCGGCCGGCTCGGGGCCGACGGCGCTCGCGACCCGGGCGAGCACCTCGCCCGGGTCGTCCGACCCGCCCGCGACGAGCTCGGCCAGCTCGGCCATCCCGCGCTCGAGGTCGCGGTGCCGCTCGATGACCCCGTCCGTGTAGAGGAGCACCAGCGACCCCGGCTCCAGGACGATCCTGCCCGTGCGGTACGCATCGTCGGAGACCGCGAGCGGCGGGCCACGGCCGTCCATGAGGAACTCGGTGGACCCGTCGGGGCGCCGGAGCAGCGGCGGGGGGTGCCCGGCGCTCGTGTAGGTCATCTCCGGCCCGGCCAGCACCGCGCATGCGACCGTCGCCACCGACGCCCCCTCGAGTCGCTCGGCGAAGCGGCTCAGGCGGCGGGCGTTGGTCGCCGGGTCCGCCCCCTCGAGGGCCGAGGCCCGCCACGCGCTCCGAAGCTGCCCCATGACGGCCGCGGCCTCGACGCCGTGGCCCACCACGTCCCCCACGACCAGGCTCAGGCGCCCGTCGCTCAGCTCGACGGCGTCGTAGAAGTCGCCGCCCGAGCGCAGGCCCGCGGCCGGCAGGTAGCGGACGTCCAGACGCACGGACGCCGGGGGCGGGAGGCCCGCCGGCAGCAGCGCCCGTTGGAGCACCGCCGCCGTGTGGCGCTCGGCCTCGTAGAGGCTCACCCGCTCGAGCGCCAGCGCGCACTGGCCGGCCATCGCCCGCGCCAGGCCGCGATCGCCCGGAGTGAACCTGCGCCGGTCGCGGCCGAACCGGAAGCCGATCGCGCCGACGACCTCACCGCCGGCGCGGAGCGGGAGACCGATCCCGGCGGCCCGCAGCCCCTCGTGCGGCGGCGCGAAGCGGCGCGTCCAGTCCTCGGCCTCCTCGAGCCAGAGCTCCTCCCCGGTCCGAAGGACGTGGGCGAGCGGCGAGGGCCCGCCGACGGGCACCCGCAGGCCGGGGCGCAGGACGTCGTCCGGGTAGCCGGTCGCCACGAGCACGCGCGCCTCTCCCCCCTCGCGCAGGAGCACCGCGCCTGCGACCGCCGTCAGCGCCTGCATCGCCTCCTGCACCACCGCCTGGGCCACGTCCTCCATGGTGAGCGAGGCGGCCAGGGCGGCCGTCACCCGCTGCAGGCGCTCCGTCCGGCCGTGCTCCCGCTCGGCCGTGGCGCGGGCCTCCTGCTCGGCCTCGTAGATGCGCGCGTTGTCGATGGTCAGCGCAGCGCGCCGAGCCATCTCGCCCGCCATGGCCAGATCGTCCGCGCCGTAGCGGCGCCCGGAATCGGTCGTCGTCATCACGGTGAGGGCGCCGAAGAGCGCCCCCCGGGCCGTCAGCGGCACGCTCATGTACGAGATGACGCCGAGGCGGCGCAGCCGGTCGGCGAACGCCCCCTCCGGCGCGCCGTCGGTGCTCGTCCCGACCGCATCGGCGACGAGCTCGGGGTGGCCCGTGGCCATCACGCGCGCGGGGCCCGGATCGGGCGCGGCGTCCTCTCCGTAGAGGCTCCTCGCCAGGTCCTGCTTCTGCGGGTCCACGTGCGCGACCGCCGCGAGCCGCGGCGCGTCCGCGCGGTCGTCGGCGATGCGGACCGTGACCAGATCGGCGATCCGCTCGACCAGCAGCCCGGCCAGCCGCCCCAGCCGCTCCTCCACGCCGGACTCGTAGTCGAGGGCGAAGGACACCTCCGCCAGCAGCTCGGCCCTCCCCCGCTCGATCTCGGCCCGGCGCTGCAGCCGCGCCCGCGCCAGCGCCTGGCCGCAGGCCTCGGCCATCCCGCGCGCGGTGTCGCGATCGGCCGCGCCGAAGCGGCGGTCCTCGTCGAAGGCGAGCGCCACGGCCCCCACGACGTCCTCCCCGGCCACGAGCGGCAGCGCGACGCCGGCGCCGAAGCCCCGCCGCTCCGCCTCCGGGGCGAGCTCGGGATAGCGCTCCCGCCAGCCGGCGCGGCTCTCGATCCAGACCGGCCGCCGCTCGCGGGCCGCGTCCGTGACGGGCGAGGAGGTCTCGAGCGGCACGCGCTCCCAGCCCCCGAGCTCGCGGTCGGTGAGCCCGTCGCGCGCGAGCGCCGCCAGGTCCGACCCCACGATCTCGAAGATCGTGGCCGAGGTCGCGCCGAGCAGCGCGCGGGCCTGCTCGACCGCCGCCTCGGCCACCTCGTCGGGGCCGGCAGCCGACGACAGGGCCGCCGTCGCCTCCTGCAGCAGCCGCTGACGCTCGGCGGTCTCGCGGCTCTCGCGGAGCAGGCGGGCGTTGTCCAGGGCGAGGCCGGCCCGGTTCGCCACCTCCTCCACGAGCGCCAGCTCGTCCTCGCCCAGGCGCCGGTCGCCGTATGTCACGAGCAGCAGAGCGCCCAGGGTGCGCCCTCGCGCCGGGAGGGGCGCCACGATGATCGAGCTCGGCGCCCTCCGGCGGATCGCCGCCGCCGACGCGGCGTCCACCCCGGCGGCCCGCACGTAGGCGTCGAGCAGCTCCGGGGTGACCTCGCCGGCACCAGCGACGCCTGCTCCGGTGCGGGAGACGCCCGCCATCCCCCGCGGATCGTCGGCGGGCAGGCGACGCCCGGCGGCGCAGGTCTTCGACGGCGCGCTCCAGCTCCGGCTCGCGCGCCGCGTTGGCCACCATCTCCAGCCGGCCGTCGGCGTCGGCCACGTCGATGGCGCACAGGTCCCCGATCCGGTGGGCCAGGATTCCCGCCAGCGTCTGGAGCCGCTCCTCGATCTCGGCCTCCTCGCCGAGGGCCGCCACGACGTCGGCGAGCAGGCCCGCGCGCTCCTCGCCGAGACGCCGCGCGTGGACGTTGACGCAGATCCCCACCATCCCCGTGAAGCGGGCCTCGGCGAACATCGGCGAGCCCCGGTCGAGGATCCAGCGGTACGCGCCGTCGTGGCGAAGCAGCCGGTACTCCATCTCGAACGGAGCGTGCGCCTGGAGCGCGCCGCGGTAGATCCGGAGGCAGCGCTCGAAGTCGTCCGGATGCACGCCCTCGGCCCACCCGTCGCCGAGCTCCTGCTCCATCGTGCGTCCCCGGAACTCCAGCCACCCCCGGTTGAAGTAGGTGCAGCCTCCCGAGGGCTCGGACATCCACACCAGCGCCGGCGCAGCGTCCGCCACCGCCCGGAAGCGCTGCTCCTGGGCGGCGTCGGCCGGATCGACGCCCGTCGCCACCGGTTCCCTGTCGGCTGTCTCGCCCGTGCCGATCAGCCCCTCCTGGACGGGGCGCCCCGTCCGGGCGCAGGGAGACTGTATCCCCGACGACCGCCCGCAGGGGAGCCGAGCGCCCGCCATTCGGCGGCCCCTCCCGCGGCACCCCACGCCCGGGCGCCGGAACGGGCCGGAGACGGCTAGGTCGTGTCCACGTACCCCCCGTCGATGACGAAGTCGGCGCCGGTGACGTTCCCCGCCCGCTCGCCGGCCAACATGACCACCAGGTCGGCGACCTCCCGCGGGTCCGTGAACCTGCCGGTCGCCGCGTGGCTCGCGGCCTCGTGCGCGACGGCCTCGGGGTCGGCCCCCGTGGCTCGCCCGACCGACGCGGCGACGCCGTCGTCCCCCAGCCAGAGGGCGGTGGAGACCGGCCCGGGGCTGACCGTGTTGACGCGCACGCCGAGCGGCCCGACCTCCTTCGACAGGGCCTTCGAGAAGTTGGTCAGCGCCGCCTTCGCCGCGCAGTAGTCGATGATGGTCGGGTCCGGGAGGAACGCGTTGATCGAGCTGACGGTGACGATGCTCCCCCGGCCGGCGGCGAGCATGCCGGGGAGGACGGCCCGGGTCGTGCGGACCGCGGCCAGCAGCGTCAGGTTCAGCGACGCCGACCAGTCCTCCTCGGTGACCTCCAGGAAGCCGCCGAGGTGCGGCGTCACCGCGCCGACGTTGTTGACGAGGACGTCCAGGGGCCCGAAGGCCAGCGCCGCACCCACGAGGTCGGCCGGGCCGTCGGCGGTGGACAGGTCGGCGTGGACCTCGACCACCCGCCCGTCGTCCACCAGGTCGGCGAGGTCGGGGCTCGCGCTGCGGGCCCCGGCGACGACGTGGGCGCCCTCGGCCGCGAGCGCGCGGGCGATCGCGAGCCCGATGCCCTTGCTGGCGCCGGTCACCAATGCGTTGCGGCCCTCGAGTCCCTGGTCCACCGCCGCATCCCCTCGCCCGCCTGACCCGGACCGATCGCGCCCGCCTCGGCCACCCTATCCGGCCGGCCTCTGGACTCCTCGACGACCGGATGTTTGAGGTCGAGCCCCTGTGGGTATCGGCCGCTCGCGTCGGTTGCACAGGCGCGCCACCGGGGAGAACCCGCGTCGCGCGATCCCCCCCGCCGACGTGTGGTGGTCCGGTGGGGAGGGAGGCGGCTCGAGGGCGCCGCCTCCCTACCCGATGACCGATCGGGCTGACGGCGGCGTCACGGGGGCGCGCCCATCCCGGGGCTTTCGCCGGGGGCGGCGCACGGAGTACATTCGCCGCCCAGAGCATCCGGGTGCCCTCTCGGGCTCCACGACCAGGAGATGGACATGGCCGCCCCCGCGCGGGACCATGATGTCGTGCCCGACGAGTCGTTCGACGCCCAGGTCCAGGAGCAGGACGGCCGCATCGTGGTGACCCTGCGCGGCGAGCTCGACATGGCCAGCGAGGCGGACGCCCGGCTCGCCCTCGACGAGGCCGACCGACGCTCCGGGGGGCCGGTGCTCATCGACCTGAGCGAGGTCACGTTCATGGGCTCGAACGGGCTGCGCGCCCTGCTCGAGTCGGTCGAGAGCCTCGAGGCGCAGGGCCGGGCCGCGGAGCTCATCGCGAGCAAGTCGGTGGAGCAGGTGATCTCACTGGCCGGCCTCGAGCATCGCTTCACCTTCCGCGTCGGCCGGGTCGGCGGTGACTCGCCCGACGGTTCTCGTGGGCCCGACCGTGGAGTGGCCGGCCCCGAGGCCGGGTAGCAGCGAGCACAATGGACCTCGACCCCGACACCAGCGCCGACGACGCCGTCGAGACGCGACGGACTCGGGTGCCGTCGAGCCCGTTGGCGCCCCGTCAGGCCCGGAGGTGGCTGGGCTGGCTCGAGCGCTACCTCCCACCCGATCGGCTCGACAGCGCGCGGCTGATGGTCTCGGAGCTGGTCTCCAACTCGGTGATGCACGCCGGCCTGGCCGAGGGGGACGCCATCCACGTGATGGCGCGCGCCGACGACGCCCGGGTCCGCATCATCGTCTGCGACTGCGGCCGCGGCTTCGAGCTGGAGGGCCGCCCGACCCGGCCGCCGCCCCACGTCCACGGCGGCCTGGGGCTCTGGATGGTCGACCAGCTGGCCGACTCCATGAAGCTCGACGGCGCCAGGGGCAGGGTCTCCTTCGAGCTCGACCGGGGCACGGCCGCCCGCTGATCGCCGGGCCACGGCCCGCGGCGGTCGGGCGACTCGCATGGGCGCGGTGGAGCACCGCCCACTGGAAGACCGCCACGTTCGGCTGGCTGGCCTTCGTGGTCGTCGTGTTCTCCCGGTCATCGCCCGTCGACGAAACCTGCGCTTACGCCGCCGCGAGCCACTCTTCGAAGCTGGGGCCGGCGAGCTTCGCGCCCGGGTTGGGCAACGCGGCGCCCTCCGCATAGGCCGCGGCGTCCGGGTCGCCGGGCTGGCGGCCCTCGCGGATCTCGAACGAGTCACCTCGGCTGGCGAAAAGCGCCGCGGCCGCGCCGGCGAGACGCTCCGCCTGCGGGCCGGCGATTTCGGTGATCCTGCCGTTCTGGATCTCCGGCTCCTCGGCCGCGTCGGCGAGGGTTTCGGCGACGACGCGGGCGGCCACGAGCTGCGTTCGCATTTCGGGCAGATAGGCGACGCCATCCTGGATCGTCCACCCGACGAGCTGACCGACGAACTCGTGGAACTGGGCCGCGCGAACGATCCGGACCGGGAGCGGGCCTTCGAGCAGCGTCTGCTCCTGCGCCACCTTCGCCGCGTTGTAGCCGCCCTGGAACTTGTCGATGCCGATGATCGAGACGACGACGATCCGCTTCGCCCCGGCTGCGGCGCCGGCTCGCTGGAGGTTCCGTGCCGAAGCGGTGAAGAACTCGGTCGCCGCTCCCTGGTCGGGCGAGGGCCCCGTGGCCGTGTCGATGATGGTCTCGGCCCCGACGAGCGCCTCGTCGAGACCCTCGCCGCTGACCACGTCGACACCCTTGGAGCGCGCGATCGGGACCACATCGTGGCCGCGCTGCTCGAGGATCTCGACGAGGTGCGATCCGACCCGGCCGGTGGCTCCCGTGACGGCGATCCTCTGGCTCCTGCTTTCGGTCTGCATCGTTCTTCCTTTCCCAGCGCCGGCGGCTCGGCGCCGGCAGAGTCGATCTGTCACTCGGGAGACACCCGAGCGCGCGAAGATGTGACCGATGGCGGGCCGGCCCAGCTGAGCCGGGGCGGCGTCTTCTGAGCTCCGCGGCTACGTGCGGCTCGTTGATGTCCCCCCGGTCTCCTTTGCCGCGCCTTAGCAGGGCCTTGTCCCCTTCGCAGGTCAAAGTCGCGCACCGTCGTCCCGATGGAGCGAGGGCGAATCGCGATGCCAGCAGTTCCCGGAATGATCAGCTCGACCCTGCCCCGGCTCACTCCCACCCCGCCAGCCAGCCCCCAGCCCCCGCGTCCTCCCAAGGGGCGCCTCGCGCGCCGGATCGCCCCCCCGCCCCGTGAGATCGACTGGTTGCGCGTCGGCGTCTGGGCCGGTGTCCTGGTCGTGTCGTGCGTCGTGTGGGGCGGGATCGCACTGGCGATCGCCGCCCTGGTGGGATAGCGCCCTTGGCGAACGGTGCTGAGCCGTCGCGCCGCGAACGCTACCGCGCCGGGACGCTGGCTCCTACGGGCTGCTAGGCGCCGCCGAAGACCAACGCGGCGAGTCGCTCCAGGGCTTCGAGTTTCGTTTCGCCGTGCGCGAACAGATCGGTCGAGGCGACCCTACGGGGTGCGGCCCCAGAGGGGATGGCCACGACGAGCCAGTCCGGGAAATGCTCGGCGGCGCGAGGCTGGTTGTCGAACCACACGCCCAGACCCTCAGCCTCCAGTCTGGCTTCGATCTCGGCGGTGCGGCGCTCATCGCCCATCGCGCGAGCCTATCCTCCGGCGCACCCCTGGTGCACACTCCGAACCAGCGTTCCAGGTGGCCCAGGGGGGAAATTTCTCTGGCCACAGCGTGTCCGAGCGGGGCCCTCCACCAGAAAGCCGCCTCCGCTCACCGCACTCGATGGGTGTCGAGGTCAAGGCATACCCCCCGCCCCCCTTGGCGTCGCCACGGGCGCGACCGAAGGATGCGGAAGCTAGACCGTCACGGGCGGGGGACGCGCCCCTCCATCAGGGTCGCGACGGCGTCCGGGAGGGTGGCGAAGCTCGCGACCGCCGCCCTCCCCGTAGCGCCCGTCCAGGAGTCAGCGACTCGGCCACCTGGCGGGCGGTCGGCCGGAGAAGGCGCCCCTCCCCGCGCTTGTCGAGGCGAGGAGTGCGGGCGAGTTGAGACCACCCGCCCAGCGGCCGCGCCAGACGAAGTCGCGGTCGTGGCTCTCGCTACCGGTCGGGGTGGCGATCGTTTCGCTCATGGTGTGCCCTTTCGTTCGGGGGTTCCGATGAGCACACGCTCGCACCCGACCGGGTGCCTCACACCGTGGGCACCCCCCTGCCTTTCGGGGACCCAGGGGGGTGGCGACTGGCTGGCCGCGACCGCATCGGCCCGGGTGTAGCTCCTGGCGCTAATGACACGCGCCTCCGCAGAGGTCCCGACCACTGACATCAGGGCCTGCCCCGACCGACCACGGCGTCGGGATCGCAGTGTCGGCTCCCTTCGCGGCCACCAGGGCGGGGGGCGGGGGTCGGCTCCGACTTCCAATTGGTGTTGGACACCGGGACCTTCCACGGCCTGAACAGCGCCCAGCGCGAGGCGATGGGTCGGGAGGTCAGCGCGGTGGCCGCGTCCGACGCAACCGTGCTGCTGCTCGTTGTGGCCCAGGCGTAGGAGACCCCTGATACGGGGGGCGAGCCGCAGCGAGGTCGAGGCGGCCTTCCCCGGATGGAAGGTGACCAACGTGGAGGCGTCGCACTTCCACCCGCCCAAGATCCTGGAGCTGGTGCTGAAGCCCGACGAGCACTGGTACCGGCTTCGTCGCGAGTGAGCTGCACGGTCCCGGGTCCCCGCTTCCCCTTTCGCGTGACTGCGGTCGTCTCCGCCGGCGCCGGACGAGCAGCAGCCCCAGCCGACCCGCCGCACGCTTCCACTTTCGCGTGAAAGCGGCCTCGCGTGAGCTGCGCTTGGCCTCGACGACACCAAGCGGTCGCCCATCCTTGCCGAGCAGCGGTGATCGCCATCGTCAGCATCGCGACCGACACGATGATGGTCGCGGCCACGGCGCAGGGGACCACCCCCGGGGTGTACGACACGCGCTGTCGTACACGGGGCTCGCTGTGGACGCCAGGATGGACGCCAGCTCGGGAGGGACGGACGAGGCGATGACCCTTCAGTCCGATCAGTCCACCTCGAGGGCCCGCTCGACCCCCTCCCGGCTCAACCCCGGCCCCGCGACCGGCCCGTTCGTCCACAGGTTCACCAGGACGTAGGTGCCGTCGTCGGGCAGCGAGCGGTCCCAGTCGTGCGACCGCTGCACCTTGAGGTCACGCCGGGCCGCCGCCCGGGCCACGCGAGCCTCCCAGGGTTCCTCGGGCTCTGGGGTCATCCGCGACGCGCCAGGTCGCCGGGCTCGATCGCGCCCCACCACACTCGGCGGCCCGGGCCGCCGGTGACCAGCCATGGCTGGCTCGGGTAGCTCGGGCTCGCGGTCCCGCGCTCCTGCTCAAGCAGCCGCGCCCTCCTGCTATTGCAGCCGACATGGGCGGCGGCGAGCCGGTTCAGCGGTGGGATGGCGGGGCCGTGGGTGGCGACCGGATCCAGGTGGTCCACGCTGTCGGCGCCGGGCAGGCCGCAGATGTGGCAGCGGTAGCAGTCGCGGGCGAGGACGGCCCGCCGGACCCGGGCCCAGCTCCGCCCGTAGGGCGAGTCTCGCGGGGGCACTGGGTGCACTGTAACCGCGACCGGGACGTAACACTCGGCACCATGGCTGAGCAGAGCAGCGGCGAGCGAGGCGGCCTCGTCGTTGCGATCCCCGTCTCCGCTGGCAAGCGGGGCCCGCGTGGGGGGAAATGATTCCCGAGCGCGCCTGGCCAGCCCACCCAGCGACGCGGCAGCAGGCTTGACCCGGCCCGAGCCGCTCCCGAGGATCAGCACCGATGTTCGTCATGGTGCTGATCGGGTGGCTTGATCAGATCATCAGGAGAATCGCCCGGCGGGAGGACGACCCACGCGAGCCCTAATCGCTTCCCTCGCCGCCGCCGCGACCCTCGTCGCGGCGGCGCCCGCCGTGGCCCACGGCCAGACCGTGCGGGGGGCCGCTCGCGCTGCCGAGACGTGCCTTGACCGCCACGGCTGGAATGCCCGCCGCGCCGACGCGGGCCGCACCGTCGACGCCGTGCCCCCGCGCGACCGCGGCTGGTACTCGGTCGCGTTCTACCGCTCGGGAAAGGTCATCCGCTGGAACGCGTACCGCCAGGGCCTCACCTACCGCGAGGGCAAGCTCGCGGCGGCCTGCACGCGGGCCGCCGTCCGATGACGGTGACCGACCCGAGAGCTCTGTTGGCGGGCGGGCCGAGGGGCTAGCGCACCGAGAGGATACGACCACCTCGAGGCCGAGCGGCGCCGGCTCTTCGCCGAGCGGCGTACCGTGGCGGCGGTGCGGGCCCCGGATTGGGGCGACTATCCCGGCGGCGGCGCCATCCCCGGCACCCGGCCGGGCGTGTCCAGGAGGCTGGGGCGCTGGAGCGGGCGCTAGCCCGTCGCTTCACTCGGCAAGCTGGCCTGAGAAGGCCTGTGAGGCGATTTCGGGGCTGGCCTCAGGCGCTTTCAGACGGGCGCGAGAACCGGAGTCGCGGGCGTTCGGCCCCGCTCGATGCTCCGCACCTTCGCCCGCGCCTTCTGGAGCTGCTCCAAGAGGTCTCGGTCGGTCGGGCCGGCCAGGCGGGCCTCCACCGCATGCCGCAGATCCGCCAGGGCCGCCCGGTACTCGCCAACCTGCCGCGCCGCCGCCTTGTCGCCCATGTCGCCATCCCCCGCCGATTCGCCTGCCGATGCCCTTAGTCTCGGCAGCCTTCGCCCTGACTTGAGGGCCCCGGCCGGGCGTGTCGAGGAAGCTGGGGCGCTGGAGCGGGCGCTAGGGACGGTCCTCGACGAGCACGAGCAGGGCGCGGTCGCCCCGCCAGGCCTTGCCCCCGAAGTGCTCGAGCCAGAACCCCCAGTCCCCGCGGAGGTCCACGACCGAGACGAGATGGGGCCGAGGTCGTGGTCGGGACAGCACGGCACCGCGATGCTGCCTCGCTTGCGCGGGCCCGTGTGGGGTCCGTCGTCCGAGCCAGCCGGCCAGGGCTCCAGGCCGTCGAAGCTCGGGTCGATCAGGTGGACCGTGTTCGCGGCCACCCCACAGGGGCAGCGCAGCGCCGCGAGGCGGTCGTCGATGTCCTTCGGTGCTGGCTCCCCCATGGTCTCCCCCATGGTCAACGGCGCTCCCCATGGTCGTCGGGCGCTCTCAGACGCTTTCGCTTGCGAAATCGCGCCACCGCCCCGGGCGCCGGAAAGCCCCGCGTTACCTGGGCTTTCCTCGATGCGCCCGGCAGGACTCGAACCTGCCCTGCAAACGGGCACATTCGACCCTCTCAGGGACACACCGGGGACCGCACCGGGACGGCTCTGGGAGCGCGGTCCTTGAGCCCAGTGGTGGGCACCTGCGGCTCTGACGGGACCGTGCCGAGTGTCACCGACCCGTCGCCACCACGGGCGCCGGCCCGTGCTCAGCAGGCGGGAAGCAGCCTTGGGATCGCGGGTGCCCCGCGCGGTTCGGTGAGGACGACTCTGACCACGATGCCGCTCGGGTCCCTTCCCACCCCGGAGAGGACGTGCCTGTCGCGCGCCCTGACGATCGACCGCGACTCGCCGCCCTCACGATCGGTCACTGTGAGGACGATTCGCCGGCCGTGTCGGCGAGGGGCGTCGTAGCGATCACCCGCAGTGGTGAAGAAGGGCTTCGGCAGCCACTGCGAGCGGGCCCTCACGGTGCGCGTCCAGCACCGCGCTGGCGGGTCGCGGTCGAAGTCGAAGCGACCCCGCGAGACACGCTCGCTGACCAGGTGGTTCCCGTCCGCTGTGAGAATCCGAAGGAGCTGCTCGACGACGAGGCCGCCTCGCAGCCGTTGCTGGCCGCGCACCCTGAACCGCGAGCCCTCCCTCGTCGCCGTGCCGGCCGTGCTCACCCAGGGCACCGAGCGGTAGGCAGCGTCGATCTGGCGGGCGAGGCGCACGCCGGCCGGATGGCCGCCGATCCCGGGTGCGGAGCCGCTGAGCGCGTACGCCGGGCTGGCGACCAGCGCCAGGAGGGCAATCCCGACGAGCCCCAGCTTGCCTGCCTCGCGACCGTCGCTCACTCAAGCCTCCCGACCCAGACTGCCGGGCGAGGCAGTGGGGCCGAGGCCGTCAACCCTACAGAAGGCTCTGGCGGTCCACCTCGCGGTCGTCCACGAGGACGTGCGAGTAGGTGTCGAGCGTCACCGACGAGCGCGCGTGGCCGGCCCGCTTGGCGGCCTCGGCCGCCGGCACGCCGTCGCGGTGCCAGAGCGACAGGCGCCGGTGACGGAGGTCATGCAGGCCGAAGCGCGGCACGCCGGTCGCCCGACACGCCCGCCCCAGGTCGGTGCGCAGGGGTGCCCGGGCCACGCCGGCGAACACCGGGGCATCGGGCTCGCGGTCCTCGCGCGGCACCAGCTCGAGCACCTCGATGATCCGGGCCGTCTGCTCCCGGCTGGGGACGACCAGGCCCTTCTCCCAGGCGTCGATCAGACCGTGGCGGCCTTTGCTCTCCTTGGCGTGCCAGTGGGCGTCAACGATCTTGGGCCTGCCTCCTCGGGGGGCAGCATCATGGACGCGCACGCCGGCTCCGCGCTACCAGGCTTGCCGTGCCCTGCTTGCGGGGCAGCGCGATCCAGGGACACACCGGGGACCGCACGCGAGCGGCATTTGGCGCCTTCCCTGCACACCCTGCATGCCCGTTTGCAGGGGATTCCCATGGGCAGTGCGGGTCTCGATGCGCCCGGCAGGACTCGAACCTGCGACCCGCGGCTTAGAAGATCGATCCGGGCAACTCTGCTCGTCGGCTCGCAACCGTCGCGATCTCCCGTCTGAGCAGGCATTTCTTACTCGCCCGCCGCCCGCCGCTCTGCGCCCAGAATCGTCCCCCCGCGCTCCTCGTGTGGGATGGACGTGGGATGAAATCGCCCTCGATCGTTGCAGCCGCACCTTTTGTTCGCACCTGGGTGCATCTGCGTCCCGCTCGATCGATCTTGCTCTTCGGAGCTCGCCGTGTTGAGCGTCGCCAAGCTCGCTCTCGGCCAGGAGGCCTACTACGAGCAGCAGGTCGCTCTTGGCCTTGACGACTACTACGCCGGTCGTGGCGAGTCTCCGGGGCTGTGGGTCGGCTCGGGCGCGAAGGGAATCGAACTGGTCGGCACGGTCGAGGAGGGCGCGCTCAGCGTCCTCCTCTCCGGGCTGAGTCCCGCAGACGGCGAGCGCCTGCGCGCGCCGGCCCGCGACCGCACGATCACGGTCCGCACCCTCGACGAGGCGACCGGCATCTGGCGCGACGAGCCGAAGACCCTCGCGCCGGTCGCCGGCTACGACCTCGTCTTCTCCTGCCCGAAGAGCGTCAGCATCCTGCACGCCCTCACCGGCGACGAGGATGTGCGTCGGGCGATCTCCGAAGCCCACGAGGCGAGCTGGCAGGCGGCGCTCAACTACCTCGAAGCCGAAGCCTGCGTGGTGCGACGCGGACGCGGCGGCGCGATCCGTGAGCGCGGCGAGGGCTTCGTCGCGGCCGCCTTTCGCCACCGCACCAGCCGCGCCCAGGACCCGCACCTCCACACCCACGTGATCATCGCCAACCTGGCTCGGTCGCCCGACGGCGCCTGGCGGGCGCTCGACGGCGAGGCAATCCTCCGCACCTACCGCTTGGCCGCCGGCTACCTCTATGAGGCCCAGCTGCGCCGCGAGCTGTCGGCCAGCCTCGGCGTGCGCTGGACCGAGCCGGTCAAGGGCATGGCCGAGATCGAGGGCGTGCCGACCGAGGCGATCCGCGCCTTCTCGACCCGTCGCCAGTCGCTGGTCGAGCACATGGAGGCGATGGGCACCTCGGGCTTCGCCGCCTCGCGGGTCGCCGCGCTCGCCACTCGGGAGCGCAAGGAGGCGGTCGACCTTCCCCAGCTTCGCGACTCATGGCTCGCCCGCGCCGCGGAGATGGGCCTCGGAGCCATCGAGCTCCGAGGCCTCCTCGCGCGCGAGGAGGCCATCCGGGAGGTGGCCGCCATCCACACCGAGGACCTCACCGGCCAACAGACGACCGTCACGACGCCGGAGCTCGTCCGCGCGCTCGCCGGCGCCGCGCGCGACGGCATGACAGTTGAGGATGTGCTCTCCGGCATCGAGGAGATCACACGCCGGCCCGGAACTCACCCAGGTCGGCGACGACCCGACCGCTGGCCGGCCGGCGCGCTTCACGACGAAGAGCCTCCTCGACCTCGAGCGACAGGCGCTGCGGGTCGCCCTCGACGGACGCGGCGCAGGCGCCCCTGTCGCCAACGGCGACGCTCTCACCGCCGCCCTCGACGACGCCCAGGTGTCGCTCTCCGACGAGCAACGGGTGCTCGTGGAGGAGGCAGCGCTGTCACCCGACCGCATCGTCTGCGCGATCGGGGCCGCCGGCGCGGGCAAGACGACCGCGCTCCAGGTCCTCGGCGACGCTCTCTCGCGCTCGAACGTCCCCGTGTTCGGCGCCGCACCGAGCGGACGCGCGGCCGACGAGCTGGAGCGGGCCACCGACATCCCCGCACAGACCCTTCACTCCCTGCTGGCCGATGCCCGCCACTCGCGCGGCCTCCCGCCCGGCTGTGTGCTGGTCATCGACGAGGCCGGCATGGCCGAGACGCGCGTGCTCGCGCCGGTGCTCCGCTGGTCGAGGACGCCCACGGCAAGGCTCTGCTGGTCGGCGACCCGGGCCAGCTCCCTGCGGTTGGGGCCGGCGGGCTGTACGGCGCCCTCTGCAAGCGCCTCGAAGCCGTGCAGCTCGAGGACAACCACCGCCAGCGAGAGGTCGCAGAGCGCGAGGCTCTTGGCCGACTCCGCCAGGGCGACGCCGAGGGCTACCTCGGCCACGCGGCGCGCGAAGGACGCCTCCTCGTCGCAGACGACGCCGCCCGGGCCAAGCAGCAGCTCCTGGCCGACTGGTGGTGCGTGGCCGCCGCGGGCGACCTGCGCGAGACCGTGATGCTCGCCAATCGGCGCGTCGACGTGCGCGACCTCAACGAGGCTGCGCGGGTCTTGCTGCGACGGGCGGCCCAGCTCGGCGAGACGGCCCTACTGGCCGGCGATCGCGAGTTCCGCCCCGGGGACCGAGTCGTCTGCCGCCAGAACGACCCCGCGCTTGGCGTGCGCAACGGCACGCGCGGGTCGGTGCGCGATGTCGATCCCGTGCTCGGCATCGTCACGCTGCAGCCCGACGGCGGCACGAGCGCGCCAGCTGCCGGCCCGCTACGCCGCCGCGCACCTGGAGCACGGCTACGCGCTCACCGGCCACGCCGCCCAGGGGGCGAGCGTCGAGCGGGCCTTCGTCCTCGTGCGCGCGGAAGGGGCGCTCGCCGAGTGGGGCTATGTCGCGGCCTCGCGCGCCCGGGCCGAGACGCGCCTGTACGCGGTCGGACCCGAGCTCGCGGCCGACGCGGCGCTGGCGCGCGATGACCCCGAGCCCACGACGCGCCGCCTGGCGGGCGCGCTCTCGCGCACCGCGGCCGAGCCGCCCGCGCTGGAGCGGCTCGCAACGGCCGGGCCGGGCGAGCAGGCGCCGCCCGAGCCGGCCCCGCGCCGACGAGCGTCTTAGCCGCGAGCACGCCCGCCTTCTCAGCGAGCTGGCGACGGGTGGCCCGCTCGACCCGGAACCGCGGCTTCGCCAGCTCCACCAGGAGCGCGAGAGCCTTGGCACCGATCTCGCCCGCGCCGAGGCCGAGCGCGCCCAGGCCGAGCGCGCCCGGGCCGCGATTGGTCGCCTTCGCATGGTGGGCCGAGCCGGCCAAGAGGAGGCCGCCCGCCACGAGCGCGCGGCGGCCGAGGCAGCCAGCCGCGCCCAGAATCTCGCCGCCGAGCAAGCCCACACAGAGCCGCGCCGCGAAAACCTCATGGCGCTCGCGGCGGAACGCCACCTTTGGCACCAGGAGCGCCTGCCGCAGATCCTCGCCGGCCTCGAGACGACTCGAGCGCGATCTCGCGGTCCTCGGGCACGCCGAGAGGGCGATGAGCGCACCGCTCGCCGGCTGCCCGGGCCCCGAACTGGCCCGCGCCGTCCGCACGCTCACCGATGCCCTGGAGCGCTCCCGCCCACCCGACCCGCGCTCCCAGATCGCGCACCTTCGCGACGAGTGGGGGCGCCTGGAGCAGGAGCTCGCCGGCGAGGCCGCCCACGGGCGGCGACAGGCGGAGCTCCTCGATCAGCTCGGCCCTCGGCGTCTCACCCGCTCGGGGCGCGAGGAGGGACGCCAGCTACGCGCGATGATCGAGCGCTCCGAGGAGGTCCGCGAGCGGCTTCACGCCCAGATAGCCGATGTGGCCTGCAGGCTCGCGCCGCTGCGGGCGGCCTTGGAGCGCAGGGAGCGCTGGGAGCGCGAGCTGGTGCCGGCCCTGTCGGGGCGCGCCGAGGTTCTCGAGGGCGAGATCGCCCGCCGAGCGCAGGCCCGGGTTGCCGACCTCGAGCACGAGCCGCCCGCCTACCTCACCGCGGCCCTCGGACCGCGCCCCGAGCGGGGCCGGGGCCAGGAGCGCTGGCGCCAGGGCGCGGCGGCGATCGAGGGCTACCGCGAGCGCCACGGCATCAGCGACCCCCAGCGGGCCCTCGGGCCCGAGCCCGGGGGGCGCATCGCCGCCGGCGAGCGCCGCGGCGTCGAGCGAGCGGTGGAGGACGCCCGCGCCGAGCTCAGCTACCTGGCCCGCGCGCGTGAGCGCTGGGACACGGCGCGCCCGGAGCCGGCCTACGAGCGCGGTCCTCGACGCGCCCTGGGGCGCGGCATGGAGCACGGCCTCGACCACGGGCCGAGCCTCGGGATGGGGCGCTAAAGAGGCTCCATGGCGACGGCGCGCAGCCTGGGGAACGCGCTCGGGGCCAGGTCCGTTTTCGTAGTACACTAAGGGCGGTGGAAATCCACGCGTCGGCGCGAAAGCACGGTGTCGCCGACGCCGACATCCATCACGCCATCGACCATGCGCTCGCCATCGAAGACGCCGCTGAGGACCCCGATCGCTGGCTGGTCATCGGGCCGGATCGCGCCGGCAACCTGCTTGAGGTGGTCGTGTTGATCACCGTCGAGGACACTCAGCTCGCGATCCACGCGATGCCCATGCGCGCCAGGTTCAGGAGGCTGCTCGGGTCATGAGCGACGACCGCATCTACGGCCACACTCGCTCCGGACGGCCGATCACCGA
Organism: Miltoncostaeaceae bacterium; assembly: GCA_963813355.1. GTDB lineage: Bacteria > Actinomycetota > Thermoleophilia > Miltoncostaeales > Miltoncostaeaceae > DATAGF01. The sequence continues at coordinate 94,937 of CAWEYS010000013.1, read as the reverse complement.
CAAGGAGGTCGAGGCCCTCGCCGCCGAGGCCGAGGCCGGCTACGACGTCGATCGGCTGATCGAGCGGCGCGCCAAGCGCGGGCGTCCTGCCCTCGGCTCCTCGCCGGCGAGCGTCGAGTCCGTGCGCCTGGATCCCGAGCTGCGCCAGGAGCTCCTGCAGCGTGCTCGCGCGGAGGGAACCACGACCTCGGAGATCATCCGCGAGGCGCTGCGGCGCTTCCTGCGGGCCGCCTGACCGCCCGCCGCCCTCGGGCGGATCGAGGCACCACTCCTCCCCAGGATCACGATCGGGCCCCCAGAGGCCCGCATTCCGAATCCGGCACCGGACCGGCGCCCACGTTACGGAGGACACCGGGCTCTTGGTCCAGGGGGGGATGGCGACGGGGAGAACCGCTTGACCAAGCGGTTCCTTCGTGCGAGGAGAACGGCGAAACGCGAGCACAGCGCCGCCATCTCGCGTCGTCGCGGGTCTCAGGACCATCGGCCCTTATGTGGGCACCTCCTTCGTCGATGCGCTCGACGAACTTCTGCAGCGCCATCGCCAATGGGTGGATCGCGCTGTGGCTTGCGTATCGGTACATCTGAACGTGCCAGGTGGGCTCGATCTCCGCACAGCGCTGCCAGCGCCTCAGGCTGCCCGAGCGCCCCCGACCGAGCCCCCTCCGCTCGGCCGCTCAGCAGCCGACCCGCGCCTCGACCCGGCAGACGTCCGCCCCGGGGCCGCCGCGGGCGGTGTCGCGGCCGGCCAGGCCGAGCAGCCGGTCGATCCCCGCGCCGCCCAGGAGGAGGTCGCGTCCGGGCCCGCCCTCGAGGCGGTCGCGGCCGGGCCCGCCCTCGAGGCGGTCGGCGCCGAGCTGGCCGAGGATGCGGTCGGCGCCCGCGCCGCCGACGCCGCGGTCGGCGCCGGCGCCCATGCAGATCAGGTCGGCTCCGCCGAGGCCGCGCACGACGTCGTTGCCGCCCAGGGCCGCGATCACGTCGCGCCGGGCGGTCCCGCGCAGCACGTCGCGGCGGCCGGTCCCGACGATCGTGGCCACCTGGCCGGCGCAGCGCACGGCGGCGGCCGCGCGGGGCGCCACGACAGGAGGCGGCGGCGGGGCGGGCGGCGCCCCGAGGACGTCGCGGCGGAAGACGTTGACGAGCGAGTTGTCGTCCTCCGCCGAGAGATTGTCGGCGAGCGACTCGAAGGCGACGTGGCGCCCGGTCGCAGAGATCGCGGCCGTCTGCGAGCGGTCATCGCCGGCGGCGCCTCCCGGGCCGCTTGCCCGGCTCACCAGGGTGGTGGTGCTCGCCTGGAGGTCGCGGACGAAGACGTCGGACACCGCGTCGTCGTCCTCGGTCGAGAGGTTGTCGGCGGCCGAGGAGAACGCGACGAAGCGCCCGTCGGCCGAGATCGCCGGCTGGGCCGAGACGTCGTCGCCGGCGGCGCCCGCCGCCCCGGCCGCGCGGCTGGCCAGCGTGGTGGTGTTCGCCTGCAGGTCGCGCACGAACACGTCGCTGAACGCGTCGTCGTCGTCGCCCGAGCAGGTTGTCGGCGAGGGACTCGAAGGCGACCAGGCGCCCGTCGGCCGAGATCGACGCGCTCGAAGGAGATGTCGTCGCCGCCGGCGCCCGCCGGGCCCGCCCGCCCGGCTCACCAGGGTGGTGGTGTTCGCCTGGAGGTCGCGCACGAAGACGTCGGCGCGGTCGCCGTCGCTCGTCCTCGGCCGAGAGGTTCGTGGGCGGTCGAATCGAACGCCACGAAGCGCCCGTCGGCCGAGATCGCCGGCCGCCGGAGGAGTCGCGTCGCCGCCGGCGCCGCCGGGCCCGCTCTCCCGGCTGACCAGGGCGGTCGTGCCGGCCTGCAGGTCGCGCACGAAGACGTCGGCGCCGGCGTCGTCGTCGTCGGCCGAGAGGTTGTCGGCGCTCGACGTGAAGGCGACGAAGCGCCCGTCGGCCGAGATCGCCGGCTCGAGCGAGGCGTCGTCGCCGCCGGCGCCCCCCGGTCCGCCGCGCCCGGCTCACCAGGGTGGTGGTGGCCGCCTGGAGGTCGCGCACGAAGACGTCGGTGACCGCGTCGACGTCCTCGCCCGAGAGGTTATCGGCCCCCGAGTTGAAGGCCACGAAGCGCCCGTCGGCCGAGATCGCCACCCCGACGGAGCCGTCGTCCCCGCCCGCGCCGCCCGGACCGTTCGCCCGGCTGGCGAGGATGAGGGTCTGGGTCGCCGTGTCGCGCACGAACACGTCGTTGAAGCCGTCGCCGTCCTCGCGCCGAGAGGTTGCCGGCCAGCGACTCGAAGGCCACGAGGCGCCCGTCGGCCGAGACCGCTGGCTCGAAGGAGCCGCCGTCGGCCGGCGCGCCCGCGCCGCCGGTCGCCCGGGACAGGAGGTCGAGGTCGTCCTTGGCCGCCAGGGCCGGCAGCGCGAGGGCGCAGACCAGCAGCGCCGCCAGCGCGGCGCCGCACACCCATCGTCTCGCCGGCGCGCCCATCGCAGGGCGAGCCTACGTCGGGCACCGGGGCGCGTCAACGACCCAGGGCAGCCCATGCGTCCACGAGGCGCGAACGGGACAGCCGTCGATGCGCGCGCAGCCGCTTACGAGCGGCCGGTCCGCACCGTCAGCAGGATGCTGGAGCTGCGCGGGCCCTTCTTCGAGCGGCCGCGCTCGCGGGTCTCGGCGAGGACCGTTCTCGGGGGCACCCCCGCCAGCGAGACCCTCACGGGCGCGCGCCGGCCGGCCGGCACGGAGTAGGCGCTGCGGCCGAGCACGCGACCGCGGCGGCCCGGGGCGCGCAGCGTGAGCGTTCCCCGGCAGGTCACCCGCGCACCCCGCGGGCAGGACAGGACGAGCCTCGCCGCGCGGTCGCGCCCGACGCGCAGCCGGTCGCCGAGCACCCGCCCCGGAGGGCCGTCGTCGGTCGCGAAGAAGAGGCGGGACTCGCAACCGCTGGGGGCGAATGGGCGGACGAACAGCGGCTGGTCGAGGAGATCGGCCGTGACGACGTCGGTGCCGGGGCCGCAGTTGACAGACTGGTCGCGGATCCCGTCGCGGGCGTCGAGCGTGTCGTCGCCCTCCTGTCCCCGAAGCGCGTCGGCGCCGCCCGCGCCGGTCACGGTGTCGTTGCCCAGGCTGCCGAGGAGCAGGTTGGCGTCCGCGTCCCCGACGAGGACGTCGTCGTGGGTGCTCCCGGTCACGTTCTCGACGTTGTCGAACACGGCGTCGCCGTCTCCGGGCTGGCCGTCGGGGCTGTTGTTCGAGGTCTCGATCGTGACCGAGACGCCGCTGGCCGCGAAGGCGTAGTTCACCGTGTCGGTGCCCGGTCCGCCGTCGAAGGTGTCGGAGCCCGCGCCGTCCAGCCCGCCGTGCATCAGGTCGTCGCCCCCGCCTCCTCTGAAGGTGTCGTTGCCGCCGCCGCCGCGGAGGGTGTCGTTCCCCTGGGCGCCCTCGAGCGTGTCGGCGTCGGCGTCGCCGCGCAGGTCGTCCTCTCCGCGGCCGCCGTTCAGAGTGTCGAGCCCCGGCCCTCCCCCCAGCGTGTCGTTCAGTTCGCCGCCGTCGAGATCGTCGTCCCCGCCTCCGCCACCGCCTTCGACGCTCCACCGCGACTGGCCTGGAGCGGCCGAGCCCGGCGGGCAGATGAGCGCCCCCTCCATCCGGAGCGTGTCCGCGCCCTCCCCCAGATCGAGGGTCGCACGCAACGCCGGCGGCGGCACGGGCACGTTGTTCGCGTCGAACCGGGCTGGGGACGCAGGCCAGAGCCAGGGTGGGGTCATCCCTGATGGTCACCTGGTCGTCTCCACCGCGCGTGGTTACGCTCGCGGAGGCGCGCGCCCCGCTGCAGACCACGTCGTTGAAGGGCAACTGATTGAGCGCGTTGCGCGCGCAGTCCTCGGAGTCGACCGTCGTGATCGTCGGCGAGCCGAAGGGGGCCTCGAACGGCTGCCTCACGACGAAGCCGTCTCTACTCTCGTCGACGAACGCCTGCAGGAGGAGATGGTGGTCGTCGCTCTCGCCGGCGCCCGGGTTGACAGCGACGGCGAGGTTCCCGGTGGGCCCGAGGCCGACGCTGGCCACGCCGAGCGCCGACCCGGCCGAGACGGCGACGATGCCGATGGCCGCGGCGACGACCAGAGCCGTCCGGCCCGCGAGCGCGGGCACCTCTCACGATCCCCTGGACCGGGCGAAGCGAATGGTCGTCTTGGGCCCGAGCTTCGAGCGGCCCTTCTCCACCGAGACGACGCGGAGCGCGCCCGCCCCGAGGGCGGCCTGGCGCGCCGTCGCGCTGAGCGGCAGGACGACGGTCGTCGCGCGGCCCGGGCGCACCGAATAGGACGTGCTCGCGAGCACCCGCCGACCGCGGAAGGTGAAGACCCGCAGCCGCCCGGCGCAGGGCTTGCGGAGCACCGTGGGACACGCGAGCCGCACCCGCACGCCGTCACGCCGCACGGCGGGTGAGGGGATGGTCATCCTGACGTTTGGTCCCTCATCGACCGCTCCGATCGCGATGAAGTCCGTGGGGAGGCCCACGATCCGCTGGGAGATGCAGCGCGGCAGCACGAGCCGACCGGCGATGAAGGTGCCCTGGTCGGCCAGGTCGAGGTCGAAGGTGTTGGTCCCGGCGCCACCGCTCGGGCAGGCGTCTACGAGCCCGTCGCGCAGCATGATCGCGTCGTTGCCCTCGCCGCCGAAGGTGGCGTCGTTGGTCCCCGGGCCGCCGATCAGGGTGTCGGGGCCGCCCAGGCCCTCGAGGCGGTCGGTCCCGCCGGCGCCGTCGAGGGTGTTCGGGCCGCCGCTGCCGATGAGCGTGTCGTTCGAGCCTGTCCCGATCACGATCTCGACGTCGGAGCCCACATCGTCGCCCTCGCCGCTGGCGCCGTCATTGGCGACGTTGTCGAGGCTCACGGTCTTGGCGCCCGCGCCGAAGCGGTAGCTGGCGGTGTCGGTCCCGCCGCCGCCGCGCACCAGCGACGCCCTGGCGTCGCGGCCGATCAGGAGCTCGTCGTCGTCGTCGCCGCCGTCGATCTCGCTGCTCGTGCCGGCGGTCACGTTGACGTCGATGTCGATCTCGTCCTCGCCGGGGCCGCCGAGGACCACGTCGGGGCCGCGGCCCGTGTCGATCTCGTCGTCGCCCGGCCCGCCGTCGACGGTCATGGGCAGCGTGTCCGTCGCCCTGAACGAGTCGTCGCCATCGCCGAGCGTGACCGAGATGCGCTGGATGTTGTTGGTCGGGCAGAAGACGCTGTTGTCGTTGGGCGGCCCGGGGGTCTGGCCGAAGCCCTGGCAGCCCTCGCCGGCCACCATGTCGTCGCCGCCGCCGCTCACGTCGGTGGTCGGCCCGAGCTCGTTGCTGCCGGCCGAGCCGATCGCGATGTCCTCGTCGGCGGCCGAGCCGGCGATCGTGAGCGTCCCGTTCGAGAGCGAGACGGTCACCGCGCCCATCGCGCCCGACGGCAGCGCCAGCGCCGCCGCCGCGAGCCCGACCACCAACGCCGTGCGCCTCATCGCACACCCCGGTCCCGGTGGATGCCCCTGAGACTCCGGAGGTGGCGACCGTACTCCCGGCCGGTCGCCGGGCGCAAGAGGGCGGGAGGGGCTCTCCCGATCCCCGCTGATGAGCCGCTGAGGGGGCGGCATGGGTTTCGGGCGCATCAGCCACACCGATCGGTGGCCGAACGGCGTCGTTCCGATGGTGGGCGACGACGAGAGGTCGCTCCCGCCGGGATCACCGGAGCGGGCGATGGCCGACCGGGCGGTCGCCGAGCCGAACAGGCGCTGGCCCTGCGGCACCGGTCGGCGCACCGACCCTGGCGTGCTCCGAAATGTTCGGCCTCATCACGACGGTCGCGGCCTCGGATCGCTCCTCGTCCTCGTCGGCCCTCCGAGTCGGGCGCCGGGTCCGTTAGCGCCCGAGGCAGGCTCGCGCCCTGATGGCGCTCGGGCCCCCGCACCTCATCGCGGCCGAGCCCGGGCGCGGGGGGGCCGTACTCCCGTCCGTGCTCATGCTCCCTGGGGCGCAGGGGCGAGCGATAGGCGGGGTCGGCCCGCTCGAGCTCGACGCACGCCTCGCGAAGCTCCGCGAGGGCCCGGCGGTGCTCAGCCCCGGCCGGCCGGGTCGGCCGCGGGCCGAGGGCCGAGGGCCGAGGCGATCATCGAGGCCCGTTCTGCTCTGGTTGTGCGGGGCGTTCCCCTGAACACGGCGCGCCCGCGGGCCGCCGGACCGGAGCCCGGTCAGACTGAGGGTGGCCGACGGCACGTCGGTCATGAGCACCTGCCGCGCGGCGACCGACCCCACGTTGGTCACGGTCAGCTCGAACGGCACCCTCGTGCCCACCCGGGCGAGCCGGGGCGCCGTCTTCACGACGGTGATGCGGGTGGGCCCGCCTGGTGGCGACGGCCGACGCCGCTGGCTCCTTGCCGCCGCCGACGTCCTCGCTTGGCATCGCGCCTCCCGCCTGCCGAGGTCGATCCCCGCCGACCCGGTCCGCCAGGCGCTCGACGGCTCTTTGCGCCTCCCCTCGACCGGGACCTGGCGCTCCGGGCCTTCGAGCGCCTGGAGGCCGAACGCCGACGCCTTGGGTCCGAGCGCCTGGCCGTCCAGGAGGCGCGCCGCGGCATCCTTCCGGGTTAGGGGCGCGTACGACCACGCCGCGCCTCGACCGCTGGTCCGAGGACGAGGCCCTGCGCGAGCTCGCCCGGATGGGGCGCGACCTGCCGGACATCAACGCCGCCGAAGCCTGGCGCCGGCTCGGGCGATTGACTGCCGAGCAGCGCCAACTCGTCGACCGCGCCCTCGATGCTCTTCGTCGGCCGCCGCGGCCGGCCTAGCAGTCCGCGCGCCCTTCCGAGTCAAGATCCTCCTCCGCCCAGACGTGGAGCGTGTCCCAGGCCGCTCGGACCGCATCCATCGTCATGCCCGGGAAGACCGTGACCACGTCTTCAAGCCGCCCCTGCCCCTGACAGACGCGGTCGTACACGCGGAAGACGTCGCCCTCCAGCTTGGGGAGCGCGCCCACATTCACCCGGAGCCTGATCGCTGCGCAGACCTCCTCGCGGCTGAGCTCGGCCATGGAACGGCTTCCTTCGTCGCGGGGCCTTGAGCCTACCGACCCGGTCCCCCGGCCTGAGCCCGTCTCAGTGCGGCAGGGTGCCCGGGATGGCGCCGGTCACGCCAGCGAGGTACGTTTCCAAGGAGATGGGCGGCCCGGCCATCGCGTCCCGCCCATTCGGAGAGGTTGCGAGCGGCGTCGGTCCATGGCGGTGCCGGCGCCGCCTCGCCAGGAGACACGTGAGGGCGAGCGCCTAGTAGACGTCCTCCATTAGCCGACGCCCCCGGCGCCAGTCGCGCCAGTCGCGCCAGGCGTTCCGGCAGGGGCGGCACCAGGAGTTGCGGCCATCCACGTCGCCTAGGTACGGTCGGCGCAACGAGGAGGTCGCCATGCCGATCGCAGTCGTCTACCGCCCGCCGGCGTTGAGCGCTGAGGATTACAAAGCTAGCTGGGCCGACGGGTCGCCCATGCCGGACCCTAAGGGCCTTCTGTTCCACGCCGGTGTGGGCGAAGGCGACGACTTCTTCACCGTCTCCGTGTGGGAGAACCGCGAGGCATACGATGCCTTCGCAGCGAGGTTCAAGGAGGCGTTGGGCGCCGAAGGCTTTGAGGGGGGAGCGCCCGAGATACTTCCAGTGCACCACACGATTGACCACGGGGTGGCCGCCTAGACAACCGTCACCTTCTCGCTCAGCGGGTACGGCTTTTTCTCGCGGGGAGGGGCGACCCCTCCATGCGGAACCCCCCGGTCACCGATGTCCCCCCTAGTCACACCGCGTCACGACCGCCGCGACGACCGCGACCACCACGAGGAGGTGATGCACCAGACCCACGCCGCGGTGCGGGCGCTCACCTCAGCCAAGCCGGACGGCGAGAGAGGAGTGGCCCTCGCCGCCCAGCCCCAAGGCGCCGCAGATCGGACCGGCGCCCATGCGCTACTGCCCCTCGACTCGGACGACCTCGGCGTCGATGTCGGCCAGGCGCCGCTCGGCCGCGACCACCCGCTCGGCTGCGGTCGGCGGCTGGCGGTCCAGCCGGTCCCCGGCCCTCGCCACCCTCGAATCGGGGCGCATGGCGCGCAGCCGGGCCAGGTCGAGCTCGGCGCCCTGACGCTCGGCACGCAGCCCGGCGACGTACGACTCGACCCGCTCCTCCTCGCGCGCCTCGGCCTCGAGCGCCTCCACGTCGCGCGGTCGCACCTGGCTGCGCAGCTTGGCCAGCGCCTCTCTCGCGCTCACCATGACCCCGCCGCCGATGCCCTCGCGATCGACTTCCCGGGCTTCGGAGTGGGCGCCTCGGCGCGTGTGGTGCGCCTCGACCGCGACCGCACGCTCGACTACGACGCCGATGGGCGGCTGGTGTCGATCGAGCTGCTGAACGTAACTCAGGGAGTTAATCCGGCTGCAAATGCGTAGTTTTGACCCAACCGCCTCCACCGGAGGGCGGATACAGTTGGGCAGGTTGACCAGGCAGACTTGGGAGGTGATCGTGGCGACGGGACCTCACTGGCGACTCGGGTGGTGCGCTGCGCTCGCAGTCGCATTCGCGTCTTTGCCTGCGCACGCGCAGGGGGCCATTCCCACCGGCAACCTCGTCGCCAACCCCGGCGCCGAGGCCTCCGCCGGCACGATCGACCCGAATGTCGCCACAGTGCCGAGCGGGTGGACGGCGAGCGCCGGATTGACCGCGATCCGGTATGGCACAGAAGGGTTCCCTTCGATCGCCCATGCCGCGCAGCTGCGGGCCGGGGTCAACTTGTTCGCCGGCGGCCTCAACGTCGCGGAGGCGACCGCGACCCAGACGATCGATGTCTCCTCGGCAGCGGCGGAGATCGACGCAAACGTCGCGAAGGCGACGCTCACCGCCCTGCTCGGCGGCTACAGGTCTCAGAGCGACAATGCCGGGGTCGTCGCCCAGATGCTCGGCACCGGGGGCGCCGCTCTCGGCTCGATCACCGTTGGGCCGGTCTCGCCCACCGAGCGCGACGGAGTGACTTCGCTCATGTCTCGCGCCGCGACCGCGAAGGTGCCGCCGGGGACCCGCACGATCGTGGTGACGATCACCGCACGGCGCACCGAGGGAACCTTCAACGACGGCTACGCCGACAACATCTCCCTGACCCTCGCCGGCGACGGTGGCCCGGACGTGCCGGACTGCGTCGTCACGGTCGCGCTCTCGGACGGAGCGCGGATGCCGTACTGCCAAAACCTCGTCATCGGCGATCCTCAGCCCCAGGTCACGCGAGCGGTGATCGTCCAGCACGGCAAAGGCAGGAGCGTCCAGAGCTACTTCGACTCGATGCGCTCAGCGGCCGGGACCTCGGGCGCCACCACGAAGACGATCATCATCGCGCCCTATTTCCAGAAGGGCTCGAACGCGCCGTCCAGCCAGCTCAGGTGGGGTGAATGGAAGTGGGGCGAGCGCTCGTCCAGCGGCTTCGGGTTGGCAAGGCGAAGCTCGTTCGAGGTGTACGACGAGTTCGTCGCGATGCTCGCGAACACGTCCAACTTCCCGAACCTCAAGGAGATGGTGATCGCGGGCCACTCCGCCGGTGGCCAGTTCGCGCAACGCTATGCCGCATTCAGCAAGGCGGCGTTGACCGTTCAGGGGCCGAAGCTGCGCTACGTCGTCGCAAACCCCTCCTCGTATGTCTACTTGAACGGCAAGCGCCGGATCAACGGCAAGTTCCGCGGGCTGCGGGAGGACCAGCGCCTGCTCTGCCGGGGGTGGGACGACTACGGCTACGGCCTGGACGAGCGCAAACGCTACGTCGCCGGCCGAAGCCAGAGCCAGGTTCGCCAGGATTACTCTGGGCGGAGGGTGACCTACCTGCTCGGCGAGGACGACAACAAACGCGACAGCGACCTCGACAAGACCTGTGAGGCCGACTACCAGGGCCGCAACCGGCTGCGCCGCGGACAGATCTTCATGAAGTTCATGGACAAGTACCACCCGGCCAACGTCCACAGCCTGGTCACGGTGCCGGGCGTCGCTCACTCGGGAGGCCAGATGTTCAAATCCCCGGAGGGACGCGCGGTGATCTTCGCCCCCTGACGATCGCGCCAGGCCTTGGCCGGACCCCTCTTCCCGGGGCCTCTTAACGCGGCCAGGCGCGATCCAACTCGACTACCCGGCGCATCGCCTCGAGCTGCTCGGCCTCCTCGAGCCGATCGAGCGCCTCCATCATGCGAACCAGGTCCCGCGGCGCGGCGACCCAGGGCCGGAGGCCGCCTCCGAGGTGGAACCGCTCGGCCCGCCGGCGCAGGTCGCGGTAGCCCCTGGTGCCCTCGGGCACCTCCCTCGCCTTGATCTGCCCGAGGCGATACCAGTAGATCCAGGCGTCGCCGTCGCGCTCCACGCCGGGCGGGGCCCACGGACGATCGTCCGCGAGACTGCTGCTACGGCCAGCGGCGCGGCACCCGGGGGTTCGGGAGGAATCGACTGAGCGGCCTTCGGATCCGGCCGAGGAGTCGGTTGACCGCGGTGACGAGCGGCGTGAGCCGCAGGGTGCGCAGGGTCCAGCCCAGCCAACGCGTCGCGGGCATGTGCTCGATGAGGCGGATGGCCGCCGGGCCGTGCATCATCCTCAGGCCGGTGGGCTCGATGAGTTGCCACGACGCCCAGAACTCGTGCTCCGGGATCCGCGCGGCATAGGGCGCAGCCGCATCGTCGTCCCAGCTCAGCAGCGCGAGGCGCCCGCCGTGATCGACCCTCGCGACGAGCCGGGCGGCCGCCCGGCAGAACGGGCAGCGGCCGTCGAAGATCAGGAGTGGCCGGGCGGGCGGGGGGACGTCCCCGAGCCAGGACGGGTCGAACACGAGGCGGTCCCTGGCCACGGATGGTGCTGCCGACCCGGCGCTGGGGCGGCTCGTCGTCCGCACCGTGCCCTCGATCTCCCGGAGCCCCATCAGAACGCGACGGACCGGGCACCGTCGGCGAGCGCCTCGGCGAGGTTGGCGGCGGTCACGATCGTGACGCCATCGACCAGGTCGTCGGAGGTGATCCCGCGCGGGCCGGTGCACGCCCCGCAGGCCCAGACGCGGCCCCCGTTGGCGACGAAGTCGGACAGGACTGTCGCCGCCGGTGGGTGGCTGGCGAACACGACGTCGTCCGCGTATCCGCGGGTCGCCAGGCGGACGGCCTCCGAGGTCAGGAAGACGACGGTGTCCCGGTCGGCGGTGGCGGCGACGTTGCCCACGATGAAGGGCAGCGTTGCCTTCTCGGGGTCGTCTGCTCCGTGGGTGCCCTGGATGAGGATCTCGGGTGTGACGGTGGGGTCGGCGGTGCTCATGATCGGCTCTCTCTCTTTGCGATGTGGAAGGTGGTCCGGTGCCCCGAGGGGTCGGACGGCGCCGGGCCATGGTGGGCCGCTCCGAGGAGCGGGTTGCGGGTGAGCCGGCACCAGGCGGGTACGCCGAGGCGCGCGGCCGGATCATCGGTGCGCACCTCAAGCACGTCGCCCGGTCGAAGGCCGCGCATGGTCGCCGCGATGAGCGGCGTGAGATCCACGCAGGCCAGCCCTGGTGCGTCGAGGGTCTTAGCGGGCGCGGTCACGGCTTGACCGCGCGGAAGGTGTGGCCGAAGACCCGGTAGGCCCGCGCCCTGGATTCGCCCGGGGCGCCGCCGAAGCTGTCGGTGGGAAAGCCGACGGAGACGGATCCGAAGCCGGCGGCGACGATCGCCTCTGCCCACCCGTCGAACCGAAAGGCCGCCCGCGATGCAGTCGGTCCAGAGCTCGATGTCGCAGCGGGCCGCGTCGGAGACGCTCCTGCCGACGGCGATGTCGGCGAACTGGATCACGCCGCCGGGCCGCAGGGCGCGCAACGCCTCGCGGAGCACCCGCACCTTGTCCGCCACCAGGTTCAGGACGCCGTTGCTGATCACGACGTCCGCCCAGCCGTCTGGGACGGGGAGCTGCTCGAGGATGCCGGCGCGGAACTCCACGTTGCGCAGCCCGAGCCGCGCCGCTTCGCGCCGGGACCGCTCGAGCATCTCGGGGGTCATGTCGACGCCGATCACCTGCCCCGTCGGGCCGACCATCTCGGCCGCGACGAAGCAGTCGAGGCCCCCGCCGGAGCCGAGGTCGAGGACGCGGCCCCCCACCGGCATCCGCCCGGCCGCGAAGGGGTTGTCAACGCCGGCGAAGCTGGCCACGGCCGAGTCGGGCAACGCGTCGAACCAGGGCGGGGTAGCCGAGCTTGGCGGCGAGCGGACGGCCGGTGTGGAAGTGAAAGGCGCGATCCGGGTCGGTGGCGAGCTGCGCGTACTTGAGGCGCACCTCCTCCCGGAGCGCCTCGGGATCGACGAGGGCCTGACCTTCCCCGGCGTCGGGGCTCACGGGGTTCGCTGAGGTCTGCATGAGTGCTCCCAGGTAGGTGACCGCGCGGGCAGTGTGCACCCTCATCGTCAAGAAGTCAAGTGATCATTTGATATAGTGAACAGAGGCATGTCCCGCTAAGGTCCCGGCACTGGTGCCGAGAAATGCGAGCCCGGAGGAGGGACGACGACATGGGGGACCGCGCCGCCAAGAACGCCCTGTTCGATCAGCTCGCCGTCGTCGCCAAGGCGCTCGGCAGCGGCCGGCGAGCCGAGCTGGTCAACGTACTGGCCCAGGGGTCACGGACCGTCGATGAGCTGGCGGCGGAGATCGAACAGAGCGTGGCCAACACCTCCCACCACCTCCAGGTGCTGGCGCGCGCCGGGCTCGTCGCCGGCCGGCGCGACGGCACCCGCGTCCACTACCGGCTGACCAGCGATCGGGTCGGCGAGCTGTGGGCGGCCGCGCGGGGTGTCGCCGCCCGTCATGTGGCGGGCTTCGACGGCTTCGCCGAGGCCTACCTCGGCCCGCACGAGGACATCGCCACCCTCACGCGGGAGGAGCTCGTGAGCCGCCTCGATCAGGGGACAGTCACGGTGCTCGACGTGCGCCCCCGGGCGGAGTACGAGGCCGGACACATCCCAAGTGCCGTGTCCGTCGAGCCGGAGCGGCTCTTCGAGGAGGTGCGACGGGTTCCTCGCGACGCAGACGTGGTGGCCTACTGCCGGGGCAGCTGCTGCGCCTTCGCCGGCGAGGCGGTGCGGGCCCTCCGGGCCGGCGGCGTCCGCGCCATCCGGCTCGAGGACGGCTTTCCGGAGTGGCGCCGATCGGGCCTCCCGGTGGAGGCATCCGAGCCGCCACCTCGCCGGCCGGCTGAGTCACGGTCACGTCAGGTCGTCTGAGTCCTCGCCATCGAGGGCGTGGCCAACTGCTCTCGCCCCCCCGAAGACCGCCGGGGCCCGGCTGGCGTATTGACTATCGATCAAGAGAATGCTTGAGTACCAAACGTGGGCGACGTCGCCAAGCACGAGCTCTTCGACCGGCTGGCGGAGGTCGGGCGCGCACTTGCCGGCGGTCCCCGGCTCCTGATTCTCGATGTCCTGGCCCAGGGCGAGCGATCGGTGGAGCATCTTGCCGACGCCGCCGGGCTGTCGGTCGCGAACGCCTCCCAGCACCTGCAGATCCTGCGCCGAGCGGGCCTGGTCCAGACACGACGTGAGAGCACACGCGTCTTCTACAGGCTCGCCGGCGACGAGGTTCTGCGCCTCTGGGTCGCCGTCCGCGAGGTCGCCGCGGCGCGGGTCGGGGACGTCGAGCGCGCCGCCCGCGACTACCTCGGCGACGAGGTGGAGGCCATCGGGCGCACCGAGCTCGCCGGGCGCCTTGAGGCCGGCGAGGTCGTGGTCCTCGACGTGCGGCCCCGAGTCGAGTTCACGGCCGGCCACATCCAGGGCGCGCGATCGTTGCCGATCGACGAGCTCGAGGCTCGCTTGGACGAGATCCCCGACGACGCCGATGTGGTCGCCTACTGCCGTGGCCCCTACTGCGTCTTCGCGCATGAGGCCGTGCGTCGCCTGCGCGCCGCCGGCCGCAACGCCCGCAGGCTCGAGGACGGCTGGCCGGAGTGGCGCCTGGCCGGCCTTCCGGTCGGGCCCGAAGGCGATGAACCCCAGGGCCAGCGAGCCCGAAGGAGGACATCACGATGATCCTGCGACCGTTCCTCTACGAGCCGACGGCCTGCGCCAGCTACCTGTTCGGGTGCCCGAGCGGTCGGCGCCTGGCGGTCGTCGATCCCCACGTCGAGCTGGTCGACGAGTACCTGGCCGCCGCCGAGCGCATCGGCGTGCCGATCGTCGCGGTCCTCGAGACGCACGTGCAGGCCGACCACCTCTCGGGGATGGCGGCTCTGGTGGCGGCCACCGGGGCGAGCGCCCACCTGCCGGCCGGCGCCGGGGTCGACTTTCCCCATCACGCGCTGGCCGACGGCGACGCCGTCGACCTGGGCAACACCCTCGTCAGGGCCCTCTCGACGCCCGGTCACGCGTCGGCACACGCGGCGTACGTCGTGGGCGACCGCCGGCGGGGCACCGAGGAGCCGTGGCTCGTCTTCACCGGCGACGCGCTGCTCGTCGGCGACGTCGGGCGGCCGGACCTCCACGCGCACGGCGACCCGGTCGGAATGGCCCGGCTCCTCCACGCCTCCGTGGCGCGCCTGATGGAGCTGCCCGACGGCGTGTCGGTCTACCCGAGCCACTTCGGCGGCTCGGTCTGCGGGCGGGCGCTGTCCGGGAACCCCTTCTCGACGATCGGCTTCGAGCGGCGCCACAACGCCGCACTGGCGCACGCCGACGCCGATGCCTTCGCGGCCGCCCTGCTCGCCGACCTCCCGCCGGCGCCCGCGGGACAGGAGGCGATCGTGGCCGCCAACCGGTCCGGGAGCGTGGGCGCGCCCGCATGAGCGGGGCGGTGCGGCTGGGCCTCCGCGAGAACGCGGGCCAGTTCGCGCTGCTGGTCGGCCTCAACGTCCTCGTCGGCGCGATGGTCGGCCTCGAGCGAAGCGTCTTGCCGCTGATCGGCGAGGAGGACTTCGGCCTCGCCTCGCGGGCGGCGGTGCTCGCGTTCGTGGTCGCCTTCGGCGCCGCCAAGGCGCTGACCAACCTGGGCGCCGGGGGCCTCGCCGAGCGCGCCGGGCGCCGTCGGCTGCTGATCGCGGGGTGGGCCTTTGCCCTGCCGGTGCCGGCGATGATCGCCCTCGCCCCGAGCTGGGGCTGGATCGTCGCCGCCAACGTCCTGCTCGGCATCAACCAGGGCCTCGCCTGGTCCATGACCGTGGTGATGAAGATCGATCTCGTCGGCCCTCGCCGCCGGGGCCTGGCGCTCGGGCTCAACGAGTCGGCCGGCTACCTGGGCGTGGCGGCGGCCGCGCTCGCACCGGGGCGCTGGCCGCAAGCTACGCGCCGCGCGAGGTCGTCTGGGTCGGGGCGGCCCTGATCGCGGCGGCGGGCCTTACCGTCTCGGTGCTCTTCGTCCGCGACACCGCCGGCCACGTCGCCCTCGAGCAGCGCGACCACGGCGTCGCGCGGCCCCTGCCGCTGCGCCGCGCCTTCGCCGAGGCGAGCCTGCGCAGCCCGGTGCTGCGCGCCTGCTCGCAGGCCGGCCTGGTGAACAACCTCAACGACGCGCTGGCCTGGGGGCTGGTGCCCCTCTATCTGGCCGCCAACGACGCCAGCCTCGGCGAGATCGGCCTGGTTGCCGCGCTCTATCCGGCGGTCTGGGGGGCGGGGCAGGTCGCCACCGGGTGGCTCTCGGATCACATTGGGCGCAAGCCGCTGATCGTCGCCGGGATGCTGATCCAGGCGGCGGCCCTCGGCCTGCTCGCCGCCGGCGGCGGGGCGGTCGGGCCCGCGATCGCGGCCGCCGTCCTGCTCGGGCTCGGGACGGCGATGGTCTACCCCACCCTCATCGCCGCCGTCTCCGATGCGGTGACGCCGGCCGAGCGCGCCCCGGTCGTGGGCGTCTACCGCTTCTGGCGCGACGCCGGCCTCGTCGTGGGCGCGCTGCTCGCCGGCGTCGCCGCAGACGCCCTGGGTTTTGGCCCCGCGATCCTCATCGTCGCGGTCCTCACCGGCGCGAGCGGCGTGTGGGTCGCGGGGACCGCCTGGACCGCCCGCGTCACCCCTCGCCCCGCGGCCCAGTCGGGGAGGGCGTAGACCGTGGCAGATCTCGACCGTAGTTCTTGCCGAGGCCGTCAGGGCGCGACGAGCTCGCGGGCGCGGTGCCCGCCGATGTCCTGTCGGCCGCGGTCGGCCCCCCGGCACCGCGGCCCAACTCGTCCGCAGCAGTCCCCCCAACAATGAGGAGCGTCACCATGTCGACCACCCAGCGGCTGAACACCAGCGACCTCGAGACGCGTGTCAAGGACATGTACCGCGAGGTCGCCGAAGGAGCCGCACAAGGACTTCCACTTCTACCTCGTTGCGCTCGCCATGCGTTTCGAAGCTGCGCTCGTCTTGGGTGACAATGACCTGCTCGTCCTCCCAGCCCCGCCGCACGTGATCAGTCCGCGACAGTACCTCGACCGGCTTCGGTAGTCCTGAGACCACTCGTACGGTCGATGAAGTCACGTCATGTGAGCGCGGTTGCTCGGCGGCGAATGCGCCCGGTAGCGTCGCGGGATGAGCACGGGCGTGCGGCCGCTGGTTGGACGCGAGGCGGAGCTCGCCGCGCTCGATCGGGCGCTCGCGGACGCCGACGCCGGGGTGTCCAGCGCACTCGGGATCCTCGGCGAACCCGGCATCGGCAAGTCGCGCCTGCTCGCAGAGCTCGGGCGCCGGGCGGAGGGACGCGGACATCTCGTGCTGGCGGGCCGCGCCGCGGAGCTGGAGCGCGACGTGCCCTTCGCGCTCTGGACGGACGCCCTTGGAAGGCGCATCGATCAGGTCAGCGTCGGAGGGCTCGCTGGCCTTGCGGAGGAGCAGCTTGCGGATCTCGCGGTGGCGCTGCCGGAGGTGGGTCGCGCGACGGGCACGGCGCCCGCGGCGACCGTGGAGCGCCACCGGGTGGTGCGCGCGGCGCGGGCGCTGCTCGAGCGCTGGGCCGCCGACCGCCCCCTGACCCTGCTGCTCGATGACGTCCACTGGGCCGACCCGGCGTCGGCGGACGTCATCGCGCTCCTGCTCCACCGGAGTCCGCGCGGCGGCGTGCTGATGGGCCTCGCCGCGCGGACCGGCCGCGCGCCCGCCCTGGAGGACGCGCTCGAGGAAGCCGGCCGCCGTGGCGAGGCGCGGGCGCTCGAGCTCGGTGCGCTCACGGCGGAGGCCGCCGGCGCCCTGCTTCCGCCCGGCCTCGGGCGGGCGACGCGCGCCCGCCTGTACGAGGAAAGCGGCGGTAACCCCTTCTACCTAGAGGCGCTGAGCGGCGCGGGCGGGCACGCGGGGGGATCGGCCGCGTCGGTGGGCGCCCGGGTGCCCCGCCGCGTGGCGACGGCGCTGGTCGGCGAGGTCGCCGCGCTCGCGCCCGAGGCGCGGACGCTGGCCCAGGGCGCGGCGGTCGCCGGGGACCCGTTCGACGTCGCCGCGGCCGCCTCCGCCGCCGGCATGGGCGAGGAGGCCGCGCTCGCGACGCTCGACGCCCTGCTGGCGGCCGACCTCGTGCGGCCCGCCGGCCGCCCGCGATGGTTCCGGTTCCGGCACCCCCTGGTGCGCAGGGCCGTGTACGAGAGCGCCGGCGGCGGGTGGCGGATCGCCGCCCATGCGCGGGCCGCGGAGGCCCTGGCCGCCCGGGGCGCGAGCCCCGCCGAGCGCGCCCACCATGTGGAGCGGGCCGCGGGTCCCGGCGATCTTGACGCCGTGGAGCTGCTGACCCGGGCGGCCGAGCAGACCGCGCCCGCCGCGCCCGCGACGGCCGCGGCCTGGTACGAGGCGGCGGCGCGGCTGCTCCCCGACGCGCCGGACACGACGCTCGCCGCGTCGCGCTGCTGAGCGGGCAGGGATTCGCGCTGGCCGCGGCGGGCCGCCCCGGCGAGGCCCGCGACGTGCTGCGGCGCGTGCTCGGGATGCTGCCGCGGGAGGCGTCGGCAGAGCGGGTGGCGCTCGCGGTGACGGTGGGCGAGCTCGAGGTGCTCTGGACGAACAACGCCGAGAGCGCGCGCCGGTTGCTCGAGGCCGAGCGGTCCGCGCTCGGCGACGCGGCGCCGGGGCTCTCGGCGGCGCTCACGCTGGGCCTCGTGCGCGAGCGGTCGGTCCACGGCGACCACGCCGGCGCGGAGGGGCTCGCCGGCGAGGCGGCGGCCTCCGCCCGGGCCGCGGGCGACGCGCCGCTCGAGGCCGAGGCGTCGGCGGTCGCGGCGGACGAGGCCCACTGCGCCCTTCGCGAGGACGACCCCGTGGCGCGCGCGGCGGTCGACGCGAAGATCGCCCGCGCCCGGGCCCTCGTCGACGCGCTGCCCGACGGGCGCGCCGCAGAGCGGCTCCAGATGCTCTTCTGGCTGGGCGTTGCCCACGTCTTCACCGGCGGCCACGCGCCCGCCCGCGCCGCCGCCGAGCGGGGCGTGCGGGTGGCGCGGGCGAGCGGGCAGGGGCTCTTCGCGCCCGCCTTCGTGTGCGTGCGCGGCTGGATCGACGCCGAGCGCGGCCTGCTCGACGCCGCCGAGGCCGACGAGGAGGAGGCGCGCGAGAGCGCGCTGCTCTCGGGCAACGTGCAGGTGGCCTACTGGACCGCGATCGCCCTCAGCCGGATCGCGCTGGCGCGCGGCGACGTCGAGGCGGCGCTCGGCCACGGGCGCGCCGCGTGGGAGCGGATCGGCGTGATCGAGTACTCCCAGGCCGGCTACTGCGTCGCGGACGCCCAACTGGCGGCCGGCGACCCGCCCGCCGCCGCCGCGACGCTCGAGATGTTCGGATGGGTGCAGCCGGCCCTCTGGACCCTCGACCGGCTGAAGACATGCGAGGTCGCGGTCCGGACGCTCCTGGCGCTTGACCGGGTCGAGGAGGCCGAGGCCTTTGCCGGCGCGCGCTCCGGCCGAGTGCGGCGGGCGGCGCACCGGCGTCACCGGCGCCGTCGTCGCCCTCGCCGAGGGCGCGGTGCTGCTGGCGCGCGGGCGGGCCGAGGAGGCGGCCGCAGCGGCACGGGCCGGGGCGGAGGCCGCAGACCGACGGCGACGCCCCCCTCTGGGCCGCGCGCTGCCGCACCTGGCCGGCGAGGCGCTCGCCGCGGCCGGGGAGCCCGAGGGCGCCCGCGCAGCGCTGCGCCGTGCCGCCGACGGACCTCGAGGCGCGCGGGGCGTGGGGCTACCGGGACACCGCACTACGGGCGCTGCGGCGGCTCGGCGACCGGCCCCGGGTCGCCTCGGTCGCCGCGGAGCGCGCGCGGGACGGCGATCCCCTCGCCGCCGTGAGCGCGCGCGAGCGGGAGGTGGCGCTGCTGGTCGCCGAGGGGCGGACCAACGCCCAGATCGCCGCCCGCCTCCACCTGTCCGAGCGCACGCGTCGAGAAACACGTCTCGCGGGCCCTGGGCAAGCTCGGCCTCTCCTCCCGGAGCGGCATCGTGCGGCTGCTGGCCGGCGAGGCCACGCCCCCCGCCTGAGCTCCGGAATGGGTGCCGCGCTACGCGGCATCCCCCATACCGCCGCGGCCGCGATCCGGCGAGCGTGCCGCCATGCACACCGCCAAGGAGGATCGCGATGACCACCACGATCGACCGCGCCGACGCGCTCGCCGAGCGCCTCTTCGGCGCGACGCTCGGCGCGCTCGAGCTCTTCTCGGTGTACCTCGGCGCCGAGCTCGACCTCTACCGCCCGCTCGCCGAGGAGGGTCCGCTGACCCCCGGCGGCGCTCGCGCCCGCGCGGGCATCGCCCCGCGGTACGCCCGCGAGTGGCTCGAGCAGCAGGCCGTCGCCGGCCTGATCCAGGTCGAGCGCGCCGACGCGGCTCCCGACGAACGGCGCTATGCCCTCGCCCGCGACCACGCCCGCGTGCTGGTCGACCTGGACGACCTGTCCCACGTGGCGCCCTTCGCCCACATGATCGTCGGCATCGGCGGCGTGATGCCGCGCGTCGCGGAAGCGTACCGCACCGGCGGCGGGCGTCCCGTACACCGCCTACGGCCAGGCCTTCCGCCATGGCCAGGGCCACATCAACCGCCCCGCGTTCGCGCGGGAGCTGCCGGACGTCTGGCTCGCCGCGATGCCGGACGTCGTCGCCCGCCTGGAGACCGCGCGCCACCCGCGCGTGGCGGATGTCGGCTGCGGCCAGGGCTTCGCGAGCGTCGCGGTCGCGCGCGCGTTCCTCGGCGCCCGCGTCAACGGGCTCGACGCCGACCCGGCATCCATCGCCGACGCCCGCGCCCACGCGCGCGAGGCCGGCGTCAACGGCCGCGTCCGGTTCATCGAGGCGGACGCCGGCGAGCTGGCCGATCACGGACCCTACGACCTGGTCCTGATCCTGGAGTCGCTGCACGACATGGCCGACCCGGCCGCCGCGCTCGCCGCCGCCCGGGCCGCCCTGGCGCCCGACGGCGCCGTGCTCGTCGTGGACGAGCGGGTCGCCGAGGAATTCCACGCGCCCGGGGACGAGGTCGAGCGGACGATGTACGGCTGGAGCGTCACCCACTGCCTCCCGTCCTCGCTGGCCGAGCAGCCCTCGGCTGCCATCGGGACGGTGATGCGCCCCACACCGTGCGCGAGCTGGCCGGCGAGGCCGGCTACGGCGGGGTCGAGGTCCTGCCCGTCGAGAACGACTTCTTCCGGCTCTACCGCCTGCACGCCTGAGCTCAGCGAGAAAGGAGCACCTCCATGGCTACCATCACCCCGAACGCCGCACGGGCGGAGCGGGTCGTCTCCTTCGACGGCACGCCGATCGCGGTCTGGCGCAGCGGCGACGGCCCGCCGCTCGTGCTGGTGCACGGCGCGGCCGCCGACCACACGCGCTGGCGCCCCGTGCTGCCCGCGCTCCAAGAGCGCTTCACGGTGCTCGCGATGGACCGGCGCGGTCGCGGCGGCAGCGGCGACGCGGCCGGATATGCGCTCGCCCGCGAGATCGAGGACGCTGCTCGCGGTCGTCGCGCACGCCGGCGACGACGTGAGCCTGCTCGGCCACTCCCACGGCGCGATGTGCGCGCTCGAGGCGGCCCGCGTCACGGACAGCCTGCGGGCGCTGGTCCTCTACGAGCCGCCGCTCGGGTTCGTGCGCTGGCCGGAGGACGTCGTCGGCCGGCTCGAGGAGCTGCTGGCGGCCGGCCGGCGCGAGGAGCTGCTGGCGCCTGTTCCTGGACGAGGTCGCCGGGCTGCCCGAGGATCAGATCGCGCTGATGCGCGCGCTGCCCGCGTGGGAGGGCCGTATCGGCGCGGCCCACACCATCCCCCGCGAGGAGCGGGTGAACCGCGGCTACGCCTTCGAGGCGGAGCGCTTCCGCGCGGTCGGCGCGCCGACGCTGCTGCTGTCGGGCGGCGACAGCCCGCAAGGCTTCCGCGTCGCGGCCGACGCGGTCGCGACGGCCGTCCCCGACGGCCGAGTCGTCGTCATGCCCGGCCAGCGCCACGCCGCCATGGACACCGCCACCGAGCTCTTCACCGCCGAGGTGCTGGGCTTCCTGGAGAAGGAGTTGACGATGGGCACGACCATCACCACAGAGGGCACGACCCTCCACGCCGAGCAGCGGGGCACGGGCCCCGACGTGCTCCTGATCGCCGGGCTCAGCGACCCGCTCGAGGCCTGGCAGGCCCAGCTCGACGGGCTCTCCGACCGGTACCGGCTGATCGCGTTCGACAACCGCGGGGTCGGCCGCACGCCGCTTCCCGCCGAGCCGCTCACGGTGCCGGGCATGGCCGACGATGCCGCCGGCGTGCTGCGGACGCTGGGCGTCTCGCGCGCCCACGTCGCGGGCTTCTCCGGAGGCAGCGCCATCGCCCAGGAGCTGGCCCTGCGGCACCCCGGGCTGGTCCGGAGCCTCGTCCTGGTGGGGACCTACGGCCGCGCCGACGACTACTTCCGGGCCATGCTCGGAGCCTGGCGCCGGATGGTCGAGACGGCGCCCGACGAGCGGTCCATGCTCGAGGCGTTCTTCCTCTGGGTCTACACCCGCCGGGCTCACGCCGACGGGACCGTCGAAGCGATCATCGACGAGGCGCTGGCCTTCCCGCATCCCCAGTCCGCGGAGGCATTCGTGGCCCAGCTCGAGGCGTTCGACGCGCACGACGCGCGCGACCGGCTCGGCCGCATCGCCGTGCCGACCCTCGTCCTCGCCGGCGCGGAGGACATCGCCACGCCGCCGTCCCTCGGCCGCCTGGTGGCCGAGCGGATCCCCGGCGCCCTCTTTGAGGTGATGGAGGGCGAGGCGCACCAGCCCTTCCAAGAGGTGCCAGACGCGTTCAACGGCCGGGTCGACGCGTTCTGGCGCGAGCTGGATGACCGGGGATGAAGGAGTGCTGTGGCGGGGCGGGCCCGGCGGCCGCCCCGTCAGCCGGAAACGGCCGTGCTCGTAGGGCCGCGCTTGCTCTGCCCGGGAGCGTCGCGGCGCGGCGGGCGAGGAGGGGCGCTTACCGGTCGAGCTCCACCACTCGGCGCATCGCCTCGAGCTGCTCGATAGTCCTCTGGTCGTCCGGCCGATTCCATGATCCGCACCAGATCGCCCGGCGACGCGACCCAGGGGCGCAGGCTACCGCCGAGGTTGACCCGTTCGGCGCGCCTGCGCAGGTCTCGGTGGCCCTTGGTCCCCGGCGGCAGCTCGTCGATCGTGATCTGACCGAGGCGGTACCAGTAGAGCCAGGCCTCACCGCCGGGCTGAACGCCGGGCGGGGCGTACATCGCGAAGCTTCGGATCGCCTCGTCCGCTGCCCAGCGGGTCCCTTTCGGGATCACCAGCTCGAAGTCCTCGGGGATCTCGTCGGCGCCCTGCAGGACGCGCGCGAGCGCGCCGACCAGGATGTACTCGACGCCTCGCTCGTCGAGCTGGGCGAGGACCTCGTAGGGGTCGAGGGGTAGCCGAGGCGCCGGTGGGCGCCGCGCAGCATCGCCTGGTCGAGGCGCTCCTTGTGGCGTCAGCCGCGACAGCTCGACAAGACGGGTGACCTGCGGGGAGTCGGGGTCATAGGGCACAAGGGCGGTCGACAGGTCGAAGCCGCAGGCGCGAAGCACCCGGCGCACGGTCGCAAACGCCGGCTCGACGTCGCCGTTCTCCCAGCGGCCGATCTGGGTGCGCGGCACCCCGAGACGATCGGCCAGCTCGTGCTGGGCGAGGGCGGCGCGCGAGCGGGCGCTTCGGATCAGCTCTCCGGCGGTCACGTCAGCCTCAGCCTAGCCGGATTCCTTGTTTCAGATGACATCCTCATTTATGATGCGTAGCCTTCGATCGCCACGGCCGACGTCCTCCCCACCTTCCTGACCGCCGACGAGCTGGCCGACGTGCTGCGCTGCCAGCCCGAGAAGGTCTACCGGCTGGCGGCGCGGGGCGAGCTTCCCTCCTACAAGGTGGAGGGACGGCGCCTGTTCGACCGGGCCGAGGTGGCGGCGTGGCTCGAGGGCCGGCGCGTCGCCGGCCCCGATGCGCTCGGCGCCTGAGCCGCCGGTGGCCTCGATCCGCGCCTACGCCACGGCCAAGGGCGAGCGGCGCTACGAGGTGCGCTACCGCGACCACGCCTCGCGCGAGCGCTCGCGGGTCTTCTCGGTCCACCGCGACGCCCGCGCCTTCAAGCTCGACATCGAGCGGCGCGCGCAGGCGGGGGCGCTCTACCAGGCGGCGCCCGAGCGCTTTGGCGACGTGGCCGCCGCCTGGCTGGAGCGCTACGTGGTCGGCGCGGCCGGACGGGTGCGCCCGCGGCCGCGCTCGGTGCGGGTCATGGAGGAGTGCCTCGGATACCTGGCGCCGCTCAACGCCCTGCCGGTCGAGCGCGTCCGCCGGGCGTGGTCGAGGACCTGATCGCGGGGCTCGCGGCGCGCGCGCCGCGGCGGGCCGAGATCGCCCTCGCGACCCTCAAGCGCATCCTGCGCGACGCCGAGGAGCGCGGGCAGAACGTGGACCCGGGCGTCTACCGGCTGCGGATCGCCAAGTCGCAGGAGCGCGAGCCGCGCTACCTCACCTGGGCGGAGGCGGAGGAGCTCCAGTCCTGGATGCCCGAGCACGTGCGCCCGGATCGTGCCGATCGCGATCCTGACCATGCTGCGCCGCGGCGAGATCCTCGGCCTGCGCGACGCCGACCTCGACCTCGAGGCCGGCTCGGTGTCGGTCTTCGCCCAGCACCAGGACGGCGAGCGCGTGGCCACGAAGACGCGCGCGGGCCGGCGCACGGTTGACATCGGCCCGCGGGCGGTGCGGCTCCTGCGCGAGCAGCAGCTCGCGCGCCTGCCGAACGGCGGCGGCTACCTCTTCCCCTCACGGGCCGGGACGCCCTACGACGGCAACAACTTCATGGCCCGCATCTTCAAGCCGGCGGCGCGGGCGGCCGGGATCCCCGAGCTCACGCTCCACGACCTGCGCCACACCGGGGCGTCGCTGATGATCGCCGCCGGCTGCCACGTGAAGGTGATCGCCGAGCAGATGGGCCACTCCGACGGCGGCGGCCTGGTGCTGAAGCGCTACGGCCACCTCTACAAGGGCGCCCGGCGCCAGGCGGCGGTGACCCTCGAGGCGCACATCCTCGGCGAGGCCGGCGATCTGCTGTGGGACAGACGTGGGATGACGGCCAGCTGGGGCTCGATCTTGACCCGGCCTGAGATGCCGAAAGCCCGCTGTGCAGGGTGTTCGAGAGTGCGCCCGGCAGGACTCGAACCTGCGACCCGCGGCTTAGAAGGCCGCCGCTCTATCCAGCTGAGCTACGGGCGCGTGCGGCCGGGACCGTAGCGCACCGCCGTCCGGCGGCCGGTGGCTAGCGCGTGCTGGTGAAGGTCCCCATCGCCTCGGCGAGGGTCTCGCCGTCCTCGGACTGGGTGACCTCGGCCTGGACGACGGTGAAGAGGCGTCCCCGGCGCCGGACCTCGGCGCTCGCCAGGAGCAGGCCGGGGCGGCCCGGCTCGAGGTAGTTGACCTTCATCTCGATGGTCACCGGCAGCTCGGCGTCGTCGATCAGGGAGCCGACCGCCTTGCCCATGGCCACATCGACCAGCGTCGCGATCGCCCCGCCGTGCACGAACCCGGCCGGGTTGAGGTGGCGCTCGTCCGCGGTCATGGCGACCTCGGCCCTCCCGCCGGCCACCGACCGCTCCTCCAGCCCGATCTGCGCGGCGAAGCCGTCGGCCTCGCCGGCGCCGTGGGTCACGCGCCCCCGCCGCCGGCGTCGCGGAACGTCGGCGCCCAGTACTGCACCTCGCGCCGGCCCCGCGGCGTCAGCTCGACCGTGTCGCCCTCGCGCGACATCGTCGAGTTGGGGCCGCTGAAGAAGCCGCCCACCCCGCGCGGGTCGTAGTCGTGGCGCTGGGCGAGCTCGCGGAACTCGTCGGCGCTCATGCGCCCGCCGCGGGCCTCGACGTCGGCGAGCAGCGACCACCAGCGCCGGTAGGACGCCTCCTCGCCGGCCGGCGGGAGCGGGCCCCCGGGGAGCTCAGGGCCGCCCCGCCCGCGATCCAGCCGCTCCTCGGCGCGGTCGAGCATCGTGCGGGCGCTCGTGATGGCCCGGCGCGCGGCGCTCTCCAGGGTCGGCTGGGCGCGGGCCTTCAGCTCGTCGAGCCGTGTTCGCGGTGCGGCGCTCATCGCGCAGCGTAGATACCCGCCGCCCCGTCGACGCGAAACGGCCCCCGCCTCCCCTGGGGAGGACGAGGGCCGTCGCGCCTGCGCGCAGGCGGAAGGAGCTACGACAGGTACTTGCTCGCGTCGATGTTGTGCTCCTCCATGAGCTTCGTGAACGTCTCGCGCATCTCCTCGGGGTAGTCCGGGAGGCCGCCCTCGGCCAGGACCTGCTCGGCCCGCTTCTTGATGTTCGGACCGAAGTCCCAGTCGTCATCGTTGATCAGGCGGCGGACCTCCTTCTCCGGCCAGGAGACGACGCCCGGGTCGCGGCTGAACTGCGCGGCGAGCTTGTCGATCTCCTCGATCCGGCCGGGGAGCGGGGCCTGCTCCTGGATGAGGCCCTTCGCCTTGAGCGCCTCCACCGTGCCGGGGTCGGATGCCATCGGCACGCCGTACTTGTCCTTGTGGAAGAGCCGGTCGAACTTGAGGCGGGGCCGCTGACCGCCGGCCTTGGGGTCCTCGAGCGGGTAGCCGATGGCGTTGGCCCAGGTGAACTTGAGGTTCGGCGCCAGGCCGAACGCCTTCTCCACGCCGCCCGGCTTGCGGCCGAAGGCGAGGAGGCAGCTGCCGAGCCCCAGTGCCGAGGCCGCGAGTTGCGCGTTGCCGACCGCCTGCCCCGTCTCGTAGCGCAGCAGGATCTCGGTGCGCTCGGTCGGGAAGCTCATCAGCCGCGGCACCGTCTGCGTCATCGTGAACTCGTAGTTCCAGCCGTGGTACTTCGTCAGGGCGCCGGAGAGGGCTGAGCGACGAGAGGCCGTCGTTGGCGCGCCCGTACCACGCGTTCAGGTTCGTCAGCCAGAAGATCATGTGCGAGCACTGGTTGATCATCTGGACGTTGAAGCCCGAGACGCACTCCTCGATCTCGTCCCAGATGTCGCAGGTCTCCTTCTGGACGACGATCGCCTCGGTGGCGTTGATGTTGCCCTGACACGAGGCGAACCGCGCCACCTGGAGGATCGTCTCGATCTTCCAGTCCTCCACCTTCTTGTCCGGGTCGTAGTAACGAATGCTCCGGCGGTCCCCGGTTGTCTGGAGGAACGACTTGTCGGGAATCTCGGCTGCGCTTACGGGCATCTGGCCCCCCTGGGGTCGGCTCTCGTCGACGTTTGTCTGCGGGGCGGGAAGCACACGGGACCCGCCGGCCGAGCGCAATCTACACCGGCGATCCGCCTCGTGGCGACAGTTGCGAGCGCTGTTGCCGCGCGTCGGCCCCGGTCGTCTCGCCCTGCGGGAAAGCCGGCCCCGCGGCCGGGGCCGCGGCCGATCGGTAGGCTCCCCCGCCATGCCCAAGCTACTGTTCGTCACCGTTCCCACCGACGAGGTCCTGAACAAGGAGGGGAAGGTCCGCTTCCCCGGCACGGACGCCGCCGTCGAGTCCCTCACCCAGGCCGGCTGGGAGGTCGAGGTCTTGAGGCCGGATTGGCCGAAGCCCCTCGAGGAGGCCAAGTCCGGCGGCTACGACGCGATCCTCGTCTCCACCTTCAAGTCCGTCCCCCGCTCGCGCGACGCCGCATCCATGCTGTCCCGGATGCAGGACCTGCCCGTCTACACCGTCGGCGTCCTTCAGAAGGACGACGCCTTCCGCACCATGGCGCCGGACGTCGGCGTGCTCCGCAACATCGGGGAGCTGCCCGCTCCGGACTGAGGCGCCCCGGCCTCGGGCTCAGCCCAGGTAGGCGATCGTCGCCCCGTCCCCGCCCTCCTCGGGTGGGGCCGGCTCGGCGCGCTCCACGAGCGGGTGCCGCGCCAGCTCCTCGCGCACGGCCGCGCGCAGCGCGCCGGTGCCGTGGCCGTGGATCACGCGGACCTTCGGCAGGCCCGCCATTGCCGCCGCGTCCATCCGCTCGCGCACGGCGCCGACCGCGTCGGCCGCGCGCCGCCCCCGGACGTCAACCTCGAGGGTTGCCGCGGGGCCGGAGGGAGGCGGGGCCGTGAACGCCGGCTCCTCGGGCTCGGCCGCGGGGGCCGGGGCCGCCGGGTCGGCCACCAGGCGCGCGAGCGGCAGCCGCATCCGGGCTCCGCCGCCCTGCACCTCGGCCCGCCCGCCGTCGATGGACACCACGCGCCCGCGGAAGCCCATCTCGGGGTCGACGACCTCGTCGCCCACGGCCACCGGCCGCCGGTCGGCCGGAGGCGCCGCCGCGATCGCCGCCAGCTCCTCGCGAGCCCGGCCCGCCGCCCGCGAGGCGGCCTCGAGGCGGCGGTCGCGGGCACGCTCGCGCGAGGCGGCCGGGGCGGGCGCCGCCGACCGACGAGCGGCCTCCTCGCGCCGGGCGGCCGAGATCTCGGACCGCAGCTCCGCGAGCTGCCTCGACGCGGCGGCCAGCTCGGCCTGGGCCTCGCGGCGCGCCTCGGCGCGCGCGGCCTCCGCGGCCTCGCGGGAGCGCGCCAGGCGGCGCTCGAGCTCGGCCTCGCGGGCCTCGGCGCGGCCGCGGGCCTCGGCCGTCTCGGCGCGTTCCGCGGCGGCCGCGGCGCGCTCGTCGTCGGCCGCCGCCCGGGCCGCGGCCGCCTCCTGCAGCAGCGCCTCCAGGGCGCGCCGCTCGGGCGGCCCCGCCGCGCGCGCGGCCTCGACGACCCCCGGGTCGAGGCCGAGCCCCTCGGCGATGCCGAGGGCGTGGGAGGCGCCGGGCTCGCCGATCTGGAGGGCGTAGAGGGGGCGCAGCGTCCGCGCGTCCAGGCCCACCGCCGCGTTGGCCGCGCGTGGAGCGCCGCTCGCCCAGGCCTTCAGCTCGGGGTGATGGGTGGTCGCGAGCACGAGCGCGCCCTGCTCGACGAGCCGCTCGACCACGGCCTCGGCGAGGCGTGCGCCCTCGTCGGGGTCCGTGCCGGCCGCCGGCTCGTCGAGCAGCACCAGCGAGCGGGGCCCCGCGGCCGCGAGGATCGCGATGAGGCGACGCACGTGGGCCGAGAACGTCGAGAGGCTCTCTGTGATCGACTGGTCGTCGCCGATGTCGGCGAGCACCCGGTCGAAGACCGGCAGCCGGGCGCGCGCCGCCGGGACGCGCAGACCGCACTGGTGCAGCATCGCCAGCAGCCCCAGCGTCTTCAGCGCCACGGTCTTGCCGCCGGTGTTGGGCCCCGAGACGACGAGCGCGCGCACCCCCTCGAGCGGCAGGTCGATCGGGACCGCCGAGGCCGGCTCCAGCAGCGGGTGGCGCGCGGCGCGCAGCTCGACCTCGCCTGCCGGCTCGACCCGGCACCCGGCCCAGGCGCGCGACAGCGCCGCCCGCGCCAGCGCCAGGTCGAGCTCCGCGAGCGCGGCGGTGAGGTCGTCGAGCGGCTCGCGCTCGTCGCCCACCAGCCGCGACAGCGCCCGCACGATCCGCGCCTCCTCCTCGGCCTCCTCGGCCGCGAGCTCGCGAACCCGGTTGCTGGCCTCGACCAGCTCCATCGGCTCGATGAACAGGGTCTGGCCCGAGCCCGAGCTGTCGTGCACGATCCCGGGCACGGCCGAGCGCGACGACGCCTTGACGGCCAGCACCGGCCGGCCGCCCCGCTCGGTGGTGAACGACTCCTGTAGGTGGGACCGGAGGCGCGCGGCCAGCGCCCGCAGCAGCTCCGAGGCGGCGCGCCGCGCCGAGGCGAGGCGGCGGCGCACGGACGCGAGCTCCGGCGAGGCCGTGTCGAGCAGCCCGCCGCGGGGGTCGAGGGCGCGCTCGAGCGCGGCCTCGACGCGGCGCGCGGCGCCGGCGTCCGGCGCGGCGAGGGCCGCGGCCAGGCGCGGCGCCTCCTCGGCCTGGGCCGCGACCGCCTCGCGGGCCTCGAGCCAGACGCGGACGGTCGCGAGCACCTCGGCCAACGCCTCGACCTCCAGCGCGGCGTCGCGGGCCGCGGCCTCGGTCGCCGGCCGCAGGTCGGACGCCCCGCCCGGACCGCCGATCCCGAGGTCGCGCAGGCGCAGCGCCTCCTCGGTCTCCGCCAGGCGGGCGGCCACGCGCTCCGGCTCGGGCGACGGGACGAGCTCGAGCGCCAGGTCGCGGCCGCCCGCGAACGACGTCAGCCCGGCCAGCCGCCTGCGGACGGCCGGCAGCTCGAGCAGCTCGGCGCTTCTCGGGTCCACGGCATGGGAGGGTAGCCCCGGAAGGGCTAGGGCTCGATCTCGGGCGGCTCGACGCCCGGGGCCGTCAGCGCGGCGGCCTGCCGCTCCCGCCGCCACGACCACCACTCCTGCACGAGCACCTGGACGATGCCGGCGACCGGGATCGCCAACAGCGCCCCGATGAAGCCCAGCACGGTCGCCCCGACGAGCACGGCCAGGATGATCCAGAACGGGTTCAGGTGGACCGTGTAGCGGTGGATGACCGGCTGGAAGACGTTGTTCTCGATCTGCTGGTAGACGACCAGGAACACGATGGCCGCGACCCCGATGGGCCACCCCTGGAAGAAGGCGACGACGATGTACGGGATCCCGCCGATCGTGGCCCCGACGAGGGGGATCAGCGAGGACAGCCCCGCCCAGAAGCCCAGCAGCAGCGCGAACGGCACGCCGACGATCGTGAGGAATATCCAGACGGCCACGCCGCCCGTCAGGGCGACGAGGAATATCCCCACGACGTAGCCCGAGATCACCCGGTAGATGCGGTCGGCGACGCGCTCGAGGTGCGGGCGGCGGCGGTCGTCGGCCGTGTCCATGATCCAGGCGCGCACGCGGCGGCCGTAGAGGCTCAGCAGGAAGCAGATGACCCCGATGCTGATGAGCGCGACGAGGCCGCTCGCCACCCGCCGCGCGAGGTCGAACGCGGTGTCCGGGCCGGCGACCCCCTCCAGGGCCGAGGTCGTCTCCTCCTCGAGGCGGTTGAGCAGGTCGTACTCCTCGTCGAGGCGCTGGACGAGGTCCGATTGCTCGAGCTGCTCGGCGTAGCGCGGGACCTCGTCGGTGAGCTCCTGGGCGGCGTCGATGAGCGGGGGCACGAAGAGCAGCGCTGCCCCCGTCGCCAGCCCCGCCACGAGGATGTAGACGATCAGGATCGAGGGGGCGCGCCGCAGGCGCAGCCGGTCCTGGAGCAGGTTGACCAGCGGGTTGATCGCCACGGCGAGGAACGCCGCGATGGCGACCCACGTGAGCACTCCGCGCGAGACCCAGATGAGCCAGAGCGCCAGCGTCACGGCGAGGAGCACCCCGACGACGCGCAGGATCGCGCGCGTGGATGGGCCGTCGCCGTTCACGGGTTGACGTTCGCTCCCCCCCGCGCGAGTCCTCGCCCCTCGTATGGTTCGGGCCCCGGGGAAGGAGCGCGCATGTCGACGAAGCTCACGAAGAAGACCTACGAGCGCGAGCTCGAGCGCATGCAGGAGGAGCTCGTGCAGCTGCAGGAGGCGGTGCGCGCCGACGGCCTGCGGGTCGCCGTGATCTTCGAGGGCCGCGACACCGCGGGCAAGGGCGGCACGATCAAGCGGATCACGGAGAAGCTCAACCCGCGCGTCTGCCACATCGTCGCGCTCGGGACCCCGACCGACCGGGAGCGCGGGCAGTGGTACTTCCAGCGCTACCTCGAGCGGCTCCCGACGGCCGGCGAGATCGTCCTGTTCGACCGGTCCTGGTACAACCGCGCCGGCGTCGAGCGGGTGATGGGCTTCTGCACCGAGGAGGAGGTGGAGGAGTTCTTCCGCGAGGCGCCCGAGATCGAGCGCATGCTGGTGCGCTCGGGCCTCGTCCTGATCAAGTACTGGCTCGAGGTGAGCGCGCGAGGAGCAGCTCGCCCGGCTGATGGAGCGGGTCGAGGACCCGACCAAGCAGTGGAAGCTGAGCCCGATCGACGCCGAGGCGCCGGCCCGGTACGACGACTACTCACGGGCCATCGCCGAGCTCTTCGCGCGCACCAGCGTCACGGAGTCGCCCTGGCACCTGGTCGACGCGAACGACCAGAAGCGGGCCCGCCTGAACGTCATGGCCCACCTGCTGGAGCTGCTCCCCCAGCGCAGGGCGCCCGACGTCGTGAAGATCAAGAAGCCCAAGAGAAGGGCGAGATCCGTCGAGCTGCCGGCGACCGTCGCCCGCGTCCCCGAGCGCTGGTAGCCGCCTACCGCTGCCGGCTCAGCACCAGGTCGTCGACGATCGCGCCTCCGCGCGCGACCCTCAGCCGCACCCGCACCGGCCCCGCCGTGCCGAGGCGGACGGTGTCGGTGACGCGCCGCCAGCGCTGCGTCCCCGGCGTCGCGGTCAGCGCGAGGGTGATCGTGCGGCCCGTCGCCGTCGCGCTCAGGCGCACCCCGCCGTTGCGGACCCGGAGGATCGCGCGGTACGTGCCCGCCTGCAGGGCCGGCCCGGGAACGACGGCGCCGGCTCCGACGCCGCAGCGCCCGGCGGCCCGAGTAGGCCGCGCGCACCCGCGCCGCGTCCGGGATGCCGCTGGATCGGGTTCTCGAAGCCCTCGCGCCAGTAGGACCGCGGCGCGAGCGGAGCCAGGACGGTCCCGGCCCGGCGTCAGCGCCAGGCGCCGTCGCCCGGCCCGGAGCGGCCGCGCCGGGAGCGGTCGTCCCGCCGCCCGGGCCCGGGGGCGGCAGCGGGGGCGGGTCCGGCGGCGCGGGGGGAGCCGTGGGCGCCAGGTGGACGAAGCGCGCCACCGAGGGGACGCCCGCCGAGTTCGACCAGGAACAGCATGTAGTGGCCCGGCGGCGCGATCGACGTGTTCGCCGGCGCCGTCAGCTGCAGGCCGCCGGCCGTCCGCGTCATGGCCAGCGGCACCAGCCGCTGGTGCATGTCGTTGGCGTGGGTGGTCGCGCCCGGCGCCACCAGGACCGCCTTGGCGACGTCGGCGTCCGGGCGTGCCGACGCCGAACGACGACCCGTAGGGCACGGCGCTCGGGGCCGAGGTGATCTGCGGCCGGGCGCCCTTGAACAGGTAGGGCGGCGAGAAGACCTCGATCTCGTCGCTCTGGCCGCCGAGGCCCGACGGCCCGTCGTCGCCCGCCGAGACGATGCGGCCGTCGGGGAGGAGCAGCGCCGTCGAGTGGTACCCGCGCTCCTCGGCCTGGGCCGCGAGCGGCGTCCAGGTGTCGGCGGCCGGGTCGTAGCGCAGCGCCTCCTTCTGGGGGGAGATGTAGTTCTCCTCGAGGTTGCCCCCGATCGTGATGACGGCGCCGTCCGGGGTCAGGACCGAGTTGGTGTTGCGGCGCGCCTGCGGCAGCGGGGCCCGCCGCGCCCACCCGGCGCCGAGGTTGGCGGCGTCGATGATCTCCACCTCGTCCTCGCCGACGCCGCCGATCACCATCACCCTGCTCGAGCCGCTCGGGCCCGTCGGGCAGGAGCACCGCCGAGCCCCTTGGTGTGGTTGCCGTGGGGCCGGCGCGGGAGCGGGCTGAAGCCCCAGTCGGCGGGGTTGAAGATGCCGACGTCCACGCCGGTGGGCCCGCTCACCAGCACGCGGCCGTCGCGGATGACGTGCTGCTGCGGGTACAGGTTGAGCCAGCGCCTGGCGACGGTCTCGATGGTGCCCCGCTTGGTCGGGTCGGGGTTGGGGGTGAAGACGTCAACGTCCTCGTTGATGGTCCCCGAGCCGTCGCGCACGCGCCCGCTCGTGATGAGCACCCGGCCGTCGGGCAGGGTCGTGGTGGTGGGGTACCAGCGGCCCTCGCTCATCCGCCCCTGGAACATCCACGTCTCGGTCCAGGGGTCGAAGGTGTAGATCGTGTCGAGGCCGTTGAAGAGCTCGCTCGTCTTGGGGGCGTTGCCCCCCGCCACCAGCACCCGCCCGTCGGCGAGCAGCGTCTGGCCCCCGCACCACAGGTTGTCGCCGCCCGGCGGGTCGACGCGGTGGCTCTGCCCCGGTGGCCGGGTCCCAGATCGCCGCGATGCCCTCGGCGCTGGGCCCGTAGTTGAAGAAGAGGACCTTGCCGGTCGGCAGCAGGATCGCGTGGATCCCGGTGACGTCGATGTGGGTCTTGCCCGACCACTGGCCGACCAGCGACGGCGGGCCGACCGCCATCGGGCGGCGCGGCGGCGGCTGCGGCGGGCCGAGCTGGGCGGCGAGGCGGCGCGCCTCGCGGCGCGCCCGCCGGTGCTCCTGGGCGTGGGCGCGGCCGAGCGCCCGCGTCTCGATCTTCACCAGCTTCGCCTCGGGGATGCCCGACGCCGCCGGCACCCCGTGGGCGGAGGCGCTCGGCGCGGTCGCCAGGGCCGCGGCGGCCAGCGCCGCCGCGCCGAGGCCGGCGGCGCCCGCCCGAATGCCAAACCTACGAGATGCTCCTGTTCCCACCCGCCTACTGTGAGGGCACGGCCCTCCGGGGGCCGCGCCCCCTTCGGCTAGTCGCGCCCTCCCCGCGGGAGTGGTTCTGCGGGAACCAGCAGCCCCAGCACGAGCCCGAAGAGGGCGTGCATGGCCGCCTCCTGGGCCATCACGCGCGGGTTCGTCGCCAGGGGCGGCCAGCGCCCGGAGCGGCGGTCCGGGTGAACCCGGTCGATCAGGGCCATCCCCGGCCACGTCGCCACGGCCTCGACGCCGGCCCAGGCGAGTCCGGCCCGCGGACCCCGCCCGCCCGCGAGCGCGAAGACCGCGCCGAAGGCCGCGCCGTTGGCGGCGTGGACCAGCGCGCCCGCGAGCGGCCAGCGCTCGCCGGCCCCCGGCACCAGCCTCCCCAGCAGGCGGACGTCGCCGAACCCGCCCGTGCGCAGGGCCCGCCCCGCCAGGGGCTCGAGCGCCGCCCAGGCGCACGCGGCGGTCGCGCCCGCCGCGGCGCCGCGCACCGCCACCGCCATCGCGTCCCTCACCCGGCCTCCCGATCCCCCGCATCCACGCGCCGCGCGAGGTTAGCCTGGGGGGAATGCCCGGCGCCGAGGATCCGTCCGCTCCGCCCCTGATCCTCCTCACCGGCGCGACCGGCTACGTCGGCGGACGGCTGCGGGCGCGCCTGGAGCGCGACGGCCGGCGCCTGCGCCTGATGACCCGCCGGCCCGGCCAGCTGGCCGCGCAGGTCGCGCCCTCGACCGACGTCGTGCGCGGCGACGTGAAGGAGCCGGCGTCGCTCCGGCGCGGCCCTCGCGGGGGTCGACACCGCGTACTACCTGGTCCACTCGATGGCCTCGGGCACGGACTACCGCGAGGCCGACCGTCGCGGGGCGGAGGCGTTCGGCGCGGCGGCGCGGGCCGCCGGGGTGCGGCGGATCGTCTACCTCGGCGGGCTGGGCCACGGCGCGGACCTGTCGGGCCACCTGGCGAGCCGCCAGGAGGTCGGGCGGGTCCTGGCGGGGTCGGGGGTGGCGACGCTCGAGCTGCGCGCCTCGATCGTCATCGGCTCCGGGAGCACGTCGTTCGAGATGGTCCGCGCGCTGGTGGACCGCCTGCCGGTCATGGTCACCCCGCGCTGGGTCGGCACCCTGACCCAGCCGATCGCGATCGAGGACGTGCTCGAGTACCTCGCCGAGGCGGCGGACCTGGACCTCGAGGGCGGCCGGGTCGTGGAGATCGGCGGCGCCGACCGCGTCTCCTACGGCGACCTCATGCGCGAGTACGCCCGTCAGCGCGGCCTGCGCCGCGCCATGATCCCGGTGCCGGTGCTCTCGACCCGCCTGTCGAGCCTGTGGCTCGGGCTCGTCACGCCGGTGTACGCCCGCGTCGGGCGGGAGCTGGTGGAGGGGCTGCGCAACGAGACCGTCGTGCGCGACCCCGCGGCCGCTCGAGCTCTTCCGGGTGCGGCCGCGCGGCGCGCGCGAGGCGATCGCGCGGGCGCTGGTCAACGAGGACCGGGAGTTCGCGGCGACGCGCTGGTCAGATGCCCTGTCGTCCGGTCCCGGGCCGCGAGCCTTCGGCGGCGCGTCGGTCGGCTCGCGCCTGGTCGACTCGCGGACGGCCCGGGTGCCCGTGCCGCCTGAGGCCGCGTTCGCGCCGATCCGCCGCATCGGCGGGCGCCAGGGCTGGTACTACGGCGATGCGCTCTGGCGGCTGCGCGGGCTTCTCGACCTGCCCTGCGGCGGCGCCGGAGCCCGCCGCGGCCGGCGCGACCCCGAGCGGCTGCTGCCCGGCGACACGGTCGACTTCTGGCGGGTCGAGGAGGTGGAGCCGAACCGGCGGCTGCGCCTGTCGGCCGAGATGACGCTGCCCGGCCGCGCGTGGCTGCAGTTCGAGGTGGAGCCCGCCGACGGCGGGTCGGTCATCCGCCAGACGGCGGTCTTCGATCCCGTCGGCATCCTGGGGCGCCTCTACTGGTACTCCGTCTGGCCGCTCCACGGACTCGTGTTCCGCGGGATGGTCCGGGGGATCGCGCGCGCGGCGGTGGGCGGGTGAGCGCCGGGGCGCCGGCGGCAGGGAGGGTGTCCTCCTGCGATGGGTGACCCCGGATGTCCGAGGTGAGCGCGGCGATCGGATGACTCATCCGTCGCGTGTGCCTCGCGCGTACCTGGATTCGAGGTGTCGGTCACTCCCGCCATACGCGCTCCCGCCTGCGCCCTGGGGCCCGGGGCGATGATGGGGCGGCGTCCGGGCCGCCGCCCCAGCGCCGACGACCGCCTCGTCGCCGGCCTGCGCCGGGGAGACCCCGACGCGCTCGCCCAGGCCCACCGCGACTACGGCGGGGCGGTGCTCGGCTACCTGCGGCGGACCCTGGGCGACCCCGGGAGCGCCGAGGACGTGCACCAGGAGGTGTTCCTCGAGGTCTGGCGGCGGGGGCCCTCGTTCGACCCGGCCCGCGCGACGCTCGGGACGTGGATCCTGCTGATCGCCCGCAGCCGGGCGATCGACCACCTGCGCAAGCGGGTGCCCGAGCCGCGCGACCCGCAGGCGCCCGGGGCCCTGGCCGCGCGCGAGCCCGAGCAGGATCCCGAGACCTCGCCGGACGCCGTCGTGGAGCGCTGGGGCATGGCGATGCGGCTCGGCCGGCTGCCCGAGCACGAGGCGGCCGTCCTGCGCATGCGGTTCCATGACGGCCTGAGCCAGACGGAGATCGCCGCGCGCACCGGCGTCCCCCTCGGGACGGTGAAGACCCACATGGTCCGCGGGCTGCGCCGCCTGCGCGCGATGGTCGACGAGGAGGGCGCGTGAGCAGCGACGCCGACATCGTCGCCTACCTGCTGGGCGAGTCGTCGCCGGAGGAGCGCGCGGCCCTCGAGCGCCGGATGGGCGAGGACGCCGGATTCCGTCGCGAGGTCGAGCGCATGCGCCCGATCGTCGCCGGCCTCGAGGCGCTGCCGCCCGAGGCCTGGGAGCCGGGACGGGTCCCGCCCCTGCCCGACCTGCCCCCGCTCCCCGCCGCGCCCGCGCCCGAGCGGCCCCGGCCGCGGCGGGCGTGGTGGCCGGCCGCCGCCGTCGCCGCGTGCCTCGCCCTGCTGGCGGCGGGGGTGGGCATCGGCGCCCTCGTCTTCGGGGGCGACGGCGGCGGCGGCGGCGGGCCGGCCATCGCGCTCGCCCGGGTCGGCGAGGGCGGGTCCGCGGCGGCGGGCCAGGCCCGTGTCGTGTCCGCCGACGACGGCGGGTTGCGGGTGCGGGTGAGCGGCCTCGCCCCGAGCGGGCCGGGGGCCTACTACGAGCTCTGGCTGCTCGACGGGCCGGAGCGCCTGCTGTCGCTCGGCTCGTTCCGCGTGCCCGCCTCGGGCGCGGCGGAGGTCACCGTGCCGCTCCCGGTCGACGTGACCGACTTCCGCTTCGTCGACGTCTCGGTCGAGAGCGCCGACGGCGACCCGGGCCACTCGGGCGTCTCGGTGCTGCGGGGGCCCACAGCCCCCGCATAGCCCCGAGGTCCTGGCCCCTACACGGTGGTCGGGGCCGTGGTCTCGGCCGTCGGCGGGGCGTCCTTCAGGCGCCGGATCAGGTCGGCCACGTCGGCCGTCTCCTGCTCCAGGTCGCGCTGGTATCGCTCCAGCCGCTCGAGCCACGCCTCGCGGTTGAACCTGCCGCGGCCGATGGGCGGCCCGCAGCGGCCACCGCGGCGGTGTCGTCTGTGCGTCATGTCGTCACCCCCTCTCCTCGGTAGCGGTCGATGAACGCGGTGATGACGTCGCGGGCCTCGCCCAGGGCGTCGGCCCAGCGCGCCAGCAGCTCGCGCCCCGAGTCGGTGAGCCGGTACACCCGCTTCGCCGGCCCGGGCAGGCTCTCGTCCCACTCGGAGTCGACGATCCCCTCCTCCTCCAGCGACCGCAGCAGCCGGTAGAGGTTGCCGAGGTCCACGCGCCGCTCCTCGCGCGCGATGTCCGGCAGCAGCTCGAGGAGCTCGTAGCCGTGCATCGGTCGCTCGGAGAGCAGCAGCAGGAGGGCGGGCTCGACGAAGCGCTCGACGCGCGCGCGCACCTCCCACTGCCCCGGGGCGGGGCTCCGGCGGGTGCGCGCCCGGCGCCTCGCGTGGCCGGGCCGCGGGCCTCTGCGGTGGTGGGGGGGCTCATGGCGGCGCACTATAGGTCAAATACATAGTCTTTGCAACGGGGAGCCAGCGCGAGCGCGGACGCGCTACCGTTCTCGCGATGGGCCTCTCGGAGCCGGCGCTCTCGCTCACCGACCTCGCGCTCGGGATCGTCGTCATCGCCCTCGCGGTGCTGCTCCAGCGGACCCCGGGCGTGCACCGCTACTGGCGCCTCACGTTCTGGTGGGTCGGCGCCGCGGCGCTCGCGGGGGCCGTCCACCACGGCGTCGTCACCTACTCGGACACCTGGGCCGGCCCGAGCTGGGCGGTCATCAGCATCGATGGTCGTGGTCGCGGTCTCCTACCTGCTCGCGGCCAGCGTCGTCGAGGTCCTCGGCCCGGGCCGCGGGCGCGTCTTCTGGGTGCTCCGCTCCGTCGGGCCTCATCGCCTACGCGGCGCTGGCGATCGCCGGCTACGCGGGGGTGAACGCGATCCTCGCCTGCGAGGGGATCACGATGATCGCGATCCTGGCGCTGTGGGGCCGCGCGCTGCGCGACCACCACCCGCTGGCGGTGCCCGTGATCGTCGCGATCCTCGCGAGCGGCGCCGCGGCCGGGGCGCGGGCCCTCCCGTCCGACGTCACCGAGCTGGTCGGGCTGGACCCGACCTCGCTCTACCACCTCGCCCAGATCCCGGGGATGGTGCTGCTCTACCACGCCCTGGTCGCCGCCCCGCAGCGCCAGCCGCGGGCCGCGCCGGCGCCCGCCCGGTAGCCCGAACTCCCCGAAGCGGCCGGGGACAGCCGACCTTGCGGACGGGCCGTCCCTACGCTTTCCTGCTGGGCGGGTGCCCCTCCCCACCCCCTCCCCCGCGCGCCACCTGACGGCGGCCATCCGGCGCCCGCGCGTCCGTCGCTCGCTGGTCGTCGCCGGGGCGGTGGCCCTGCTGGCCCTGGCCTGCTGGGGCGCGGCGCACGCGATCCAGCCGGGCGCGCTCGCCGACGCCTTCGCGGCCGTGAGCTGGCCCTGGGTCGTCGTGTCGGCCGTCGTCTACGCGGCCGGGCAGATCGCGTCGGGGCTGGTCTGGGGCGTCGGCCTGCGGGCCGGGGGCATGCGCGGCGTCGAGCGCCGCCACGTGCAGAGCGCCCACTGGATCGGGCACGGCGCCGGCGAGGTGCTGCCGGCCCAGCTCGGCCACGTCGTGCGCTACGCCGCCATCCGCCGCCACCCCGCCGCGGCAGCCGGGGGCGGCCTCCGCATCGCCGGCAGCGTGGGCGCCTGGAAGGTCGTGGACGGGCTCGTCACCTTCGTGGTGGTCGCGATCGCGGCGATGGTCATGCCGCTGCCCGACGGCC
Organism: Miltoncostaeaceae bacterium; assembly: GCA_963813355.1. Lineage (GTDB taxonomy): Bacteria > Actinomycetota > Thermoleophilia > Miltoncostaeales > Miltoncostaeaceae > DATAGF01. The sequence continues at coordinate 55,762 of CAWEYS010000013.1, read as the reverse complement.
TCGGCGGGCTGCGCTGGCTCGCCGCGGGGACGCTGGCGGGGCTGCTCGTCGCGCTGCTGGTCGCCTCCCGCGTGGGCCTCGGCCGGGTCGCGCGGCTGCTGCCCGAGCGCCTCGCGAAGGTCGTGCTCGGCCTCGGCGAGGGGGCCGCGCTGCTCACCCGGCGGCGCGACGCCGCCGCGGCCGTCGGCCTGCAGCTCGTGGCGATCTGCGGCCGCGTCGTCAGCCTGGCGGCCCTGCTGCACGCCTTCGGCATGCCCGCCGAGGCGGCGCTGCTCGTGTTCGCCCTCATGGTGCTGTCCGGCGTCGTCGCGATCTCGCCGGGAGGGGTGGGCGTCCGGGATGCGGCGATGGTGCCGGCCCTGGTGGCGACCTACGGGCTCAGCGCCGAGCCGGCGCTCGCCTTCAGCCTCGGCATCCAGGCGACGGCGCTCGGCGTGTCGCTGCTCGGCGCCGGGGTCGCGCTGGTGCTGATGCGCCTCAACCCGATCCGGGCCGCCCGCGCCCTGAGCTGACGCCGGCCGAGGCGAGCCTCGCCACCAGGGCGAGGTCGTTGACGATCAGCGCCGTGGCCCCCAGGCCGGTCAGCCGCCGCGCCTCGGGCGCGCCCGCCACCGGCCAGGTCCCGAGGAACGGGGCCGCCCGGCGCAGCGTGTCCGCGACCTCCGGCGTGAGCAGGTCGGCGCGCACGCACGCCCCGTCGCCCAGGCGGCCGGCGGCGGCCAGCCGCATCAGCGCCCGCACCTCGCGCGGAGAGGCCGCCGAGCGCAGCCGCCGGACGCCGGGCGCCCCCTCGAGGCGGTCGAGGAGCGCCCAGCGCCGCGACGCGACGGTGACCGGGCGCTCGCCGAGGGCCGCGCGCGCCGCGGCGAGCGCGGCCTCGGCCATCCGCGCCGGCCCGCCCTTCAGGTCGAGGAGGGGCTCGGCCCGCGGCCCCATCGCGGCCAGGGCCGGCGCGAGCCCCTGAGGCGCCCCGCGCGCCAGCGCCACCCCCTCGCGGTCCCAGAGCACCGGCCCGAGGCGGCGCGGGTGGCGCAGCTCCAGCCGGCCCCGGCGCATGTGGACGTCGGCCTCGACGAGGTCCGCCCCCGCCTCCGCCGCGGCCCGGGCCGTCGCGGGATCGTTGCCCGCCCGGTGGGCGACCAGCAGGACCCGGCCGGTCACTCCTCGTCGGGCGGCGCCGTCTCCCCGGTGACGAGGAAGTGGACCCGGGCGCCCAGCTCGGCGGCGTTGTTGGCCACGCGCTCGACGTGGCGCGCGACCAGCACGGCGGCCGCCGACCACGCCCGCATGCCCGGCTCGCCCGGCGCCTGGGCGACGGCCGACAGCACCTGGTCGAGCATCGGGCTGAGGCGGCTGGCGTCACGCATGGCCTGGTCGCCGGCCTCCTGGTCGGCCCGGGCCACCGCCTGGACGGCGAGCGAGAGCGCGTCGATGGCGGTCTCGCCCATCCGCGCGATGAGCGCGCGCACCCGCTCCGCCCCGGTCTCGGGCGGCGGCGCCGACCCGGCGAGGCGCGCGATCGACACGGCGAGGTTGCCGACCCGCTCGAGGGCGACGGCGGCGATCAGGCCGACGTGGAGCAGGCGCAGGTCGCTCGCGAAGGTTGACCAGTTCTGATGGAGCTGGAGGATGCGCGCCTCGAGCGCCGCGCTGCGCAGGTCGATCTCGCGGTCCCCCTCGGCGACCGCCTCGGCGACCGACGGGTCGGAGTCCTCCCATCCCGCGATCGCCCGCTCGACCTGCGACAGCGTGAGGGTCGCCAGGTCACCCAGGTCCTCCCTCAGGGCCGCGAAGTCGGCGGCCGGATCGGTGCGCGAGGGGCTCACCGGCTCCAGTGAGGCGGGCGCTTGTCCAGGAAGGCCGCGATGCCCTCCTGGGCGTCGTCGGTGACGGCGTTGCGGCGCATGACCGCGCTGGCGTGGCGGTAGGCCTCCTCGAGGGGCAGGTCGAGGTTCTCGTGCACGGCCCGCTTGCCGATGGCGAGCGTCTCGCCGCTCGCCGCCGCGACCGTCGCGGCGAGCGCCGCGGCCGCGTCGTCGAGGTGCTCGAGCGGGACGACCCGGTTGACCAGGCCCCAGTGCACGGCGGTCCGGGCGTCGATCGGCTCGCCGGTCAGCAGCATCTCCATCGCGCGCGTCCGCCCCACGACCCGCGCCACCTCGACCATCGGGGTCGTGCAGAAGAGGCCGATCTTCACGCCCGGGCTCCCGAAGCGGGCGGCCTCGGCCGCGACCGCCAGGTCGCACGCCGCCGCGAGCTGGCAGCCGGCGGCCGTCGCCAGCCCCTGGACCCGGGCGACGACCGGCTGCGGCAGCGCGTGGATCGTCAGCATCAGCTCGGCGCACGCCGCGAACACCCGCTCGTGGACCGCCGGGTCGCGGGTGGACAGCTCGCGCAGGTCGTGGCCCGGCGCAGAACACCGGGCCCGAGCGCGCCCAGGACGACCGCCCGCACCGAGGGGTCGTCGCCGGCCTCGCGCAGGCGCGCGGTGAGCTCGGTCATGGTCTCGTGGGAGAGCGGGTTGCGCCGCTCGGGGCGGCTCAGCACGAGGGTCGCCACCGGCCCGTCGCGCGCGACGGTGACGGGGCGATCGGTGATGACCGCGTCGGACATCGCCCGAACCGTACCCCGATACGGTGCCCGGGTGGAGGTCCACCTCGTCGATGGAACATACGAGCTCTTCCGACACCACCTCGGGCTGCCGGCCGAGGTGGCCGCCTCCTCGCGGGCGGCGGGGACGCGGGGGGTGCTGCGCTCGGTGCTGGGGCTGATCGGCGACGGCGCGACCCACGTCGGCGTCGCGACGGACACGGTCATCGAGTCGTTCCGCAACGACATGTGGCCGGGGTACAAGTCCAGCGCGGGCATCGAGCCGGCGCTGCTGGCGCAGTTCCCGCTGCTCGAGGAGGGGCTCCGGGCGCTCGGCGTGACGGTCTGGGGGATGGTCGAGCTGGAGGCCGACGACGCCCTCGCGGCGGCGGCCGCGCGCGCGGCCGCCGAGGCCGAGGTCGAGCGGGTCGTGATCTGCACGCCCGACAAGGACCTCGCCCAGTGCGTGTCCGGCAGGCGGGTGGTGCAGCTCGACCGGCGGGCCGAGCGCGTCCGCGACGAGGACGGCGTGCGCGAGCGCTTCGGCGTCGGGCCCGCCTCGATACCCGACTACCTCGCCCTCGTGGGCGACTCGGCCGACGGCTTCCCGGGGCTGCCCGGCTGGGGCGCCAAGAGCGCCGCGGCCGTGCTCGCCCGCTACGGCCACCTGGAGGAGATCCCCGATGACCCGGCCGCCTGGGACGTGACCGTCCGCGGGGCCGGGCGGCTCGCGGCGTCGCTGGCGGAGGGGCGCGAGGCGGCGGAGCTGTTCCGCGTCCTGGCGACGCTGCGGACGGACGCGCCCGGCGTGCTCGAGGAGGGCGTCGGCGAGCTGCGCTGGCGCGGGCCCGCCGCCGGCCTCCGCGACCTCTGCGACGAGCTCGACGCCCCGGACGTGCTCGCCCGCGCGGACGAGCTCGCCGCCGCGCGCGGCTGAGCTTCACCGAGGCGGCACCGAACCCTCATCCGGCCCTCAGCCGGCCTTGAGAAAGCCTTAAGACAGCGGTGGTCCACTGGTGGTACGCGCCGGGAGCTCACGCGACCCCAGGCCCCCGGCGCGACCAGACACCGCGTCCCCGAGGACCGCCATGCCCCCTCTGCGATTCCGCCAGGCCGTCAGCGGGCGCCTCGCCCGCACCGCGGCCGTCGCCCTGACCGCCGCGGCCGTCGGCGGCGGGGTGGTCGCCGCCGTCGACGCGGCCACCGCACCCGCGGCCAGCACGCCGGCCACGGTCGTCGAGACGACGCCGGCCTCCACGACGGCGACGCCGTCGGGTCGGCCCAGGCCGTCGACTTCAGCGCCGTGTACGCGCGCCGGCGCTCGGGCGTCGTCTCCATCACGACGACGGGCCCGCAGCCCGGGAGCGCGAGCGGCGTGGTCATCGACGACCAGGGCCACGTCCTCACCAACGACCACGTCGTCAGCGGGGCGACGGGCGTGACGGTGGAGCTCGCGGACGGGCGCACCGCGACGGCGAAGGTGCTCGGGACCGACCCCTCCACCGACCTGGCCCTGCTGAAGATCGACGTCCCCGCCTCCGAGCTCGAGCCCATCCCGCTCGGCGACTCGTCCCTGCTGGCGGTGGGCGACCCGGTGCTCGCGATCGGCGACCCCTTCGGCTACCAGGCCAGCGCCAGCTCCGGGATCGTGTCGGGGCTCGGCCGCACCATCGAGGCGCCCAACGGCTTCTCGATCACCGGCGCGATCCAGACCGACGCCGCCGTCAACCACGGCAACTCGGGCGGCGCCCTGCTGAACGCCGCCGGCGAGCTCGTCGGGATCCCGGCCCAGATCGCCGACTCCGGCGTCGACGGCGACGTGGGCGTGGCCTTCGCGGTTCCGGTCGACACGGCCAAGGAGGTGGTCGCGACCCTGTCCACGGGCGGCCGGGTCGAGCACGCCTGGCTCGGCATCTCGACCCAGGACGTCGCCTCGCGGGGGGGCGCGGAGGTGAACGGCCTCGCCGCCGGGGGCCCGGCCGCGAAGGCCGGGCTGTCGTGCGGCGACGTGATCACGGCGGTCGGCGACACGGAGGTCGGCGACAGCGGCGATCTGCAGAACGCCGTCGACGCGTCGAAGCCGGGGGCGGAGATCACCCTCCGGGTGACCGGCGCCGGGGGTAAGCGCGCGGTGACCGTGACGCTCGGCCAGCGCCCGGCGTCCGCCCAGTCCACGGCCGTCTGCGCGGCCGGATGACCCGCAGGTCGGCGCCCGCGCGGGCGCCCGCTACCCTGCGGTCGGGGTGAGCGCCGACTCCGGAAAGCCGCGCGTCATGGTCGTCAACGACGACCCGCGCATCCTCGAGGCCCTTCGGCGGGCGCTGACGCTGAAGGGCTTCGCCGTGTCGACGGCCGAGGGCGGCGAGCCCGCCCTGAGCCTGCTCGGCCTGGGGGCCCCCGACGTGCTGGTGCTCGACGTCACCATGCCGGGCGTCGACGGCATCGAGGTCTGCCGCCGCCTGCGCGAGGCCGGCGACCGCACGCCGGTGCTCATGCTGACGGCGCGCGACGCGGTCTCCGACCGGGTGGTCGGCCTCGAGGCCGGCGCCGACGACTACCTGGTCAAGCCCTTCGCGCTGGAGGAGCTGATCGCGCGCCTGCGGGCGCTGCTGCGGCGGACGGCCCACGACGGCGGCACCGCCGTGCTGCGCTTCGCCGACCTGACCCTCGACGAGGGGACCTTCGAGGTGAGGCGCGGCGGCCGCGCGCTCCAGCTCACCCGCACCGAGTTCCAGCTGCTCGGCGCGCTGCTGCTCAACCCCCGGCGCGTGGTGACGCGCGAGGCGCTCTTCGAGCGCGTCTGGGGGTACGAGCTCGACCTGTCGTCCAACTCCCTGGCGGTCTACATCTCGAGCCTGCGGCGCAAGCTGGAGGAGGGCGGCGAGCCGCGCCTCATCCACACCGTGCGCGGGGTCGGGTACGTGCTCCGCGACGCGTGAGCATCCGCGCCCGACTGGCGCTCGGCTGCGTCGCGGCCATGGCCGTCGTCGTCCTCCTGGTGTCGGCGCTCGCCTACGTGGCGGTGCGCAATCAGCTGCGCGGGCAGGTTGACGACCAGCTCCGCGAGCGGGTCGACGCCGTCTCCCCCGCCCTGCTGCGCCGGCCGCCCGAGCGGTTCGGCGGCCCGGTGGACGAGATGCGCATCCCCACGGCGCCCGAGGGCCGACCCGGCGGAGTGGTGCAGATCGTCACCCCGGAGACGCGATCCGACGGCCCGGCCGGCCCCGGCGGCGACCCGGCGCTGCCGGTGGACGACCAGGTGCGCGAGGTGGCGGCCGGGAGCCGCGACGGCTTCCTGCGGGACGCCTCCTACGACGGGACAAGCGTCCGCATGCTGACGGCGCCCCTCGGCGGCGGCTTGGCGGTGCAGGTGGCCCTGCCGCTCGAGGACGTGAACGACACGCTGGGGCGGCTGCGCTGGGTGCTCGCCCTGATCGGCATCGCCGGCGTCGCGCTCGCCGGCCTGCTGGCCGCCGCCGTCGCCCGAGCCGGCCTGGCGCCCGTGCGCCGCCTCGACCGCACGGCCGAGGAGGTCGCGCACACCGGCGACCTCGGCCGGCGCATCGAGGTGGAGGGTCGCGACGAGGTCGCCCGCCTCGCGCACACGTTCAACGAGATGCTGTCCGCCCTCGAGACCTCCCAGGAGAGCCAGCGCCGCCTGGTGATGGACGCGTCCCACGAGCTGCGCACGCCCCTCACGGCCCTCCGCACCAACATCGAGGTGCTCGCCGCCGACGACCAGCTCGACGCCGCCGGGCGCCGGCGGCTGCTCGGGGACGTCACCGCCCAGCTCGAGGACCTCAGCCGCCTCGTCGCCGACGTCGTCAGCCTGGCCCGCGGCGCCGAGGCGGCCGACGAGCGCGAGGACCTGCGGCTCGACGCGCTCGTGCGGCGCGCGGTCGAGCGCGCGCGCCTGCACGCGCCGGGCCTCGCGTTCGCGCTCGAGTCCGCGCCGACGCAGGTGCACTGCTCGCCCGGCCAGCTCGAGCGCGCCGTCGGCAACCTGCTCGACAACGCCGCCAAGTGGAGCCCGCCGGGCGGGACCGTGGAGGTGCGCGTCCGGGACGGCGAGGTGTCGGTGCGCGACCACGGGCCGGGAATCGACCCGGTCGACCTGCCGCACGTCTTCGACCGCTTCTACCGTGCCGCGGCGGCGCGCCGCACGCCCGGCTCCGGTCTGGGCCTGGCGATCGTCCGCCAGGCGGCCGAGGCGCACGGCGGGACGGTCACGGCGTCGGCCGCCCCGGGGGGCGGGGCGCTGCTCACGCTGCGGCTGCCGGTCGTCCCCACCCGGCCGGCGACCTGAGCGCGGCTCAGCCGACCGGCGCCGTCCTGCGGCCGCGGACGGCCTCGACCAGCAGGCCGATGACGTCGCGGAGCTGATCGCGGGCCTCCTCGTCGACGAGGACCCCCCGCTCGTCGAAGCGCTCGTACGCGTGGCCGAGCGCCACCTCGCCGTCCACGACGCGCGCGCCGCACGCCGCGAGGACCTTGCGCATCTCGGCCTGGGCCCAGACCGCGCCGAAGGCCCCGGTGCTGGCGCCGATCACCGCGGCCGGGAGGAAGCGCAGCGCGTTGCCGCCGGAGGGCCGCGCCGCCCAGTCGAGGGCGTTCTTCAGCTGGCCGGGGATCGAGTGGCTGTACTCCGGGGTCGCCACGAGCAGCCCGTCGGTCCCCGCGAGCTCGCCCCGGAGCCGGCTCACGGCCTCGGGGGGGTCGTCGCCGTCCTCGTCCTCGTCGTAGGGCGGGACGTCGCGCAGTCCGTCGTAGAGGCGGAACGCGACCCCCTCGGGCATCTCCTCCGCGGCCGCGCGCAGCAGCCCGGTGTTGTGCGACTCGCGCCGCAGGCTGCCGCTGATCCCCAGGATGGAGATGTCAGCCACGGACGTACTCCAGGTGGGCGCCGATCGTCACCTCGTCGCCGACCGCGAAGCCGCCCTTGGGCAACGGGGCGTTCCAGTTGAGGCCGTACTCGGTGCGGTCGAAGGTCCCGGTCAGGTCGAGGCCGATCCGCTCGGCGTCGCCCAGGCCGACCACGGGGCCGAAGAGGCTCCCGCGCAGCTCGATCGTCCCGGTGTGCCCCTTCAGGGTGAGCTCGCCGACGACCCGGATCTCGTCGCCGCGCCGGGCGATCTCGGTCGAGCGGAAGCGCACCTCCGGGTGCAGCTCGGCGTCGAAGAAGTCGGGCGACTGCAGGTGGCCGGTGAGGTTCGGGTCGGGGGTGACCACGCTGGCCACGCGACCGACGCCCTCGAGGACGGCGCCGCGGTCGTCGACCGTGAGCGTCGAGTCGAAGTCCGGCAGCGAGCTGCGGAACGTCGCGACCACCATGTGCTTGACCGAGAACTCCAACGATGAGTGGATCGGATCCCTGGTCCAGACGCCGGCCGGCAGCGCGGTGGTCTCGGTGCTGGTCTGAGCGGTGCTCATCTCGGTGTCTCCTGGTTCTGCGAGTGGTAACGTTTGACTACGCAAGCAAAGCTAGCGAGGGTTGATTGAGCAGTCAAGTTCTATCCGGGCAGCAGCATCGGGCGGTGCAGGCGTGGGTGCGGCTGAGGGCCTCGGACGCGGCGATGACGCGCGCGTTCAACGCCTCGCTGGTGGCGGAGTTCGGCCTGACGGTCAACGACTTCGAGGTGCTCAGGCGCCTGTCGCTCGAGGCCGAGGGCCGCATGCGCCGCGTCGACCTGGCCCAGGTCGTGAGCCTGACGCCGTCGGGCATCACCCGGCTGCTGGACGGCCTCGAGCGGGCGGGACTCGTGCGCAAGGACGTGTGCACCGAGGACGCGCGGGTGACCTACGCTCGCATCACCCCCCGGGGGCATCGCACGCTGGTCGCGGCGGCCGAGAGCCACCTGGTCGCGCTCGAGGGCATCTTCGCGGAGCGCTTCAGCGTCGAGGAGCTGGAGGCGCTCGGCGAGCTGCTGGGCCGCCTGCCGGGGGCGGCCGACGCCGACGAGCAGTGCGTGGGTTGAGGGGCGGCCACGCGGGTCACCCGGGCGAGGACGAGGAGACGGGAGGCGGAGATGAGCACGAATGACGACGCAGGAGGAGCGGCCGCGGACGGCACCGCGGACCGCCCCGAGCTGCAGACGCTGATCGCCGCGGGCGAGGATCAGGGCTGCATCAACATCAGCCAGCTCGGCGAGGTCGCCGCCGACGCGGGGCTCGACGACGACGAGGTCGCCGAGCTGCACGCCAACCTGTCCGAGCGCGGGATCGACGTGCTCGACGACTGCGCCCGCGTCGGGATCCCCCCCACCCGCGCCACCAACCGCGAGCTCGCCGAGACCACGACCGACGCGATGCAGCTGTTCCTCAACGAGGTCCGCCGCTACCCGCTGCTGACGCGCGAGGAGGAGCGCGAGCTGGCCCAGCGCGTCGAGGCCGGAGACGCCGAGGCCAAGGAGCGCATGGTCAACTCGAACCTGCGCCTGGTGGTCTCGATCGCCAAGCGCTACCAGGGGCAGGGCGAGCTCACCCTCCTCGACCTCATCCAGGAGGGGGTCCTCGGCCTCATCCGCGCCGTCGAGAAGTTCGACTGGCGCCGGGGGCTCAAGTTCTCGACCTACGCGACGCTCTGGATCCAGCAGGCCATCCAGCGGGGGCTGGCCAACCAGGCGCGCTCGATCCGGCTGCCCGTGCACGTGGTGGAGCGCCAGCAGCGCGTCTCGCGGGCGGAGCGCACGCTGCTGGCCCGCCTGGGCCGGGAGCCCACCGACGAGGAGATCGCCGAGCAGAGCCGGCTCCCGGTGGAGCGCGTCGCCGAGGTGCGGGAGCTGCCGCGCACCGTCACGAGCCTCGACCGCCCGGTCGGCGAGGACGGCGACACCAGCCTCGGCGAGCTCATCGCCGACGACGCCGACGAGGAGCCGACCGCCGAGCTCGAGGTGAGCCTGCGCGAGGACCTGCTGGGCCGGGCCCTGGCGGAGCTCCCCGAGCGCGAGCGCATGGTGCTCGAGGCCCGCTACGGCCTGGGCGACCACGAGCCCGAGACGCTCCAGCAGGTCGGGCGCCGCCTCGGCGTCACGCGGGAGCGCGTGCGCCAGATCGAGCGCCAGGCGCTCGACCGCCTCGCCCGCGCACGCGAGAGCGAGGCCCTGCGCGACCTGGCGGCCTGACCCTCGGCCGCCGGGGCCGCAGGCCCGCCGGGCGCCGTTTGCGGCCGCGGGGCCGCGGGTACGCCGGGGGTGACGACGGAGGCGAGTCGATGGCCGACGAGATCCACCCCCACAGCGTCCAGCCCGACCGGCCCGCCAGGCTCCCCGCGGAGTCTCGCGAGGAGACGATCGAGCGGGTCCTCGACGAAGCCGACGAGGCCCAGGACGTGCAGGCGCGCGAGGAGCTCGTCGACCCGACGTCGCGGCGCGGGGTCAACCGGACGGTGGCGAGGCAGGCGGTGCTGCTGGCGGCCGCCGGGGCCGTCGTCGGCGCCGTCCTCGCCCTGGTCCTCAGCGTCCTCCCGGGGCCCGTCGAGACCGACACCGTCCCCGGCACGATCGGCTTCATGGTCGTGGCCGCGATCGTCTTCGCGCTCATCTTCGGGCTGATCGGCACCCTGGTCCTGCTCGCCCGCGAGGACGGCCGGGTCGAGCGCGAGGTCGAGCGCGCCACCGGGCGCGGCGCCGAGCCGCCCGGCAGCCCGGGCGACCCGAGGCACGACGTCGGCGGCTCCTAGCCGCGATTGCCCCTTGGACCACGCCGCCGGCTGGGGACGACCCGTCCGTGCGCGTCCGGTCGCGGTCGCGGCGCGCGAAGCCGGTGCGGTGGCCTGCGAGGGTCGAGCGAGCAGCTCGCCTGCTCCAGGGCTAAGCCGGCTCAGGGCGGCGGAGCGGCCGGGGACATTGGCCGCTCTGGGACGGGCCACCATCGCTCGGGTGCGACCGCGGGATCGAGGACCTTCCGGATGGCCAAGAGGCGCAGCCTGGCGCTCGTGAGGTCGAGCTCCTTCCGGTCGAGGTCGAAGTGCTCCATCCCTCGATAGGTGTCCCGGAGCCGGTCGAGCTCGGTCACGAGGTCCGGAACGCCTTTGCGGTGGCTCTCGACGGCCGCGAGCAGCATCCCGCGCGCCCGGTCGGAGCCCTCGAACAGGCAGGCGTGCAGGACCGCGAGGACGAGCTCGTGGCGGTGCCTTCCCTCGCGCGGAAAGCCCTCGATCATCAGCCGCGAGGCCCCGAAGGCGACGGTCTCCTTCTCCCCGAGGAGCTGTGCGATCCGCGACGCGCGCGCCGTGCGACGATCCACCACCAGCGCGAGGGCCAGCGAGCCCACCGCGATGAGCACCGTGGCGATCGCCAGAACGAGCGTGGCCATCCGCGCATGGAAGTGGGCGGCGCTTACCCCCCGCTGACCATCAGCTCGCCCGGCGCGCGATCAGGGCGAGCGACAGGCGCCCGCCGACCTCGTCGACGCGCCCGCTCACGATGAGGAGGCCGAGGGCCACCTGGGCCTGGGGCGCCGGCAGGCCGGCCAGCAGCGCCCGCGGCGTGAGGCCCGCCGGGGCGCCCGAGAGGCGGCCGAGGATGGTGCGCTGCAGCTCGTCGGTGGTGGTGGTCATGCTCGCTCCCGTGTCCGGTGTACGAACACATGTTCGCACACGCCTCGGCGGTTCCTGCCTCGACCCGGTGGATCGTTCGGTGCTATTATTTGCCTGCTAGCAAATAAAGGAGTCGGCTGCCGTGCCCCCGACCGGCGGACCCGAGATGGACGAGGAGAGCGTGATCCGGCTGAGGAACGCCATGCTGCGCGCCGCGCGGCGCCTGCGCACCACCGGCGACCCGGAGGGCCTGACGGCCACCCAGTCGTCCGTCCTCGCGACCCTGGTGCGCGAGGGCCCCCTGCGGGCCGGCGACCTCGCGGGCGCCGAGGCACTCAACCCCACCATGCTCTCGCGCATCCTCGGGCACCTCGAGGAGCGCGGCCTGGCCGCCCGCGCGCCAGACCCCGAGGACGGCCGGGCCACGCTGGCGCGCGCGACCGCCGACGGACGACTGCTGGTGGAGCGCTTGCGCGCGCGCCGAGCGGCGCTGCTGATGCGCTGGCTCGAGGACCTGACCCCCGAGGGGCGCGCGTCGCTGCTGGCCGCGCTGCCCGCCCTCGAGGAGCTGGCCGGGGCGGCGCGGCCCTGATCCGCGCCTGGACCTCCTCGACCTTCTCGGCGCTCGAGACGCCGAACTTCCGGCGCTACCTGTCGGGCCAGGCCGTGAGCCTCATCGGCACCTGGATGCAGACCGTCGCCCTCGGCTGGCTGGTGCTGCAGCTGACCGGCTCGGGGACGGCCCTGGGCATCGTCGTGGCCGCGCAGTTCCTGCCGATCCTGCTGCTCGGGCCCTACGGCGGCCTGCTCGCCGACCGCATGGACAAGCGCCGCCTCCTCATGGCCACCCAGGCGGTCCTCGGCGCCACCGCGCTGGCGCTCGGCGTCCTCGTGGTCACGGGGCTGGTCGAGCTGTGGATGGTCGTGGTCGTCGCGGTCCTCTTCGGCCTCGTCACGGCCTGCGACAACCCCACCCGCCAGGCCTTCTCGCTGGAGATGGTCGGGCCGGAGCAGCTCCGCAACGCGGTGAGCCTGCACAGCACCCTCGTGAACGTCGCCCGCGCCGTCGGGCCCGCCATCGCGGGGATCATCATCGCGACGGCCGGGACCGGCATCTGCTTCCTGATCAACGCCGCCAGCTACGCGGCGGTGCTGGTCGCCCTGTGGACCATGGAGACGGGGGCCCTCCGCCCCACCCCGCTCGCCGTCCGCGAGCCGGGGCAGGTGCGCGAGGGCCTGCGCTACGTAGGCCGCACGCCGGGCCTGCTCGTGCCCCTGATCATGCTCGCCCTGATCGGGACGCTGGCCTACGAGTTCCAGGTGGTGCTGCCGCTGCTGGCGACCGGGCCCTTCGGTGGCGACGCGGCCACCTACGGCGTGCTGACCTCGGCCATGGGCGCGGGCGCCATCGTGGGCGGGCTGGTCGTCGCCGGCCACGGAAGGACCGGCCTGAGGCCCCTGACGGTGGCCGCCGCGGTCTTCGGGGTCGCGATCCTCGCCGTCGCCCTGTCCCCGACGCTGCCCGTCGCGGTCGTCGCGCTCGCGGCCACCGGGGCCGCCAGCATCACCTTCCTGGCCACCGGCAACACCACCCTTCAGCTGACCAGCGAGCCGCGCTTCCGCGGCCGGGTGATGGCGCTCTGGACCGTCGCGTTCCTCGGCAGCACGCCCATCGGCGCGCCGATCGTGGGGGCCATCTCCGAGCACATGGGCCCGCGCGGCGGCCTGGCCGCGGGCGCCGCGACGTGCTTGGCGGCCGCCGCCGTCGGCGCGCTCGCGCTGGCCCGCGAGGGGCGGCGCGAGGCCGCCGGCCCGCGGCCCCCCGAGGCCGCCCAGCCCTCCTGAGCGCCTACGCGCCCGCCTCGGTGGCGAAGCGGTCGTGCTCCACCACCAGGCGCTCGTACGACTGCTCCATCAGCGGGCTGGAGAGCAGGAAGTCGGCCGTCGCCCTGTTGCAGGCGATGGGCGTGTTGTGCACGACCGTGACCCGCAGCAGGGCCTTGACGTTGACGTCGTGAGGCTGGGCCTCGAGCGGGTCCCAGAAGAAGATCACCAGGTCGATGCGCCCCTCGGCGATGGCCGCGCCGACCTGCTGGTCGCCGCCGAGGGGACCGCTGAGGAAGCGTGTCACCGGGAGGCCGAGCTCGCTGGCGATGAGCCCGCCGGTGGTGCCCGTGGCGAACAGCTCGTGCCTCGACAGCGACCCGCGGTTGAAGCGGGCCCAGTCGAGCATGTCGTCCTTGCGGTTGTCGTGCGCGATGAGCGCGATGCGCTTGCGCGAGGTCATGCCGACGCGGTGGATCCGCATCGGCTCCTCGGTCCCGCGCAGGACCCGCGGGTCCGAGTCCGTGGTCGCCATTCGGCTGGGCCTCCTCGAGGGGTGCCCGACCGAAGGTAGCGTAGCCTTGAGGGGGATGACGACCACTGCCGCCCCGCCCTCGCTGATGATCGACGGCCGCCTCGTGCCCGCCGGCGACGTGCCCCGGGTGGCCCTCGACGACGGCCTCGTGCGCGGCGACGGCGTCTTCGAGGGCATCCGGCTCTACGACCGCCGGCCGCGGACGCCCGGCTGGCACCTCGACCGGCTCGCGCGCTCGGCGGAGACGATCGGCCTCGGCCTCGATCGGGCCCTGATCGAGGAGGAGCTCGCCGCGTTCTGCCGGGCGACCACGGCCGCCGACTGCGCCGTGCGCCTGATCGTCACGCGCGGCGGCCAGCGCGTCTGGCGCGAGGAGCCGATCCCGCCCGCGGACCCGGAGGGCGTGCGCCTGCTGCCGGTCGCCCACCGCGTGACGCCGCTCCTGGTCGGCGCCAAGACGCTGTCGTACGCGGCCAACATGGAGGCGGGCCGCCGTGCCCGCGCGGCCGGCTGCCACGAGGCCCTGCTCGTCGACGCCGACCGCGGCCTGGTGCTGGAGGGGCCGACCTGGTCGCTGGGCTGGCTCGACGGCGACACGCTGGTCTTCCCGCCCCTTGAGCTCGGGATCCTCGACTCCCTCACCCGCCGCCTGGCCTGCGAGGCGCTCCCGGTGCGCGAGCAGGCGGCCGCGCTCGACGAGCTGGCGGGCGCCGACGGGGCGCTGGCCCTCTCCACCCTCACCGAGGCGCGCCCGGTCGCCGAGGTCCGGGGGGTCGCGAGCTACGACCCGGCGTCGCCGCGCGTCCTCGCCGCGGCCGCCGCCATCCGCGAGGCCATCGCCGCCGCCATCCCCTGACGCGCCGTCAGGGCCGGTACGGCGGGGCGACCCCCCACCCCCAGCGCGGCACCGGCGCGTGCTCGGCGACGGCCGCGCCGGGCTGGGAGTTCTCGAAGGCGAGCCGCGTCCCCCACTCGAGGTACGCCAGCAGGGCCGAGCGGAACTCCGGGTCGGCGGGGAGCCCGGCGTCGTCGGCGGCCACGCTCATCAGCGAGACGAAGCGGCGCCGCTGCTCGACCGTGATGCCGAGGTCGCGGTGGTGGGCGAGCATCCGCTCGTAGCCGCCCAGGTCCGACGTGTAGCGGGCGGGCCCGCCGAAGACCTCGATCCACCACGCCGTCACGTGGCTGCGGTGCTCGCGGGAGACTCCTCCCGGGAAGAGCGGCGAGAGCAGGTCGTCGCGCTCGACCCGGTCGTAGAAGGCGTTGATCATCCGCTCGAGGGCGGCGTCGCCCCCGGCCCACTCGTGGAGGGTGGGCGGCGCCCCGGCCATCAGCCGACCAGCCCCCGCTCGCGCAGGTGGTCGAGGATGCCGCGGCTGACGGCGGCGGCGATGAGGTCGGTGCGTGCGAGGAAGGCGTCGTCGGTGCCCCCCGCGCCCGCCTCGACGAGGACCCGGGCCGCCGCGCGAGAGCGGTAGAAGCCGTAGAAGCTCATCATCCGCGGGTTGCCGTCGCGGGTCTGCACGCCCCCCCAGCGGCCGCGCGCGCCGTTGGCGGCCGTGTAGATCGGGCGGTAGCGCGCCGCGATGCGGTGGGCGAGGTCGCGGGAGCGCCGCTCGACCGCGGCCGAGACGGTCGTCGCGCGGCGGTGCGGCGCCGAGTCCGGGTAGGGGCGCGGGCTCGGCGCGCCGCCGCCCTCGCCGTGGTACCAGTTCTCTCCGTCGCCGGTGATGGCGTGGCCGATGGCGGCCGCGCCCTCCGGGATGTCGTGATGGAGGCTGATGAAGACGGCCGCCGGAGCGCCCCAGGGGGTGACGAGACCCGGCGACTCGCGGGCGTCGACGCCCGCCGCGCGCAGGCGCGCCACGACCTTGGGCGCCAGCCGCGTCGTGAAGCCGACCTCCGAGCCGAAGGGGCCCGACCCGGCGCCGGTCTGGTCGCGGTAGCCCGGCTCCCGCGGCCCCTCGTGCCCGGCCTGGACGTAGACGACCGGCCGCGCGCCGAGCGCCGGCGCGGCGGCGGCGAGGGCGCAGGCGGCGGCGAGGGCGACCGGCAGGGCGGCGCGGGCGAGGCGCGTGGGGGTCCGGCGCACCGGGCAAGACTAGGCGAGCCGCCCGCCTGTGCCGCGCCGCGCGGGTCAGGCATGCCAGAGGTCCATGTGGCGCCGGTGCAGGTCGGAGTAGGAGCCGTCGGCGTAGTGGCGGTCGTAGAACCCCAGGTCGAGGTGGTGGGCCTGCAGCACCAGCCGCACGAACATCGGGTCGATGAACGCCGGGAACCGCCCGTACGCCTCGAGCACGTGCTGGGTGAACGCGGTGACGATCTCGATCGTCTCCTCGGTCGGGTCCTCCCGGCCCGCCAGCACCTCGGCCGGGCGGGCGTATGGCGAGGCGGCGCGCGGGTCGGCGCGGCGCTCGGCCAGGAAGCGCTGCACGGCCTCGCCCATGTCGGCGACGTAGGGCGGGCACAGCGCCTCGTGCACGCCGGCGCGGCCCACCGGCACCGGGCGCGCGTGCGCCCGCGGCGTGCGCGAGGGGGTGACGAAGTCGAAGCCCAGGCCGCGGTGGGCGGGGTCGGCCCCGAGCACGTGGTGCGGCAGGAAGCCGGTGAACGCCCAGCCGCCGAGCCCCAGCGCCTGAAGCGCCAGGCTCATGTTCTGGCAGATGAAGGCGCCCTCGACGTTGAGCGTCGTCAGCACCCGCAGCTCGAGGTCGATGAGCGAGAGCTCGGTGCGCCCCAGCCGGCCGCTGGCCACCCAGCGCTCGAGGCCGCACGCCCCGCCGGCCAGCTCGTCCACGATCGAGAAGCGGTTGCGCTCGTCGAAGTAGATGAACAGCAGCGTGAGGTACTCGACGGTCATGTTCGTCACGGGGATGAACAGCGTCGTGCCGGGCCGGTTGACGTTCCACGCGTTGAAGGCGAACAGCCCCGGCTCGCCGGTGGGCAGGTCGGCGCGGCCCTCCTCCAGGGTGAGGCGCGCGCCGCGGAACAGCCGCGTCATCGCCACCGCCGCGTCGGCGGGGTCGGACGCGGCGCGCGCGGCCTCCGCCTCCTCCTCGGGCTCCCGCCCGCGCAGGCGCGCGACGTGCAGCCCCGCGTCGTTGGTGAAGAAGAGCTCGGTCGAGTGCGAGTTCACCGAGCACGGCCACGAGCGCCCGATCCAGCGGTGCATCCACGACAGGCCGTCGGGCGGCAGGTCCCCGAGCGCGAGCCCCGTGACGCCGGTCCCCAGCCAGACCAGCACGGCCTCCTCCAGCTCGCTCAGGGGCACCGGCTCGGCCTCGGACGCGTGCGCCAGCGGGCCGGTCGGCAGGGTCATGCCCAGCCCGAAGCGTCGCGAGCGGCGCGTCATGAGGGCGTCGGCGAGGGGAAGCTCGAGGGCGTCGCGCAGGCCGGGAGGGAGCTCCATCGCGGGGCAGTCTAGGCCTGGTCGGGGTCCTCGAGGACGGCCAGGATGTTGCCGGCCGGGTCGCGGAACCACGCGATCGGCGGGCCGGCCTTGCGGAAGACGCCCTTCTCGTCGGTCTCGAGCTCGCCGGTGTACGACTCGAACTCGACCCCGGCGGCGGCGAGGTCGTCCACCGCGCGGTCGATGTCCTCGACCGGGAAGTTGAGGATCGTGTACGTCGCCGGCTCGTGGTCGGGCTTCGGGTAGATCAGGACCGGCCGGCCGCCCGCGATGTGCAGCGCGAGCAGGTCGTCCTCCTCGGTCACCTCGAGCCCCAGGGTCCCGCCGTAGAAGTCCTTCGCCGCGTCGGTGTCGGGCACCGCGAAGCCGGAGAAGGCGCGCGTGTCTCGGAACATCGGTTCCTCCTGTCTGTCGTCTCACGTATCCGTACCCGCTTTGAGCAGCAGCGCAGCCAGCACCGCGAGCGCCGCCATGAGGACCGCGCCCACCGTGGCGGCGGCCTGGAACCCGACCGCGAAGGCCTCGGTGGCGGCGTCCAGCAGCCGGGCGGGAAGGTCGGCGGCCGCCCCGACGGCGCCGCCGAGGGTGTCGCGGGCGGCCTCGGCGGCGCCGGGGTCGACCCCGGCGGTCGCGGCGTCCTCCATCCGGCCGCGGTAGACCGCGGCGCCGATGCTGCCGAGCACCGCGATGCCGAGCGCGCCGCCGAGCTCGGCACCGGTCTCGGAGAGCCCGGACGCCACCCCGGCCCGCTCCGGCGGGGCCGCCCCCACGACGAGGTCCGTGCCGAGCGTCACCGCGGGCGAGGCCCCGAGCGCGAGCAGCACGGATCCGGCGACCACGGCCGCCAGGCCGGACTCGCCGTCGACCCGGGTCATCAGCGCCAGGCCCGCCACGGCGAGCGCCGCGGCGCCCGCCACCAAGAGCCGGGGCGCGACGCGGCGCACCAGGAGCGGCGCGAGCATCGAGCCCACGATGAAGCCCGCGGCCGAGGGCAGCGTCCAGAGCCCCGCCTCCAGCGGCGAGTAGCCCAGCACCAGCTGCAGGTACTGGGCGATGAAGAACGCGCTGCCGAACACCACGAAGAGCGCCGCGCTGTTCATCCCGAGGGCGACGCTGAAGGCGGGGGCCCGGAACAGGCGCAGGTCGACGAGCGGGTCGTCCAGGCGCCGCTGGCGGACGAGGAAGAGCGCGGCGACGGCCAGGCCCCCCGCGATCGAGAGGACGGCCGGCACGCCGGCCGAGCCGTCCTCGGCGATCCTCTTGACCCCGTAGATCACCCCCAGCACCGCCACCAGCGACATGGCGGCGCTCACCAGGTCCAGGCGACCGGCGTCGGGGTCGCGGTACTCCGGCAGCAGCCGGGGCCCGACGATCAGCAGGAGCGCCATCACCGGGACGGCGAGCAGGAAGACCGAGCCCCACCAGAAGTGATCGAGCAGGAGCCCGCCGGCCAGCGGGCCGATCGCCGCCCCGGCGGAGAAGCTGGTCACCCAGACCGCGATCGCGAGCGTGCGCTGCCGGTCGTCCTGGAACATGTTGCGGATCAGGGAGAGCGTCGACGGCGCCAGGGTCGCGGCGGCGACGCCCAGCAGCGCCCGCGACGCGATCAGCATCTCCGCGCTGGTCGAGAAGGCCGCCAGCACGGAGGCGCCGCCGAAGGCCGCGGCGCCGATCAGCAGCAGCCTGCGGCGCCCGACGCGGTCGCCGAGCGTCCCCATCGTGATCAGCAGGCCCGCCAGCAGGAAGCCGTAGATGTCCGAGATCCACAGGAGCTCGGCGCTGCTGGGATCCAGGTCCTCGCTCAGCTGGGGCACGGCGAGGAACAGCACCGTGAGGTCCATCGAGTAGAGCAGGCAGGGCAGGGCGATCACCGCCAGCCCGATCCACTCCCGTCTGCCCGCCCGCGGCGGCCCGGTGCCCGTCACCCCACCCTCCTCCCCACCCTCGATCGCTCCCGTCTCACATGTTGACGGAGCGCGCCCGGAAAGTCATCGGGGCGTCAGAGCTTCGGAGGGCAGCCCGAACCTCGGGAACAGGGCCGGGAGCACGAAGGCGTTGATCTCGGCGATGCGGCCGTCGCCGACCCGCAGGACGTCGATGACCAGGGGCCGGAAGGCGTCGTCGCCGGGCGCGCGCATGTAGACGGCGGCCGCCGGCTGCCGGTTGGCCCGCGTCGCGACGTGCCGGTAGGCGCGCCCGCCCGCCCAGACCGTGCCGACGTGGAAGTCGGCGATCGCCCGCGCGCCGGCGAACCAGGTCGGGTACGGCGGCATGGTCATGCGGGCCTCCGTCGGCGAGCAGGTCCAGCAGCTCGTCGACGTCGGCGCCCTCCATGGCCGCGATGTAGCGGCGCAGGAGCGCCCGCTCGGCCTCGCCGGCGCCGGGCCGGCGCCGCCACTCCGAGCGGGCCGGGGGCAGGTGCGCCTTCAGCGTCTCGCGGGCGCGCTGGAGCGCGCTGTTGGCCGCGGCCACCGACGTCTCCATGAGCGCCGCGGTCTCCCGGGCGGACCAGCCGAGGACGTCGCGCAGGACCAGGACGGCCCGCTGCCGCGGCGGCAGGTGCTGGATCGCCGCGAGGAAGGCCAGCTCGATGGTCTCGCTCGCCTCGGCGGCCGCCTCGGGCCCGGCCGCGTCGTCGGGGACGGCCTCGAGCATGGCGTCGGGGAAGGGCTGGAGCCACGGCAGGTCCGCCTCGGCGAGGTCGGGGGCGGCGGGGTCGGCCGGGGCGACGTCGGCCGCGAGGACGCGCCGGGGCCGGCGCTCGAGGGCGTCGAGGCAGGCGTTGGTGGCGATGCGGTAGAGCCACGTCCTCAGGGAGGAGCGACCGCGGAAGCTCCGCCGCCCCCGCCAGGCGCGCAGGAACGTCTCCTGCACCAGGTCCTCGGACTCCTCCAGCGATCCGACCATCCGGTAGCAGTGGACCTGCAGCTCGCGCCGGTGGCGCTCCGCCGCCGCGGCGAACGCCGCCTCGTCCGTCGTCTCCCGCACGTCCGACCCCCGGGTGGCCTGCTCCTCCCTACAGACCGCGGGCGGGGCCGGGACTCATCGGCGCCGGCTCAGGGGCCCCCGTCGGCGGCAGCGACCCGCACGGTCTCGACGACCTCGGCGGCCGGGGCGCCGGGGCCGAGCACCGCCGCCACGCCCGCCTCGCGGAGCGTCACGGCGTCGCGGCCGGGGATGATGCCGCCGATGACGACGGGCGTCGCGAGCCCCAGGTCCCGGAGCGCCGTCACCATCAGGGGAGCCAGCGTCAGGTGGCTGGCGTTGTGCATCGAGATGCCCACGACGTCGGCGTCCTCCTGCTCGACGACGCTCGCGACGCCCTCCGGCGTCTGGCGCAGGCCGAGGTAGACCACCTCCATCCCGGCGTCCCGCAGGATCCGCGCGACCACCTTCAGCCCGCGGTCGTGCCCGTCGAAGCCCAGCTTGGCGAGCACGACCCGTGTCCCGGGTGGCGCGGTCACACGACGATCTTCTCGACGTAGGTGCCGAACACGGCCTCCAGCGCGCTCACGATCTCGCCCTCGGTCGCGTACGCCCGCACGGCCTCGATGAGCGGCGGCATCAGGTTCCGCGACGGGTCGGTGGCGCACACCGACAGGGCGTCGAGGGCGTCCTCGACGGCCGCCTGGTCGCGCTCCGCCCTGACGTTGGCGAGGCGTCGGAGCTGGTACTCCTCCACCGCCGGATCGACGCGGAGCGTGTCGTTGACCCGGTCCTCGTTGCCGTCGGTGAAGGCGTTGACGCCGACGATGATCCGGCGGCCGGCGTTGACCTCGCGCTCGAAGCGGTACGCCGAGTCGGCGATCCGGCCGACGAAGTAGCCGTTCTCGATGCCCTCGTACGTGCCCTCGAGGATCGACCCGCCGCCCAGCTCCAGCAGGTGGGCGAAGACCTCCTCGGCCTGGCGCTCCATCTCGTCGGTCATCCACTCGACGTAGCCGGAGCCGCCCAGCGGGTCGGCCACGTTGGCCGCGCCGGTCTCGTGGGCCACGATCTGCTGGGTCCTGAGGGCGATGCGCGCGGCCTTGTCGCTGGGGAGGGCGAGCGCCTCGTCGTAGCTGTCGGTGTGCAGGCTCTGCGTGCCCGCCAGCGCCGCGGCCAGGGCCTGCAGGGCGACCCGCGCGATGTTGATCTCGGGCTGGGTCGCGGTCAGGGAGACGCCGGCCGTCTGGGTGTGGAACCGGCAGAGCAGGCTCCGCTCGTCGACCGCGCCGTACCGCTCGCGCATCCACCGGGCCCAGATGCGGCGGGCGGCGCGCAGCTTGCCGATCTCCTCGAAGAAGTCGATGTGGCAGTTGAAGAAGAAGCTCAGGCGGCGCGCGAAGGCGTCGACGTCCAGGCCCGCGGCGATGGCCGCCTCCACGTAGGCGAAGCCGTTGGCCAGCGTGAAGGCCAGCTCCTGCGCGGCCGTGCTTCCGGCTTCCCGGATGTGGTAGCCCGAGATCGACACCGGGTGCCACCGCGGCATCTCGGCGGTCGTGAAGGCCATCATGTCCGTGATCAGCCGCACGGACGGGCGCGGCGGGAAGATGTACTCCTTCTGCGCCTGGTACTCCTTGAGGATGTCGTTCTGGATCGTCCCGGCCAGGTCGCCGCGGGCGACGCCCCGCTTCTCCGCGGCCGCGACGTACATCGCGAGGACGATCGCCGCCGGCCCGTTGATCGTCATCGAGGTCGAGACCGACCCCAGGTCGATGCCCTCGAAGAGGTCCTCGACGTCCACCAGCGTGTCGATGGCCACCCCCGCGCGCCCGACCTCCCCGCGCGCGAGCCGGTGGTCGGAGTCGCGGCCCATCAGGGTGGGCATGTCGAACGCGGTCGAGAGGCCCGTGCCGCCGGCCCTCAGCAGGTCCTTGAAGCGCGCGTTGGTGTCGTCGGCCGTGCCGAAGCCCGCGAACATGCGCATCGTCCAGAGGCGCGAGCGGTACATCGACGGGTACACGCCGCGCGTGTACGGGTACGCGCCCGGGTAGGGCGGGTCGCCGTAGACGGGGTCGACGGGGACGCCCGACATCGTCTCGAAGGGGCCGTCGCGGAGCGGCGCGGCGCCGTAGGCGTCCTCCCAGTCGCGCCGGGCGTCCTCGGGCCGCTGGGCCTCCGACACGGTCTTCCCACACCTCTGTGGACGTTCAATAGTTGGATGTCAAAGCTACAGCATCGCCCGTAGCATGTCGCGGTGCCCGATTTCGACCTCGTCGCCGAGGCCCGCCGCAACTGGGAGGCGCACGGGTGGGGCCGCCCCGAGGCGATGGTCGCGGCCACCTCCATCGCGCGCGCGCACCAGATCGTGCTGGCCCGCATCGACGCCGCGCTCGCGCCCTTCGGGCTCACCCTCTCCCGCTTCGAGGCGCTCGCCCTGCTGTCCTTCTCGCGCCGCGGCGCGCTGCCGATGGGCAAGATCGGGGCCCGGCTCCAGGTCCACCCGACCAGCGTCACCAACACCGTGAACCGGCTCGAGCGCGACGGCCTGGTCCGCCGCGCGGCCTCCGACGGCGACCGGCGCACGGTCCTCGCCGAGATCACCCCGGACGGGCGCCGGGTCGTGGTCGCCGCCGCCGCCGCGCTCGCGGAGGCTGACTTCGGCCTCGGCGGGCTCACCGAGGAGGAGCTCGCCGGCGTCCACGACGCGCTCCTGCCGGTCCGCCGGGGGGCGGGCGACTTCTAGGTCGACGCCGGACGGATCGCCCCGAGGCGGACGTACGATGTGTTAGGTTGCCCTAATGCAGCGGATGCGGACGGACGACCGCGAGGAGTTCCCCCTCTACGGCGCGCGCGCCCGGCTGTGGGGGCGCTTCGAGCGGGACCTGCGCGAGTGGCTCGAGACGCCCGAGGGGCGCTTCGCCGCCTGGCGAGCCCGGGCCGGCGCGCCGGACGCCCCGGCGCGGGAGCGCGAGCGCCGCCCTCGCTAGCACCGCCGGCTCCGCTAGCTTTGAGGGGTGACCACCACCCGCATCAAGGCCGAGGGATTCCCCGACCTCGCCGACGAGGTCATCTACCCCCGCATCTTGCCGGAGAAGATGGCGTGGCTCGCCGAGAAGGGCGAGCGGCGCTCGTTCGCGCCCGGCGAGGTCCTCTACGAGCAGGGCCTGCGGGACGCGCCCTTCTTCGTGATCGAGAGCGGCCGGGTCAACTTCATCGACCACAAGCCGGGCAAGGAGATCTGGATCGCGGAGGCCGACGCCGGCACCTTCATCGGCGACATCGCGACCTTCACGGGCGAGCCGGCCATGGCGGAGTGCGTCGCGGCCGAGGACACCGACACCATCGCCTTCGACCGCGAGGGGCTGCGCGCGATGCTGGCGGCCAAGCCGGAGATGGGCGAGCTGGTGCTCGGCACCCTCCTCGCCCGCCGGGCCTGGCACGAGGGCGCCGGGCACGGCGTGCTGCGCCTGATCGCCGAGCGCGGCTCGCGGCGGGCCTTCGAGGTGCGGGACCTGCTGGAGCGCAACCTCGTCCCGCTGCAGTTCCACGACGTCGACCTCGACCCCTACGCGGACAAGATCCTCGACTGGCTCGACATCGCGCGCGACGAGACACCGGTCCTCGTCCGCTACGACCGCGTCCTCCGCAACCCTTCCGCCGCCCAGCTCGCCCGCGAGCTCGGCCTGCGGGCGGAGGTGGACGGGCAGCGCTTCGACCTGGTCGTGCTCGGCGGCGGCCCGGCCGGGCTCGCCGCGGCCGTGTCGGGGGGATCGGAGGGGCTGTCAACGTTCGTGGCCGAGGCCTGGGGGCCGGGCGGCCAGGCGGGCACCAGCAGCCGGATCGAGAACTACCTGGGCTTCCCCAGCGGGATCTCGGGAGCCGAGCTGACCCGCGCCGCCACCCTGCAGGCCCGCCGCTTCGACGCGGTCCTGTCGAGCTTCCACCGGGTCGTCGAGCTGACCGACGGCCCCGACGGGCTGGCTCGGGTCGACCTCGACGACGGCCAGCACGTCCTGGGCCGGGCCGTGCGTGATGGCCACCGGGGCCCGCTGGCGGGAGCTGGCCGTCCCCGACATCGAGCGCTACCGCGGCGCCGGGCTCTACCACGCCGCCATGCCGGCCGACGCCGAGCGGTTCCGCGACGAGGACGTGCTCGTCGTGGGCGGGGGCAACTCGGCCGGGCAGGCGGCGACCCACCTCGCGCGCCACGCGCGCAGCGTGCGCGTGGCGGTGCGCGGCGACGGCCTCTCCAGCACCATGTCGCGCTACCTGGTCGACCGCCTCGAGCGCACGCCGCGCGTCGAGGTGATGACCCGGACGGAGGTGACGGGGCTGCACGGCCGCGGGTCGCTCGATGCGGTCACGCTCCGCACGGAGGGCGGCGAGGAGCGCGTGCCCGTCCGGGCGGTCTTCGTGATGATCGGCGCCGAGCCGTGCACGGAGGCGGTCGCCGGCGTGCTCAGGGTCGACGCCGCGGGCTACCTGCTCTGCGGCCCGGGGGCCGCCTCCTGCGACGGCCGGCTGGCCTGGCCCCTGGCCGACCGGGCGCCCCACCTGCTGGAGACGGTGCGGCCCGGGGTCTTCGCGGCCGGCGACGTCCGCGCCGGGGCGACCAACCGGGTCGCGGGCGCGGTGGGAGACGGGGCGCTGGCCACCCGCTTCGCGTACTCGGTCCTCGACGCCTGACGCCGCCCGGCGCGCGCTAGCCGGCGGCGGCCTCCGCCCGGCAGGAGGCGCACAGGCCCCGGATGACGACCTGGGCCTCGTCGGGGGCGAACCCCGCGCCCCGGGCCGCCGAGAGCAGGGCGGCGTGATCGACGGCGCCGTTGACGTCGGCGATGGCGCCGCAGCGCCGGCAGACCAGGTGGTGGTGCTGGTCGGTGCGCGGGTCGTAGACGGCGGTGCCGCCCTGCGTGGCGACCCGGCGCACGAGGCCGATCTCCTCGAGCAGCTCCAGGGTCGCGTAGACCGTCGGCAGCGAGACGCCCGGCATCCGGCCGGCGACGTCGGTGTAGATCTGCTCCGCCGTCGCGTGGCGGTCGAGGTCGCGCACGGCGGCGGCGATCATCAGCCGCTGCGGCGTGACCCGCTGGCCGCGCGCGCGGAGCGCCTCTCGCAGACGGTCGTCCTGGGCGATCATGGGCCGACTATAGCGCAACTCGTAGGTTCGCCTAATGTGGACGTACCTTTAAAGGAGTTGCTATAACTCCGCCAGACATTGGGATGAGCGAGGCGAAGGAGCGCGCGATGACGACGAGCAGCAGGGTGTCCACCGGGATCCTCTCCGAGGCCCAGACCGCCAAGCGCGAGGAGATCCTCGAGCTGCTGCGGCGCGCGTACTGGATGGAGATGGAGACGGTGATGAGCTACCTGGCCAACGCCGAGAACCTCGACGGCGTGCGCGCCGAGGAGGTCGCCGAGGCCCTGTCGGAGGACGTGGAGGAGGAGCTTGGCCACGCCCGCAGGTTCGCCGGGCGCATCAAGGAGCTCTACGGCACCCCGCCCGGCTCGGGCGACTTCAGCGCCGAGCAGACGTTCCTGCAGCCGCTCGAGGACGCCACCGACGTCGCGACCGTGATCGAGGGCGTCATCACGGCCGAGAAGGGTGCGGTCGAGCACTACCTCCGCATCATCGAGGCGTGCGACGGCGTGGACTGGGCCACCCAGGACATGGTCATCGAGATCCTCCGCGACGAGGAGGGCCACCTCCGCCAGTTCGAGCGGTACCTGCGCGAGTACCGCTAGGTCGGCCGGCCCGGGCTCTCCGAGCCCGGGCGCCGCGGCGCCTGGACATGCCCCGGCCGCCGCCGTAGCGTCGTTCCCACCCCCACCGGCGACAGCGTCGATCCGGGACCCCCGCATGCGCGCCGAGCCAGTGCCGAGCCGGTTGGTGGAGCGCGAGGGCGACCTCGCGCGAATCGACGGCGCGCTGGCCCGGGCCCGGGACGGCCGCGGGGTGCTGATGGTGGTCGAGGGCCCGGCCGGCGTGGGCAAGACGTCGCTGCTGGCCGACGCCCGCGCGGTCGCGGACGCGACGGGGATGCGGGTGCTGCGCTCCCGCGGCGCGGAGCTGGAGCGCGAGTTCGCCTTCGGAGTGGTGCGCCAGCTCGTCGAGCCGGCCCTCCGGGGGATGGATGACCCGGCGGCGCTCTACCGCGGGTCCGGCCGGGGTCGCCGCGGGCCTGCTCGGGCTGCCCGGCGCTCAGGGGCGGGCCGGGGCGTCCGTCGCCGACCACGACTCGTCGTTCGCCCTCCTCCACGGCCTCTACTGGCTCTGCGCGGACCTCGCCGAGCGGCGGCCGCTGTGCGTGCTCGTCGACGACGCCCACTGGGCCGACCTCCCCTCGCTGCGCTTCCTGGGCTTCCTCGCGCCGCGCGCTCGAGGAGCTCGCCGTGGCGCTCCTGGTCGCGGCCCGGCCGGCGGAGGCCGGGGGCGACGCGGCGGTGCTGGACGCGCTCGCGGCCGACCCGGCGGCCGAGGCCATCGTCCCCGCGCCGCTGACGCCCGGCGGGCGTCGCCGCGAGCTGCGTCGAGGCTGGAGCTCGGGGAGGCCCCGGAGCCGGCCTTCGCCGAGGCCTGTCACCGCGCGACGGGCGGCCTCCCCTTCCTCGTCCGCCAGGTCGTGACGCGGCTCCGTCGAGGGCGGCGTGGCGCCCACCGCCGACGCGGCGCCGCTCGCGGGGCGGCTCGGCGGCCCGGCGGTGGGCCGCTGGACCCTCGTTCGCCTGGGCCGGCTGCCCCCGGCCGCCGGACGGCTCGCCCGCGCGCTGGCCGTCCTCGAGGCGGCCGACCTCGTCCAGGCGGCGGCGCTGGCCGACCTCGGCGCCGACGCGGCGGCCGACGCGGCGGACGCGCTCGCCGCGGCCGGCATCCTCGCGCCGGGACGACCGCTGGCGTTCGCCCACCCGATGGTCCGCGAGGGGCTCTACCAGGAGCTCTCGCCGGCCGAGCGGGTGCAGGCCCACCGGGCCGCGGCCCGCCTGCTGCACGACGCGGGTGCCGCGCCCGAGCGGGTCGCCGAGCACCTGCTCGCCACCGAGCCCGGCGGGGGACGGCTGGGTGCCGACCGCCTGGCCGAGGCGGGCGGGCGGGCGGCGGCGAGCGGGGCGCCGGAGTCGGCCGCCGTGTTCCTGCGCCGCGCCCTCGCGGAGCCGCCGGCCGGACGCCTTCCGGCTGCTGGTGGAGTGCGGCATGGCGGAGGCCGACGCGGGCGAGCCCGGCTGGTACGCGCACATGCAGGCGGCGATCGCGACGGCCGGCGACCCCGGCTCCCGCGCGGCGGCGGCCCTCACGACCGCCCAGGCCCTGCTGCGCGAGCAACGCCCCGAGGAGGCGCTGCGCATGATCGACGGCGCCGCGCGGGTGCTGGGCGCGGGGAACGCGCGCGTCGCCGCGCTGCTGGAGGCGATGGCGGTCGCCGCCGGCAGCCTCGACGCGCGCCTGGCGCCCGGCGTCGCGGCGCGCTCGGAGCGCCTGCGCCGCCGGGTCGGAGGACGACGCCCAGGCCCCCCGGGAGGTCCTCGCGGTCGCCGCGTGGGCCGCGGCGTTCGGCAACGAGCCCGCGGAGGCCGGGGTCGGAGCTCGCGCGCCGGGCCCTGCGGGCGAGCCCGCGCCCCACGCCCGACCCCCGCGACCTGCCCTCGACGTGGTTCTCGCTCTCCACGATCGTGCTGGTCTGGGCCGAGCGGTACGCCGAGGCCGCCGAGCTGCTCGACACGGCGGTCCGCGAGTGCCGGGCCGCCGGGCGCCGGGCGGCAACCTCGCGACCGCCCTGACCTACCGCGCCTGGCTCGCCCTGCGGCGGGGCGACCTGCGCGGTGCCGAGGTCGACGCCAGGACGGGAGTCGAGGCCGCCGATCTCCCCCTCCCGCTGCTCTACCGGCTGATCGCCAGCGGCATCCTGGTCGGCGCCCTGGTGGAGCGGGGCGAGCCGGACGCCGCCGCGCGGGTGATGGCGACCGTGGACGACGTGGGCCGAGCTGCCCGCGATGGGGCCCGCGACGGTCCGGCTCGCCCGGGCGCGCCTGCACATGGCGCAGGGGCGCACGGCGGAGGCGCTCGCCGACCTCCTCGCCGTCGGCGACGTGGCCGCGCGCTCCGGGGCGCGGTCGCCGAGCATCCTCCCGTGGCGCTCCGAGGCCGCCGTCGCGCACCTCGTGCTCGGCGACGGCGAGGCCGCGCTCGCGCTGGCCGAGGACGACCTGGCGCGGGCGCGGGTCTTCGGCACGCCGCGGGCCCTCGGGGTCGCGCTGAGGGCCGCCGGCCTCGCCGCGGGCGGACGGCGCGGGGAGGAGCTGCTCCGCGAGGCGGTGGACGTCCTCGCCGAAAGCGAGGCGCGCGTCGAGCACATCCGCGCCCAGGCCGACCTCGGCGCCCACCTGCGCCGCGCCAACCGCCGCGCCGAGGCGCGCGAGCACCTGCGGGCCGCGCTCGACGGGGCGCACCGCGCCGGCGCCGGGGCCCTCGCGGCGCGCGCCGAGACCGAGCTCAGGGCGACGGGCGCCCGGCCCCGCCGCGTCGCGCTCAGCGGGCTCGACTCGCTCACGGCGAGCGAGCGCCGCGTGGCCGAGCTCGCCCGCGAGGGGATGACCAACCGGGAGATCGCGCAGACGCTCTTCGTCACGGCCCGGACCGTCGAGGGCCATCTCACCCAGGTCTTCCGAAAGCTCGACCTCTCGGCCCGCGACGAGCTGGCCGGCGCGCTGGCGCCCCCCGGGGGATAAGTCAGGGGGGTCACCACGGTGCGAGCCGGGCGACCGGGTGGGACGCTGCCCCCCAATGAGACACCCACCCGAGAAAGGGCACGCGATGACCGAGATGATCACCACCCCCGCCGGCGACTACATCCACCCTCAGGACTTCACCCGGCGGCGGCGCTGGGCCGCGCCGAGCGCGCGTCGCCCGCGCTGACCCACGGCCGTCCTGACACCTGCCGCGGCGCGTCCTTGCCCAGGCGCGCCCGCTGCTCCATGCTCCGGCCGCCAACCGGACCGGCATGGAGGTGAGGAATGGGCACCGACGCGACCCCGAAGGGCACCATCGTCCTGATCCACGGCTTCTGGGTGACGCCCCGCAGCTGGGAGGAGTGGATCGAGCACTACGAGGGCAGGGGCTACCGGGTGCTGGCGCCCGCCTACCCCGGGTTCGAGGTCGAGGTGGAGGCGCTGAACGCCGACCCCTCGCCCATCGAGGCCCTCACGATCCCCGCGATCGTCGACCACCTCGAGAAGGTCGTGCAGGGGGTCGGTGAGCCCCCGATCCTGATCGGGCATTCGGCCGGCGGCGTGTTCACCCAGGTCCTCCTCGACCACGGCCTCGGAGCCGTCGGCGTGGCGATCAATTCCGCCCCGACCGAGGGCGTGAAGGTCGTCCCCCTGCCGCAGCTGAAGGCGTCGTGGCCGGTGCTGAAGAACCCGGCCAACCGGCACAAGGCCGTCGGCCTGACGCCCGAGCAGTGGCAGTACACGTTCACCAACACCTTCAGCGAGGAGCGCGGGCGCGAGCTGTACGAGCGCTACCACGTCCCGGCGTCCGGGAGCATCTTCTGGGAGAGCGCCTTCGCCAGCCTCAAGCCCGGCCACCAGGGCTCCTACGTCAACTACGAGAACCCCGACCGGCCCCCGCTGCTGTTCATCTCGGGCAGCGACGACCACCTGATGCCGCCGTCGGTGCAGAAGTCGAACGCCAAGCACTACAAGTCCGACACCGTCACCGAGGTCGTGGAGTTCGAGGGCCCGCACCTCCTGCCCTCCAGGGAGGGCTGGCAGGAGGTCGCCGACTACGCCCTGGACTGGGCCGAGGCGCGGGTCGGAGGACGGGGCTGAGCCTCCGCATCACCCACATCGGCGGCCCGACGGTCCTGATCGAAGCCGCCGGCTGGCGCCTGCTCACCGACCCGACGTTCGACCCCGCGGGCGGCAGCTACCGCTTCGGCTGGGGCACGGGCTCGCGCAAGACGGCCGGGCCGGCGGTCGCCGCCGCGGACCTGCCGCCGATCGACGCCGTGCTGCTGACCCACGACCACCACGGCGACAACCTCGACCGCGCCGGCCGGGCGCTGCTGCCGGCGGCCGGCGCCGTCGTGACGACGGCCTCGGGGGCGCGGCGCCTGGGGGGCACCGCGCGCGGGCTGGAGCCCTGGGAGACGACCCGCCTCGAGGCGCCCGGGCGGCCGCCGATCGACGTCACGGCCACCCCCTGTCGCCACGGCCCCCCGCTCAGCCACCCGCTCGTGGGCGACGTGGTCGGCTTCGCCCTGCGCTGGGACGGCCAGGAGCGCGGGGCGCTGTGGATCTCGGGCGACACGGTCCTCTACGACGGCGTCCGCGCGGTCGCCGACCGCCTGCAGGTGGACGTCGCCCTGCTCCACCTCGGCGGGGTCCGCTTCCCGGTGACCGGCCCGCTGCGCTACACGATGACCGGCCGCGACGCCGTCGAGCTGTGCCGCCTGGTCCGGCCGCGCGTCGCGATCCCGGTCCACTACGAGGGCTGGGCGCACTTCCGGGACGGTCGCGCGGCGGTCGAGCGCGCGCTCGCGTCCGCCCCCGACGTCGCCTCGCACGTGCGGTGGCTGCCCATCGGCGAGGCGGTCGAGATCGAGTCCTAGCCGGTCACCGCCGCGTGCCCGTGCGGATAGCGATCGCCGCGACGATCAGGATCGCGATGACGAAGATCGTCACGCCGGCGGCGTCCACCGTCCCCTCCGATCGGCCGAGGTCCGCTCCCATCCCAGGTTGTCCGGTGAGGACGAGCCGCAAACGCTAGTGCGCGTCGTCCTCCCGCGGCCAGCGGCGGAAGAGCGACGTGAGCCGCCGCAGCGCGCGGAGCGCGACGCCGCTGGGGGACCACACCGACGGCTGGAGCAACCGCTCCACGAACACGAGGGTGCTGCGGTCCAGCGAGCGCAGCGCCCCCTCGCGGGTCTCGGGGGCGAGGAGGCGCTGGGCGTTGTACCAGGCCATCCCCCGCCCGACGCGGATGCCGTAACCGGACAGGATCTCGTCGTCGTCGCCGCCGAGGCGGTCGAGCCAGCGGATCCACGGGCTGTAGCGGCGGCCGACGTCGTCGACGATGTGGTCCATCGCGCCGACGATCACGTCGCTCACCCGGTGGTAGGTGCCGATCGGCCCGATGCGCCCGTCCTCGGCGAGGTCGGCCAGCACGAAGGGGAGGTCGTGGACGATGTGGGCGTACACCCCGACGACCAGGTCCTCGAGCGGCGACGTCCGGCGGGTCGCGATCCGCTCGAACACGATCCGCCAGCCCGGGGAGACCTCGTCGCGGCGGCCCGCGTCCCAGGTGTCGAGGGCCAGGAGGTAGCGGTCGGCGAACCGTTGCGCGATGGCCAGGAGGTACTCGGGGTGCTCGGGCCGGTCCTCGGCCATGTGGCGGTCCAACGCCGCCGTCAGGAGGGCGTAGGAGTGGGTGAACACGCACCGGGAGTCCCGCTCGCGCTCGTAGCGGCGGGCGTGGCTCGCCAGCCGGCTTGCGATCGCCGCGAGCTCGGGGTCGGCGATGGTGCCCTTGACGGCCACGGGCGGCGATCTTCCCAGCCTCGCCCCCACGCGGGCAACAGCCCGGATCACCCCGGCCAGCCTGCGCGACGGCCGCTAGTCGGGGTCACGGGCGCCGTCGCCCGCCTTCTCCAGGTCGGCCAGGGCGATCAGCACCTCGACGGCCTCGCCGTCGTTGGCCTCCTCGGCGGCGGCGCGGGCCATCTGGATGCGGCCGAGCGCGACTGCCTGGGCCTCGCCGTACTCGTCGAACCGGCGCGCGGCCTTGAGCACGTCATCGGGGCTGACTCCCTCGAGGTAGGCGAGCACGCGCTCCTCGGCGGGGCGTCCGCCGGGTTCATCCTGAGTCTGCGTCACCCCCACCCCCCGGCCCTCGCTCGCGGACGCGTCGAAGCCTAGCCGCCGGGATCCGGCAAGATGGGCTCGATGTCCGCCGCTTCGGACCTGGTGCGGGAGGCGTTTCGCACCGAGGAGCGAGACGTCGATTGGCGCTCCGGCCTGGCGGGCGCACTGGCCGCGATCGGGCCGCTCGCGATCGGGCTGGCGGTCGAACGAGCCCGCGGCCGGGTTCACGGCCGCGATCGGCGGGCTGAACACCGCCCTGTGCGTGCCGCGCGCCGGCCTGAGGGCGCGGCTGTGGTGGGGCTCGCTCGCCGTGCTCGGAGGAGCCGCCGCGCTCGCCCTCGCCGGTGCCGCGGGCACGGGCGACGCGCGCCTGGTCCTGCTCTCCGTCGCCTGGGTCGCGCTCTGGGCCTTCTTCCGGGCGGCCGGACCGAGCGGCGCGCTGCTGGGCTTCGCGACCTCCGCGGTCTTCGTGATCCTCGCCGGTCTCCCCGCCACCGCCCCGGTCGGCGAGCGGCTCACCTGGTTCGCGCTCGGCGCGGTTCCCGGCCTGGCGTTGATGGTCCTCGCCCGCCGCGGGCCGGAGCGCTCGATTCAGGTCGGCCTCGCCGCGCTGCGGACGGTGCGCTCCGCGCTGCGGCACGACAACGCGCTGCAGGCGCATGCCCTGCGCCTGGCCGTCGCGGTCGGGGCGGGCAGCCTGCTGTACCGCCTGATCGATCTGCCGCACGGCTACTGGGTGCCGCTGACGACCCTCGCGATCCTCCAGCCCAGCGAGCACGGGACCCTCCTGCGCAGCATCCAGCGCGCCGCCGGCACGCTCATCGCGGGGGGCCTGATCGTGGGCATCACCCTCGCGACGGATAACCGCTGGCCGCTGCTGGCGTGCGCGGCGGCCACCGCGTTCCTGCTCTACGCGCTCGACGAGCGCGGATACTTCTGGCTCGTCGTGCTGCTCACCCCGACGGTGCTGCTCATGATCAGCGCCGTCAACTTCGAGGGCGACACGGTGGCCATCGACCGCATGGCCGACAGCATGCTCGGCATCGTGATCGGCCTGGCCTTCGGCGAGCTCGCCAGCCTGGGACCGCGGATCCGCGAGGCTCGCCGGCCGTGAGGGGCGCCGAGACCACGGCGTCCGGCGGCGCGTCAACGCGACGCTCGCCGCCTCGGATATGCGCGCCATTTCCGGCTACCCGAACGTGAACGAGTACGCCTCGGCGCCGGGCTCGAGGAAGGTGATCTGCAGCGTCCGCTCGCGGACCGCGTCGCGCTCGCGCAGGAGCTGGTAGAGGCGGCCCTCCCGGAGCAGGCCGTTGCCGTCCTCGTCAACGTCCACGCCGGCTGACGGGCCCGGCGCCTCGCCGTCGAGGAGCACGCGGAAGGGGATCGGCTCGCCTGCTCCGGACGCCAGCACGAGGTGCGCGTCGCGCGCGTGGAAGCGGAAGGCGATGCTCCCACCGGCCCCCTCCAGCACGACCTGCTCGCGGCCGACCGTCCACTCGCCGACGAGCGCCCAGTGGTTGAGGCGGAGGCGCTCGGGGAGCGCATAGGCGCGGCGCTCGTCGAGGCCGGCGCCGTGGGGCGAGGCGAAGCGCTCACCGCGCCCGTGGCCGAGGTAGGTCTCGGGCGTGCGCAGGTGGTCCCAGTCGGCCTCCGCCTCCACGCCGCGCCCCTCGACGGAGACGAGCTCGCGCTCGACCCCGAGCAGCCGCTGGATGACGCGCTCGGACTCCTCGTACCGGCCTTCGCCGAAGTGGTCGTCGGCGATGATGCCGTCCGCGTCGATGAAGTAGAGCGCCGGCCAGTAGTGGTTGTCGAAGGCGCTCCAGATCGCGTAGTCGCTGTCGACCGCGACCGGGTAGTCGATGTCTCGCTCCGCCGTCGCCCGGCGCACGCCGTCGACGTCGTGCTCGAACGAGAACTCGGGCGTGTGGACGCCGATCACGACCAGCCCGTCGTCCCGGTAGGCCCGCGACCAGGCGCGGACGTAGGGCTCCTGGCGCAGCCAGTTGATGCAGGTCAGCGTCCAGAAGTTCACGAGCACGACGCGGCCGCGCAGCCCGGCGGGGTCGAGCGGCTCGGAGTTGAGCCACTCGGTCGGCCCCGCCGAGCGGGGGCATGTGCAGACGCTTGAACGCCGTCATCGCAGCGATCGGAAGGTCGCCCGGACCTCGGACGAGAAGAGCTCCGGCTCCTCCCAGGCGGCGAAGTGGCCGCCCCTGTCGACCTCGTTGAAGTAGGCGACGTTGGGGTAGGAGTTCTCGACCCAGCTGCGCGGGGTCCGCCAGATCTCGCCGGGGAAGGAGGTGAAGCCGACCGGGAGCGAGACGTCCGGAGGAGCCTGGCCGGACGCGAGTGCTTGAGCCAGGGCTCGTCCGTCCTCCCAGTACGACCGGGCGGCCGAGGCGCCGGTGCCCGTCAGCCAGTACACCGTGATGTTGTCGACGATGCTGTCCCGGGTGAGATTGCCCGCGGGCTCGCCGTCGACGAAGGCGCGGGCGATCTTGTAGTAGCTGTCCGTGTCGTGGTCGAGCAGCCAGGCGGC
Organism: Miltoncostaeaceae bacterium; assembly: GCA_963813355.1. GTDB lineage: Bacteria > Actinomycetota > Thermoleophilia > Miltoncostaeales > Miltoncostaeaceae > DATAGF01. The sequence goes on along the minus strand of CAWEYS010000013.1, from coordinate 21,540 downwards.
CAGGGCGACGGGTGAGTCCAGCAGGGCGTAGCCGATCGTCTGCGGCCGCGTGGCCATCTCCAGGAAGTAGCCGAAGCCGTCCTCCCTGAATGTGGCGAGCTGGGCCGCCGCCGCGCGTTCCTGCTCGGATTCCGCCGGTGGGGGGCCGGCCAGCACCGTCACGAGCAGGTTCATGTGGATGCCGAGCAGCCCCTCGGGCGCCTGGCGTCCCATCGCGTCGGTGACGAGGGCGCCCACGTCGCCGCCCTGGGCGACATAGCGGGTGTAGCCGAGGCGGTGCATCAGCTCCGCCCAGGCCTGCGCGACGCGGCCGGCGTTCCAGCCGAGGTCGGCGGGCTCGCCGGAGAAGCCGTAGCCGGGCAGGGACGGCAGCACGAGGTGGAACGCGTCCTCCGCTTGCCCACCGTGCGCGGTCGGGTCGGTCAGCGGGCCGATGGTCTCGAGCAGCTCGATGACCGAGCCGGGCCAACCGTGCGTCATGATCAGCGGCAACGCGTTCTCGTGACGCGACCTCACGTGGATGAAGTGGATGTCCACCCCGTCGATCTGGGTCGTGAACTGCGGCAGCGCGTTCAGCCTCGCCTCCACGCGCCCGAAGTCGTACTCGTTCGCCCAGTAGTCCGCGAGCGCCCGGGTCGTCGCGAGCTGGACGCCCTGCGACCGATCGGCGACGAGCTCCTTGCTGGGCCAGCGCGTTGCCGCGATGCGCGCGCGTAGGGCCTCGAGCTCCGCCTCGGGGATCTCGACCGTGAACGGCCGGATCGCGGCGTCGCCCGCGGAGGTCTCGGCCGTGGCCATGGTGGTCCTCCTTATTGGAGATGGTGGTGATGACGAGCCTGAAGCGCTCGACCGCCCGTCGCGCCCGTGGAAGTCCCTGGTCTGCTCGCCGAGCGGGAGCATGTCCACGGGCGCGAACCGGGGGTGGCCTAGCGCAACGACCGGAAGGCGGTCCGGAGCTCCGACGTGAGCAGCTCCGGCTGCTCCCAGGCGGCGAGTGCCCGCCCTTGTCCAGCCGGTTGAAGTGGATGAGCTTGGGATGCGCGCGCTCGCTCATGGCGGGCGACCTGACAGGTTGTGGGCGGGCGGCGTGATGTTCGACGATCCGCCGGGTGCCTGACAAGGGGGAGGCCGTGCGCGATCCCGGCCGTCGGGGCCCCACCCTGCGGTGTCAGGCGTGGGCAGGTCGCCGGGCCATGCGGGGCGGCGATCCTTGCGCTCGGCGCCCTGCCCCGCGCCGTTACTTGAAGTCGGTCCTCAGGAAGCGGATGAGCCCGGGCGCGAGCAGGACGGCTACCAAGGCGACCGCGACGCCGAGCCCGCCCCAGAACCCGATCTCCGAGGCCTCCGTCGGGCCCCGGACCACGTCGCGGAAGCCAGCGTCGCTGGGGCAGGCCCCGAAGAGCGAGCAGCCGGAGCCCGGATTCGAACCGGGGACCTGCCGCTTACAAGGCGTCCGGTTGGCGAACAAAACTCCCTGCCCATAAGCGCCTTCTGGGCGTCGCCTGACATTTCCCGCATGCCGCATGGTCCCGGCGAAATCCGGGCGGCTACACGGGGCCGACCGATGAGCCAGCCGGCTCGCGCTCGGGAGAGGCCCGGCCCCTCCTCCTCCGCCGGAGCCGCCGCCGGCGCTACAGCGGTTCTGCTCTTGCGCTCCCGGCCGCTCGACGGACGGCGACGTCACGCGCGGTCTGTGGCTCAGCCTGTCGGGCGGCTTCGTGGCGGAAGTCGTCGGCTCCCGCAGCCTGAGGCCAACGCAACGAGCCCGGCCCCTCGGACGGGAACCGGGCTCATTGCCCGCGCCCTCGACCATCGGCCGAGGAGGGTCCGGGCTTTAGCCCTGCGGCTCCGGCGATCGCCCGCGCTCGACGGCGATCGGCCCCCCTCGACCGCTCGACCGGGGTGACGCGAACGGTTCGCCCCGAGGGGACGTTTTTGTGGAGGGCCCTCCGTAGGAGGGTGGGGCGAACCAACTAATCGCGGCGAGATTTCTCGCGATCCCGATCGAGCCTCCTTCGATTGGGCGCCCCAGCAAAAGTGCCCTCCGCGACGATCGACTCGTCCATCGCGATCGTCCTCATCACGGCGGGTAGGGCGGTGGTAATGCCTCGCCCTCGCTCTCCCCGCCGCCTCCTAGATCGTGCGACGTCGGCAGACGACGTGGATGTACGGCCGCCCGCCGTTGATGTCCTGCGACGCCGTGACACAGACGATGTACCGGCGGGCGGGAGGTCGCCGACATCGAAGAGCGCCGCGACGATGCCGTAGGTCAATCCGGGCGAGTCGGTTTCGTAGCGACAAGCGTTGAAGCGGCCCGTGCGGCCCTGCTGATGTCCCGTCGAGTGGTGGGATTTCCGGGAGCCGGTAGCCACTGAGGAGGCCACCGGGTGAACCTCAGCGTGACCTGCCAGTCGCGCATGAGGAGAACCCGATGGCCCTCGATAAGGATGCCCTGTCCGAGCTGCTCGGCGCGCTGCGCGCCGGCGGCGATCTGGACGTCGTTCGCTCGGGGCTGCAGCTGGTGCTGCAGGCCTTGATCGAGCTGGAGGCCGCCCAGGCGGTCGGAGCGTTGCCGTACCAGCGCAGCCCCGAGCGAACGACCCACCGCAACGGGCACCGCGAGCGGCTCCTGTCCACCAAGGCCGGCGACCTCGAGCTGCGGATCCCCAAGCTGCGCTCGGGCGCGTTCTTTCCCTCGCTGCTCGAGCCGCGCCGGCGCATCGACCGGGCGCTGTGGGCCGTCGTCATGGAGGCCTACGTGCACGGGGTGAGCACCAGCGAAGGTCGACGACCTGGTGCGCGCCCTGGGGATCGACGCCGGTGTCTCCAAATCCGAGGTCTCGCGCATCTGCGGCGAGCTCGACGAGCACGTGGGGGCCTTTCGCGATCGCCCCCTGGGCCACAGCGCGTTCCCTTACCTGTTCCTCGACGCCACCTACCTGAAGGCCCACGAGGGACCGCACGTCGTCTCAAAGGCGGTGGTGATCGCCACCGGCGTGCGCGCCGACGGCGGCCGCGAGGTCTTGGGCCTTGCCGTCGGCGACTCCGAGGACGGGGCCTTCTGGACGGCCTTCCTGCGCAGCCTGCGGGCCCGGGGCCTGGGTGGGGTGAAGCTCGTCATCTCCGACGCCCACGAGGGCCTGAAGTCGGCGATCGCCGCGGTGATCGTCGGCGCCGGCTGGCAGAGATGCCGCGTCCACTTCATGCGCAACGTGCTGGCGCGGGTGCCCAAGGGCTCGGCCGAGATGGTGGCCGCCGCCATCCGCACGATCTTCGCCCAGCCGGACGCCGAGGCCGTCGCCGAGCAGCTTGCCAGCATCGCCGAGAAGCTCGGGCGCCAGTTCCCGGCGGTCGAGCAGATGCTCGCCGAGGCCGCGCCGGACGTCCTCGCCTTCGCCGCGTTCCCCCAGAGCCACTGGCGCCGGGTGTGGTCAACGAACCCGCTCGAGCGGGTCAACGGTGAGATCAAGCGCCGCGCCGACGTGGCCGGGATCTTCCCCAACGAGGCGGCAATCGTGCGCCTGGTGGGGGCGGTGCTGATGGAGACCCACGACGAATGGCAGATCACCGAGCGGCGCTACTTCTCCGAGGGGTCGATGGCCGCGATCAACGCAGGCGCCGGACCGCCTGTGAGCACCGAGGAGAGGCCGGCCTTGCTCGCCTCCTAGACAACCCCGATGATCCCCATCACGCGCTGAGGATCACGCGCCCGGATTCACACCACTCGGCGGGGCATGGCCGCGGCCCTTCACCCGCCGCTCGTCCCGGACTACGTCTCGAACGATCGAGATCCGATAACGGGCACTGCAGCTATCGGCCGCCGCAGACGAGTAGGCCCGAGCGCCGACGAAGTACCCCTCGGCATCGTGGTGTGCCTGAAACCCGCGGATTGGCATCGCGGCGGCCGCCGTCGCGCTGGCCGCGGTCAGGGGGCGAGCTTGCTCGCCCCGACGCCGCCGCTGAGGATCCCGGCACCGCTGAGGCCGCCCTGGAGGATGGCCCGCACCGAGTTGAGGCGCACGATCGCCGCCTGAGAGATGCGCGGGTTGGTCAGGAGCTGCGAGGCCGTGAGGGTGACCTCACCCGGCTGACCGGCCGCCCGGTCGGAGGTGACCACCCGTCCGGCGCGCCGGAACGAGCCCACCGCGACCCCGTCGGCGGTGACGGCGATGTCCTCGTAGCCGGGGTCGAGGTCTCGCTGGACAGCGGCAAGGCACGTCGCGGGCGCTCCTTGATTCCAGGCGCCACGGCGATCGCGAATGGCCGCCCATCTACCGGCTGCTGACGACTCCCGGGGCCAAGACCTCAGAGCCGATGCTTCGATCGGCGAAGTTGCCGTTGATCAGGCCGCGCTCGATCTGACTGATCGCGTCGTTGGCCGTCCGCACCCCGACCTGGGCGATGCGCTGATTGATCCTCAGCTGGGCGGCGCTGAGCGTGACCCGGCCGCCGCTGCGACGCTCGGGGGTGCGCGCCTCCGAGCCCGTCGGCGGCAGGGAGGTCACCGCGCCGGCCGCGGTCAGCGTGAGGCCCGGGGTGAAGCGGCCCCGGGTGATGGTGCCGGCGTCCAGATCGCCGCCCGTGATTCGGCCGTTCAGCCGCTCCGCGAGCGACCGGCTCCGCAGCAAGGCCGCCTGGTAGATGCGTTGGTTGATCAGAAGCTGCTGCGCGGTGAGCCTGACCTTGCCGGGCTCCCCGGAGGGCGGCGCCGTGGTGATCGGCTGGGGCGCCGGCGTGGGCATGGGGATCTCGGCGCCGTAGCTGGGCGTCAGAGTGGAAACCAGGCTCTGGGCGCTGATGGTGCCGCCGCAGACGTCGCGGTCCTGGAGGCCGTCCGCGAGGCGTTGCTCCACGGCGGCGACCCGGCGGATGGCGGCCTGGCCGATGCGCTGGCTGATGAGGAGCTGCTGGCGGGTGAGGCGGATCGGGTCGGCGGACTCCTCGACCGGGCGGCCTCCCGGGCGCGGCACCGCGGCGCACCGGCGCGTCGCCCCATATCCGTACAGCCACGCCCCGCCGGCCAGCGCCCGGTCTTTGAGGCTGGCGTTTCCGCCGGCGACCACGATGTCGGCCCGTCCGTCGCCGTCCACGTCGCCCGCCCTCCCCACGTCGCCGGCCGACGCCCGGTCAACCGGGCCGACGAGGCGGAGGATGTCACTGCCGCCCGGGGCCGCGGTGCGGGTGGCCGAGCGGAAGAACCGGGGCCCGCCCAGGAGCACCATCACCGAGCCGGCGGTGCCACGGCTGGGGAAGTTGGCCGACAGAGCGCCGACCGCGAGGTCGTCCACGCCGTTGCCGTCCACGTCGCCCACCCCGGTGATGCGCGATCCCAGCAGGCCGCCGACGCCGGGCAGGAAGCGGGTCGCGCGGGTGGCGGCCGAGGCCAGGTCGATGTCGGTGAGCCTGGCCCCACCCCGGATCACGTCGACTGCGCCGCTCGCCCCGCCTTGGGCGCCGGGCCCGAAGGGCGCGCCGACGGCGACGTCGTCAAAGCCGTCGCCGTTCACGTCGCCGGCGCCGGCCACGGAGCCGATCTCCTCGTCCGGCCGGCCGAGGATGCGGATCGCCCGCCCCGCGGGCGCCGCGAGGTTGACGTCGGACGGCGTCGCCGATCCGAATACGACGAAGGCCTGATCGCGGGGGACGGCGGTGTCGTCGACGATCAGGTCGCTGAAGCCATCGCCGTTGACGTCGCCGGCTCCGTCCACGCCGCCGACGGCCGAGGTCCCGCGCTGGCGCACGATCCGGATCGCCCGCGCCGCCCCGGCGCGTGCCAGGTCGAGGCTGGCGAAGCCGACGCCGCCGAAGACCACGTAGACGACGCTGGGCTGTCCAGGGCCGCGCTGGGTGTCCACCAGGATGTCGGCGACGCCGTCACGGTTCACATCGCCCGCGGGGGCCACGCGCCATCCGGCGGACTCGCCCGCGGCCGCGCCGTCGATGCGCGCGCCGGATGCGCCCAGCGCGGCCAGGTCGACGTCGCTCAGGCCCGCGCCGCCGAAGATCACGTAGGCCGACCCGGAGCCAACGCGGCCGTTGTTGTCCGCTCCAGGAGCGCCGACCAGGATGTCCGCGACGCGGTCGCCGTTGACGTCCCCGGCGACAGTCACCGAGAAGCGCGCGAGCTCGTCGAAGGCGGCAGCTCCGTCGATGCGGGCGAGCGCCAGCGGGCCGGGGGCGGCCAGGTCGACGTCGGCCGGCTGGGCTCGCCCGGCAAGCACCCACACCGAGCCCGCGCGCGGCCGTCCGGCCGCGCCGACCTCGGGCGAGCCCACCAGCACGTCCGCACGGCCGTCGCCGTTTACGTCGCCCCCGCCGCCGATCGTGCGGGTGCGCGCGTTCGCGGACGGCCCGACGATCTCGGCGTTCGCCGCGGTGAGGAGATCCACGACGCCATCACTCGGCGGGGGAGCCGCGGAAGCGGCGGCGGCCACGATCAGTCCGAGAAGCGTCCCGATCGATAGGCAGGCGCGAAGCGCAGAGCGCATGGCCGGGAGCCTTTCACTTGACGGCGCGCCGGCGAAGGCCACGCGGTTCAGGCACCAGTGGCGGCCTGCTGCGGCGGGCGCGTCCCGGCGATGGTCCGAGCGGATTCGTGTCTCGCCGGCCAGTAAGCGCATGCCTCTCGTCCCGGCGCGGCTACCCCCCCGGGCTGCTGCGCCTGGCCCGAGCCTGGCGCTTGGTGTGACGACCAGCTCGCCGCCCACTCGGTGCCGGGCGACATACTTGCCGTCATGGCGCAGTAGTTCGCGCCGGTCGAGCGCCCCCAGGCCGCCCTCCCTGAGCCTCTCCGGCCGCTCGGAGCTGGCAGCCTGCTCCCTCAGACCCAGGCCACACTGCTGGCCGCCACCCTCGGGGCGGTGGATGAGCTGGTCCTTCGGGAGCGGGTCGCCGAGCGCTTGGACGGCGGTTCGCCCCCGGTCTCCTCCACCAGCTTCTCCACCAGCACGACGGTCACGAGAGGCCCCTAATGGTGGTGGAGGGCCGATCCCCGGCCTGCAGCGACCTTCGGCCCGAGACCACGAGACCCCGCTTTTCACACGGGGTCTCGCGGAAGCCGGAGCCCGGATTCGAACCGGGGACCTGCCGCTTACAAGGCGGCTGCTCTGACCAGCTGAGCTACTCCGGCGGGACGCGTCGAGTATGGCGCTTCCCCGCTCTCGGGTCGTCGTCGTAGCCTGACGGCGCGTGCTCCTGGCGGCGGTGGGGTGGATCGGATGAAGGCGAGCGTCTACTTCGGGCCGGGCGACATCCGGGTCGAGGAGGTCCCGGACGCCGTCCTGCGGGAGCCGACCGACGCCCTGGTGCGCGTCACCCACTCGGGCATCTGCGGCAGCGACCTCTGGGTCTACCGAGGTGAGCTCGAGCTCTACGGTCCCGCGCCCAGCCGTGTCGGGCACGAGTTCATCGGCGTGGTGGAGGACGTCGGGGCGGAGGTGCGCACCCTCCGTCGAGGGCAGCCGGTGATCGCGCCCTACACGTTCTCGGACGGCACGTGCGACCGCTGCCGGGAGGGCTTCCAGACCCTCTGCCCATCCGGCGGGTTCTTCGGCGGCCGGGAGGACGGTGGCCAGGGGAGGCGGTGCGGGTGCCGCTGGCGGACGGGACGCTCGTCGCGCTGCCCGACGACGCCGACCTGTCCGACGACCGGCTCGCGGCGGCGCCTCGTGACCCTCACCGACGTCATGGGGACGGGCCACCACGGCGCCCTCGCCTCCGGCGTCGGCCCCGGCGGGACGGCCGTGGTCGTGGGCGACGGCGCGGTCGGCCTCTGCGCGATCCTCGCGGCCCGCCGCCTCGGAGCGGAGCGCGTGATCGTCCTGGGCCGCCACGCGCACCGGCTGGCGATCGCCGAGGGCTTCGGCGCGACGGACGTCGTCGAGGAGCGGGGGGCTGCCGCGGTGGAGCGGGTGCGGGAGCTCACCGGCGGAGGCTGCCGGAACGTGGTCGAGTGCGTCGGAACGGCGCAGGCCTACGACACGGCCATCGGCTGCGCGAGCGCGGGCGGTACGGTCGGCCACCTGGGCTCGCCCGTCGCGCCGCTCGACCTCCGCGACGTCCACATCCGCAACGTGCGCCTGACCGGCGGCAGGGCGCCGGTCCGCGGCTACATCCCGGAGCTGATGGACGACGTGCTCGCCGGACGGCTCGACCCCTCGCCCGTGATGGACCTCGCCGTCCCCCTCGACGAGGTGCCGGCGGGCTACGCGGCGATGAACGAGCGGCGCGCCGTCAAGGTCCTGGTGCGCACCTGACCGAGAGCGGGCGCCGGACGGCCGTTCTCAGACCAGCCGCGCCGTCCGCACCTGCTCGCCGGCGACGACCTCGCGCCGGGCGGCGTCGATCACGGCCAGGTGGGTGGCCCCCGCGAGCGAGGTGATCGCGTGGGAGCCCTGGCGCGGGAGCGGGCGCAGGGCGCCGTCGACCTCGACGCAGCGCACCAGCTCGGTGCGCGGCGTCCCCTTGGCGTAGCGCTCGGCCATCGGCATCCGGCGCTCCCAGGAGTCGCCCCTGCCCAGCAGGGGGCGCCCGAAGGCGTGGAAGCAGACCGCCGCCGACACGGGGTTGCCGGGCAGGCCGAGGACGAGCTGCTCGCCGCGCCGGCCCAGCCACAGCGGGTGGCCGGGGCGGATCTCGACGCCGTAGAGGACCTCGCGGACGCCGCACGCCTCCAGGGCGGGCCGCAGGTGGTCGTGGCGCCCGACCGAGACGCCGCCGGTGGTGACGAGCAGGTCGGGGGCGGGCGCGTCGTGCCCGTCGAGGATGCCTCCGACCGTGGCGATGGTCGCCTGCAGGTCGTCGGGCACGACGGCGCGGGCCACCACCCGGGCCCCGGCGGCCTCGGCCTGGGCGGCCACGCCCGGCCGGTTGGCGTCGTAGACCTGGCCCGGCCCCAGCTCCTCGCCGGCCGGCACGACCTCGTCGCCGCTTCCGAGCACGGCCACCCGCGGGCGGCGGGTGCAGGGCACGCGGGCGTGGCCGGCCCCGGCGACGACGGCCACCTCGTGCGGCCCGACCACCTGGCCCGCGAACAGGAGGACCTGGCCCAGGCGCACGTCCTCGCCGCGGTGGCGCACGAAGGCGCCGGCGGCGGGGGCGGCGAGCGCCCGCACCCCCCCGGCCTCCTCCGCGGCGTCCTCCAGGCGGAGGATCGCGTCGGCCCCCTCGGGCAGCTCGGCGCCGGTCGAGATGCGGACCGCCTCGCCGGCGGCGAGAGCGGGGGCGAAGGGCGCACCGGCCCGGCTCTCCCCCACCAGGAGGAGGACCTCGCCGCCGGCCGCGTCGACCGCGCGCAGGGCGTAGCCGTCCATCGCGGAGTTGGTGAAGGCGGGATGGTCGCCGCGGGCGAGCACGTCCTCGGCGAGGACCCTGCCCACCAGCTCCTCGAGGGCGACGGGCTCGGCCGGCAGGTGAAGGGCGAGGGCCCGCGTCTGGGCGAGCGCCTCGTCGAAGGTGACGTCGTGGAGGGCGGCCGTCGTCACGAGCGGACTATCGCAGGCGCTCCCGCAGCGCGAGGACCCGCGCCACCGAGTCCTCGGCGGCGGCGCGCGCGGCGGGGTCGGAGGCGATCTCGCCCCGCAGGGCGCCGGCCGCCGCGGCGCCGTTGGCGAGGCCGGTGTACATGACCAGGTCGCTGCCCGCGCCGGCGGCGCGCACGGCGACCGCGCCGGGCCCGCCCACGGGCGCCAGGGCCGGGGTGTCGAGCGCGTCGGTGACGCTGACCCCGCGGAAGCCGAGCCGGCCGCGCAGCTCGCCGGTCGCGATGGCGCGCGACAGGGCCGCCGGCGTTCCCGGGTCAAGCGCCGGGTAGACCGCCGTGCCCAGCATGACCAGTGGGACGTCGCGCCGGATCAGGGCGGCGAACGGGGCCATGTTGACCGAGCGCAGCTCGCGGGCCGGAAGGGCGATCCGCACGGGCGCCGCGTCGGTGGTCTCCTGCGCGGCGCCGAGGCCCGGGAAGTGCTTGGCCGTCGCGGCCACGCCGGCCGCGGCCAGGCCCCGGGAGAACGCGACGGCCGCCCCGGCGACCGCGGGCGCGCTCGTGCCGAAGAGCCGGCCGTCGCGCGCCAGCGCGGAGCCGGGCCGCGCCACGTCGGCCACGGGGGCGAGGTCGACGTTGGCCCCCACCCCCCGCAGCAGCCGGCCGGCCGCCAGCCCCGCGGCGCGGGCCGACGCCGGCCCGGCCGCGCCGATCTCCACGGGCCTGCGGGCCGGCGGACCCGGCAGCCGCCGCACGAGGCCCCCCTCCTGGTCGACCATCACCAGCAGCGGCGCGCGGAGCCCGGCCGGGCGCCGGATCGACTGCAGCCGATCGATCAGGGCGCGGGCGCCCTCGAGGCCGGCGATGTTCCCCCCGAGCAGCAGCACCGCTCCCGCCTCGCCGCGCCGGATGCGGTCCTCGAGCTGGGCCGGGGGGGTCGTGCCGGGGAAGCCGTAGACGACCCGCTGCCCCGCGAGCTGGGCGGGCGTCAGCCCGGCCGCCGTGGAGGGCGCGACGGCGACGAGCAGCGCGGTGACGAGGCCGGTGAGCACGGCCCGGCGGCCCGAGGAGGCTAGCCCTCCTCGCGCCCCTCGAAGTCGAGCGAGCACGAGTTGATGCAGTAGCGCAGCCCCGTGGGCTGGGGGCCGTCGGTGAAGACGTGCCCCAGGTGGGCGCCGCAGCTGCGGCAGACGACCTCGGTGCGGACCATGCCGTGGCTCGTGTCGGCGCGGTCCTCGACCGCCTCGCCGGCGGCGGGCTCGTAGAAGCTCGGCCACCCCGTGCCCGACTCGAACTTGGTGTCCGAGTCGAAGAGCGGCTCGCCGCAGACGACGCAGCGGTACGTGCCGTCGTCGTGATGGTCGGCGTACTGGCCGGTGAACGGCCGCTCTGTGGCACCCTCCTGGGTTACTGCATACTGCTCGGGCGTGAGGCGCTCGCGAAGCTCCGCGCGGTTGTCGTCCGACATCTCGTCCCCTCGGGTCGGCGCAGGATCCGTGACGACGGGATGGTCCCACAGACGGGCCGCCCTGCGCCTCCTGGCACCCGTCGTCGCCATCCTGGCCGCGATGGGCGGTGCCGTCCTGGCCGCCGCCGCGCTCTCGCCCGGACCCCCCGGAGCGCCTCCTCCCGACCCCGAGCGCTGGGCCCGGCCGGCCGCCGACCGGCTCGTCGCCGCCGGGCTGTGGCCGGAGCTCGCCGGCGCCGACCTCGGCCGCGACGCGGTCCGGGCCGACCTCGACCGCGCCGTCGCGATCCTGACCGGCCTGCCCGCCGCGGATCCCGCCCCGGCCGCGCCGGCCTCCGCGTGGGTGGTCAACCGGCGCTTCGTCGCCGCGCTCGGGCTCGAGCCCGAGCGGCTCGCCCTGCAGGCCCTCGCGACCGACGACGGCCGGCGCCTCGCGCTGCCGCCCAACTTCGGGTCGGAGGTCCTGGTGCGCGAGCTCGGGCTGGTGCACAACCGGCGCCGCGACGACCTCGAGCGCGCGATGCGCGAGCCGGCGCGGCTGGCCGACCTGGCGAGCATGGTCGACCGGGCGCGCGCCCTCACCCCCGAGGACCGGCTGCGCGTCGCCCGCTTCCGGGACATCCGGCTGCCGGCGATGGACGCCCGGCGGCTCGCCGTCGTGCGAGGCCGTGCTGAGCCAGGTCGGCCAGCCCTACGTCTGGGGCGGCGACTGGCCGACGCCCCGCTCGCCGGTCGGGCTCCAGGCCCACGGGGGCTTCGACTGCTCGGGGCTGGCCTGGTGGGCCTTCGAGGCGGCGGGTCGTGGGGGCGCCCTGAGCAGGCGCACCGCCGACGCGATGGCCTGGGAGAGGCCGCGCCAGCGGTTGCGCGTGGACGAGCTCGGGCCCGGCGACCTCGTCTTCTTCGCCGACCGCGGCAGGCGGGCGAAGCGCGGAACGATCTCCCACATGGGGATCGTGCTCGGCAACGGCTGGATGGCCCAGTCCTCGGGCTCCCGGGCCGGGGTCTCGGTGACCTTCCTGCCGGACTACTGGCCCGAGGGCCAGGCGTTCGGGCGGCGGGTCGCGGAGCTCGCGCCGACGTAGGGCGGGGAATAGCCGCGCCGGTCGCGGCGTCATCTGCGGCAGGTCCATCACCCACCAGGAGGAACCTGCCGTGACCAGCACCCTCACAATGCGCCCCCGCGTCCGCCGCCGCTCGATCGCCGGCCTGCTCGCCGCCGGCGCCCTGCTCGCCGCCGGAGCGGGCCTCGCCGCCGACCGGGCCGAGGCCGCCACGACGGCCCAGGTCGCCAACGGGACGCTCCTCGTCAACGGCGACAACGCGTCCGACACGGTCGCGCTGCGGCTGCAGGCGGGCACCCCGACGACGCTCCAGGTCGACGCCGGCGACGACGGCACGGCCGACGCCAGCTTCGACCGGGCGACCTTCGACCGCATCGTCGTGAGCGCCCGCGGCGGCGACGACACCGTCCGGATCGACGACGCCAACGGCACCTTCACCGACACCGAGATCACCACGATCTCCGGCGGCGCCGGCGACGACACGCTCCTCGGCGGCGGCGGGGCCGAGCTCTACTTCGGCGGCCCCGGAGAGGACGACATCGACGGCAACCGCGGCAACGACACCGCCCTCATGGGCTCCGGGCACGACGTCTTCACCTGGGACCCCGGGGACGGCAGCGACGTCATCGAGGGCCAGGCCGGCTACGACACCATGGACTTCAACGGGTCCGCCGGCGACGAGAAGTTCGACGCCTCGGCGAACGGGCCGCGGCTGCGGTTCTTCCGCGACGCCGGCAACATCACCATGGACACCAACGGCGTGGAGAAGGTTGACCTCGACGCGCTCGGCGGGGTGGACACCGCCACGGTCAACGACCTCTCCGGCACCGACGTGAAGAAGGTCTACGTCGACCTCGCCGCGGCGATCGGCGGAACCGCCGGCGACGGCGTGGCCGACTCGGTGATCGTCAACGCGACGCCGGGCGACGACGAGATCGACATCCGTCCCCGCAACGGCAGGGCCGTCGTGGAGGGCCTCGCGGCGAAGGTCGCCGTGGCGAACCCCGAGGCGGCGAACGACAGCCTGACCGTCAACGCCCTCGGCGGCGAGGACGAGATCCACCTCGGCGCCGGGCTGAGCGCCCTGATCCCGACCCGCGTCAACGCGTAGCGCGCGCGGAGGGTCCCCGGCCATCTCGCCGCACGCCGGCGAGATGGCCGGTCCTTCGAGCGGCACCTGCCACGGCGACGGCGGCGGGGGTGCGTCAGGCCGATCCCGGCCCGGCCGCGTCGTCCTGCTCGACGAGGAGCTCGCGCACCCGGAGGGTGCCGACCTCCAGCTCGCCCACCGACAGGGCGCCGATCGACGCGCGCCGGATCGCGAGCCGCTTGATCGCCAGGCGGCCGATGGCCATCGCGCCGACCGCGAATGCCCCGACGGCGAGGGCCCCCACCGCCAGCGCGCCCACCGCCAGCGCGCCGGTGGAACCGGCCCCGACGGAGACGGTCTGCAGCTGCACCTCGTCGGGCAGGGTGGCCCTCAGTCGCGGGAGGGTCGTCGGGATCGATGGCATGGCGCTCTCCTCCGGTTGGCGATGTGGCCGGCCGTCAGCCGCTGCGGAGGAAGGCGAGCACCGCGAGCACGCGCCGGTGCGCCCCCTCCGACGACGTCAGGCCCAGCTTGCCGAAGATGTTCGAGACGTGCTTCTCGACGGCCCCCTCCGTGACCACCAGGGACTCGGCGATGGCGGCGTTGGAGCGGCCCTCGGCCATGAGCTCGAGGACCTCGCGCTCGCGCGGCGTGAGGTCGCCCAGCGTCGAGGCCCTGCCGCGCCGCGCCACCAGCTGGGCCACCACCTCGGGGTCCATGGCGGTCCCGCCGTCGGCCACCCGCCGGACGGCCTCGACGAAGTCGGCCGGGTCGGCGATCCGCTCCTTGAGCAGGTAGCCGACGCCGCCCGCCCCGTCGGCGAGCAGCTCGACGGCGTAGGTCTGCTCCACGTACTGCGAGACCACGAGGACGGCGGTCCCCGGCACGCGGCGGCGGGCCTCGAGCGCCGCCCGCAGGCCCTCGTCGCGGAAGCTCGGGGGCAGGCGGACGTTGACCACCGCCACGTCCGGGCGCTCGCGCGCGACGGCCTCGACGAGCGCGTCGCCGTCCTCGACGGCGGCCACCACCTCCATCCCGCTGTCGCGGAGCAGGCGGACGATGCCGTCGCGCAGCAGCGCGAGGTCCTCGGCGATCACGACCCGCATGGCAGCTCCGCCGTGAGGATCGTGCCGCGCCCCGGAGTGCTGTTGACGCTGAGGCGGCCGTCGTGGGCCTCCACGCGCCGGCGCAGGCCGGTGATGCCCTCGCCGTCGGGATCGGCGCCGCCGACCCCGTCGTCGGCCACCCGCACCGACAGCAGGTCGTCGCGGCGGGAGACGTCGACCCGCACCGAGGTGGCGCCGCTGTGCTTGGCGGCGTTGGCGAGCGCCTCGGCGACCGTGAAGTACGCGGCGGCCTCGAGCGCCGGGTCGAGGCGCCCCTCGGCGTTGACGTGGAGCTCGACCGGCAGCCGGCTCGCGCCGGCGAGCGACCCGAGCGCGGCCTCGAGGCCCCGGTCGGTCAGGACCGCCGGGTGGATGCCCCGCGCCAGGTCGCGCAGCTCGACGATCGCGCGCTTGGCCTCCTCGTGGGCGCGGGTCACCTGCTCCCGCACCTCCGCGTCCTCGACCTTCTCCTTGGCCAGGCCGAGGTCCATCGCCAGCGCGACCAGGCGCGCCTGGGCGCCGTCGTGCAGGTCGCGCTCGATGCGCCGCAGCTCGGCCGCCTGGGCGTTGACCGCCCCCGCGCGGGTCTCCTGGAGGACCTCGATCCGCTCGGTCGCCTCGGCCTCGCGCCGGCGGCCGACGCTCGCCTGGATCCCCGCGTGGATCCCGAACGCGCTCGCCAGGGCGGTGAACGTCCAGATCGGCCAGAAGTAGTCGCCGGGCGTGGTGACGGCCCAGATGAGCGTCAGGAACAGCGTGACCATCGCCAGGACGCCGCCGTGGCGGGCGAGGGCGACCCCGCGCGGGCCGGCGTCGGGCAGCAGCGCGGGGGCGAGCACCCAGGCCGCGTGGATCCCCAGCGCGAGCCCGAGGACCAGGAACGGCCAGACCGGCCAGAAGTACCCGCCCGGGGTCGTCGCCGCCCAGATGACGATCAGCACCAGGACGATCGAGGCGGAGACCGCCGCGTGGATCTTGAGCGCCCGCCTGGCCGGCCGGCTCGGGCGCAGGGCCGGGCCGCCGGCCGGGCGCAGCGGCGGGCGCTCGGAGCGCGGCTCCCCGGTCCCCAGCACCCCGCGCGCAAGAGCGCCGCTCAGCGCGCCCAGCGCCGTGACGAGCGGGACCGAGAGGATCAGCAGGAGGGCGCCGGCCGGCACGAGCAGGATCGCCTCGCCGAAGGTGTTGACGTCCCAGGCGCCGTAGAGCTGGTCGTCGGTCGCGTAGTAGTAGAAGGGGAGCGTGAGCGCCTGCAGGCCCTGGGCGATCACGGCGAGGGCGAGGATGCCGAGCGGCAGCCCGACGACGAACCGCAGCAGGAGGTAGGCCTGCTCGCGCCACCACGCCGGGTCCGTCAGCCAGCACCAGAGGCTCCGGAGCGGGCCGCCGGTCCAGACCGGCCGCGCCGACCCCGCCAGGCGGGTGTCGAGCAGCCCGTCGGCGAGGCGCCGCTCGAGGGCCGCGGCGCCGCGCACGGCGACGCCGAGCGCCAGGAGCACCGGGATGCCGAGCAGCGTGATCAGCAGCCCGAGGCCGAGCGACCACCCGGTGACGAGCAGGACGAACCAGGCGATCCCCAGGGGGATGCCGATGACGAGGAAGGCGAGCGAGCGCAGCGCGCGCCCCTCCAGGAGGGGCGCGGCCACGTAGCGGTGGAAGGTGCTCATCGCGGATCCTCGATCGTACGAGCCGGCGGAGTGGTGCGCGGGCGCACCCGGGCGATCCGCGCGAGCCGCGGCGGCATCGTCCAGTTGCGCTCGCCGGCCACCCGCATGATGGCGGGGACGATCAGGCAGCGCACGAGCAGCGCGTCGATCGCCACGGCCGCGGCGAGGCCGAACCCGAACTCCTTCAGCGAGACGTCCGTGCCGGTGGCGAAGCCGCCGAAGGCGACCACCATGATCAGCGCGGCCGTCGCGACGACCCGCCCGGTGCTCGCGAGGCCCAGGCGCACCGCGCGCCGGTTGGGCTCGCCGCCGTCGCGCAGCTCGCGCATGCGCTCGACGAGGAACACCTGGTAGTCCATCGAGATGCCGAACAGGAACGCGAAGAGCATCACCGGCACCCACATGGCGATGCCGCGCACCTCGCCGTCGAGGCCCAGCAGGTCCGCGCCGACGCCCCGCTGGAACACCAGGTACAGCAGCCCGTAGGTGGCCAGCAGCGACAGCCCGGACATCAGCACCGCCACGAGCGGCACCAGCCAGGAGCGGAACGCGCGCATGAGCGCGACGAAGGTCAGCAGCAGCACGCCCACGACCAGCCACGGGAACGGGCCGTAGAGCGCGTCGTTGAACTCGTTCTGGATGGCGGGCTCGCCCGTCAGCAGCACCCTCCCCTCGGGGACGGCGGCCGCGACGTCGGCCTTGCGGTCCTGCATCAGGTCGTTGAGCTGCCGCGCCGAGTCCGACAGCGGGTCGCCGCGCGGGGCGACCTGCATGAGGGCGTAGCGGCCCGTGGCGTCCACGAGCCCGCCCTCGGCCGCGGCCTGGAAGCGCTCGGGGTCGCGGGTTGACGGCCACGTGACGCCGCTGACGACGCCGTACTCGCTGCGGAAGTCGTCGGCGATGTCGCCGAGCCGGTCGATCGTCGCCGGGTCGTAGGCGCCGCCGGCGCGGCCGGTGTCGATCACGTAGACGTCGGGGTTGAGGGTGCCGCCCAGCTCGGCGCGCACGAGGCGGCCGGCCTGGACCGACTCCACGTTGGGAGCGTCGGCCAGCTCGTCCTGGTCGATGCTCAGGTTGGCCGACTGGCCCGCCAGGGCGACCAGCGCGACGAGCGCCACGGCCGCGACCGGGATGGCCCAGCCGGTGACCGCGCGCGCGATCGGGCCCCAGAGGGCCGCCTCGCGCAGGCGCCAGCGGCGCGGGTAGACGCGCAGGGCGTTGACGCGCCGGCCGAGGGCGCAGAGCACCGCGGGCAGGACGGTCAGCGCGGTGAGGACCGCCGCGACCGGCACGAGCATCCCGCCGATGCCCATCGAGCGCATGAACGGGATCGGGAGGGCGACGAGCACCGCCAGGCCGATGGCCACGGTCACGCCGGACAGAAGCACCGCGCGGCCGGCCGTGGCCATGGTGCGGGCGGTGGCCTCCACCCGGTCCGCGCCGGCGCGCATCTCCTCGCGGAATCGGGAGACCACCAGCAGCGCGTAGTCGATGCCGATCGCGATGCCGACGAGCGTGATCACGTTCGTCACCAGGTCGGCGATCTCCATCGTCTGACCGAAGAGGTACGTGCCGGCGAAGGCGAAGACGATCGCGACCCCCGCCATCAGGATGGGCAGCAGCGCGCTGACGAGGCTGCCGAAGAAGATCAGCAGGATCAGCAGCGCGATCGGGAGCACGATGGTCTCGGCCATCGCCAGGTCGTCGTTGAGGACCGGCTCGAGGTCGTGCCAGACGGCCGCGTCGCCGCCGACCAGCGTCGGCGAGAAGCCCTCGGGCGTGCCCAGGGCGGCGCGGATGTCGCCGAGGCGGTCCATCGCCTGCTGCTCCGGCAGGGGCACCGACAGGGTCGCGAACGTCATGTGGCCGTCCTGGCCCACGAGGTCGCGGCTGCCGGTGGAGAAGTACGAGACGACCCGGGTGCCGGGGACGACCTGGGCGGCGCGCTCGAGCGAGCCGGTCACGGCCTGCCGGTAGGCGGGGTCGTTGACCGTCAGGTCGGGGTTGCGGAAGACCGGCTGGATGTCGGTCGCTTCACGACCGTCCGAGAAGTGGGTCTCGACGAGCTCGATGCCGCGGACGGCCTCGCTGCCCGGCAGGCTCTGCTCGTCGGTCGTCACGTCGCCGATGCGGCCGGCCAGCATGACCGCGCCGACGAGCAGGACGAGGAACAGGGGGATCACGATCCACCTGCCGCGGGCCATGAGGCGGCCGTGGCGCTCGAGGATCGACGATCGGGGCGGGGGCACGGGCGCTCCCTTCTCGCTCGGGGACTGGATGCGCCTCACCCTCGTCCCGCGGCCCCGGCGCCGGAATGAGGCCACCGGGCGTCCCGCGCTGACGGCTCCCGGCGTCTCCGCCCTGGGGTTAGCCCCACCCCCGCAAGATCCGCCGCCGGCCCCACCCCGCCGGACATGATCGATCCGTAAGAATCGTAAGCCTGGCCACACGGGGGGGTGCCCCGCGGCCGGGGGGGTTGTAGGTTCGGCCGGTCCGGAGTGCGGGTCGTCCCGGGTGAGGTCACGTGAGCTCTCGCGGTGCAACGCCGACGCGCAGGTCCCACGCAGCCGCCCGGCTGCTGCAGGCGGCCGTCGTCGCAGCCCTCATCGCGCTCGCCGCCCCCGCCCTCGCCTCCGCCCAGATGGCCGAGACGCCGGCCGAGCCGCCCGCCGCGAGCAACGAGCTGGCCGCGGCCCCGAGCGTCGCGACCGAGGCCCCGGCCCCGGCCGACGAGACGGGGACCGCGCCGACGGAGCCGCCCGCGTCCTCCTCCCCGGCCGAGCCGACCCCGGCGCCCGAGTCTCCGACCGCCGCCCCGGCCCCCGCGGAGGCGACGCCGACCGCGACGCCCGCGACGCCCGCCACCTCCGCCACCCCCGTGATGCCGACCCCCGACCCGCCGCGTTCCCGCGCCGCCGAGGTCACGCTGGGGCCGGTGGTGGTCGACGCGGCCGCGGCCGCGCCGGCCCGGGCGGCGCCCGTCGTGGTCACGGGGGGCCCCGGCTCGCCGCCGGCCGCCCTGGACGCCGGCGCGCTCGGCGACCCCGGCGCCCCGCCCGCGGCGGGCGCGCCGGCCGGCGCCGCAGAGCGCGACGTCCCGCTCCCGCCCGGGGCCGACGCCCAGTTCACCCCGGCCTCCCTCACGCCGGCCGCGGCCGTGCCCGCCGGCGCCGGCGGCAGCGCGCTGCCGAGCGCGGCCAGCGTCGCCGAGCGACCGGGGCCCGATCCCTTCCAGGCGCTCGCGGAGGCGGCCGGGCCGCTCCCCGGCGCGTCGAGCCTGCTGTCCGCCCTCGCCGCCTACGTCATCCCGGGCGGCGGCGCCCTCCCGGGCACCCCGCTGCTCCTGCTGGTGCAGCTGGGCGTCATCCTGGCCCTGCTGGTCGCCCCGCGGCCGGGGCTGCGCGAGCGCGTGCTCGCCGCCGCCCGGCTCGGGCCCCACGCCGGCCACCGGACCCTCCTCGCAAGACCCGGCTGAATAACCCCTGCCCCGCCCGAGGTGCGCCTCGGGCCGGGCGTCGCGTCCGCGCGCCGGCACGCCCACGAGGCCGACGGCGCACCCTCCTTCGCGAAAGATGGGGTTTTTCGATGCAGTCGATGCACATCCACGTTCTCGGGCCCGAGGGGTCGGGGCGCGCCGCGCTCGAGCGCGCCGTCGCCGGCCTCGGGTGCACCGTGAGCGCCGCCGAGCCGGCGGCGGGATCGGACGCCCCGGGCGCCGACGCACTCATGCTGGACGTCCGCGGCGACCAGTCGGCGATCGCCGGCATGACGCCCGGACTCGTCGCCGACGCCCGCCCGGCCCTGGTCGTCTCCGAGGGGGCCAGCCCCCTCGTGGCCGAGCTGGCCCGGCGGCCCGCCGGGGCGATCCTGGTGAGCGGCAACGAGTCGGAGGCCGGCTACCGCGTCGCCCTCTCGCTGCTGGCCGCCCTGCGCGCGAGCTCGCTCTGGCGGGCCGCCGCCGACGACTCGCTCACCGGGACGGCGGCCCTGTGACTACGCCCCCAGCGCCGGCTCGCCGAGGCTGGCGAGCCGGACGTTCTGGCGGTAGTCGATGGGCACCGTGACGAGCGCCGGGCCGCCCTCGGCGAGCGCCGCCTCGAGGGCCGCGCGCAGAGCCTCGCCGCCGGTCGCGTGGCGGTGGCTCCAGCCGAAGGAGGACGCGAGCTCGGCCCAGCCCGGGTTGCCGAACTCGATGGCGTGGGTGCGCCCGAAGCGGCGCTCCTGCTTCCAGCCGATCACCCCGTACGCGCCGTCCACCCACACCACCACCACCACCGGGAGGCCGAGGCGCCGCGCCGTCTCCATCTCCTGGACGTTCATCAGGAAGCCGCCGTCCCCCGAGACCGTGACCGCCCGCCGCTCGGGCTGGGCGAGGGCCGCGGCGATGGCGCCCGGCAGGCCGATGCCCATGGTCGCGAAGCCGTTGCTGATGACCACCGTGTTCGGCTCGTAGGCGGGGAACAGCCGGCCGAGCCACAGCTTGTGGGCGCCCACGTCCGAGATGAGGATGTCCCCGGGCGCCATCGCCGCGCGGATCGCGAGGATCGCGGCCTGCGGGCTCACGAAGCCGGGCCGCTCGACCGTCGCGCGCAGCTCGGTGGTGATGGCGACGCGCAGACGGGTGGCGTAGGGCGGCACCTGCCCGGGCGGGAGCTCCTGGCGCAGCAGCCGTAGCGTCTCGCCGACGTCGCCGACGAGCTCGACCTCGGGGATGTAGTCGGCGTTGACCTCGGCCGCGCGGGCGTCCACGTGGACGATCCGCTTGCGCTGCTCGCCGTTCCACGCCTGCGGAGCGAACTCCACCAGGTCGTAGCCCACGCAGACGACCACGTCGGCCTCGTCGAGCCCCGCCGTCATGCTGTCGCGGGCCTGCACGCCCACGGCGGGCAGCGAAAGCAGCGAGCGGTCGTCGAGCGCGCCCTTGCCCATGAACGTCGGGCAGGCCGGGATCCCCGCGTGCCCGCAGAGCGCCCTCAGCTCCGCGGCCGCCCGGGCCCGGATCGTGCCGTTGCCCGTGAGGATCACGGGCCGCCGCGCCGCCCTGACGATCGCGGCCGCCTCGCGCACGGCGGCCTGGTCGGGGCGGGTGGGCCCGTGGAGGCTCTTCGCCAGCGGCCGCGCCGACGAGGGCAGCTCGGCGGCGGCGATGGTCTCCGACAGCTCGAGGTGGGCCGGCCCGGGCCGCTCGGCCTCGGCCAGCTTGAACGCCTTGCGCACCACCTCGGGAACCGTCTCGGGCCGCTCGATGCGCGCGTTCCACTTCGTGACCGGGCGCAGCATGTCGACCACGTTGACGTACTGGTGGCTCTCCTTGTGCACCAGGTCCAGGCGCACCTGGCCCGTGATCGCCACCATCGGCGCGTAGTCCAGGAAGGCGTCGGCGATCCCCGTGATGAGGTTGGTCGCGCCCGGGCCCAGCGTGCCGAGGCATACCCCGGCCCGGCCGGTCAGGCGGCCGTGGACGTCGGCCATGAAGGCCGCGCCCTGCTCGTGGCGCACGATCACGATCTCGATCGGCGACCGCCGCAGGGCCTCGACGATCTCGAGCGTCTCCTCGCCGGGGATGGCGAAGATGCGCTCGACGCCCTCGGACTCGAGGCAGCTCACCATCAGCTCTGCGGCCTGCAGGAGCCCCTCCGGGATCGACGCGGCGGTGCCGGAGCCTAC
>CAWEYS010000012.1:0-91932 GCA_963813355.1 Miltoncostaeaceae bacterium | reverse complement strand
CGAAGATGCGCTCGACGCCCTCGGACTCGAGGCAGCTCACCATCAGCTCTGCGGCCTGCAGGAGCCCCTCCGGGATCGACGCGGCGGTGCCCGAGCCTACCCGGCCCGCAGGCCGAGCCGCCAGGACGGGCAGCGCCGCCGGTCCAGCCTCGCCTCGGAGGGGTATCCTCGGGCCAGTCCCGCGGCCCGCGCGCCGCGCCAGCGGAGGAGGCAGTGATGGCGGTCCTCAGCCCGGCCCTCGACCCGGCCCAGCCCACGGGGCTGATGCAGGGCGGGCGCTTCGAGCAGCGCAACGAGGACCTCCCGGTGCTCAACCCCTACTCGGGCGAGGAGATCGCCCGGGTGGCGGTCGGGGGCCCGGAGGACGTGGACGCGGCGGTCGCCGACGCCCTCGCCCACCTGCCCCCGCCGCCTGCGGCCGAGCGCGCCCAGGTCCTCGACGCCGCCGCCCGCCTGCTCGCCGAGCGGCCGAGACGTTCGCCCGCACCATCGGCCTCGAGTCGGCCAAGCCCATGAAGACGGCCCGGGGCGAGGCGGCCCGCGGCGTCGACACGTTCACCTTCGCCGCCGTCGAGGCCCGCCGCCTCACCGGCGAGATGGTGCCCGATCGACGCCACCGAGACGGCGAGGGCCGCTCGGCGTTCACCCTGCGCGTGCCGATCGGCGTGGTCGGGGCGATCTCGCCGTTCAACTTCCCCCTCAACCTGGTGGCCCACAAGCTGGCGCCCGCCATCGCCGCCGGCTGCCCGGTGGTGCTCAAGCCGGCCAGCCAGACCCCGCTGACGGCGCTGCTGCTGGCCGACCTCCTGTCGCGAGGCGGGCCTGCCCGCCGACCACCTCCACGTCGTCACCGGCAGCGGCGCCTGGTCGGCGACGCCCTCGTCGCCACCCGACGTGGCCCACCTCACCTTCACCGGCTCGGGCGAGGTCGGGCTGGGCGATCAAGGAGCGGGCCGGCGCAAGAACGTGGCGCTCGAGCTGGGCAACAACTCGCCCGGTGATCGTCGAGGCCGACGGCGACTGGCGAGCCGCGGCCAAGCCTCGCCGCCACCGGCTACGCCCACGCCGGCCAGTCGTGCGTCTCGGTGCAGCGCGTCTTCGTCCACGAGGCGGTGGCCGACGACTTCAGCGACCGCCCTCGTCACCGCCGTCGAGGCCCTCGTCGTCGGCGACCCCTCGACGAGGCCACCGACGTTCCGCCCTCTATCTCCGCCGACGACCGCGACCGGGTCCTGGCGTGGATCGACGAGGCCTCGCCGTCGGGCGCCGGCATCCTCACCGGCGGCGAGGTGGGAGACGACGGCCTCCTCCGCCCCACCGTGATGGCCGACATCACCCCGACATGCGGGTCTGCCGGGAGGAGGTCTTCGGGCCGGTCGTGGCCGTCCAGCCTACCGCCTCGATCGACGAGGCGCTCGACGCTCGCCGACGACACCCGCTACGGCCTGCAGGCCGGCATCTTCACCGCCCGACCGACGCGGCCACCGCCTGCGGCCGCCCGAGCTCCACTTCGGCGGCGTGCTGGTCAACGAGGTCCCGACCTGGCGGGCCGACCAGATGCCCTACGGCGGCGTGAAGGCCAGCGGCAACACCCGCGAGGGCCCGCGCTTCGCGGTGCGCACCATGAGCGAGCAGAAGCTCGTCCTTCTCACCATTCCGGAGGGCTAGCGCGGCGCGTCCGGGGGGCCCTCGCCTCACCCGGCGAGGATGCCCCCGTCACCCCGGCCTGACATCGTGCCCGCCATGACCTGGGGCCGGGTGGCGCTGGCGGGGGTGCTCGTCGCGGTGGCGGCGGCGGGCACGGCCGCGGCCGCGGGCCGCACGTGGCACCCCCCGCTCACGATCACGCCCCGCGGCGCCGAGCCGGGCGACCCCTCCGCGGCGGCGGGCACGGGCGGGGAGGCCGTGGCCGCGTTCGCCACGACCATCCAGGGGCGCAGCCAGGTCGAGGCCCGCGTGCGCGATCCCGCCAACGCCCCCTGGGTGCGGGTGGTGCTGTCGGGCACGTTCCCCACCGCGCCCCGCCGGCCGGCGGCCGCGATCGAGCCTGCCGGGCGCGCGGTCGTCGCCTGGCGGATCCCGGGCGGCGCGATCCGCTCCGCGGTGCGGGACCGGCCCCATGGCGACTGGCGCGTGATCCCGGTGGCGCCGGGGGGCGCCGCGGACGACGAGCGCGACTTCCGGGGAGCGGTGGCCACGATGGACGGCGCCGACCGCTCCGCGGCGCTCGCGTGGGCCGAGCGCGCCGCCGGCGAGTGGACCGTGCGCTCCGCGCGCCGCCCCACCTCCGGCGCGGCGTGGGCGGAGACGCCGCCGCTCGCCCTGGGCCCGGGTGCCTCCGAGCCGTCCCTCGCCCTCTCCCCCGATGGGACCGCCGTCGCGGCCTGGACCGTCCCGTCCGACCCGGACTTCCTCGCGACCGGGCCGCTCTACGCGGCGGTGCGCTCGACCGACGGCGCCTGGACCGCGGTGACGCCGCTCGCGGCGGCCGCCGCCCGCATCCCCTCGGCGGCGGCCGGCTACGACGGCCGTGCCGCCGTGGCCTGGGAGGACCAGACCGCCGCGACGCCGTCCGTCGTCGTGGCCGAGGCCGGCCTCGGCACCGCCTGGGGCGCGCCGCAGGCCGTGACGCCGGGGCAGGCGCCGCGGGTGGCGGCGAACGCGTCCGGCGACCTCGTGCCTCAGCTGGGCGGGCCTCGGGACGCCCCAGGCCACGCCCATCCTGGCCGCGGTGAAGCCGTCCGGCGCGGGGTGGCCCGCCGGCACAGAGCTGACGCCGGGCGAGGGCCTGACGTGGATCGAGGCGTCCCTGGCGCAGGTGGCCATCGGCGGCACCGGTCGCGCCTTCGTCGGCTTCCTCGACCAGGAAGGCCCCGGCTCGGCGACGGCCACGCTGGCGGCGGCGCGCTTCAACGAGTCGTGGAAGACGGTGGCGGTGGGCGTGGGCGGCGACCTCTTCGACATCGCGCTGTCGGCGTCGTCGGGCGGGAACGGCCTTTCCCTGCTGCCCTCCGAGAGCGGCGACGGCGGCTTCCTCCAGGCGGCCGACTTCGACAGCTACCCGCGGCCGGTGGTCACCGCCGGGCTGGCCGGCGTGAGGCGGGCCGACGGCACGATCGCCTGGACGGCGGTGGTGCGGAACCGCGGGCGCGTGGGGGCCCAGGGCGTGCGCCTGAGCCTGGCGATCTGCTGCGGCACCGGCCTCGTGTCGGCGCGGCCCGGCGGCACGCGCTCGGGCCGGATCGTCAACTGGACCGTCCCGAGGCTGGCGCCGGGCCGCACCGGCACCATCCGCCTCACGCTGAGACACCCGCCGGGATCGACCGGACACCTCAGCGGGTCGGTGTCGGGCGTGGCGTTCCCGCCGTTCACCGTCTCGACGGTGCCCCGGCGCTAGCGGACGGCCAGGTTCACGCCGCGGCCTGGGCCACCTCCACCAACCGCGCCATGGAGGCGACGACCTCGGCCCGGACCGGGTCCAGGCGGGCGGCCTCCTCCTCGGGGATGGTCACGCGCACGGCGACGTCGCAGCCCTCCGGGGCCGGGGAGAGCGTCCACTCGTGGACGATGTCCGAGCGCAGGCAGGAGATCACGATGGCCCCGGCCTCGTGGCGGGAGGTCACCGCGGTGGGCATGGGGAAGTCCGGCCAGCCGTCGAGGTAGCGGGTCACGGCGCCGTCGCCGCCCGGCTCGACCCGCTCGGTGCCGGCCCACCACTCGGGGAAGCGCGCCGGGTCGTGGAGGAGCTTCCAGACCTCCTCGGCCGGCGCCCGGCAGTGCGAGCGCTCAGAGAACTCGGGCATCGCCCACCAGCCTCTCGCGGTAGCCGTCGAATCCGGTCTCGTCCGCCAGGGCCGCGGCCTCGCGCGCCGCGGCCTGCGCCTCGTCGAGCCGCCCCAGCGCCGCCAGCGCCTCGGCGCGGTCGGCGAGGGTCAGGCCGAGCTCCACCGCCGGCTCCACCAGGCCCGCCACCGGCGGCCGGCCGAGGTCGGCGACCACGGCGGCGTACACGTCGCCCTCGGGGACGGACGCCAGTCGCCGGCGCCAGACCGCCTCGGCCTCGTCGAGACGGCGCAGCGCCCGCTCCGGCTCGCCGCGGGCCATCTCGACGACGGCCTGGGCGCGCGGCAGCCGCCCCAGGAGCGTCTCCGGCAGGTCGCCGGCGCCCACCGGCTCGAACGGGAAGCGCCCAAGCTCCTCCGCGGCGGCGTCGGGATCGCCGCCTGCTGCGAGCGCCTGCGCCCGCAGCAGGCGGGCGAGCGGGCGCGAGAAGTGGGCGTCGCCGGACGCGAGCGCGACCCCGAGGCGCTCGGCGGCCGCCCGCGGTTCGCCCGCGGCGAGCAGGACGCACCCGAGGTCGAACGCTGCGGTCGCCTCCAGGTCCTCCGCCCCGGTGCGCGCGGCCAGGGCCTCCTGGGCGCGGCCCGCGGCGACGGCCTCGGCGTGGCGGCCGAGGCGCGACAGGGCGTGCGTCCGGGCTGCGTGGAGGTGGGTGGCCAGGCCGGGCCCCACGCGCTCGTCCGGGCCTGCCTGGTTCGACCAGCTCGAGGCAGCGCTCGAAGTCACCCCGCGCGGCGGCCGCGGCCGCGATGTTGCCGTAGGCCACCGAGGCGAGCTCGGGCCGCTCCGCCGCCCGGGCCAGCGCGACGGCGCGAAGGCCCTGCTCCTCGGCGTCGGCGAGGCGCCCGGAGCGGATCATCGCCATGGTGCGGTCGAGGGCCAGCTCGGCCGCGAGAACCGGATCGTGGGTGGCGTCGGGCCGCCCCTCGAGGGTCGCGATGTCGGCCTCGGCGCGCTCGGGGTCGCCGGCGACGGCCTCGGCCCAGGCCGATCCGGCGCGCGCCAGCACCTCGACCTCGGGGGCGTCGACGCCGCCGTCGAGGAGTCCGAGCGCGGTGCGGTAGGCCTCGAGCGACTCGCGCGGGTAGCAGATGGAGGTGCGCAGCCATCGGCCGCGCGCGGCCCAGGCCGCGGCGAGCGCCGCGGGGTCCCCGCCCTCCTCGATCAGCGCCCGGGCGCGCGCGAAGGCGGCGTCGAGCGCCTCGCGGTCCCCCCGCCAGGCGTGGACGTCGGCGAGGCCCAGCCACAGCTCGGCCTCGGCGTCCGGCGGCGGCGCCAGCGCGATGCCCTCGGCCAGGAAGCCGGCCGCCTCGTCGAGCGCCCCGAGCCGGCGGGCCTCCGCGGCCGCCGCCGCCAGGTAGGGCACGGCGCGCGGGCCGCGGCCGCCCAGGCGCAGGTGGCGCGCGACCTCGGCGGCGCGGCCGGCCGGGCGCCCGGCGAGCGCGTCTGCGAGGCGCTGGTGGGCCCATCCCAGGCGCTCCGGGGCGAGCTCGGCCGCGCACGCCCGCCCGACCAGGTCGTGGGAGAAGGCCAGCCGGCCGTCGCCCCGCGCCGCGACCAGCCCCGCCTCGGCCGCGGCGTCGCGCGCGTGGGCGGCGGGCTCGGGCCCGAGGATCTCGACCGCCTCGCCCGGGCTCAGGGGGCGCCCGGCGGCGGCGGCCAGGGCGACGAGGTCGCGCCCGGCGCCCGACAGCCCGGCGAGCGAGGCCCGCACCGAGCCGCGCAGTCCCTCCTCGGGCGGGAGCCCGGCGGCGGCCGCGCGCGCCGTCTCACGGGCGATCAGCGGGTTGCCCTGGGCCGCCCCGGCCACCCGGGCGACGCCCTCGCCGCCCAGCCCCGCCGCCGCGTCGGCGACGATGGCCGCGATCGCCTCGGGGTCGGGCGGCCCCAGGGCCACCTCGGCCAGCGCGCCGTCGCCCCGGCGCACCGCCTCGAGCGCCCGCTCGACCTCGCCCTCGGACGTCGGGCGGCGGGTGACCACGACCAGCGCCCGCAGGTCGCCCAGCCGGCGGCCCACGTGCCCCAGCAGCGCCAGGCTCGCCGGGTCGGCGCGGTGCAGGTCCTCCAGCAGGACGACCGTGGGCGCGCCCTGAGCCGACCAGGCGATCGCCTCGACGACCGCGTCGAAGATCCTCAGCCGCTCGAGGTCGGGGGTCGCCGCGGCGGCGGCCTCGCGCCCCCACGCCGACTCGACCGCCGGGCAGAGCAGGGCGAGGTCGGCCGGCCAGCGGGCCTCGGCGGGCGGCGCAGGGGTCGCGCGGATCAGGCCGCGCAGCGCCTCCGACCACGCCGCGTAGGGGGGCCCGCTCTCGAGGTCGAGCGCCGCGCCGGACGCGGTGCGCGCGCCCGCCTGGGCGGCCTGGTCCACGACCTCGGCCGCGAGGCGGCTCTTGCCGATGCCGGCGACCCCGGCGATGGCCGCGACGCCGCCGCGGCCGCCCATGGCGGCCTCGAGCGCCGCGCGCAGGACGGCCAGCTCGGCGTCCCGCCCGCGCAGGGGGGGCCGGGCCGGCGGGGGCGGCGCCGGGGCGGGCGGCGGGGGCGCGGCGGCCGGCGCCGTGGCCGGGGCCGGGCCGCCGGTGCGCAGCCCGTCGGCGAGCTCGCGGGTCTCGGCCGAGGGGGGGATCCCGAGCTCGGCGGACAGCACGTCCCGGCAGCGGCGGTAGGCGGCCATGGCCTGGGCGCGCTCGCCGGCGGCGGCCAGGCGGCGGATGAGGGCGCGGTGGCCGGCCTCGCGCAGCCGGTCGTGGCGGAGCGCCCGGCGCGTCCACTCGATGGCCGCCGGCGCGTCCCCGTCGGCCTCGGCGAGCTCGGCCAGCCGGTCGAGCGCCGCGACGAGGCGGTCGCGCCATGCGTCCTGCGCCTCGATCGCCCACTCGTCGGCGATCTCGGGGAGGAACGGGCGCGCCGCGAGCTCGACCGCCTGCTCCAGCGAGGCGCGGTCGCCGGCCGCGAGCAGCCGCTCGGCCTCCTCGGCGTCGATCCACCGCGGCAGGTCCGGCGCCAGGCCCGCGCTCGCGCGGTCGGCGACCAGGTAGTCGCCCCCGCCGACGGCCTCGAGCGCCGCCCGCACGCTCCACAGGGCGCTGCGAAGGGAGGCGCGTGCGCTGGTGTCCAGGACGTCGGGCCAGAAGACCCCGGCCAGGCGGGCGCGCGACACCGGCTCGGGGCGGCTGAGGAGGTAGGCCAGGAGCGCCCGCGGCTTCATGCCGGGGACGTCCGCGACCGCACGCCCGTCGACCTCGACGGCCAGCCCCCCGAAGAGCCGAGCGCGCAGCATCCGCGTCATCTTGGGCCCCTGCCGACCGGGGGTCAATCGCCCCGGAACGAACCGGGGGCCCGCGATCGGAGAGGGGATCGCGGACCCACCGAGGTCGAGTGTGTTCCGGGCCCCTGAACTCCTCCTGAACGTTCAGCGGGCCTCGGCGGCCCGCCTGCGGCGCATGTCGTCCACGCCGAAGACGCCCTGGAGGATCCAGTTCACCAGCCAGATCACGATGGTCGCCCCGACGGCCGACCAGAAGCCGTCGATGCTGAATCCGGAGACGATCCACGACGTCAGGTAGAGCATCAGCAGGTTGACGAAGAAGAGCGCGATGCCGAGCGTCAGGATGATCACCGGCAGCGAGAGCAGCGTCACGATCGGCTTGACCAGCCAGTTGACGATGCCGAAGACGGCGCCGGCCGGGATCACGACCCACTCGTCGTCGAAGTGGATCCCATCGACGAGCCAGTCGGCCACGATCAGGGCGACGGCGTTGAACGCCCACAGCAGCAGGATCCTCTTCACCGCGGCGGAGCATCCCACATCGTCGCCGCCGTGGCTCAGGCCGGCGGGCGGCCCCCGTCGCCGTCGGTCTCGTGCCGCACGAAGGCCAGGCACGAGTTGTGCCCGCCGAAGCCGAAGGAGTTCGAGATCGCCGCGTCCACCCGAGCGGGCCGGGGGGTGAGGACGTGGTCGAAGGGCGCCTCGGGGTCGGGGTCCTCGAGGTTGAGGGTCGCCGGCAGGAGCCCGCGCGAGAACGCCATCAGCGTCGCGACGGCCTCGACGCCGCCGGCCGCGCCCAGGCCGTGCCCGTGGGCCGACTTGGTCGACGAGACCGTCGCCCCGGCGAGGCCGGCGCGCACCAGCGCGCGGGCCTCGGCGAGGTCGCCGGCCGGGGTCGAGGTGGCGTGCGCGTTGACGTAGTCGACGTCCTCGGGCGTCAGGCCCGCGTCGGCCAGGGCCTCGGCGATGGCGCGCGCGGGCCCCTCGCCGGTCTGGTCGGGGTCGGTGGGGTGCCCCGCGTCGCACGAGCTGCCGTAGCCGGCGAGCTCGGCATAGATGCGGGCGCCGCGCGCGAGCGCCCGCTCGCGCTCCTCCAGCACGAGCATCCCGGCCCCCTCGCCGATGACGAACCCGTCGCGGGTGCGGTCGAACGGGCGCGAGGCCCGGGCGGCGTCGCCGGGGTCGTGGTTGAGCGCGCCCACCTTGATGTAGCCGGCGACGACCAGCGGCGACAGCGGGGCGTCCGCGCCGCCCGCCACGACCACGTCGGCGCGGCCCTCGCGGATCATCGCCAGGCCGGTGCCGATGGCGTCGGAGCCGGCCGCGCAGGCCGTCGCCGGCGCGCTCGAGGGCCCGCGCAGGCCGAGCGCGCGAGCCGCCGCCGCGCAGGGGTGGTTGGGCAGCGAGGAGGGGATGGCGAGCGGCCCCACGCGGTCGGCGCCGCGCTCGAGCAGGGCGCGGTGGGCCTCCAGCAGGGTCTCCGCGCCGCCGTGCACGCTCCCGATCGAGACGCCGACGCGCTCGGCCGGGGCGTCCTGGTCGCCGGCGTCCTCGAGCGCCAGGGCCGCGGCGACGGCGGCCAGCCGTCCCGAGCGATCCATGCGCCGCGCGTCGCGCTGGCCGAAGCGCTCGCGGGCGTCCTCGCCTGCCGCGACGAAGGCGGGGATCGCGCCGACGGCCTCCACCTCGAGGACGTCCACGCCCGAGCGGCTCGCGGCCAGGGCGTCCCAGAAGGGCTCGGCCCCGGCGCCGAGCGGGCTGACGACGCCCGCGCCCGTGATCACCACCCGTCGGCGCACGCGGCGGATACTCGCAGAGGACGGCCGCGGCCGCCCGACCGGCCGGCGACGGTCACCCCAGAGGCGCGCGACGGCACCTGGAGCGTTGGAGCCGGCGAGGACGACGCGCCGCCAGGCCGAGGCGAGCGCGGGTCGCGGCTCGCGGTCACCGTCAGGCGCGTCACCGCGACGTCGCCGTTGACCGTCGTCCAGCCGGCAGTGACCACCCGGCCGTCCGGCAGCAGGGCGAGGTCGGTCGCGCGGTCCTCGCCGCCGTAGCCGAACGTCCGCCGGCCGTCGACGTCGAAGCCGGGGTCCGGCGCGCGCCGCGGCGAGCGCGCGGCGAGCGCGGCGCTCACGGGCTGGTCAGCCTGAATCCGCGATCGATCGTGGATGCGGGGCGTGCGGGCGCCGAGTCAGGCGGGTTCGGGGGCCACGCGCAGGGTGACCCCTTCGGGTTGACCCCGAACCCGCATGGCGAGAGCGATCCGCGCGTTCCGCGCCGCGAGCGGCGCCGGATTCAGGCTCAGTACCACTTCCCCCGCACGAAGCCGCCGAAGGCGATGAGGCCGACAAGGGCGATGATGAGGCCGATCCAGAAGCTCCAGACGAACATCAGGATGATCCCGATGATCACGATGATGCCGCCCAGGCCGATCCCTCCGATGCGCGTGTCTCGCGCTGCCATGCGGTCTCCCTGCTCGTAGGTCCGGAGCGTCACATCTTCCCTGATCCCGCCGGCGGCGAAACCCTCACCCGGCACGCCGGCGGGCGGGCACCTCGCAGGCCTCGCCCGGCGGCGTCGCGTCGCCGTCGGCCAGGATGTCGCGGTCGAGCTCGGCGATGGAGCGCGCGAACGAGCGGTCCCCGTAGCGCTTGTAGAGGTGGCGCACGACCCGGCGCGACTCCACCACCACGTCGTCGCCGTCCACGAGCACCGGCACGCGCCTCTGCCCGCTCACCCGCTCGACATCGTCGCGCTCGTCGCGCGGGTAGGGCACCTCGACCAGCTCGACCTCGGCGCCGACGTTCTCGATCGCCTGGCGGGCCGCTGCGCACCACGGGCACTTCCAGCGGTGGTAGAGGCGCACCACCCGAGGTTACAGCGCCGTCAGCGCCCGGCCCGCCCGCGCGCGGGCCGAGGGCCGCAGCCAGCCCTGGTCGAAGCCTCGGCAACGGCGGCGACCAGGGGCTCGCCGGCGGTGCCGACAAGGACCGCCAGCGCGGCGCAGGGCGCCGGCTCGTGCGCCCGGCGCACGAGGGCGGCGTCGGCGAAGGCCTTCAGGGCCCGGGACCCTGTCGTCGCCGTCGGGTATCGCGCCGGCCACCGCCGCGCAGGCGCGGCCCGCGTCCCAGGCCGGCCCGGCCGCGGGACGCATCGGCGCTGAATCGGCCCGGCTCGCGCGGCGGCGCGGGCGGCGCGCTCAGCGCCGCCCGCGCCCTCCACATCGGGACGCCCGGATTCGAACCGGGGACCCCCGCCACCCAAAGGCGGTGCGCTACCAGGCTGCGCCACGTCCCGAAGTCGCCGCCAGGGTAGCCGATGCCGGGCTCACGCCCGGCTCGGCTCCGGCTGCTGGGCGGGCGCCGCCTCGCGGCTGAACCGCGGCTCCGGGCCGAGCTCGGACACGCGCACCGGCCGCTCGGGGCCGAACGGGTGGCGGAAGCACCACTCGATGATCGCGTCGGCGACGGCGGGCTCGAGGTCGTCGAACGCCACCCCGACGCTCCAGCTGCCGGGGTCGTGGCCGGCCCGTGACCGAACCACGGAGCCCGTCACCTCCATCGGGCCGTCGTCGAGCAGCAGCACGACCCGCAGGCGCTCGCCGACCGGGTGCTCCGTCGAGACGGTCATCGCGAGGCCCTCGCGGCTGATGTCCTCGACCAGCGCCGGGGCGTTGGCGGGGCCGTGGCCGAGGGCGTAGCCCGCCTGGACGGCCACGGGGAAGCGGTGGCTGAAGCGCACGTGGCGGGTGCCGCGTGCCCAGACGACGGCCGAGACGACCAGGGCGACGTTGGCCGCGGCCCACACGACGGTGATCGCGTGCGCGCCGGGCGACAGCTGGCCGGGGAGGCCGAGGATCTGCGCGGCGGTCTGGTAGGCGATCGCCACGACGGTCAGGGACGCCAGGGCGATCGGCAGCCACAGGGCGCGCGTCACGCTGACCAGGCGGGCGCGGCCGCCCTTGGGGGTGACCTGGAAGCCGCCGCGGCCGCCGAGCAGCGCGGCCATCGCCTTCAGGTAGGGGGTCATGCGGGCCACCGCGAAGCGCTCGCCCTCGATCAGGCCGTAGCGGCCGCGGGTCAGGGCACGCGAGGCCAGGGGCACCAGGAGGATCTGGGGGATGAAGAGGGCCGCGTAGAGCAGCGGGCCGGCGTCGATGGGCGCGATGCCGGAGATGAGGACGATCGGCGGGATGAGGAAGCCCAGCAGGCGCTGCGGGCCCTCGAGGAAGTGCATGCAGCTCGCGGTGTACTCCAGGCGCTGGGACCAGGTCAGGCCGCGCTTGAACATGGGCGGGTCGTGCCGGAGCATCTGCAGGGAGCCCTTGGCCCAGCGGCCGCGCTGGACGAGGAAGGCGCCGATCTCCTCGGGGGCGATGCCCAGGGCCATCACCTCGGGGTGGAAGACGATCTGCCAGCCGGCGGCCTGCAGCCGCATGCTGGTGTGGGCGTCCTCGACCACCGTGTCCGTGGCGACGCCGCCGACCGACACCAGCGCCTCGCGCCGGATGACCGACGGACACCCGCACCAGAAGGCGGCGTTGTGCCGGTCCTTCCCGCGGCAGATGGCGTCGAAGAAGATGCTCTGCTCGTTGCGCAGGGGGTCGTCGTGGTCGCGCGGGTGCTGGAAGCCGCGGTTGTAGAAGTGCTGCGGAGCCTGGACGACCGCCACGCCGTCGTCGGCGAAGTAGCCGAGCATGCGCTCGAGCAGCTCCGGGCGCGGCACGTGGTCGGCGTCGAGCGTCACGATGAACTCGGCCTCCACGTGCTGCAGCGCGTGGTTGATGTTCCCGGCCTTGGCGTGCCGCCGCGGCGCGGGACGCGAGAGGTAGCGGACGCCGAGCTCCTCGCACATCAGCCGCACCCAGGGACGGCCCCCGTCGTCGAGCACCCAGACCTGGGGCGCGACGTCGTTGCGGATCGCCATCGCACCGACCACCGTCGGGCGCAGGACGTCCTCGGGCTCGTTGAAGGTCGCCACGAGCACCGCCACCTCGCGCCCGGTCAGCGGCGCCGGGACCTCGCGGCGGGCGATCCGCCAGCACGAGAACGCGAGGAGGGCGAGCATGACGAGGCCGTAGGTCTCGGCGACGGCCAGAGGAGCGCCGAGCCACATCGACGGGCCGTCGAGCGTGAAGCCCCAGCGCCAGACGATGTAGACGAGGCTCGCGGCGAGCGCCGCGACGACGATCAGGTGGGTCCCGAAGCGCACGGGCGCGGTGGGGACGCGGGGGCTCCGGCGGGAGCGGGGGGAGGTGGGGAGCGTCGCGGTGGAGATGGGATCCGTCCTTCGGAAGGCGGTGGGCACGTGGGCGCTGCTGCGGTGCCCATCGGCGGGCGCCGCGGAGGACTTAACCCAGCGGGGGGATAGCTCAGCGCCGGCCGACGACCACCACCTTCGCGCGCAGGTTCGAGCGATTTCCCGCCCCGTCGCGGGCGCCGAGGGCGACGCTGACGCCGGTGAGGCGCCCGCGCGCCCACGCGCGCCCTCAGCGCCACGGTCGCGGTCCGGCCCGGGACGCAGCGCCGCCCGCGCCCGCGCGCGGCCCAGGCTCGCCGTCACGGTCGCGCGCTCGTCGCTCGTCAGCCGCAGCCGCACGGCGAGCGTCCGCCCCCGCAGCGTCGCGCGGATCCGCCCGCACCCTCAGCCGGGGGCCCGCCGGTCGGCCGCCGTCGTCGCGCCGACGCCCGGGGCCGGCGGCCGCCGGAGCCGCCGGCGCCGCGATGGCCGGGGCGTTCGGGTCGAGCTGGATCCAGCGGGCGACCGAGGGGACGCCGCGCGCATCGAGCGCGAAGAGCATGTACCAGCCGGGCGGCGCGACGCTCGGGTCGGGTGGGCTGGTCAGCACCACCCCGTCCTCGCCCCGCCGGGCGAGCTCGACCGAGCGCTGCTCCATGTCGACCGCGTGGGTGGTCGCCCCCGGCCGCATCAGGACCACCTTCGCGACGGCCGAAGGGCCGCTCACCGAGATCGGCACGCGGGCGCCGTAGGGCACCGCCCGGGGCGCGTCGGTCACGACCGGGCGGCCCTCCTGGGCGAGGTAGGGCGGCGAGTAGAGCTGGGCCGTGCGGCCGCCCACGGGCAGGTGGTCGGGCCGGTCGTCGCCGGCCGACAGCACGCGCCCGTCCGGCAGCAGGACGGCGGTCGAGTGGTAGGTGCGCTCGTCGTCCTCCTTGCCGGCCGGCCGCCAGTCGCCCGCGGCCGGGTCGTAGAGCTCGGCCTCGAACACCCGCCCGCCGTAGAGGCTGCCGTCGGCCGCCTGGCCCCGGCCGCCCCCGCTCGACAGCTTCGAGCCGTCGGGCAGCAGCACGGTGTTGAAGTGCGCCCGGGCGTGGTCGAGCGACGGGCCGTCCTGCCAGACGGGCGAGGGGTCGTCCTGGTCCGCCCAGCCGGGGTCGTTCAGGTCGAGGAACTCGGAGGTCGCCGTCGGCTCGGGCGCGCTTGGTTTCGGCTCGGGGTTCGGTACCCCTCGACGTCGGCGCCGCCGATCAGGCGTCACGCGCGCCGGCCCCTCGGGCCCGCCCGGCTCCATCACCGCGGTCCCCCAGAAGCGCGACCTGCTGGGGCGGTTGGCGAGCCGGTGCCAGCTCCAGTCCTCGGTGTGCAGGAGGAAGGCGTCGCTCCTGCCCGGGCCCGCCAGCAGCACCCGGTCGCCGGCGCCCCGCCCCGCGAGCGTGGTCTTGGGCAGCAGGAACATGTGGGGGTAGATGTTCACGTAGCCGGGCAGCGACCCCACGGTGTCGAGCCGGTCGCGCCCGCCGGGCGTGGCGCGCGGGGTGAAGACCTCGACCTCGCGGACGTCGTTCTGGTAGCCCCGCTCGTCCCAGCCGCCCACGATCAGCACGCGCCCGTCCGAGAGCGTCGTGAGGGTCGGGTACCAGCGGCCGTGGACCATGTCCCAGGGCTGCCCGTCGGGCTTCTCGAGGCGCTCCCAGGTCTCGGTGAACGGGTCGAAGATGTAGATCCAGGCGGCGCCCTTGTAGCCGTTCCCGTGCCGGGGATCCTTGTCGCCGGCCGGGTACGCGAGGTTGCCGCCGGCCACGAGCACGCGGCCGTCCGGGAGCTGCGCCTGCCCGCCGCACCAGATGTTCGCCGGCAGGGTCTGGCCGTTGCCGTGCTCCACCAGGGGGGGCGGCACGGGCGTCGACGTCTCCCCGACCGGGTCGTACACGTGCGCGGCGCCGCCGTCGTTGTCGGGCGTCCTGCTGAACCACAGCACCTTGCCCGTCGGCAGCACCACCGAGTGGATCGCCAGCGAGGGCACGCTCTTGAGGGCGCTCCACTCGCCGACGTCCGTCGCGTCGGCGGCGGCGAGCGACCGCAGCTCGGCGGAGGCCGAGGCGGGCGGCGGGCCGGCCGAGGCCGGGCACGACTCCCAGTTGGCCGCGCGGTAGGCGGCGTCGCTCTCGCAGCGGTCGAGGACCGCCTCGTTGCGGCGCTCGCCGGCCACGGTCTCGTCGGCGTGGTAGGCGTGCGCGCCGGCCTCGAACTGGGCCAGCTCGGCCGGGTCGTCGCCCGCGCCGACGGTGCCGAGCAGGGCCGGGGTGCCGCCCAGGACGAGCGCGCCGGCCGCCGCGAGGGCGAGGGGCGCCACCCGGGCCCGCGGCCCGGCCGGTCCGAGGGGGTCTCATGGCGGCTACCCTCCCGCGGCTCGGGCGAGGGCCAGCGCGCCCTCGGGCCACCAGGTTCCGGCGGGCGGGGCGCCGTTGCAGCTGCCGTCCGACTCGCCGGGGCGCTTGATCCAGAGGAAGGCGTCGACCGCCGGGTCGCCGGTCTGACCCGTCGGCGCCTGGCCGAGCGCGCGGCCCGGCGGGTTGCACCAGTCGTCGCCCGGGCGCGGGGCCCGCCCCGTTGCGGCTGGTGTCGATGACGAACGGCGCGCCGCCGGCCCGGCGCGAGATCGCCTTGCCGTACGCTCGCGAGCGCGCGGTGGTGTGGAAGCTCGAGACGTTGACGGCGAAGCCGCGGGCGCGGGCCACCCCGGCCTCGCGCAGGCGCCGCGCCATCTCGGCCGGCGCCACCCACGACGCGTTGCCGGCGTCGATGTACACGGACACGCCCGGCTGGCGCGAGAGCCTCGCGGTCGCCCAGGCCAGCAGCGAGGTCCGGTTGCCCCGCGCGGACGCGGGAAGGCCGCCGAGCGCGGCGAGCGCGTCGGGCTCCAGCACGACCGCCGCCGGGCCGCCGCCGAGGCCGTCGGCCAGGTCGGCGATCCAGGCGCGGTAGTCCTCCGGCCGGCCGGCGCCGCCGGCCGAGTGCAGGCCGTAGTCCCGGTTCGGGATGTTGTAGGCCACCAGGACGGGGATCGCCCCCTTGGCGCGGGCGGCGGCGACGCGCCGGGCGGCCACGGCGCCGACGTCGCCCGTCCAGTCGCCGAGCCACAGCGCGGTGGGCTCCGCGGCGAGCCGGTCCATCAGCTCGGCGTCGGCCGGGCGATCGACGCGCCAGAGCCTGGCCTGCGCGCGGGCGGGGCCCCGGGGCGCGTGGTAGAGGGGCCGGCCGGCGAAGGGGCTCGGGCCGCGGGATTCGGCGATCCGCGCGACGGCCGCCAGCGGTGCGCGCAGCGAGGCCGCCGCCGCGCGGATCGGCGCCGCGGTCTCGGAGACCCGGCCCATCAGGACGCCGTCCCCCGGTGCCGTGGCCGCAGGGGTCGACGGAAGGGCCGGGAGGATCCCGGCGGCGAGAACCGCCAGCGCGGCGGCCCGACGCGATGAGCGCGAGAGGCGTGGGGGCACGAGCAACGGGTGCGCATGACGTCCCTATCGGCAGGACGCACGGCGGACTGAACCCTACGGAAAGCTGCCGGGAAGCGTTCACCGCTCAAGTGCGCGATGGCACGAGCCGATGCACGAATCGTGACATTTCGCGCCTTTCGTATCGGCCTCATCGGCGCCGCCGCCCTCATGGTCGTCGCGGCGGTGATCGCGCTGCCCCACCTCGCCGGGCGGGCCGAGGAGACGCCGCCCACGGCGCCCCCCATCGCCGGCGCCGCGCTGCCGGCCGGCACGACTGCCGCGGCCGCCGAGGCCCCGGACGCGCCCTCGGAGCCCCCGCTCCAGCGCCTCGTGCCGCCCTCGTCGGGGGTCCTGCTGGGCGTCTCCAACCCGGATCTGCCGCGCGATGCCGGCGCCCTGGACGACTGGAGCGCCGAGCACGGCGTGCGCCCGCGCATCGTCAACTGGTTCCAGCAGTGGCTCAGCGGCGAGACGCGGTTCCGCGCCGACTGGGCCGCGCGCGTCGCGCAGGAGGGCGCCGTCCCGATGATCACCTGGGAGCCCTGGTCGGCCCCGGCGGGCGAGAAGCACAACGCCGAGCAGCCCGAGATCAGCCTGGCGCGCATCGCCGCCGGCGACCACGACGACTACATCCGCTCCTTCGCCCGCCAGGTCGCGGCCTACCGCGGCCCCGTCCTCGTCCGCCTCATGCACGAGATGAACGGGCACTGGTTCTCGTGGGGCGTCGGCGTCAACGGCAACACCGCGGCCGACTTCGTCGCGGCCTGGCGCCACGTGCACCGCATCTTCGACCAGGAGGGCGCCCGCAACGTGAGCTGGGTCTGGTCGATCAACAACCTCGAGTCGGCGGACGCCGAGGCCGACGTCGCCGAGCTCTACCCCGGCGACCGCTGGGTCAACTGGGTCGCCACCAGCGGCTTCAACTGGGGCGACGCCTACAGCTGGAGCTCGTGGCGCGACGCCGACGCCATCTACGGCGCCGCGTACCGCGCGCTCTCGGGCTTCGGCAAGCCCATCATGATCTCGGAGATCGGGACGACCGACATCGGCGGCGACCCCGGCGCCTGGATCACCGAGTCCATGGCCACCGTGCGCACGTCCTACCCCCTGGTGCGCGCGCTGCTCTGGTACGACGACATCGACGGAGCCGGCCTCGACTTCCGCCTCCATGGACCCACCGCGCGGGCGCTGGCCGACCCCGCCGCGACCGGCAGGGGCTGGCTGCAGGACCCGACCCTGCGCTACATCGCGTCGTGACGGCGGCGGGCTACTTGACCCCGACGACCATGGAGTCCGGACCCACCAGGTGCTCGGCGCGGGTCTCCCGGAAGCCCGCCTCGGCCATCCAGCCGCGGCAGTCGGCGGCGGTGTAGTCGAAGCCCCCCTCGGTCTCGATGAGCATGTTCAGGCTCATGAGCAGGCCGAACGCGTTCTCGCGGCGCTCGTCGTCGATGATGGCCTCGTAGACGATCAGCGAGCCGCCCTCCGGCAGGGCGTCGTACGCCTTCCCGATCAGCATCCGCTTCGTGTCGAGGTCCCAGTCGTGGAGGATGTGGCCCATCGCGATGACGTCCGCCTGCGGGAGCGCGTCGGCGAAGAAGTCCCCGGCCGCGAAGGAGAGGCGCTCGTCCACGGCGTTCGCCGCCACGTAGTCCTCGAAGATCGGAGCGATCTCGGGGAGGTCGAACCCCTGGCCCTCCAGGTGGGGGTTGGCGAGGGCGATCTGGACGGCCAGGTCGCCCTGGGCGGTGCCGACGTCGACGAAGCTCGAGTATCCGCCCCACGGGAACCGCTCGGCGATCTGGACGTTCGCCGGGTGGCTGAGCCCCGTCATGGCGCCGAGGAACCCGTGCAGCCGTGCGGGGTCGGCGTAGATCGCCTCGAAGAACGGCAGGCCACCGCTCTTGGCCTCGTTCTGCAGGTTGCCCGTGCGCAGGGCCTCGGTGAGGCCGCCCCAGAAGCCGTAGAGGCGGCTGTTGGCCATCTCGAGGATGCCGCCGAGGTAGCTCGGCTTGCGGCGGTCGAGGAACAGGTCCGTGGCCGGGGTGTTGTGGTAGACGCCGTCGCGCCGATCGAGGAAGCCGAGCGCGACCAGCGCGTCGAGGAAGTCGGCCGCCGAGCGCGGATGGAGCCCGAGGCGCTCGCCGACCGAACCGAGCTCGCCAGGATGGGCGGCGAGCTCGGTGAAGAGGCCCATCTCGACGGCGCTCAGGAGCGTCTTCGAGGCCCAGAAGCCGAGCCCCACCTGCAGGATGTGCTCGGGTGTCGCGTGCTCCCCCATGCC
Source organism: Miltoncostaeaceae bacterium (assembly GCA_963813355.1). GTDB lineage: Bacteria > Actinomycetota > Thermoleophilia > Miltoncostaeales > Miltoncostaeaceae > DATAGF01. The sequence continues at coordinate 73,802 of CAWEYS010000012.1, read as the reverse complement.
GGTCGCCTCCCTCGAGTGCCGCGGTCGTTGCCGCGCGCGACTCTCCGACGAGGGGGAGCGCCGTGTCAACACCCGAGCATCACTCGGAGCGCGCGCCGGCCGCGGCGGCGACGCCGGTCTCGACCGGCAGCCCGGCGGCGATCCACTCGGCCTTCCCCTCGTGGTAGTCGCTGACGTCGGAGTAGCCCAGCGCGACGAGCCGGCGGGCGGCGATGCCGGAGTTCTGGCAGGGCCCGCTGGCGCAGTAGACGACGATCGCGGCGTCGCGGTCCGGCAGCAGCGCCGGGGCCAGCGCATCGACCTCGTCGTGGGGGATGTTGATCGCCCGCGGGAGGTGCTCGGCCTCGTAGTACATCGGCGGCAGGGCCTCGACCAGCGTGACGGGGTCGTCGCCCTCCAGGCGGGCGCGGAGCTCGTCGAGCGTGATGACGCGGGGCATGTCGGCCTCCTCGGACGTGCGACGCGTTGTTGCCGCCGCATTTGTTGTCACTGCAACGTCACGATAGCCGCCAGACGTTGCATGTGCAACATCGTCTGTGCGAGGCTGCCTTCATGGCCGCCACGCCGTCCCCCGAGCACATCCGGGCCTGGCGCCTGCTGATCGAGTCGCAGGCGCTGGTGGTCGAGCGCATCGAGGCGGCCCTCGCCGAGGCGGAGCTACCCCCGCTCGCCTGGTACGACGTGCTCTGGGCGGTGCGCGAGGCGCCCGGCCGGCGCCTGCGCCAGTCACGGCTCGCCGACGCGGTGGTCATGAGCCGCAGCGGCCTGTCGCGCCTGGTCGACCGCATCGAGGCGGCGGGCCTCCTGCGCCGCGAGGCCTCCCCGTCGGACCGCCGCGGCACCGAGATCGTCCTGACCGACGAGGGGCGCGCGATGCTGCGGCGCATGTGGGCGGTCTACCAGGACGGCATCGCGCGCGGGTTCGCGGCCGCCGTGCCGGAGCCGGAGGCGCTGGCGGACGCCCTGGCGCCGGTCGTCGCGGCGCTGCGGGCCGCGCCCCAGCCCGTCCGCTGAGCCGCGCGGTGGGGGTCGACCGCTGGCGCGAGGCGTGGCGCGCGGGGCGCCCCGCGTTCCACCGGGACGCGGTCCACGACGACCTGGTCGCCTATCACGACGAGATCCTGGGCGGCGCGGACCGCGTGCTGGTGCCTCTCTCGGGGCGCTCGCTCGACCTGGCGTGGCTGGCCGAGCGCGGGCACGAGGTGGTCGGCGTGGAGATCGTCGAGGAGGTCGTGGCCGCCTACTTCGCCGACCGCGGCCTCGAGGTGGCGCCGGCGCCGGCCGGCCCGTTCCGCGCCTACCGCTCCGGCAGCCTCACCGTCCTCGCCGGCGACATGCTCGCCGCGACGCCGGAGCACCTGGGCACATTCGACGGCGCCTGGGACCGCGCGGCGCTCGTCGCCCTCCCCACCGCGGAGCGACCGGCCTACGCCGCGGCCCTGCGCCGCCTGATGCGGCCCGGCGCCCGGATGCTCCTGCAGACCTTCGACCTGGACCGGCCGCCGGACGTGGGCCCCCCGTACCGAGTGCCCGAGGAGGAGGTCGGGCGCCTCTACCCGGGGGCCCGGCTGCGGGCCATCGGCCGGCGGGCGTCGAGCCCGGAGGGATGGACCGCGGTCACCTACCGGCTCGACATGCCGTGAGCTACGGCTTCTAGGGCACCGGGGTCCGCGCGGGCGGCGGCGCCCCGGCCTCCTCGGACTCGCGCTCGCGGTTGCGCGTCGCCCAGAGCGACGCCAGGATCGCCGTGCCGAGGATGACCACGACGACGCCGAGCGTCATCCAGACCGGCGGGTCGTAGAACTCGCTGGTCAGCATCTTGAGGCCGACGACGGCCAGGACCGCCGCGAGCCCGTAGTGGAGGTACTCGAAGCGGTCGAGCGCGCCCACGATCAGGAAGTAGGCGGCCCGCAGGCCCAGGACGGCGAAGATGTTGGCCGCCAGGACGATGAAGGCCTCGTCGGTGATGGCGAAGATGGCCGGGATCGAGTCGACCGCGAAGACCACGTCGGTGCTGGCGACGACCAGCAGCACCGCGAAGATCGGGGTGGCCAGTCGCCGGCCGCGCTCGTGGACGAAGACCTTCTGCCCGCGGTAGCCGTCGGTGCTGGGCACGAAGCGGTTGACCAGCCGCAGCAGCCGGTTCTTGCTGGGGTCCACCTGCTCGCCGGAGCTCCTCGCCAGCCGGTAGGCCGTGAAGAGCAGGAACGCGCCGAAGATGTAGATCACCCAGTGGGCGGCGCCGAGGGCCGCCGCGCCGATGGCGATGAAGATGCCGCGGAAGACCAGCGCCCCCAGCACCCCGAACAGCAGCACCCGCGGCTGGATGTCCTTCGGCACCGCGAAGTAGGCGAAGATCACGGCGAAGACGAACAGGTTGTCGATGGAGAGGCTCCACTCGACCAGGTAGCCGGCGATGTACTCGCCGGCCGCCGTCCCGCCCTGGGTCGCGCCGATGATCCCGGTGAAGCCGAGCCCCAGGGCGACCCACGCGAGGGTCCAGAGCGAGGCCGCCTTGGCCGAGACCTCGTGGCGCCCCCGGGCGAACACCAGGACGTCGACCGCCGTCAGCACCGGGACGGCGGCGATGAGGGCGATCCATGCCCAGATGGGGGGTTCCACGCGATCGGCTCCTTCGGGTCGGTTGGGCTACCGGACGCCGAAGGTCTCTCCCGCCCCGTCGTGCGGGGCCGACGTCACCGGGCCGGTGCGGCCGTCGTGACGATGACGTCGTTGGGGGATACTCCCCTTGCGGTTCAGGGCATGCTAGCGGCTGCCGCCGTCAGGCGCGGCGCTTCCGCCGGGCGGCCGGCCGCTTGTCGTCGGCGTAGGCCAGCGCGACGGCGGCCTCGGGAGAGGGCGCGCGGAAGGTGATGCTCTCCTCGAGGTAGAGCCGGACGCGCTCGGCGTCGTGGTCGAGGTAGCCGATCGCCAGGTCCTGGCCGACCACGAGCTCGAAGTCCTCGCCGCGCAGGCTGAGGACGACGGCCCCGTCCACGGCCGGCGCCCAGAGCACGGGCCCCTCGACGATCAGGCGCAGGTGCTCGAGCACCGGGTAGCCGCCGTGCTCGGTGGTCTCGATGACCCCCGTGTAGCAGCGCGGACCCAGCGCGATGGCGTAGGGCCCGGCGACCCCGGCGCGCTTGAGCGTCTCCACGGCGACGGCCACGTAGTTCGGGTAGCGGCTGTAGTCGGTGTCGATCGTGACCGGGTCGTGCGGAGTGGTCTCGACGATCCCGCGCACGCCGGCGGCCGCGAAGCCGCGGAAGACGAGGCGGTCCTCGGCCAGGGCCGCCCGGCGGGCGGCGTCGACGACCGGGTCCATGTCGGCGTCGGGCGCCCCCCGCTCGACGGCGTCGATCTCCTCGCGCTCCAGGGTGAAGGGCGTGCGCAGCTCGGCGAGCGGCTGCACCAGGCGGATGCTGCTGTCGACGCCGTCGGCGGGGCCGTCGGCCGCGGCGGCCACCCGGCCGAGGCCGAGCGCCGAGTGGTCCCAGCCGTGCGGGCCGGAGAAGTCGACCACCTTGCGGGCGGTAGGAAGTGGCGCAGCGAGCGGCGGGCCTCGGCCTCGATCTCGTCCCAGGCCGCCTCGTCGATGGGCGCGAGCTCGCGATGGAGGTGGTTCACCGCTCACCCCGCAGGCTGCCGATCCCGAGGCTCCCGTCGCCGGGGGCCCCTCCCCCGCCCTCGCCGCCCTCGATCTCCGCCTCGAGAGCGACGATCGAGCCCTCGGTGAAGAGGTACTCGCGCAGGTGCTCGTCGAGCACGGGGTCCTGGCGGCGCAGCCACTCGAGGCTCATCGCGGCGTGCTCGGTCTCCTCGTCGCGGTTGTGCGCGAGGACGGCCGTCAGGTCCGGATCGCCGGCCGCGTCGATGCGCTGCTGGTACCAGTCCATCGCCTCGAGCTCCTCCATCAGCGAGACGATGCCCCGGTGGCGGTCCATCGTCGCCGGCGCCAGGTCCTCCTTGGCCTCGTGCAGGCCCATGCTCGAATCCGCCATTGCCTTCGTCCCCCTCGCGCCTAGTCGTCGTCCTCGGAGAACGCCTCCCGCGGCCCCTCGGCCAGGCGCACCCGGTCCCCGTCCACCAGCAGCGTGGCCGAGAGTACCTCCCAGTGGCGCGCGAGGCGCGCCATGACGAGGTCCACCGTGCCCGTTCCGCCCGGTCCCGACACCGGGACCATCAGGTTCGCCTGGGCCGCCCCGCGGCCCGACGGGACCTCGCCCTCCGGCCGGCCCACCGCCAGCGGGCGCCCGACCGACTCGACGACCGCCGGGTGGCGGCCGACGAAGCGCTCGGCGGCGGCGGCCGCGTCCCCGCCGCGGCGGCGCCACCCGATCACCAGGATCGCCACGACCGCGGCGAGGAACAGGTAGCCGAGGACGCCGCCCACGATCGACAGGGTCCCCTGCGAGACGCCCGCCCGCCGGAAGCCGAAGGCGATGAGGACGAACACGCCCAGGACCGCAGCGCCCGTGAGCAGGATGGTGCGCTGGGTGCGGCCCGACGGCATCACGGGCTCAGGCCGCGGCCCAGATCTCGGCCAGCCGGCCGAGCGTCTCGCGGTAGCGGCGGACGGCCTCCTCGCGCCCGAGCAGGGCGAGGCTCTCGTAGATCCCGGTGGAGACGCGCTGCCCGGTGATCGCGATGCGCTGCGGCTCCAGGAAGTCCCTCGCCGCCTCGCCCATGATGTGGAGCTGGTCCTGCAGGGCGTCCTTGATCGCGTCGAGCGCCCACTCGTCCAGGCCCTCGAGCCGGCCCAGGCCGCCGCCGATGACCTGGATCGAGTGCTTGACGTCCTGGATCAGCACCTCCCAGGCGTCCGGCTCGATCTCGAGCGGACGGAAGAGCCAGCCGGCCAGCGCGTCGTACTCGGCCAGGGTGCTCAGCTTGCGCTTGACCAGGGGGGCGCTGCGGCGCGCCAGCTCCTCGGCCCCGGGGCCGCGCGCGGCGAGGTACCCGGTCTTGGCGAGGTAGTCGACCAGGGCCTCCTCGAACTCGTCCGCCGACATCAGGCGCATGTGGCGGCCGTTGATCACGGTCAGCCGCTGGAGGTCGAAGATCGCCGGGCTCTTGGAGATGCGGCCGACCGAGAAGCCCGCCACGAGCTCGTCGACCGTCATCAGCGTGGTCTTGTCGTCGAGGCTCCAGCCGAGCAGGGCGAGGGCGTTGACGACCGCGCGCGGGACGTAGCCCGCCTCCTCGAGGTCCTCGACCGACGCGGCCCCGTGGCGCTTGCTGAGCCGCTTCTTGTCGGGCCCCAGGATGAGCGGGACGTGCGCGTAGCCCGGCGGCGCGCCGCCGAGCGCGCGCATCACCATCATCTGCTTCGGCGTGTTCGAGATGTGGTCCTCCCCGCGGATCACGTGGGTGATCCCCATCTCGAGGTCGTCGACCGCCGCGGCCAGGTTGTAGGTGGGGGTGCCGTCGGAGCGCGCGACGACGAAGTCCTCGATCGCGGCGTGCTCGAAGGTGACGGGGCCGCGCACGTAGTCCTCGATGACCGTCCGGCCCTCGACGTCCACGGCGAAGCGCCAGACCGGCCGGACCCCCTCGGCCTCCAGCGCGGCGAGCTCCTCGGGGCTGCGGTCGCGGCGGCCGCGCACCACGGGCGCGCGCTTGTCGGCGCGGGCGGCGGCGCGCTGGGCCTCGACCTCCTCGTCGCTCTCGTAGGCCGGGTAGACCGCGCCCGCCTCGCGCAGCCGCTCGATCGCGCGGGCGTAGACCGCGCCGCGCTCGCTCTGGCGCTCGGGCCCCTCGTCCCAGTCGAGCCCGAGCCAGGTCAGGACGCGGAGGATCTCGCCCTCGCTCTCGGGCGTCGAGCGCTCGCGGTCGGTGTCCTCCATCCGCAGCACGAACGTCCCGCCGGTGTGGCGGGCGACCAGCCAGTTGAACAGCGCCGTCCGCGCGCCGCCCACGTGCAGGCTGCCGGTCGGGCTCGGGGCGAAGCGCACGCGCGCCGGCCCGGTCACCTCGGGTCGCTCTCTGGCCATCGTCCCTAGGATACCGACGTGCGATTCGGCGCCCACGTGTCCTCATCCGGGGGCATCAGCAAGGCCATCGGCCGGGGCGTCGCCCTCGGCTGCGAGAGCCTCCAGGTCTTCACGCACAACCCGCGCACCTGGCGCCCGATCAGGCACACCGACGAGGAGATCGCCGCCTTCCGCGCGGGCGCGGCCGACGCGGGCATCGCCCCGGTCGTCAGCCACGGCCTCTACCTCATCAACCTCGGCGCCCCCGACCGCGAGGTCCCCACCGGCCCGCCGGGCAAGCCGGCCGTCGCGATGCGCAACATCTACCGCGCGTCGGTCGAGAGCCTGGTGCAGCACCTGGCGACCGGGCACGCGCTCGGGCTGGACGGCGTCGTGCTGCACGTCGGCTCGTTCAAGGGCTCCACGGAGGCCGAGTCGATCGCCCGCATCGGCGCGGGGATCGCGGAGGCGTTCGACGCCTCCGAGGGCGACTGCCCCGTCTTCCTCGAGAACACCGCCGGCGCCGGCGACACGATCGGCCGCACCTTCGCCCAGCTCCGCGCGGTGGCCGACGCCGTCGGCGTGCCGCAGCGCCTGGCGTTCTGCCTCGACTCCCAGCACCTGTTCGCCTCCGGCTACCCGATCCACGAGGACGGCGGCATCGGCCGGGTGCTCGCCGAGTTCGACGAGCTCCTCGGCATGGACCGCCTGCGCTGCCTGCACCTCAACGACTCCAAGGTCGGCTTCGCCTCGAACCGCGACCGCCACGAGAACCTCGGCGACGGCGAGATCGGCGAGGAGGGGCTGCGGCGCTTCCTGGGCCACCCCGACCTGCAGGGCCTGCCCGTGATCCTGGAGGTCCCCGGCATGGACGGCAGCGGCCCCGACCTGGAGAACATGGCCCGCGCCCGGCGCCTGCACGAGGAGGGCGTGGGCGCACGGGCGGCCTGAGGGGCTGGCGCCCGGGGCGGCGGGCGGAGAGAATCGCCCCGATGGCACGGATGAGCCGTAGGGCCTACCGGACGGCGATCGCGCTCGGCGCCGCCGCCGCCCTGTGCGCCGCGGCCGGCCCCGCGGGGGCGAACCTGCTCGACCGCTCGGGCGCGACGGGCCCGCTGGTGCTGATCGGCCCGGACGGCGACAGCACGGCCGATCCGGTCATCCAGCCGCCGGGCCTCGTGGGCGTCGCCGACCAGAGCCTGCGCAAGGGCGACCAGATCCTCGCCGGCAGCGGCGACGACGCCCTGGTCGGCCGGCTGGGGCCCGACCTGCTCGTCGGCAACGACGGCGACGATGTGATCGTCGGGGGGCTGGAGCGCGGCAGCGACGCGGGCGCCTTCCCGAACGCCGACGTCGCCTTCGGCGGTCCGGGGGACGACGTGTTCATCTGGGCGCCGGGCGACGGCAGCGACGCCTTCGACGGCGGCGAGCCGCCGAGGTTCACCACCAAGACGGTCACGCGGACGGTGCGCCGCGAGGGCCGCCGCGTCCGCGTCACCCGCACCGTGAGGGTGCCCTCGCCCCCGGACGACGACGTCCTGGTCGTCGGCACGGCCGCGATCCTCGCCGCCGACAAGAGCCAGCCCGAGCTGTTCCCCACGCGATTCGGACGGCTGCCGAAGGTCGACGTCTCCGGTCGCCAGCCCGTGGGCGCGATCCCGCCCGAGGGCGTCATCAAGGGCTTCTGCGAGGTCGTACCGGCTCCGCCCGGCCTGGGCTACCAGTTCCTGGTGCGCTTCTCGGGGCGGGCCTTCCGGGTCCTTCAGGTCACCATGCGGGTCAAGGGCGTGGAGCGGGTCCTGTGCCGCACCGACGGCGCCGCCGACGCGATCGCCGAGACCCGGCTCGGCCCCAAGGGCGCCGGCCCGGTCGTCCCGGCCTCGGCCGACTTCCGCCCCCCGGCGGGCTCGCGGCTCGCGGCCATCGTGAGCTGACCGCCGGCGCTGTGCCACAATTCGGCCCCGCGCGGGCGTAGCTCAACGGTAGAGCAATGGCCTTCCAAGCCACAGACGGGGGTTCGACTCCCCTCGCCCGCTCTCGCTACTGAAGCCCCCGGTTGGAGCCGCCGTTGACCGGCAGGCCCACGCCGGTCACGAAGCCGGCCTGCTCGGAGCAGAGGAAGGCGACCACCGCCCCGAAGTCGTCCGGATCGCCCAGCCGCCCGGCCGGGATCGCCGCCACGCGATCGGCGGCGCCCGCGCCGTCGAGCGCCGCGATCCGCGCCGTCAGGTGCGTCCCGGGCTGCACGCTGTTGACGGTCACGCCGTCGCCGGCCGCCTCGAGGGCGAGGAGCTTGAGGAACGCCGTGACCGCGGCGCGGGCGGTCGATGAGGCGATGAGGCTCCCCATCGGCTGACGCGCCCCGAGGGAGGTGATCGCGACGACCCGGCCCCAGCCGCGCTCGCGCATCCCCGGGACGGCGGCGCGGCACATGGCGATCGTCGAGAGGCAGTTCAGCTCCAGCGCCGACCGGTAGCCATCGAGCTCGGTCGTCGCGAACGTGCCCGGGGGCGGCCCGCCGGCGTTGGCCACGAGGATGTCGACCGGCCCGCCCAAACCCTCCGCGGCCTCCTCCACGAAGGCCCCCGCGCGCGCCGCATCCGCGAGGTCGGCCTGGATCGCCACGGCCCCCTCGCCGAGCGCGGCGGCCGCCGCGGCGAGGCGGTCGCGATCGCGCCCGCAGATCGCCACGCGCACCCCCGCCCCCGTCAGCGCCCGCGCCGCACCGAGCCCGAGGCCCGCTGACGCCGCCGCCACCGCCGCCCGCCGCCCCGCGATGCCGAGATCCATGACGGCACGTTACCGGGACTCGCGCGCGCGCCCCGGGCGCCGGGAGTGGCCACTTGGCCGTTGCCCGCTTGGCCACTTGGCCGTTGCCCGCTTGGCCACTTGGCCGTTGCCCGCTTGGCCACTTGGCCGCCGAGGCCGAGGCCGGCCGCCGCGCCCCCAGGCAGGCGCGAGCGAGCCGGCCTCGACGGGTCCGCAGGGCCCGTGCCGGAGCGGGGTGGCCAATTGGCACACGCGGACGTGGCCAATTGGCACGCGACCCCGAACGGGCGACCCCCGAGCGACCGCGGCGGCCCCGCTGTCAGCACCCCGTGACGGAGGAATGAGAGAGGCGCCTGCTGAGGTGCGTCCGTGGCTACGATGCCCCTCGACCCGCGGGATGGAGGACGATGAGGCTGACGTGGGGGCAGCGGCTCGCGGTGGGGCTCGGCGATGCGCTGCAGCGCATCGCGCCGTGGCACCGGCTGCCGCGACCACTCGGCATGCTGTGCCTGATCGGGATCCGCATCCGGCTGCGCTTCCACAACCTCTACGACCCGGCGCCGCGGCGCGGCCCCGGTTGGAGGACGGGGACCGCGGGCTTCCCCTTCGGGCGCAACCAGCCCCTCTGGGACGCCCGGGCCGAGGCGGAGGACGGGCCGCTCCTCGACCCCAGCCCCCGCGTGGTCAGCGAGCGGCTGCTCGCCCGCGACGGCGCGTTCGCCGCCGTGCCCTTCCTGAACCTGCTGGCCGCCGCGTGGCTCCAGTTCCAGGTCCACGACTGGGTCATCCACGACAAGGATCTGGAGCCGTCGCGCAAGATCAGGCTCCCGCTCGCGCCGGACGACGACTGGCCCCTCGCCGAGGACGGCGACATGGTCGTTGCCCGGTCGCGGCCGAGCGCGGTCCCGCCGACACCGGGGGGGCCGCCGGTCTACGACAACAGCGACACGCACTGGTGGGACGGGAGCCAGATCTACGGGACCACGGAGGAGCACGCCCGGTCGCTGCGCGAGTTCGCGGGGGGGCGGCTCCTGCTGACCGAGGACGGCGGCCTCCCGCCCGACCCCGTCACGGGCGACCCCCGGAGCGGCGTCACCAACAACTGGTGGACCGGCCTGTGGCTGCTCCACTGGCTCTTCGCCAGGGAGCACAACGCCATCTGCGCGCGGCTGGCCGCCGCCTATCCGCACCTCACCGACGACCAGCTCTACGCCGTGGCCCGGCGCGTCAACTCCGCGGTGATGGCCAAGATCCACACCGTCGAGTGGACCCCCGCGGTGCTCCCCCACCCCACCATCCGCGCCGCGATGCGCGGCAACTGGTACGGGCTGCTGGGGCCGCGGGGCTCGCGCCTGCTGCGCCGCCTGACGCGCCGGGACTTCCTGATCGGCATCCCCGGCTCGCGGCACGACGACCACGGGGTGCCCTACGCGCTGACGGAGGAGTTCGTCGCCGTCTACCGCATGCACCCGCTGATCCCCGACGAGCTGCGCATCGTCAGCGCGCAGGACGGGGCGAGGCTCGCCGACCGCAGCCTCGCCGAGCTCCTGGGCCCGGCCGCGCAGGTCGTGGCGGGCCAGTTCCGGGCGTGCGACCTGGTGGCGTCGTTCGGCGTGGGCCGGGCGGGGCTGATCCGGCTGCACAACTTCCCCGACACGCTGCGGAACCTGCCCCGCGGCGCGGCCGACGTCGCCCTCGGCGACGAGCCCCGCATCGACCTGGCGACCGTCGACCTCCTGCGCGACCGCGAGCGCGGCGTGCCGCGCTACAACGCCTTCCGCCGCATGCTCCGCCTGCCGCCGGCGGCGAGCTTCGAGGAGCTCACCGGCGGCGACGCCGCGGCGGCGGCGCTCCTGGCGGACGTCTACGGCGGCGACGTTGACCGCGTTGACCTCATGGTGGGCCTCTACGCCGAGCCGCTCCCGGAGGGCTTCGGGTTCTGCGAGACCGCCTTCCGCATCTTCGTGCTGATGGCCTCGCGGCGCCTGAAGTCGGATCCCGCCTTCACCGACCTCTACGGGCCCCGCCACTACTCGCGGCAGGGCATGCGCTGGATCGAGGAGAGGACCATGCAGAAGGTCATCGCCGAGCACCTCCCGATCCTGCGGCCGGTCATCGCTGACGTGCGGAACGCCTTCGAGCCCTGGGACCGGCCCGGCAACCGGGTCTCGGGCGCCACCGCCCCCTTCGCGCCCGCGGACGGCGACGCATGACCGGGCCGATCCACGCCATCACCGACGGCACGGCGGGCCGCGTGCACGCCTACCTGCTGGAGATCGACGGCGGCATCACCCTGATCGACACGCTCTCGGGCGACGACGGCGCGGTGGTCCTGGCGGAGCTCGCGAGGATCGGCCGCGGTCCCGAGGACCTGACGCGCATCGTCCTCACCCACGCCCACCGCTCCCACATCCGGGGCGCCGCCCACCTGAGCCGGCTGAGCCGGGCGACGGTCTACGCCAACGCGTTCGAGGCGCGCACGATCACCGGCGAGGAGCCCTGCGCGCCGGTCACGCTGGTGCCGCGCCGCCCCTACCGCGTGCTGCACCTGCAGTACGGCCTCACGATCGGGACCCACCTCGAGCGGCTGGGCGTCCCCCGTCCCCTGCTCGACCCGTTCATCGCGCCGGCCTGCACGGTGGACGTGGAGGTGGCGCACGGCGACAGCATCGGGTCGCTCCAGGTCGTGCTCACTCCCGGCCACACCGACGGCAGCACCTCGTTCTACTGGCCCCAGGAGCGGGCGCTCTTCACCGGGGACGTGCTGGTGACCTGGCCGCGCCTCGAGATCGGCTGGGCCGGCCTGACGACCGACACGGCGCGCAACCGGCGCTCCCTGTCGGAGCTCGCGACGGTCGGCGACGTGGAGTGGATCGGGACCGGCCACGGCCCGCCGCTCGTGCACGACGCCGCCGCGCGCGTCCGCGCGCTGCTCGCCGGCTCGCACAGAGTAACTTGACGGTTACGTAACATTCGTGGTACACATCGGGTCGTGGACGCGATCGAGGCCCTCGCCGACCCCACCCGCCGCCGGATCGTCGAGCTGCTCGCCGAGGGCGAGCGGAGCGCGGGCGACATCGCCGGGCACTTCCGGACCAGCCGGCCGGGGGTCTCGCGGCACCTGCGGGTGCTGCGCGGCCACGGGCTCGTCCGGGCCCGCGAGGAGGGGACGCGGCGCATCTACTCGCTTGATCCCGCCCCGCTCGCCGAGCTCGACGCCTGGCTCGAGCGCTACCGCGGCTTCTGGGCCAACCGGCTCGACGCCCTCGAGACCGAGATCCACCGCCGTCGCCGGGAGCAGCGGTGAGCGGCGGGCTCGGCCGGGTCCAGGTGGAGGGCGGACGGGTCGCCCTCAGGTTCGAGCGGGCGTACGCCGCCCCCCCGGAGGAGGTCTGGGCCGCGCTCACCGAGCCCGAGTCGATCCGCCGCTGGCTGCTCGCCGACGCGGTCCTGGAGCCCCGCGTCGGCGGCGCCTTCGGGCTGAGGTGGGACCGCGGCCAGGGCGCCGACGGCACCGTCCTCGCCTGGGAGCCCCCGCGCCTCCTGGAGGTGGAGTGGGCCGACCGCGACGGGCGCTCGCTCCTGAGCGTGGAGATCCGCCCGTCCGGCGCGGGCTCCGCGCTCGTGCTCGACCACCGCGAGATTCCGGAGGGCGCGGCCGTCAGCATGGGCGCGGGCTGGGACGCCCACCTGACCGCCCTCGGGGAGGCCCTCGAGGGCCGCGAGGGGATCGCCGAGCGCTGGTCGCGGCGCTACGAGGCCCTCCGGTCCGACTACCACGGGCTCCTCCGGCCATGACCCTTCTCGAGGGCCGGGTCGCGGTGGTCCACGGCGCCGGGGGATCCGTGGGCGGCGCGGTCGCCCGGGCGTTCGCGCGCGAGGGCGCGCGCCTGTTCCTGGCCGGCCGGCGGGCCGGCCCCGTCGAGGCGGCGGCCGCGGACATCCGCGCGATGGGCGGCGTCGCCGAGGCGGCGGCCGTGGACGCCCTCGACGCCGCGGCCGTCGAGGAGCACATGGCCGCCGTCGCCGCGCGGGCGGGACGCATCGACGTCAGCCTCAACGCGGTCGGGGTCCCGCAGCGCGGGCTCCAGGGCACCCCGCTGCTGGAGCTCTCGCCCGAGCGGTTCGGCTCGCCGATCGCGGCCTACGCGCGGACGCACTTCCTCACGGCGACGGCCGCGGGGCGGCGCATGGCCGCCCAGGGCTCCGGCGTGATCCTGACGCTCACCGCGATCCCGGCGCGGGTCGCGCTCCCGCTGGTCGGCGGCATGGGGCCGGCTTGGGCGGCCGTCGAGGCCCTCACGCGCGGGCTCGCCGCCGAGCTCGGCCCGCGCGGGGTGCGCGTCCTCTGCCTGCGCTCGCACGCCATGCCCGAGACGCCGCTGATCGGAGAGGTCACGGACATGATCGCCCCGGGCGCGGGCGTGTCGCCGGAGGAGCTCGTGTCGGGGATGGAGGCCGGCACGCTGCTCGGGCGCCTTCCGAGCCCGGCCGAGGTGGCCGGCCTGGCCGCCGTCCTCGCGTCCGACCTGGCCGCGTCGATGACGGCCACCGTCGTCGACGTGAGCGGCGGCAGGGTTGACTCGGCCTAGGAGCCTGTCAAAGAAGTCGGTCGCACACCTGCCGGCTGCAAACCTTCGCCCTTCGGCGTCCGCGTCAACGCCGATGCCTCCTGGCATCGGCGTGGGCCGCGTCCATCCGAATGCCTCGGTTTTCGCTCGGCATCTGCACGACCTTGGTTCTTTGACAGTCTCCTAGAGCAGCGAGGAGTAGAGCTCCCGCGTCTCGCGGCTGGGCTCGATCCCCAGGCGGCCGCGCAGCAGGGCCCGGCAGGCGTGGAACTGGCGCAGGGCCAGGGCCCGCTCGCCCGCCTGGGCGTAGGCCCGCATCAGCGCGCGGTGCCAGCCCTCGCGCTCGGGGTCGGCGTCCACGAGCTGGCGGTAGCGCTCGATGGCGGCCGCGGGCCGGCCCATCTCCAGGAGCGACTCGGCGAGCCGCTCCAGGAGCTCGACGCGGCGGCGCTCGAGCGACCTGCGGGTGTCCTCGCACCAGGGCTCGTAGGGGAAGTCGGGCAGGAACTCGCCCCGCCAGAGGGCCTCGGCGGCGAGCATCCGGTCGAGGGCGCCCTGGCCGGCCGCCCCCGGGTCGGCGGCGGCGAGGCGCTCGAAGTCGCCGGCGTCCCACGAGTCGCGCTCGCCCAGGACCAGCCGGTAGACGTCGCCCTCGCGGACGATCGGCGACGCGCCCGAGCGAGGCGCCGCCAGCGGGTCGAGCGTTCGGCGCAGCTCGTGCAGGGTGGTGTCGAGGGCCCGCGAGCCGCGGTCCGTCGGCAGCTCGTGCCAGAGATGGTCGAGCAGGCGGTCGCGGTGCAGGCCGCGGGGGCCGGCGCAGGCGAGCGCGCCCAGGAGCGCGCGGGCCTTGGCGCGGCCGAAGGCCGAGTCGGGGACCCGCGCCCCGGCGCGGTGGAGGCGGAGGCCGCCGAACGTCTCGATCCGGATCGGCGGGCGCGGGCGGCGCTCGAGCAGCCCCCGCGCGCGCTCGGCCGCCGCCGTCACGTCGGGGTCGCCGTCGGCGAGCAGCGCGCGCAGGGTCTCGGGGTCGACGTCGGTCTCCTCCCCGATGGCGGCGGCGACCGCGGCCCGCGCCGCCGGCTGCCCGGCCAGCCGGGCCACGCACTCGTGCAGCACCTCGCGGCCGCAGCCGGCCGCGATCCGCGCCGCCGGCGCCCCGCCCGCGATCCCGGCCTCGAGCGCCCGGGCGAGCAGGGCGGCGGCGCGGGGGCGCTCGCGGCGGCTCCAGAGGGCCTCCGTCGCGGCCGGGTCGTCGAGGCCGAGCGCCTCGGCGAGCCGCTCGTCCCCCAGCGGGAGGCCGGCGTGGGCGCTCGCCGACAGCAGCGCCGCGCGGGCCCGGTACCAGCCGAAGCCGTACCGGGAGGCCTGCGCGAACGCCTCCTCGGCGACCTCGCGCGCGAGGTCGGTCGCCCCCGCGGCCGACGCGGCCAGGGAGGCCTCCCCCAGCACGGCCGGGATCTCGTAGGAGTCGCCGTACTCGCGCGCCGCCGTCCGGGCGGCCTGCACGCGGGCCACGGCGAGGTCGCCCTCGCCGCGGGCGGCGGCACCGCGCGCGAGCTGGGCGGCGAGGCGGTAGACCACGTTGGTCCCGGGGCCGGCGGCGATTGCCCGCCGGGCCTCGGGCTCGAGCGCCGTGACCGCGTCCCAGTCGTCCGTCCCGGCGTACGAGAGCAGGCGCCACCACAGGATCAGCAGCCCGGGCGCGGCCGCCATCCCGAGCGACGCCGACAGGTCGAGCACGGCCTGCGCCTCGTCCAGGCAGGCGCGGTAGCGGCCGGTGTCGGCGAGCATGAGCGCGCGGTTGCCGCGGCCGAAGGCCTGCATCATGAAGGACTCCTCGACCTCGATCGGCTCGATCCGCGCGAGGCCGTCGCCGATCCGCGCCGTCGCCTGGGAGAGGCGCCCCTCGGGGTAGTCGAAGTAGTAGCCGCGCACCATCTCGGCGCAGGGCGCCAGCAGCGCCAGCTCGCGCCGGCCGGCCGAGGCGAGCACCTCATCCATCAGGGCCTCGGCCTCGGGGCGCTGACACCCGACGGCGTGGGCCACGGCCACGATCATGCGCACGAGCCCGGCCGCCGGCCCGGCGCTCGCGACCCCCTCGAGGTGCCGCTCGGCGGTCGCCACGCGCACCGCCGGGCTCACCCCCACCGTGAGGGCGGCGAGCTGGGCCCGGTAGAGGGCGGCCGCGGCCCGCTCCGCCTCGCCCGCCGCCACGAGCCGGCCGATGGCCTCGTCCCAGCCCTCGAAGGCGGCGGCGGGGTCGCCGGCGAGGTACGTGAGGAGCGCGTGGGCCAGCTGGATGCGCGGGCGCGCCCGCCAGGTCTCGGGCGGGATGCGCTGCAGCCAGCCGGCGAGCGTCTGGCGCTCGGGCGTCGGCACCATCGCCTCGGCCACCTGCTCGAGCGCCCGCACGGCGGCGTCCGGGTCCCCGGCCTCGAGCTGGTGCCGCACCGCCTCCTGGTAGTCGCCGGCCGCCTCCCAGGCGTCGGCGGCGCGCGCGTGCAGCACGGGCAAGCGGTCGGGCTCGCGCTCGGACAGGCGCCGGCGGAGGAACGCCTGGAAGAGGTGGTGGTAGCGGAACCAGTCGCCCTGGGCCTGGACGATGAACAGGTGCGCGGCCACGAGGCTGCGGATCAGCTCCGCGGCGTCGGCGCGCTCGGACACCGCCGCCGCCAGCGCCGGCGTGAAGCGCTCGAGCACCGAGGTGTCGAGCAGGAAGCGCTGCAGGTCGGGCGGCAGGCCCGCGAGCACCTCCTCGGCGAGGTAGTCGAAGTGGGGGCCGATCGTGACGACCTCCTGGGGCGGGCCGGTGCCGGCGCTGGAGCGGGTGGCCAGCAGAAGGCCCGCCACCCAGCCCTCGGTGCGCTGGTGCAGCTCCCCGATCTCGGCCTCGCCCGGGCGGCCGGGCGCGTCCTCCAGCAGCTCGGTGGCCTCCTGGAAGCTGAAGGCCAGCATGTCCTCGCCCACCACGGCGGCGCCGGCCGCGGTGACCCGCGGGGCCGGGATCGCCAGGTCGCGGCGGCTGGTCATGGCCAGGTGGACGTTCGGGGGGAGGTCCGACGCGAGCAGGCCCAGGGCCTCGAGCACCGGCCCCTCCCCGAGCGCGTGCACGTCGTCGAGCGCCAGGACGAAGTCGTCGGGGATCGTCTCGAGCAGCTCGTTCGCCAGGGCGGCGATCTGGTGCTCGGGCGCCCCGCCCGGCGGCAGGGCCGAGGCGACGCCCGGGAACGACTCCGCCACGCCGGCCGCGACGTGGGCGACGAGCATCTCGGGGGTGCGCAGGCGCGGGTCGCAGGAGAGCCACACCGACGGCATCGGCGACGACTCCAGGGCCTGGACGAGCAGCGTGGTCTTGCCGTAACCGGCCCCCGCCACGAGCGCCGTCAGGCGGCCCTCCAGGCCGAGGTGCACGCGCGCCACCAGCTCGGGCCGCGCCACGCTGTGGGGGGGCAGCCGCGGGGGCAGGAGGCGGGTGCGCAGAACCCCGGGCGTTGAGCCCGCGGCCCCGGCCCCGCCGGGTGTGGTGGTCATGGCTTCTCGCGCACCGGGTCGCTCGTGGGCCCATCATCCCACCGGGGCGCGATGAGTTCCGGCCGCGGCGCCGGTCGTAGGTGGGGAACGGGCCGGCCACGGCAGCGCAAAGGGCACACGGATGGCGGACGAGCGACGGGGCGGGGCGGGGCGTGATAGACACCCCGGCGTGCTGGAGCGCCTGAGGAGAGTGGGCGCCCTCCCCGCGGGCCGGGTGGGGAAGTGGATCGTCCTCGCCGCCTGGGTGGTGATCCTCGTGATCGCGGCCAACCCGGGCAGCAAGTTCGAGGACGCGCAGACGAACGAGTCGTCGAGCTACCTCCCCGGCGACGCCGAGTCGAGCAAGGTCCTCGAGCAGGTCGAGCAGTTCGACGCCGGCGACGGCGAGCAGGTCGACGCGGTCACGGTCTACTCGCGGGAGGGCGGCCTCACGGCCGCCGACCGCGCCGCGATCGCCCGGGATCGGCTGTCTCTCAACGCTGACCGCCCGATCGGCGCCGTGGCCACCGGCCCGCCGATCTTCTCGGAGAACGGCCAGGCCGCGCTGCTGATCACGCCGCTGTTCATCGAGGAGGGCGATTCCGACGCGCTCGTGGACGCGGTCAAGGACATCCGCGAGCGCGTACACGACGCGCCCGAGGGTCTCCAGGTCGAGGTCACAGGCGGCGCGGGCTACTCCGCCGATGCCATCGAGGTGTTCAGCGACATCAACTCGACCCTGCTGCTGGCGACCCTCCTGATCGTGGTCGTGCTGCTGGTGCTGATCTACCGCAGCCCGATCTTCTGGTTCCTGCCGGTGCTGTCGGTGATCTTCGCCGAGGTCACGGTGCGGGCGATCGGCTACGGGCTGGCCGAGGCCGGAGTGGTGATCAACGGCCAGACCGCGGGGATCCTGCTCGTGCTGGTCTTCGGCGTGGGGACCGACTACGCCCTGCTGCTCACCTCGCGCTACCGCGAGGAGCTGCGCCGCAACGAGGACAAGCACAAGGCCATGCGCATCGCCCTCCGGCGCGCCGGGCCCGCCATCCTCGCCTCCGGCGCCACCAACATCTGCGCCCTCCTGGTGCTCACCCTCGCCGAGGTCAACGGCACGGCCGGCCTGGGCCCGGTGGCGGCGATCGGGGTCGCGGTCGCGCTGGTCGCGATGCTGACGGTCCTCCCGGCGCTGCTGGTCATCTGCGGCCGGCGCGCCTTCTGGCCCTTCATCCCCCGCTTCGAGCCCGGCGGCGCCGTCGTGCCCGAGGAGCGGGGCCGCTTCCGGCGCCTGGGCGACCGAATCGGCCGCAACCCGCGCCCGGTCTGGATCGCCAGCATCGTCGCGCTCGTCGTGATGGCCTTCGGGCTGGTGACCTTCGACACCAACCTCACCTCGTCGAACAGCTTCCGCGGCGACGTCGAGGCGGTCCAGGGCCAGGAGCTGCTTGCTGAGAGCTTCCCCGCCGGCTCCAGCGCCCCGACAGACGTCATCGTCCCCGACGCCGCGCGCGTGCCCGCCGTGGTGGCGGCGCTGCAGGGGGCCGTGGGGGTGAGCGCGGTCGCCCCGATCGACGCGGGCCCGCCCGGGACCCGCCTCGCGGTGACGCTCGATCCCGACCCCTACAGCACGCAGGCCTTCGACCTGATCCCGGGGCTGCGCGACACCGCGAAGGCCGCCGGCGGCCCGGACACCCTCGTGGGGGGGCCGACTGCCATCGAGTACGACCTGCGGGTGGCGTCCGAGCGCGACCTCAAGGTCATACCGCCGATCGTCCTCGTGGTGATCCTGGTCATCATCGGCCTGCTGCTGCGGGCGATCGTGGCGCCGCTGCTGCTGATCGCGACGGTGATCCTCTCGTTCCTCGCGGCGCTGGGCGTCAGCGCGCTGGTCTTCGACTGGATCTTCGACTTCCCCGGCGAGGACGCCTCGCTGCCGCTGTTCGGCTTCATCTTCCTGGTCGCCGTCGGCGTCGACTACAACATCTTCCTGATGGCCCGGGTGCGCGAGGAGGCGGCCCGCCACGGCACCCACGAGGGGATGATCCGCGGGCTCGCCGTCACCGGCGCCGTGATCACCTCGGCCGGCCTGGTCCTCGCCGGCACCTTCGCGGTGCTCGGCGTGCTCCCGCTCGTCGGGCTCACCGAGATCGGCTTCCTGGTGGCGTTCGGGATCCTCCTCGACACCCTCCTGGTCCGGTCGATCCTGGTGCCCGCCCTCGTCATGGAGGTCGGGGACAAGGTCTGGTGGCCCTCGCGGCTGGCGAAGGAGGCCGCGCGCGCCGACGAGGCGGAGCGCCCGCCGCCGGCGCCGCCTCAGCCGAGCAGCTCGCAGCCGTAGGCCTCCGCGACCGCGGCGATGCGCGCGTAGTCCGGCTCGCCGTCGGGCGGCGGCGGCAGCGCGCGCTCGCGGGCGGGCTCGCTCATGTCCCGCACCAGGCCCTCGAAGCCGCCCGGGGTGCAGACGAACAGCATCCGGCAGCCGTCCGGGCCGACGACGTAGCGGTGCGGGACGTCGCGCGGGCCGTAGGCCACGTCGCCGGGCCCCGCGACGACGCTCGCGCCGCCGACCTCCAGGGTCACCCGGCCCTCGAGCACCACGAACGCCTCGTCCTCGCGGTGGTGCACGTGCAGGGGGGCCTCGGCCCCCGGCGGCTCGGTGACGTCGACGATCGTCATCCGCCCGCCGCTGTCGGCGGCGGTCAGCTTGATCTCGGCGAGCGAGCTCAGCCACCAGCGCAGCTCGGTCATGAGTCCTCCTCCCAGGCGTGTGGTCGGCACGGGCGCACCAGCGAGACCGCCAGGCGCCAGCGGCCGTCGGGGGCGCGGCGGGTGACGTGGAGGGCGCGGGCGGCCACCACGAGGGCGGTGTCGCGCGCCTGCAGCACCCGCCGCGGCTCGGCGACGTAGGTGCCCGGGCCGTCCCAGATGGCCGCCGCGGCGCGCGCGATCTGCCGCTCCCCACGCGCGGGGGGCGCCCCGGTGCCGACGGCCAGCAGGCCGCCCTCCTCGAACAACGCGGCCACGGAGCCCCCGCTGCGCAGGACGACCGCGTCCTCCATCAGCGCGTCGAGCTCCTCCGGAGTGTTCGCCCCCTGCCCCATCGCCGCGCCAGTCTCGGGGCCCCGGCGGCGCCGGTCCATTCCAGAAGAGTGGTATTCCCGCCCCAGCCGGGCCGGGCATAGGCTGGCCCGGTGAGCCGGAGCGCGACGACGCGGGCGCGGGAGCGGATCGCCGATCTGGCCGGGGCGGGCCACGACCTGGTGACCTTCTGGACGGAGGCCGCCGAGGCCCTGGCGCCCGCCGTCCCCTGCCACCTGACGGCCTGCTTCTACACCCTGGACCCCGCCTCGCTGCTGGTCACGAGCCACTACCAGGACGGGCTGCCCGAGATCCCCGCGGAGTGGCTCGCCGAGGAGTACCTGGGGGACGACTTCAACAAGATCGCCGACGTCGCCCGCTCGCCCCGGGGCATCAGCACCCTGCACGAGGCGACCGGCGGCGAGCCGGAGCGCAGCCACCGCTACCGCACCGCGATGCGCGAGTACGGGGCCGAGCAGGAGGTGGTGGTCGCCCTGCGGACGCGCCCGGGCGACGCCTGGGGCTGCCTCGGCCTCTACCGCGAGGTCGGCGGCCGGACCTTCGACGACGAGGAGCTCGGCCTGCTGCGGGACGTCTCGGCCCACCTGGCCGAGGGCGCCCGCCGGGCGCTCCTGATCGGCGAGGCCGCCGACCCCGAGGGGCCGGACGCGCCGGGGCTGGTCGTGCTGCGCGAGGACTGGAGCGTCGAGTCGCTCACGCCCGGGGTGGAGCGCTGGCTCGCCGAGCTGCCGGACGGCGACTGGGAGGCGAGCAACCGCCTGCCGCCCGCCGTCGTGGCCGTCGCCGGGCAGGCGCGGCGCACGGCGGACGGCGCCGCGCCCGGCGAGGTGGCCGTGGCGCGCGTGCTGACCGCCTCGGGACGGTGGGTGGTCCTCCACGGGGCGTCCCTGGTGTCGGCCGGCGCGACCCGGACCGCGGTGATCGTCGAGCCGGCCCACCCGGCGCGCATCGCGCCGCTCCTGATGGCGGCCTACGGGCTCACCGAGCGGGAGCAGGAGGTGACCCGGCTGGTGCTCCAGGGGGAGTCGACGACCGCGATCGCCGAAGGCATGTCGGTCTCGCCCCACACGGTCCAGCAGCACCTGAAGGGCGTCTTCGAGAAGACCGGCGTCCGCAGCCGGCGCGACCTCACCGGCAAGGTCTTCTTCGCCCACTACGAGCCCCGGCTGCGCGACAACGAGCGCCGCGCGGCGACGGGCCGGCCCCTGCGGGGCGGGCCGGTCAGCCCCGAGGGGCTCCCCCCGGCGCCAGGACCTCCCCCAGCTCCTCCAGGATGACCGGGTCGTCGATGGTGCTCGGCACGGCGTAGGGCCGCCCGTCGGCGATGTCGCGCATCGTCCGGCGCAGGATCTTGCCGCTGCGCGTCTTGGGCAGCCGCGCGACGACCTCGACCCGCTTGAGGCTCGCGACGGCTCCCACCTCGCGGCGCACGATCTGCACCAGCTCCTCCTGGATCTCCGCCCCGTCGCGGTCGGCGCCCGCCTTGAGCACGACCAGGCCCACCGGCACCTGACCCTTGAGCTCGTCGGCGACGCCGATGACCGCGCACTCGGCGACGTCCGGGTGGCCGGCCAGGGCCGCCTCGAGCGCCCCGGTGGACAGCCGGTGCCCGGCCACGTTCAGCACGTCGTTGACGCGCCCCATGACGTAGAGGTAGCCGTCCTCGTCGAAGTGGCCGCCGTCGCCGGTGAGGTAGTAGCCGTCGTAGGCCGACAGGTACCCCTCGACGTAGCGCGCGTCGTCGCCCCAGAGGGTCGGCAGCGCCCCCGGCGGCAGCGGCAGGCGCATCACGACGGCGCCGTCGGCGCCGGCGGGCGCGGCCCGGCCGGACTCGTCGAGGATCCGCACGTCCCAGCCCGGGACCGGCTTGGTCGGCGACCCCGGCTTCACCGGCAGCGGCTCCAGGCCCATGCAGTTGGCGGCGACCGGCCAGCCGGTCTCGGTCTGCCACCAGTGGTCGATCACCGGGATGCCGAGCAGGTCGCTGGCCCAGTGGTAGGTGTCGGGGTCCAGGCGCTCGCCCGCCAGGAACAGGTAGCGGAACCGCGACATGTCGTGGCCGGCCAGCAGCTCCCCGGAGGGGTCCTCCCGCTTGATCGCCCGGAAGGCCGTGGGCGCCGTGAAGAGGGCGTTCACCCCGTGCTGGGCGATGACGCGCCAGAACGCCCCGGCGTCCGGGGTCCCCACGGGCTTGCCCTCGTAGAGGATCGTGGTGCACCCGGCGAGCAGCGGCCCGTAGACGATGTACGAGTGGCCGACGACCCAGCCGATGTCCGAGGCGGCCCAGAACGCCTGGCCGGGCCCGGTGGCGAAGATGTTCTCCATCGACCAGCGCAGCGCCACCGCGTGGCCGCCGTTGTCCCGCACCACGCCCTTGGGCGACGCGGTCGAGCCCGACGTGTAGATGACGTAGAGCGGATCGGTCGCGGCCACCGGCACGCAGGCCGCGGGCTCGGCGCCCTCCAGGGCCTCCCCCCACTCCAGGTCGCGCCCCGGCGCCAGCTCGGCGGGACCCTGCGGCCGCTGCAGGACGATGCACCGGGCGGGCGGGTGCTCGGCGATCTCGAGCGCGGCGTTCAGCAGGGGCATGTACTCGACCACCCGCTGCACCTCGATGCCGCAGGAGGCGGTGACGAGCAGCACCGGCCGCGCGTCGTCGATGCGCGCCGCCAGCTCGCGCGGCGCGAAGCCGCCGAAGACGACCGAGTGCACGGCGCCGATGCGGGCGCAGGCGAGCATGGCCTCGACGGCCTCCGGCACCATGGGCATGTAGATCACGACGGTGTCCCCGGGCCCCACGCCCAGGCGCCGCATGGCGCCCGCGACCCGGGCCACCCGGTCGCGCAGCTCGCCGTAGGTGAACGCGCGCACCTCGCCGGTGACCGGCGAGTCGTGGATCAGCGCCACCTGGTCCGCGCGCCCCCCGTCGGCGTGGCGGTCGAGCGCGTTGTGGCAGGTGTTGAGGACGCCGTCCGGGAACCAGCGGTAGATCGGCGCCGCCGAGTCGTCGAGCGCACGCGTGGGCGGCCGCTCCCAGTCGATGGCGCCGGCCGCCTCCAGCCAGAAGCCCTCCGGGTCCTCCAGGCTCCTCCGGTGCTCGTCCTCGTAGGCCCCCATCGCGCCGCCCCCTTCAGGGGGCTGTCCAAGAAGTCGGTCCCGCACCTGCCGGCTGCAAACCTCCCCTTCGCGCCCGCGTCAACGCCGATGCCGCAGGGGCATCGGCGCTGGCCGCGTCCATCCGAATGGCTCGGTTTTCGCTCGGCATCTGCACGACCTTGGTTCTTGGACAGCCCCTAGTTGATCCTCCGGTCCCGCCCCTCCCACTCGCCCTCGCGGAGCAGCGTCTTGCGCACCTTGCCGGTGGAGGTGCGCGGCAGCTCGTCGAGCATCTCGAACGCGTCGGGGCATTTGTACCCCGCCAGCAGCCCCCGGACGTGGGCGCGCAGGTCGTCGGGCGCCGCGGTCGCGCCCGGGCGGAGCACCACGAAGGCCTTCGGGCGCTCGCCCCAGCGGTCGTCCGGCACCCCCACCACCGCCGCCTCGAGGACGGCCGGGTGGCCGGTGATGGCCTGCTCGACCTCGATCGTCGAGATGTTCTCCCCGCCGGAGATGACGATGTCCTTGGCCCGGTCGCGCAGCTCGATGTAGCCGTCGGGGTGCCAGACGCCGAGGTCGCCCGAGTGGAACACGCCGCCCCGGAAGGCCTCCTCGGTCGCCGCGGGGTCGTCGTGGTAGCCCTTCATGACGTTGTTGCCCGTCATCACGATCTCCCCCACGGTCTCCCCGTCCCAGGGCACGTCGCGGCCGGCCTCGTCGACCACCCGGATCGGGTCGGCCATCACCATCGCCACGCCCTGGCGTGAGAGCAGGCGCGCGCGCACCTCCGGCTCCTCCTCGTCCCAGCCGACCTGCCACTGGCACACGGTGTGCGGCCCGTAGGTCTCGGTGAGGCCGTAGACGTGCAGGACCCGGGCCCCGAGGGCCTCGGTCTGGGCCAGGACGGTCGGGTTCGGGGGCGCGGCGGCGGTCATCACCACGAGGCCGCGCTCGAGCGGATGGGCCTCGGGCGCGTTCACCAGCATCGAGAGCACCGCCGGCGCGCCGTTGAGGTGCGTGACGCCCTCCTCGTCGATCAGCCGCCAGACCGCGTCGCCGCGCACCGCGCGCAGGCAGACGTGGGTGCCCCCGGCCGCCGTGATGGCCCAGGGGTGGCACCAGCCGTTGCAGTGGAACATCGGCAGGGTCCAGAGGTAGACGGTGTCGGGGCCGTGGCCCGCGGTCACGTTCTCGCCGAGCGCGTTCAGGTAGGCGCCGCGGTGGGTGTACATCACCCCCTTCGGCGACCCCGTGGTCCCCGACGTGTAGTTGATCGAGATCGTCGCGTCCTCGTCGTCGACGGTCCACGCGATGGGGTCGTCGGAGCCGCGCGCCAGGAGGTCGGCGTACGCGGTGCCGCGCAGGTCGGGCGGCGGGGCGCCGCCGGACCAGACCACCTCGTCGATGGGGTCGAGCCGGTCGATGACCGGCGCGACGGTCGCGCTGAGCTCGGCGTCGGCGACGAGCAGGCGCGCGCCCGAGTGGGCGCATATCGCACGAACCTCCTCCGGCGCGAGGCGGGTGTTGATGGCCACCAGCACCGCCCCCGCGAGCGGCACGGCGAAGTGCGCGACAAGCAGCGCGCGGGCGTTGGGGCACAGGTACGCCACCCGGTCGCCCGGGCCGACGCCCGAGGCCCTCAGGGCGTGCGCGGCGCGCGTGACCTCGGCGGCCAGCTCGGCGTAGGTCGCGCGGTCCTCGCCGTCGACCATCGCCGTCCGCTCGGCGAAGACCGACGCCGAGCGCTCGAGGAAGGCGAGCGGGGTCAGCGGGGTGATGTGCACGGGCACACCCGGGATCACAGCGGCCCCGCGGCGGCCGCGTCAACCCGGGGATTGAGGCCGGCCGGAGGTGGGTACGGATAATTCGTGCCCGAGCGCCACGACATCGCCGGCGACGGGCGGGGCACGGCGACGCTCGCCGAGGCGCCCGCCGCGGATCCGATCGAGACGCCCCGGCAGCGCACCTACACGCTGCGCGTCCCGCCGATCTCGCCGACGGCGCCGTTCCTCGGGTGGCTGACCGCCTGGGGCGCCGCCGCCGTGGCGATGGCGTGCCTGCGCGAGGCCGGCGTGGACCTCGGCCTCGGCCTGGGGATCGCGACGGGCGAGCCCGGCGTCGAGGACCGCTTCCTCCCCGGCCTCTGGGTCCTCCTGGTGCAGGCGGGCGCCTTCCTGCTCGGCGGCTACGCCGCCGCGCGCATCGCGCGGAGGAACGGCCTCCTGCACGCGGGCCTCGCCTGGTGCGTCGCGATGCTGGCGACGGGCGCCGACGCCGTCGTGATCGCGCTCCGCGACGGCGGCGACAGCATCCTCGAGGGCCTCGGCCTGCCGGCCTGGGTGCACACCGGCCTGTCGGGGACGTGGGAGGAGGCGCTGGCGCTGGCCGCGATCGCGCTCGCGAGCCTGGCGGGAGCGCTGATCGGCGGGTCCCTGGGGTCCGCGGCCAACCGCGTCGCGCCCGCGTCCGACGGGACCGTGACCCGCGCCGACGGCTAACCTGGGCCACCGCCGCGCCACGGCGGTGCCACGCGAGCCGGAGGATGAGGGGTGGAGGCGCGCCTGCTCGAGTCCGTCTTCCCCACGGACACCAACCCCCAGGGGAACCTGTTCGGCGGCACCCTGGTCTCGTGGATGGACAAGGCCGCCGGCTTCGCCGCCATGCGCCGGGCGCGCAGCTCGGTCGTGACCGCGGCCATCGAGGACATCGCCTTCCGGGTGCCGATCCTCCAGGGGGACCTCGTCGAGGTCGTCGCCCGCGTGGTCGAGGTCGGGCGCTCGAGCATGCGCGTGCGGGTGGAGGTCCGCAAGGAGAGCCCGATCCACGGCACCAGTGAGCTCTGCACGGTGGGCCACTTCACGATGGTCGCCATGGGCGCCGACCGGCGCCCGACCCCGGTGCCCCCCGAGGAGGCCTGACGCCCGAGGCGGCAAGCGCCGGGCCGGGAGGGGACCTGGTCCGCTTCCGGACCGCCCGCGGGCGCACCGTGCTCCTGGCCACGGTGCTCGGGTCGGGGATGGCCTTCCTCGACGCGACCGTCGTGAACATCGCCCTGCCCGCCATCGGCGAGGACCTCGACGCGAGCCTGGCCGGGCTCCAGTGGACCGTGAACGCCTACGCCCTGACGCTCGCCGGGCTGATCCTGATCGGCGGGTCGCTGGGCGACCACCTCGGGAGGCGGCGCGTCTTCGTCTGGGGGGTGGTCTGGTTCGCCGTGGCGTCGCTGCTGTGCGCGATCGCCCCCACCGTCGAGATGCTGATCGCCGCCCGCGCCATCCAGGGCGTGGGCGCGGCCCTGCTGACCCCGGGCAGCCTGGCCATCCTGGAGGCGGTGTTCGAGCCCGACGACCGGGGAGCGGCGATCGGCGCGTGGTCCGGGCTCGCGGGCGTCTCCACCGCCATCGGGCCCTTCCTCGGGGGCTGGTTCGTCGAGGCCGTCTCCTGGCGGCTGATCTTCGTGATCAACATCCCCCTGGCGGCGGTCGTGGTCTGGGCGGCGCGCCGCATCCCGGAGACCTCCAACCCCGCGGTGCGCGGCCAGAAGCTCGACCTGGCGGGCGCGGCGCTGACGGCCCTGGGCCTGGCGGGCGTCACGTACGCGCTCACCGAGGGGGACGCCCAGGGGTGGACCGACCCGACCGTGGTGGTCCTCGGGGTCCTCGGGGTCGCGGCGCTCGGCGCGTTCCTCGCCGTCGAGGCGCGCGGCAGCCACCCCATGATCCCGCTCGACATCTTCCGCAACCGCCTCTTCTCGGCCGCCAACGCCATGACCTTCATCGTCTACGCGGCGCTGGCCGGTGCCCTCTTCCTCCTGCCCATCCAGCTCCAGCAGGTGGCCGGCTACTCGCCGATCGAGGCCGGATCGGCCCTTATCCCGCTGACGATCGTGACGCTGCTGCTGTCGTCGTGGGCCGGGCGCCTCGCGCAGCGCATCGGCCCGCGCCTCCCCATGGGGCTGGGCCCGATCATCGCCGGGGTGGGCCTCGCCCTGCTCACCCGGGTCGGGCCCGATGCCTCGTACGTCGCCGACGTGCTGCCTGGCGTGCTGGTGTTCGGGCTCGGCCTCGCCGTGACCGTCGCGCCGCTGAACGTGACGGTGCTCGCCGCGGCCGGCGAGGAGCGGGCCGGCGTCGGGTCGGCCATCAACAACGCGGTGGCGCGCGTGGCCGCGCTGATCGCGGTCGCCGTGATCCCGCTCGCGGCGGGCATCTCCGGCGACGACTACCTCGTGCCCGAGGCCTTCGACGAGGGGTTCCAGACCGGCATGGTCATCTGCGCGATCGCCTGCGCCGCCGGGGGCGTCCTGGCCCTCGCGACGATCCGCCGTCCCGACGAGGTCGCGAGCAACCCGGTCCCGACCCACAGCTGCCTGAACGGCCCTCCTCCGGAGGTTCCGCTGGAGGCGCCGGCCGCACGCTGAGGCCGGTCGAGTCGGTCGGCGCACCGCACAGGTCCCCCACCGGCAGCACGCCGACTCGACCGCGTTCCCGCAGGCCCAAATGGCACTTCGGGCGCCCGTCACTCTTTCCCGGTTCTCCTGAACAACTCCTGAACGCTCGCCCAGGGCGTCTCATGGGGCGATACTCACCCCATGCTGACGCCCATGGTGCTGGTCGTGGAGGACGACGCCGCGCTGCGCTCGGTGCTGGCCCGCGGTCTGCGCGAGGAGGGGTTCCGGTGCGAGGCGGTGGGCACCGGCGCCCAGCTGCTCGAGCGCGTGCCGGTCGCCCGGCCCGACGTCCTCGTGGTCGACATCGGGCTCCCGGACTGCGACGGGCGGGACGCCTGCCAGGCCCTCCGCGCACAGGGGATCGAGGCGCCGGTGCTCTTCCTCACGGCCCGCGACGCCCTGGTCGACCGGCTCGCCGGCTTCGAGGCGGGGGGCGACGACTACGTCGCCAAGCCGTTCTCGCTCGACGAGCTGGTGGCGCGGCTGCGGGCCCTGGTGCGGCGGGGCTCGGGGGGGTCGGGCGCGACGCCGGCCCTGGCCGGAGGGGTCGTCCTCGACCCCGGCTCCCACGCGCTCCACGCCGGGACGGAGCGCGTGAGGCTCACGCCCACCGAGTTCCGCATCCTGGCCGCCCTCTTCGCGCGTCCGGGCGAGGCGGTGAGGCGGCGCGAGCTCATCCGCGTGGGGTGGCCCCACGGCGCCATCGTCAACGAGAACACCCTCGACGCGTACATCGCCCGGCTGAGGCGCAAGCTGAGGAGCCTTCCCGACGCGCCCGAGCTCGAGACGGTGCACGGCGTCGGCTACGCGATCCGGTGAACCGGCCGCGCGCGCCTCGGCCCCTCCGGACGCGCCTCCTGCTGCTCATCGTGCTGGGGGTGGGCGCCGCGCTGGCGGTCGGGACGGTGGGCTTCAACCTCCTGATCGACCGCAGCCTCTCGAACGACGCCGACGAGATCGTGGAGGCCCGCGCCGCCGCCGAGCGGGCCACGGTCCGGGTGGTGGACGGCCGGGTCGTCGTCCCGGAGGCCCCGACCGCGGGGGCCATCGAGACGCGGGCGTGGATCTTCGAGGGCACCACGGCGCTCCGCAGCCCGCCGGTGCGGCCCGAGCTCGACGCCGCGGCGGCGTCGCTGGCGATGGGGCCCGAGCGGACGATCGACGTCTCGGGGGACGTCCGCCTCTACGCGCTGCCGATCATCGCCGGCGATCAGCGCCTGGGAACCATCGTCACGGCCATCTCGCTCGAGCCCTACCGCCGCTCCCGGGTCATCGCCCTGATCTCCTCGATCGCGCTCGCCGTGGCGGTGCTCGCGGCGGTGGCCATCGCCGCCGCGGCCATCCTGCGCGCCGCGCTGCGGCCGGTCGCGCGCATGACCGAGGATGCCGAGCGCTGGAGCGAGCGCGACCTCGACAAGCGCTTCGACGTCGGGCCACCCCACGACGAGATCTCGCGGCTCGCGGCGACGCTCGACGGCCTCCTCGACCGCCTGGCGGCCGGCATGCGGCGCGAGCGCCGCCTCACCGCCGAGGTCTCGCACGAGCTCCGCACCCCGCTGGCCCAGATCAGGGCCGAGGTCGACCTCGCCCTGCGCCGCGAGCGCGAGCCGTCCGAGTACCGCCGTGCGCTCGAGGAGATCCGCGCGAGCGTCGAGCGGATCGGCGCGACCATCGAGACGCTCCTCGCCACCGCCCGCCAGGACGCCCTGCTGCCGCGCGGGACCGGCGACGTCGTCGAGGCCGCCAGCCGCGTCGTCGGCGCCCTCGGCCCGCTGGCCGACGGCCGGCGCGTGGTCGTGCGCATCGACCCCTCGATCGAGAGCCCGCGCGCGGGCGTCGAGCCGGAGGTGATCGAGCGGATCCTGCAGCCCGTGATCGAGAACGCCTGCCGCCACGGCCACGGCGAGATCAGGGTCGGCGTGACCACCGAGAACGGTGACGTGGCCGTCACCGTCGCCGACGACGGGCCGGGCGTCCCCGCGGGCGACCGCGAGCGCATCTTCGAGCCGGGCGTCCGGGGAATCGGTGACGCCGACGACAACGGCGAGGCCGGCCCCGGCGCGGGCGCCGGCTTCGGCGCGGGGGCTGGCCTCGGCCTCCCCCTGGCTCGCCGCCTCGCCCGAGCCGCAGGAGGCGACGTCCTCGCCGAGCCGGGCGTCGGCGGGCGCTTCACCATCCGGCTCCCCTCCGCCTGAGCCCTTACGTGGGGCGTTAGCGCAACGGGCGCCTGGAGCCCCGCGCGCGCCGTCTGGCCAATTGGCCGCGCGCGGGTTGGCCAATTGGCGACGACCTCGCGACTGAGGGGGTGGGTGGGTGGCGTGGCGCCCGTGTGCCAATTGGCCACGCAGGGGTTGGCCAATTGCGTCACCGCCCGTGTCGGGCCCGGCGCCCTCTGGGCTCACTCGGGCGCTGATCCGGCGGCCGCGGCGCGCCAGCATGGAGCCATGGCGAAGAGCCTCTACAAGGGCCCGAGACTGGGAAAGCGCCCGCCGTGTCTGATCTGCATGGGCCCGGGTGACGGGGAGCGGGCCCAGCTGCACCTTCCTGGAGGGGTGTCGGTGTGGCTGTGCGCGGCGCACCGGAGCCTCGAGTTCCAGCGGCGGCGGGGCGGGCGGGATCTGGCGTTGAGCCTGATGCGGGCCTGGGAGGCGGCGGGGAGCTTCACGGTCGCGCGCCGGCGGGCGCTGGACGGTCACCGGGCCCGCCTGACCGGGCCGCCGCCGCCTCGTGCGCGCCCCGGTTCCTACGCCTGGCCGGAGCTCCGGCGCGAGGCCGAGCGGCGGTTCGCACGCGGCGAGCGCCCGGCGGCGGTCGTCGAGGAGCTCCGCGTGCGGCTCGGCGCGGGTCCCGCCCGGCCGCCCTCACGGCGCACGGTCGCGCGCTGGTTCCGCGAGGGCCGCTGGCTGATGCCGCCGGGCCCGCCCGGTAGGCTCGCGCCCGCCCCGCCGAGGCCGGACGGAGGAGACACCGATGTGCGCACAGTGCTACGCGACGGGCGCCGCCCTGTTCGGCGAGGCCGCCATGCTGATCGGGGGGCCGATCGCGTACGCGGGCTACCGGAGGGCGCGCCGGACGCTCGGGCTGCCCGACACGGCCGTCGCGCCGCAGCCCCGCGAGGAGGCGGCGGACTACCGCCTCCGGCGCCCCCCGAAGATGCCGCGGATCACCTCGCGCACCACGGTGCGGCCGAGGGTCGAGTCGAGCATGTCCTGAACCTCGCCGGCGAGGGACGTGTCCTCGGGCGGCGGCGCGGGCCGCCGCCGGGGGGCGGGCGTCGCCCGCTCGCGCACCTCCTCGGCCTTCGCGGCGTCGCCGGCCATGCGGGCCTCGAGCAGCTCGGCGGCGCTCTCGCGGTCGAGGCGATCGGCGTAGCGCGGCCGCAGCGGCGACGCGGCGATGGCGGCCGCGCGCTCCTCCGGGGTGAGCGGCGCCATGCGCGAGGCCGGCGGGTAGAGGCGGGTGGCGGCCACCGGGGTCGGCACGCCGCGCGGGTCGAGCGCGGTGACCGCGGCCTCGCCGACGCCGAGCGCCTGCAGCGTCTCGGCGAGGTCGTAGTGCTCCGTCGTCGGGAAGGTCTCGACGGCCTGCTTGAGCGCGCGGGCGTCCTTGGGCGTGAAGGCCCGCACGGCGTGCTGCACCCGGTGGCCGAGCTGGGCGAGCACCTCGTCGGGCAGGTCGGTCGGGAGCTGGGTGATGAAGAACACGCCGACGCCCTTCGATCGGATCAGGCGGACGGTGCGCGCGACGGCCTCGAGGAAGGCGTCCGAGGCGTCGTCGAAGAGCAGGTGGGCCTCGTCGAAGAAGAAGACCAGGACCGGCTTCTCGGGGTCCCCGACCTCGGGCAGGGCGTCGAAGAGCTCGGCCAGCACCCACATGAGGAACGTGGAGAACAGCGCCGGGCGCTCGCCCATGTCGGCCAGGTCGAGCACCGAGACGATCCCGCGGCCGTCGGGCGCGGTGCGGATGAGGTCGGCGATCTCCATCTCGGGCTCGCCGAAGAACGCGTCGCCGCCCTCGGCCTCGAGCCGCGAGACCTGCCGTAGGAGGACCCCGGCGGTGGCCGTCGAGATGCCGCCGATCGCCTTGAGCTCGGCCTTGCCCGGCCCGGTGAGGTAGGCCAGCGCGGCGCGCAGGTCCTCGAGGTCGACCAGCGGCAGGCCCTTCTCGTCGCAGAAGCGGAACACGAGGAAGAGGCTCGACTCCTGGGTCTCGTTCAGGCCCAGGACCTTGGCCAGCAGGGTCGGCCCGAAGGCCGTGACCGTGGCCCGCAGGGGCACCCCGTTCGCGCCGGTCAGGGACAGGAGCTCGACCGGGCAGCCCGCGGGCTCCCACTCGTGGGCGAGCTCGCTCGCGCGCGCGGTCACGCCCTCGCTCGCCTCGCCCGGCGCGCCGATCCCGGCCAGGTCGCCCTTCACGTCGGCCGCGAAGACCGGGCAGCCGGCGGCGGACGCCTGCTCGGCGATGAGCTGGAGGGTGCGCGTCTTGCCGGTGCCGGTCGCCCCCGCGATCAGGCCGTGGCGGTTGAGGAACCCCACCGGCAACGCGACGTCGACCGTCGTGTCCGGCGGCTCGGCGCCCGGGGCGGCCATCGGCCGGCCGAGGTGGATCCGCGGGCCGTCGAAGCCGTAGCCCGCGGCCATCTGCTCCCGGAACGCCTCCGTCACGGGGCGACGACGATCTTGTCCCCGCCCGCGCCCAGCGCGACCCTGGCCCACGCCTCGGGGGCGTCGGCCAGCGGCACGCCCACGAGGCTCATGGTCACGGCGCCGCGCACGGCGGCGTCGGCCAGGACGCGGTAGGCCCGGGCCACGTCCTCGGGGGCCTCGCTGAAGACCGAGAAGCCGCGCAGGTCCAGGCGCCCGCCGCGGAACGGCCCCGCCACGACCTCGGCCGTGGGCCCGGCGGCGCTGCCGACCTGCACGAGCCGGCCCCCGCGCCGCAGAGCGCCGATCGCCGCGACCGCGGCCTCGTCCCAGAGGACGTCGATCACGAGGTCGGCGCCCTCGCCGCACACCTCCCGCAGCGCGGCGGCGAGCCCGGGGCCCGTCGGCACCGCGACGTCGGCGCCGGCGGCCACGGCCCGCTCGCGCCCGTCGTCGCTGCGGGCGGCGCCCACCACCCTCGCGGCGCCGCCGTCGCGCGCCGCCTGGATCGCGACCTGGCCGACGGCGCCGCCCGCCCCGAGCACCACGACCGTCTCGCCCGGCAGGAGCGCGCCGCGCTCGCGCACCGGCATCCAGCCGGCGAGCCCGGCGATGCCCAGACCGGCCGCGAGCGGGAAGCCCAGGTCCGGCGGCAGCGGCACCACGGCCTCGTCGGGCACGCTGACGACCTCGGCCAGGCTCCCGGTCATGGCCAGGCACCAGACCGGCGTCCCCGATGGGTGCGCGAGGGAGTCGACGATCTCGCCCGCGGCCTCCGCCCCGGGGACGTAGGGCGGGTCGGGCACGTCCATGTAGAACCGCCCGGCGGCGATGGCCAGGTCGACCGGGTTGAGGGACGCGGCCCGCACGCGCACGAGCGATCGCCCGGGCTCGGATTGGGGCTCGGGGACCTCGGCAGGCTCGGGCGCAGCCCCGGGCTCGGGCACGATCAGGGCTCTCACGGCGGAGGGAGGCTACCGCGCCGGACAGGCGGAGGCGGGACGACCGATCTTGGCCCTGCGGCCAAGGGAGTTGCCGGGATGACCCCTCACACTGGCCCTCCATGACACCGCGCCACCACGAGACTCATGACGCCCCACGCGTCTGGGTGCCGTGCGCGACGTGCTGGGGCCAGCGCCGTCTGCTGACGGCCGCCGCCGACGGAGGGCTCGTCCCCACCACCTGCCCGGGCTGCCTGGGCGTGGGGGAGCGACTCGCCGGCGCCGAGCAGGTCCCCGCGCCCACGCGCTAGCTCAGCCGCGCTTCCGCAGCTTGCGGTTCGCGGGCCGGCGCGGGCACCCCGCGCACGGCTTCTTCGAGTCGCAGCAGCGCTTCTTCACCTTCACCCGCTTGCGCTTCGCCTTCGCCACGACGCCGCGATTGTACGCGCCGCCATCGGCGAGTGAGGCGGGCCGAACGTCCCGTCAGCCGGCGAGGCCGAGCAGCCAGCCGATCGTCAGGAGCGCCACGCCGAGGGCGGCGATGGCGAGCGGCGCGAAGCGGGGGGAGACGCGGGGCACCTGGGCCTCCGGGGTCGCGGGGACGGGCGCCTTCCCGTTCGACGCCAGCCCTCGGCTACCCTGCGCTGATGCCAGTCCTCGGCCCGCTCGCCTCGCTCGACGAGGCCCTGATGCGGCTCGTCCTCGACCTCCGCTGGGGCCCGCTCACCGCGCTCATGGCGCTGCTCTCGGCCTGGTGGGTCAAGGGCGTGGTCATCGCGGCGGCCGGCGCCCTCGCCGACTGGCGCCGGCGGCCGCGCTCGGTGCCCTGGAGCGCCCTGCTGGCCACCGCGGCGCTGCTGCTCGCCTCGCTGGCGTCCGGCCTCCTGAAGGACGCGTTCGACCGGGCCCGGCCGGCGCTCGCCGAGCCGCTGGTGAGCCTGCCCGCCGACGCGAGCCTGCCCTCGGGCCACGCGGCGACGGCGGCCGCGGCCGCCGGCGTCGTCGCGCTGCTGCACCCGCGTCTGCGCCTGCCCCTCGCCGGGCTCGTCGCGGCGATCGCCCTGTCGCGGGTGTACCTCGGGGTCCACTACCCGTCGGACGTCCTGGCCGGCGCCGGCCTGGGGCTGGCGATCGCCTGGCTCGTCGTGGCGCTCGCGCGCCGTGTCGTCCGAGCGCGGCGGGAGGATGGCGCGGTGGCCGAGGCGGGCGCGAGAGCCGGGTGATCAAGTACATCGGCTCGAAGCGGGCGCTCGCGCCCGAGATCGAGCGCCTGGCGCGCCGGCTCCCGATCCGGTCGGTCGCCGACCTCTTCGCCGGCACCACGCGGGCCGGGCAGGCGTTCCGCCGGGCGGGCTGCCGGGTCGTGTCGAACGATCTCGCGACCTACTCCGAGGCCCTGGGCCAGGCATACGTCGCCGCCGGCCGCGGCCTCGACCGCGCCCTGCTGCGGGAGCTGCTGGGGCGGCTCGCGGGGCTGGCCGGCCGCCCCGGGTACGTGACGCGCACCTTCTGCACGGAGGCGCGCTTCTTCTCGTCCGGGAACGGCGCGCGCATCGACGCGATCCGCGAGGGGATCGACGAGCTCGACGCCCCCGAGCCGCTGCGCGGCTGCCTGCTCACCAGCCTGCTCGAGGCCGCCGACCGCGTGGACTCGACATGCGGCCTCCAGATGGCCTACCTCAAGCGGCCCGCCCCGCGGTCGCTGCGCCCGCTCGAGCTCCGCGAGCCCGCCCCGGTCGACGGCCCGCCGGGCGAGGTGACGCGGCGCGACGCCAACGCCCTGGCGCGGGACCTGGAGGGCGTCGACTGCGCCTACCTCGACCCGCCCTACAACGGCCACTCCTACTTCTCGAACTACCACGTGTGGGAGACCCTCGTGCGCTGGGACCGGCCCGAGGCCTACGGCGTCGCGCGCAAGCGCGCCGACTGCCGCACCACTCGCAGCGACTACAACAGCTCGCGGCGCGCCTGGGACGCGCTGGCGGACCTCGTCGAGTCGCTGCCCACGCCCTGGATCGTCGCGTCGGTGAGCGACGAGGGCTTCCACGACCCGGCCGACGTCGCCGGGCTGCTGGCCGAGCGCGGCCACGTCGCCTCGCTGGCGATCGACTTCCCGCGCTACGTGGGCGCCCGCATCGGCATCCACAACCCCGCCGGGGAGCGCGTCGGCTCCGTCTCGCACGTCCGCAACCTGGAGCACCTGATCGTGTGCGGCCCCGACCGGGCCGCCGTCGAGAGCGCGTTCGACGCCCCCGCGCCCGCCCTCAGCGGCGCCGGGACGCGTCGGCGATGAGCTCGCGGCCCTCCTGGCCCAGCTCGAGCTCCACCTGGGCGAGCCATGCCCCGCCCACGTCGAGCATCAGGATGGCGACCCGCTCCTGACCGGCGAGCGCCTCCGCGAGGCGGCGCTGCTCGTCGTCGTCGAAGCGGAGGCGGATGCCGGCCGGCGCGTCGGGCAGGGGCGGCCCCGAGGGGAAGGCCAGCTCGAGGTCGGCCCGGTCCGGCGCGTCCGCGGGCGCCCTCCCGTCCTCGGAGGGCGCGATGACCACCACGGGCGCGCCGGCCAGGTCGCCGCGGGCCAGCCGGGGACGGCCCGAGCGCATCGACTCCCGCCACCACCGGAGCCGCGAGAAGCCGTCCGGGTGCGGGTCGGCGACGCGCCACTCGCCGTGGTGCGCCGCGTCGACGCGGAGCCGGTCGGAGATCGCGGGCCCGAGCACGACGAGGTCGATGCCGGCGGTCGCGCCGTCCTCGGCGCGCGCCCACACGAGGCGCAGGCAGCCGTCGCGGCCGAGCCGGGCCGCCAGCGCGCGGGCGTCGGCGAAGGCCAGGTCGAGGTTCAGGGCCATCTCCTGGTCGCCCGCGAGCGCGATCGTGACGCGGCGGTGGGCCGGGTGACCGCAGGCCCGCTGGGGGGGCAGGCCCACTGCCAGGCCGCGCGCGGCGAGCTCGTCGATGCGGTCGGCCGGCGCCGCGCAGACGGCGGTCAGGGGCCCTCGCCGCGGGACGCAGCCCAGCGCCAGCCCCCGCCAGCCGCGCTCGATCGCGTCCCGCAGCGCGTCGCTCACCCCGCACCGGCACATGTGCTCGCCGCTCATCTTCGGTGACCCTAACGACTGAAGTTCGGCTCGTCCAGAGCCCGGGACGGGCGCGCGGGCGGCGGCGTCAGGAGGCGAGCGCGAGCGGCTCCAACGGCTCGTCGATCCCGCGCGGCCCGATGCGGCGCGCGCCGCGGCCGGGGGCGCCGACGACCAACCGCGGCGGGGCCCCGTCGGCGATGTGGACGGCCGCGCCGTCGTCCACGGCCAGGGTCTCGGGCATCCGGCCGGACTCGACCAGCGCGCGCAGGGCCACGAGGCGGGCGGGGTCGCTGTCGGCGTGCGGGCAGAAGCCGCCGGGCGCGATGCCGAGGCCCCCGATCGGGACGAACCCCGGTCCGCGCGAGTTCGTGAGGCCCGCCGCGAACCAGCAGATCGCGCCCGCGCTGACCCCGGACATGACCACGCCGGCGTCCCACGCCTCGCGCAGGGCCGCCCCCACTCCGTGGACGGCCCACACGGCCGCCAGGTTGGCGCTGCTGCCCCCGCAGACGTAGACGACGTCCTGGCGCCCCAGCCGCACCCGCGGGTCGTCGGGATGGGGCCGGAAGAGCGGGAGGTGGGACGGCTCGCAGCGGTCGGCGGGGAAGCTCGCGTAGAAGCGCGAGATCACCCAGTCGGAGTCGCCGCTGGCGGTCGGGATGAGGCATACCCGAGGCCGGTCGCGGCGCACCAGGCCCAGGATGTAGTCCTCGAGGGGTCCCGCGCCGGCCTCCGAGGCCCAGCCCCCGCCGCCGCACGCCACGATGTGCCTTCTCATCGCGGGGCAGGTTAGCGCCGGGTGCGCTGTCCACCGGGCCAGGGACGGAGGCGGAACTCTGTCCACAGGTCCCTCGCGGAAGGCGGGGCGCCCGCCCATCATCGGCGCATGGCCTCCCGATCCCCCACCCGGGTTCGGCCCTCGGCGCGGCGTCGGCCGCGCCAGATCGTGGCCCTCGGGGGCGGCGGATTCACCGAGGAGCCCGACAACCCGGCCCTCGACGACTACGTCCTCGCCGCCAGCGGGCGCGCCCGGCCGCGGGTGTGCTTCCTCGCGACGGCCGGCGGCGACAGCCCGAGCTACACGGTCAAGTTCTACAACTCCTTCTCGGGGGGCCACTGCGAGCCCAGCCATCTGGCGCTGTTCAACCGCACGGTCAACGACGCCCGCGCACTGCTGCTCGCCCAGGACGTGATCTACGTCGGCGGCGGGAACACCGTGAACCTGCTCGCGGTGTGGCGCGCGCAGGGGATCGACGCCATCCTGCGCGAGGCGTGGGAGCGCGGCATCGTGCTCGCGGGGCTGTGCGCGGGCTCCATGTGCTGGTTCGAGGGCGGCGTCACGGCCTCGTTCGGGCGCCGGCTGACGTCGCTCCACGACGGGCTGGGCTTCCTGCCGGGCAGCAACTGCCCCCACTACCGGCATCGCCGCGACGCCTACGCCGCGGCCGTGCGCGGCGGGCTGCCCTCCGGCCTGGCGGCCGACGACGGCGTCGCGCTGCACTTCGTCAACCGGCGGCTCGCCGCGGTGGTCGCCTCCCGCCCGGAGCGGCGCGCCTATCGGGTGGGCGTCGCCGGGGAGCGGCTCATCGAGGCGCCCCTGCGCCCGATCCCGATCGACGGCGCGGGGCTGCGACGCGCGGGCGCGGTGAAACCGCCGGAGGCCGATGGCGCCCCGGCGGCTCTGGCCGCGGTCCTCTGACGGACCGCGCTACTTCAGGCGGAAGGTGATGCGGCCCCGGTTGAGGTCGTAGGGCGACAGCTCCACCTTCACCCGGTCGCCCGGGTTGATGCGGATGCGGAACCGCCTCAGCTTGCCCGCCATGTGGGCGAGCACCTCGTGGTCGTTGTCGAGGACCACGCGGAACATGGTGTTGGGCAGGGCCTCGGTGACCTCGCCCTCCACCTCGATCGCCTCTTCCTTCTGCTTCGTACCCAGAAACTCTCCCCTTCCGTGCTTCGATCCCGCTGTGCGCCTAGAGCGGCGACACGCTGGACGCCTGCGGGCCCTTCTGGCCCTCGGTCGCCTCGAAGCTCACGCGCTGGCCCTCCTCGAGGTTCCGGTAGCCGGACCCCTGGATCTCGGAGAAATGCACGAACAGGTCCTTGCCCCCGTCGTCGGGGGTGATGAACCCGTACCCCTTCTCGGCCGAGAACCACTTCACGACACCCTCAGGCATTGATCGTCCTTCGCTCGTTCCACTCGGTTCGGGCGCACAGCCCGCGGAGGATGGTATCTCACGCCGCCGACGCCGGACGCGCGGCGGGCGTCACACGGCCGCGAGGCGCTCCCTCATCGCCGCCACGCCGCGGCGCATGTCGGCCTCCCCGACCGTCAGGAGCGAGGCGTTCGTGACCGCGTGGACGGAGCCCTCGAGCGGGTCCTCCCCGGCGATGGCGTTCGCGAGGAAGCGGATGGGGATGTCGTGCGTCACCACGAGCGGGGCCCGGGCGTCGACCTCGAGGAGCCGCTCGAAGCCGCGCGTGTAGCGAGCCAGGGCGTCGAGGCGGCTCTCCCCGCCGCGAGGGCGCGCCTCCTGGCCGTTCTCGTCGCGGAAGCGCCGGTAGTCCTCGACCGACCGGCCCTCGAACTCGCCCAGCAGGACGTCGTCGAGGTCGGCGCAGACGACCACCGGCACGTCGCGCCCCTCGAGCAGGATCGCAATCGTCTGCTCGGTGCGTGGGAAGCGCGTGCGAACGCCGAGATCGATCGGCATGTCCGCGACGCGGTCCCGCAGCAGCGCGACCTGCTCGCGCCCCTGTTCGGTCAGGTGGACCGGCACGGACGGGTCGCCGTTCAGGCGACTGGCGAGGTTGTAGTCGGTGCCCCCGTGACGCACGAGGGCGAATGTGCGGCCGTCGGCCATCCGGGCCACCCTATCCCGAGAGCAAAAGGGGGGCGCCGGTGCCTCGGCGCCCCCGAGGGCGGAGCCCGTCCGCCCGCCGCGCGGGGACCGGAGTGCCCGTCCAGCCGCACGCCGCGCGACAACGCTCCCCCTTCGACGCCGCGCGCGGCAGTCCTCTCGCCCGGGTTTCGCGTCCCGGCTCTCGCGGCACTATGGTTGACGTCATGACTGATCGCCGCAACGTCAAGAATCGCTTCAACGCGCTCGTCGGCGCCATGACGGTGTTCGTCGCCACGCGGCTCGCGCGCCGCGCCGCGAAGAAGAAGATCGAACGAACTGACTCCCGGATCATCCCAGAACAAGGGAAGCGAGCCGTGCCCAACAAGTCGAAGACCTCGCCGGGGGCCATGGCGGCCCGTGCCACTCTGATCGTCGCTGCGGCGCGCCCGATCGTGCAGCGCGCGATGAACGACCCCGAGCTGCACGCTCCGCCTTGCAGCAGGCCTTCGACGACGGGGCGCGACGTCACGACCGAGGTCCAGGGCAAGCCGCCCAAGAAGAGCTCTCAAGCGCATCGAGCGCGACCAGAAGCTCCTCGAGAAGGTCGAGATCTCGGCGGCCGAGCTGCAGAAGGCCGTGAAGGGGGTCATGAAGGAGCCCGAGCCGGAGAAGGGCTTCTTCCGGAGGGTGGTGACTCCGGTGCTGCGTCGTGGGAGGCGTCGCGGTGGCGGTCTTCACCTTCATGAAGAAGCGCGGCGGCGGCATCGGCCCCGAGGAGACGCCCTACTAGGGGCACGGCGGTGGGCGGCGGCGGCGCCTTCCCGGTCTTCCTCGAGATGGGGCTGGGCGTCAACCTCGTGGGGGAGGACGCCACCAAGGCCGCGCGCCGAGCGGTGCGCGAGGCGATCGGGCGCACGTCCCTGCCGGGCGTGCGCGACCTGATCCCGAGCCGCGACCGGGCGGACATGCGGGTCAACGTGACCATCGCCGTCCCGGGCCACGAGGCGGTGGACCCGGACGCGGTCGCCGCCGAGCTCCCCTACGGCCGCGTCACCGTGCGGGCGGGGCCAGGAGGCCTGCGGATGCCCAACGGCACGGACGCCGGCCCCGGGGAGGACCACCTGATCTGCGCCGTCGCCGTCGTGGCGGTGGGCTGGTAGCCGCCGGGCGGCGGGGCCCTCCGGGCGATACCCTCGCCCGTCGTGATCGACCCCGCCGCTCCCGCCCTCTCCTGCGAGGGCGTCGCCAAGACGTTCCCGGGCGGGGTCGCGGCGCTCACGGGGCTCGACCTCTCCATCCCCGAGGGGTCGTTCTTCGGCCTGCTCGGGCCCAACGGCGCCGGCAAGACGACCCTCATCCGCAGCGTGGTCGGGCTCACGCGCCCCGACGCGGGCACGATCCTCGTCTTCGGCAGGCCGGCGTGGGGCGAGGGCGCCGCGTCGGCCCGGCGCGCCATCGGCTACGCGCCCCAGGAGGTGGCCCTCGACCGGTTCGTGCCCGTGGGCGAGTCGCTCGCGCTGCACGGGCGCTACTTCGGCATGAGCCGGGCGGACGCGCGCCGGCGGGCCGACGAGATGCTCCTGGCCTTCGACCTCTCGGCCAAGGCCGGCGACTACGCCCACCACCTGTCGGGCGGCATGCGCCGGCGGCTGCTGCTGGCGCGGGCTCTGCTCCACCGGCCCCGCCTCGTGATCCTCGACGAGCCGACCGCCGGGGTCAACCTCGAGCTGCGCCACGACCTCTGGGCGTACATCCGGGCCCTCCACGCGGACGGCACGACGATCCTGCTGACGACCCACTACATCGAGGAGGCCGAGGCGCTCTGCGAGCGCGTCGCGTTCATCCGCGGCGGGCGCATCGTCGCCGACGGGCCGCCGTCCGACCTGCGCCAGCGCTTCGGGGCCGACCGGCTGGAGGAGGTCTACCTCCAGGTGGTCGGGCGATGATGACGGCCCCCCTGGCCGGGGCCCGCCTGAGGGGCGTCGCCGCCCTGGCCGAGCGCGAGGTGCTGCGCGTGCTGCGCCTCTGGACCCAGACGATCGCGCCGCCGGTCGTCGCGGCCGTGCTGTTCATCGTGGTCTTCGGCGTCGCGCTCGGCGCCAGCATCCGCCTGATCGACGGCGTCCCCTACGAGCGGTTCATCGTGCCCGGCCTGGTCCTGATGGGCGTGGCGACGTCGGCCTTCGGCAACAACGCGACCTCGATCTACCAGGCGCGCAACGACGGCTTCATCGAGGACCCGGCCAGCAGCCCGATGGGCCCTTCGCAGCTTCTGGTGGGATACCTGTCGGGAGGGGTCGTGCGCAGCCTGCTCATCGGCGCGGTCACCCTCGCCGCCGCCCGCGTCTTCGTCGACTACCCCGTCGAGGACCCGCTGGTCCTCGCGGCCGTCCTGCTGGGCACCAGCCTCGCCTTCTCGGCGCTCGGGACGGTCGTCGGCCTCTACTCGACCGGCTGGGAGCAGCAGAACGTCGTCGGCAACCTGGTGATCCAGCCGCTCGTGTTCCTGGGCGGCGTCTTCTACGCGGTCAACGCCCTGTCCGAGCCCTGGCGCAGCCTGACCCACGCGGACCCGATCTTCTACATGGTGGTGGCGGCGCGGCACGGCACGCTCGGCACGTCGGAGGTGCCGATCGGGCTGTCGCTCGGCATCACCCTGGGCCTCGCCGCGGCGATGCTCGCCTGGGCGTGGTGGACGTTCCAGCGCGGGGTCGGGATCCGCACCTGACCCGGTGCGCCGCCCTCGGGGCCTCCCGTACCATGGCCGCGGAATGGACCCGGGCGACATCCTGAGCCGCACCTGGGAGCTCTACCGGGCCCACTGGAGGCACCTGATCGCCATCGCCGCGGTGATCTACGTGCCCCTCGGCGCGGTCTCGGCGGGCCTGGCGGTCATCGGCTGGCCGGGTGTCCTCGCGGGGAACATCCTCAACCTCGCCGCGATCTTCCCCGTGCAGGGAGCGCTGGTGAAGGCGGTCGAGGACTGCCGCGACGGCCGGCGCGACCTCGGGGTGGCGTCCACCCTGCGCCACGCCGGCACGCGCCTGATCGCGCTCACGGTCGCGGGGCTGCTCGCGGTGCTCGGCATCCTCGCGGGGCTGACCCTGCTGGTCGTGCCGGGCCTCGTGCTGCTGACCTGGTGGATCGTCCTCGCGCCGGTGATCATGCTCGAGTGCTGCGGGGTCGCGCACGGGTTCGGCCGCAGCCACGAGCTCGTCCGCGGCAGCGGCTGGCCGGTGTTCGGCGTCGTCGTGCTGACGATGCTCGTGCTGCTCGCGTTCAGCCTGGCGCTCGGGCTCGCCCTCACCCCGCTCGGCGGGCCGGCGCGCGGGTTCCTCCAGGCCGCCGTCGGCCACACGCTGGCGGCCCCCTTCGCCGCGGTGGCGTGGACGCTCACCTACTTCCGGCTCCGCGACCTCGAGCGGTTCGGCGGCCCTGCCGGCGTGCCGCCGCCGGCGGCGGTCGGCTGACCGCGCCCGCCCGTGCCCGGCCCCGGGCGGCTCGTCGCCGCGCTCGCGCTCGCCGCCGCCTGCCTCGCCGCGCTCGCCGGCTGCGGCGGCGGTCGGGCGGGGACGAGGGCGCCGACCGCAGCGCGCCCCTCCCGGTCACCTCGCCGAACGGCGCGGTCTGCGACGGCCGCGAGCCCGCCCAGCCGCCGAGCCGGCGCACCTACGCCGCCCCGCCCCGCCAGACCGTCGACCCCGCCGCGCGCTACACCGCGACGATCGCGACCTCCTGCGGCGACATCGTCGTCGCCCTCGACCCGCGCGCCGCGCCCCTCGCCGTGAACAACTTCGTCTTCCTCGCGCGGGAGGGCTTCTACGACGGGCTGACCTTCCACCGCGTCGTCGCCGGCTTCGTCATCCAGGGCGGGGACCCCGAGGGCACGGGCCGGGGAGGGCCGGGCTACGTCTTCGAGGACGAGCTGCCGGACGACGGCTACCCGCCCGGCTCGGTGGCCATGGCCAACGCCGGCCCCGACACCAACGGCTCCCAGTTCTTCATCGTCACCGGCGACGCCTCGGCCCTGCCGAACGACTACACCCGCTTCGGCCGCGTGACCCGCGGCCTCGACGTCGCCCGCCGCATCGAGTCCTTCGCCGATCCCGCCGCCGACCCCGCCGACCCCTCCACCCAGGACCCCACCCAGACGATCTACATCGACCGGATCACGATCGCCGAGAGATGAGCCCCCGACGGGGCGGCCAATTGGCCGTCGCCCGGTTGGCCAATTGGCACACGCCGCCGTCGCCAATTGGCACGCGCAGGCCACGGCCCCGCTGACGGGGCCGGGCCCGCCCCTACTCGGACCAGTCGCCCTCGACGACGGGGGGGCCGTGGCGGTTGAGGAGATCGGCCGGGAGGAGGAACCGCC
Source organism: Miltoncostaeaceae bacterium (assembly GCA_963813355.1). Taxonomy (GTDB): domain Bacteria; phylum Actinomycetota; class Thermoleophilia; order Miltoncostaeales; family Miltoncostaeaceae; genus DATAGF01. Next base: position 30,456 of record CAWEYS010000012.1, on the reverse strand, counting down.
GGAGCTCGCCCTCTCCGGCCTCCTCGTAGCCGGCGGCGACGGATTCGGGGACCTCGATGGCGAACAGGACCAGGTCGTCGCCGTCGCCGGCGTCCGGCGGGCGGTCGGTGACCCAGACGCCGGCGCGCCCTCCCCCGTCGCCCGCGTCGCGGAAGCCCGACTCGCGGATGGCCAGCGCGCCGTCGTAGTCGCTGGCGTGGTAGACGCGCAGCCGGCGGGCCGGGTCCGGGGCGGCCTCGGCCCGGGGACGGGAGGCCGCGTCGGCGGCCGCGGCGGCCTCGAGCTCGAGGTCGACGATGACGTGGGTGATGGGCAGCTCGTAGCGCTCCCGCGACCGCTTGACCACCTGGCGCTCGAGCCAGTTGGAGCGCTGGGGCGGATGGGTCGAGATGATCACCTCGTCCGGATCGAAGGTCCGGATCGCGTCGTCGAGGGCCTGGAGCGGGTCCGCGTCCCCGAGGGCGCCCTGCGCCGGGATCCCGGCCGCGGTGAAGGCGGTCACCGACGCGTCCAGGCGCTGGAGCGCGTCGGCGCGGCGGCGCTCGCTGTCGGACGTCAGCCAGTGCTCCAGGCGGCTGCGCGCGAGCGCGGGCGCGACGATCATCACCTCGGCCCCGGGCCCGCCGCGGTAGCGGACCTCCTCCACCACCCCACGCGCCGCGCAGGTCTCGTTCGCGATGACGAGGATCCTGCGGGGGCGCGCCCCCGCACCGGGCGACGTGGTCATGTGACGAATGTAGCGAGTGGCCCAGCGGGACGCCAGCCGCCCCGCGATCCGGCCCACGTCGGCCGTGGCCGGGGGTAGAATCCTCGCGTGGCTCGGACGCACTCCGTCAACGACTACCTCGAGGCGATCTACTTCCTCGCGACCCCGATCGGCGAGTACGGCCCGGTGGTGAAGGAGGCCCCGGTCCCGGCGGCCCGGGTGGCGGAGATGCTCCACGTCACCCCGCCGACGGCGAGCGAGATGCTGAAGCGCCTCGAGGCCGAGGGCCTCGTGGAGCGCGGGCCGCGGAAGGGCCCGCTCCTCACCCAGAAGGGGCGCGCGGAGGCCGAGCGGGTGGTGCGCCACCACCGCGTGATCGAGCGCTTCCTCACCGACTTCATGGGCTACTCGGCCGCCGAGTCGCACGTCCACGCCGACGAGCTCGGCGACGCCTTCTCGGACGAGATGGTCGAGAGGCTGGCGCAGCAGCTCGGGAACCCCGACCGCTGCCCCCACGGGTGGCCGGTGGACACCTCGCACGAGCAGGAGGAGAACCGCGACCTGCGGCCGCTCTCGGCGCTCGAGTCGGGCGGCGCCCGCATCGTGCGCCTGGCCGAGCACGACGGCGAGCTGCTGCACTGGTTCTACGAGCAGGGCCTGGTGCCGGGCACCGAGCTCGAGGTGCTGCGCGCCGACCCGGCCGCCGGCCAGCTCACCATCCTGATCGACGGCGAGGAGCGGGCGATCGGCGACCGCGCGGCCGCCGGCCTGTTCGTCCTGCCGGCCTGATCGCCCCGATCGCGCCCCGCCAGACGGGGCGATAAGGTCTCCCGAATGCTTTGCCGCATGGGAACCGACCTGCGCATCGGAGGGCCGCCCGGCGCCCGCTGAGCCGGTCACGATCACCGGCCTCGCGAAGTCCTTCGGCGCCACCCAGGTGCTGAGGGGCGTCGACCTGGCGGTGGCGGCGGGCGGGCTGGTCGCCCTGCTCGGTCCGAGCGGCTGCGGCAAGACCACCCTCCTGCGCTGCGTCGCCGGCCTGGAGCGCCCCGACTCCGGCGAGGTCCGCGTCCACGACCGGGTCCTCTCCGGCCCGGCGACCTTCGTCGCGGCCGAGCGGCGCCGCATCGGCATGGTCTTCCAGGACGCGGCCCTCTTCCCGCACATGAGCGTCGCCCGCAACGTCGCCTACGGCCTGCCGCGGCGCGCCCCGGACCGCGGCGCGCGCGTCGCCGACGCGCTCGCGCTGGTGGGCCTGTCCGGCTTCGAGCACCGCATGCCGGCCACGCTCTCGGGCGGCCAGCTGCAGCGCGTGGCGCTCGCGCGGGCGCTGGCCCCGCGCCCCTCGGTGATCCTGCTGGACGAGCCCTTCTCCAACCTCGACGCACCGCTGCGCGCCGAGCTGCGGGTCGAGGTCCGCCGGATGCTGACGTCGATCGACGCCACCGCGCTCTTCGTCACCCACGACCAGGAGGAGGCCTTCCTGGTGGGCGACGAGGTGGCCGTGATGGGCGGCGGCCAGGTCGCCCAGCAGGGCGGGCCCACCGAGCTCTACGAGCTGCCGGCGACGCGCGAGGTGGCCGAGTTCATCGGCGACGCGAACTTCGTGCCGGGCGTGGCCGCCGGCGGCGAGGCCGAGACGGCGCTCGGGTCGGTGCCGCTGCACGCCGAGGCCTGGGGTCCGGTGGAGGTCATGATCCGCCCGGAGCGGATCGTCGCCCACCCCGGCGGGGACGCGATCGTCGAGCGCATCGAGTACTACGGCCACGACGCCGTCTACATCGTCGCCCTCGACGGCGTCGGCGCGGTGCGCTCGCGGAGCATCGGGGCGCCCTCGCTGGCGCCGGGGGCGCGCGTGTCGCTCGAGTTCAGGGGCGCGCCGACGGTGGCGTATCCGGCCGCCGCGGCCGAGGGCGCGGCCGTCCCGGCGGGGGGCTGACGGCGACCGACCTGCTGGTCCTGGGGGCGGGCCCGGCCGGGGTGGGCGCGGCCTACCGCGCCGCCCGCGACGGCCACCGCGTGACGCTCGTGGAGCGCGCCGGCCACGTCGGCGGCGCCGCGGCCAGCCACTCGGTCGCCGGGGTGCGCGTCGACCTCGGCAGCCACCGCCTCCACCCCACCGTCGAGCCGCGCATCCTGGCCGAGCTGCGCGCGCTGCTCGGCGACGACCTCCAGCGCCGCCCCCGCAACGGCCGCATCCGCCTGGGCGGGCGCTGGATCGCGTTCCCGCTGCGCCCGCTCGACCTCGCCCGCCGCCTGCCGCCGGCCATGGCCGCCGGGGCGCTGCGCGACGCGGCCCTGGGGCCGCTCCGTCCCGGGCCGCGGGCCGACACCTTCGAGGAGGTGCTGCGCTCCGCGCTCGGCCCCACGCTCTGCGAGCGCTTCTACTTCCCCTACGCGCGCAAGCTGTGGGGGCTCGACCCGTCGGAGCTGGCGGGGGAGCAGGCCCGCCGCCGCGTCGCGGCGCGCTCGCCGGGCCGGCTGGTGGCGCGCGCCCTCGCCCGGGGGAGCGCCGGCAAGCGGTTCTTCCTCTACCCCCGGCGCGGCTACGGCCAGCTCTGGGAGGCGCTGGCCGGCGCGGCCGCCGACGCCGGCGCGGAGGTCCTGCTCGACGCGGAGGCGCGCCGCGTCGAGCTCGCCCCGGAGGCGGCGCGCGTGACCCTGGCCGACGGCCGGGCCCTCGAGGCGCGCCGCGTCTGGTCGACCCTGCCCGTGACCGCGCTTGCCCGGATGGTCGAGCCGGCCCCGCCGGCCGAGGCCCTCGCGGCCGCCGACGCGCTCGAGTACCGCGCCATGGCCCTGGTCTACCTGGTCGTCCCCCGCCCCCGCTACAGCCCCTTCGACGCGCACTACCTGCCCGGGGGCGCGACGCCGGTCACGCGCGTCTCGGAGCCGCGCAACTACCGCGACGGCGACGACCCCGAGGGCGTCACCGTGCTGTGCGCCGAGATCCCGTGCGCGGCCGACGGGGACCTCTTCGCCGCGCCCGCCGAGGAGCTCGGCCGCGTGGCGGTCGAGGGCCTCGTCGAGGCCGGTCTACCGCGCCCGGAGGTCGCGGCCGTCGAGGCCGCGCGCCTGCGCCACGCCTATCCCGTCCTGCGCGCGGGCACCGGCGCCCGCCTCGCGGCCCTCGACGGCTGGGCCGCCGAGCAGCCCGCCCTGCTCACGCTCGGCCGCCAGGCGCTGTTCGTGCACGACAACGCCCACCACGCCCTCGCCATGGCCTGGGCCGCCGCCGACTGCCTCGGCCGCGACGGCTCCTTCGACGACGACGCCTGGGCCCGCGCCCGGGGACGCTTCGCGGGCCACGTGGTCGAGGACTGAGCCGTTGACCTCCCGCCAGACCGCCGGGATGACGCGGCGCAGGTACGGCAGCAGGCGCACGAACGACCGCCCGTGCTCCCGGAAGCCGTACCGGATGGGCACCTCGGCGTAGCGGTACCCCTTGGCCACCAGGTCGAGGGTCAGCACCTGGGCGTAGTTGAAGTCGTGGGCGATCTCGGCCTCGGCCGCCGCCGCCCGCGAGAGGGCGCGGTAACCGCTCTGGCCGTCCGTGATGCGGGTCCGGGCCACGAACGACAGCAGGCGCGTGAGGACGATGTTCCCCAGGCGCCGGTGGGGGCGCATGCGCTCGATGCGCCCGGCGAAGCGCGAGCCGGCGACGTAGTCGGCCCGGCCCTCCAGGATCGGGGCGATCAGCGACCCGAGCTCCTCCGGCGCGTACTCGCCGTCGGCGTCGCAGAACGCGACCGCGGCGGCGCCCCGGTCGACCGCCTCGGCCAGGCCGCGGCGCACCGCCGCGCCCAGGCCGCGGTTCGCGCCCATCACCACCACCTCGGCGCCCGCCGTCACCGCCTGGATGAGCGTGCCGTCGCGGGAGCCGTCGTCGACCACCACCACCCGCACCTCGCGCCCGGCGACGGTCGCCGGCGCGCGGGCGACCACGGCGGCCACGGTCGCCTCCTCGTCGTGGGCCGGCAGCACCAGGACGACCGGGCCCGGCGGCGCGGGAGCCGCGGCGGGCGGCGCCGGGCGGTCGCGCGGCAGGCGGATCCGCCCCAGCAGCCCGGGGGAGGGATGGACCGCGCCGATGCCCCCGGCCACCAGCGCGTAGGCCGTCTTGAGCGCGTGGGCGGCGACCGCCGCCGCGAGGGCGGCGCCGGGCTCGGCCCCGACGGCCACCAGCGCCGCCGTGGCCGCCGCCTCGTAGGTGCCCACGCCGCCGGGCGTGACCGCCACGAGCTGGGCCGCGATGGTCACGGCCGTCACCAGGGCCGCGTCCCGCGGCGACAGGTCGATCCCGGCCCACCCGGCGCAGGTCCAGACCAGGACGCTCTCGAGCAGCCACGCGAGCGTCGCCCCGGGCAGCGCCACGGCGAGCCAGCCGCGCGAGGGGCCGAGGCGGCGCACCGCCCTGGCGAGCCAGGCCGCCGCGGCGACGAGCACCACGGCCGAGACGGCCGCCAGCGGGATGCCCGCGCCGCCGACGAGGCTCTCGACCAGGCTCGGACCGAGGACCGCCGCGATCGCGACCACGGCCAGGATGTCGGCCGCCCGCAGGAGGATCGTCGAGGCGGTCGCCGCGCCCAGGGGCACGGGCGCGCGCCGGACGGCCGAGTACACCCGCAGCGGCTCGCCGAGCTTCAGCGGAAGCAGGTGGTTCCCGGCCAGGGAGACGTGGATGGCGGCGAGCGACTGCCCGAATCCCAGGCCGGGGAGGGCGCGGCACCAGAGCGCGGCCCGCAGCGCGAACGCCAGCCCGTAGGCCCCAAGGGCCAGGGCGAGCCCGAGGGGGTCGTCGGCGGCGGCGCGGGCGGCGGCGGCGAGCGCCCCCGGGTCGATCGCCGTGGCGATGTAGATCACGCTCGCGACGAGGGCCACCGCTCCGACCGCCGCCACCACCCGCCTCGGCCGTCGCGACCCGCGTTCAAAGGTGCGCCTTATATTCAACGGCGGTTGACCTTACACTCTGGCCCGCCGGGCGGGCGGGACCCGCGGCCCGGAGTCCCCAGACGGCGAGCGACAGGAGACCGCGTGAGGCCCTCGAGGCGCGTGATGGTGGCGATGGCGGCCGTGCTGGCGCTGCTCGTCACCGCCCTGGCAGCGAGCGGCTGCGGCGGCGACCGCGAGGCCCTCACGATCTACTCCGGCCGCACCGAGGACCTGGTCGGCCCCCTGCTCGAGCAGTTCGCCGAGGAGCAGGACGTCCCGATCGACGTCCGCTACGGCGACACGCCCCAGCTCGCCCTGCTGCTGGCCGAGGAGGGCGACCGCACGCCGGCCGACGTCTTCTGGGGCCAGAGCCCCGGCGCGACGGCCTACCTCGCCGAGCGCGGCCTGCTCGCGCCGCTCTCGCGCGCGACGCTCGACCTGGTCAACCCGCGCTTCGAGGACCACGAGGGCCTCTGGACGGGTACCAGCGGCCGCCAGCGGGTGCTGGTCTACAACTCCGACGAGGTTCCCGAGGCGGACCTGCCCCAGTCGGTGACGGAGCTCACCCAGCCGCGGTACCGGGGGCGGGTCGGGGTCGCCCCGACCAACGGCTCGTTCCAGGACTTCGTGACGGCGATGCGCGACATCGAGGGCGAGGAGGCCACCGCGGCGTGGCTGCGCGGGATGGCCGACAACGGCACCCGCACCTACGCGAACAACAACGCGATCGTCGAGGCCGTGGGCCGCGGCGAGATCGACATGGGGCTGGTCAACCACTACTACAACTACCGGTTCCTCGAGGAGGACCCCTCGCTGCCGAGCCGGAACCACCGGTTCGAGGACGGCGACATCGGGGGGCTCGTGATCCCGTCGTCGGCGAGCGTCCTGGCCGCGTCCGAGAAGAAGGAGGAGGCCGAGGCCTTCATCCAGTTCCTGCTGTCCGAGCAGGCGCAGGAGTACTTCGCGGCCGAGACCTTCGAGTACCCGCTGGCGCGGGACGTGCCGGCCGCCGAGGGGGTGCCGCCCCTCGAGTCGCTCCGGCCGCCCGACGAGGACCCGACGCGGCTGGGCGACATCGAGGGGACGGCGCGGCTGATCCAGGAGAGCGGGTTGGAGTGAGCTCCGCCGTCGCCGCAGCGGTGCGCGACGGCGCCCGGGCGCGCGGGCTCGGCCTGCGCGCCCTGGTGGTGGTGCTGGCGGTGCCCTTCGCGGCGCCGCTGGCCTACCTGATCGTCCGCAACGCCGAGGAGGGAGGCGTCTGGTCGACGCTGACCGACGAGGCGCTCCTCGGCCCCCTCGGCCGCAGCCTGCTGCTGGCGACCACCGTGGCGGCCGCCGCGGCGGCCGTCGGAACGCTGGCGGCCTGGCTGGTGATGCGAACGGACCTGCCGGGGCGGCGCGTCATCCGGCTGCTGCTGCCCCTGCCGCTGGTGCTGCCCTCGTTCATCGGGGCCTTCGCCCTCATCGCGGCCTTCGCGCCCGGGGGGCTGCTCGAGCGCCTGCTCGAGCCCGTCGGGGTGACGGGGCTGCCCGAGGTCCGGGGCTTCGCCGGGGCCTTCACGGTGCTGACCCTGCTGACCTACCCCTACGTCTACCTGCCGGTGGCCGCGCGCCTGCGTCAGCTGCCGCCGGCCATCGAGGAGTCGGCCCGCCTGCTCGGTCGCGGGCCCGCCGCGACCTTCGCGACGGTGGTGCTGCCCCAGGCGCGCGCCGCGATCGCCGCGGGGGCGCTCCTGGTCTTCCTCTACGTCATCGCCGACTTCGGGGCCGTGCAGCTGCTGCGCTACGACACGCTGACCCGGGCGATCTACGCCAACTACCTCCTCGAGCCGCCCGTCGCCGTGGCCCTCAGCCTGGCGCTCGGCCTGCTGGCGATCGCCGTTGTGGTCGCCCAGCGGCGGGTCGCAGGGGGACGGATGCTGGACGCGCGCCGCGGCGGCCGCCCGCTGACGGTCGCGCTCGGCCGCTGGCGGGCCGCGGCGGTCGCCTTCGTCGCCGGCCTGCTCGGGCTCGCCCTGGTCGCGCCCGTGGCGGTGCTCGTCTACTGGACCGTGCGCGGCGTCAACGCGGGCACCTCGCGCCCGAACTCCCTCGTCGCGGACCCCTCCCGCCTGGTCGAGCCGGCCCTCAACACGACGATCGCCAGCGTGAGCGCCGCCCTGGTCGCGGTGGCGGTGGTCCTGCCCGCGGCGTTCCTGACCGCGCGCCACCGCGGCCGCGTCGGGGCCGGCGCGGCCGCCCTCGTGACCGGCGGCTTCGCCCTCCCGGGCCTCGTCATCGCGCTCGCGCTCGCCTTCTGGACCCTGCGCAGCCCCGGGCCGATCGGCGCCCTCTACCAGACGCTGCCCCTGCTGGTGGGCGCCTACGCGCTCCACTTCGGCGCGCTGGCGCTGGCCCCGGCGCAGGTCGCCGCCGGGGGCGTGCCCCGGAGGCTGGACGACGCGGCGCGGACGCTGGGCCGGGGGCGGCTGGCGCGGCTCGCGACCATCGACCTCCCGCTCATGGCGCCCGGGCTGGCGGCCGGCGCGGGGCTCGTCCTGCTCTCGGCGATGAAGGAGCTGCCGGTGACGCTGCTGCTCGCGCCGGCCGGCTTCCCGACGCTCGCGACCCGCATCTGGAGCTCCACCGAGGACGCGTTCTGGGCCGACGCCAGCATCGCGGCGCTCGCCCTGCTCGCCGTCTCGGGCATCCTGACCTGGCTGCTGGTCGTGCGCCGCGACCACGCGATGTCGTGACCGCGCGCATGACCCCGCTCCGCTGGGCCATGGCCCTCGTGGCCGTCCTGGCGTTCGCCGCGGCGGCGGCGGGCATCGGCTCGCGCGCGTCCTACGGCGCCCAGACGACGGCCGACGAGCCCCACTATCTGCTCACCGCGCTCAGCCTCGCCCACGACGGCGACCTCGACGTGCGCGACGAGTTCGCCGCCCAGGAGTACCGCCCGTTCCACGAGATCGCGCTCGCCCCACAGGCCCGCCCCCTGGCGGACGGCAGCCTGATCGAGCCCCACGACCCCCTGCTTCCCGCGGTCCTCGCCCTGCCGGTGGCGGCCGGCGGGTGGGTCCTGGCCAAGCTCACGCTGGCGGCCGTCGCGGCAGCGCTCGCCGCGCTGCTCGTGTGGATCGCCGTCCGCCGGTTCGCCGTGCCGGTCGTCGCGGGCTCGGCGGTCGTGGGGGTCTTCGCGCTCTCGCCCCCGCTCGCGTCCTACGGCTCCCAGGTCTACCCCGAGCTGCCGGCGGCCCTGGCGGTCGCGGCGGCGATCGCGGCCCTCACGGGGCCGCTGCGCCGGGGGGGCCTGGCGACCCTCGCGATCGTGGTCGTCGCCCTGCCCTGGCTGTCGGTGAAGTACGCGCCGGTGGCGGCCGTCCTGGCGCTGGTCGGGCTGTGGCTCCTCGCCCGCGATGGGCGTCGCCGGGTCGCGCTCGCGCTGGCCGTCGGGCTGGCGGCCGCCGGCGTCGCCTACCTGGTCGGGCACCAGGCCCTCTACGGAGGCGTGACGCCGTACGCCGCCGGGTCGCACTTCGTCGACGGGGAGCTGACCGTGGTCGGGTCCGACCCGGACTACTTCGGGCGCTCGCGGCGCCTGGTCGGGCTGCTCGTGGACCGCGACTTCGGCCTGGCGGCCTGGCAGCCGGCGTGGCTGCTGATCGTGCCCGCGATCGCCGTCCTCCTGGCGCGCCGGCCGCGCGGCTGGCAGTCGCTGGCGCTGCCGCTGGGGGCGGGCTGGCTGGTCGCGACCTTCGTCGCCCTCACCATGCAGGGCTGGTGGTTCCCCGGCCGCCAGGTCGTCGTCGTGCTGCCGGCCGCGGTGCTGGCGATCGCCTGGTGGGCGCGCGGGGGCGGCGCGCGCCTGGCGGCGACCCTCGCGCTCGGGGCGGTCGGAGTCGTCGCGCACGCCTGGGTCGCCACGGAAGGGGCGCTCGGGCGCATCGCCTGGGTCGTCGACCTCCAGAGCACCTCCGACCCGCTCTACCGCGCCTGGACCGCGGTCCTGCCGGACTACCTGGTCGAGAACGCCGCCACCTGGCCGCTGCACTGGGCCTGGACCGCCCTCCTGGTCGCGGCCGCCGCGCTCGCCGTGCGGGGCGAGCGCGCCCGGGCCCGTACGACGCCCATCGGGAGGCCGGCCCGTGCCGGCGCCTGACCGCCGCGTCCTCGTGACCGGGGCGGCCGGCTTCATCGGCTCGACCCTGAGCGAGGCCCTCGTGGCCGACGGGTGGCGGGTCACCGGCCTCGACGGCTTCCTCGGCCCGTACCCCAGGGCGGACAAGGAGGAGAACCTCGCCCGCCTCGCCGGCGAGCCGCGCTTCGACCTCGTCGAGGCCGACCTGGCCGCGGCCGACCTGGCGGGGGCGCTGCGCGGCGGCCCGCGGCTGGTGCACCTCGCCGGCCGGCCCGGGGTGCGCAGCAGCTTCGGCGACGGGTTCGGGCCGTGCCTGCGCGACAACCTCGACGCGACCCACCGGCTCGTCGGCGCGGCCCTCGATGCCGGCGTGCCACGGCTCGTCTGGGCGTCGTCCTCGTCGGTGTACGGGGACGCCGGCGGCGGCCCGGCGCGCGAGGACCGCACGCCCACGCGGCCGATCTCCCCCTACGGGGTGGTCAAGCGGGCCTGCGAGGATCTCGCCGCGCTCGCCCAGACCCGCGGCCTGAGCTGCGTGGGGCTGCGCTTCTTCACGGTCTACGGACCCCGCCAGCGGCCCGACATGGCGGTGCGCCGGATGTGCGAGGCGCTCGCGGGCGGCCGCCCCTTCACGATCTACGGCGACGGCTCGGCCGCCCGCGACCTCACCCACGTCGACGACGCGGTCGACGCGGCCCTGCGGGCGCTCTGCGCCGCCGGGCCGGCGCCGATCTACAACGTCGGCGGCGGGCACCCCGTGTCGGTGGGCGCGATCGCCGCGGCGCTCGGCGAGATCGCCGGCCGCCCGGTGCCGACCCGGCCGGGCCGAGCCGCCCAGGGCGACGTGCGCCGCACCTCGGCCGACACGTCGCGCGCCCGCCGCGACCTCGGCTGGCGCCCGAGGGTCGGGCTGCGGCGCGGGCTCGCCTCCCAGCTGGCGTGGGTGCTGGAGCGGACCGAACTCACCCTCGACGTGAGGGTGAGATCAGCCGGGCTCCAGGGCGACGCCGAGCGCGCCCACCGTGCCGACACCGCCGTCCACGACGTGGATCACGCCCGTGGCCCCGGCGCGCATCAGGAGGCTGGCGCCCAGGCCGCTCCGCTGCCCTGAGGCGCAGATGACGGCGACGGGCGCCGCCGGGTCGATGCCGTCGGGGATGCCGTCGATCGCATGGTAAGGGGCATGGACGGAGCCGGGGATGTGGCCCGCGTCCCACTCGCGCCGCTCGCGGACGTCGAGCACCCGGAGGGTGGGGTCGGCCGCGAGTCGGCCGGGAAGGTCCGCGGCGGCCAGCCGCTCCATGCGCGCCACCGGCCGCCCCTCCTCGCGCCAGGCGGTCATGCCGCCGGCCAGGTAGCCCACGCCGCGCACGCCGACCGAGGCCGCCAGGCGCCCGGCGCGCAGCCCGTCGGCGTCGTCGCGGCCGACGAAGGCGATCTCCCGGCCCGGCTCGGCGACCCACGCCAGCTTGGTGCCGAAGCCCGAGCGCAGGTGGGTCACGAGCACGGCGCCGGGCACGTGCGCCTCGGCGAACTGCAGGTCGGTGCGCACGTTGACCAGCATCGCCCCCTCGCGGGTCAGCCTCTCCACCTGCCGGGCCGAGAGGGCTGCGGCGCGCACGCCGCTCGTGAGGAGCGGCCCGCGGTTGAGCGCCACGATCTCGCCGAAGCGCGGCGGCTGAGGGCCCAGGCCGGCGAGGGTGCCGGCGACGAAGCCGTCCTCGCCGCCCACCGACAGCAGCGGGTTGTGGCCGAGCTCGAAGCCGATGGTCGAGGAGATCTTCTGGTCCATGCCCGGTCCGCCGCACATCGAGCCGCCCAGATGGCCCGGCCAGACCTCGGTCTCGGGCGGCAGCGACAGCAGGCCGGCCGTGAGGCTGCGGTAGAGGGCCCGCGCGCCCTCCTCGCGCTCGACGGCCAGGTCGGGGCGGGCGACGTCGCCCACGAACAGCGAGTCGCCGGTCAGGACGGCCCAGGGCTCCTCGCCCCGGGCCGTGTTGACCAGGGCGAAGGAGGTGTGCTCGGGCCGGTGGCCCGGGGTGTGGATCGCGCGCACCCTCAGCCGGCCGAGGGCCAGCTCCCAGCCGTCGTCGAAGGGCTCGTGCGGGTACTCGGCCTCCGCCGCCCGGTGCACGTGGATCGTCGCGCCGGTGGCCTCGGCCAGGCGCCCGTGCCCGGAGACGTGGTCGGCGTGGGTGTGGGTCTCGAGGACGTGCTCGATGCGCACGCCGAGGTAGCGCGCCAGCTCGAGGTACTCGTTGACCTCGAAGCGCGGGTCCACGACGGCCGCCGTCCCCGCGTCCCCGTCGCCCACCAGGTACGACGCGCAGCCGAGGTCGTCGTGGATGAGCTGGCGGAAGATCACCCGCCCCAGCCTACGTCAGAGCGCGAACACGATCCCCGCCGGCGGGCCGGGCTCCGCGGCGATGGCGGGCAGGGCGGCGCGCAGCGCGCGCTGGAAGAAGCCCGCGCTCTCGCCGAACAGCCGCGCCAGCGTCTCGGCCGGCGTCGGGATGGCGCTGACGCCGTTGGCGTGATCGGTCACGAAGCCCATGAGGGCGAAGGGCAGCCGCGCCTCGCCCGCGAGGACGGTCTCGGGGCCGCCGGTCTGGCTGACGCAGGTCACGCCGGCCGCGGCGAGCTGGGCGATCTCGCTGACCGAGTTGAGCCGCGGCCCGTTGACGTGGCCGTAGACGCCGCCGTCGCGCACCTCCAGCCCCGCCGCCCGGGCGCCGGCCACCAGCCCGGACCGCACGCCGGGCCCGAACGGCCGGTCGTAGATCCAGTGGCCCCGGCCCTCGATCTCGGGGGAGGTGAACAGCGTGCAGAGGGAGCCGTCGGCCAGGCGGTTCGAGGGGAAGTGGAGGTCGTCGAAGACCACCAGCGACCCCAGCTCCAGCGAGGGGTCCACGGCGCCGCAGACCGTGGTCGAGACCAGCGCCGCCGCACCGAGGTGGGCCATGGCGGCGATCGTGGACCGGGGGGTCACCTGGTTCGACAGGCGGGCGTGACCGCGCCCGTGGCGGGGCACGTGGAGCACGCGGACCCCCTCGAGGCGGCCCGAGACCACCTCGGCGGGGCCGTACGGCGTCGCGACCGACTCGACGGATCGCTCCTCGAGCCCGTCCAGCTCGTACAGCCCCGTCCCGGTGATGAGACCGACCGTCGCGGGCTCGGGCACCGCCGGATCCTACCGGTGGGCCAGGCCCTCCACGTCCCAGCCCGCGGTCGTCGCCCCGGCGACATAGGCGCTCTCCAGGAACTCCAGGAGCGTCGCCCGGGGGTGCGGGGCCGCGCGCAGGTCGTCGTACATGAGCAGCGCCAACGACCCGGTCGGGCCGGCGCGCCAGGCCGCGGCCGGCGGGGCGAGCTGCTGCTCGGTGAGCGTCGGCGGCTCGGGCGCCGTGTAGGAGTAGAAGGCGGGCGCCGGGATGCGGTGGTCGCCGGCCCAGAAGCCGAAGCTCACGACCTCGTGTGAGTAGGCCTCGGCGGTCACCGGGTCGACGCCCTCGATCGGCGGCGCACGACGGCCCGAGAAGCGGGTGACGGCGAGGTCGAGGCTGTGCCAGAAGAGCTGCACCGGGCTCGTCTTGCCGACGAACCGGCCCGAGAACTCCCCGAGGGCGTCGGCCGCGGAACGCAGGACGGCCCACCAGCGCCCCACCGCGTCGGCGTCGTAGGAGCGGTGCTCCTCGTCGTCCGGGAACGGCGTGGCGTCGGGGAGGTCGAAGGGCGTCGGCTGGATGACGCAGTGCACCCCGACCGCGGCCAGCGCGGCGAACAGGCGCTCGTGGAACGCGGCCACCGAGAGCCCGTCGTGGAGGGCGAAGTCGCGCGTCGCGCCCTCGCTGGTGCGGACCACCGCGCGGTGCGCCACCAGGTCCAGCTCGATCTCCACCAGCCCGGGCGCGCAGGGCATCGGGCCCGTCGTGACGCCGCGCGCGCTGACGCGCAGGGTCACGTGCCACCAGTGGTTGAGCGGCGGCGTGAGCGTCATGCGCACCTTGCCGACGATCTGGCACCAGCGGTGGAGGGTGTCCTTCGTCGGCCGCCACTCCTCGAAGGGGAGGGGCGGCCAGGCGTCGGCGCCCGGCACTGAGCGCAGACTAGCGGGCGCTACCCGCGCTCGGCCCCCGGCGCCACGGTGACCCGGTAGCCGTCGCGGTGGGCCGACAGGAGGAAGTCGGGGTTCACGCAGGGGCCGTCCGAGCGGTGCTCGAACGTCCGCTCGATCTCCGTGCGGCACACCGGCAGCGGCTCGCGCGCCGCCCGCAGCCCGCCGAAGCCCGTCTTGGTGCGCTGGAGCAGGCGGAAGCGGTGCAGGTCGATGACGGCCGCGTAGACGCCCTCCAGGCAGCCGATCCAGGTGCGCCCGTCCTGCTCGTAGGAGTAGAGGCGGCTGCAGCCCGACTCGAGGCACCCGACCGGCATCACGACGCGCTCGCACGAGACCGGGCACATGCGGCAGGAGCCCGCCGCGCGGGCCTCCGCGGCCGCCGTCCGGGTGGTGCTCATCGCCGGGTTCTCACGCGCACCGGGCTACTGAAGCAGCCCGCCGCGCGGGGGGTCAAGGCGCGCTGGCGACCGCGCAGAGCGCCACGCCCGGCAGGTCGACCCCATCGCCGCCGGCGAACGGCGCCATGGCGCCCTCCAGGGCGCGCTCGAGCCCCTCGCGCTCGCCTGCCGGCAAGTCCGCGGATGACGCCCCCCGCCGGCGACGTGTCGGCCATGACGTCGAGGTAGTCGCCGGCGTCGCGGTAGCTGATCACGACCGGCACCTCCTCGACGCGCGCCCCCGTGAAGCCGGCCGCGCCAAGCAGGCCGAGAATGCGCTCCTCGCTCGCCAGCGCGAAGGGCGAGGGCTCGCCGGGCGCCGGCGGCGGGAGGTGGCCGCGCTCGCGCAGCGCGGCGCCGCCGATCGCGAGCCAGGGGTTGCGCTCCGGAGGGCCCCAGACGGCGAGGGCGACCCGTCCGCCCGGCCGCAGGACCCGGCGCGTCCCGGCCAGGGCCGCCGCCGGGTCGGCCATGAGCATGTAGCCGAACCGGCAGAGCACGCCGTCCACCGACCCGTCGGGGAGGTCGATGCGCTCGGCGTCCATGACCCGGTGCTCCACGTTGCGGGCGCCGACCTCGGCCGCGCGCCGGCGCCCGATCTCCACCATCGCCGGCGTCAGGTCGGTGGCGATGAGCCGGCCGCTCCTCGCCCACGGCGGCGGCCGCGTCGAGGCCGGTGTCGCCCGAGGCGGCGGCGAGCTCCAGCACCGTGTCCCCGGGCGCCGGCGCCAGCGCGCGCACCAGCCACTCGCGCACGGGCGCGACCGCCCCGTCGATGCGGCCGCGCCGGCGCTCCCACCCCGGCGCCATCGCCTCGGAGGCCTCCACGAGCATGCGCCTGCGGTCCTCGTCGCGCACCTCGCAACCGTACCGCCCTCCGGCTACCCTGGCCCCATGCACGTGATCGTGGGCCGCAAGGAGCACTGGGTCGACAATTGATGACTGGCGGAGCTGGCGGCGCGCCATCGCGCGGTCGCCATCGACGTCGGGACGGGTGACGGCGCCTACGCCCGCCGGCTGGCGGCGTCCGACCCGGACCTGCTGGTCGTCGGGATCGACGCCAACGCCGACAACCTGAGGCAGGCGTCGCGGCGCGCGGCCGGGCCGGAGGCGCGCGGCGGGCTGCCCAACCTCGTCTTCGGGCGCCTCGCCCTGGAGGGCGCGCCGGGGGCGCTGGAGGGGCTGGCGGACCGGGTGACCGTGCTGCTGCCCTGGGGCTCGCTGCTGCAGGCGGTCGCCGGCGCCGAGCCGGACGGGCTCGCCCGCCTGCGGGGCCTGTGCGCGCCGGGCGCCGCGATCGAGGTCGTCGTGAGCGAGGGCGATCTCGGCGAGCGCTCGCCGGAGGAGCTGCGGGCCGGCTACGCCGCGGCGGGCCTGGAGATCGCCGTGCGGGTGGCCGCGGCGGCCGAGGTGGCGGCCCTGGGGACGACCTGGGCCAAGCGGCTCGCCCGGTCCGACCCGCGGAGGCGGTTCGTGCGGGTGGGCGGCGGCGTGACCCCGACCAAGTCTCCTCAGGTGGGATCCCCGCCGCTGGCGCCTCCCGGTGGCTCGGCCTCGTTCCGCAGGCGCTCCTGAGTGTCTCGCGACACTGAGGCGGTCGCGTCGCTGTCGCCCGACGTCCCCTGCGCGTCGTCCGCTTGCCCGAACGACGCCAGCATGTCGCTACAGACGCTATCGGGCGCGCCGCTGGCCGCGCTGCCCACCCATCGGGCCCCCGTGCCGGGCGGCGTGGGTGCCGTTCTCGACCAGCTCGCCGACGACCTGGTCGTCAATTCGCTAGGAGGCGATCTCAGACAATTTGACGTCCGGGCGTCGCTCAGAGTCGATGCCGGCGCGGTAGGTCTCGGGGAGCCGGGCCAGCACGACGAGGATCAGCAACGAGGCGCCCATGAGGTAGAAGGCCGGAGCCTGGTTGTCGCCCGATCTTGATCAGCAGGGTGGCCACGAGCGGCACGGTCCCGCCGAAGATCGCCATGGACAGCTGGAATCCGATGCCCACGCCGGTGTAGCGGGTGGCCGTCGGGAACAACTCGCTGATGGCCGACGCCCAGGGCCCGACGTAGAGCAGCACCAGGACCATGAGAATGAGCTGACCGGCGATCGTGGCGGCCGCGGTGGCGTCGTCCAGCAGCGTGAAGATGGGATAGGCGAGTGCCAGCGTGAGAAGCGCGCCCGCGGCCATCACCGGTCTTCGCCCTACGTAGTCGGACAGCAGCCCGGCGAACGGGATCGCGACCGCGTAGAGGATCGTGGCAAGGGTCGCGCCGAGCGTGGCCACCTCGGGCGTCGTGCCGATCGGCTCCTGGAGGTAGCTGGGCACGTAGCTGAAGGCCAGCCAGAAGGCGATCCCCGTGTAGGCGGTGAGCGCGAACACCCGGGCGATCGCGCGGCGCTGGTGGCGCAGGGCCCGCTTGATCGGCATCGCGGACACCTCGCCGGCCTCCTGGGCGGCGGCGAAGCTGGGCGTCTCGGCCATCCGCCGCCGCATGATCAACGCGATCAGGCCTAGTCCCGCGCCGGCGAAGAACAGGATCCGCCAGCCGTAGTCGTCGGTCTGCTGGGTGTTCAGGACGGCGTGCATGATCGTGACCAGCAGGGCGGCGAGCAGGACCCCGAGGCTCGCCATGGTGGCGGCCAGCGCCGCGCCCAGACCGCGCCGGTCGCGGCGCGCGGTCTCGAACATGAGCACGTACGTCCCCGAGGACTCCCCGCCCAGCGAGAAGCCCTGCACCATGCGCAGCAAGAGCAGGGCGATGGGCGCAGCGACGCCGATCGTCGCGTGCGTCGGAAGCAGCCCGATGAGCACCATCGCGATGCTCATCATCACCACCGAGTAGGTCAGCGCCACCTTGCGGCCGCGCGCGTCGCCGAGGTTGCCGAAGAACACCGCCCCCAACGGGCGCATCAGGAACCCGGCCGCGAACACCCCGTACGTGGCGAGCAGCGCGTTCAGCGGGTCCGACGACGGGAAGAACAGGTCGGCGAGGACCGGCGCCAGATAGATGTACAGCGTGAAGTCGTACCACTCGAGCGCGCTGCCGATCGAGCCCAGCGTCGCGGCCACCCGCCGGCGACGCCACTCGTCCCGCCCGAGCTGGGGATCAGATGCCGCCATCTCCCTGCGCCGCGAGTTCGCCGCGAGGCGAGTCTCTCAGAACGTCATGCTCGCCGACAGGACGGCTGCGGTGACAGTGGTCGGCGAGTGAAGCGGCGGCGGCGGCGGCGCGCCGCCGCGGGGGCCGATTCCGAGTGGCCACCCGTGGGGGCACGCGGGTGCGCTCGGTGCCCTTGATGCACGCTATGCGCGTGCGCTTGCCGAGAATCCCATAGCGAACGGGGTTTTCATGCGCCCGGCAGGACTCGAACCTGCGACCCGCGGCTTCAACGGCCACCTGTCCTTCCTCGGAGGTCGCGTTGCCCGCCGGCGCTTGGCCGTCACCCCATGACCCATATGCCTCGTGTGTGGTGTCGCGCCTGCTGTTACACGAACGTCCGGCGCGACCTTCGCGCCGCGTAACGGGGCTGCTGCTCTGGACGAACTTCGAGCGTTTCGACCGAGGATCGGCTCGCGCTCGCTTCCGTCGGTGATTGCGGAAGCGTGGACATCGTCGCCGGGACGGCCAGTGCTCGTCATTGCGACCGTGATCTGAGCGCCTGCCGAGACTGCCGCGACCACGCGAATCGGCGAGGAGGTTTCGAGTCGCTGGATAAGGGGCTAGGGCGCAATCACAATATAGGAAAGGCCTGTCCGAGGTTCAGCCATCCAGGGTGCGACCGTCTCTCGCCACGTCAAATAGTGCTGCGTCTGCCTATGAGCTGCCGCGCCGGCCTCGCTTGCATAGGCTTCGTACAGCATGAATCTGCTCGGATCATTCGGCTCCTGCAGGACATCAAAGCGCAAGTTCTGAGGCTCTTCTATCGAGGCTTCGTGGTTGATTCTGGTGGCTTTGATAAAGTCCTCAATGTGTTCGGCCCTAACAAACACATGAACGCAAGTGACGACCATTGAACTACTCTCCAGGTTTCGGTCTGCGGTCTAATTGTAGGGAACGCTTTCTGTGGGCGAGGTCGGGGGCGCGCGGCACTCGACAACGGTAACCTGTAACGCCGTTACGTCTTCCGGTCCCGAGGAGGACCCTTGCCGACGTTGATCTTCGTGCACGGCGCGTGCGTCCGCGACGCGCCCTGGTGGTGGAGCCGGATGACCGAACCCCTCGCAGGCCACGGAGTCGCCAGCGTCGCGGTGCCGCTGCCCAGCTGCGGCGAGACCGGGGACGCCCTCGGCGATCTCTACGCCGACGTCGAGGCAGCCCGGCAGGCGATCGCCGAGGCGCAGGCGCCCGTCGTGCTCTGCGGGCACTCCTACGGCGGCATGGTCATCACGCAGGCCGGGGCCGATCAGCGCGTCGCCCAGCTGCTCTACGTGACCTCGATGATGCCCGAGCCCGGGCAGTCGCTGGCCGATCTCGCTGGCTCCCAGCCCACGCCATGGATGGATCCAGGCGACGACGGCACCGTCGGCGTCCACGCAGACATCGTCCGCGAGCTGTTCCTCCAAGACTGCGACGAGGCCACCGCCCAGCAGGCCCTGGCCCGCCTCACGCGTCAGTCCGCGATGCCCTTTGCCCAGCCACCTCTGCACATCGCCTGGCAGCACAAGCCCTCGACGTACTTCGTGTGCACCGAGGACCTCGCCATCCCTGCCGAGCTGCAGCGACAACGCGCCAGCGCCAGCGCCCGACTGATCGACTTCCCCTCAGGCCACCACCCGTTCCTGTCCCAGCCCGAGGCCTTCGCCCACAGCATCGCCTCTGAGATCGACTCGGTGGCCTAAACCACACCGAGGTGCAGGTCCGCAACGGCTTCTACCTGTTCGCCGCCTGGGGAATCCCGGACAGCACCATCGCTGAGCGTCCTGTAGTGCGCCGCTTCATCGACTGAGAGCCGGCGAGGCCGGTTCCTTCCACACCCGTGGTCGTCGTGGTCAACATGTCACCTTCAGACGTCACGGGGCGCCCTGGCGGCGGGCAGCCTGTGCCGTCGCTCCTGCTTCTCGTCCCAAGCGGGCGTCTCGGCACCGGCGCTGAGACCCTTGCTTTTCGCGTGGAGACCCGCAGCTCGAGAGTCTGTGGAACCGCAAGAGCGACGGTGGCGGGACGACGATCGGGCCGCCTCGCCGCGCTGAGTAGACTCGTCGGCTTGTTGCGCTCTGACGAGGAACCTGGGGGTGATCATCGGTCAACTGTGGCCGGTCGTTGGCGAGTCGCACGCCCACCCGGATGGGAACGGCATGTCTGAGTACGTTCTCGATCATCACCGGGAAGGAGAGCGCGACCGGCTGGATCTGATGTCCCGGCTGCTCGATCCGATGCACCGCCGCCACATCGAGCAGCTGGGCATCGGACCTGGGGCGCGGACGCTTGAGGTCGGATGTGGTAACGGCTCCATCTCTGCCTGGCTCGCGGGGCGCGTCGCCCCTGGCGGGCGAGCCGTAGCGGTGGATCTGGATCTGTCGCTCGTCGACGCGGACATGCCGAGCCTCGAGCTTCGCCAGGCAGACATCGTCGCCGGACCAATCGAGCCGAGAGATTTTGATTTGGTGACGGCGCGCGCCGTGCTTCACCACGTTGCGCGCACGCAGGCTGCCGTCGCGAACCTCGTCGCTAGCGTGCGACCGGGCGGATCAATCCTGCTGATCGAGCCGGATTTCCTGCCGGTGAGCGTCGCTGAGCCGCGTGACGTCCGGGCGTTCTGGGAGGGGTGGCTCGCGTGGTCGCGCCGGGAGGGAATCGACTACCTAATCGGTCGCCGGCTCCCCGCGACCCTGGCAGCGCTGGGCATGGAGAGCATCGAGGCAACCGCCGAGACCGCGCTCCACAACGGTGGCTCTCTGTGGGCTGAGTATTGGACGCGGACGATCATCGAGTTGCGTGGCCGGCTCGTCGCATCCGGCGAGCTCGACGACCGATCAATTGACGCGTTCCTCGGCCACTGCGCCGATCCGGCATGGTGGACGCAGACGATCGCTTTCACCACCGTCCATGCCCGCGCACCCAGCGGCTGAGCGACGAGTCGCAGACCGCGCGACGTGGATGCCAGGTCGAGCGGTGTGGAAGCGAACATGGAGCACTCCGGCCATGAGACCCGCCGACGCGGTCGACCCCTGACAGCACGCGGGGGGTCCGCCCCGTCGCTCATTCAGGCCTTGAAGGAAAGGGCCGAGTTCTCGACCCTTTCCGCATCCGAGCGCGGACGGCGGCCCCCTTCGAGGTGGCCCGTGAAGGGGGTTCGACCCTCCGGCGTCACGCCCTTCCCGACGCGGGAGGGGCCACGCGAATTCCGAGGACGATCGAGGAGGCAGGCATGCGCGGAAAGCAGGGCGCCAGCCGCCCGCTCTCGCCCGAATGCGAGCGCCCGAGGGTCGGTCGGCGGCGCGCCTGCTGCGGACGACCACCGGCCGTCCCGGACGACGATGTCCACGCTCCCGCAATCGCCGAGGGAAGCGAGCGCGAGCCGATCCTCAGTCGAAGCGCTCGGAGCTCGTCCGAGGGAGGCGTCTCACGCCATGCGCTCGAGACGCTCGCCTTGCATGGAGCCAGAGGTCGCGGGTTCGAATCCTGCCGCGCGTGCTCAGCGCTCTCTGCAGACGATAAGCTCCGGCCACCGAGCATCCGAGGATCACGACGGTGAGCGACGCCGCGCCATCGAGCCTCGCCCTCGCCGACTCGGGCGAGTTGGCTCGTCGCGCCGCGAGCGCGCCGGGGCTGCTCGGCGAGGCCTGCGAGGTCTGCCCGCGCGGCTGCCCGGTGGATCGCCTCGACGACCAGCACGGCCTCTGCGCCATCGGGCGGCAGGCGGTCGTCGCCTCCTACTTCCCGCACTTCGGTGAGGAGGACTGCCTGCGCGGCTGGCGGGGGTCCGGGACGATCTTCTTCAGCGGCTGCAACCTCCGCTGCGTCTTCTGCCAGAACTACGACATCTCCTGGCAGGTGAAGGGGGAGCGCGTCTCGCCGGAGCGCCTCGCCGAGATGATGCTGGAGCTCCAAGCGCTCGGCTGCCACAACATCAACTGGGTGACGCCCGAGCACGTGGTGCCGCAGATCATGGAGGCGGTGCCGCTCGCCTTGGCGGCGGGCCTCCGGCTTCCGATCGTCTACAACACCAGCTCCTACGACAGCCCCGACAGCCTCGCGCTGATGGAGGGGGTCGTCGACGTCTACATGCCCGATCTCAAGTTCGCCACGAGCGGGCGGGCGCGCCGCTACGTGCGCCGGGCCGACTACCCCGACGTCGCCCGCGCCGCGATCCGCGAGATGCACCGGCAGGTGGGTGATCTCGTGCTGGACGAGCGGGGGCTGGCGCGCCGCGGGCTGATCCTGCGCCACCTCGTGATGCCGGGCCTCCTCGACGAGACCCAGGCCATCCTGCGCTGGGTGGCGGCGGAGCTCGGAACGACCACCTACGTCAACCTCATGGCGCAGTACTACCCGGCCGGTCGCGTCTCGGCCGGCGAGTACGGGGAGATCAACCGCCACGTGAGCCGCGATGAGTTCCTCCGCGCGGTCGAGGCGGCGTGGGAGCTCGAGCTGCGCCTCGACGAGCGAAGCGTGTCGGCGGGTCTCACGTCGCTGACGGCCTGAACGGTCGCGGCCCGGCCCGCGCGCCGCGGACTCGAGCGTCTCTTCGCTCCAACTCCGGGGCGAGGCTTGTCCCGCCACGCGAGTGCTTCCGACCTCAGCATCGCCGCCGCCTGCCTTTGCAGTTGCTCTTGGTCTTCCTCGCCCAGGCCGAAGACCTCGCCGAAGAAGTCCGCGCTCGCGAGCGCCTCGCGCGCGGACCCCACGTCGGAGGTGATCAGGGAGCCGTCGCGACCGGCCACCGCCATCTGCCGCAGCCCCACTCGGCTGCCGGGTGGGAGCTGGGTTCGGACGTGCACGATCGAGCCAGCCCCGAGCCGGGATGCGACGCCCACCTCGGCTCCTTGGAAGACCATCACCGCGGTCGCCACGTAGCAGTCCTCCGCGAGTCGGCAGCCGGCCAGCGCGCACTGCGGCCCGATGAGCGTGCGCGCGCCGACGTGGATGGGGAACTCCGGCCTGCCCTTGCCTCCCAGAGAGCGGATCACCGTGTTCGCCATGACGACGACATCTCGCTCCAGGCGCACCGGCGGGCCACCGCTCTCGATCACGACGCCGTGGCCGAGGTAGCAGCCGTGCGCGATCGCAACATCACCGACGACCACGGCCGTGGGGGCGACCGACGCGCCGGGATCCACCCCGCGGGACCGCTCCGCTGCGCTCAACCAACACGCCGTCTCCTTCCTTTCCGCAGACCCGGTGAGCATTGGCGCGCCGGGTCGGTCTCGTTCCACATCGCCCAGCTACGCATGGAGTCGTTTACGCTCGCGCCGCTGCCTGACCATCACACGGCGGCCGCCGTCCGGCTGCTCATGACGAGCGGGACATCCTCCGCGACCGGGGACGGGCGTGAAGCTCCTCTACCTCCTCCGCCACGCCAAGTCGAGCTGGGACGATCCGGCCCTCGCCGACCACGAGCGGCCTCTCGCGCCCCGAGGGCGGCGCGCCGCCGCCAGGATCGCCGAGCACCTTAGTAGCCAGGGTATCCGGCCTGCGCTCATCCTCTGCTCGTCGTCCCGGCGGACGCGGGAGACGCTCGAGCCGGTCGCTGCGGTCCTCCCGGACGTCCCGACCCAGGTGGAGGCCGACCTCTACGGCGCCGGCGAGGGGACTCTCCTCGAGCGCCTGCACCGGCTACCCGGCCCGGCGGACTCAGTGCTTCTCATCGGCCACAACCCGGGCCTCCAGGATTTGGCCCTGGCGCTGGCCGGGGGCGGCGACGCCGAGACCCTCGCCCGCCTTCGGGCCAAGATGCCGACCGCCGCCCTCGCGACGCTCAGCGCGCCCGTCACGCGCTGGCGGGACCTCACGCCCAGGCGGAGCGGCGCTGGCGGCGTTCGTGGTGCCGCGGGAGTTGAGCTGAGGGCGCGCAGGCGCCACCTGCGGCCGAGAGTCGTGGCGCGCGGTGCGCCACCCCGGTCAGCCGCGGCGAGAGCCGCCGGACCGCTTGGGCTTTTGGACGTCCCTGGCCGGGGGCGGCTCGACGGTCGTCTCCGATCCGGGCACGAGGATGCTCTCGTGACCGTCCGACCAGCGCACGAGGTAGGGCGGGGCGCCGTCCTTCCCGCGCACCTCCAGGACCTCGGCGTGGCGCTCGACGTCTCCCGGGCGGCGGCGGCGCACAAGCAGGCGGTCCCCGACACGAGCCTTCATCGCTGCACCTCCTGGTCGAGCGGGTTCCACGATTGTGCACCCCCGCCGGCATGGGCGCATCCGCCACCGGCCCCGCCGGGGTGGCTCAGCGCCGCTCGAAGCGTCCCACGAGCTCGGCGATCGTGAGCACGTGGCGCGCGAGGGCAGCCTCGAGCCGGTCCCGGTCGCCGCCGTCCGGGACGTCGAGCTCCGCATCGAGGGCGTGTAGCCGAAAGCGGTAACGGTGGGGTCCGTGCCCCGGCGGCGGGCAGGGCCCCCGGTAGCCGACCGTGCCGAAGTCGTTGCGGCCCTCCCGCGGCGGGCGCTCCCCCTCGGCGAGGCCGCCGACCTCCGGGGTCGATGCCCCAGGCGAGCCAGTGCGTGAACGTGCCGCCCGGGGCATCGGGATCGTCGAGGATGAGGGCCAGCGAGCGGGTGTCCGCAGATAGCCCGACCCAGGCGAGCGCCGGCGAGCGGTCGCGGCCCGTGCAGGCGTGGTCGGGGGGTATCGCCTCGCCGTCGGCGAACGCGGGACTCCTCAGCCGCATCCCGGCCTCGCTCAGTCCTCCGGCGGAACGCACACGTCGGCGACCTCAGGATCGCCGGCCACGCGCAGCAGGTCGGCCGCGGGGAGCCGGATCGAGTGCGCGTGGTCCCCGGCCTCGAAGACCACGCGATCCCGCTCGGCGACCCGGCGGTCCACGAGCACGCGATCGTCGCGGGCACCGCCGAACGGCGGCACCGCCCCGAGCTCGAACTCCGGATACTCGCGGGCCAGGTCCTCCTCCGTGGCAAGGCGGGTGTCGTGGCCACCGCCGACCACGCCCCGCAGCCGTCGCAGATCGAGCGACCTCGATGCGGGCAGGACGACGCGGAGATAGCCCTCCGGTGTCTTGACCACGAGGGTCTTGGCGACGTCGTCGGCCGGAAGCCCCAGGGCGTGCGCCTCAGCACGAGCCGTCTCGGTGCGCGGGTGCTCGACCACCTCGTACTCTGCGGCCGCGCCCTCGAGCGCCTCGATGAGCATCGCGAGGGCAGGCATCGAAACCTCCTGCTGGTCAGCGCGAGCGAGCTCGCGCGGGGGCGGGCGCCCGCCCGCCCTGTGGAGGTCGAGTGTTGCAGAGCGCAGGCGGCGGGGCATCCGGTCTCGGGACGCTTCAAGATCGGGGCCTCCAAGATCACACCGATGGGATAGTCGCCGAGTATGTGCATCTCCTGTCGTCCGCCTGATCACCTGCTGGGACCCACGGGTGACCCGAGGTACTCCGCCCGGGCTCCCAGCCAGCCCGCGTCCCCCGGCGACGGCCCTCCCGACCAAGGGGGAGAGCGAGCGCTCCCGTTCGCCTGCTCTCAGGTGCGGAGCAGAAGCGGCCGACC
The DNA here is from genome assembly GCA_963813355.1 of Miltoncostaeaceae bacterium. Taxonomy (GTDB): domain Bacteria; phylum Actinomycetota; class Thermoleophilia; order Miltoncostaeales; family Miltoncostaeaceae; genus DATAGF01. The sequence continues at coordinate 5,498 of CAWEYS010000012.1, read as the reverse complement.
GGGCGAGCGGGGGCGACCACGACGAGGCGACTGCGGCGACGGCGTGGTGAGCACCCGCGCGATGGAGGAGCGCTCGTGAAGCTCCGCCGCAAGCGCTACGTCATGGACCCCGATCAGCGCGAGCACCCACTGGTCCAGCAGCGCGACGCGTTGCTCAAGCGTGAGGCGGCGCTCGGTGACGAGCTCGCGGCGTGGGCCCGGCACGCGCACTACCGGCTCGGGGGTCAGTACGTGACAGGCAGCCTCAGGGCATTCCGCACGTCCGCCAAGCTGAGCCGGGTAATGCGGGAGCGCAAGCGCCTGGAAGCGCGGATGGTTCGTCAGGGCGTGATGATCCCGGCCCCGGCGACGCTGGCTGGGCCCCACGAGACGCGGCCGCCGCCCGACGATGTCTGAAGCCGCCCTTTACCCCTGGGCGGTAGCGTGGTCGAGCACGCCGAGTCGGCACGCGTCTCGATCGAACGCGCCCTGGAGGCGCCGGGCGACGTGCGAGCCCAGCTGCGCGGGCCCGAGCTCGCACGGGCGCTCGACGAGGCGGCGGCCAACCTCGAGGCGGCGTTGGAGCGCATGCGCTGGGTCCGGCACGGCGCCCGATGAGGACCGGCGACTCGCACCTCCTCACTTCGGATGGCCTCTATGGGGACCCTCGCGGACGCCCGCGTCATCAGCGGCCGGCGCCGGCCCTCTAAGCTCGAACTTCGATGGAGGTGCTCTCGAGCCGTGTCCTTCTGTCTCCCCGCGACCTCGAGCGCTCGCTGCGTTTCTACGAGGAGACGCTCGGCTTGGCCGTCTACCGGGAGTGGGGCCGGGGGCGCGAGCGCGGGGTCGTCTTCTTCCTCGGCGGCGGGCTCCTCGAGGTCTCGGGTACATCGGTCGGGCCGGCCTCGGGCGCCGTCCGACTGTTCCTCCAAGTGCGCGACCTGCGCGCCGTGCGCGAGCGCCTCGCGGCGCGGGGCGTCCCAGTCGAGGAGGAGCCGACCGTCCGGCCCTGGGGACTGTTCGAGATGGTCGCCCGTGATCCCGACGGCCTGGCGCTCGTGTTCGTCGAGGTGCCGCCCGACCATCCGCTCCGGCGTCGCGGCTGACTGCCCCGGCGCGGAGGACAGTGCCTCCCAGGGAGCCTCGGCATCCGGATCGACCGCGACGCCGATCAGCGCGAGGGGCCATCCGCTCGGCCCTCGACGGCGGCCGCCGCCAGTGCCACCTGGGCCCAGCGCAGCTCCCCCTCGGCCAGCAGCGCCTCCCGGGCAGGCGCGGCAAGCAGGCCCTGGAGGGCCGTGATCGCTTCGCGGGCCTGCGCACGCTCCCGTGGCGGCAGCGGCGTGTGCCAGCCCTCCGCCTTCGCCCGGTCGGCCAGCGTGGAGAGGGTCCGGAGGGCCTCCTCGCGGGTCACTGAGCCCAACGCTACCCTTCGGCGCGCGGCAGACCCTCAGCCCGCCGGCCGCTGCCAGCTCGGCACGCTCGCGAAGCGGGCATGCGGCGCCGGTTCGCACCCGCCAACCGCGCCACGCCCACGCCGTGGAGATGGCACGCGAGGGTGTGCCGCTGAAGACGCCGAGCGGAGGGGGAGGGATTCGAACCCTCGCACCGATGGTTGACCGGTGAACGGTTGGTCACGCAGTAGAAGGAGGGTGCGCAGATGACCGAGCCCCTCGACCTCGACCCGATCCGCACGCGCCTGGAGGCGGCGTCACCCGGGCCGTGGCGGTGGGAGGACTGGGGCGATCCACCCGTGGACCATGAGCGCAGCGCCTACACGCTGGCATCGGATGAGCCTGTCGGCAGCGATCTGCTCCCCGGCCTCACGAAGGCCATCTGCACCGCGGGCGCGGCGACCTCAATGTGGAAAAACCCAGCCGACGCGGACCTCATCGCCCACGCCCCCAGCGACATCGCCGCCCTCATCGCCGAGGTGGAGCGGCTACGGGGCACAGACCCCGAGATGGCGATGATGTGGTGAAATCTCCTCGTCGACCACCCCCCGCCAGCGCTCGAGAGGGGGGGTTAGGAGACTGTCGGCACTCAGACGGGCCATCCTGTGACAAGGGATGGGGTGGTTCGGCGCAAAGTCCCCCGACGGCGCGCTTAGAGGCGGTTTCAGAACCCCCTACGCGGCCCTGGTGTTCGTCCGAAGCGAAGGCGGCCCGGCCCCGCGAAGTCTCAGGCGAGCGCGCCAGCCGGCAGCACGAAGCGAACCGGTGTCGGGACGTCCGCACCGATGTTGTACCCGAGCCGCGAGCCATGTAGGCCACGCTTAGGAGCCGCGGGCACCGCCGCCTCGGCCCGGCCGTCGTGGGCGATGATCCACGCCATGATGGCCTGGAAGTCACCGCCCGCCGCGACGATGGCGACGCGCTCAATGACCTCGCCACCGGAGGGATGAGGCCGCGACAGCCTCTTGACCACGGCGCGGATCTCGTCGTCGTCCATGCGTCAGAAACGTACTCCTCCTCAGTGAGAAGCGAGCGATGTGCCAGGCGATCCGCGGGACCCGTTACGCCAACGGCGCACTCTCGATCTGGGCTTCCAAGGCGACGTGCTGCTCACGAACGTCTGGGGTGGCGCCGTCGGGGCGCCACGCGTGGCAGTTATCCGAGTGAACGATCTCGCTGACGCCCTGCGGTCCCTGATGGCGCAGCGCCGGCCATAGAACGCTGAGACTCGTAGGCCGGAATCAGAGGACCAACGGAGGGGGAGGGATTCGAACCCTCGCACCGATGATAAACCGGTGAACGGTTTTCGAGACCGGGCGGTTTTGGGTTCGAGCCCCGGCTCTCCGCCGCTCCCGCGCCAGAGCGAGCGCGTTGCCGCTAGCGCCGCTCAGGCTCGCTCCGGACGAGAAGCAGGAGCGACGGCCCAGGCTGCCCGCCGCCCGGGGCTCTGTGGCGTCTGAGGGTGACATGTTGACCGCCACGACGACCGACCACGCGGACGCGCCCAGCCTTCCTCTCGAGTCACCGGAGTGGTTCGGCATTCCCTGATCAGCCGATCTCAGCCCGAATGGCCGAGCGGTCCGAAGCGGCGTCGAGCGGGGTTTTCAGCATCGGGTACACGCCCCTTCGGGACCTCCATCGCGGTCGAGATCGTTGACCATATGCCCGAGGTCGATCACCCCTTGGAGTGGCTGGCCGAGCGGCGCGGCAACCGGCGGGACCTGCCGTGAGCACACGCTGCTCGATCGCTGGTCTAAGGGCGACCGGGCCGGGGGCATTGCGAGGCCGCAAGCTGCCGAGGCGCTGCACCTGCAAGCGACCCTGGCCGCGGGAACCACGTGGGAGCATCTGGCAGATAGCGGGTGAACGGGATCGCCCGGCGCGGCGCGGAAAGTGGCCCTATGCGGGTGGTCTTCAGGCGCTCATCACCCCTCCCGGCGCCGCTCCGGAGCCAGAGGTCGCAGGTTTCGAATCCTCCCGCGCGTGCTTGGAGGTTCCCTGCCGGGGCGGTTGTCAGGCGACTCCGCCGGCTCGTTCGGGACGTGGTCGAACGGGCCGGGCGGGCTAAACGAAGCGCCTCACGAACGCGAGTGCGGTGTCGCAGACCTCGCGCCAGCCGCTGTCGATGGTCAGGGAGTGGCCGCGGCCGGGGACCTCGAGCTACTCGGTGATGCCCGGGTTGTCCTTGTACTGCTTGTAGGAGGCATGTCGAACACGTGCTTCTGCATCCGCCTCTCCTCGTCGGCCGGTGCGCGGGTGTCCCCCATTCTGCGGCATCGGCGGCCTCAGCGGCCGAGGCTCCGCCCGCCGTCAACCACGAGGTGCTGGCCCGTGACGAAGCCGGCGTCCTCGGAGGCGAAGAAGCTCACCGCGTGGGCGAGCTCCTCGGGGGTCCCCATCCGGCCGGCGGGTACGCTCGCGACGTAGTCCCGGCGGACGGCGGCGTCGACGTCCGCGTGGCGCTCCACCGGGATGAAGCCGGGCGACACGGCGTTCACGGTGATCCCCGAGGGGGCGAGCTCGCGCGCCCAGGCGCGCGTGAGGCCGACCTGCGCGCTCTTCGCCGCCGCGTACGCGGAGCGGCCGGGCGGCGGGAGGTCGGCCACCTCCGAGTCGATCTGGACGATGCGGCCGAACCCGCGCTCGCGCATCCCCGGCAGCACCGCGCGAAGCAGCAGCACCGGGCTCTTCACGAAGAAGGCCAACTGGTCGAGGTGGTTCTCCCACGACACGTCGGCGACCGGTGCCTCGGGCTGCGGGCCGGTGGCGTTCAGCACCAGCACGTTGACCAGCCCGAGCGTCGCGCCGACGGCGCTCACGAGCCGCGCCACCTGCTCCTCGTCGGTCACGTCTGCGCCGAAGGCCCCGGCGACGCCGCGCGCCCGGCGGATGGCCTCGGCCACGGCCTCGGCCCGCTCACCTCCGTGGACGTCGTTGACCGCCACGGCCATCCCGTCGGCACCGAGCCGGCGGGCGATCGCCGCGCCCAGGCCACGGGAGCTGCCGGTCACGAGCGCGACGCGGCGGGCGGAGGCCATGCCCCATCCTCGCACCCGCCAGGGGCGTATCGTCGCCGAAGGATGGACGGCCCCCACCGCGCCCCGCCCGGGCCCGGCCCGTACCTGCAGACCGTCTCGGGCCGCTGGGTGATCCCTTCGACCCCGACCCCGGCCAGCTCGACGCCGGCGACCGCATGCCATTTCCACGAGTTGTCAACGACGGTCGAAAACTGAGCCCCCTTCGTCGGTCGAAAACTGACCCCCTCGGGCCCGCCGGGCCGCGACGCTCCCCGGGCAGAGCAGGCCGTGCCCCTGGAGTGGTGTAGTTCCGGGCGCGTGAGCCTCAGCGCGTGATGGAGATCATCGGGGTTGGTCAGGAGGCGAGCAAGGCCGGCAACTCCCACCTGAGCCCCTTTCAGCCCTCCCCAGCCATTTCGGCCGGTCGGCCGGAATCCCGCACCAGCAGCGGGATCCCGCACCACGAGCGCGATCGGCCGGAAACGGCCTGCCGGGTTGAGGGCCTCGTGGACCGTATGGTCCCGTGGCGCTCGGACCCTGCACCAGCATGGCCCGCGCGGCCGGATCACCGGAACGAGGATCTGGCGATGCCCAGCAAGTCGGGCAGCGCCGCCAGGGCGCCGATGGCGTCTGAGGGTGACATGTTGACCTCCACGACCACGGCCCACAGGGCCAGGTCGATGCGTCGGCGCGGCTCCGGCCGAGAGGGGTAGAACGCCCTTAGTGGCGGTTTCAGAAGTCGTCGGGCCGCTGCCGCGTTGGTGGGGCGCCAGCCGGCGCCCCTCGGTGCGAGGCGCCGAGACTGCTCCCTTCGTGGGGGAGGACCAGTCTCGACCTGCGCTCCTGCTCATCGTCCGTTGCGAGGCGCGGCTGCGGCTGCCGCTGCCTCGATGCGACAGCGCGACGACGGACTGCCTCGGCAGCTCAGCGACGAACCGGGCCGCGGCGATCTCCGATCTCAGCGGCAGCAGCCGGACGGCCGTGACGGCCCTGGTCGCCGAACGCCCGGATCTGGTCGCGGACGGGGCAATTCCTTGAGGTTGCCCTG
>CAWEYS010000011.1:0-62953 GCA_963813355.1 Miltoncostaeaceae bacterium | reverse complement strand
CGAGGGCCGCCCGCGCGATCCCGCACGCCTGGGCGGCGATGATGATGCGCCCCGAGTCGAGCGTCAACAGGGCGACCTTCAGGCCCTGGTTCTCCTCCCCCATCATCGTCCCGGGGCCGAGGCGATAGCCGTCGAAGGCGAGCTCGACCGTGGACGAGGTGTGCAGCCCGAGCTTGGGCATCTCGCGCCCGACGGTGAAGCCCTCGCCCGGCTCGGCGAGGAAGCAGGAGATCCCCTTCGCCCCCGGCCCACCCGTGCGGGCATAGAGCACGAACACGCTCGCGAAGCTGCCGTTGGTGATCCACTGCTTGGCGCCGTTGACGACCCACCCGTCGCCGTCGGCGCGTGCCGTCGTGCGGATGTTCGCCGTGTCGGAGCCCGCGTCGGGCTCGGTGAGGGCGTAGGCGGCGAAGCGCGCCCCCGACGCGAGGTCCGGCAGGTAGGCCTCCTTCTGGGCGTCGGTGCCGGCGCGCAGGATGGGCGCCGCGCCGAGGGAGTTCTGCACCGCCACGCCGGTCGAGAGCCCGGCGTCGGCGGCGGCCACCTCCTCCATGACGATCGCCAGGCTCGCGTAGTCGAGCCCCGCGCCGCCGTACGCCTCGGGGATGATCACGCCGAGCAGGCCCAGCTCCGCCATGAGCTTCAGCACCTCGACGGGCACGTGGTGCTCGTGGTTCCACTCGTGCGAGCGGGGCGCGATCTCGGCGCGCGCGAACTCGCGCACCAGGCCCTGGATCTCCCGCTCGGTGTCGGTCAGCTCGGCGACGGCCACGGCCGGCCCACCGTAGTGCCCGGGCGTCCGCGGATCAACGCGCGGAGGCGTCGTCCGGCGGCCAGGGCTCCGGGATCCGGGCGGGCCCCGGCACCGGCTCGGGCACCGGGTCGGGCGAGGGCTCGGGCACGTCGGGCGGCGCCGGCTCGGGGATCGCGGGCGGGGTGGGCTCCGGCACGACGGCGGGGCCGGGGATCGGATCGGGAACCGGTTGCGTGGTCATGCAACTCCTCTACCCACCCGGCCCGGTTTCCGAGCCCGCGCCCGGGGAAGGATCGGGTACGGACCCGTTGGAGGAGGACCCGTGCGCGACGATCCGCGAGAGCCCCGAGAGGCGCCCGGCGACGAGGAGGACGCGGACCGCCGGGACGAGGACCTGGAGGACACCTTCCCGAGCTCCGACCCGCCGTCCGAGGGAGCCCCCGGGGTCTGACCGGCGGGCGGTGGATGCCGCGCGGTGCGCTGAGATGGTGCCCGTCGGCCCTGAGACGTGTCCCCCTTCTCACGCTGGTGCTCGTCGCCTCGGCGATCTTCGAGCTCGGCTCAACCGCGCGGTGGTGCGGCTGAACGGCGGCGCCCCGCTCACCCGGGGGTTCCGGGTCACGGCCTGATCGGGCCGGGAGGACGGCGGGACCCGGTGGGTATCATCCACCCCGTGGACACCCTCTCGGACCGTTGACGAACGCGGTCCAGATCGTCGCGGCACTCCTACTGGTGCTGCTGAACGGCTTCTTCGTCGCGGCCGAGTTCTCGCTTGCGCGGGCCCGCACCACCCGCCTCGAGCAGCTCGCCGAGCAGGGGCGCGGCAGCGCGGTGCTCGCGCGCGAGCAGGTGCAGCACATCGACCGCTACCTCGCCGCGTGCCAGCTCGGCATCACGCTCGCCAGCCTGGGCCTCGGCTGGCTGGGCGAGCCCGCGTTCGCCGAGCTGCTCGAGCCGGTCTTCGAGTCGGTCGGGATCGGCGGCGCGACCTCGGCGGCCACGGCGGTGATCATCGCCTTCGTGATCATCACGGTGCTCCACGTCGTGTTCGGGGAGCTGGCACCGAAGTCGATCGCCATCCAGAAGGCCGAGACCACGGCGCTCGCGACGTCCCGGCCCCTCGAGCTGTTCCGCAAGGTCTTCGCCCCGTTCATCTACCTCCTGAACGGGGCGGGGAACTGGGTCGTGCGCGCCCTGGGCGTGGAGCCGGCCAGTGAGCGCGAGCTCGCGTCGACCCCGGAGGACCTCCAGATCCTGATCGCCCAGAGCGAGGAGGGCGGGGCCCTCGAGCCCGAGGAGGCCGACATGCTCGAGGGCGTCTTCGGCCTCGGCGAGACGCTGACGCGCGACATCATGACCCCGCGCCCCGAGGTGACGACCCTGGCCGCCGACTCGCCCGTGCGCGAGGCGCTGGCCGAGGCCCTGCGCACGCGACACAGCCGCTTCCCCGTGCTCAACGGGGACGGCGTGCTGGGGGTGGTCCACCTCAGCCAGCTCGCGCGCGGGCTCCTCGAGCAGGGCGAGGACATGCCCCTGCGCCGCATCGCGGGGCCGGCGCTGTTCGTGCCCGAGACCCAACCGGTCGACGAGCTGCTGCGCCAGCTGCAGGCGCGGCGGGCCTCCATGGCGGTGGTGCTCGACGAGTACGGCGACTTCAGCGGGGTGGTCACCGTGGAGGACGTGATCGAGGAGATCGTCGGCGAGATCGACGACGAGCGCGACCGCGCCCCGGCGGTCGACGAACAACCCGACGGGCGCCTGGTGGTGCGCGGGCACGTGTCGCTGGAGGACCTGCGCGACCACGGCGTCGAGCTGGTCGACGAGACCGTCACCAGCGTCGGCGGGCTGGTCTTCACGCGCCTCGGCCGGCTGCCGCGCACCGGCGACACGGTCACCGCCGACGGCTGGCAGCTCACGGTGGAGGCGACGCGCGGCACCCGGGTGGTGCTGGTGGCGATCGAGCCGGCCGCCCCCCGGGACGAGCCGTTCCGCGGCAAGGGCGGGTCGGCGAACGGGGACGGCTCGCCGGGCTGACCGGCTACGGCCGGGCCCGCTCCTCGAGCTGGGCGCCCAGCGCCCCCCGGCCGGTGAGGCAGTGCGCCCCGCAGCGCGCGCCGAGCGCGAGGGCCGCCTCGAGGTCGAGGCCGCGCCCCAGGCCCACCGTGAGCCCCGCGGCGAACGAGTCGCCGCACCCGTAGCTGTCAACCGGCGGGCCCGGCAGCGGCGCCGGATCCCAGCGGCCCGAGCGGCCGTCGGCGGTGGTGTAGCGGCCTCCGCGCGAGCCGTCGGTCCAGACGATCGCGCCGGGCGGCACCGGCAGGACGTCCGGGTCGACCGCCTCGGTGGGGTCGCTCGCGCTGGCGATGAGCACGTCGGCGCGCACCCCGCTCTCGATCAGCTGGGCCAGGCGGCGGCTGGTCACCACCAGCGCCCGGGCGCGCCGGGCGGCGGCGACCGTGGCCGAGTCGTGGCCGGTGAAGAAGGCGGCGTCGCAGGCCGCGAGGTCGTCCCAGGGCAGGGGCTCCTCGATGCGGGCGGAGGTCGGGCCGCCGATGACGAGGATGGCGCGGTCGGCGGTCGCGTTGACGGCGCTGATGCCGCGCGTCTGCGCGCCGGGGTGCACCGTCGCGAGGACCGTGACGCCGATCGCCTCCAGGCGCTCGGCGCTCGCGCGCCCCGCCTCGTCCGACCCCAGCGCCGTGTAGAAGAGGGCCTCGGCGCCGAGCTTGGCGACCTGGGCCGCGCTCACGCCGCCGCCTCCGGCCGGCTCGTCGAAGGCGTCGCGCAGGTAGCGGATCTCGCCCGGCCGCGGCATCAGGCCGGCGCCGTGGGTGATCCACTCCACGTGGCCCACGACCGCGACCCGCGGGCGGGCCGGCGCGCTCACCGCGGGCGCATCTCGGCGGGCGCCCCGTGCGCCTGCAGGGCGGCCGGCAGGGCGACCGAGCCGTCCTCGCGCTGGCCGTTCTCCAGCAGGGCGATGATCGTCCGCCCCACCGCGACGGCCGTGCCGTTGAGCGTGTGGACCGGGCCGGTGCCCGAGTCGCCGCGCACGCGCGTCCGCAGGCGGCGCGCCTGGTAGTCGGTGCAGTTCGAGCAGGAGGTGACCTCGCGGTAGGCGGCCTGGCCGGGCATCCACGCCTCGCAGTCGAACTTGCGCGCGGCCGACGCGCCGAGGTCGCCGACGGCGATGTCGACCACCCGGTAGGGGACCTCGAGCGCGCCCAGGATCTCCTCCTGCAGGCCGAGGATGCGCTCGTGCTCGGCGGGCGAGTCCTCGGGCATGACGAACGAGAACATCTCGACCTTGTCGAACTGGTGCACGCGGAAGATGCCGCGCGTGTCGCGGCCCGCGGCCCCCGCCTCCCGCCGGAAGCAGGTCGAGACCCCGCCGTAGCGCAGCGGGAGGTCCTCGGCCGCCAGGATCTGGTCGCCGTGCAGGCCCGCCAGGGGCACCTCGGAGGTCCCCACCAGGAAGAGGTCGTCGTCGGCCGTCCCGTAGATCGAGGACCGGTCGGTGGGGAAGAAGCCCGTCCCGTACATGGCCTCCTCGCGCACCAGCACCGGGGGCACGACCGGGGTGAACCCGGCCGCCTCGATCCGGTCGAGCGCGAGCGACACCAGCGCCATCTGCACCCGCACGAGCGGCCCCAGCAGGTAGGCGAAGCGGCTCCCCGACACCCGGGCCGCCGCCTCCAGGTCGAGCGCCCCCGCCGCGGTCGCGAGCTCCACGTGGTCGCGCGGGGCGAAGCCGAACGCGCGCGGCTCGCCGACCCGCCGCAGCTCGAGCGCGTCGTCCTCGCCGCCGTCGGGCGCCTCCTCCTCCGCCAGGTTCGGCAGCGAGGCCAGCAGCCGGTCGCGCTCGCCCTCGGCCTCGCGCAGCGCCTCCTCGAGGGCGGCGAGCTCGTCGCCGAGCCGGCGCGCCTCGGCCTCCTCGGCGGCGCTGTCGCGGCCCTCGCGCCGCGCCTGTCCGACGGCCTTGCTGATGCGCGCGCGATCGGCCCGTGCCGACTCGACGCGCGCGCGCAGCGCCCGGGCGCGCTCGTCCAGCTCCAGCAGGCGGGCGACCTCGTCGCCGGCCCCGCGCCGGGCCAGGTTGGCGGCCACGCGCTCGGGCTCGGAGCGGATCAGCTTCAGGTCGAGCAGGGCGCCCCCGGCGAGAGCCTAGGCGGAGGCGGCGTCGGGGCCCCGCTCGAGGGCCGCCGCGACCGCCTCGAGGTCGTCCCCGAACACGAAGGCGCGCCGCAGGCCCGTGATCTCGAACACGCGCCGCAGACGCCGGTGCGGGCAGATGAGGCCGAGCTGGCCCTGCCCCGCCCGCGCGCGGTTGAGCAGGCTCACGAGCGCGCCGAGCCCCGAGGAGTCGAGCAGGGTCACGTCGGTCAGGTCGATCACCAGCGGCGCGGACGCGGGGTCGAGCGTCTCGAGGTCCTGGCGGAAGCTGCCGACGGTGTAGATGTCCAGCTCGCCCCCGAGCGTGACGAGGGTCAGCCCCTCGCGGGCCTCGGTGGTGACCTCCAGGCTCATGGGCGGGATGCTACCCGCCGCCCCCGGGCCGCGCAGGGACGCGGCGCTACTGGATGCTCACGACGTAGGCGACCACGTTGTCGAGATCCGTCCCGCTGACGAGACCCGCCGGCATCGCGCCGCCGCCGTTGACGACCTGGTTCTCGATCGTCTGGGCGTCGAGTCCCATCCCGGCGAGCTGCGGCCCGACGCCGCCGCCGTCCATGCCGTCGTTGAGGTGGCAGGAGGTGCAGTTGGTCTCGAACACGGCGAGACCCGCCTCTGCGTCGCCCGACGCCTCGCCACCGCCCCCGCCGCCGGCCGTCTCGGGCGGGGCGGTCGCGCCACCCCCGGCCGGAGGCGCCGTCACGGTCTTGCCCTCCGAGTCGGTCTGCGCCGCGGTGTTGGCCACCGTCGGGGCCGTGGCGGGCGTCTGAGCGGCCTCCTCGCTGCTGTCAACGCAGCCCGAGGCGAGGCCGAGCGCGGCGACGAGCGCCACCAGCGAGAGAGCCGCCCACAGCCTGCGCACGATCACTACCCCCGGTCGATGGTCGGAATCCCGCGAGAGCATATGGGGCGGGGCTCGAAAAACAACGCGACGAGGAGCCTGCTTCCACAGGGCCGAACCGCCCCTCCGTGGCTCGGCGCGGGGGGGCCGCGCTACCCTGGTGCGGTCGAGGGTCACTGGGCGGAGGTGTCGTTGACGAGCAGGGCCGAGCCGGGCGCGCTGGGGGCGCTCGACCCCACGCGCTGGCTGAGCCGTCTCGCGTCCGTGGCGGCCGCCGAGCTGCCGGCCGCGCTGGACGAGATCGCCGAGCGCATCCACGAGGTGTTCCCGGTGGACGTCGTGGCCGTGCACGTCGTCGACGAGACCGACCCGGAGGACGTCACGCGCGGCTACTGCGTGGGGCCCTCGGCCGCGGCGCAGGCGCTCGCGCCCCTGCTGACCCCCGACGGCCTCGACCCGATCGGCCTGGGCGACGCCGCGCTGGAGGCCGATGGGCCGGTCGTGTGGCCTCGCCTCGTGTCCGAGCCGAGCGAGATCGACCGCCTCGCCCGGCTCGCCGACGAGGGCGGCCCGGCCGGGGCCCTCCACCGCCTCATGCTCAACGCCGGCGGGATCGCGGTGCCGCTCGGCACGCCCCACCAGCCCGGCCTCGGCGCGGTGGCGCTCGTGAGCCTGACGCGCGAGAGCCCGGTGGCCGAGGGCCGCGTCGACGACCTCCTGGCGCTCGCGCCCCAGATCGCCCTGACGGCGCGGAACCACCAGCTCTCCGCGCGCACCCGGCGCACGCGCCAGACCCTCGAGGGGGTCATCTCCTCCAGCCGCATGGGGGTGATGGTCAGCGACCTGCGCGGGCGCCTGTCGCTCGCCAACCGCGCCGCGGGCGACATCCTGGGCATCGACCTCGAGCCGCTCGTCGGCCAGCCGATGCGCGAGCTGATCTCCGAGCGGATCAAGTGGCGCTTCACCAACCCCGACGAGTACGCCGAGCGGGTGCTGGCGATCCACGACGACCCCTCGCGTGAGGCCCTCGACGACGCCGAGACGGTCGACGGGCGGGCCGTCGAGCACTCCTCGGCCCCGGTGCGCGACTCGTCGGGGTCCCTGGTGGGCCGGGTGGACATCCTCACCGACGTCACGCCCGCCCGCAGCGCCCTCGCTGAGGCCCGGCGCCTGGCGGCGGAGCGCGCCGAGCTGCTCGAGCGCGAGGAGCGGCGCGCCGAGGAGGAGGTCGCCCTCTCGCGCGCGGCCTACATGATGGCCTCCGCCCTCACGCCCTCGGACATCCACGACCACCTGCTCGACCAGGTCCAGCGCCTCGCGCCCAACTGCGACAAGAGCGCGGTCCTCACGGTCAACCGGCGCGGGCTGGCGGCCCCCGTCGCCACCCGCGGCTTCGCCGAGGAGACCGTCAAGCGCATGGTCTTCAAGGTCGGCGAGGGGGTCGTGGGCGGAGCGCTGGCCGCGCGCCGGCCCTTCGTGTGCAACGACGCCGAGGCCGAGCAGCGGGTCTCGGCCCAGATCACCCGGCCCGAGGGGATCCAGTCGTTCATGCACGTGCCCCTGGTGCTCGGCGACCGCGTCTACGGGCTGGTGAGCGTCAACAGCACCGAGGTGAGGGCCTTCGGCGAGCGCGACCTGCGCGTGATCGGCGAGCTCGCCCGCCACGCCGCCAGCGCCCTGCAGAACGCGCTCCAGTTCGAGCAGGAGCGCCACATCGCCGAGACCCTGCAGCAGGCGCTGATCGCCGAGGAGCTCCCCGCCCTCGAGGGGCTCGAGCTGGCCGCCCTCTACCAGGCCGCGGCGGGCTCCCAGGTGGGCGGCGACTTCTACAGCGCCTGGCCGATCGACGGGGGGCGGCTCGCGATGCTGGTCGGCGACGTCTCCGGCAAGGGCGTCGAGGCGGCGGGGATGACGGCGATGGTGCGCTACATGGCCGAGGCCCTCAGCCAGCACGGCGACGAGCCCGCGCCGATCGTGACGGAGCTGAACGCGCTGCTGCACACGCGGCTGCCCGACGGGAGCATCGTGACCCTGGTCCTCGCCGTCCTCGACCCCGCCGCCGGGACGCTCCAGTGGTGCAGCGCCGGCCACCCCCCGCCGGTGCTGATCGACGCCGCGGGCAACCAGACGCTGCTCGAGGAGCCGGGGCCGCCGTGCGGCGCCTTCGAGGGGGCGTCCTTCAGCGGGCACCGGGCGGCGTTCCGCGAGGGCGACGTGCTGGTGCTCTACACCGACGGCATCATCGAGGCGCGGCGCCAGGGGCGCGAGTTCGGCGAGGAGGGGCTGCGCAACGCCCTGCGCGACGCCGCCGGCGAGGGCCCCGCCCAGCTCGCCCGCTCGGTCTACGCGGCCGCCCGCACCTGGTCGGGGGGGCGGCTCACCGACGACGTCGCCATCGCGGTGGCCCGGAGGACGCCGGCGGCCTGACCGGGCCGGCCGCTCACAGCGCGGCGGCCAGGGCCTCCACCAGGAAGCGGGCGTGGGCCTGGACCATGGCGGCCCGCCCGATGCGGTTGACGACCTCGGGGCTCGCGATCGCGTCGGGCCGCTCTCCGGCGTGCCTCGCGCCTCTCGCGGGCGCGCTGGACGCGCCTCCGGCCCCTGGCCGGGGCCTCCGGCAGACCGGCGCACCGCCTTCGGCGGGGACGGCGCCGGAAAGGTCAACCCCACCGTGACGAGGGCTCGCATCTGAGGTGCTTGTCCCGGCGGCCGTCCCCGCCGAAGGCGGTGCCGCCGGTCCACATAGGCCCCGGCCAGGGGCATATGGCCTCGGCCGGCCCCGCTAAGAGGGCCGGCCTAGGCTGGGAATCAGGTGATCGTGTACTCGGGGCCGCTGCCGCCCTCGGGGGGCGTCAGGCGCCCGCCCTTGGCCGTGATGGCCCCGCACTGCACGCAGTTCGACGGGCTCAGGTGGACCGTGACCGTGCCGTTCTGCGGCTCGTCGGCGATCTCGTAGACCTTCGCCGGGCACATCCACTCCCACGCCGTGGCGAGCTCCACCGGCACGCGCGTCTGGACGCGGATGTGGCTCGGCTGGTCGTCGCGGGTCTGGTTCCCGCTGGCGAAGACGCTGCCGAGCTTGTCGAAGACGTACTGCCCGTCGGGCTTCGGGTAGCGCGCGCGCGCCGAGCCCACGAAGATCGGCTCGGCGACGTCGGGCTTGAAGCGCACCCGCTTGCGGGGCGCGTGCCCGAACGAGCTGGTCTGCATCCCGTGGATCATCCCGCCGTAGATGAAGCCCTTCTGGAAGGCCGGCCGGATGTCGCGGACCTTCCAGAGGTCCTTCCAGATCGCCGAGCCGCGGATGCGGGTGGTGTAGCCCCAGAGGCCCGCCGGGCTCGTGGCCTTGCCGGCCTTGAGGGCCTCGTAGATCGCCTCGGCCGCCAGCGTCCCCGAGTGGATCGCGTGGTGCACGCCCTTCAGGGCCATCATGTCGACGAAGCCGGCGCTGTCGCCCACGAGCACCGCGCCCGGCACGTGCATCCGGCTCGGCAGCCCGTAGAACCCGCCGCCCGGGATCGTCTTGGCGCCCCAGGCGAGCCGCTCGCCGCCCTCGATGAGGCTGCGGATGAACGGGTGGGTCTTGAACTCCTGGAGCAGGTCGTGCCCCGAGATCGTCGCGTCGGCGTAGTCGAGCCCCACCACGAAGCCGAGCGAGATCATGTCGTCGCCCATGGGGTAGATCCACGAGCCGCCGTACTCGCGGTACTTGGTGGCCAGCCGCAGCGGCCAGCCCAGCGTGTGGATGACCTTGCCCAGGGGCGTCGGGACGCGCCAGACCTCCTTCACCCCGAGCTCCCAGATCTGGGTGGACTCGCGGTCGAGGTCGAAGTGGCCGCGCACCAGGCCGCTGAGGTGACCGGGCGTGCCCTCGGCCAGCACCGTGACCTGCGCCTGCACCTCGGCGCCGGGCTCGAACGCCGACAGCTCCTCGCCGTCGCGGCCCCGCCCCTTGTCGCCGGTCACGACGCCCATCACCCGCCCCTGGTCGAGCAGGAGCTTCTGGCAGTCGGTCTCGGGGAGCATGTACGCCCCGAGCTCCTCGGCCTGGTCGCTCATCCAGCGCGCGAGCTGGCTCACCGACATGACCCAGTTCCCGTGGTTCTTCATCTGCGGCGGGGTGGGGATGCGCACCTTGGCCTTGGGCCGCATGAAGTAGACCGACTCGCCGGTCACCTCGCCGTAGCGGGGGAAGTCGTCGTCGGCGAGGTCGGGGAAGAGCGCCTTCAGCGGGCCGGGCCGCACGACCGCCCCCGACAGCAGGTGCGACCCCGCGGCCTTGCCCTTCTCGGCGACGGCGACCGGCACCTCGCCGAGCTGCTCGGCCAGCTCGGGGTCCTCGGCCAGGAGCTGGCCCAGCCGCACGGCCGTCGCCAGCCCGGCGGGGCCGGCGCCGACGATCAGCACCCCCACGTCGATGCGCTCGTCCTCCGCGGCGGTCGGGGCCACGATGTAGTCCGAGGACTTGAAGGGGGGCGGGTACTGGGCCGGGACGGTGCTCATGCGGGCGGCTCGCTGGTCGTCGGGAACGGGTGCTCTGCCCGATCCTACCGCCGGCGCGCGGGGCCGGGTGACCCTGACGCCCCTAGAGGCTGATGGCGTCCTTCTGGCCGCTGACCTCCGCCGCGAGCTCGCCGACGACGGTCTTGGCGTCGCCGAACACCATCTGCGTCTTCTCGTTGAAGAAGAGCTCGTTCTCGATGCCCGCGAAGCCGGCGCGCATGCTGCGCTTGACCACGAAGATCGAGGCGGCCTTGTCAACCTCGAGGATCGGCATGCCGAAGATGGGGCTCCCGGTGTCGTGGCGGGCGGCCGGGTTGACGACGTCGTTCGCGCCCAGCACCAGGACGACGTCGGTCTGGGGGAAGTCGCCGTTGATCTCGTCCATGTCGAGCAGTTGCTCGTAGGGCACGTTGGCCTCGGCGAGCAGCACGTTCATGTGGCCGGGCATGCGGCCGGCGACGGGGTGGATCGCGTAGCGCACCTCGACGCCCTCCTTTTCGAGGGCGTCGGCCAGCTCGCGCACCTTGTGCTGGGCCTGCGCCACCGCCATGCCGTAGCCGGGGACGATCACGACCGAGCGCGCCATCTTCATGAGGTCGGCGGCCTCGTCGACCGAGGCGGTGCGGTGCGTCCCGAAGTCCGTCGCCTCCGCGGCGCCGACGGCGTCCACCGCGCCGAAGGCCCCGAAGAGCACGTTGCGGAAGGAGCGGTTCATCGCCCGGCACATGATGATCGCGAGGATGATCCCGGACGCGCCGTCGAGCGCGCCGGCCACGATCAGGAGCTTGTTCTCGAGCACGATGCCGAGGGCGGCCGCCGACAGGCCGGCATAGCCGTTGAGGAGGGCGATCACGGTCGGCATGTCGGCGCCGCCGATCGGGATGATCAGGAACACCC
Source organism: Miltoncostaeaceae bacterium (assembly GCA_963813355.1). Classification (GTDB taxonomy): domain Bacteria; phylum Actinomycetota; class Thermoleophilia; order Miltoncostaeales; family Miltoncostaeaceae; genus DATAGF01. Next base: position 51,785 of record CAWEYS010000011.1, on the reverse strand, counting down.
CGAAGGCCAGCGACAGCACGGCGATGATCGGCACGATCCAGGTCTGGGTCGGGTCGATCACGAGCACCACCACCAGGGCGAGGGCCGCCCCGAGCACGGCGAAGTTCACCGCGTTCTGGCCCCGGTAGACGATCGGCCGCTGGGGCAGCCACTCCTGGAGCTTGCCCGCGGCCATCAGGCTGCCCGTGAAGACGAGGAACCCGAGCCCGATCTCGACGCCGAGCACGGCGGTGGTGAACTCGTTGATCTCGTTGCGCACCAGGTAGTAGTGGGCGGTCCCCACCAGGGCGGCCGCCAGACCGCCGAAGGCGTGCGACAGGGCGATCCGCTGGGGCATCGCGGTCATGGGGACCATCAGGCCCAGCGGGACCCCGATGGCCGCGCCGATCAGGGCCGCCACGGCGATGAGCACGTAGCCCTCGGTCGTCATGTCGGGCCAGAAGAGGGTCGCGGCGATGGCGATGGCGAACCCGATCTCGCCGGCGAGCACCCCGCGCCGCGCGGTCTGGGGCGAGGTCATCCACTTCAGCGAGAACGCGAACCCCAGCGCGGCCACCAGGTACGCCAGGTTGATCCAGTCCATCCGGCTCACGGGGGCGTCCCGTCGTCGGAGGAGGGCGCCGCCCGCGGCCGCTCGCGGCCGCGGAACATCTTCAGCATGCGGTCGGTGATGAGGAAGCCGCCGACCACGTTGATCGTCGAGGCGACGACCGCGACGAAGCCGAGGACCTTGGCGTAGGTCGTCTCGGACTGGCCGAGGATGACGATCGAGCCCACCAGCGCGATCGCCGACAGGGCGTTGGTGAGGGCCATCAGCGGCGTGTGCAGCAGCTTCGGCACCCGGCGAATCAGCTCGAACCCGAGGAAGGCGGCCAGCGCGAGGACGAAGAGGCTGGTGATGATGACCTCGTTGGTCACGACGCGACCCCCTCCTCGGCGCCGAGGGCGGCGCGCACCCGCTCGTTGACGATCGCGCCGTCCCGCGCCACCGCGCAGCCGGCCACCAGGTCGTCCTCCACATCGAGGGCCAGGGCCCCCTCGCGCACCAGCAGGGCGGCGAAATTGGCGACGTTCTTGGCGTACATCAGGCTCGCGTGGTGCGGCACGCTCGAGGGGACGTCCACCGGCCCGATGACGCTCACGCCGCCGACGTCGACCGTCCTGCCGGGCAGGCTGGGCGCGACGTTGCCGCCCTGCTCGGCCGCCAGGTCCACCACCACCGAGCCCGGGCTCATGGCCTCGACCATCTCGGCCGTGATGAGCACGGGCGCCTTGGCGCCCTGCACCTGCGCCGTCGTGATGACCACGTCGCTGCCCGCCACGGTCTTCAGCATCAGCTCGCGCTGGCGCGCCAGGGCCTCGTCGCTCATCGCGGTCGCATAGGCCCCGGAGCCCGGGCCCTCCTGGCCGGTGTCCAGCGGGAGCTCCACGAAGCGGGCGCCGAGGCTCTGCACCTCCTCCTTGGCCGCATCGCGCACGTCGTAGGCCTCGACCACCGCGCCCAGCCGACGCGCCGTGGCGATCGCCGAGAGCCCCGCGACGCCCGCGCCCACGACGAACACGCGGGCCGGCGCGATGGTCCCGGCCGCCGTGGTCATGAGGGGGAACATCTTCGGCAGCGCCTGGGCCGCGATCAGGACCGCGCGGTACCCGGCGATGTTGGCCTGCGAGCTCAGGACGTCCATCGACTGCGCGCGCGTGGTGCGCGGCAGGAGCTCGAGCGAGAAGAGGGCCGCGCCGCGGGCCGCGACGGCCGCCGACACCTCGGGCGCGGCCAGCGGCGCGGCCATGCCCACCACCGCCTGGCCGGCGCGCAGGCGCCCGGCGTCCGGGCTCCCCGGATCGCCGCCGAGCACGCGTACGCAGGTCACGATGTCGGCCCCGAGGGCGTCGTCGCGGGTGCCGACGACCGCGCCCTTCTCCTCGTAGGCCGCGTCCGGGAACCCCGCCGCCTCGCCCGCCCCCGCCTCGACCACCACCGTCGCGCCGAGCTTCGCGTACCCCGCCACGACCGCCGGGGTCAGCGCGACCCGGCGCTCGCCCTCGCGCAGCTCGGCGGGCGCGCCGACGGACAGCGGACGCGGCTCGTCACCCCCGTCTGGGGGCGGAGCGGAGGAGTTCTCGGACAATTCGGGGGCGATCCCGGGACGCTGACGGGGGGTGGCGTTGTGTACCGGACCGGGGGGGTCAGGTCAACATTCGGCCCGGACCCGGGGCGCCGGCGCGGCGCCCTGCTCCGGCTCAGCTCAGGCGGATCCAGGCGCCGATCGACGGGCTGCGGTCGTGGTCGACGAGGAACAGCAGGTGGTAGCCGGGCGGCGACACGTTGCCGTCCGGCGGCGCGGTCGCGGACAGCGTCGTGGCCGTGGCGCCGGTGATCGCGCACCCGACGTAGCGCTGGTTCTGGTTGAAGCCGTGGGTCACCGCGCCCGGCCGCATCAGCACGACCTCGGAGATGCTGTTGGGCGCCGGCGTCTGGACCGAGAAGCCCTGGCCGTAGGAGATCGCCGCCGGGGCCGACGTGATCTGCGGGCGGGGCTTGAAGAAGTAGGAGGGGAGGTAGCGCTCGTTCGGCGTCCAGGCGCCGCCGGGGTCGCCGCCCATCACGAGGCTGCCGTCGGGCAGCAGGATCGCGCTGGAGTGGTAGCCGCGCGCGTACTTCATGCTCGGCCCGAGCTGGAAGCCGGCCGTCGGGTCCTCGGGGTCGAAGATCTCGATCGGCCCGCCGTCCGGCGGGTTCTCCCAGCCGCCGAGGATCGCCACGCGCCCGTCCGGCAGCAGCACCGAGTTCAGCTTGCCGCGCTCGATGTTCATGTCGGGCAGCGCCTGCCAGGCGGGCGCCGCGGCCGAGAGGTCGATCCACTCGGCCGACTTCATCGCCCCGCTCTCGCCCGGGCCCCAGTTCAGGCGGGTGGCGCCGGTGCCCCCGGCGATCAGGACGCGCGGCGCGTAGCCGGGCGGCCGGAGCGGGAGCAGCACCGCCGTGCCCTCCATGTTGACCCCGCGCGCCGGGTAGACCTGCGTCGTACTGCCGCGCCGGGTCGTCCATGATCGGCGTCGCCGCCGGGTCGAAGCGCCGCGCCGGCTTCTGCGGGCCGGCGATGAAGACGTCGCCGAGCGGAAGCAGGAACGCCCACGGGTAGTAGTAGTACTCGGCGAACGGCACGCTCTTCGGGGCGCTCCAGGCGCCGCCGCCCGCGCCCGGCGTGAACGTCTCGAGCGACGCGACCCCGACCGTCCCGTCGTTGAAGTTGTCGGCGCCGTACATCGTCAATGGGCGGCCGTCGGCGAGCGAGATCGTCGTGGGATAGAAGCGCCCGATGTGCATGTCGCCGGTCGCCGTCCACGTGCTCGTCGCGGGGTCGAACGTGAACGATCGCCGCTCGGTGTCGGCCGTGATCGGCGGGGTGTGCTGGCTGCGCATGCCCCCGTGGGCGACGATCGTGCCCGCCGCGTCGGCGAGGTGCGCGTGGGCGCCGGACCAGAGGTTCTGGTCGGGCCGCACGTCCGCCGGCTGGTTGGCCGGCACCGTGTAGAGGCCGGTGGCCTGGTCCCACAGGCGGGCCTGGTCCTGCTGCGGGCCGTAGCCCCAGAAGAGGACGCGCGACGTCTTGGGCAGCAGCACGGCGTGCATGAACGTGATGCCGGGCAGGCCCGGCAGCTCCTCCCAGCGGCCGGTCTGCGTGGTCGCGCAGCGGTTCGGGGTCACGGCGGGGCAGTCGTTGCCGCCGGGGTCCAGTGGCAGGCCCACCGACTGCTCGAGCTCTGTGCGCTGGGCCGCCGTCAGCCACACGGTCTGGTGCGCGCGCACGAGCGCGGCCAGACCCTCCATCATGTGCATCTCGACGTGGCAGTGCACCAGGAAGTCGCCGCGCAGGCGGTACTCCTTGGCCCTCTTGGGGCGGTGTTTCGGGTCCTGGCTCTCCTGGATCCTCTCCGGCAGCAGCAGCACCGGCGGCGTGACCGTCTCGACGACGAACGACTCCGCCGGGCCGATGCTGCGGATGTCGATCGTCTCCCCGGCGAAGACCCAGCGCTGGGCGTGCGGGTGGAAGTTGTGCCACGCCATGCCGAGGTCGAGGTTGAACACGTACCAGCGGATTCGCTGGCCCGTGTGGGCGGCGATCGTCGGCGTGTTGCCGATGAAGGAGCGGCCGTTGAAGCAGAGCGACGGCCGGTTGGTCCCCCCCGACTCGATCACGCTGTGATTGGTCGTGCCGGTGTTCGTCCACCGCACCTGGCCGCCGATGCCGACGACCGCGTCGGCCGGGACGAACGTGTTCGCGGCGGTCGCCTGCACGTCGACGAGGCTCGGCCCGCCGGCCTGCACCGTGACCCGGCCGGCCATCGAGGGGCCGTGGACGCCGCAGTAGTAGTCGTAGACCCCGGGAATCGTGAAGGTCGGCTGGTAGGTCTGCCCGGGGGGAACGGCGCGCTCTGGAACACGGAGCTGCCGCGCAGGCCGCTCATCTGGTGGAAGAACAGCGGGACGTGGAGGACGTCCTTCGGCTTCGGCATCGGGTGCCCGCCCGCGTGCGCGAGCTCCTCGAGCGTGGTCACCGCGGGAATGAGCTCCGCCGGCAGCTCGGCGATGTCGACGCCGTGGGTGTGGCCACCAGGCATCGGCATCGGCATGGGCATGGGCGCGGGGCCCGGCACCGGCATGGCGGCGAACGGCTGCGGGGGCATCGCCATCGGCATCGGCATCGCGGGCGGAGCCAGCGGCGGTGCTGGGCGCCGGGGCAGGCACGCGCCGCGCCCGGGGCACGCCGGCCCTGGGACGGAGCCCCTCCGCGATCTTGAGCACCCGCTTCTCGAAGCCCTTCGGGAGCGGGAAGGCCGGCAGGGCGTCGTAGTGCCTGCGCTTCAGCACCACGATCCCGCCGAACAGCCCGCGGTTCGTGTTGGGGCCGATGTCGCGGCAGTGGCTGTGAAACGGCCACGCGCCCAGCATCTCGTCGGTGACGTCGAACGTGTACGTCCACGTCTGGCCGGGGCAGATCTCGTCCGAGCGGCGGCCGTCGGCGGCCTGCGTGCCGAACGGCCACGAGCCGTCCGACTCGATCCCGTAGCGCAGCCCGTGCACGTGGAGGCTGTGGGGCGTGACGTCGGCGTTCCTGACGTGAATCCTGAGCCGCTGGCCCGGATGCGTGTAGATCACGGTGCCGGGCACCCGATGGGTGAACGACGGCTCGTTGATGTCGGCGACGATCAGCTTGTCCGGCTTGGGCACGAGGAACTGCGGGTCGAGGTACTCGCGGTAGATCAGCGCGTTGAGGCGCCGGGCGTTGACCTCGTCGGCCGGGATCGTGCCGTCCTCGTGCCCCGGCCCACGCATGCAGTCGCGGCGGTAGCGCACGGGCGGAGTGACATGATCGGCCGGCTCGACGGGCGAGTAGCCGTTGAGCTGCTGGATCTTCAGGTAGACGTCGCGGACGGCCATCAGCCGCTCCTCATGCCGCCGCGGCGGCGCCGCTCACGTCGCGTAGCGGAACTCGGACTGGATCGCGCTGCGGCCCTCGAACGCGAACTGCAGCCCGTGCTCCGGGATGACCACCGTCAGCTCGCTCGCCTTCGCGACCCAGGCCGGCGAGCCCGGCACGGTGCTGAAGAACGCGTCGCGAAGGGTCGTCGGCGTGTCGTCGGGCCCGCGGCGCTGGCTCATGACCGCCCGCAGCCGGCCTCCGACGGCGATCCGGCCCTCGCCCTCGTGGACCTCGCAGGCGACGTCGGCCTGCTCGACGCCGAGCCACTCCCCGGTGAGGTTGGCCAGATCCTCCAGGGGCCCGCCGTGACGCCCGCGGAAGGCGTCGCGCAGCGCGGAGAGCTGGTCCAGCGTGGCGTCCCGGTCGACGAACACGAGCTTGCTCGTCCCGCCCTCCAGCTGGTGGCCCGGCGACCGGAACACCTCCAGCCACGTCAGCCCGCTGACCTCGACGCCGTCGATCACGCCCTTGCTGATGTGGCGCGCGAGGATCCCGATGCAGCTTCCATGCTCGGGCGCCTCGCCGAACACGCAGGGGCAGATCGACGAGCAGTCGCAGGCCTCGATCTCCTGGCCCTCGAGCCGGTAGCCCCTGGATGGCATCGGACTTCTCCCTGTGCGGTGGCCCCGGCCCGAAGATCCTCCACCGGCGACGGCGCCCGTGGCGAGCCTAAGTAGACCGGCAGCGGCGCGTCAATCTTCGCGGCGACGGCCGCCAGCGCCGGCTCATCGCCATCGCCGACGCCATCGCGGAGGTGTCCGCCCGCTGCTGTGACCCCCGTCGTCCAGGCGGGCTACCTCTGGGAGGCCGACCCCACGACCGTGGCGCCCGCACGCAGCACCGCGGTCAACCGCCCAGCCCGAGGTGCCGCCCCGGGCGGCGGGCCGGCACGAACGACCGGCCCGGCGGCGACCGCCCCCTACCCCGCGGTGAGGTAGCTGTAGACCTCGCAGAACCTCGTCCGCGGCGGGTCGGTGACGCCCACCTGCTGCGTAAGCGGTCCGATCTTCTCCTGAGCGAAGCGCTCGAAGATCTCCCGGCTCTCCCAGACGTCAACCACGCGGATGCCGTCGTCGGTCTTGGTCACCCAATGGAAGATGCCGCCGGGCGCGCCCGCACCCCCCTTCGTGAAGCCCATGAGCTCGACGACCTGGTCGTACTGCTCCAAGGTCGCGCCCGGGAAGTCGAGAATCACGGCCACCGCCATCGCATCCCTCCGGAGTCGAACGCCGCCTCCGACTCTATGACTGTCCCCTCGACCGCGCCAAGGGCGCTCCGCTCGGTCGGCGAGCGCATGACGGCCGATGACGGGGCTACCTCGTCAATACCGCCCGCCGCACGAAGTTCCGCCCGTCGGCCCTGATGACGATCCGGTAGGGACCCTTCACCAGCTTCCTGCTCTTCAGCACCACGCGGGCGGGCCCGGGGACCCGCAGGCGCACGCCCCTCGTCGCCTTGGGCTTCGTGCCGCGACCCTGGAACAGCCGGACCCGCGCCGTCCCCGGCTTGTTGGCGCCGATCAGCACGACGATGCCCCTCGCGCGTGCCTGCGCCGCCGACAGACCGCGCGGGAGGACCGTCGTCAGCCTCAGGCGGGCCGGCAGGCGGCCAACCGCACCGGCGCCGCCGCTGGTCGCGCCCCCGAGCACCGTGAGCTTGCCGACGCCGGTGCGGCTCTGGCCGTTCGCCAGCCTGGCCGTCAGCGTTACGTTGTAGGCGCCGGCGCGCGCGGCCGCCGGGATGCCGACCGCCACGCGCGCCTGGCTCGTGCCGTTGGTGGTGGGGGTGAACACCTCCGGCGTCACCGCGACGCTGGCGCCCGGCAGCGTTGTCGTCGCCGTCAGCGTGAAGTCCGCCAACAGGCTCGCCGCCCCCGCGAAGCGCACCTCGAAGGCCATGCCCGCCAGTCCTCCCGGCGATCCGCCGGCGGCGGCCCCGGTCAGGATGCCGAGGTCGCGCACCGGGTCGAGGTGGGTGGCGATGGTGTCCGTGCAGATGAGTTGGACCTCGTTCGCGGCCGACGTGTCCTCGTCGAAGACCGCCGTGAGCGAGGGCCCGCAGACCACGGGACGCGACCCGGGAAACGCGGCGGTCACCTGACGGCCGCCGAGCCGCAGCTCGCCCTCGACCGGACCCTTGAAGGGGCTCCCGTCGGCGCCCCGGCCCAGCGTGTAGGGGAGCTGCACCGGGAAAGACTGCGGGCCGCTCTCGAAGGCGTAGTTGGTCACCGCCGAGATGAAGCCGATCCAGCGGGTCCCCGGGGCCGCGGGGGCGAGGCGCTGCAGCTCGGCGGCGTAGGAAGGGCTCTCGGTGAAGGCCAGGGCCTCGGGGCCCGTGGAGGTGAAGGACGACGGGATGCTGACGTTCGTCTGGAGGCGAATGCCGAGCAGCACCTGTCCGGTCCCGTCGAGGGCGATGAACTGCGAGAACCCGCCGTCGGGGCATCCCGGCGACCCGGACGCGCAGACGACGAGCTTCACCGGGAAGTCGCCGATGATCTGGGACTGGGGGCCGGCGTCGACGCCGCCCTGGAAGACGACGCAGCCCGACGTGAGGGCGGTCACGCACGCGAGCGCGGCCGCGAGGGCGAGGCGGATCGGTCTCGGACTCCCCATGTGGCTACCTCGCCAGCGTCGCGCGCCGCACGAACCTGCGCCCGTCGGCCGCGATGACGATCCGGTAGGCGCCGGCCTTCAGCTGCGCGCTCTTCAGGATCACCCGGACGGGGCCGGGCACCCGCAGGCGCACGTCCTTGGAGACCTTCGGCTTCTTGCCGAGCCCCTGGAAGAGCTGCACCCTCGCCCGGCCTGGCTTGCTGGCGCCGATCAGGACCGCGATGCCCCTGCTGCGGGCGACCCGGGCGGAGAGCCTCTTCGGCAGGACCGTCGTCAGCCTCAGCCGGGCCGCGGGCCCGCTCCCCCCGACCCCGCCGCCCGCGGCGCCGCCGATCACGGTCAGGCGGCCGATGCCCGTGCGGGCCTGGCCGTTGGCGAGGCGGGCGGTGAGCGCCACGTCGTAGGTCCCGGCCCGGGCGCCGGCAGGGATTCCGACCGCCACCAGCGCCTGGGCGTCGCTGTCGGACGCCGGGGCGAGGCTGCCCGGGGTGACCGCCAGCGTCGCGCCCGCCAGCGCGCTCGTCGCCGTCAGGGTGAAGTCGATGCCGGGGAACGCGATCCCGGAGTACCGCAGCGTGTAGGGCAGGATCGCGAGCGTGCCGGGCTGGCTGCTCGCGCGTGCTCCCGCCGCGAGGATCCCGAGGTCTTGGAGCAGGGCCGTGAAGCCGAGGTCGGAATCCACGCAGATGACGCGCGCCTGGGTGGTGGCCGCCGGGTCGTCATCGAAGACGGCCGTCAGAGAGGGGCCGCACGCGACGGGCCGGGTCCCCGGGGCGGTCGGGGTCACCTCGCGCCCCCCGACCCTCAACTGTGTGTTCACCCGCGACGCGAAGGGGCTGCCGTCGGCGCCCTGTCGCAGCTGGGAGAAGATCCGCAGGTCGAGGCTCTGGGGGCCGCTGGTGCTCGAGTAGTTGCCCACCGCCGAGATGTAGCCGACCCAGCGCGACCCGGGCGGGGCAGGCGCCAAGCGCTCCAGCTCGGCCGCGTAGCTCGGGCTCTGCGAGAAGGCGAGCGCCTCCGGCCCGCTCGAGGTGGCCGTGGCCGCCGGGACGACGTCGACCGGGACCCGGAGGCCCACCAGCAACTGCCCGATTCCTGGGCTCGCGATCGCGCCCGTGTTGCCCAGGTCGCACGCCGGGCCGCTCCCCGAGGCGCAGATCTGGGGGCGCACCAGGTAGTCGCCGATGAGCGTCTGGGGCTGCCCGCCCCCCGCGCCGGTGAGGACCACGCACCCGGCCGCAAGGGAGGCGACCAGCGGCGCGAGGACGGCCGCCACGACGAGTCGTCGGCTCCTTCGCGCGATCCCGGTGGCCGGCCGGCGCATTCGGCTACCTCGTCAGGATCGCGCGGCGCACGAAAGCGCGTCCGTCGGCGGTGATCACGATCCGGCAGGGGCCCCGCACCAGCTTGGCGCTCCGCAGCACCACCTTCGTCGGCCCGGGCACGTGGAGGCGGACCCGCTTGGATGCCTTCGGCGCCCTGCTGCGCCCCTGGAACAATCGCACCCGCGCGGTCGTCGCCTTGCTCGCCCCGATCAGCACGGCGATCCCCCTGGAGCGCGCCTGCGCCAGCGACAGCCGCTTCGGCAGCACCGTGGTGAGCCGCAGGCGGGCCGCCGGCCCGCCGCCCCCGCCGCCCCCGGCGCCGCCACCGCCCGCGGCCGCGAGGACGGTGAGCCTGCCGACGCCCCTCCGGGTCTGGCCGTTGGCGAGGCCTGGCCGTCAGCGTCACGTCGTAGGTCCCCGGCCGCGCGCCGGCCGGGATCCCGACGGCCACGAGCGCCTGGCTGGTGCTGTCGGTCGCCGGGCGCGAGGCTGCCGGGCGTGACCGCGAGCGCGGCCCCGGGCAGCGTGCTGGTGGCCGTGAGGCCGAACATCGTGCGGGGGCCTCCCTTGAACCCGAGTAGCGCAGCGTGAAGGGCAGGCGGCGAGCGTCCCGGGCCGCCCGCTGGCCGTGGCGTCGCCCGCCAGGATGCCGAGGTCGCGCATGGGGACCGAGAAGTCGAAGGCGTCGTCGCTTGCAGATGATCGCCGTACTGCGGTCACGCCGGGGTCCTCGTCGAAGAGGGCCGTCAGGCGAGCCCCCGCAGGCGACCGGCCGGGTGCCCGGGGAGGTCGCCGTGACGGCGCGGGCGCCGATCAGCAGGTCGGCGACGAGCAGCTGGGCGCGGGGCTGCCGTCCGCGCCCTGCCGGGGCGCCAGGGCGAGCGAGGCCGACAGCGCCTGGGGGCCGCTGTCGGTCGCGTAGTTCGTGACCGCCGAGATGTAGCCGGCCCAGCGTAGACCGGGCTCGCCGGGGCCAGGCGCTGCAGCTCGCTCGTGTAGCTCGGGCTCTCCGGTGAAGACGAGGGCCTCCGGGCCCGTCGAGGTGAAGGTGGCGGGCAGGCCGATGTGCGACTGCACCAGGGCGGCGATGAGGACCTGGCCGGTCCCCGGGAAGGCCTGGAACTGCGGAGTAGCCCAGGTCGTCGCAGCCCGGGGAGCCCGAGGCGCACGCGGTGAACGTCGTCTGGACGTCGCCGATCGTCTCGACCTGATGGGTCTCGGACGACTTCCACACGACGCATCCGGACAGGAGCGTCGCGACGACGAGGACGGGCACGGCGAGCAACAGACGGGTCCAGCGCATGTCGCTCATGCCGGGCATCAGAGGCCTCGCCTCGTCTCGCAGGCGGCGCGGTCGCGGCCCAGGCCCCCCAGGCAGGCTGTCGCGACCCGGACCGCCCGTCCAGACGATCACGGCCGCGGCCGCCGAGCAGCCGGTCGGCGCCGCCCCCGCCGAAAGCCGGTCGGCGCCCGCGCCGCCGATCAGCACGTCGCTGCCGCCGCGCCCGCAGACGAGGTCGGCGCCGCCCAGGCCGCGGATGACGTCCCTGCCCGGGCGCCCCACGATCACGTCTCGCCGGGGCGTGCCGCGCGTTCGCGGCCCGCTGGCGAGGATCGTCGCCCGCGCGCCCTGGCACCTCGCCAGGCCCGGCGTCGAGACGCCTCCCGCCCGCGCCGGCCGAGGCGGAGCAGCCGGCGACGCGATCGCCGGGTCGAAGACCGCGACCGCGTCGGACTCGAACGAGGCGACGTAGACGCTCTTGCCATCTGCGCTTGCGGCGACGCCGAACGCGCCGTTGAGCGCCCTGCCGACGACGCAAGGGGGCCGGGCACGGTCTCCGAGACGCAGCCCGCCGTGCCGGGCTTCTGGGTCAGCTCGCCGACCCCCCAGGCGGCGGTCGTCGCAAGCAGGACGAGCGTCCCGGCGAGGAGAAGCGTCACCCCCCACCACCCGCGATCGCGGAGCGTGGAACGCCTTCTGACGGACACGGAAGGCTCTCGGCGAAGCCGCACGGCTATTGGGTCTGGCGGTCGCGCCCTGCGCCGCCGGCCAGGAGGTCGATCCCCGGGCCGCCGAGGAGCCGGTCACGGCCAGGGCCGCCCTGCAGGAGGTCCTTGCCGGCCCCGCCCACCAGGCGGTCGGCGCCGCGCTCGCCGAGGAGGCCGTCGGCGCCGGCCTGGCCGAGCAGGCGGTCGCGGCCGGCGCCCCCGCAGACCAGGTCGTGGCCCGCTCCCGCCCTGACCACGTCGTTGCCGCCCAGGGCCACGATCACGTCGGGGCGCGGAGTGCCGCGCAGGACGTCGCGCCGCGAGGTGCCGACGATCGTCGCCCGCTGCCCGGCACACCGTGGCACCGCCCTGCCGCCGACCGACCCGACGGGACCGGGTCCGGAGCCGGCACCCCCTCCAGGCGGCGGCGGGTCGCCCTCGAGGCGCGCGACCGCGACGTTGGCGTCGGTCTCGCCGGCGACGACGATCCTCCCGTTCGGCTGGAGCGCAAGCCCGAAGCCGGCGTCGTTGCCGCCGACGTCGACCGTGCGCCGTCCGTCGAAGTCGAAGGTGGTGTCGGGCGAGCCGCCCGGCTGGAGGCGGCCGATTGCGACGTTCCCGGCAAGGCGACGCCGCCGCCCGTGCGGCCCGCGACCACGATCTTGCCGTTTGGCTGGAGCGCCACCGCGTTGGCGTCGTCCGTGGCGCCGAAGTCGAGGTCCGTGCTGCCGCCGTTACCGAAGCTGATGTCGTTCGAGCCGTCCGGGTTCAGCCGCGTGACCGCCACGTCGCGGCCGCCGAGGCCCGTCAGGAAGCCGGCGACGACGATCTTCCCGTCAGGCTGCAACGTCACCGCCTGACCGCTGTCGGCGCCGCCGGCGTAGTCGATGATCCTCGTCCCGTTGGACCCGAAGTCCCGGTCGATGGCGCCGCCGGGGCCGAGCCGCGCGACGACCACGTTCACCCCTGACGAGGGGCCGGTCGTGGCGCTCCTCTCGCCGACGACGACGATCTTGCCGTCCGGCACAAGCGCCACCGCATGGGCCCGCTCGATCACGCCGAGGTCGACGCTGCTCGTGCCGCCCATGCCGAAGCTTGTGTCGTTCGAGCCGTCCGGGTTCAGGCGGGTGACCATCATCGCGGTGTCGGGGCCGCCGTAGCCGGCGACGAGGATCTTGCCGTCCGGCTGCAGCGCCACGGCGCGGCCCTGGTCGAAGCTGAGCCCGTAGTCGATGAGCCTCACGCCGGTGCCGTTGAAGCCGGCGTCGGGGGAGCCGTCGGAGTTGAGCCGGGCGACGGCGATGTCCGGCCCGAAGCCGATCAGCGGGCTCGTCTCGCCGACGAGGACGATCTTGCCGTCGGGCTGGAGGGCGAGCGCGTAGGCGCGCTCGTCGCCGTCCTGGTCCACCCCGGCCGTGCCGTCGCCGTCGAAGCTGTTGTCGAGCGAGCCGTCGGGGTTCAGGCGCGTGACCGTCATGGCCGTGTTGGAGCCGCCGTAACCGGCGACCAGGATCTTGCCGTCCGGTTGCAGGGCCACGGCCTGCCCGCTGTCGGCGCCGCCGTAGTCGATCGTCCGCTTGCCGTCGCCGTCGAAGCTCGTGTCCAGCTCGGCGGGCGCGCCGAGCGCGAGGCCGACTGAGAGCGCCAGCGCGAGGGCCGCGAGCGCGAGTGCCGCGAGGTGTACCGCCCGAAGCTGTGACACTCTCCGAAAGCCTCTTGAGATCCCACGGGCGCGGTGTCGGGGGGTCAGCAGATCGCCGGCTCCACTTCCCTCACGTTGTTGACCTCGTTGGTCTCGGCCACCTGCTCGAGGTCGTCGACGATCGCGATGTGAGTGGCCGTGCACGTGAGCGGGGGGCTGAGCGCGCGCGTCTCGGTTGCCCCGGCGCCGAGCCCTGCGAAGGATTGGAAGACCGTGGTGATCGCGTTGCCGGCCCGGAGGCGGAACGGGCCGGCGGGGCCGGGCCCGAGGTTCGTGACCGTCACGCTGCCGAGGTGAACGCCGTGACCACGAGGTCGGGCGGCGGGGGCGGCGGGGGCGGCGGAGTCGGTGGAGGCGGCGGGGGCGGGGCGAGCCGGATCGGCTCGGGCGTGATCGTCTCCAGGCGGTAGCGCACCGTCGCCTCGCCGCCGTCGTCGAGGCGCCCTCCGAGCAGGCCGCCGCCGGTGGTCCGGCGCTCGAGGGGCGGTCCCGGGGCGTAGCCGATCGACACGGTGCGGCGGCGGTCGTAGGGGTTGATGTCGCCCGCGTCGTCGTCGCCGAAGAGGTAGTCGTCCTCGCCGAGCCGTAGCGACACCGGGATCTTGGCGCCGCGGGGGCCGCGTGGCACGAAGTCGGGCGCGGTCCACGTGCGGCGGCGGTTCTCGAGCCAGCGGGCGACGCTCCGGTTGCTGTAGATCACCCGGCCGTTCACGCGGAGCCGCACGCCCGCGAGCCGCCAGCCCCCTGCGACGCCGTCGCGCGACTTCTCGATCTGCACCTGGGTGATGTCGCCGACGCGCATGCCGTCGGCCACCGCCCCGTCGATCGGCACGCTGTAGGTGTCGCGGTCGCCGCGCTCGAAGTCGTCGTAGAGCCGCTTGTCGAGGGGAAAGCGCAGGCGCCGTCCGAGCCTGAGCCAGACGTCGTCGTCGGTGCCGGCGAAGCGCACGTCGCCGGTCGTGACCTCGACCTCGATCGACTCCACGGGCTCGCCCTCGCCGGGCACCGCCGGGACGGCCTTCAGCCAGGTGGAGGGCTCGTGGGGGTCTGGGAAGGAGAAGCTGTCCTCGCCGTGGATCACGGCCGAGGCGAACGGCTGGCCGGCGATCCGGGCCCGCGCGTACATGTCGGCCTCGAATGGGCCGGGATCGCCCAGGTCGATACCGCGCATATGCAGCACGCGCAGGATCACGATCCGCATCGCCCGCTGGAGGTCCTGGCTCGAGGGCACCGGCGCGATCTGGCCGTCCGGGTTGAAGTCCGCCATGCGGAGGACCAGGTCCTCGAAGCGGCGGCGGAACAGAGTGCGCCCGCGCAGCACGAAGGGGACGGCGCCGGGCTTGAAGTAGCTCGTGACGACCGCGCGGAGGTTCGGCAGGCTGCCGCCGCGCCCCGGCACGGGGCCGAACGTCGGATCGCCCTGGCCCTGCCAGCGCCCGGCGTAGAGGGAGATCCCGAACGAGCCGGCCTCGTCGTGGCGCAGGTCGCGCAGGCGCTCGGAGTAGCGCTGGGCGCGGGCCCAGCAGGCCTCGTCGGCGACCCACGAGCGGACGGCCCGCAGCCACTGGCGCGTGGCGAAGTAGGCGGCGATCGCCGACTGCAGGTAGAGCGGCCGGCCGTGCCAGTCCTTCGCCATCGTGCCCGACAGGGTCGTGTTGCCGTCGCTCGCGACGCCCTCTTCGCTGCCGTCCCACTCGCCGTGCTTGCGCTCGTGTCCGGGCGTGCTGGCCGTGTAGACGGTGACCTTCTCGCGCTCGGCCGCCGGCACATCGAACCAGGTGGGGCTGCTGCCGAAGCCGCGCGCCTGCCAGCCGGGGCCGTCGGAGCCGAGCGGCACCTCGGCGCCCCCGGAGTTCTTCGGCTCGATCCAGTTCGTGTGGGTGTAGAAGTCCTGCACCTGGTGCAGGCTGATGCCGAGCACGCCGAGCAGCTGCAGGGGGTCCCCCTTCGCGCAGGCCTCGCGGGACAGGGTCCAGGTGACCCGCCGCAGCCGGTCCCACTCGTGGGTGACCCCGGCCGTGTTGGAGAGCCCCGGCGTGGAGCTGTCGAAGTGGCCGCGCTCGGCCGCGGCGACCAGCTCGTCCGACCAGTCCTCGGTGAAGAGGGCCAACGCGCCCAGCCTGGCGTCGATGTCGGCGTGCCCGGAGAACGGGTTCTGGGTGTCGTTCTCGTAGAAGTTGACGAACCAGTTGTTGACCTGCGCCACGCCGACCGCGTTGGGCCCGAAGCCCTCGGCGGTCATCGCGTCCTCGGTGATGTCGGCGTGGGGTCCCGTGTAGTAGGCCCCGGCGGGGCCCGCGCCCGCGAACAGGGCGGCGGCCACCAGCGGCCAGAGCATCGCCCTCGTCAGCCGACGGGCGCGTCCGCCGGTCCGCATCTTGGGTCCCCCTCCGGGGATCGGGGCGTCTGGTGGCATCGGGGGACGACGGTATGCCGCCGTTCTTAGGCGCCGCTTACCAATGCCCGGCGTCAGGGCGATGACGAGGCGGCTCCTCGCCCCGGGCATCAGAGGCCTCGCCGCGTGTCGAAGGCGGCGCGGTAGCGGCCGCCGCCGCCCAGGCAGGCGTCGCGGGCCGCCCCGCCGCGGAGGGGGTCGGCGCCGGGCCCCCCGATCAGGCGATCGCGCCCGCCCTGGCCCAGGAGCCGTTCGGCGCCGAGGGCCGCGAGCGCGAGCGTCGTGAGCGCGCCCCGCCTCATCGCATGTTCTGCTCGGAGCGCAGGCGGAAGGCCTCGCCGCTGCCGAGGCCCGGCCAGATGAGTAGCCGCTCGCCGGGGCCGAACACCACGCGCGCGTCGCGACCGAAGCCGACGACCCGGCGCCTCAGGCCCAGGCTCACGACGCCGGCACGCGGGCCGCCGTCGAAGCGGCCGATGAGCAGCCGCTTCAGCGGCGGGTACGGGGGGTTCGGGGCGCCGCGGCGGAGCGACGTGAGGCCGGCCCCGGCCGTCGCGGCTGTAGCGCCACGTCTGGCCGTCGCCGATCGCGATGTCGGTCCTGCCGTTGCCGTCGAAGTCGGCCGCGACCGCCGAGGAGAACGAGCGCGTGAGCCGCCCGTTGAGCCGGGCCCACCCCCGGGTGGCGCCGCTCGACTGCTGCCAGCCGGCGGCGTTGACCCCGACGACGTCGGTGCCGCGCACCGCGTCGAACTCGCCGAAGAGCAGCTCCGAGATCGCCTTCGAGGAGGTCTGCGCCGGTCGCCAGGCGCGCGCGCTCCCGTACCAGACCGACCACTGGCCGCGGACGGTGCGGAAGATGTCGGTCAGGCCGTCCCCGTCGAAGTCTCCGAAGCGCAGGTCGGCAACGGGCACCGGAGAGGTGGTGAGCGGGACCAGTGGCGCCGTTCCCCCTCTGGGGACGTAGCCCAGGTTGCCGGCGGGATCCCGGTAGAGCACGTCCGTGGCGCGGTCGTTGTCGATGTCGGCGAAGGCGAGCTGACCGGTGCGCTTGGTCGACGCGCGCAGGAACTCCCACGGCCTGATGCCCGCGCGGGAGAAGAACCAGGCCGTGCCGTTGGCGACGAAGACGTCCGTGCGGCCGTCCCCGTCGAAGTCGCCCGCCGCGAGCTCGGCCGATTGGTCGGTCTCGTAGCGGTTCCCCCCGGCGCGGAGGTTGAAGGTGCTGGGCCGATCGTCGTCCAGGCTGCCGTCGTCACCGCTCCTCAGCTTCACGGCCTCGTCGAAGCCGTCGTGGACGAGGACGTTGTCGCGGAAGTACGCGCCCTCCGCGGGCCGGCCCCGAAGCGCGAAGGCCGCTCGCGTGAGGCGCCCCAGGAAGCCGTACCGCTGGGCTCCGAGCACCGTGTTCAGGGAGACGTCGAAGTACGTCCCGGCCGGGCCGCCCACGTACTTCTTCTCGGCCGCACCGCGCCTGCCATGCACGTCGAAGCTCTGGGAGTAGGTGTCGTCATCCCCGTAGGTCAGCGCGCCCTGGAGCACGTAGTTGAAGCGCGCGACGTAGCCGCTGTAGGCCTGCCCGCTGGCGGCGACCGCGTGGTTGTTGTACTCGAAGACGTTCCCCTCGATCGTCGCGTAGGACCCTCCGTCAACCACGACCCCGTAGCCGCCGCCGTTCACGGCGTTGTTGTGGAGGTAGTTCCGCTCGACCCTCACGAGGGCCGCGTCGGTGTACAGGGGATACGGGCACTCGGGCGCGGGGGCGCAAGGCTTGTGATAGGACGCCGGATCGTCGGCGAAGATCGTCCCGCGGACGCCGACGGCGTCCGTGAACCCCTCGATCTCGTTGTCGGCCACGGTGATCCTGCGGCCGATCGGGCCGGGCGGGGGTGTCCCCGGCAACCAGCTCGCGGCGTCCTGGGTCACGGAGATCGCCTCGACGCCCTCGAGGTCCTTCTTCCGGTCCTCCGGGCGGTAGGGACCACGCAGGTGAAGGCCCTCGATGCGCACGTCGCTGCCGTTCACCTGGAAGAGCGTGAAGCCCTCGGCGCGATGGTCGGTGAACAACAGCGGGCGGCTCCCCAGGTCGCCGCGCTGGCCCACGAGCTCGATGCCCGAACGCACGGGGATGGACCCCAGGGGGCGCCCGTCGCCCGCGCGCATCTCCCATTGCACATCTCGAGGGATGACGACCCGGCCGACGTACGTCGAGCGCAGGAGCGCGTCGAGCTCGTCCGGCGACCGGCAGATGCGCTCCGGACGGACGATCCCGGCGGGGGTTGCCATCGGTGTGCACGCCTGGACGGGGCCCGGCTGCGCGCTCGCCGCCGGCACGAGGCCGGAAAGCGCCGCGAGGAGCGCGACGATGCCGACGGCCTTCCTGGACATGGGACGCACCATCGCCGCGACGCGAGGCGCGGGGTTATGGGGAGGGAGCCCTACTCTTTTGCGAGCGCCCCCGGCAGGTCCCGGCGCGTGCCCACCCCGAGCTTGCGGTAGGCGGCCGTCAGGTGCTTCTCGACGGTCTTGTGGCTCACGTGGAGCGCCCGGGCGATCTCCCGGTTCGAGCGTCCCTCCGCCGCGAGCGAGGCGACCCGCCGCTCGTTCGTCGTCAGGGCGTCGAGCCCGGTGAGCTGCGGCCGGCGCGGCCGCGCGCCGGCGATCAGCAGCTCGGTCCTCGCGCGCTCGGCGAGCGGCGCGGCATCGCAGCGGAGCGCGAGATCGAGCGCGTGCCGGAGCGGCTCGCGCGCCTCGATGACGCGGCGGCGGTGCCGGAGCGCGACGCCCAGGTCGGCGAGCGCGCGTGCGTGCTCGAGCCGAGCCGGTGAGTCCGCCAGCACGTCCACCGCCTCGGTGAGATGCTCGAGTTCGTCGCCGACCACGCCGAGCGTGCGCAGCGCGATCCCGAGCGCGCGGGGAGCGCCGAAGCGGCGGGCGAGCTCGACCTCCTCCTGGGCGAGCGCGCGCGCCTGGTCGGCCTGGTCGAGCGCGGCGTAGGACAGGGCGGCCTGCGAGCGCCAGTCCATGCAGGCGGGGTTCGGCTCGCGCATCGCCTCCTGGCGTCGTTCGACCTCGAGCAGGTCGGCGAGCGCGGCAGGCGCGTCGCCCTGCGCGAGGCGCAGCCGAGCGCGGGCGTTCAGGACCACCGTGCCGGTGTAGGCGTCGCCGATCTCCTCGGGCGGGCCGTGCGCGTCGGCGGCTTCCAGCGCAGCCTCGGCCGCCGTGGTCTCGCCGCGCTCGGCGAGCGCCTGCACCAGCATCGCGGTCGCCCCGAGGACGCTCAACCGGCCGGCGTGCGCGTAGGCCGCGAGCGCGGCCTCGGCGTCGGCCTGGGCGTCGCGGAGCGCTCCCGCGCGCAAGCGTACGTCGGCGCGGAATGCGAGCAGCGGGCCGACGCGGTAGTTGGCGCGCTGCCTGCGGGCGTCGTCCACCGTCGCCGAGAGGATTCGGTCGGCCTCGTCGAGGCGGTCGGCCACGGTCAGGCTGTGCACCGCGAACCCCACCACCACCGCCAGGATCGGGTCGGCCCGCAGCCCCTCGATCGCCCGCGCCGCCAGCGCCGCGGCGCGCTCGGCCGACTCGCCGGCCATCGTGACCTCGGTGGCGGCGACCGTGAGCTCCATCGGGCCGCCGAGCTCGCCGGCCTCGACGCGCTCGCGCAGCCGAGCGGCGCGTTCGAAGGTGGCGCGACGAGAGGTCAGGGCGAAGCGGGCCATGCTGAGCATGTGGCTCTCGATGTGAAGGGCCAGCGCGGGGTCCGCATCGGGGCTGGCGGCGAGCGCGCGCTCGACGATCTCGACCGCGTGCGACGGGCTGCGCATCCCGACGATCGCCCCGAGCGTGCGTGCCGCGTAGAGCCGCGCGACGGTGTCCTCCGTCGTCTCGACGCCGCGCCGCAGGTGCTCGATCGCCGGCTCCATGTCGAGCGTGAGCGACTCCGCGAGCCCGAGCTCGAGCAGCACGGCGGGGCGGCTGTCGTGCGGCGGCGGCTCCTCGAGCGCGCGGCGCAGGTAGGCGACCGACGCGTCGGGCGCGCCGCGCGGCAGCGCACCCCGAGCGGCCTCGCGGAGCCGATCGCACACCCAGTCGCGGGCGCGCGGCTCGGTTGCGAGCAGATGCGCGGCCACCCGCTCCGGGGCGGCGTCCTCTGCGGCCAGAATGCGCGCCGCGTGCTCGTGGCCGGCCGAGCGCTCGGCGGACGAGAGCTGGCCGTGGACCGCGCTCCGGATGATCGGGTGCACGAACTGGAGGGCGCGGCCCTCGGTCAGGATCCGGCCGGCGCGCAGGGCGTCGGCCGCCTCGGCGGCCTCGCGGTCGTCGAGCTCCGCGATCGCCGCGGCGTGCCGGACGAGCGCGCCGTCTCCGAGGATCGCGGCCGCGCCGGCGAGCCGCCGGGCGGGCCCGGGAAAGCGGGCGAGCCGCGCCCGGACCGACGCGACGACGCCGTCGGGCGCCGCGCCGAGCACGTCGTCGGCGCGATCGAGGCCGGCCTCGTGCAGCGCGCCCGCGAGCTCGCGCAGGAAGAACGGGTTCCCGCCGGTCAGCTCGTGGCAGGTGCGGCAGAGGGGCGCCAAGGCCTCGGGGACCGCGGTCCGCACGAGCCTCGCCGAGGCGTCGTCGCTGAGCGCCTTGGGCTGCAGCGGCGCAGGCGCACCGCCCTCGGCCAGCAGCTCGGCGACCGCGGCGCCGCCGGGCTCGCCGAGCGGCCGGGCGGCGACCACCAGCATCACCGGCGTGCGGCTGAGCCGCCCCGCGAGGTAGGCGAGGAACCGCAGCGACGCGCCGTCGGCCCACTGGGCGTCGTCCACCAGCAGCGCCAGCGGCTGGTTGTCGGCGAGGTTGACGGTGAGGCGGTAGAGGCCGTGCAGGACGGCGAACGCCCCCTCCGGCGCGAGCGGCAGGGGGGCGGGCTCCGCGAGTGGGACGTCGAGCAGCGCCGCCGTATAGCGCGCCGCGCCCTCGAAGACCGCCGTGCCGGCGCCGTCGTGAACGGCGGGCTCGAGCAGCTGCCGCACGACGCCGTAGCCGAACGCCCGCTCCAGCTCGGTGGCGCGGGCGCCCAGCGGCTTCAGCCCCGCCTCGTCCGCGCAGGCGCGGGCCGCCGCGACGAGCGCGGTCTTGCCGATCCCCGCGGGTCCTTCCACGACGACCGCACACCCCTCGCCGGCGGCCACCGCCTCGGCGCCGGCTCGGATCACGTCGAGCTCCACACTCCGCTCGAGGAGCCCACTCAGCTCGCCGTGCGCCATCGTGCTCCATCCCGGATCTGCGGTCCGGCCGAACATATCGCGACGTCGAGGGATTGGAGGACCCTGTGATCTCGCCCCCCTCCTCCTCCTCCTCGGGTCGCACGAGGTTGCCGGGACCGCGAGGGCAGGGTATGAGGGGGCGTGGGCAGCCTTGGGCACGATCTCTCCCCCCGCCGCTGCGTCGTGTGTCGCGCGTCGTCCGCGTCCTTGCTGTGCACCGCCGAGGCGATCGGGCGCGACCTCGCGCGGGCGCGCCGAGGCCTCGACGGGTTCGTCCACGATCAGGCCAGAGCCGTCTACCGGTGCCGGGCGTGCGGGAGCGCGTTCAGGGATCCCTCGCGAGGCGCGACGACGAGGCTCGGTACGCGCGATGTCGCTATCGACAGGGTGTGCTCGACGAGCTCTGTCGTCGGGGGCGGGCCGAGCTCGCGCGGAACGCCGGCCGCCTCCGCGCGCGAGGGGTCGTCGCCGGTGCCCGGCTACTCGAGATCGGCAGCTACAGCGGGGCCTTCCTCGAATTCGCCCACGAGGCGGGCTGTCGCGTGACGGGAATCGACATCAACCCCGACGTGGTCGCCCATTGCGAGGCGCGCGGCCTGGACATCAGCGGCGAGCCGTTCGATCCCGATCGCTTCGAGGCCGGCGAGTTCGACGGGGTCTGGATCCTGAACTGCTTCGAGCAGCTGCCCGATCACGCGCGCATACTCGCGGGGGCGGCCCGGGTCCTGCGTCCGAACGGGACGCTGGTGATCCGGACGCCGAACGCGGACTTCGTGCGGCTCCTCTACGCCTCGCGCGGCGGCCGGCTCCTGGCCTCTGTCGCGCAAGCGAACGCACTGCTCGGAGTCCCCTACGCCACGTCCTTCTCCGCCGCCGGCCTGACCCGGGCGATCGAGGAGCACGGCATGCTCGTCGAGCGGGTGGACGGCCAGGAGTTCTCCTCGGCGGGGCTCCCGACGCGGACGTCGTGGCAGGCGATGTGTCGCGGGCTGCGGGGCGCCGCGTACCGGGTCGGGTCGATCGCCGCGCGCCGGCCCCTGTGGCCGTGGCTCGAGGTGACCGCCCGGCGAACGGCCCGACCCGTCCCTCAGGCCGGTGCCACCAGCTCGTCGAGCGCGTCCGCCAGGCCCCGGAGGTCCGGCAGCTCCCCGGTCCGGACGCGGCGTGGGACGCTCCGCCGCGCGGTTGATCCAGACGCTCCTCAGGCCGAGGTCCCGCGCCGGGCGGATGTCGTGGAAGAGGCTGGCCGCCACGTGGACGTGGCGATCCCGCTCGGCGCCCGTGATCGCGAAGAACCGCTCCCAGTGGGCACGGGCCGGCTTGTAGGAGCGCACGTCCTGCGCGACCACGGCCGCGTCGAAGGCGATGCCGAGCGCCCGGCCGGACGCCTCGATGTGCTCGTGGTCGCAGTTGGAGAGCACCGCCAGGCGCCATCCGCGCCGGCGGAGCTCCCGCAGCTCGGCCGGGACCTCGGGGAAGGGCCGCCAGGCCGGGAGGGCGCGCGCCAGGGAGCCCTCCTCCCCCTCCGGCACGGCCAGCCCGGCGTGGCGCGCCGCGCGCGCCAGCGAACGCGCCATGATGTCGGCGTAGCTCCGGTAGCTCTCGGCCTCAGCCTCCGGCTCGGCGGCGTGGTAGCGGGCCAGGAGCTCCGGAGCGCGCTCGGCGCCGAACAGGCGCGTGAGCTCGGCGCCCACCCCGCCGTCCCAGTCGATGAGGGTGCCGTAGCAGTCGAAGGTCGCCCAGCGCATCGCGGGTAAGGATCGCATCGTGGCCGCGCCGCGCGCCGGGGCGGCGGAGGTGACTATCCTCCCCGGCCCGTGAACGGTGCCGTCTTCGCCAGCGCCCTTCTGGCGGCGGCGATCGAGGTGATCGAGATGGTCGCGATCGTTGTCGCCGTCGGCGTCGCCCGCTCGTGGCGGGCGTCGCTGCTGGGGGCTGCCTGCGGCCTGCTCATCCTGGTCGCGCTTGTCGGCGTCCTCGGGCCCGCCCTCGAGGACGTCTCGCTCCAGCCGCTGCGCCTGGTCGTCGGCGGCCTGCTGCTGGTCTTCGGCCTGGGGTGGCTGCGCAAGGGCGTGCTGCGCGTCTCGCGCGAGGGCTGGATGGCCGGCGGCGTCGGCTACGAGGAGATCGAGGAGGCGCCGCCCGCGCCCGAGGGGCGCCTGGACTGGACCGCCGTCGTCCTCTCGTTCAAGGGGGTCTCCCTGGAGGGGCTCGAGATCGCGGTCATCGTGGTTGCACTGGGCGCCGCAGCGAGGACCTGTGGTCGGCGGCGGCCGGCGCCGGTGTGGCGGTCGTGGCCTTCTCCGCGCTGGGCGCGCTCACCTACCCGCTGCTCGCCCGGATCCCGCGGCGCACGATGCAGCTCGTCGTCGGGGCGATGCTCACCACCTTCGGCACCTTCTGGGCCGTGGAAGGGGTCGGCGCCCACTGGCCAGCCGAGGAGTGGGCCCTCGCCTGGCTGGCGGTCCTCTACCTCGCCGCGTCTCTGGGCATGCTCGCGCTGGTGCGCCGCTGGCGGGCCGCCCCTGCGAGCGCCGACGCCGAGCCCGCCATGGGCGGGGAGCCCGCCTGAAGATGATCCGCGCCCTTCGCGCATTCCTCGGGTTCTGGGTCGACTTCATCCTGGGCGACGACTGGACGATCGCCGCCGCGATCGGCCTCGCCCTCCTCGCCAGCTGGGTGCTGGTGCTGGCCGGGGTGTCGGCCTGGTGGCCGCTTCCGCTCGTGGTCGTGGCGCGACGCTCATCAGCCTGCGGCGCGCGGTGGCGCGTGGGCGCTCGGCGGGCGGCGGACCAGGCCACGTGCGCTTGCCCGCGTCGGCGGCTCGGTCGTAGGGTCACGGCCGGAGTCCGAAAGGTGCATGAGATGAGCGCACCGACGCTGGAGACCGTCCCTTCGGCCGACGGCACGCCGATCGCCGTCTGGCGCACCGGAGAGGGGCCGCCGCTCGTCCTGGTCCACGGCACCGCGGCGGACCACGCCCGGTGGGCCCCCGTGCTGCCGGCCCTCGCGGAGCGCTTCACCGTCCTGGCCGTTGACCGCCGCGGGCGGGGCGAGAGCGGCGACGCGCGCGACTACGCCATCGCGCGCGAGTACGAGGACGTCGCCGCCGTCGCCGACCACGCCGGGAAGGGGGCGTGCGTGCTGGGGCACTCCTTCGGCGCCCTCTGCGCGCTCGAGGGCGCCCTCCTCGCCCGGCCGCTGCGCGCGCTCGTCCTCTACGAGCCGCCGGGGAAGGGGGCGGTCCCGACCGGCGACGCCCTCGCCCGGCTCGAGGCGCTGCTCGCCGACGGCGATCGCGACCGCTTCATGGGCGTCTTCATGGCCGAGGTGGCCGGGGTCCGGCCGGAGCAGATCGAGGTCATGCGGACGCAGCCCGCGTGGAGCGCGCGCCTTGCGGCGGCGCACACCATTCCCCGGGAGCTCCGAGCGGTCGGCGAGCATCGGTTCGACCCCGCGGCCTTTGGCGACCTGGCCGTGCCGACGCTGCTCCTGCAGGGCGACGCCACGCGCGAGCCCTTCAAGGAGGCGGTCACAAGGGCCGACGCGGCGCTGCCGGACAGCCGGATCGTCACGATGCCCGGCCAGGGCCACACCGCCATGGACACGGCCACCGAGCTGTTCGTCTCCGAGGTCGTGTCCTTCCTCGAGGGCTGAGGTCGCTCAGCCCTCGCCCGTCGAGCAGCCCCCGCTCCTCCTCCGGCACGAGGTCCTCGTACTCGGGGTGACGACGGATCCAGGCGGCGATGAACGGGCAGCGCGGGATGGCGCTCAGCCCCCGGGCGCGGGCGTCGTCGAGGGCGGCCCGCGCCAGGCGGCTGCCGATGCCGCGCCCCTCCCACCGGGGGAGGACGTCGGTGTGGGTGAAGGCCAGCGCCCCGGGCCGGGACCGGTAAGCCGCGTAGCCGGCCAGCCGGCCGGCGACGATCGCCTCGTAGCGGCCCGCCTCGGGGTTGTCGCGCACCTCGATCTCGTCGTCCACTCCCTGATCCTAGGACGAGGTCCGCGCTCGGGCCCCGTTGCGGCCTGGGGCGTCTCGGGCGGATGATCGCCCCGAGCCGATCACGACCCCGGGAGGGACCATGGGACGCCCGGCACCCGACGACCTGCTGGAGCGGATCGCCGGCGAGGCCGCCTCGCCCGGCGAGGCCGCCGGCCCGGCCCAGGTCGTCGTCGACGGCATCGAGGTCACCCAGGCCGTCCAGGACCACCTCAACTCGGTGCCGCTGGTCGCCGGGAAGCGCACGGTCGTGCGGGTGTACCTCTCGTATGCGGCGGGGCCCGCGTCGGTCCGCGGCGTCCTGAGGGTGGGGCGCGCGCCCTCGGGGCCCTGGTACGGCATCGCCCCGATCGGACCGGCGGCGCTCGACCCGTCGCGGTCGGGGTCGTCGCTGGCCGCGCTCCTCAGCCGGCGCCACGAGCTGGGCCACAGCCTGAACTTCGTGCTGCCCGCCAGCCTCGCCACGGGCACGATCGCGATCCGGCTGGGCAGCGCCCGGACCGCGGCCGGCTACCTGCCGCTGGCGCCCCGCCCGGACACCACGGTGACGTTCGCGCCCGCCGCGCCGCTGAGGATCCACATCGCGAAGATCCGCTACACGCAGGCCGGATCGACGGCGACGCACCTGGCGTCGGCCCTGGACATCGACCTGATCCGGTCGTGGCTGCGGCGCGCCTACCCCGTCGCGAGCGTGAGCCTCACCACGACCACGATCGACGCCCCCCACGCGGCGCCCTTCGACGCCTCCGAGATCAACGCCACCCTGATCGCCCTGCGCGCGGTCGACGTCGCCGCCGGGACCGACCGGCGCACCCACTACTACGGCCTCGTCGACGACGCCGGCGGCTTCATGCGCGGCCTGGCCTCGGGGATCCCGTCGGGGCCGGCGCCGGGCACGGTCGCCTCCGGCCCGACCGGCTCGTTGACCTTCGGCTGGGACGCGGACGGGTCCTACGGCGACTGGTACACGGGCCACGAGCTCGGGCACACCTTCGGACGGCGCCACGCCGAGTTCTGCGGCGCCGTCGGAGGCGGCCCCTACCCGTACGCCAACGGCCAGCTCTCGAACGCGGACGGCCGCTTCGTGGGCCTCGACGTCGGCGACCCGGCCTTCGCCATCCCCATGCGCGCGCTGCCGGGCCCGGCCTGGCACGACGTCATGACCTACTGTGACAACCAGTGGCTGAGCTCCTTCACGTACGACGGCATCCGCACCCGGCTGGCCGCCGAGGACGCCCTCGGCGCCGGAGGGCCGCCCGGGAACGCGAGCGCCGGACCCGGTGACGAGGTGGCCGGGATCCACGTCATCGCGGCCGCCAACCTCACGCGCTCGACGGGGACCCTGACGGCCGTCCTCCCGGCCTCGTCCGAGCCCTCGCCGCCCGACGACGAGGCCGGCCGGGAGCCGTTCTCTGTCATCCTCATGACCGCCGAGGGGCAGACGCTCGTCGAGCAGCCCGTGCGCTTCCAGCCGAGCGCCTGCGAGGAGCCCGACGACGACCGCACCGGGACGATCGACGCCGTCCTGCCGGCCGCGCCGGAGGCTCGCCGCATCGAGCTGCGGCTCGGCGACACGGTGCTCGACAGCCGCCCGATCGGCGGCCCGGCCGCGCCGGCCGCCGGGCCGGGGGACGCCTCCGCGCCCGGCCTCCGCCGGGTCGGCGGCGGGGCCGGTGACGAGGTGGTCGTGGAGTGGGACGCCCCGGGGCCCTCGCCCGAGCGCCGCTACCTGGTGCAGGCGAGCTCCGACGGGGGCGCCACGTGGCGCACGGTGGGCCTCGACCTCGCCGACCCCGCCGTCCGCATCGACCCGGACGACTTCCCCGGAGAGGCCGAGGTCGAGGTCCGGGTGATCGCCACCAGCGGCACCGACCGGGCCGTCCTGGCCCAGGACCGGATCCCGCTCACCGAGGGAGGATAGAGGCGGGCGGGCCGCGCCCCCACTAGGGTTGACGCTCGACCGCCGGAGCGAGGAGGCGCGGGATGGCCGAGCGACCGACCTTCCTGATCGTGGGGGCGAGCCTGACGGGGGCGAAGGCCGCCGAGACGCTGCGCGAGGAGGGCTTCGACGGGCGCGTCATCCTCGTCGGGGCCGAGCCGCACCGGCCCTACGAGCGCCCGCCGCTCTCCAAGGGCTACCTGCAGGACGGGGCGGAGCGGGACTCGGTCTACGTCCACCCCGAGGGCTTCTACGCCGAGCAGGAGGTCGAGCTCCTCCGCGGGCGCGAGGTCACGGCGGTTGACCCCGAGGGCCACACCGCGACGCTGAGCGACGGCGAGACGCTCGGCTGGGATCGCCTGCTCCTGGCGACCGGCTCCGAGCCGCGCCGGCTGCCGATCCCGGGCGCCGACCTCGATGGCGTCCACGTGCTGAGGACCCTCGACGACTGCGACCGCCTGCGCGACGTGATCGCCGCCGGAGGGCGCCTGTTCGTGATCGGGGCGGGCTGGATCGGCGCGGAGGCCGCCGCCTCGGCCCGGACGCGCGGCATGGAGGTGACGATGGTCGAGCAGCAGTCCGTGCCGCTGCAGACCGTCCTCGGCGCCGAGGTCGGGCGGATGTACGCCGACGTCCACCGGGACCACGGCGTGGAGCTCCTCACGGGCACCGGGGTCGAGGCGATCGAGGGGGACGGCCGCGCGGAGCGCGTCCGGCTCGCGGGCGGCCGGACCGTCGAGTGCGCGGCGGTGCTCGTCGGCGTGGGGGCGGCGCCCCGCACGGCGCTCGCCGAGGCCGCCGGGCTCGCGGTTGACAACGGCGTCCTGGTTGACGCGACCCTGCGGGCGGGCGGCGACGTCTTCGCGGCCGGCGACATCGCCAACGCCGAGCACCCGTTCTACGGGCGCCGCGTGCGGGTGGAGCACTGGGCCAACGCGGTCAACCAGGGCCCGGCGGCGGCGCGCGCGATGCTCGGCCGCACGGAGCCCTTCGAGCGCCTGCCCTACTTCTTCTCCGACCAGTACGACGTGGGCATGGAGTACTCGGGCCTGGCCGACCCCGAGGCGCGCATCGTCGTGCGCGGCGACCTCGCCGCGCGCGAGGCGGTCGTCTTCTGGCTCGGCGACGACGGCGCCGTGATGGCCGGCATGAACATCAACGTCTGGGACGTCAACGAGCACGTGCAGGCTCTGATCCGGTCGCGCGCCGCGGTCGACCCGGACCGGCTGGCCGACCAGGACGTCCCGCTGGAGGGGCTCACGGGCTGATGACGCGCACGGTCGCCCGCGCGGCGGCCGGAGCGGCGTTGGCGGCGCGCGCAGTCGCCGTGGTCGCGGCCACCCCCGGCCCCTGCGCAGTCGCGGCCACGCGATAGGTCTGGGACCCCCCGGGCCGCATCGCCGCGAGCGTCCAGCATGTGCGGCGGGCGCCGGGCGGGCGGGCGCAGACCTCCAGGCGGCGGGCCGCCACGTGGCTCGGGTTGCCCACCGTGATGAGGACGGCGACGCGCTCGCCCGGGCGCAGCCGCGCCGTGAGCGCCCGGGCCCGCAGCGTCAGCCGCGCGCGCCCGGCGTCGACCTCGCGGGTCGCCCGGCGGAGGTTGTTCGCGTCGGTCGTCTCGCCCTCGGCGGCCGCGACCGATCCCGTGACGGCCAGCCTGCCCCTCGCACGGGGGCGCAGGCGCAGCGCGACGACCCGGCGCTCGCCGGCGGCCAGCGCGCCCAGGTCGCAGGTCACCGGGAGGCGGGCGCCGCACCCGCCCGGCGCCCCGCGCGCGCCGACCAGCACCGCGGCCGGGGTGCTCGCGCCGCGCACCCTCACGCCGCTGGCGGCCCCGGGCCCCCTGTTGACCACCTCGAGCGCCCACGTGCCGGTGACGCCCTCCCTCGCCCGGGCCGGCGGGCGCACGGTCACGGCCAGGTCGGGCCGCCCGGCCCCTGCGCCGTGACGAAGCGCGGCGCCACCTCGACGCCCGCCTCCGCGCGCGCGGAGGAGCTCGGGCTGGCCGCGGTGGCCTCGACGGTGCTGAGGCGCCTGCCGGAGACCGAGACGTCGACGTCCGCGACGACCTCGACCCGCGCCGCGCCGTCCGCAGGGATCGCTCCGAGGTCGCAGGCGAGCCCGGCGCACGCGCCCTGGGTGGGCGTCGCCGAGCGCAGCAGCAGGCCCGCCCTCCAACAGGTCCACCGGCGGCACCCCGGCCGCCGGCGCTCGGCCCCTCGTTCCGGATCGTCGCCGTGAAGGTCACCGAGGACCCCGCGACGACCGAGGCCGGGCTCGCCGCCATGGTCGCGGCCAGCACCGAGTAGGGGCCGATCGGGACGTCGAGCAACGCCTCGTTGTCGGCCGTGTCGACGTCCGCCTCGTCGGCGGTCGCGGCCGCGCGCGTTCACGAGCGACGCTCGCGGCCGCGGCCGGCTCGGCGCGCGCGCGCAGGATGAAGAAGGGCTCGTCGAACTGGCCGAGCGCCTGGCTCGACGCGCGCAGGTCACCACCTGCCCGGCCGCCGTGCACTCGGACGGCACGTCGACCGGGGTCAGGCCCGCCGGGAACGTGTCGGTGACCGTGACCCCGGTCGCGAGGGTCGTCCCGGCGTTGCTGCACGGTCGAGCCTGAAGGCCGCCACGCCGCCGACCGCCACCGTGCCCGCCGCCGTCGGCGCGCGTCCTTGACGAGGTTCAGGTCGACGTCGGCGAGGGCGGACGCCGAGGCGGACCCACCCGCCACGAGCGCGACGCCGAGGAGAACGATCACTCTCCTCAGCATCCGCATCCGGCGGACGGTACCACCACTCAGCCCCGCGAACCCTCCGGCTCGGTCGAGGGCGGCGGGAGGCGGAGCGTCTGGCCGACGCCCAGGCAGCCGTAGCAGGCGACCGGGAGCAGGCGGCGGTCCTCGCCGCGGCAGTAGATCCGGCCCTGTCCCCAGCAGTCCGGGCAGGGCGCCCAGATCGCCGCCGGAGAGGCCTCGCTGCGGACGATCCGTGCCATCCGGATCACCCCCCTCCCCGCCGGATCCGGGCGTGCAGGGCGAGCGTCTCGGGGCTCGGCTCGGTGCGCAGCCGGCGCCGCAGCGCGTCGGCGCACAGGTCGAACTGCCGCAGCGCCTGGGCGCGCTGGCCCACGCGCGCGTACGCGTGCATCAGGCGCCGGTGGACGTCCTCGCGCTCGGGCTCGGCCAGGAGCGCCTGGCGGCAGACGGCGATCGCCGCGGAGGGGTCGCCCAGGGCCGACTCGCAGTCGGCGAGGTCGCCGAGCAGCGTGAGGTAGGTCTCGCGGAGGTAGCGGCGCTGCACGGTCATCCACTCCTCGTAGGGGTCGTCCTCGAAGAGGTCGCCCGCGTAGAGGGCCGCGGCGTCGCGGTAGGCCCGGGCGGCGCCCTCGACGTCGCCCGCGCGGCGCCGGCGCGTGGCCTCGTCGGCGGCCGACTCGAACTCCTCGGCGTTGACCGTCAGGTCGAGGCCCGGCTCGAGGCAGTACGCGCCGTCGCGGTGGACGACGACCGGGAGGTCGCCGAGCACGTCGCGCAGGCCGCTGCGGAGGATCGACAGCGACGTGTTGAGGCAGTTGCGGGCCGCGCCCGGGCTCGAGCCGGGCCAGAAGACCTCGGCCAGCTCATCCCGTGCGACGGACCGGCGGCGGTGCGCGACCAGGTACTGGAACACGGCCCGGCCGCGCCGCACCGGCCGCCAGGGCAGCTCGGCCCCGTCGGCGCTGAGCCGCAGGCGGCCGAGGCAGCCCACGGCGAGCGCCGGCAAGGTCGCGGCCGGACGCGGGGCGGCGGCGGGGTGGACGGCGGTGCTCACGGGCCCTTCCCCTCCTCGGGGGAGTCGGCGTCCGCGGGGATCCGGCCGGCGATGTCGGCCTCGGCGATCAGGCTGGCGAAGAACCGCTGCCGCGCCGCCTCGAACTCGGACCAGGTCGGCGGGAACTCGGTCGAGGGGGCGTCGAGATCGATGACGAGGTGCAGGTGCCGCATCGGAGCCTCCTGGCGGCCCCGGGGGGCCGGTGGAGTGATGGCTTGATGCGGCGAGTCTCCGTTCGCTCAGAGGCGCGCGAAAGCCACCCTAGGTGTCGGCCGCGCGCACCTCTCTCACCTGCCGAGACGCGGCCCGACCGGCTCTCGGGGTCTAGCGGGCCGCCGCCCCCAGGCCGAGGCGCGCCGAGCGCTCGAGCAGGGCGCTGCCGGGCACCGGGCGGGGCTGGGACTGCGCCAGGCGCGCCGCGACGAAGCGGCGCATCACCGGCGAGCGCAGCGTGTGGAAGGTGAGGCCCGGCGCCCGCTCGAGCGCGAGCTTCGCCGCCCAGGCCGTCGCCACGTGGCCCGCGAGCGCGCGCTGCAGGCGGCCCTGGTAGGGCTCCAGCCCGGCGGCCCGGCCGGCGAGCACGTCCAGCGCGGCCTCGCTCGCGAGCTTCGAGCTCAGGAACGCCTCGAACATGCCGTCGCCGGACAGCGGGTCGACGAGCCCGGCGGCGTCGCCCACGACGGCGGCCCGCCCCCGGGCCGTCATCCCCCAGGAGCGGCGCATCGGCAGGCGGTGCCCGCGCAGGCTGGTGAGCGCATCCAGGGCGATGCCGTGCTCGGCGCAGAGCGAGGCCAGGTGGTCGCGGAGGCGCGGCCCCTCGGCGGCCCATCCACCCACGCCCACGTTCAGGTGGTCGCCCTTGGGGAAGATCCAGCCGTAGCCGCCGGGCACGGTGCCGATCTCGAGCGTCAGGCGGCCGCGATGCCCGCCGGCGCTCTCGCGGTCCACGGCGAGGTTGCCCTCGTAGGCGATGGCGAAGGCGCGGTCGGCGCCGAGCCCGAGCGCCTTCGCGCAGACGCCGTTGGCGCCGTCGGCCCCCAGCACCACCGACGCCCGCAGGCGCCCGCCGTCGACGTCGACGACCATGGCCGCAGCGCCAT
Organism: Miltoncostaeaceae bacterium; assembly: GCA_963813355.1. Lineage (GTDB taxonomy): Bacteria > Actinomycetota > Thermoleophilia > Miltoncostaeales > Miltoncostaeaceae > DATAGF01. The sequence goes on along the minus strand of CAWEYS010000011.1, from coordinate 20,181 downwards.
CGGCCTCGACGCCCCGCACCCGCACCCCGTCGCGGACGTCTGCGCCGGCCTCCGCCGCGCGCTCGACGAGGAAGTGGTCGAGGCGCCGTCGCTGCGTCATCAGGGCGATCGGATCGGGGAAGCTCTGCTCGCTGCTCTGCCCGAAGCGCAGCCGCAGCAGCACCCGGTCGACGCGGTCCTCGACGACGGGCGAGACGTCGAACGGCAGGAGCCCGACGCCGCGCATCGTCAGCCCGCCGCCGCAGGGCTTGTCGCGCGGGAAGCGCTGCCGGTCGAGGAGGACGACGCGTGCCCCGGCCGCCGCGAGCCGGTAGGCCGCCGTCGACCCCGCGGGCCCCGCGCCGACGACGGCGACGTCCACCCGCTCGCTCGCTACGGCGATCGCCGCCCCCCACCGCTCCGCGCCATCACGCCCTCATCTCGTCGGACAGCACGATGATGCCACTCCGACGAAGCCGCGGGTGTCGCATCGGGGCGCCTGCCGGGCCGGCCGCGGCGTGGGAGGATGGGCGCGTGTCCGCCCGCCTGCCTCGGACCGGCCTCCTGATCCTCGCCGCGGTGGGGCTGGCGCAGGTGCTGGTGACGCTCGACTACTTCTCGCTGACCGTCGCCATTCCCCAGATGGCGGACGACCTCGACGTCTCCACCACCGACATCCAGTGGGCCCTGACCGGGTACCTGCTCTCCTTCGCCGCCCTGATGGTGGCGGGCGGCCGCATCGGCGACATCCTCGGCCGCAAGCGCACGCTGCTCATCGGGATCGCGGTCTTCGGCGGCGCCTCGCTGCTCTGCGGGCTGGCCTACGACGAGTACATGCTGGTGGCCTGCCGGGTGCTGCAGGGGATCGGCGCGGCGATCCTCTTCCCCACCAGCATGGGCGTCGTCGGGAACTCGTTCGACGACGAGACCCGGCCGCGCGCGATCGGCGTCGTGGTCCTCGTCTCGACCGTCGGGACCGCGCTCGGCCCCTTGGTCGGCGGGGTGCTGACCGACGTGCTCGACTGGCGCTGGGTCTTCCTGGTGAACGTGCCCTTCGCGATCCTCGCGGCGGCGATGGTCATGATCTTCGTGCAGCGAGTCGCGCGACGAGAGCGCCTCGCGGCACGTCGACTACCGGGGCGTCGTGACCCTCAGCGCGGCGATCGTCGCGGTCACGCTCGCCATCGACCGCGGCCCGTCCTGGATCGAGTCGGAGCCCGGGGCGCTGATCGGCTGCCTGGCCGCGGCGATCCTGCTGCTGGCCCTGTTCGTGTGGCTGGAGCGGCGCGTCGAGAGCCCGCTCGTCGACCTGCCCACCTTCCGCAGCCACCCCTTCGTCATGGTCACTCTGAGCGGCTTCCTGTCGAACTTCCTCTGGGCGCTGTCGGTGTTCGTCGCCACGGTCTGGCTGCAGGACGTGAAGGACCTCTCCCCGCTCGAGACGGGCCTCGCCTTCCTGGCCATGTCGGCCGGGGTCGGCCTTCGCCGGGCCGCTCTCCGGCCGGCTCGTCGTGCACTACGACGTCGGCCTCCTCATGGCGGTCGCCGCGCTCCTCGGCGCGGCGGGCGCGCTCGGCGTCTCGCTCGTCAGCGAGCTGCCGGTCTGGCTGCCGCTCTTCGGGATCCTCGGCCTCGGCGTCGGGATCAACTACGCGCTCGTCAACCAGGGCGCGCTCGCCGCCGTGCCGCCGGAGAAGGCCGGCGCGGCGTCGGGCATCGCCCTCACGGCCATCGTGATCGGCGCCGCCCTGGCCACCGTGATCGCCGCGACGCTGCTCGAGGAGCTGTCGGACGGCCCGGTCGACCAGTCGGCGGCCGACCAGGTGATGCGCGTCGGCGCGGTCGCCGGGCTGCTCGGCGTCCGTGCCGGCGGGCACGCTCTGGCTGCGGCGCCGGCGCGTCGTCGAGCCGGCCCCCGAGGCGGCCTAGGACGAGGGCTCCGTCGCGGGCCGGCGCCGGGACCGGCGGCGGGCCACGACGAGCCGCCAGCGCGGCCGCGACCACGGCCACGGCGAGGACCGCCACGGTGAGGCCGCTCATGCGCTCCTCGACGTTCTGCCATGCGTCGTCGAGCGCCCAGCCCAGCCCGATCAGGACGCCGTTCCAGACCGCGCTGCCGATCGTCGTGAGGACCACGAAGGACAGGAAGCGGAACCGCGCCAGGCCGGCCGGGAGGGAGACGGCGCTGCGGGCCAGCGGGACGGCCCGGGCCACGAGCACGGTGGCGGCCCCCCAGCGGTCCATCCAGGCCTCCAGGCGCTCGAGGCGCTCCGGGGTCGCGCCGACGCGGCGCCCGTGGCGCGCGACCAGCGCCCGCCCGCCCCGGCGGGCCGCGAGATAGAGCGCGACGTTGCCCGCCAGCGACCCGGCCGTGGCCGCGGCGACGGCCAGCGGGAAGGACATGCCGCCCTCGGCCACGACGAAGCCGGCGAAGGGCAGGATCGCCTCGCTCGGGATCGGCGGGAAGACGCACTCGAGCGCCATGAGGAGGGCGAGGCCGAGATACCCGGCCGCCTCGATGACGGAGGTCACCCAGTCGGTCACGGGGGGCCACGGTAGCAGCGGCCCGGCCGGCCCCCACCCCCCGAACGACGGGGCCGGACGCCCTACTCGGGGCGGGCGGGCCGCACGAGCATCACGACCGGCGCCGCCTTCTCGAGGATCGTATGGAGCTGGGCGGCGCCGTCGTGGGTGACGGCGCCGTCGCGCTTCTCGACCAGCACGACGTCGAAGGGCTCCGCCTCCAGGGTCTCGAGGATGCCCTCGGCGAACGAGCGCGCCCGCACGAGCCGGGTGTCGAAGGCCCCAGGGGACGCGTCGCTCGCACGCTCCGCCTCGTCGAGCATCCCGCACGCCGACGCGACGGCGCGGTCGAGGGAGGCGTCGAGCGGCTGGGCGTGCGGCACCACCAGCACCGCCGTGAGCACGACCTCGCCGCCGGCGGCGAGGTCGCCCGCCAGGGAGAGGGCCGTCGCGGGGCGGCGCTCGTGGTCGGTCGCGACGAGGACGCGCCGGGCCGCCGTCATCGCTCCTCCCGGGGCCGGGCCGCGCGCCGGTCGGCGAGCAGCAGGATGTCGATCCCCTCGAGCCGGTCCAGCAGGGTCGACAGGAGGTCGCCGCGCAACCGCCCCGGCAGGCCGCGCCGCGGGGGCGTCGCCATCGCCAGACGGGTCACGCCGCGCTCCTCGGCCATGCTCACCACCGCGTCCGCCAGATCCTCCTCCGCGACAGGGAGGAAGTGCGCCCCGAGGGTGACGGCCAGGCTCCGGACGAGGTCGCGCTGACGGGCCGCGTCGTCGTCCAGGCGCCCCTCCGGCATCACGATGTCCAGCTCGGCCCCCAGCCGCCGCGCGGCCCTCCAGGCCGCGCGGGTCAGGCGCTGCGCGCCGAGCTCGGGCCGCACGATCACCATCACCCGCTCCACGAGGGGGGCCGGGGCGCCCTGCAGGACGACGCCCGGCCCGGGCGTGTCGCGCTTCACGCGCTCGTCCACCGAGTCGGCCACCTCGCGGAGGGCCACCTCGCGGAGGGTCCCGAGATTGGCGGTGGTGAAGAAGTTCAGCAGGGCCGCCTCGACCCGATCCTGGGGGTACACCTTCCCAGCCCTCAGGCGCGCCTGCAACGCCTCGGGCGTCAGGTTGACGAGCACCACCTCGTCGGCGTCGAGGAGCAACTGGTCGGGGATCGTCTCGCGGACGCGCACGCCCGTCAGCTCGAGGATGCGGTCGTTGAGGCTCTCGAGGTGCTGGACGTTGACGGTCGAGATCACGTCGATGCCGGCGAGCTGCAGCACCTGGACGTCCTCGTAGCGCTTCGCGCGCGCCATGCCCGGCGCGTTGGTGTGCGCGAGCTCGTCGACGAGGGCGATCTCGGGCGCGCGCGCGATCACCGCATCGACGTCCATGTCGCGCAGCGGCACGCCGCGGTGCTCGACCTCGAGCGGGGGGACGACCTCCAGGCCCTCCGCCATCGCGGCGGTCTCGGCCCGCCCGTGGGTCTCCAGCCACCCGATGACGACGTCCTCCCCGTCGCGCCGCCGGTCCTGTCCCTCCTCGAGCATCGTGTACGTCTTGCCGACCCCGGCCGCCATGCCGACGTACACCTTCAGCCTCCCCCGCCGGACGGTCTCGGCCACGGCGGTCAGCCGCCCATCAGAAGGGCGTGCGTGACGGCATCCCGTCGGCGCTCACAGCGGGCGGCTCTAGGCCGCGCCAGGGGCTCGCGAGGGAGCTCGCGGTGGGCCGCTAATACCACTTCCCCCTGACGAACCCGCCGAAGGCGACGAGGCCGATGACGACGATCACGACCCCGAGGATGAGGCTGAAGAAGAGGGCGACGGCCACCCCGACGATCACCACGATGCCGCCGACGCTGATGCCTCCGATCCGTCGCTCGGGAAGCATGCGTCAGCCTCCGGAGATGCCGGCGAGCGCGATGGCGATGGCGGCGAGGTCGCCCACGAAGAGCGACATTACCCCGCGTCCCCTCAACGGGGCCTCAAAGAGGCCCGGCGCCGGCCTCAAGATCCCGTCAAGACGTCCGCCTTCGCTCCGGCGCCGTCTGATGATCGCCACCGATGATCGTCGCCCAGGTCGAGGGTTTCCGCGAGCTCCTGACCACGAGCGTCCTTCGAGCCTCCGGTGAGCCGTCGTAGGCCACCAGCAGGCGCCTCGCCCGGCTCATGCCCGGCCGCCCTACGCCCCGAAGACGTTGTGGATCAGCAGGTCGAGCAGCTTGATGCCGATGAAGGGCGCGATCACGCCGCCGACGCCGTAGATCAGGAGGTTGCGGCGCAGCAGGCGCGTCGCGCCGATCGCCCGGTACTTGCACGCCGCGCAGCGCGAGCGGCACCAGCGCCGGGATGATCAGGGCGTTGAAGACGATCGCCGAGATGATCGCGCTCTGCGGGCTCCCGAGGTCCATCACGTTGAGCGCGTCGAGCGGGCCCACCCCGCCCTGCTCGGCGGCGTAGGAGGCCGCGAAGATCGCGGGCAGGATGGCGAAGTACTTGGCGACGTCGTTCGCGATCGAGAACGTCGTCAGGGCGCCGCGGGTGATCAGGAGCTGCTTGCCGACCTCCACGATCTCGATCAGCTTGGTCGGGTCGGAGTCGAGGTCGACCATGTTCCCGGCCTCCTTGGCGGCGGAGGTGCCGGTGTTCATCGCCACGCCGACGTCGGCCTGGGCCAGCGCCGGCGCGTCGTTCGTGCCGTCGCCGGTCATCGCCACCAGGTGGCCCTTGCCCTGCTCCTCGCGGATCAGGGTCATCTTGTCCTCGGGCGTCGCCTGCGCCAGGAAGTCGTCGACGCCCGCCTCGGAGGCGATCGCCGCCGCGGTGAGGCGGTTGTCGCCCGTGATCATCACCGTGCGGATGCCCATCCGGCGCAGCTCGGTGAAGCGCTGGGTCATGCCCACCTTGACGACGTCCTTCAGGTGGATGACGCCGAGCATCTGCGCGTCGCGGGCGACCACCAGCGGGGTGCCGCCCGAGCGCGCGACCCTCTCGACGATGGCCTCCAGGCCCTCCGGAGCCGAGCCGCCCCGACCCGGTGACCCAGGCCTCCACCGCGTCGGCCGCCCCCTTGCGGATGGACGTGCCGTTGGTCTGGACGCCGCTCATCCGCGTCTCGGCGCTGAAGGGGATGAACTCCAGGCCACGCGACACCTCGTCCCGCTCGCGCAGCTCGAAGCGCTCCTTGGCGAGGACCACGATCGAGCGCCCCTCGGGCGTCTCGTCGGCGAGCGAGGAGAGCTGCGCCGCCTCCGCCAGCTCGCGCTCGCCGACCCCGTCCACGGGGAGGAACTCGGCCGCCTGGCGGTTGCCGAGCGTGATCGTGCCGGTCTTGTCGAGGAGCAGGGTGTCCACGTCGCCGGCCGCCTCGACCGCGCGCCCGCTCAGCGCGAGCACGTTGCGCTGCACCAGGCGGTCCATGCCGGCGATGCCGATCGCCGACAGCAGGGCCCCGATCGTCGTGGGGATCAGCGAGACGAGCAGGGCGATCAGCACGGTCACCGAGACGTCGCTGTCGGCGTAGCTCGCCATCGGGCGGAGCGTCACGGTCACGACCAGGAACACGATCGTGAGGCCCGCGATGAGGATGTTGAGCGCGATCTCGTTCGGCGTCTTGCGCCGCGTGGTGCCCTCCACGAGCGCGATCATGCGGTCGAGGAAGCTCTGACCGGGCTCCTGGGTGATGCGCACGACGATGCGGTCCGAGAGGACCCTCGTGCCCCCGGTGACCGCGCTGCGGTCGCCGCCCGACTCGCGGATGACGGGGGCCGACTCGCCGGTGATCGCCGACTCGTCGACCGACGCCACGCCCTCGATGACGTCGCCGTCGCCCGGGATGAGGTCGCCGGCCTCGCACACCACCATGTCCCCTGGGCGCAGGTGCGCCGCGGGCACCCGCTCCTCCGCCCCGTCGTCGCGCAGACGGCGCGCGGTCATCTCGCTGCGCGTGGCGCGCAGCGCGTCGGCCTGCGCCTTGCCGCGGCCCTCGGCGACGGCCTCGGCGAAGTTCGCGAACACGACGGTCAGCCAGAGCCAGAGCGCCACGACCCCGGTGAACCACAGGTCGTCGGTGCGCCCGCGGAACAGGTCGGCGAGGAAGATGCCGGTCGTGATCGCGCTGCCCACCTCGACCACGAACATCACCGGGTTGCGGACCTGCACCCGTGGGTCGAGCTTGCGGATGGAGGCCCAGATCGCCGGGACGACGATCTCCTTCGTGAACAGCTTCCGGCGGGGGCCCGAGATGGCGGTGTCGGTCATGTGCGAGGGGGCGGACCGGCCAGCTGGTCCAGGTCGAGGTTCAGCAGGAGGACGTTGACGCCGGCCTCGCCGAGGAAGCCGATCGAGCGGCCCTCGGTGTTGTCGTCGATCAGGTCGAGCACCCGCCCGGCGGGCACGTCGCGGACCGCCGCGACGCGCGCGGCCTGGAGCCGGGCGTTGGCGACCGAGATGTGGGGGTCGATGCCGGACGCGGACGTCGTGATCATGTCCACCGGCAGGTCCCGCGCCCGCAGCCCGGGGTTGTAGGGCCGCTCGAGCTTCAGGGCGTCGGAGATGTAGCCGTCGACCGCCTCCTCGAGCGCGATCGTGTTGGGGCCGAGGTTGGCGAACGTGGTCGCGGAGGGGTTGTCCGGCGGGGTCGTCGCCGACGGGCGCGTGTGGAAGTAGGCCGGCGAGGTGAAGACCTGGCCGGCGAGCTCGGAGCCCACGACCTCGCCGTCGAGCTTCACCAGGCTGCCGTCGGCCTTGTCGGGGAACAGCGCCTGGGCGGCGCCGGTCATCGCCAGCGGGTAGATGATCCCGAGCAGGACCGTGAAGATCACGACCATCCCGGCCGCGACGCCCAGCAGGCGGAGGGCGCGGCCGGCCATCAGAAGGGGCTCCCGGAGAGCTCGACCGCGATCGGGCCGAGCGCGAGGGCGGGCAGGAACGTGAGGGCGGCGACCAGGATGATCACGAAGATCAGGGTCGCGACGAAGGTCGGGGTGGTGGTGCGCAGGGTGCCGGCGCTGAACGGCGCCACCGGCTTGGTCGAGAGGGCCCCCGCAAGCGCCAGCACCGCGAGGATCGGCACGAACCGCCCGATCAGCATGGCCACGCCCCCGAGGGTCGCCGACAGCTCCGTGACGCCGTAGCCGGCGAAGGCGCTCCCGTTGTTGTTGAACTGCGACGTGTACGCGTAGTAGGCCTCGCCGAAGCCCTGGGGGCCGGCGTTGAAGATCGAGGCCGTGCCGGCGTCGGTGGTCACGGCGGCGGCGAGCATGATCAGGAGGCCCACGGGCATGACCAGGACGCCGATCATCGTCAGCTTGATCTCGCGGCCGCCGATCTTCTTGCCCAGGTACTCGGGCGTGCGCCCCACCATCAGCCCCGCCACGAACACCGCGACGACGACGAACAGCAGCATCCCGTAGAGGCCGGATCCGACGCCGCCGAAGATCACCTCCCCCATGCCCATCAGGGTGAGCGGGACGACGGCCGCCCCGCCGGTCCAGGCGTCGTGGCCGCTGTTCACCGACCCGTTCGACGCCGCGGTCGTCACGCTCCCCCAGAGCGCCGAGTTGGTGATCCCGAAGCGCTGCTCCTTGTCGCTGAGGTTGCCGCCGGTGGAGTCGGCGGACGCGCTGAGCTCGACCCCGGTCTGCTGCAGCACCTCCCCGCCGCGCTGCTCGAACGGCACCGCGACGAATATCGCGACGACGAGGACCACCATCATGGCGGCGAACAGCGACCAGCCCTGGGCGCGCGAGCCCACCATGAGCCCGAACGTGTAGGTGAGGGCAGCCGGGATGAGCAGGATCAGGAGCATCTCGACGAAGTTGGTCAGCGGCGTGGGGTTCTCGAACGGCACCGCCGAGTTGGCGTTCCAGTAGCCGCCGCCGTTGGTGCCGATCTGCTTGATCGCGATCTGCGAGGCCGCGGGGCCGCGGTAGATGCTCTGGGTGACGGGGGCCCCTGCGTCGTCGGTGGCGCCGAGGGTGCGGGCCTCGAGCGTCTGGTACGAGACCGGGTCGGAGAAGGTCTGCAGGACGCCCTGCGAGCCGAGGAAGAGGCCGACCACGATGGCCAGCGGCACCAGCAGGTAGAGCGTCACCCGCACGAGGTCGGCCCAGAAGTTGCCGAGCTGGGAGGTGCCGCGGCGGGCGAAGCCCCGGATGACGGCCGCCAGCACGGCCATCCCGACGGCCGCCGAGACGAAGTTCTGCACCGTCAGCCCGGCCATCTGGCTCAGGTACGAGAGGGTTGACTCGCCGCCGTAGAACTGCCAGTTGGTGTTGGTGACGAAGCTCGCCGCCGTGTTGAAGGCGGTGAACCAGGTCATGCCCGGGTAGTCGCTCGGGTTGAGCGGCAGGTGGCCCTGCAGCCGCAGGATCGCGTAGAGGAGCGCGAAGCTGGCCACGCTGAAGGCGATCACGGCCGACGCGTAGGCCTTCCAGCCCTGCTGCTTGTCGGCGTCGATGCGCAGGGAGCGGTACGTGACCCGCTCCACGGGCCCGAGCACCGCGGACATCACGGGGATGCGCCGCCCCTCGTAGACGCGGGCGATGTACGCGCCGAGCGGCGGCGTCAGGACCGCGAGCACCACCAGGTAGAAGACGATCTGGGCGACGCCGTCCGTGGGCCGCCCGGTAGCGTTGGCGTTCTGGCGCGCTCCCGCGGGCCAAGGACGCGGAGCTCGCAGAGCAGTGCCTCTGCGTGTGACCGAGGACACCGGATCCGCGATGAGATGCGCGCGCCGAGCGCCGGGCGGCCCACTGAAGCGCCGGCCGGAAGAGGGCGTAGCAGAGGTAGAAGAACAGGACCGCCGCGACGACGATCCCGGCCACGTCGCCGGCGCCCATCAGTCGACCTTCCCGATCAGCCAGATCGAGGCGGCGATCAGCGCGAACGCGGCGAGCGCGATGGCGATGGCGGCGAGGTCACCCACGGGGAGCGACGCTACGCCGGGTCATCTCAAGGGCGTCTCAAGAGGCCGCGCCGCGGCCTCAAGATCGCGTCAAGGCGGCCGGACGTCAGGCGAGGGGCGTCGTCACCGCCAGCACGCGGTACCGGCTCGGCGCGCCGATCGCCCGGAGCCCCACGCGGCACGCGCCGCCGGGCACGCGGGCCACCCGGACGGTGGCCGGCGCGCCGCGGCGGGCGGCGCCTCCGGCGAGCGTCCTCCCGTTGCAGCGCAGCACCGCGCGCACCCGGCCGGCCGTGACCCCGCTCACCGTGACCGCGACCCGGCGCGCCGAGGGCACGCCGAAGCGGATCCATGCACGCCGGCCGGCCCGCAGCCGCCCGCTCGCCCTCGCCACCCCCACCCCCGGCGACGGCCGGGCGCGCGTGCCGGCGGACGGCGGGGGCACCGGGGGCTGGGCGGGCGGCGCCGGCGCGACGGTGGGGCCCGCCAGGTCCGCCCGGATGGCGTCGGAGACGGCCGGCGACGGGGGGCCCAGCCAGCCGATCCGCGAGGTCTCGCCCGGCAGGTTGGTGAGCTTGTAGTCCTCCGCGAAGACCTCGGCGATCGAGCGGTCCCAGCCCCGCGAGTAGTCCCAGGCCACCTGGGCCTGCGCGAGCAGCGTCGCCATGCCGCGCGCCCGCCACCAGCCGGCGGTGCCGTCCAGCCCGCCGGCCCCGGCGAGGTGGGGACGGGTCGCATCGACGTGATGGCCGTACTCGTGGGTCAGCGAGCCGCGGACCTGCGCGGGCGCCAGGTTCGGCACGAACATGACGGCGTCGCCGCGCGAGCTCCAGCGGTAGCAGGCGGCCGCCCCCGCCCCGCACTGGGTGGCGATCGAGGACTGGGGCACGATCGTCACGGTGACGGCGCTGATCTCCTGCCCGTGCAGGAGGCCGTCGAGGATGGCCGTGTAGCCGGCGACGTCCGCCCCCTGGGCCTGGACGTCGAAGTGGATCGGCCGGCCCGCCGAGTCGTGGGTGACCTCCGGGACCGCCGCAGCGGGCGCCGCGGCGGCCAGGACCATCGTCGCCGCGCCGATCGCGAGCGCGCGTCGTCTCGCCATGGGGGTCACCCTTGCGCGCCTGGCCGTCGAGGGAGTGAGCGCTTTGTGAGCGATTGGGACGAGGTTCGTAAGCCGGCTGGCGCCGCGTCTAGGGACGCAGGCGGTAGCCGACGCCGGTCTCGGTGACCAGGTGGCGCGGGCGCGCGGGGTCCTGCTCCAGCTTGCGGCGCAGGTTGGCCATGTAGACCCGCAGGTAGTGGGTCTCGGTCCCGTACTCCGGCCCCCACACCGCGCCGAGGAGGGAGCGGTGCGTCAGCACCCGCCCGGGGTGGCGTGCCAGCTCGGCCAGCAGCCGGTACTCGTGGGGGGTGAGGTGCACCGGCTCGCCCCCGCGAACCACCTCGCGCCGCGCCAGGTCGACCTCGACGTCGCCGAAGCGCACCGCCGGCGGCTCCCCGGCGGGGGCCGCCGCTCGCCTCAGCGCGGCGCGCAGCCGCGCGAGCAGCTCGCCCACGGCGTAGGGCTTGGTGACGTAGTCGTCGGCGCCCGCGTCGAGAGCGGCGATCTTCTCGTCCTCCTCGTCGACCGCCGAGACCACCACCACCGGCGCCTGGCTCCACTCGCGGAGGCGGCGGCAGACCTCGACGCCGCTCCCGTCCGGCAGGCGCAGGTCGAGGACGACGGCGTCCGGCGGGCGCAGCGCGGCGGCCTCCAGCGCCCCCGCCGCCGTCTCCGCCCCGGTGACCTCGTAGCCCGCCGCCCGCAGCGCGGCCGTGATGCCGCGCAGCACCTGCGGCTCGTCGTCGACGACCAGCACGCGCTCGGCGCTCATGCCGTCGCCTGGGAGACCGGCGCGAGCGGCAGGTCGAGCACGACGCGCGTGCGTGCGCCGATCTGCTCGAGGCGCAGCTCGGCGCCCTGCGCCCGGGCGAGGCCGCGGCCGAGCGCCAGCCCGATGCCGGTGCCGCCCGTGCGCGGGCCGGCGACGAAGGGCTCGAACGCGCGCCCGGCGATCGCGACGTCGACGCCGGGGCCGGCGTCGGAGACCGCCAGCTCCAGCACATCGTCGGCGACCCGGCCCTCGAGCCGGATCGGCGGGGCCCCGTGGCGGGCGGCGTTCTGCAGCAGGTTGACGAGGATGCGCTCGCACAGCACGGCGTCGGCGCGCACCAGCGGGAGGTCGTCCGGCACGTCGATCTCCACGGCGCGCCCGTCGAGCAGCGGGTCCGCGGCCTCGACGGCTCCCGCGGCCATCTCCGCGGGGGCGCACCAGTCGATCCGCGCGGTCAGGCCGCCGGCCTCGAGCCGCGACAGGTCGAGCAGGTTGCCGACCAGGCGCTCGAGGCGCTCGGTCTCCAGCGTCATCGCCGACAGCAGCTCCCCGGCGCCCGGCGCCGACGGGTCCTCCGCGACCGCGTGGGCGGCGGTGCGGATCGCCGTCAGCGGCGTGCGGAACTCGTGGGACACCCCGCGGAGGAGGGCCGTCTTCAGCTCGTCGCTGCGGCGCAGGCCCTCGGCCTCGAGGGCGGTCTCGAACAGGCGCCCGCGCTCCACCGCGACGGCGGCCAGGCCGCCGACCGCCGCCACGAGGCCCGGTCGGGCCCAGCGCGCCTCCTCCCCCGGCCGCGCCGGGCCGACCTCCATGAGCCCGAGCGGGGTCCCGCCGGCCACGAGCGGGACCGTGAAGCCGCGGGGCGACGGCGTAACGCGCGACCCGGCGCCCTCGTCGCCCGGCGCGGCCTCCCGCGCGTCGAGGACGAACGCGCAGCGCTCGACCCCCAGGGCGCGCGCGGCCGCCTCGGCGACGGCGGGGCCGGGCGGCCCGGGCACGATCTGCTCCAGGACCGTCTGTGCCAGCCCGGACAGCAGCTCGGCCTCGCGCCGGCGGGTCTCGCTCTCGCGCCGCCGGCCGCGCGCGTCGGCGGTCAGCCGGCTCGTGATGACCGCGGTCACCGCGAAGACCGCCAGCGAGATCCAGCCGCGGTTGTCCCCGATCGTGAGGGTGCCGGTGGGCTCCACGAAGAACCAGTTGACGAACAGCACCGCGGCGAGGCTCGTCGAGAGCCCCGCGCGCAGGCCCCATGCGGCGCTGACGACGAGCACCAGGAGCTGGTAGACGACGGCCATCGAGAGCACGTCGATGTGATCGCTCGCGAGCTCGACTCCGAGCGTCACGAGCGCGACCCCGGCGAGCCCGGCGGCGACCCCGGCCCACGGCGTCCTCAGGAAGTCGCGCCACGCCACGCCGTCACGGTAGCGCCTGGATGGGTCACAATCGCCACCCCCACCCAGGAGGCTCCCCATGAGCACCGACGAGATCCCGCGGCCCGCGGCCGGGCCGCCCGCCGCGGAGAGCGGCTCCACCTGGATCGCGGATCAGATCGTGGCGAAGATCGCGGCCGCCGCCGCGCGCGAGGTCGATGGCGTCGAGGACCTGCGCGCCGGGGGCATCCGGCGCGGCTGGGTGCGCGGGTCCGACCGCGGCCGTGGCGGGGCCGCCGGCGTTCGCATCGAGGATGGCAGGGCGTCGATCGACCTGCGCCTGGTCGTGCGGGACGGCGCGGCGATCCCGGCCGTCGTCGACGCCGTGCGCGCCCGGGTGACCGAGCGCGTCGAGCACGGCACCGGCCTGACGGTCACGAAGGTCGAACATCGGCGTGGTCGACGTCGTCCCGGCGCCCGAGCCCGGGCCCGACCCGGCGCCCGAGCCCGCGGCGGCGGACGCCCCCGAGGCAGAGGCGCCCGCCGAGCCCTCCTGAGCCGCTCCGGCGGTCAGCCGGAGAAGCGGTAGAAGCGCCAGAACTCGTGCTCGATCGGCAGCACCTCGACCCGCGAGAAGCCGGCGGCGCGCGCGTACTCGTCCACGGTGTGGGGCCGGATGACCGTCCCGGTCGCGGCCGAGTGCTCGTCCTCGCGGCCGACGGCGAGGCAGTGGAGCACGCTGAAGCCGTAGTTCAGGCGCTCCAGGTCGTCGCCGGGCACCGTGAACGACTCGGCCACCTTCTCGTCGCCGACGATCACGCTGCCGCCCTCGGCCAGCAGGCCGCGCGCGGTGCGCAGGGCCTCCACGGGCCGCGCCATGTCGTGGAGCGCCTCGAAGATCGTGACCAGGTCGTAGGTCCCCTCGAGCCCCGGGTCGCTCGCGTCCTGCACGAAGAAGCGCACCCGGTCCTCCACGCCGCGCTCGGCCGCCAGGGCCCGGGCCTCCTCGATCGAGGGCCCGTCGACGTCGAAGCCGTCCACGCGCGCCGCCGGGTAGCCGCGCGCGATCGACACGCTCGACCAGCCGGTGCCGCAGGCGATGTCGGCGACGCGGGCGGCCGGCGTCGCGCGCAGCCGCGCGTCGACCTCGGGGATCGCGGGGAACCACGACTGGGCCAGCTCGTTCACGAACATCGGCCGGTTGAAGGCCGCGATGCCCTCGCGCGTGTCGGCGCCGTAGTCGGCGTAGGGCACGCCCTCGCCGGTGCGGAACGCCTGGATCATCTGCTCGATCGGCGCGAGCATGCCCACCGACAGCTGGGGCATGGCGCCCAGGTAGAGCGGGCTGTCGCGGTCGAGCAGCGGCTCGCGGTGCTCGGCGGGCACGGCGTAGCGGCGCTCCGCCGAGGAGGCCGCGGGGTCGTCGACGCTCAGGACGCCGGCCACGGCCTGCTGCTCGAGCCACTCGCGCGCGTAGCGCTCGTCCACCCCGGCGCGCGCGGCGAGCTCGCCGCTGGTGCTGGGGCCGGCCTCGTCGAGGGCCGCGTAGAGGCCGAGGCGCTCGCCGACGTGCATGCTGGCCAGCTCCAGGCTGCCGATGAGGGCCTCGAAGGCCCGCTCGACGAGGGCGTCGGCGCCGATGGGCGCCGCGGTGGGTGCGGTCGTGGTCATGTCCGGTGTCTCCTTGGTCGGATCGCTCACGACACCACCCTCCCGGCTCTGCGTCTCCCCTGCGTCTCGCGCCCCGTCCCGCGCGGGTCGAGGCGCCGTCGACGCTACATCCCGCCGCCGACCGTCAGGTAGCGGGTGTCGAGGTAGTCGGCGAGCGCGTCGGCGCACATCCCGCGGCCGACCGTCAGGTACCGGGTGTCGAGTCGCCCACCAGCGCCAGGCATGAGCTCCGCGGTCGAGCCCCGAGGCCCGCGGCACTAGGCTTGCCGCGATGCTGGAGATCCGGGTCCTCGGGGGCCTCGAGGCCCGCGCCGACGGGGCCCCGGTCGAGTTGCCGCCGTCGGCGCGCGTGCGGGCCCTGCTGGCGTGGCTCGCCGTGCATCCCGGGCTGCACGCGCGCAGCGCCCTCGCCGGCACCCTGCGCCCCGACGCCCTGGAGGAGAGCGCCCGCAAGAGTCTCCGCCAGGCCGCGTGGGCGCTGCGAGGGGCCCTCGGAGCCGGGGCCGATGCCTGGCTGGTGAGCGAGCGCGAGCGCCTGGGGCTCTCTCCCGACCCGGCCCTGGTGCGGGTGGACCTGGCCGAGTTCCGCCGCCTCGTCGCCGCGGGGCGGCTCGAGGAGGCCCTGGCCCTCGCCGACGGCGACCTCCTGGCCGGGCTCGACGAGGAGTGGGCCGACCGGCTGCGCGATGAGCACCTGGCCGAGGTGGTGGGCCTGCTGGGTGAGCTCGCGGCGCAGGCCGAGGCCGCCGGCGACGCCGCCGGGGCGATCGAGTGGAGCCGGCGCCGCGTCGCCGCCGACCCCCTGGGCGAGCGCGGCGCGCGGGACCTGATCGGGCGGCTGGCGCGCGCGGGCGACCGGGCCGGGGCGATCGGCGCGTTCGAGGCGCTGCGCGACCGGCTGCGCCGGGAGCTGGGCATCGTCCCGTCCGCCGAGACGCGCGAGCTCGTCGAGGAGGTGCGCCGCGGGCGCCCGGCGGCCGCCCGCGCGCCCGACGCGCCGTCGACCCAGCCGCCCCTGCCGGCCCCGCTCACGGGCGCCGGGCGGTTCGTCGGACGAGACGACGCCCTCGCGCGGCTGTCGGCCGCCTGGGCCGACGCGCGAGGCGGCGCGCTGCGCATCGCGTGCCTCGCGGGCGAGCCGGGCATCGGCAAGACGCGGCTGGCCGCCGAGCTGGCGGGCCGCGTGCACGCCTCGGGCGCGCTGGTCCTCTACGGGCGCAGCGACGAGGAGGCGCTCGTCCCCCACCAGCCGTTCGTCGAGGCGCTCGAGCGCCTGCTGCGCGACCTGCCGCCCCAGGAGCGCGAGGACCTCATCGGCCCCGGCCGCGCCGACCTCGCACGACTGCTGCCCGCACTGGAGTCGGCCGACGCGCCGCCGCCCGCGGAGAGCGCGACCGCGCGCTACCGCGCCTTCGAGGCGGCCCGGACGCTCGTGGAGGCGGCCGCCGCCCGCCGCCCCGCCCTGCTGGTGCTCGACGACCTGCACTGGGCCGACCCGCCCACGCTGCTGCTGCTGCGCCACCTGGGGCGCATGGTGGAGCGAGCGCCGGTGCTGGTGCTCGTCACGTACCGCGACACGGAGGTCGACCGCGCCCACCCGCTGGCGGCCGCGCTGGGGGACCTGCGGCGCGGGCACCCGGTCGTGGCGATCGGTCTCGAGGGGCTGAGCGGCGATGAGGTCGCCGAGCTGCTGGGCGGCGACCGCGAGGTCGCGGAGGCGCTGCGCGCCCGCACCGACGGCAACCCCCTCTTCCTCGGCGAGGTGAGCCGACACATGAGCGAGGCCGGCGAGGCCGGCGACGCGCTCCCGCCCGGCGTGAAGGAGGTGATCGGCCGCCGCCTCGACCGGCTGGGCGGCGAGGCGGTCGAGGTCCTGACGACGGCGGCGCTGGCGGGCGGCGAGGTCGACCTCGGGCTGCTCGAGGACCTGCACGGCGCCGACGAGGCCCTGCGGGCCGTCGAGCGCGGGGCCGCCGCCGGGCTGCTCGTCGAGCGGGGCCCCGGGGGACGGCCGACGCTCGCCCACGCGCTCGTGGCCGAGACGCTCCAGGACGGGGCGTCGGCGGCCCGCCGCGCGCGCGTCCACGCCCGCATCGCCGACGCGCTCGAGCGCCGCCCGGAGCCCCGCCCCGCCGAGGTCGCCCACCACCTCGTGGCCGCCGGGGACGCGGGAGACGCCGGCCGGACGGTCCGCTGGTCCGTGGCCGCCGCCGAGCAGGCGACCGCGCTGTCGGCCGACTCCGAGGCGGCGGGCCACTACGAGCGGGCCCTGGCGGCGCTGCCCGCCGACGACCCGCGCCGCGGCGAGCTGGCCGCGCGGCTGGGCGACGCCCGCAACCGATCGGGCGACCGCGCCGCGGCCCGCGCGGCCTTCGCCGAGGCGGCCGCGTCCGCCCGGGCGGCGGGCGATCCGGAGCTCCTGGCCCGCGCCGCCCTGGGCGCCGGCGGCCTCGGGGTCACGATCGGGCCTCCCGACATGGAGCTGGCGGGCCTGCTGGAGGAGGCCGCCGCCGGGCTGCCGGCGGGCGCGAGCGCCCTGCGCGCCCGCCTGCTCGGACGCCTCGCCACCGAGCTCTACTACGAGGACCGCGCCCGTGCCGACGCCCTCAGCCGGGAGGCCGTCGCGGCGGCGCGCGCCTGCGGCGACCCCGGCGCGGTCGCGACCGCGCTCAACGCGCGCCGGGTGGCGATCTGGGACATCGAGCACGCTCAGGAGCGCCTGGCGACGGCGACCGAGATGGTCTCCCAGGCCGAGCGGGCGGGCGACCCGGAGCTCGTGCTGCAGGGGCGCAACTGGCGGGTGCTCGACCTGATGGAGCTCGGGCGCATCGACGAGGCCCGCGCCGAGATCGACGCCTACGCCGTCGGAGCCGACGCGCTCGCCCTCCCCCACTACCGCTGGTGGGTCCCCATGTGGGCGGCGACCCTCGCCCTGATGGCCGGGCGCGGCGAGGAGGCGGCCCGGCTGGGCGAGCAGGCGCTCGCGCTCGGCAACCGGGCCGACGACCCCAACGCCGAGCTGTTCGTCGGCATCCAGCGCCTCTGGGGCTCCACCGGGCCGGAGAGCTTCTCGGAGCGGGAGCTCGCCGACATCGAGGCCGCGATGGCGTCGTCGCCCGCGCCGTGGGCCTGGATGACCGGGCTCGCGTGGGCCAACGCCGCCCTCGGGCGCACCGAGGCGGCTCGCGAGCTGGTCGACCGGCTCATGCGGGACGACCTCGCCGAGCTGCGCCTCGACGCGAACTGGCACGCCGCCCTCGACCTGTGCGAGGCGCTGGCCGCGCTCGACGACGGCGCGCGGGCCGAGCGGCTGTACGCGCACCTGGCCCCCTTCGCGGGCCTCCACGCCGTCGCCGCCCGCGCCGTCGTCTGGTACGGGCCGGTCGACCACTTCCTCGGCCTCCTGGCCCTCACGGCCGGCGATCCGGCGCGCGCCGAGGGCCACCTGGTCGCAGCGCTGGCCGAGTCGGAGGCGATCGGCGCGGCCCCGCGGGCCGCGTTCGACCCGCGCGCTGCTCGACCGGGCCCGCGCGGCGACGGCCGGATGAGGTCCTAGGATGCCGTCGTGCGCCGTCTCGCCGCGACACTCGCGCTCGCGCTCGCGCTGGCCCTGAGCCTCGCGGCGGGCGCCGCGGGCGCGCCGAGCCTGGAGCCCTACCGCGGCCTGGGCACGTGGATCGACATCTACGACGACGCCCAGCTCAAGGCGCCCGAGGCGACGGTCGACCGGATCCAGGCGCGCGGCGTGCGCACGATCTACCTCGAGACGGCCAACTTCAAGCAGTCCCGGGACGTGGTGAGGGCCGACCGCCTGTCGCGGCTCCTGGACGCCGCCCACGCCCGCGGCATCGCCGTCGTGGCGTGGTACCTGCCCTCGTTCCAGGCCGGCGGGCGCGACCTGCGGCGCTCGCTGGCCGCGATCCGGTTCCGCTCGGCGGGCGGGCAGGCCTTCGACTCCTTCGCCCTCGACATCGAGTGGAGCGGCGTGCGCTCGGTGGCGCTGCGCAACCGGCGCGCGCTCGACCTGTCGCGGCGGCTGCGGGAGGCGGTCGGGCCCGACTACGCGCTCGGGGCGATCATCCCCAACCCGCGCGGGATGGAGCTGCGGCGCGACTACTGGCAGCCCTTCCCCTACGCGGACCTCGCCGCCGTCTACGACATCGTCCTGCCCATGGTCTACTCGACCTACCGCGGCGACGGCCCCGCCGTGGTGACCCGCGACGTCACCCGCAGCATGACCATCCTGCGCACCGCCACCGGCCGCCCCGACGTCCCGGTCCACCTCATCGGCGGGCTCGGGGACGAGTTCAGCGGCGCCGAGGCGCGGACCTTCGCGCGCCTCGTGGCGACGCTCCGCCCGCACGGCTGGAGCCTCTACGACTTCTCGGTGACGGCGCCGTCGGCGTGGGCGGCGCTCCGGGCGCTCGGCCAGTAGCCTGCCGGGTCGGTGACGACGACCACCGAGGTCCACGAGGTCGCGCTGCCGGCCGGCGCCGGGCCGCCCTTCCGCGTCTACGTCAACGGCGAGGAGCGCGTCGAGGGCGAGGGCTTCGCCGTGGAGGGGGACAGCCTGCGCTTCACCCCCCCGCTGCGCGCGCAGCCGCCCCTGGGCTTCGGCCGCAAGGTAATGCTCGGGATCGGCATCGGGGTCTACGGGGACCTGAAGGGCGACACCCTCGACGTCCAGTACCACGCCGGCGGGCAACCGCGGGTGGTGACGCTCCCGCTCACCCCGGAAGGGGAAGGGGGTTCCTGGCGAGGGTGACCAGGTCGCGGCGCCAGTCCCCGGACGGCGCCCAGCCGCCCTCCGCCAGCCGTCCCGTGGAGATGTCGAGCGAGGTGGCGAGCGCCTCCGCCATCGCCCCGCCCATCGACAGCGCGGCGAAGCGCGGTGGGACCCGGTCGGGCCGCGGGTGGCCGGGGACCGCGCAGAGCGCGTCCACGACCTCGAGCTGGGTGGGCGCGGGCCCCTCGGCGGCGGTGTAGACGCCCGGGAGGGCCGACGCGGCCGCGACCAGCGCCGCGGCCGCGTCGGCGGCCGAGAGCAGGGCCCAGCGGTTCTCGCCGATCCCGACGATGCGGTAGCGGCGGATCCTCAGGCCCACGATCAGGTCGCGCAGCAGCCCGCCCGTCCCGTAGACCCAGGGGAGCCGCACGGCGCGCAGGGACGGCCCCGCAAGCGCCCGCTCGGCCGAGAGCGCGGCGCCCGCGACGGCCGGCGGGCGTGCCGGCCCCGCGTCGTCGTCGACCGCCGGCCCGCGCGGCCGGTCCCCGTAGATCAGCCCCGACGAGGCCACGACGACCGGCCGGCCGGCGACGATCCGCGCCAGCGCCGCGGCGTCGGCGCCCGCCGCCCGTGCGCGCCGCCGCGCGCCGGAGGGCCGCAGCGGCGGGTCCAGCCGCGGCAGCCCCAGGTGGAACACGACCTCCGCGGCGGCCGCCTCCCGCTCCCACTCCCCGATGGTGGCGAGGTCCGTGTGGAGCGGCTCGGCGCCGGACTCGGCCACGGCCCGCTCGGCCGGCAGCGAGCGAGCGGTGGCGAGCACGCGGGTGCCGCCCTCCCGGAGCCGGGCGATCAGGGCCCGCCCGACCAGACCGCTGCCGCCCGTGACCAGGGCGGCCCTCATCGGCCGATCAGCTCGCTCCGCCCGCCACCGCCGGGAGGATGGTGACCTCCTGGCCCTCGGCCACGTCCGTCTCGATCCCGTCGCCGAAGCGCACGTCCTCGCCCGCGACGAAGACGTTCACGAAGCGCCGCAGCGACCCGTCCTCCATCACGCGGTCGCGGAAGCCGGCGTGCTGGGCGTCGAGCTGGTCGATCAGGTCGCGAACGGTGCCGGGCGCGCACTCCACGGCGGCGGCGCCCCC
>CAWEYS010000010.1:0-91401 GCA_963813355.1 Miltoncostaeaceae bacterium | reverse complement strand
AGCCGCGGACGGGGGCGCCGCGCAGGCTGCCCGCGTCGGCCGTCAGCCGCGGCCGAGGGCGACCACCAGGTCGTCGGTCATGTTCGGCGCCGAGTGCTCCTCCTGCTGCCAGCTCAACACCGTGAACCCCGCCAGCACGCGCGTCAGCCACACCTCGGGCGTCCACACCTGGCGGAAGATGTCGTCGCGCTCGAACAGCCGCACGTTCTTCGGGGTCCCGACCGGAACGTCGAACACGACCAGCGGCGCGAGCCTGAGCTGTGCCTCGATCGACTCGCGGATGGCCTCGGCTGAGGGGAAGTGCTCCATCAACCCTCCGTGGGTGATGGCATCGAAGCCGCCCTCCGGGCGGGGGAGCGCGTCGAGGGCCAGCATGTCCCCTGTCGTGAAGGAGACCGCGGCGGAGGGCGCTACCTCGCGCGCATTCCGTCTGGCCTGCTCGACGACGTCAGGGTCGATGTCGATCCCCCGCACGCTGAACCCTTGGAGTGCGGCACCGATCCCGTGCCGGCCGGGTCCGCAGCCGAGCTCGAGGATGTGCCCTCCGGCCGGGACGAGCTCGCGAAGGAAGCGGAAGAAGGTCGGGTTGCGCTCGACCCAGTGCGTCACGTCGTCGGCCGTGAGCCGCCAGACCTTCCGCTGCATGAAGACGCCGACCCAGTCGCCGCCGAGTGCATCCGTGCCCACCTCGCCCCTTTCCGCCGGCCCCGGCCGCTTCGCCGGCGAGCCTTACTCGAGGTCGATGTCGACGAGGAGGATGTCCCGCTCCCCGCGGCCGAGGGTAGATTGGATCGGGCTGACCTCGTGCTCGACTCGGCGGTCGTCGATCACCACCGTGTCCAAGGGCTCCAGCATCGTGGTGACGAGGCACGGCTGGGGTGCGCGGCCCTGGTAGACGCGCGATATGCCCCCGGTGCAGTTGCGCCTGCCGATGAGGTGCATCGCGATGTAGCTGTGGCCGTCCCTGTGGCGGCCCTCCGGCGCAGGGGCGACCTGCTCATCGGAGGCCGCGATGACCCGGACCATGTGCAGGCCGACCCGACAGGGAGGCCGTCGGCCCTCCGCCATGGTCACCAACTCGAGGTCGTAGCCAACCAGCGCGCGCAGCGCCGGCGCGGAGAGCGTGCGCGCGTGGATCGGGGCGAACTCGCGCGCTTTGCCGCCGTACAGCGGGATCAGCTCGGCGGGCTGCCGGAACGGCGCGGAGGGCAGCGGCTCGAGGCGGTAGCCGTCGTCCACCGGCCGGGCGGCCAGGCGGCCGAAGCGCCGGAATCGGAAGGTGGCGCGTCCAGGCAGGTGCTCGTCGACGGGTAACCGCTCCCAGGCCTCGGCCAGCTCTGACCATGCGCGTCCCGGTGCGAGGGCCGCGAGCGACGCGCGCGCCAAGACGGCAGCGCCCTCGCGCACGAGCAGAGAGGCGGCGGCCTGCAGCGTGGCGGCGGTTCTCGTCGGTGTTGGAGACTCTCTCGCGGCCATGACCTCGCCTCCTCCCCTCAAATGGCATCACAAGGTCAGCGGTCTCTCACCCTAGCTTCACGCAGGAGATGATCAGCATTCTGGACGCCGGAGGCAGATGCTGTCGTCCCGAGTTCAGCAACGAGTCGGTCGCGCAACCGGAAACTCGTGTGCCGCTGTCCCATCCCGTCTCCCAGGGCGACACTGAAGTGGCAGCTTTGCAGGGAAAAGCTCGCCGGAATAGGGCGTCTCGAAAACCGTTGGCCGTCGCAAGGCGGCCCGGGGGTTCCGCGACGCGGCTAGGCAACCGGCCGCAACAGACCGCCAACTCGACAGCGATTCGCGGGCCTCAGCCAGTTAGCCCTTCCGGCTGTTGACGCGCCGCGCCCGTTAGGGGATACCTGACCCCCGCGACGCCAGCGGATTGCCGAGGCGACAGGAGGCACCGTGCGATCAGACTCCAATGGCAGCGCGCGCGCGACGTTGTGGGAGCGCTGGGCGCCCGCGTCGGGCGCCGTTGCCGTGATCCTCATGGTCATCGCATTCCTCGTCTCGGGCAGCTCGCCTGATCCGGACGCTCCAGAGACCGAGATCGCCTCGTACCTCGCCTCGGACTCCAATCAGAACCAGAGCTTCGTGGCCTTCTTCGTGTTCTTGGCGGGCGTCCTCTTCCTGCTTGTCTTCCTGTCCGTGCTGCGGTCGCGACTGGCGGCGGCCGAGGGCTCTGGCGGGGGCCTGGCCCACCTAGCCTTCGGGTCAGGGGTGGCCAGCGCAGCCCTCTGGATCGGTGCCGTCTCATTCTTTGTGGCCCCGCTGGCTGTAGCCGACGAGCGGGAGGCTCTCGGCGCCCCAGCTGACCTGTACGCGTTCGCGAACGACGCCGGTTACCTCCTGTGGGTCGGGGCGGTCGTCCTGGGCGCGCTCGTGGTCTGGGCCACATCGGCGGTCGCATTCAGGACGGGCTTGCTGCCGCGCTGGTTCGCGTGGGTCGGGGTAGTGGTGGGCGTGATCTGCCTGTTTGCGATCTTCTTCATCCCGGCCTTCGTGTACTGGGCCTGGATCCTGGTTGCCTCGCTCCTGCTCCTGCGCCCCCGAGCCGGCGCCTCTCGGGCGGCCCCCTCGCCAGCCTGAGTCGACTCAGCCGGCGAACGGAACCGCGCCAGAGACTCGACCTCGCCCTCGAGCGCCCGTGCGAGCTCGGCCCGCGCAGCCGGGCTCGCACGTCGCCGGGCGCCCGCAGGGCGCGTTCGATCGAGACGCGTGCCGACTCGGCGTGCTCGACCACGCTACCGCCCAGGGGTAAGGGGCGGCTTCAGACATCGTCGGGCGGCGGCCGCGTCTCGTGGGGCCCAGCCAGCGTCGCCGGGGCCGGGATCATCACGCCCTGACGAACCATCCGCGCTTCCAGGCGCTTGCGCTCCCGCATTACCCGGCTCAGCTTGGCGGACGTGCGGAATGCCCTGAGGCTGCCTGTCACGTACTGACCCCCGAGCCGGTAGTGCGCGTGCCGGGCCCACGCCGCGAGCTCGTCACCGAGCGCCGCCTCACGCTTGAGCAACGCGTCGCGCTGCTGGACCAGTGGGTGCTCGCGCTGATCGGGGTCCATGACGTAGCGCTTGCGGCGGAGCTTCACGAGCGCTCCTCCCTCGAAGCGACAGTGTCGCCGGCGCGGCGATCAATCGCTCTTGCTCCAAGATCGCGTCTGGAGCTCGTGGAGCTCCGCCTCCAGCGTGGCGAGCGCCTCCGGCGAGAACTGGCGTGCGGCGTCGTCCGCCATGGCTCAGCGGTTGTGGTTGACGATCTCGACGTTGTGCCCGTCGGGGTCTAGGACGAAGGCGCCGTAGTAGCCCGGGTGGTAGACGGCCCGCTCGCCGGGACCCCCGTGGTCCTCGTAGCCCGCGGCGAGCGCGGCGGCGTGGAACGCGCGCACGGTCGCGTCGTCCTGCGCCGGGAAGGCGACGTGGACGTGCTCCGTGAGCGGCCGCTCGTCGTCGATGAGCGAGAAGCTGTGGCCGGCGCCCTTGAGCTGTACGCGGTCCGGCTCGTCCACGCCCAGTTCCAGCCCGGCGTACGGGGTGATCGTCGTATAGAAGCGCTTGGACGCGGCGGGGTCACGAACGCGGATCCAGAGATGGTCGACGCTGCCGTCGGGGACCGGGTCGTCGCGTTCGGTGTGCACCGCCTCCGCGCTGTTGCCGTCCGGGTCGAGCAGAAACCCGCCGTAGTAGTCAGGCCCGTAGACCGTGCGCCGCCCCGGCGCGCCGTCGTCGCGGTACCCCGCGTCGATCCCGGCCTGCCAGAAGGCGTCCACGGCCTCGCGGGACGGCGCGCGGAAGCCGACGTGCAGCCCACGGGTCACGGGGTGCTCGCGGTCCGTCGGCCCGATGTCCCAGTCGTCCCACTCGACGATCTCGGCGTCCGCGTGGCTGGGCTCGACGCCGAGAACGGAGAGCACGGTGCGGTAGAAGCGCTCCGACGCGGCGAGGTCCGAGACGGCGATCGCGACGTGGTCGAACACCTCGCCGAGGCTACCGTCGCGCGCATGCTCGAGCTCGCTCCCACATGGGTGCACTGGCACGACGCCGGCGCGCGCCAGCTCCCGATGTGCGTCAGGGGATCGCCGTATGGCACGCTGCGCTCGATGCCGCTGGTGGCGGAGTGGCGATGACTTCGCGACTCGGGTGGGGTCTAGAGCACATGAGCACAGACACGTTCTGCAGCAGGCGTCCATCCTGCGCGCCCGCCCGAAGGCGGCGCGTGGTTGATCTGGGTGGTCCTCCAGCCGCCCGCCGGTGCGAGATCTGAAGCCATGCTGATCTACTCGATGGGCGTCTCGGTGGACGGCTTCATCGCCGACCGCGAGGGCGCGTTCGGGTGGTCGGTCCCCAGCGAGGAGCAGTTTCGGTTCCACCTCGCACAGACACGCGAGCTCGGCGGCTTTCTGTGCGGCCGCAGGCTCTACGAGACGATGCTGGTGTGGGAGACGGATCCGTCGATGCGCGACAACGAGCTCGGGGCCGCGTTCGCCGACGTCTGGTGCGCGATCCCGAAGGTCGTCTTCAGCCGCACGCTCGACAGCGTCAAGGGCAACGCCCGGCTCGCCGAGGCGTCACTGGCCGAGGAGGCCGCTGCGGCGCTCGACGCGACCGACAAGGACGTCGCGATCGGCGGCGCCGGCCTGGCCGCGGCGGCGATCGAGCTCGGCCTCGTCGACGAGCTGCGCATGTTCCGCAATCCGGTCGTCGTCGGTGGCGGCACGCCGTTCCTGCCGCCGGTCACCGAAGACGTCCCGCTCGACCTGATCGAGACCAGGACGTTCGGCTCGCGCGTGATCTACGAGCGCTACGGGCGCGCCCGCGATGAGTCGGACTGACACCGCCGGCCTCTTCTATTCGGCGGTTGGCTAGGCAGACGGACGGTCGCTGCGCTGACCAGCCGCGCCGCGTTCCCGCTCACGGCCCCGCTTACGCAATCGCCTGACAGGAGCACCGGTCGCCGCCTCCGCTCGCACCGTCGCGCTGTCGCTATCCATGCGTTGCGATGGCGCCGGCGGCGACGCCCGTCGCGCTCCTCAGGACGATGAGCAGGAGCGCAGGTCGAGACTGCTCCGCCCCCACGAAGGGAGCAGTCTCGGGCGCCTCGCTCCGAGGGGCGCCGGCGCCTCACCAAACGCGGCAGCGGCCCGACGAGGCGCTCGGTTTGAGAGGGGGTGATCGCTGGGGTTGTGGACGTCGTCTGGGCTCTGGGAGAGACTCCGCTCGAGACGCCAACGCCATGTGAGGAGGCAGGAATGCCTTTCGTTACGACCTCAGACGGCACGGAGATCTTCTACAAGGAATGGGGCGACGGCCAGCCGGTCGTCTTCAGCCATGGCTGGCCGCTTTCGGCCGACGACTGGGACACCCAGATGCTGTTCTTCCTCCAGCACGGCTACCGCGTCATCGCCCACGACCGGCGTGGGCACGGACGCTCCACGCAGACCAGCGACGGTCACGACATGGACCACTACGCCGACGACCTGGCTGCGCTGACTTCCCATCTCGATCTCAAGGACGCCGTCCACGTTGGACACTCCACCGGTGGCGGCGAAGTCGTGCACTACATCGCCCGACACGGTGAGAGCCGCGTGGCGAAAGCGGTCTTGATCAGTGCGGTGCCGCCGCTCATGGTGCAGACCGACGCCAACCCCGGCGGCCTGCCGAAGAGCGTGTTCGATGGCCTCCAGGCCCAGCTGGCCGCCAACCGGTCCGAGTTCTACCGGGCCCTCCCGTCGGGCCCCTTCTACGGCTACAACCGGCCCGGCGCGGAACCCTCGGAAGCGATCATCGCCAACTGGTGGCGCCAGGGAATGATGGGCGGAGCGAAGGCACATTACGACGGCATCGTCGCCTTCTCCCAGACCGATTTCACCGAGGACCTCAAGAAGATCACCGTGCCGGTCCTGGTGATGCACGGCGACGACGACCAGATCGTTCCCTACGCCGACTCCGGTCCGCTCTCCGCGGGGCTCGTGCAGGACGGGACGCTGAAGACGTACAAAGGATTCCCGCACGGCATGCCGACCACCGAGGCCGACACGATCAACGCTGACCTGCTGGCCTTCCTGCAGTCCTGAGCGACTCGACGGCTCGGCGTTAGCTGTGTCCCGCTCTGCACTCTTGTGCACGAGCAGGACGGGGTCTTCATCCGAGGACTGAACATCCGGACATGCCCGGGTCCGCACCTTCCGGTCGGGGATCCCCAAAGGAACACCCACGTTCCGGTACCGGACGGATGCGGGCGTCTCCGGCGGCCCTGATCATGCTCCCGCACCGGACGATGAGCAGGAGCGCAGGTCGAGACTGCTCCTTCCCCCACCAAGGGAGCAGTCTCAGGCGCCTCACGAAACGCGGCAGCGGCCCGACGACTTCTGAAACCGCTTCCTAGAGAGCCCGCGTCAGCCGAACGCGGCGTAGCCGCGCGGGGCGAGCGTGCGCAGGTCGCTCGCCTGGATACCCGCGTCCGACACCGTGTAGAGCGCGTCGCCCACCACCAGCGAGCGGTGCACGGGGGCCGACCCGGGGTGGTGCACGCGCGCCACGGGGGTGATCCCCGTGTCGCGCGAGACGGTGAGGCCCACGGCCGCAGCGCCCCCCTGGTACGACGCGACCGGCAGCGCGAGCAGGTGGGTCGCCGGCCAGTAGAGGACGGCGTGGTGGTCCACCTCCGCCTCCGACCAGTCGCCGTCGAGCGCGCGCTGGGCGATGCGGCGCGGCGCCGCGAGGTCGGAGACGTCGAAGAGCGAGACCTGGGTGCCGAGTGTCCGCCCGGTCTCGTCCGCCGCCTGGCCGATGCCGATCAGGGTGGAGTCGTCCACCGGGTGGAGGTAGCTCGAGAACCCGGGGATCTTCAGCGCGCCGCGCACCGCCGGCCGCGCCGGGTCGGACAGGTCGAGCGCGTAGAGCGGGTCGGTCTGGCGGAAGGTCACGACGTAGCCGCGGGCGCCCAGGAACCGCACGGCGAAGATGCGCTCGCCCCGGCCGAGGCCGTCGACCTCGCCCACCCGCTCGAGCCGCCCGCCGCGCTCGGCGAGCACGGTGACGAGGCTCTCGCTCTCCCGCGCCGCCCCGTCCGGGGCGCTCCACCAGTCCGGCTCCTCGGTGCTCGCCGCGCGCAGGTAGCCGTCGTGCTCGGAGAGCGAGAACTGGTTCAGCAGGAAGCCGCGCACCGCACCGCTGGCACGGTAGGTCGTGCGCGCCGGGTCCGACGTGTCGAGCTTGTGGACGAGGGTCGCGCCCCGCGGCGGCGTCGCGTCGTCGGCGAGCGCCGGATCGGCCCAGCGCGACGTGGAGACGTACATCGCGGTGGGCGACGCGTAGACGATCTCGCCGTCGGTGAGGATCGCGTCGGAGTCGAGCAGGGCCAGGGGCCCCGCCGCGTCGACCGTCAGCACGGTGACCATGCCCAGTCCGGAGAAGGTCCGGGGCCGGCTGACCGACCGGCAGCCGACGGCGACGCGCCGCGTGCCCCGCACCGTCAGGCGCGGCAGCCACGCCCCGGCTCCCGCGCGGAGGGCCCTCTGCCTGCCCAGCTCGATCGGGCGGGGCGCCGTCGCGACGACCGCCCGGACGGTTCCGCCGGTGCGGCGCGCCGCGACCAGGCGGCCGTTGACCGCCATGCGCGCGAGGGCGCGCGGGTGCGCGGGATCTGAGACGTCGACCTGGGCGAGGACCGTGCGGGGATCCCCGACGGGCCCGGCGATGACCGTCTGGGCGCGCGCGACGGGGGCGTCGACCGCGACCGGCGCCCCCGCCTCGCCCAGCACGATCAGCCGGTCGCCCATCAGCAGAAGGCCCGACGGCGAGAGGTCGTCGAGGGCCAGCCGCGCGAGCAGCCGCGGCGCGGGGCCGGTGACGTTGACGACCCGCACCCCGCCGGCCGCGATCGCGTAGACCGTGCGCCCGTCGGTCTCGACGAGGTCCGGCTCGTCGACCCCGGCCTCCTGGACGTTGGTGTCGGAGAAGTCGACCCCGGCCTTCGGGGCGGCCACCGCGGCGCGGTCGCCCTCCGGGGCCGACGGGGCCAGCACCGACACGCCGGGCATCCCCACGCGCGGGCGGGTGACGATGCGCGCCTGCCGGCGGACGTGGGCCAGGAAGCCCCGGCACGAGGCGAAGGTCGTCAGGGGCGGCCCCTTGCGCGCGGCGGCGGCCGCGGCCGGCTGCTGCCCGCCGGCGGCCGCGGCGCCGGCCGCGAGGACGCCGGCGCACGCCGCCAGCGCGGCGAGCGCGGCGATGAAGAACAGCGAGCCCCGACGCACCTGCGCATCATGCCGCCGCCGGCGGCGCGCCGTCACTATCCGGGGGTCCAGTCCACCGCTCGTTGCGAACGGGGCCCGCCCCGTCGCCGTCGCGGCTCGCGCAGCGAGCCCGCTGGACTTTTGGTGGTCGCTTCCGGAAGGATTGTCACAAGTCGCACGCGCTCCCCGCGGCGGGCGGCTCGCTCTGGAACCTGCGCAGAGGTGAACTGACCGATGTCGGAATCCGCCCAGTGGGTGCTTGGCATCAGCCTCGGCGTCGTCGTCGTCCTGGTGGCCGCGGCGATCGTGATCACGATCGTGCTGCTGGCGAGGAGGATCGCCACCCAGGCCAAGACGGCCGAGCAGGCGGTGGAGGTGCTGCGGCAGCAGACGGCCGGGCTCCCCGGCATCGGCCGGATCAACGACTCCGGCGTGAGGATCCTGCACTCCGCCCGGGCCCTGCGAAAGGTGGCGGTGGGCAAATGAGCGGACCACGAGTACTGGGTCCTCGCCCTCTGCATCGGGCTCGGTCGCCGCGCTCATCGTCGCCGCCCTGCTGTGCGGTGCTGATCAAGACCGTCTGGAGCATCGAGCGGTCGGTTGACGGGCTGCTGGAGGTGGCGGGCGAGGTCGCCGGCAACACGGCCAACATCCCGCAGCTCCAGGCGACGGCGCCGGTGCTCGGCCTGATCGTCGAGGAGGCCGTCGTCCAGGACGGCTACATGAACGCGCTCACGGACGGGTTCGGCGAGTGCATGAGCGACTACGACCTCCTCCTCCTGCTGAGCGTCATGCTCGCGGTGATCGTCGTGGTCGGTCCTCGCCGTGGCGCTGATCGAGGTCCGCCGGCGCCTGCGTGCGGATCTCGGCGGGCCTCGCGACGCTCGGCGTCGGCGCTGAAGGGCGTCGAGGCCGAGCACCTGCAGCCGCTCGAGGGCGCGGTGAAGGCGATCAACGCCCAGTTCGACGTCATCCTCTCCGCGCTGCCGGGCATCGGGCGCAAGGCGGCGGTCGTCGCCGAGAGGCGGCCGCGATGATCTGGGCGATCGGGATCGTCCTGCTCGTCGTGGTCCTGCCGGTCGTCGTGTACCTGCTCCACGGCGTGCTGACCGCGGCGAGGAGCATCGTCCCCAGCGTGCGCGAGATCGCGGAGGTGACGGCCGCCGGGTCGAAGGACCTCGACGCCACCGCGCTGCTGCTCACGACGCAGGACCAGGTGGCGCAGACGATCGCCGGGGTCGCCGACTACGGCGGCTCGCTCGACGTGATCATCGACGACGCGGTCTGAGGGGGGAGCCATGTCCGGAGCCGCCGTCCTCGTCGTCATCGCCGTCCTGCTGATCATCGTGGCGCTGGTCGTGTACCTGCTCGGCACGATCCTCGAGCTGCGGAAGATCACGTCCGGCCTCGACGAGGTCATCGGGAACGTCGGCGAGATCCTGCAGAAGACCGAGCCGGTCAACGCCGTTGTGGACGACATCAACGCGAACCTCGACGCGGGCGTCAGCGCGCTCGAGGGGCTGCTGGTGAAGA
This sequence comes from Miltoncostaeaceae bacterium, assembly GCA_963813355.1. Lineage (GTDB taxonomy): Bacteria > Actinomycetota > Thermoleophilia > Miltoncostaeales > Miltoncostaeaceae > DATAGF01. Next base: position 81,635 of record CAWEYS010000010.1, on the reverse strand, counting down.
AGGCCGGCCTGGTCGACGCCGTCGGCCTGGTCGACGGCCTCTACCCGGGGGCCGCCGCCGCCGGGCTGCGGGACTTCCCCGAGAGCGGCGCCATCACGCCGCCGCGAATCGCCGAGGTCTACACCAAGGGCACGCTCACGCTCGCGCGGCTCGGCCGGGAGGCCCCGATCGCCACGGCCAACCCGGCGGGCCCCGTGCTCCGCAACGTCGAGAGCGGAAGCCTGGCCGCCCGGCTGCTGTACCCGGAGCTGCGCCAGTCGCGGCCGGAGGGCCTGCCGCGGTCCCCGGTCATCGGCACGGACGCGCCCGTCCAGTACGAGCAGCGCGAGGACATCGGCGCCCCCCGCAAGCGGCTGCCGTCCGACGGCCCGAAGGGGGCGTGAGCGTGCAGACCCCGGCGCCATTCGGGTACGAGCGCGTGGCCAGCGTGGACGACGCCATCGCCGCCCTCGAGAGGCTCGGCCCCGAGGCGCGGATCATCGCCGGCGGCCACAGCCTGCTGCCGATGATGAAGCTGCGGCTGGCCAACCCCGAGCACCTCATCGACATCAACGACCTGACCGAGCTCTCCTACATCCGCGAGGAGGGCGGCGAGATCAGGATCGGGGCGCTGACCCGCCACGTTCGACCTGCTGAAGTCCGACCTGCTCGCCGAGCACTTCCCGCTCTTCCGCGACGCCGAGGAGGTGATCGCCGACCCGGTCGTGCGCAACCGCGGCACGATCGGCGGCTCGCTCTGCCAGGCCGACGCGGCCGAGGACCTCTCGTCCGTCTGCACGGCGGCCAAGGCGACGGTCGTCATCCGCGGCGCCGGGGGGAGCGCGCCGTCGGCATGGAGGGTTTTCACGTCGGGCCCTACATGACCGCTGTGGGCGCCGCCGAGATGCTCACCGAGATCCGCCTTCCGCTGCGCCCCGGCGCCGGCAGCGCGCACGAGAAGGTCGAGCGCCGCGCCGGCGACTGGGCCATCGCCGCGGCGTCGGCCGCGCTGTGGATCGACGGCGGCGCGATCGCCGACGCCGGCATCGCGCTCAGCGCGGTCGGGCTCACGACGATCCACCTGACCCGGGCCGACGAGCTCCTGCGCGGGAAGGCGCCGACCGAGGAGCTGTTCGCGGAGGCCGGCGCGATCGCCTCGGAGGACTGCTCCCCGATGGCCGACGGCCGGGGCCCGGTCGACTACAAGCGCCACCTCGCCGGCGTCCTCACCCAACGAGCCCTGCGGCGCGCGGCGGCGCGCGCCCTGCGACAGGAGGCCTGATCATCAACGTCTCGATGACGGTCAACGGGGAGCAGGTCTCCCGCGATATCGAGCCCCGGCTCCTCCTCGTCCACTTCATCCGCGAGACGCTGGGGCTGACGGGCACCCACTGGGGCTGCGACACCTCGAACTGCGGCGCCTGCGTGGTGCACGTCGACGGCGAGCCGGTCAAGTCGTGCACCGTCCTCGCCGTGATGTGCGACGGGCGCGAGGTCCGGACCGTCGAGTCGCTCGAGGTGAACGGCCGGCTCGACCCCATCCAGATGGGCTTCCACGAGAAGCACGCCCTACAATGTGGGTTCTGCACACCGGGGATGCTGATGACGGCTCGCGCGCTGCTCGACGAGAACCCGGACCCCACCGACCACGAGATCCGGACCGCGATCTCCGGCGGCATCTGTCGCTGTACCGGCTACCAGAACATCGTCAGCGCCGTGCGCTGGGCCGCGGAGCACGAGGCGGCGACGAGACGGGAGGCATGAGCATGGCGACTGTCGAGAACCTTCCCAGCCCCTCGGCCGAGCGCCCCATCGGCTTCGGCCGCCTGAAGCGCAAGGAGGACGCGCGCTTCATCCGCGGGCAGGGCACGTATCTCGACGACATCCGCCTGCCGGGGATGGTGCACGGCGCCCTGCTGAGGAGCCCGTACGCGCACGCGCGCATCGTGTCGATCGACACGTCGAGGGCCCTCGCCCACCCCAACGTCGCCGCGGTCGTCACCGCCAAGGACCTCGAGACCCTCGGCCTGGCGTGGATGCCGACGATCTCCTACGACACGCAGGCCGTGCTCGCGGGCGACAAGGTCCGCTTCCAGGGCCAGGAGGTCGCGTTCGTGATCGCGACCGACGAGTACTCGGCCAACGACGCGCTCGGCCTGATCGACGTCGAGTACGAGCCCCTGCCGGCGATCGTGAACGCCCGCAAGGCCCTCGAGCCCGACGCGCCGCTCATCCGCGACGACAAGGCGGGCCAGCGCGACAACCTCGCCAGCCCGACCTGGGAGGCCGGCGACGAGGAGGCGACCGACCGCGCCTTCGCCGAGGCCGACACCGTCGTCACCCGCGACATCATCTACCCGCGCTGCCACCCGGCGCCGCTCGAGACCTGCGGCATCATCGCCGACTTCAACCCGGAGACCGGCCAGCTCGACATCTACAACGGCAACCAGGCGCCGCACGCCCACCGCACGGTCTACGCGCACGTCGCGGGGCTCGCCGAGCACATGATCCGGATCCGCTGCCAGGACATCGGCGGCGGCTTCGGCAACAAGGTGCCCGTCTACCCCGGGTACGTGTGCGCGATCGCCGGCTCGGTCGTCGCCGGCGTGCCGGTCAAGTGGGTGGAGAACCGCTCCGAGAACCTGACGTCCACGGGCTTCGCCCGCGACTACGTCATGCGCAGCGAGATGTGCTCGAAGGACGGCAGGATCACCGGCCTGCGCGTCGACGTGATCGCCGACCACGGGGCCTTCGACAGCACCGCCCAGCCCACCAAGTTCCCGGCCGGGTTCTTCCACATCGTCTGCGGCTCGTACGACCTGCAGGCGTCGCACGTCAAGGTGAAGGCCGTCTACACCAACAAGGCGCCCGGAGGCGTCGCCTACCGGTGCTCGTTCCGCATCACCGAGGCCGTCTACCTGGTGGAGCGGATGGTCGACGCGCTCGCGCTGGAGATGAAGGTCGACCCGATCGAGCTGAGGATGCGCAGCTTCATCGCGCCCGAGCAGTTCCCCTACGAGACGACCACCGGGTGGACCTACGACTCGGGCAACTACGCCGAGACGATGCGCGTCGCGATGGAGATGGCCGGCTACGAGGAGCTGCGCCGCGAGCAGGCCGAGAAGCGGGCCCGCGGAGAGCTGATGGGCATCGGCGTGTCGTTCTTCACGGAGGGCGTCGGCGCCGGGCCGCGCAAGCACATGGACATCCTCGGCCTGGCCATGAACGACGGCGCCGACCTGCGCGTGCACCCGTCCGGCAAGGCGGTGGTCAGCATCAGCGCCCAGACGCAGGGCCAGGGGCACGAGACGACGTTCGCGCAGATCGTCGCCGAGGAGCTGGGCATCCCGCCGGAGGACGTCGAGGTGCGCCACGGCGACACCGACCGGTCGCCCTACGGGCTCGGCACCTACGGCAGCCGCTCGACGCCCGTCTCGGGCGGCGCCGTGGCCGTCGTCTCGCGCAAGGTGCGCGACAAGGCGCGCCTGATCGCGGCGACGATGCTCGAGACGCGCCCGGAGGACCTCGCCTGGGAGAAGGGCCGCTGGTACGTCAAGGGTGACCCCGAGAAGGGCGCGATGATCGAGGAGATCGCGCTCCGGGCCTACAGCGGCGAGGCGATGCCGGAGGGCATGGAGGGCGGGCTCGACGCGCAGGTGATCTACGACCCGCCGAACCTCACCTACCCCTACGGCGCGTACATCGCCGTCGTCGACATCGACCCCGACACGGCGCAGGTCACGGTGCGGCGCTTCATCGCGGTCGACGACTGCGGCGTGCGGATCAACCCGATGATCGTCGACGGCCAGATCCACGGCGGGCTCGCCGAGGGCGTCGGCATCGCGCTGATGGAGCTGATCAGCTTCGACGACGAGGGCAACTGCCTCAACTCGTCGTTCATGGACTACCTCATCCCGACCGCGCTCGAGTGCCCGGAGTTCGAGCTCGGCGAGACCGTCACGCCCTGCCCCCACCACCCGCTCGGCGCGAAGGGCGTCGGCGAGTCCCCGAACGTGGGCTCGCCGCCGGCGATCGTCAACGCGGTGATCGACGCCCTGCACGAGACGCACGGCGTCGACCGCATCGACATGCCCTGCACCCCGGCGCGGGTGTGGGCGGCGATGCAGGGGCGCCCCGAGCCGCCGCAATGATGACCGCCGCCATGTCCCGGCGCGCGCGTGAGCTCGCCGCCGGGGGCGAGGCCTTCGTGACCGCGACCGTCGTGCGCGCGCAGCGTCCGACGAGCGTGGAGGCGGGCGACGTCGCCCTGGTGCTCGCCGACGGCTCGATCGAGGGCTTCGTCGGCGGGGCCTGCGCCGAGCACAGCGTGCGCGCGTACTCCCTGGAGGCGATGAGGACCGGCGAGGCGGTGCTGCTGAGGATCCTGCCCTTCGCCGAGGAGGGCGCCGCCGACGAGGTCGAGGACGGCGCCGTGACGGTCCAGAACCCCTGCCTGTCCGGCGGAGCGATCGAGGTCTTCCTCGAGCCCGTCGTCCCCGCCCCGCGGGTCCTGGTGGTGGGCGAGACGCCGATCGCCGGGGCGGTCGTGCGGCTGGGCGGCGAGCTCGGCCTCGACGTCGTCGCGGTGGGCGACGGCGGCATCGAGCCCCGGCCGGACGACCTGGCGCTGGTGGTCGCGGCCCACGGCCGGGACGAGGTTGACGCGCTGCGCAGTGGCCTCGAGGCGGGCCTGCCGTACGTCGGCCTCGTCGCCAGCCGCGCGCGCGGAGACGGCGTGATGGGCGAGCTGCGCGGCGACGGCGTGTCCGAGGAGCTGCTCGGGCGCATCGACGTGCCGGCCGGCATGGACATCGGCGCCCGCACCCCCGCCGAGATCGCGCTCTCGATCCTCGCCAGCATCGTGTCCGTGCGCCGCGATGGGCGCGCGCCCGCGCCCGAGGCGGCGCCGGCGCCGACGGCGCCCGCGACCGCCGTCGATCCCATCTGCGGCATGACGGTGGCCGCCGTCGCGAGCACGCCCTCGGTCCAGCACGGCGGCGAGACGGTGTACTTCTGCTGCGAGGGGTGCAGGGACGCGTTCGCGGCGCAGCACGAGCATGCCGTCGGATCGGACTGACCACTTCGTCGCGGGCCTGGTGCTCGCGGCCGGCGGCTCGCGCCGGCTGGGGCGCCCCAAGCAGCTGCTGCCGTACGGCGGCGGCACGCTGCTCGGGCACGCCGTCGCCGTCGCGCGGGCGTGCCCGTTCGACCAGCTCGTGGTGGCGGTCGGGGGCGCCGCCGAGGAGGTGCGCGACGCGGTGGACCTGGAGGGCGCCGAGGTCGTCGTCAACGAGGCCTACGGCGACGGCTGCTCGTCGTCGATCGCCGCCGCGCTCGGGGCGCTGGACCCCCGCTGCGACGTGATGGTGCTGATGCTCGGGGACCAGCCCGGGGTGACGGCGACGGCGGTCGAGGCGCTGCTGGCCGGCCGCCGGGGGGCGCCGCTGGCCCTGTGCCGCTACGAGGACGGCCCGGGGCACCCGATCGCGTTCGCGCGCGCCGTGTTCCCCGCGCTCGCCGCCCTCCACGGTGACAAGGGCGTGTGGCGCCTCATCGACCGGCACCGCGACGACGTGACGGAGGTGCCGGTCCGTGGGCGCATCCCTCTCGACGTCGACACCCAGGAGGACTACGAGGCAGTCCTCGCCTCGCAGGGCGTTCCCGGGTGAGCGCCCCGCCGGAGGTCACCGGCCGGGCCGAGGACGAGGTCCGCGCGCTCGTGCCGGACGTCGAGAGCCTGGCGCAGCGGCTCGCGGGGGTGGACTACCTCGTCGAGGAGGGCCTGGCGACGTCCATGTTCCTGAGCGTGCGCCTGCCCCAGCCCCTGCTGCTCGAGGGCGAGGCGGGCGTCGGCAAGACCGAGGCCGCGAAGGCGCTGGCGCTCGTGCTCGACACGCCGCTGATCCGGCTGCAGTGCTACGAGGGCATCGACGCGGCCGAGGCGCTGTACGAGTGGAACTACCCGCGCCAGCTGCTCGCCATCCGGCTGGCGGACGCGCGCGGGGCGCCGCTCGGCGAGGAGGAGCTCTTCGGCCCGGACTACCTCATCCGCCGGCCGCTGCTGCGCGCGCTCGAGCACCCCGGCCCCCGGCCTGCCGTCCTGCTGATCGACGAGATCGACCGCGCCGACGACGACTTCGAGGCCTTCCTGCTCGAGCTGCTCGCGGACGCCAGGGTCACCATCCCGGAGATCGGCACCATCGCGGCCACCCACCCCCCGATCATCGTGCTGACCTCCAACCGCACCCGCGACCTGCACGACGCCGTCAAGCGGCGCTGCCTCTACCACTGGATCGACTACCCGGATGCGCGGCGCGAGGTGGAGATCGTGCGCCGCCGCGTGAGGGGGGCCTCCGAGACGCTGGCCGTGCAGGTGGCCGACGCGGTCTCGCGCATGCGCGAGAGCGACGTGCAGAAGCCCCCGGGGATCGCCGAGGCGATCGACTGGCTCGCGGCCCTGAGCCTGCTGGGGGTGGAGAGCCTGGACGCGGCGGCGATCGATCTCACCCTCGGCTCCGCGCTCAAGTACAGCGAGGACCAGGAGGTGGTCCGCGCGGCCGGCCTCGACGAGCTGGTGCGCAGCGGTGGCTGACGCCGCCTCCTCCCGGGTGGCCTTCGGGGTCGAGACGATCCACCTCGACCTGCCGGCGCTGGCCGGGGCGCTGGCCCGGCGCCTGGACCGGGCCGGCGTGCCCATGACGCCCGCGCGCTCCGCCGATCTCGCGCGGGCGCTCACGCTCGTGCGCCCGCTCACCCGCCGCCGCCTCTACTGGACGGCCCGCGCCGTGCTCGTGTCCGACCCCGGGCAGATCGCGGCCTTCGACGCCGTCTTCTTCTCGGTCTTCGGCGACCGGCGGCCGGACGAGGCCGTCGACCCCGACGAGGCGCGGGCCGTCGCCGCGCCCGCCGACGACCGCCCGGCGCCCGACCGCGCGACGTCGTCGCGGGGCTCGCCCTCCCCGGGGTCGCGCGAGGGCGTGGCCTCGTCAGGCCCCGGGACGACCGACGACGAGGGCGCGGAGATCGACGTGCCGCTGGCGATGGCGAGCGACGAGGAGCGGCTCGCCGGCAAGAGCTTCGACCGCCTCGAGCCGCACGAGCTCGCGCAGCTCCACCGGCTGATGTCGCGCCTGCGCCTGGCCACGCCGGTGCGGCGCGCGCGCCGCCGCGAGAAGGGGCGCCACGGCGAGCGCGTTGACATGCGGCGCACGCTGCGCGCCAGCCTGCGCACCGGCGGCGATCCCATCCGGCTCGCGCGCCGGCGCCGGCGCGTCGTCCCGCGCCGGCTCGTGATGCTGTGCGACATCTCGGGCTCCATGGAGCCCTACGCGCGCGCCTACCTCCAGTTCCTGGCCTGCGCCGCCGGGAGCGGCCCGGAGGCCGAGGTGTTCTCGTTCGCGACCCGTCTGACCCGCCTCACCCGGGCGCTGGCGTCGCGCCACCCGGAGCGCGCGATCCAGCGCGCCGCCGCGGCCGCGCCGGACTGGTCGAGCGGCACCCGGATCGGCGACGCGCTGAAGGAGTTCAACGACCGCCACGGCCGCCGCGGGGTGGCCCGCGGCGCCGTGGTCGTGATCCTCTCCGACGGCTGGGAGCGCGGCGATCCGGCCCTCGTCGGGCGCGAGATGGAGCGCCTGGGGAGGCTCGCCCACCGCATCGTCTGGGTGAACCCGCGCGTCGGCGCGAGCGCGTTCTCGGTGCGGGCGGGCGGGATGGTGGCCGCGCTCCCGCACTGCGACGCCCTGGTGAGCGGGCACAGCTTCGCCGCCCTCGGCGAGGTCGTCGAGGCGATCGGGGCGCCCTCGGCGGGGCCCTCGGGGGCCCTGGCGCCGCCGCCCGCGGCCGAGGCCGGCGAGGAGGAGGAGGCCTGGGCCAGCGCCACCCCGGTCCCCGGCAGCTCCGTGGCCATGCCCAGCGGGTACGGCCCCAGCCGGGGCAGGACCACGCCGGGGTGGGGCGGATGACGACGCCGACCTGCATCTATCCGGGATGCGAGCGCCCCACGGCGCCGCCCCACCCGCAGGGCGGGCCGCGACCGGCCTTCTGCGACCTGGAGCACCACAACGTGCTGACCGCCCACCAGGAGCGGCAGCGCCTGGCGAGCGCGGCGAGCCGCGACGACGAGGAGGATCAGTAGTGGCGAACGAGGCCTACCGAGCGGTCTTTCTGCGCGTGCACCCGACGGGCAAGATGGTGCTCAGCCTCACCACCGACGCCGACGGCAGGGAGCCCGACTACGCCCAGCTGGTCGCCGACGAGCTCGGCGTCCCGGCCCTCGACGTCAAGGTCGTCCCGGCGGACACGGACCGGTTCGGCGTCGGTCACGGCTACAACACGAGCCCCTCCGGGGGGACCCCGGCGGCCATCTCCCGCGCCACCGCCAAGATCCGCGACAAGGCGCAGCTGCTGGCGGGCATGGCCCTGGGGGCGGCGCCGGACACCCTCACCTGGTCCAGCGGCGCCTGGGTGGCCGGCGACGGGAGCGACCCCGCGCAGGTCCAGACGCTGGAGGCCATCGCCCTCTACGCCCACGGCACCGGCGAGCTGCCCCCGGGCGTGGAGGGGGGCCTCGACGCCCAGGCCGTCTATCGCGATTGAGGCAGGGTCGCCTCGAGCCGCACGTCGATCTCGTTGACGACCTTGAGGGTGCCGAAGAGGATCGAGTAGGGCTTCATCCCCCAGCCGCTCTGGGTGACCACGGCCGTGCCGACGACCGTCCCGTCGCCGGACGCGCCGAGGGCCACCGCGACGGGCTGGGCCGCGTCGCCGAGCGCGAGGTCGCCCCGCACGAGCAGCCGGCCGTCGGGCCCCGGCTCGGCCCCGGTCGAGCGGAACGTGATCGCCCCGCGCTTGAGGATCTCGTCGTCGATGGTCTTCTCGATGTTCGCCCTGTCGTCGTCGCCGAGCGCCTGCATCCCGCCCGTCCCCTCGCGCACCTGAAGCGACGCGCCGTCGGCGTCGAGCGCGATGCGCGTGGCGGCGGGGTCCTCGCCGACGTCGAGCGTGGCCTCCCACGACGTGACGTGGATGAGGAGGTCGTGCCCGGCCTTGGCGGCCGCGCCGGTGCGCGTGGTCCTCAGCGACAGGGTGCCCTGGCCGGGCCCGAGCGCGTACGTGCCCGCCGGAATGCGGGTCTCCAGGAGCGGCTCGGGCAGGTCGAGGGCGGCCCGCCAGGTCCGCGGCAGCTCCCGGCGCCACGGGCCGCCCTTCGGCCCCGAGGGGGGCATGGCCGCAGGGTTGGTGTGGAAGAACTGGCTCACCGCACCACGTCGCTCCGCGTGCTCGACACGCGCGGAGCTTATTGTTCCGAGGATTGGCGTGACCACTCACCCCCCGACGGAGGACGACGCAGATGGCCGTGGAGCTCGACCACACCTTCTCGACGGCGAGGCCGATCGACGACAGCTTCGCCACGATCACCGACCTCGAGCGCGTGGTTCCGTGCGTGGAGGGCGCCAGCGTCACCGAGCGGACCGGGCCCGACTCGGTCAAGGCCCAGATCCTGGTCAAGATGGGGGCCATGTCGATGACCTTCGCGGGCACGCTGGAGATCGTCGAGAAGGACCCCGCCGCCCACCGGGCGGTCCTGAGCGTGAAGTCCAAGGAGGCCGGGGGGCAGGGGCACGCCAACGGCACGATCGTGTTCGCGCTCAAGGAGGGCGGGGGGGACATCCACACCACCGCCCAGATCACGGGCAAGGCGGCCTCGATGGGGGAGGGGGTCGTCGCCGGCGTGCTCGACGCGCTCGTCCAGGACTTCGCCAGGAAGGTCGGGGAGCTCTGAGCCGGGGCGGACGGGGCGGCTGACCGATGGCGACGGTCGTGATGCGACGGATCCGCCCGGGCGAGGTGCCCCGCGACGGCGGGACCGCCATCCAGGAGGACGCCGATCGCCCGGTCTTCCACGGCAACGGCCCGGACGACTTCGTCTGCGTCGAGTGCGGCAACCTCCTGGCCGCGGCGATGGATCGCGGCCTACATGACCAAGAAGGTGCGCGTGCGCTGCGGACGGTGCGCGACCGTCAACGTGGCGGTCACCGAGGAGCCGGACGGGCCGCGGCGCGCCTGAGCCCCCGGGGTGGCCCCGCGCCTCGTCCCGCGGCGGTCCGCGGCGGGCGGGTGGCGGGTGCCCAAAACGGGTAGAGAACCCTTGAGCGTTCCATCCGACGACGAGGAGATCCGATGGCCGGCAGCGACCACGAGCAGGGCACGCGCAAGCCCAGCGAGCAACGGGGCGGGACCACGCCGGACCGGGCCGAGGCACGGGAGAAGGGCCCCTGGGCGGAGACGTCGGCCGAGGGCATCGTCCCCGCCGAGCTCGGGGGATCCGATGCGCCGCGGGAGATGCTGGCCGAGGACCCTCAGCTGCAGAGCTCCGTGCTCGGACGCACCACCGGCTCGGACGAGCCGGCGACCGACGGCGGGATCGACCTGAGCGGCGGCGACCACGCCGACGCGACGACCGATGGCGGGCCCGACGTGCCGGACGGCGTCGAGCCCGACCTGAAGGACGCCGCGAGCGGTCCCCCGCAGAGCGACGTCGAGTCGGCCCGCGAGACCGGCGCCCCCTGACCGCTCAGGAGCCCCCGGGGGGCGGGGCCGAGTCGGGCGGCGAGATCAGCCGCGCCCCGCGGCCGTGCGTGAGGAAGCTGACCGCCCAGCGGATCATCACCAGCACACGGTTCTGTAGCCCCGTCAGGTAGAAGAGGTGGATCCCGAGCCACCCGGCCCAGGCGGGGAATCCGCTCAGGCGCACCCCCTTGATCTCGCCGACCGCGCGCAGGCGCCCGATGGTGGCGAGGTTGCCCTTGTCCCGGTAGCGGAAGGGCGGCGGCGGCGCGTCTCCCGCCAGCAGGCGGCGCACTGCGCCCGCCGCATAGCGGCCCTGCTGCAGCGCGACCGGCGCGACGCCGGGGAGGGGGAGGACGCCGCCCTTCCCGTCGGCGACGCGCACCATGTCCCCGAGCGCGAGCACCTCCGGGTGGCCGGGCAGCGTGAGGTCCGGGCCCACGGTGACGCGCCCGGCCCCGTCGGTCTCGGCGCCGCTCGCCTCGGCGAGCAGGCGGGCGAGGCCGGACGCCTGGACGCCGGCGGCCCAGATCACCGTCCGGGCCGGGATGTGCTCGGTGGTCCCGTCGCCGTAAGCCACCGTGACGCCGGTCGCGTCGACCCCGCTCACGAGCGCGCCGACGGACACGGCGACGCCCAGCTCGCCGAGCGCCCGCTCCGCGCGGGCCGACAGGCGCGGGTCGAACGCCGTCAGGACCCGGTCGGCGCCCTCGAGCAGCAGGATGCGCGCCGATCCCGGGTCGATCGAGCGGAAGTCGCGCCGCAGGGTGTCGCGCGCGATCTCGCCGATCTGGCCGGCCAGCTCCACGCCGGTCGGCCCTGCGCCGACGACCAGGAACGTGAGCCACGCCGCCCGGCGGTCCGGGTGGTCGTCGGCCTCGGCGGCCTCGAACGCGGTGAGGATGCGGCGCCGGATCTCGATCGCGTCCTCGAGGCTCTTGAGGCCGGGCGCGAGCGGCTCCCACTCGTCGTGGCCGAAGTAGGCGTGCCCGGCCCCGGCGGCGGCGATCAGGACGTCGTACGGGATGACCTCGGCGTCGCGGTCGCCCACCGGGTCGACGGTGACCTCGCGGGCCTCGAGGTCGATCGACGCGACCGTGCCCAGCACCACGCGGACGTCCTCCCGCCGCTTCAGCAGGGAGCGCAGGGGCGAGGCGATCTCGCCGGCGGTCAGGCTGCCGGTGGCGACCTGGTAGAGCAGCGGCTGGAAGAGGTGGAAGTTGCGCCGGTCGATCAGGACCACCTCGGCCCGCGCCCGTCGCAGCCCGCGGACCGCCGCGAGGCCGCCGAAGCCGCCCCCGATCACGACCACCCGCCGGCTCATCCCGGGCCGCCCCGGTCCTCGCGACCCCCGCCCCGCTCCTCGCGGAGCTCCTCGCGCTCCTTCAGGCGCTCCTCCTCCAGCTCGATGCGCTCCTCCTGGAGCTCCTCGCGCAGCTCCAGCTCGGCCGTGCTGGTGGTTCCCAGGCGGGCGGTCACGACGACGATCGTAACGACGACGATGAGCAGGGCGACGAGCAGCGAGCCGAGGACCTGGCGCGTCATCGGTCCGCCAGGAGGTCGCCGGCCGACGTCGCCCAGGTGAGGGCGAGCAGCACGAAGACGCAGGCGCCGAGGAGCGGCAGCAGCCGGCCGAGCCGGTGCCAGCGGCGGAGCACCATGATCTTGAGCGCGAGCACGACGAGCAGGGCGCTCGCCGCGACGACGTGCGCGCCGGCGTCGTCCTCCAGCCCGAAGTACGAGAGGCACATGATCGCCACGACGACCAGGAGGACGGCGATCACGTCCCCGAGGGCGCGGTGGGCGAACGAGGCGGCGCGCGAGCTCAGGAAGGACGGCCGCATCACCCCGTAGCCGACCGCGATCAGGACGAGCTGGTAGACGGCGAGCGCGAGGACCACCGAGGCCAGGATCACCTTGACCTCGATCACGTTGCCGCGGGTGATCGTCTCGACGAGGTCGCCCACGCCGGTAATCCTGCCCGCTCCGCGGGCGGCGCTCACCCGCCCGAGCCCGCTACCCTCGCCGGATGCTCGCGATCCGGTTGAGCGGAGTCGTCAAGCGCTACGGGGCGATCACCGCCGTCGCCGGGCTCGACCTGGAGGTCCCGGAGGCGACCTGCGTCGGTCTGCTGGGCCCGAACGGCGCCGGCAAGTTGACCACCATGCGGCTGCTGACGGCCCAGGCGGTCGCCGACGAGGGCGAGCTCGAGGTGCTCGGGTTCCGGCTCCCCGGGGAGTCGAAGCAGGCGCGCGCGCAGCTCGGGGTGGTCCCGCAGCTCGACAACCTCGACACCACGCTGACGGTCGAGCAGAACCTGATCGTCTTCACCCACCTCTACCGCGTCCCGCGCGGGGAGCGGCGCGCGGCGGTCGAGCGGGCGCTGGCGATCGCCAACCTCTCCGACCGCCGCGGGACGCGCGTTGACAAGCTCTCGGGCGGGATGCGGCGGCGGCTGCTGATCGCGCGCTCCCTCGTGCACCGGCCGCGGCTGGTCCTGCTCGACGAGCCCACGGTGGGCCTCGATCCCCAGGTGCGGCAGGAGCTGTGGGCCCTCATCGACGGGCTGCGCGCCGACGGCGTGACGATCCTGATGTCGACGCACTACATCGAGGAGGCCGAGCGCCTGGCCGACACCGTGACCATCATGTCCGCCGGGCGCGCGGTCGCCGTCGGCCCGCCCTCGCGGCTGATCGCCGAGCACGCCGGCCCGGAGGCGGTGGAGGTCTACGGCCCGCCGGCGCGCCTCCACGAGGTGGAGGCCGTGGCGGCGGCCGCCGGCCTGCGCACGCGCCGCACCGGGACCTCGGTCGCGGTGCTGTCGCCCGAGGGGGTCAACGGCGAGGTGCCGGACGGCCACCGCCGGCCGGCCAACCTCGAGGACGTGTTCGTGCTCCTCACGGGCGAGGAGATCGCGTGAGCACGCTGTCGCAGGCCGGCCGCGCGCCGGCGGCGCCCCCGCAGCGCCGGCTGCGGCGGCTCGAGGGCCCGGCGCTGGCCGGCGTGCTGGTGCGCGAGGTCATCAACTTCTCGTCCTACTGGCGCTCCACCACCTTCTCGTCGACCGTCGAGCCGACGATCTACCTGCTGGCGTTCGGCTTCGGCTTCGGCTCGCTCGTGTCGGAGGTCGGCGGGTACCCCTACGTCGAGTTCGTCGGGACGGGGACGGTGGCGACCGCGGTGCTCTTCTCGTCGGCCTTCCCGGCGATGTTCGGCACGCTCGTCAAGCGCCAGTACCAGCGCACCTACGACGCGATCCTCGCGGCGCCGGTTGAACAGCGAGGAGCTGGTCACGGCGGAGGCCGTCTGGATCGCGGTCCGGGCGGGCGTCTACGGCTGCGTGCCGATGCTCGTGGCGATGTGCTTCGGGCTGCCCCCGAGCTGGGGGATGCTCGCGGTGCCGTTCATCGCGTGCGTGGCCGGCTTCGGCTGGGCCGGGTTCGGGATCGCCATCGCCTCGCGCATGGACTCGTTCGAGAACTTCAGCTACATCATCAGCGCCGTGCTGACGCCGCTCTTCCTGGTGGCGGGCACGTTCTTCCCCATCGACGAGCTGCCCGAGTGGGCGCAGGTGCTCGCCCAGCTGAATCCGCTCTACCACTGCGTCGAGCTGGTCCGCGACGCCGTGTTCGGCTGGGAGGGCTGGGCCGACCTGGTCCACGCCGGGGTCCTGATCGCCTTCGGCCTGGCGATGTGGCGGCTGGCCGTCTGGGGCATGACCCGCAAGCTGGTCGACTGACGGGCCTGGCGGGGCGTCCGCGGCGCGGACTACGATTCCGCCGTCATCCCCGGACGCAGGGAGAGGCGCATGCCCCGGACACGGCTGCTGCTCGCGCTGCTGGCGCTCGTCGCGCTCATGACGACGCTGGCGGCGTGCGGCGACGACGAAGGCGACGAGGCCGAGCAGGCGGCCACCGGGACGATCGAGACCTCCTGCATCAAGGACGACCTCGACACGATCGAGGCGGGCGTCCTGACCCTCGGCACGGACAAGCCGGCCTTCCCGCCGTACTTCGTCGACGACGATCCCTCGAACGGGCAGGGCTTCGAGAGCGCCGTCGCGTACGGCATCGCCGACCGGCTGGGCTTCACCGACAGCCAGGTCAACTGGGTCGTCGTGCCCTTCAACTCCTCCTACGCGCCGGGGCCCAAGCGCTTCGACTTCGACATCAACCAGATCTCGATCACCCCCCAGCGCGCGCAGCAGGTGGACTTCTCCGAGCCGTACTACACGACGCCCCAGGCGGTCCTCGTGCCCGCCGGCTCGCCCTTCGCGAACGCCACCAGCGTGGCCGAACTCAAGGAGGCCCAGTTCGGCGTCCAGGTCGGCACCACCAGCCTCGACGCCCTCGAGTCGGTCATCGACCCGTCGCAGCAGCCGCAGGTCTTCAACGACTCCAACGACACCGTGCGGGCGCTGAAGTCGAAGCAGGTCGACGCGATCGTGGTCGACCTTCCGACCGCGATCTACCTCCGGGATGTCGAGGTCGAGGGCTCCAAGGTGGTCGGGCAGTTCCCCGCGCCCGGCGGCGACGACTGGGGCGTCGTGCTGGCCAAGGGCTCGCGGCTGACGCCGTGCGTGAACGAGGCCCTCGGCGCGATGCGCGCCTCGGGTGAGCTCGACCAGATCACCGAGCAATGGATCGGCGCCGAGGCGCCGGTGCTGGATCTGGAGTAACGGGCCGGAGGCCGGGCGATGGAGGCCGCCCCGCCCCCGCTGACCACCGCGGCAGAGCGCCGGGTCGCCCGCGAGGCGGCCCGGCGCCGCCACGCCCGCCGCGGCATCGTGGTCGCGGCCCTCTCGACCGTGATCGTGCTGGGCGGGCTCGCCGCGCTCGTGGTCAGCAGCCCGGGCTGGGACGACGTCCAGCAGACCTTCTTCAACTGGGACGTCTTCGTGGAGTCGTTCCCCGCCGTGGCGCGCGGCTTCTGGCTCGACGTCAAGCTCTTCCTCGCCGTGGAGGCGGTCGTGCTGGTGCTCGGGCTGCTCGTCGCGATCTGCCGCATCAGCCGCATGCCGGCCCTGTTCCCGCTGCGCCTGCTGGCGACGGTCTACACCGACGTGATGCGCGGCGTGCCGGTGATCCTCGTCGTCTACCTGATCGGCTTCGGCATCCCGGCGCTCGGCCTCGCGGGCCTCCCGACCGACCCCGTCGTGCTCGGCGGCATCGGCCTGGCGCTCTGCTACACGGCCTACGTGGCCGAGGTCTACCGCGCCGGGCTCGACTCGGTGCACCCGAGCCAGCGGGCGGGGGCGCTGGCGGTCGGGCTGACGGAGCACCAGGCCATGCGCCACGTGATCGTCCCCCAGGCGGTGCGGCGGGTGGTGCCGCCGCTCCTCAATGACTTCATCTCGCTGCAGAAGGACGTGGCGCTGGTCTCGATCCTCGGCCCCCAGGAGGCCTTTCGGGTCGCCCAGATCGAGGCCGCGTCGGACTTCAACTACACGCCCTTCCTGGCCGCGGCGCTCCTGTACCTCCTGGTGACCGTGCCGCTCGCGCGCGTGGTCGACCACCAACAGGCCAAGGCGCGCCGGCGCCAGCTCGCCGTCGTCGCGTGAGACCCCGACACATCCTCCTCGCCCTCGCCGCCTCTCGGCGGGCGGCGGCGCTCGTCGGATGAGGGCGCCGCCGGTCCTCGAGCTGCGCGGGGTCACCAAGGCCTATGGCGACCGCGAGGTGCTGCGCGGCATCGACCTGGCCGTGGACGAGCATCGGGCCGTCGCCCTCATCGGCGCGTCGGGCTCGGGGAAGTTGACCCTGCTGCGCTGCGTGGACCTGCTGGAGGACATCGACGAGGGCGACGTGTTCCTCGACGGCGAGGTCATCACCGACCCCTCGCGCCGGCCGGTGGCGGTGAGGCGCCGGCTCGGCCTTGTGTTCCAGGCGTTCAACCTCTTCCCCCACATGACCGTTCTCCAGAACGTGGTGCTTGCCCCGGTCCGCGCGCACGGGACGCCCCGCTCCGAGGCCCGCGAGCGGGCGCGGGAGCTCCTGGCGCGCTTCGGCCTCGCGGGCCGGGAGGGCGACTACCCCGACCGCCTGTCGGGCGGCCAGCAGCAGCGGGTGGCGATCGTGCGCGCACTCGCCACCCGACCGCGCGCCCTGCTGCTCGACGAGGTGACCAGCGCGCTCGACCCCGAGCTGGTCGGCGAGGTGCTCGCGCTGATCCGCGACCTCAAGGCGGAGGGGATGACGATGATGATCGCCACCCACGAGATGGGCTTCGCCCGCGAGGTCGCCGACGAGGTCTGCTTCCTCCACGAGGGGCGCATCCTCGAGCGCGGCGAGCCGGAGCGCATCTTCCGCGACCCGCAGGCGCCCGAGACCCGTCAGTTCCTGCGGCGCGTCCTGGAGGCCGGGCGGCTCTGATCAGCGGGGCGCGCGCTCGATGCGGGCGATCTCGGCCCGCAGGTCGGCGAAGCCCTGGCGCATCTCCTCCCGGAGGCCGTTGAACTCGGAGCGCAGGCCGTTGAACTCGGAGCGCAGCCCGTTGAACTCAGAGCGCAGGCCGTTGAAGTCCGCCCTCATCGCGTGGAACGCGTAGATCGCGAAGGCCACGACCCCCGAGATCCCCGCGGCGGCGACGGCTGCGAGCAGGGCTTCCATCGGGGCGAGTCTACGCCGGCCCGCGCGCCGCGCGGCGGTCAAACGTGACGGATCCGGTCGGGAAGGGCGCCGTGACCCGTGGGTTAAGGAGCGACCCGCATCCGCCGATGTACGGGTGTGCCGTTAGTGACATCCGCCACGCGCCGTCAATGGTGGGTCTCCAGCCATTCCAGCGCCCGCTCGGCCGCCTCGATGGCGGTGCCGCCACGGAAGACCTGGCCCGTCGTTGACCGCCGTCCGGGCGCGACCATCACCGCCTGCCAGCCGCCGGCGGCGTCGGGGGCGATCTTGAGGCGGAAGCCCGCCCCGCGGAAGCGGTCGCGGATGCCCGCCAGCCGCATCCCCTCGGGGGTGGGGCCCTCGGGGCGTCCCTCGGCGCCCTCGGCCCAGCCACGGACGTCCGACCAGCGCCAGACCACGAGCGCGCCGAGCCGCCCGATGGGCGGCGGGAAGCCCGCGGAGGCGACGGCGCGGTCGACCCGGGCCCGCGTGAGGTGCAGCCGGCGGCCGATCGCCGCGCGGGTGACCAGGTCCTGCAGGCCGTCCGGGTGCTCGCCCACGGCGTCAGCGAAGCACGCCGCGGGGGCGGCCCGCAACGAATGCGACGAGTAGATCCGACGTTTCCCAGAGGAGGGGGTCTTGGGGGTAGAGGGCCACGAGGAAGGAGCGGCGTCATGACCAAAGAGGCGGCGGCGCGCCAACTGCCCGAGTATCGGGCGGCTCTGGCGGATCTGCGCACGGCGGTGGAGGCCCGGCGGGCCGACCCGAGCGCGCGGCACCTGCTGGACCAGATCCGCGAGGCCCGCGCGAGGGTGCGGAGCATCGAGCGCGGCGAGCAATCGGCGCGCGACGTGATCGCCCGCGCCTAAGAGTTGGGGCCGGTTGGGGGACCGGCCCCAACTTGCAACAGGCGAAACACACTTTCTGGCGGAATCGCAACGCCTGTGGCTTTACTCCCGGAGCGTCTTCGTGATGCTTCACGCCAATTGGCCTCGCCGGGGGCCGGTTTGCGACCCCACAGGAGGAGTGGCCCATGGCCCGGAAAACCCATGCGCTCATCAGCGTGCGGAAGCTCGGAGCGATCAGCGCGATCGGAATCGTCGGCATCGGCGGCACGGGCCTCGCGCTCGGTGCGGTGTCGCATCAGACGGGCACGGCGTTCACCTGTGATGGTCGGCAGGCCAATGTCGTCGGCACGAACGGCAACGACACCCTGAACGGGACCCCCGGCGACGACGTGATCGTCGCCCTGGAGGGCAACGACCTCGTCAACTCGAGCACGGGCAACGACGTCATGTGCCTGGGCGGCGGCAACGACCGCGCCCCGCTCGGCGGGCCCGGAAACAACCGGATCTTCGGCGAGGCCGGCAACGACCGCATCAGCGCCGGCGCCGGCAACGACTGGGTCGACGGCGGCGACGGGGTTGACCGGCTCGACACCGGCGCTGGCGACGATGTTGCCAAGGGCCAGGCGGGCAACGACCTCCTCGACCTCGGCCTCGGCGGCGACGTCGGCGACGGGGGCAACGCCAACGACCGGATCCTCGGCCGCGACGGCAACGACAGCCGGCTCGTCGGGGGCCAGGGCATCGACACCATCGACGGCGGCGAGGGGCGCGACACCATGCTCGGCGGCGCCGGCCGCGACGTGATGGTCGGCGCGGCGGGCCTCGACAAGATGACCGGCGGGGACGACGCGGACTCGATGTCCGGCAACGAGGGCGACGACCAGATCTCGAGTGGGCCGGGCGGCGACCTCGTCAACGGCGGCCCCGGCGACGACCGCGTCCAGGCCGACGAGGGCGCCGACACCGTCATCGGCGAGCGGGGCGACGACCGTCTGGCCGGCGGTAGCCGCGACGACCAGATCGACGGCGGCCCGGGGCGCGACAACGCCAACGGGGGCCTGAACACGGACGAATGCCGCAACGCCGAGGTCCAGGTCAGCTGCGAGAACGACAGCTAGCCCGCGGCGCGACCTCCTCCTGGCGCGTCCGCGTCAGGGGGAGGCGCCCTCGGAGCGCAGCAGGCAGTCCAGCGCGATCGCGCTGACGCCGAAGGACCGCGCGCCGAACGCCCGCCCGGTGTACGGGTGGTGGTACTCCCGGAAGCCCTCCCGCAGCACCAGGGCGGCCGTGCGCCCGGCCAGGTCGCGCGCCTCGTCCACCCGGCCCGCGCGCACGAGGCCGTCAACGGCGAAGCGGGTCGCGAAGGGCCAGCTCGGCCCGCGCCAGTAGCGCCGCAGCGGGAACCCCGTGTCGCCGGGCCGGAAGCTCGGCTCCTGCGCGCTCACGCTGGGGACGGGGAAGGGCAGCCAGAAGCGGCGCGGGTCGAGCAGCTGCTCCTCGGCCAGGCGCCGCGTCACCTCCTCGGGCAGCCGCGGGAGGGCGAGCGGGGTCAGCCCCGCCCAGGTCGCGACCGTCAGCCGCTCGCCGGCCGGGCCGCGCGGGTGGAAGATCGCTCTCTCCGGGTCCCACAGCCGCGCGACGAGCGCCGCGGTCACATGCCCGGCCCGCTCCCCGGCACCCGGCTCGCCGAGGCGCGCCATGCCCTCCCAGGCGAGGGCCCAGGCGGTGTTGACGAGCGGATCGGTCGCGTGGAAGCCGCCGTCGGCGACGACCCGCCGGTACGAGAAGCCGCGGCGGCGGTTGAACCGCAGCAGCAGGAGGAACCCCGGGAGGGGGTGGGCCCGCCAGCCGAGGGGGGCGTCGTAGGCCGGCGTCGCGTCGAGCCCGGACTCGTCGGGCTGGAGGATGCCCAGCAGGCCGTCGCCGTCGGCCCGCTCGCGGTCGAGCCACGCGTGGTAGCGCCGCAGGGCGGGAAGGCCCTCGGCGCGGAAGCCCGGGTCGTCGGGCGAGCGGTCGGCGACCTCCGCCCAGGCCCACGCCAGGAGGGGCGGCTGGATGGTGGCGGTCGTGCGGTCGGAGCGGCGGATGAGGTTGTATGAGAAGGCGCGCGCCAGCCGCACGCGGCCCCTCCAGAACACGGTGTGGCCGATCAGGCCGTCCGGCCGCTGGGCCGCGACCAGCGTCCGCAGCTCGCGCCGCGCCCGCGACGGGTCGACGTGGCTCCAGGCCACCGCGTGCAGGCAGGAGTCCCAGAAGAACTGGTCGGGGTACTTGACCGGGTCCGGGCATGTGTAGCCGTACTCCGTGCCACTTGGCGTGCGCCCCTCGCGCCAATTGGCGCGCAGCAGCCGGGCGACCGCGTCGCGCAGCCGCCCGGCGTCCACCGCCTGCCGTTCCCGGCTGGGGCTCGCGGTCACGAGCCCCAGCGTAGGGGACCGGTCCTACTCGTACTGCAACGCCACGAGCGGGTCGAGCCGGCTGGCCCGGCGCGCCGGTGCGATCGCCGCGAGGATCCCGACCGCCACCGCGACGAGCGCGAAGACGGCGAGGGCCCCGGCCGGCAGCGTCATCTCGACGCCCCACTCCGACAGCGAGGCGGTCACCAGCGCGGCCACCGCGACGCCGAGCGGGATGCCGAGCGCCGCGCCGATGAGGGCGGTGATGACGCTCTCGCCCCGCACCATGCGGCGGGCCTGCCGGCGCGTCATCCCGACCGCGCGCAGCATCCCGATCTCGCGCGTGCGCTCGTGCACGGCGAGGACCATCGTGTTGACCATGCCGAACACGCTGATCACCACCGACAGGGTCAGCAGCACGTAGAGCATGTTGAGGATCGTGGTCAGGTCGGCCGCGTAGTCCTCGGTGAACTCGGCGACCGTCTTGACGTCCGCGTCGGGGAAGGCCGTCAGCGACGACTCGAGCGCCGCGGCGCCCTCGGCCGAGGGCGCGCCCCGGCCCGCCACGAACGTCGAGACGTCCTTCGGGCGCGGGAAGGCCGCGTCGAAGGCCTCCTGGGAGACCAGCGCCGTGCCCAGCAGCGACGAGAGCCGCGGCGGGTCGTAGACGCCGGTCACCGTGCGGTGCAGCTCCTCGCCCGAGGGGCTCACGATGACGAGCGGCGAGCCGATCGCCAGGTCGTGGTCATCGGCGAACGACCGCTCGACGATCGCGCCGTCGCCGTCCAGCGTGGCGAGCGCCGCGTCCGAGCCCTGGGCCCAGTCGAAGCGGTAGACCGAGCCGATCGTGGCCGGGTCGACGCCGCCCACGTCCTGCTGCGAGCCCTCGACGAGCGCCGAGTCCTGGCGGACGCTGCTGACCGTCTCCGCCTCGGGCGAGGCGGCCAGCGCCCGCCCGACGGCCGGCGGGAGCGGGTCCCAGCCGTTGGTGGAGGTCACGACGTAGCCCGCGGCGACCTGCCGCTCCACGCCCTTCTCGGTCGTGTCGAGCAGGCCGGTGCCGAGGACGCTGACGAACGTGACCAGCGCCAGGCCGACCATCAGGGCGGCGGCGGTGGCCGCGGTGCGGGCCGGGTTGCGGACGGCGTTCTGGCGGGCGAGCCGCCCCGAGGCGCCCAGGCGCGCGACCGGCCAGCCCACCAGGGCGGCGATCGGGCGCACGAGGCGCGACGAGATCATCGCGACGCCGGTGAACAGGAGCAGGGAGCCGCCGCCGAGGGCCAGCAGGCGCTCGGAGGTGGCGCCGTCGCCGAGGACGCCGAGCGCCAGGAGCGCGCCCGCCCCGGCGATCACCGCCACGGCGACCGCGGCGGTGCGCCGCGAGGCCCGGCGGCTCTGCGGGGCCGCACCGTCGCGGACGGCCGCGATCGGCGGGACCCGGGTCGCCCGGACGGCGGGCACGATCCCCGCCAGCAGGGTGACGACGGTCCCGACGAGCAGCGACACGACCACGGTGCGGGTCGCGAAGACGGTGTCGCCCTGGGGCATCTCGAGCCCGGCGCTGTCGAACAGCGCCGTCAGCCCCTGGGCGAGGACGAAGCCGAGGCCGAGTCCCACCAGCGAGGCCGCCAGGCCGATGGCGCCGGCCTCGACGACCACCGACCGCAGCACCTGCCGGCGCGATGCGCCGAGGGTGCGCAGCGTGGCGAGCTCGCGCGAGCGCTGGGCCACCGTGATCGAGAGGGTGTTGAAGATGACGAAGGCGCCCACGAACAGGGCGATGCCGCCGAAGGCCAGCAGGATGCCGCGGATGAACGCGATCCCCTCGGAGACCACCTCCTTGTCGCGGGCGGCCTGCTCCTCGCCGGTCGCCAGCTCGGCGCCCGGGGGCAGGACGGCCTCGATGCGGCGGGCCAGCTCGTCCTCGGAGGTGCCCGGCGTCGGCCGCGACCTGGATGGCGTCGAAGCCGGTCTTGCCGAGCACCTCGCGGGCGGTGGGGACGTCGAAGACGGCGATGGTCGCGCCGCCGAGGCGGTCGACGTCGCCGAAGCGGGCGATGCCGGTCACGGTGAACTCGCGCGCCGGGCCGTCCGCGACGATCCGGACGGCGTCGCCGACCGCGATGTCGTTGCCGGACGCCGTGGCGGCGTTGACGACCACCTCGCCGGAGCCGGACGCCCAGTGGCCCGACGTGAGCCGGAGCGGGTTGAAGCGCTCCTGCGACGGGTCGACGCCGAAGCCGAAGCTCGGCATGTTGCCGCCGATGACCTCGCCGTCGCGGTCGAGGATCTTCGCCGTGTTGCCGGTGCCGGAGAAGTCGACCAGGCTGCCCGCGGCGGCCTCGACGCCCGGCAGGGCCTGGATCCGCGGCAGGAGGTCCTCGGAGACCGTCGGCGTCCCGGCGAACGCCCCGTCCACGACGGCGTCGCCGCGGACCACGAGGTCGGTCTGGGTGTAGGTGCTGCTGAAGATGTTGGTGAAGGCGCGGTCGATGGTGTCGGTGAGGATGAGGCTGCCGGCCACCATGGCCACGCCCAGGACGATCGCGAGTGCGGTGAGGACGGCGCGCACGCGGCGCTCCGCCAGGCTCTTGAGTGCGACCCAGGTCATCGCGTCACCTCCGCCAGCGCGTCCAGGACCTCGGCCTGCGACGAGGGGCCCTGGGTGCGGACGATGCGGCCGTCCGCGAGGAACACGATCCGGTCGGCGATGGTCGCCGCGGTCGCGTCGTGGGTCACCATCACGGTGGTCTGGCCGTAGTCGTCGGCCGAGCGCCGCAGCAGCTCGAGGATCTCGCCGCCGGAGCGGGAGTCGAGGTTGCCGGTGGGCTCGTCCGCGAACATGACCGTCGGCCGGGACAGGATCGCCCGGGCGACGGCGACGCGCTGCTGCTGGCCGCCGGAGAGCTGGGCCGGCCGGTGGTCGCGGCGGTCGTCGAGCCCGACCGAGGCGATCACCTCGTCGAGCCAGGCGCGCTCGGGACGACGGCCGGCGATGCGGGCCGGCAGCACGATGTTCTCCTCGGCCGTCAGGGTCGGCAGCAGGTTGAAGAACTGGAAGACGAAGCCGATGTGCCGGCGGCGGAGCTTGGTGAGGGCGGTGTCGCCCATCGCCGTGATCTCGTGCCCGGCGATCCAGGCGCTGCCGGAGGTGGGCCGGTCGAGGCCGGCCAGGACGTTCATCAGGGTCGACTTGCCGGAGCCCGAGGGCCCCATCACGGCGACCAGCTCGCCCTCGGAGACCGAGAGCGAGACGCCGGCCAGCGCGTCGACCGCGGCGTCGCCGTCGCCGTAGCGGCGGACGAGCTCACGGCCGACGACGGCCTGGCGGGGCGGGGCCTCCTCGACGGGGGGCCCGAGTGGAAGGGCGGGGTGAACGGCGGTGGTCACGAGGTCCTCCTCGAGTCGCGTGTACCGATGCCGCGACGCTACGAGCGCCGTCCCCGCGCGCCATCGGCCGCGCTCCCGATCCTTCGGGGGTCCCGCGGATGGTCTTGGCGGGCCCCGCGACCGCCCGCGGGCCGAGGGCCGTCATCCCCGAGGATGACCCGGACCGCCCGCGCGGCCGATGGCGGCCACCGGCGCGCGGAGTACGGTCCGCGCATGAGGCTCCGGAGCGCCCTTGCCAGCCACGTCGTCGACGTCCTGGTGGGCGTGGTCCTCGTCATCTCGGTGCTCGAGGTCTGGCTCGAGGACGAGATCCACGGCTCGCCATGGGCCCTCACGCTCTTCGCGCTCGCCTGGACCCTGCCCCTCTTCGCCCGCCGCCGCTTCCCCGTGGCCGCGCCGGCCGCGACGCTGGTCCTGCTCGGGGTGCAGGTCGCGATCTGGGACCACTCGGTGCCGTACTCGTTCGGCGCCTACATGATGGCCCTGATCGCCACCTCGCAGTTCGGCCTGCTCGGCCTGACGGTCAAGGGCCTGGCCGGCGCGGCCCTGACGGCGCTCGTGATCGCGTTCGCCGTGCTGCGCAACCCCGAGGGGGACGCGGCCGACGTCGTCTTCGTCAACGCGATCGCGGCGATCGCCTGGCTGATCGGCTTCGCGTTCTACGAGCGCAACCGCCGCACCGTCGAGCTGACCGAGCGCGCCGAGCGCGCCGAGCGCGCCCGCGACTCCGAGGCGCGGGCGGCCGCGGCCGAGGAGCGGGCCCGCATCGCGCGCGAGATGCACGACGTCGTGGCCCACAGCCTCAGCGTCATGGTGGTGCAGGCCGAGGCGGCCGAAGCGATGCTCGACTCCGACCCCGAGCGCGCCCGCCGGCCGCTCTCCGCCGTCCAGCAGACCGGCCGCGGGGCCCTCACGGAGCTGCGCCGCATGCTCGGCGTCCTGCGCGAGATGGCCGACGAGGGTCCCGCCCTGGCGCCCCAGCCCGGCCTGTCCGGCCTCGACGACCTCGCACGCCAGGTGCGCGAGGCCGGGCTCCCCGTGAGCGTCCGGGTGGAGGGCGAGCCGCGCCCGCTGTCGCCCGGGATCGACCTCTCGGCCTACCGCATCGTGCAGGAGGGCCTCACCAACGCCCTCAAGCACGCCGGCCCCGCGACGGCCGAGGTCGTCGTGCGCTACGGCCCGCGCGACCTCGAGCTCGAGGTCCGCGACGACGGCCGCGGCCGCGGCTCGGGCGCCAACGGGGGCGGGCACGGGCTGCTCGGGATGCGCGAGCGCGTGGCGCTCTACGGCGGCGACCTCACGGCGGGGCCGCGTCCCGAGGGCGGCTTCGCGCTCACGGCCCGCCTGCCGCTCGAGGTGATCAGCTCCCCGTGACGATCCGCGTCCTGATCGCCGACGACCAGGCGCTGGTGCGCGACGGGTTCGGGATGATCCTCGACGCCCAGGACGACATCGAGGTGGTGGCCGAGGCCGAGGACGGGAGCCGCGCGGTCGACCTCGCCCGCGAGCTGCGCCCGGACGTCGTGCTGATGGACATCCGCATGCCCGAGGTCGACGGCATCGAGGCGACCCGCCGCCTGATGGCCGACGGCGAGGGCGCGCCCCGCGTCCTGATGCTCACCACCTTCGACCAGAACGAGTACGTCTACGAGGCGATGAAGTCGGGCGCCAGCGGCTTCCTGCTGAAGGACGTGCGCCGCGAGGAGCTCGTCAACGCCGTGCGGGTCGTCGCCGCCGGCGACGCGCTGCTCGCCCCGACGCTCACGCGCCGCCTGATCGAGGACTTCGTGCGCCGCCCGCCGCCCGGCGCGGCTCCCACGGGGGCGCTCGCCGAGCTGACCGAGCGCGAGAGCGAGGTGCTGGGCCTGGTCGCGCGCGGGCTGTCGAACGCGGAGATCGCCGCCGAGCTGGTGCTGAGCGAGGCGACCGTCAAGACCCACGTCGCCCGGATACTCTCCAAGCTCGGCCTGCGCGACCGCATCCAGGCGGTGGTGCTGGCCTACGAGACCGGCTTCGTGCAGCCGGGGGGTGAGTGAAGGCAATGCGGCGGATCACCGAGGACGACCTGACCTTCGTCGACGCGACCGGCGAGCGCTACCCGCCGCGGGTCTACGTCCCCAGGCTCCTGGACACGCTGGTGCGCACCCTGCTGCTGACCGGGCTCCTGTTCGTCATCGGCGCCTGCTGGGAGGCTCTTCGCCTGAGAACAGGGCGACCGGGTGGAGCTCGACGTCCTCGGCCTGGGGCGCGTGACGGGGGTCGTGGAGAGCGTCGACGAGCTGGTGCAGGAGGGGGTGCCCGGCCTGGCGTGGCGGGTCGTCCTGGTCCTGCCCGACGGGACGCGGGCGCACGGGATCAAGCGCGGCAACGCGCGCCTGGCCTTCCTCGACCCGCGCCACCGGGTCGCCTGATGGCGCCTCCCGCGGTCGGGGAGCGGCTGGCCGTCGAGGTCCTCGGGTCGGGGGTCGTCACGGGGGTCGTCGAGCGCGTCGACGAGGTGCGGCCGATGGGCGGCCTGCCCGGGATGGTCTGGCGGGTGGCGGTGCGCCTGCCGGACGGCGCCCTGGCCGAGGCGATGGTGAGCGGGGCGGCGCCCCCGGCCTTCCTCGACCCGCGCTACCGGGCGGCGGGCTGACCGCCGGCGGAGACCGCGGCCGGCGCCGGCCGGCGCCCCTCCCAGAAGAAGGCCACCAGCACGGGCACGAGGTACAGGAGGTACACGGCGACCTGCTCGACGCTGGGGCGCGGGTCCCAGCCGAAGATGCCGGCCAGGAACTTGCCCGACTGGGTGCTCTCGGTCAGCCAGTCGAACCCGGTGAGGTTGTAGGCCGCGTCGTTCGCCGTCCCCACGTCGCCGGCCGCCTGGAGGAACTGGACGGCGCGGGCGCAGAGCCCGGCGGCGAAGAGGATCAGCAGGACGCCGGTCACCTGGAAGAAGAGCCTCATCGGGATCCGGCGGCCTCCCCGGTAGACGACGTAGCCGAGGACGCAGGCGGCGGCGAGGCCGGCGAGCCCGCCGATGAGGACGCTGCGGCCGTCGTCGGCCGACGTCGTCGAGATCAGGAACAGCGCGGTCTCCAGGCCCTCGCGGGCGACGGCCACGAACGCCACCCCGGCCAGCGCGAGCGCCGACTGGCTCAGCGCGGCCTCGACCCGCTCGTCGAGCTCGCGCTTGAGCGCCCGCGCGTGGCGGCGCATCCAGAAGATCATCCAGGTGAGGAGGCCGGCGGCCGCGAGGCAGATGCCGGCGAAGGTGCGCAGCCGGGCGTCGCCCGTGAGGTCCTCGATGGTCAGGTGCAGCGCCGCCCCGACGGCGATCGACAGGGCCAGCGCCACCCCCACGCCGGCCCAGATCCAGCGGTCGAGGCCCCGTCGGCCGCCGCGGTGGACGGCGGCGAGCACGATGGCCACGATCAGCGCGGCCTCGAACCCCTCGCGCAGCGTTATGAGGAAGGCCGCACCCACGGAGTTCACCCTACCTAAGACGGAGCGCGGGCGCGGAGCGCGCGGGTCCGGCGGATCAGGCGGGAGTCGGAGCCTCCGGCATGAGCGGCGAGCGTGGCCGGGCGGCCATGCCGCGGGCGCCGGCCAGCGCCTCCATCAGAAGGGCGGTGTCGGCCACCGGGACGCCGGTGAGGTGGGCGTCGCGCGTCTCGAAGTCGGCGACGATGGCCGCGACCGCGGCGCCGTAGCGCCCCGCGTCGTGGGCCGCCAGCGCGGCCAGCGCCTCGGCCGCCCGCGCGAACGCGTCGCCGCCCTCCCGCATCGCCTCGGCCGCGCGGGCCGCGGCGGCGTCGTCGCCCTCGGCCAGGGCGGCCACGGCCAGCGCGTAGCAGGAGGTGGGGGAGTCGCAGGCGCCCTCGAGCTCGGCCCGCGCGTAGGCCGCGGCCTCCGTGCCCTCGCCCGCGAGGATCGCGGAGGTCAGGTACGCGACCAGGCGGCCGTAGCTGCGCGGCGGGGCCGCCTCCCACGAGGCGCGGAAGAGCCCGGCGGCCTCCCGCAGCCGGGCGCCCGCCTCCGCCGGGCGCCCGGCGAGCATGGCCCGGTAGGCCTCGCCATCCGCCCGGATCCCCTCGGCCATCAGGTCGGCGTGAGGGCCCGGCTCCATACCTCAGTCGCGGGCCTTCCGGCGGCCCGTCGCGAGAGCAGCTGGTCGATGTGCAGAGCCACGTCGACCGCGTTGACCTTGAGGTCGCCGCCCACGCGGTCGGCCACGTTCCAGGCCTCGCGCTGCAGGTACGCCAGGCGGGCCGGGGCGTCGGGGAGGGTCATCGAGCGGTCGGCCTCGCCGACGAGGTAGGTGAGGATCTCGTGCGTCTCCTCGTCGCTCCACTTGGGAGGCCTCACCGGCCACTCCTTGTTGCGGATGATGAACCACCACAGGAGGGCGACGAGCGGGAACTTCAACAGGAAGACGGAGAAGAGCACCCAGAGCGTCTGGATGCCCTCGTGGTCGGCGAGCACCGGGGTGACGACGAGCAGGAAGCTCCCGAAGATGGCGAGGGCGACGCACGCGATGACGACCGCGAACATCCGCGGCACCCGCACCCGCCCCGCCGGCGTGTAGAGGAAGCGCTGCAGCACGCCCTGATCATTCCCCCGCCGGGCGCCTCGGGCAACCCCGGCAGGGGCCGGCGGGGGCCGGATGACCCGTTGGTACTATCGCCCCGGCATGACCGTGACCCTCCCCGACGGCAGCCGGCTGGAGTTGCCCGACGGAGCCACGGGCCACGACGCCGCGGCCGCCATCGGCCCCGGGCTGGCCAAGGCGGCGGTCGCCGTGCGGGTGGGCGATGAGGTCCGCGACCTCGCGCGGCCGCTCGACGACGGCGACGCCATCGAGATCGTCACGCCCAAGAGCGGCGCCGACTACCTCTACGTGATGCGCCACTCGGCCGCCCACGTCATGGCCGAGGCCGTCCAGTCGGTCGTGCCCGGGACCACGCTGGGCTTCGGCCCGCCGATCGACGACGGCTTCTACTACGACTTCGACCCGCCGCGGCCGCTCACCGAGGAGGACTTCCCCGCGATCGAGGCCGAGATGGCACGCCTGATCGGCGCCGCGTCGCCCTTCCAGCGCACCGTGATGAGCATCGAGGGCGCCCGCGAGTACTTCGCCGAGCGCGGAGAGGACTACAAGGTCGACCAGGTGGACGAGCTGGCCGGGCGGGGGGAGGCGACGGTCTCGCTCTACCGCGACGGCGACTTCGTCGACCTCTGCCAGGGGCCCCACCTCCACGACACCGGCCGCATCGGCGCCGTGAAGCTGCTCTCGGTCGCCGGCGCCTACTGGCGCGGCAGCGAGAAGAACCCCCAGCTGACCCGCGTCTACGCGACCGCGTTCCCCACGTCGCAGGAGCTCGAGGCCCACCTGGCCGCCCTCGAGGAGGCGCGCGCGCGCGACCATCGCCGGCTCGGGCGCGAGCTGGGCATCTTCCACTTCGACGACGCCGGACCGGGATTCCCGTTCTTCCTGCCGAACGGGATGGTCGTGGTCAACGGCATCAAGGAGGCGGTGCGCGCCGACCTCCGGCGCATGGGCTACGACGAGATCCAGACGCCCACGCTGCTCTCGGAGGAGCTCTGGCACCGCAGCGGCCACTGGGAGCACTATCACGACAACATGTACTTCACCGACGTGGACGAGGGGAGGTTCGCGCTCAAGCCGATGAACTGCCCGGGCGCGTGCCTCGTCTACCGCAGCCGGCGGCGCAGCTACCGCGACCTGCCGATCCGCTACGCGGAGCTCGGGCACGTCCACCGCCACGAGCTGTCGGGCGTCCTGCACGGCCTCTTCCGCGTGCGGGCCTTCACCCAGGACGACGCGCACATCTTCTGCCGCCTCGACCAGGTGACCGAGGAGGTGCGCGCGGTCCTCGACCTGATCCAGGGCTTCTACGCGCGGTTCGGGCTCGGGGACGTCGCGCTCAAGCTGGCGACCCGGCCCGAGAAGGCGAGCGGGGCGCCGGAGATGTGGGACGCCGCCGAGGAGGCGCTCCGCGTGGCGCTGGGCGACCGGCCCCACGAGCTCAAGGAGGGCGACGGCGCCTTCTACGGCCCCAAGATCGACTTCCACGTCGCCGACACCATGGGGCGCTCCTGGCAGCTCGGCACCTGCCAGCTCGACTTCTACATGCCCGAGCGCTTCGAGCTGACGTACACCACGCCCGAGGACGCCGAGGAGCGGCCGGTCATGATCCACCGCGCCGTGACCGGGTCGATCGAGCGCTTCCTGGGGATCCTGATCGAGAACGGCGCGGGCGCGTTCCCGTTCTGGCTCGCGCCCGAGCATGCCCGCGTGCTGCCCGTCGCCGACCGCCACGCCCCCTACGCCGAGCGGGTGCGCGTGCGCCTGCGCGAGGAGGGCCTGCGCGCCGAGGTCGACGCCCGCGGCGAGTCGGTCGGCCGCCGGATCCGCGACGGCGAGCTGGCGAAGGTCCCCTACCTGCTGGTGGTCGGCGACCGCGAGGCCGAGGCGGGCACCGCGTCGGCGCGCGCCCGCGGGGAGGGCGACCTGGGCGCGGTGCCGGTCGAGCAGCTGGCCGAGCGCCTGGCCGACGAGGCGAGGAGCGGATGAAGGTGCGCCGCATCAACTGGGTGGGGGTCCGGAACTTCCTGATCATCGCCGCGATCGCGGGGATCGTGCTCGTCTGGCAGGAGGGGTTCGGCGCGCTCGCCGTCTCGGCCGAGCGCATCATCCTGGTGCTCTTCGTCGCCGCCCTGGCGGTGTTCGGCTACAACTACTTCCGCCAGAACCAGCTCGCCTGGCTGGTGCTCAAGCCGTGGCAGCGGGCCGTGATCATCATCGCGGGCCTCGGCATCGCCTTCCTCCTCATCGCGGGCTTCCCGCTGCTCGAGGACCGGCTCACGCCGCTCGGGGTGCTGGCGCTGATCGCCGCGCTGGCGCTCGTGATCGTCTGGGTCGTCCGGGAGAGCCGCCGCTTCCGCTGACGCCACCGCCTCCGTCACCCCTCGCGCAGGATCCGGGTGTGGAGGTCGCGAGTCTCGCGGCTCGGCGCCACCCCGAGCCGCTCGCGGAGGAGGGTCCGGCAGGCGTGGAACTGGCGCAGCGCGAGCGCGCGCTCGCCGGCGGCCGCGTAGGTGCGCATGAGGGCGCGGTGCCAGCCCTCGCGCTCGGGCTCGAGCGCGAGCAGGAGGCGGTAGCGGCTGATGGCCTCGCTCGCGCGGCCGGCCTCGGCCATGCGCTCCGCCACCGCGAACAGGACGGCCCGATGGGCCTCCTCGAGCTCGGTGCGGAGCGGCTGGGTCCACGGCGCGAAGGCCCACTCGGGAAGCAGCTGCCCGGCGTACAGCGCCTCGGCCTCGCGCAGGCGGGCGGGGGCGCGGTCGGCCGGCGCCGACAGGCCCGCGGCGGCGGCGCGCAGGAACTCGTCGGCGTCCCAGCCGCTCAGCTCGCCGAGGACGAGCCGGTAGGTCGGGCCCTCCGAGACCACCAGCGCCGAGGCGTCGCGCGCCGACAGGTGCGGCTCGAGGACGCGGCGCAGGGCATAGAGCGTGGAGTGAAGGGCGGCGATCCCCCGGCGCTCGGGCAGCTCCGGCCAGAGGACGCCGACGAGCTCCTCACGGTGCACCGCGCCGCGCGCGCAGGCGAGCACCGCGAGGAGCGCGCGCGCCTTCTGGCGGCCGAAGTCGGCGTCCGGGACGCGCCGCCCGTCCCGCTCCACGGCGAAGCCGCCGAGGGTGACCAGGCGCACGGACCCGCTCGCCGCACCGTGCCGCCGCGTCGCGCGGGCGCGCCGCGCTGCGTCGCGCACCGCGGCCTCGGGGTCCTCGAGCATGCGCCCGAGCGCGCGGTCGGAGGCGACGGCTCCCGCCGCGGCCTCGGCCAGCGCGAGGCGGACCTCGGGGGCCGCCTCCGCCGCCCCCTCGGCGCACGCCGCGAGCACCTCGCCGCCGCAGGCGCGGGCGAGCCGCACGACCACGTCGCGGGGCCCGACGTCGCGGGCGAGGGCGCGCGGCAGCAGGGTTGTCGCCAGCGACCGCTCGCGGCGCGACCACAGCGCCTCGAGGCGGGGGTCCGTCGAGCGCCGCAGGGCGTCCCCCAGGGCGGCGTCGCCCTCGGCTCCCGCAGCTCGCACGGCCGCGGCGACCATCGCCGTGCGCGCGAGCGGCCACGGCGCCCCGGCCCGCTCCGCCACGCCCCGGGCCTCGTCGGCCAGCGACCGCGCGGTCTCGGGCAGGTCGGCCGTCGCAGCGGCGCGGGCGAGGTCGGCGAGGGCCATCGCGCTGTCGTAGGGCAGGCCGTGCTCCGCGAGGCCCTCCCGGGCGGCCTGGACGGCGCGGGTCACGCCGGTGTGGTCGCCCGTCACCGCCGCCAGCTGGGCGGCGGCCACGTCGTGGCGGTAGCCGCGCAGGGCCCCGGCGAGCCGGTGGAACGCCGGGGCGCTGCGCGCCAGCTCGCTCCCCAGCCGGTCCAGCTGGCCGAGGCCGGCGAGCGGGACGAAGCGCAGCATCGCCACCACCGGGACACCCAGCCGTGCGAGGCCGCGGTCGGCGGCGGCGGCGCCCAGGCGGTCGGCCTCGTCGAGCGCGTCGGCGAAGCGCCCGGCGTCGCTGAGGATCAGCGAGCGGAAGGCCCGCGCGTAGAGCAGGTAGTTGAGCGTGTCGGCGCCCGCGCTCTCCGTCAGCGCGGCGATCGCCTCGTCGAGCGCGGCCAGGGCCTGGGGCCGGCGACCCTGCGGATGGTCGACGACGAAGGCCCTCGTCGCCGCCGCCCATGCGGCCGCCACGGGCTCCCCGGGAGCGGCGTCGAGCGCCGCCGCGAGCTCGTGCTCGGCCTCGTCGTAGCGGCAGGATTCCCCGAGCAGCAGCGCGAGCATTACATGGGCCGCCGCCAGGAGGCGGGCGTCCTCGTCGTCCAGGCGGGGCACGAGCTCGCTCGCGACCGCGATCGTGCGGTCGTAGATGCCTCCGGCGAGAGGGGCGGCGCGCAGCAGGCGCACGAGCACCACGGCGGCCCGCCGGCGGTCGCCGCGCGCGAGCAGCTCCCGCGCGGCCGACTCCATCGCCGCGAACGCGCCGAGGTGGTCGGCGCGGTAGAAGAGCTGGGACGCCTGCGCGAGCACCGGTCCCGGCAGGTCCGACCAGGCGCCGGGGGGCACGGCCCGCAGCCAGTCCTCCACAGGAGGGCGCCGCCCGGCCTCGCCGCCCCCCACGGCCGCGAGGGTGGCGACCGCCGCGGAGAGGTCGCCGGCGGCGAGGTGGTGGCGGGCCGCGGGCTCGGGCTCGCCGACCGCCTCCCACGCCTGCGCCGCCCGGCGGTGCAGGTCGGCGCTGCGGGCCGGCGGCCGGGACGCCACATGGCGATGCAGCGCCGCCCGCAGCATGCGGTGGTGCCGGCGCCAGCCCGGCCCCCCTTCGGCCGGCGTGAGGAACGCGCGCCGCTCCTCGAGGAGCGCCAGCAGCGCGGCCGCGTCCTCGCAGCCCGTGACGCGGGCCGCCATCTCGGCGCTGAACCGGTCGAGGTGGCTCGTGTCCTCGAGGAACCGGGCGGCCGCCTCGGGCAGGGGATCGACGACCTCGCGGAGCAGGTAATCGAGGGGATCGCCGCCGGGCCGCGCCGACAGCACGAGGCCCGCCATCCAGCCCTCGGCCTCGCCCGCCAGCTCGGCCGCCGCCTCGGGCGACGCGTCCGAGCCGAGCGCCACCACCAGCTCGCGGGCCTCCTCCGGGGCGAGCGCGAGCTCCGCCTCGGCGAGGGTCACCGCGTCGGGCCGGGCGCCCCCGAGGGGGCCGAGGAGCGTCCATCGAGAGGCGACGGCCAGGCTCGCCCGGGCCGGCAGCTCGCGGGCGAGCGCCGCGAGCTCGGTCTCGCCCCGGCTCCCGAGGAGCAGGTGGGCGTCGTCGATGACGACCACGACCCCGTCCTCCGCCCGGGCCGCGATCTCCTCGCAGAGGGCGACCGCGCGGCGCTCGGGGCGCACCCGCCGCGGCAGGACGGTGAGGCCGGGGAGGGCGTGCGCGAGGGTCGCGGCGAGCGCATCGACGAGCGAGGGCCGGCCGCGGCGAGGGTCGCACGTGACCCAGGCCGTCGGCGCGTCGAGGCCCGAGACGGCCTGCGCGAGCAGCGTGGTCTTGCCGTAGCCGGCTCCCGCCACGATGCGCAGCAGGCCCGCGGCGAGCCCCTCCCGCGCCGCCGCCACGAGGCGGGCGCGCGGCAGGCACGGCCGCGGCAGCGGCGGGGGCAGCCTCCGTCCCCGAGGGGTCGCCCCCGTGGCGGGAGTCGGGTCTGAGGCGGGGCTGCGGGGCACGGGCCGCCCTCCGTAGATGCGCCGCACGGCGGGGGCGTGAGCTTACCCCGCCGCCGCTCGTGAGTGAACCGTGAGTGGGCGGGGAGTGGGCCGTGAGCCCGGTCGGATAGGACCACTCCAACGGGCCGCCGGCGGCCGCACAACGGATCGGGAGGGGCGCATGTCCGCGACGTCCGAGGACCTCATCCAGAGGCGACTCGAGGAGGAGCGGGCGCGACTCGCTCGCGAGCTCGGCATCGAGGAGGTGGAGCGCGAGCCGCACGCGCGGCCCGTCGAGCACCGCTTCACGGCGTCGCAGCGGCCCCACACCACCGTGCTCTACGGCGGGCTCACCTGGAAGCACGAGGAGCTGATCCACGGGGCGCTCGAGGGGCTGGGCTACCGGCCGGAGGTCCTGCCGTGCCCCGACGTGGCCGCCTTCCAGCTCGGCAAGGAGTACGGCAACAACGGCCAGTGCAACCCCACCTACTTCACCGTGGGGAACCTGGTGCAGTTCCTCCAGGGGCTCGAGTCGGACGGGATGTCCCGCCAGGACATCATCGACAAGTACATCTTCGTCACGGCGGGCGCCTGCGGGCCCTGTCGCTTCGGCATGTACGAGGCCGAATACCGCCTGGCCCTGCGCAACTCCGGCTTCGACGGCTTCCGCGTCCTGCTGTTCCAGCAGTCGGGCGGGTTCAACCAGGCGGGCGAGGCCGACGGGTTCGAGATGAACGTCGACTTCTTCCTGGGGTTCCTGAACGCCCTCAACATGGGCGACGTCCTCAACGACGTCGGCTACCAGATGCGGCCCTTCGAGGTCGAGGAGGGCGCGACCGACCGGGCGATGGAGCGGGCGATGGAGGATCTGAAGGAGGTCTTCCGCACCCACCGCAACCAGCGGCTCGACGGCCGCATGGGCGCCTTCCTCAAGTCGCTGCCCGCCGTGGGGGGGATGGCGGAGAACGCCGGCAAGTTCGCGGACGCGCTCCTCGGCAAGGAGTACATCGAGGCGATCGGTGAGGTGGCGGACAACCTGCGCACGGTGCG
Organism: Miltoncostaeaceae bacterium; assembly: GCA_963813355.1. GTDB lineage: Bacteria > Actinomycetota > Thermoleophilia > Miltoncostaeales > Miltoncostaeaceae > DATAGF01. Next base: position 46,545 of record CAWEYS010000010.1, on the reverse strand, counting down.
CGTCGACCGCACCCGGGTGAAGCCCATCGTCAAGATCACGGGCGAGTTCTGGGCCCAGACCACCGAGGGCGACGGCAACTACCGCATGTTCTCGTTCCTCGAGCGCGAGGGCGCGCAGGTGCTGGTGGAGCCGATCGGCACCTGGATCATGTACATGATCCACCAGGCCAAGCAGGCCAACACGGACCGCGCGGGCGTGTCCGAGGACGAGGCGATGCCCGCCGCCTGGCGCATCGACAAGCGCATGGCGGCCGAGCTGCGGGCCCGCAAGAAGAACGCCGCCCTCTCGCTCGCCGAGGCCGTCTTCACCCGCGAGTGGAACCGCCTGCGCGAGGCCCTCGGCAACATCCCGCACGAGCTCACCGACCAGTACGAGCTCCAGCGCATCGGGCACCCGATGTACAACTCGCGCGCCGGCGGCGGCGAGGGCCACCTCGAGGTGGCCAAGAACATCTACTACTCGAACAAGGACATGTGCCACATGGTGCTGTCCCTGAAGCCGTTCGGGTGCATGCCCTCCACCCAGTCCGACGGCGTCCAGTCGGCCGTGGTGAACCAGTACAAGGACATGATCTACCTGCCGGTCGAGACCTCCGGCGAGGGCGAGATCAACGCCCACAGCCGCGTCCAGATGGCGCTCGGCGAGGCGAAGGTGAAGGCCCGCGACGAGATGGAGCGGGCCCTGGAACAGACCGGGCGCACGCTGGACGAGGTGCGCGCCTACGCCGAGGAGCACCCGGAGCTGCAGGACCCGCTCTACAAGGTGCCCCACGCCAAGGGCGTCATCGGCACCGCCGCGACCTTCGTCCTGCACGTGGACGAGCTGATGGCGACGGACGCCAAGGCGACCGCGGCCGTCCCGGCCGGCGCGGGGGCCTGAGCATGGGCGTGCTCGACCACGAGCGGCTCTACATCGGCCTGGACGTCGGCTCGACGACGGTCAAGGCGGTGGTCGTCGACCCGGTCGCCGACGAGGTCCTCTGGCAGGACTACCAGCGCCACGACACCAAGCAGCCGGAGAAGTGCCTCGAGCTCCTGACCCGCATCGAGACCGACCTTCCGCTGCCGAAGGACCGCTTCCGCATCTTCATCACCGGCTCGGGCGCCAGCGGCCTCGCGCCGCGCATCGGCGCCAAGTTCGTGCAGGAGGTCAACGCCGTCTCGCTGGCCGTCGAGAAGCTCTACCCCGAGGCCGGCTCGGTCGTGGAGCTCGGGGGCCAGGACGCGAAGATCATCATCTTCAAGGAGGACCCCGAGACCGGCAAGAAGACCAAGGTCCCGTCGATGAACGACAAGTGCGCCGGCGGCACCGGCGCGGTGATCGACAAGATCAACGCCAAGCTGATGATCCCCGCCGACCAGCTCTGCGACATGGGCTACGACGGCATCAAGCTGCACCCGGTGGCGGGCAAGTGCGGCGTCTTCGCCGAGACCGACATCAACTCGCTCCAGAAGATGGGGGTGCCGCCGGACCAGCTCATGGCGTCGCTCTTCGACGCCATCGTCGGCCAGAACATCTCCGTGCTGACGCGCGGCAACACCCTGCGCCCGCACGTCCTGCTGCTGGGCGGCCCGAACACGTTCATCCGCGGGATGCTCGAGGCCTGGCAGCACGCCATCCCGCTGATCTGGAAGGAGCGCAAGACCGAGCTGCCCGAGGGCGTCGACCCGAAGGAGCTCATCCGCGTCCCCGACAGCGCGCAGTACTTCGCCGCGCTCGGGGCCGTGCAGTTCGGCCTCTCCGAGGAGGAGGGCGTCGGCACCTACCGCGGCACCGAGAACCTGCGCCGCTATATCGACGTGGGCCGCCTCGAGGAGAAGCAGGCCGCGGGCGGCAAGGGCCTGGCGGAGGACGCGGACGAGCTCGCGGCCTTCAAGGAGCGCTACCGCATGCCGCAGTTCGTCGAGGCGACGTTCGCCCCCGGCGAGGTGGTCGAGGCGTTCGTCGGCCTGGACGGCGGCTCGACCTCCACCAAGGCCGTGCTCATGGACAGCGACCGCAACGTCCTCGTCAAGAGCTACATGCTCTCCAAGGGCAACCCGATCGTCGACACCCAGGAGGTGCTCTCCGACCTCGAGCAGAAGGTGCTCGACCATGGCGCCACGCTGAAGGTCATGGGGATCGGCACCACCGGCTACGCCAAGGACATCCTGAAGGACACCCTGGCCGCGGACGTGGCGCTCGTGGAGACGGTCGCCCACACCGAGTCGGCGCTGCGCTTCTACCCCGAGACGGACGTGATCTGCGACGTCGGCGGCCAGGACATCAAGCTCATCATCCTCAAGAACCGCCAGGTCAAGGACTTCAAGCTCAACACGCAGTGCTCGGCCGGCAACGGCTACTTCCTGCAGTCCACCGCCGAGGGCTTCGGCTTCTCGGTCAAGGAGTACGCGGACATCGCGTTCTCCGCCGAGACGATGCCGATCTTCGGCTACGGCTGCGCCGTGTTCATGCAGTCCGACATCGTCGACTTCCAGCGCCAGGGCTGGCAGCCGCAGGAGATCATGGCCGGGCTGGCGGCGGTGCTGCCGAAGAACATCTGGCTCTACGTCTCGCAGATCCCCAACCTGGCGTCGCTGGGCACCAACTTCGTGCTGCAGGGCGGCACCCAGCACAACCTCGCGGCGGTGAAGTCGCAGGTCGACTTCATCGAGTCGCGCTTCGCCGGCAAGGACGCCACGGCGCTCGTCCGCGTGCACGAGCACTGCGGCGAGTCGGGCGCGATCGGAGCCGCCATCGAGGCGGTACGCCTCTGGGAGAACGGGCGCGAGACGCAGTTCATCGGCATGGACGGCGTGCGCGACATCTCCTTCATCACCCACCGCAACGAGGACACGCGCTGCTACTTCTGCAAGAACAAGTGCCTGCGCACCTTCATCGACGTGACCGTCGAGGGCTCGGCGATCGACGACTCCGAGCGGCCGTCGAAGATCCCGCTCAAGCCGGGCGTGCGGCGCCTGATCGTCGGCAACTCGTGCGAGCGCGGCCTCGTCGAGGACGTCGACGCGATGCGGGTGATCAAGAAGGGGATGGACTCCAACAAGGAGGCCTACCCCAACTTCCTCCAGATCGCCGCCGAGGCCGTCTGGCGCAGCATGAGCCCGCCCAACGTCGCGGACCCGCCGGCCAAGCGGGCGATCACGAAGGCGCAGAAGGCCCGCAACGAGGCGCTGGCGAAGCGGGAGGAGCTCCGCATCGGCATCCCGCGGGTGCTGAACCAGTACTCGGTCAACCCGCTGTTCTCGGCCTACTTCGAGAGCCTCGGGATCCCGCCGCAGAACCTCGTCTACTCGGGCTTCACCTCCGAGGAGCTCTACAAGGCGGGCGCCAAGCGGGGCGCCATCGACCCCTGCTTCCCCTCGAAGGTGGGCATCCCGCACGTGCACGACCTGCTCTACAAGGCCCACGCGAAGAAGCCGCTCGACGTCATCTTCTTCCCGATGGTCGACGCCCTGCACTCGCCGCTCGCGAAGACCCAGGGCTGCCGGGCCTGCCCCACCGTCACGGCCACGCCCGAGGCGGTCAAGGCGGCGTTCACGAAGGAGAGCAACCTCTTCACCGAGATGGGGGTGCGCTACCTCGACACGTTCGTGAACATCGACCAGCCGCGGCTGCTCGAGAAGCAGATGTGGGAGGACTGGCAGGGCGTCCTCGGGCTCACGCGCGAGGAGCACCGGCGGGCGATCGACGCCGGCTACGCGGCGCTCGAGGGCTTCGAGCGCGACCTGCGCGCGGCGGCCCGCGAGACGCTGGAGGAGCTCGAGCGCGAGGACCGGCTCGGGGTGGTGGTGCTGGGCCGGCCGTACCACAACGATCCGGGCATCTGCCACGAGATCCTCGACGAGTTCCAGAAGATCGGCTACCCGGCCTTCACGCAGGACAGCCTGCCGATCGACGACGACATCGTCTGGCGGCTCTTCGGCGAGGACGTCGACGCCGGGCGCATCTCCGAGCCGATGGACATCTCCGACGTCTGGAAGAACTCCTACTCCGAGAACACGAGCCGCAAGGTGTGGGCGGCCAAGTACACGGCCCGCCACCCCAACCTCGTCGCGCTCGAGCTCTCGTCGTTCAAGTGCGGGCACGACGCCCCGATCTACGCGACCGTCGAGGAGGTCGTGCAGTCGTCGGGCACGCCCTACTTCTGCTTCAAGGACATCGACGAGAACAAGCCGACGGGCTCGATCAAGATCCGCGTCGAGACGATCGGATACTTCCTGCAGCGCTACCGCGAGGACATGGTGCGCGAGACGGACAAGCGGCGCGAGCTGGACGAGCGCATGGCGGAGTTCGAGCGCCGGCTGCGCGACGAGGCCGGGCGTGGCGAGGAGGTGGCGGTTGGCGCCGGTGGATGAGGCCGCCCGCGCCGCGGCCAAGATCATGTTCGAGGTCTACCGCGAGGGCGGCTACGACCGCCGCTACCGGGTCGTCTACTTCACCGAGCTCAACGACCACAACCGGGACACCGAGCTCAACCGCTGCCTCGCCGGCGAGAGCTTCCTGTCGGGCTTCCTCGCCGAGTCGTCGCGCAAGGAGGGCCGGGCGATCATCTCCTCCGCCCTCGCGCGGCTGAACGACGGCGAGCCGCTGGGGCCGGACGACCTGAGGGGGGAGCTGCAGCCGCACCTGGCCTGATCGCGCGCGCCGTGCCGTCACCGGGCCGGCGCACGAGCGGCACGATCGCGCGCTGATCCGTCACACGGGCCCTCCTAGCGTGGGCCCATGCCCCGCCGTCGACGCGCCCAGGCAGGACAGGCCGCCCTCGAGCTGATCGCCCTCCTCCCGGCGCTGATCCTCGTCGCGCTGCTGGGCTGGCAGCTCGCCGCGGCGGCGTACGCCTGGACCGTGGCGAGCGGGGCGGCGCGCGCGGCCGCGCGGGCCCAGGAGGTCGGGGCCCCCGCGCGCGCGGCCGCGCTGGCCGTCCTGCCGGCGCGCTACGCCCGGGACGCGCGCGTCGACTCCGATGCCGCGGGCGCGGTGCGCGTGCGGGTGACGGTGCCCCGGGTGGCGCCGCTCCTCCCGCAGCTGGGCGCGGTCACCGCGAGGGCCGAGCCGTAAGACCGAGCCGCGCTCACGGCGGCCAGGCAGCGGTGGAGCTGCTGGTCGCGATCCCGATGCTCGTCCTGGTCGGCCTGCTCGGGTGGCAGCTCGTCGGGGTGCTCGCGGCCGGATTCCGGGCCGAGCAGCGCGTGCGGGCCGAGGCGCTGCGCGCCGTCGGCTCGTCGGGGCGCACGGTGCTCGTGTCGGTCACCGAGAGCGTGCCGACACTGCTGCCGGGGGTCGAGGGCCTGCGCCTGCGCGCGCGCGCCGCCGTCCGGGTGCCGTGAGGCGTCCCGAGGCGCGCGAGCGCGGCCAGGCGCTGCCGCTCGCGCTGGCGTTGGCGCTCCTGCTCCTCCTCGGCGCGGTGGCGCTGTTCGCGCTCGGCCGCGTCCAGCTCGCCTCGGCGCGGGCCCAGACCGCGGCCGACCTCGGGGCGGTCTCGGCTGCGCGCGAGCTGCGGGGCCGGCTCGGCGAGGTCGCGCTGGCGGGGCCCGCGGCGGCGGCGTCGTGGCGGCGGCGCCTGGCCGCGGTCGCCGACGCGGCGGCCCGCCCGGCGGGCGCCCGCGTCGAGGGCCTGGCGCTGCCGGGCGGCTCCTGGCCGCCCACGGCGGTCGAAGTCACCGTGAGCGTCCCCGGCCCGCGGGACGCCCGGGTGCGGGCGATCGCCCGGGCGGGCCTGGTGGTGTCGGCGGTCGCCGGTGACGGGCGCACCGGGTGGGCCACGGGCGGCGGCTACTCGGGCCCGCTCGTCTACCGCGACGGCAAGCCCATGTGTCCTGCGGTCGGCGCGGCCTTCGACCTCATGGACGCGGCGGCGGGCGCGGAGGGCGTCGACCTGGTGGTGGTGAGCGGGTTCCGCAGCGACGCCGAGCAGGCGGTGCTCTTCGCGCGCCACCCCGACCCCAAGTGGGTCGCGCCCCCCGGCCGCAGCCGCCACCGCGACGCCACCGAGCTCGACCTGAACATGCACAACGGTGGGGGCGGCGCCTACGCGTGGCTGTCGCGCAACGGCTCCCGCTTCGGCTTCGTGCAGCGCTACTCCTGGGAGCCCTGGCACTGGGGGTACCTCCCCGGCTGCGGCCCCTCAAACGCCCTTCTCGGGCTCGGCCGCTCTTCCGGCGGCCGGCCCTCGGCGGGCGAGGTCCCGGACTGGGTTCCGAACGGCTTTCGCTCGATTGGTCGCCGCGGCGGCGGTGGCGAACGGGGTCGCGCCCGCCCTCCTGGCGGCACTGCTGCGGTCCGAGTCCGGCTTCGACCCGCGCGCCGTGAGCCCGGCCGGCGCCCAGGGGATCGCCCAGCTCATGCCGGCCACGGCCCGGGGCCTCGGGGTGCGCGACCCCTTCGACCCGTCCCAGGCGATCCCGGCGGCGGCGCGGCTGCTCGGCGGCCACCTACGGGCGTTCGGTTCGGTGCCGCTGGCGCTGGCGGCCTACAACGCCGGGCCGGGGGCGGTGCGCCGCTACGGCGGCGTGCCTCCGTACCGCGAGACGCAGGCCTACGTCGCCCGCGTCATCGCGCTCGCGGGAGGCGCCGGCGCCCTGGGCGCGGGAGCGGGGGGCGACGTCGTCCTGCTGCGGGCGGGCGACCGCTTCGTCTGATCGTCTGTATGCTGGCATACCATGAAGCGCACGACGATCAAGCTGCCCGACGAGCTGGACGCGCGGCTCCGCCGCGAGGCCGCGCGGCGGGGCATGACGGTCTCGCAGCTCACGCGCGAGGCGATCGCCGCCCACCTCGGCGGCGGCCCGGTCCGCGAGTTCCGCTCGGCCGGCGCGGGGAACAGCGGCCGCTCCGACATCTCGCAGCGGGTCGACGAGTTCCTCAGGCTCGACTGGGGCTTCGGGGAGAACAACTGATCGTCAACACGAGAGCGCTGTTCGCGCTCGTCGATGAGGCCGATGAGTTCCACCGACCGGGCCCTCGCGCTCTGCTGCGGACGCTTCGCCGGCGATCTGCTCGTCCCGACGCTGGTGGTCGCGGAGACCGCCTTCCTCATCGGCGAGCGCTGGCGGCCCCGGGTCGAGGCGCTTCTCCTCGCCGACCTCGCCGGCAGCGACTGACGGTCGATCACGTGCCGCTCGGACGAGTGGGTACGGATCGGAGAGCTGGTGGCCCGTTACGCCGACCTGCCCCTGGGCACGGTCGACGCCACGGTGGTCGCGGCGGCCGAGCGGCTCGGCGTGACGGCGATCGCCACCACCGACCGCCGCCACTTCTCGGTCGTGCGGCCCGGCCACGCGCCCGCCTTCGAGCTGCCGCTCCTCGACTGAGCGGGACGCGGTCGGCGCCCTTACCGGCGCTCCTATACTCGGAAGGACCGTGCCGGACGCCACCACCCTCCGCGAGCAGCTCGCGGGTATCCCGATGGGCCCGGGCGTCTACACCTACCGCGACGCCGCCGACCGCGTGCTCTACGTGGGGAAGGCCAAGTCGCTGCGCCGCCGGGTGCTGTCCTACTTCCAGGCCCCCCTGAGGCCGGAGGAGGACGTCCCCGCCGCCGCCGCGATGCGGGCGCGCTCCGGGCTCCACCCGAAGATCGCCGACATGGTCGAGCGGATCGCCCGCGTCGAGGTCTTCGTCACCTCGTCCGAGAGCGAGGCGCTGATCCTCGAGGCCAACCTGGTCAAGCTCCACCGCCCGCCCTTCAACGTGCGGCTGCGCGACGACAAGAGCTATCCCTACATCGCGATCAGCCTCGACGAGGAGTACCCGCGCGTCTACTTCACGCGCGAGCGCCACCGCCGCGACCGGCTCTACTTCGGGCCCTTCTCGAACGCGTACAAGGTGCGCGACACGCTCAGCCTGATCGGGCGGATCTTCCCGAGCCGTCCCTGCGAGGGACCTGAGCCGGGCCGGCCGTCCGGCATCCCGTGCCTCGACTACCACATCAAGCGCTGCCTGGCGCCGTGCGTCGGCTACATCTCCAAGGAGGACTACCGCGCGCTGATCGACCAGATCATCGACTTCCTGTCGGGCCGCTACCGGGGGCTCGAGCAGGAGCTCGAGGCCGAGATGCGGGCGGCGGCGCGGGAGCAGGAGTTCGAGCGGGCGGCGGTCATCCGCAACCGCCTCTCGGCGGTGCGCCACCTGATGGAGCGCCAGTTCGCCCACGCCGACTCGGTGGGGACCGCCGACGTGCTCGGCGTGGCGCTCGAGGGCGACTCCGCCAACGTCCAGGTGCTCCAGGTGCGCGACGGGGTGCTGCAGGACCGCCAGTCGTTCTTCCTCGACGCCGCCGGGGCGGAGGACGAGGACACGGTCCTGGTGCAGTTCGCGTACGAGTTCTACTCGCTGGCCCTGGCGATCCCGCCGCTGGTCGTGCTCGCGCGCGAGAGTGGCGCGGCGGCGGCGCTCGGGGCGCTGCTGGCCGACCGGCGCGGTCAGCGCGTCGAGGTCCGCGCGGCGGCGCGGGGCGACAAGCGCAAGCTCGCCGAGCTGGCGGAGCGCAACGCCCGCTTCGCCCTCGACCAGGACCGCCGCCGCCACGAGCAGGCGCGGGGCCGCCGCCGCGAGGCGCTCGCCGACCTGCAGGCCAAGCTCGACCTGCCCGCCCCGCCGGCGCGCATCGAGGCCTACGACATCTCGAACCTCGGCGAGACCTACGCGGTCGCCTCGATGGTCGTGTTCGAGGGGGGCGCGCCGGCCAAGGCCCACTACCGCACCTTCACCATGCGCGACGAGGCCGGCAGCGACGACTTCGCGCGCATCCGCGAGGCGGTGGGCAGGCGCTTCTCCCGGCTGGCGGAGGAGGGCGAGGAGGACGCCTCGTTCGCGGCCCGCCCCGGCCTGGTGGTCATCGACGGCGGCAAGGGCCAGCTCTCGGCGGCGCTGGCCGGCATGCGCGACGCGGGGGTCGAGGACGTGCCGGTCGTGAGCCTCGCCAAGCGCCTCGAGGAGGTCTACCGCCCGGGCATCCCCGACCCGCTCCTGCTGCCCGAGGGCTCGGCGGCGCTGCGCGTGCTGCAGCACGTCCGCGACGAGGCCCACCGCTTCGCGCTGCGCCACCACCGGGGGCGGCGCGGGCGCGGCATGACCGAGAGCGTCCTCGACGCGCTCCCCGGCGTCGGGCCCGCACGCAAGGCCGCGCTGCTCCGCCACTTCGGGTCGACCGAGCGGTTCCTGGCCGCCACCCGGGACGAGCTCGCGGCCGTCCCCGGCGTGCCCGCCAAGGTGGCGCGGGAGGTCTACGACCGCCTCCACAAGACCGCCGCGCCCAGCGAGGACGCGGGGATCGCCGAGCGCGAGCGCGAGGGCGCGTGGAGCTGACGGTCATCACCGGCATGAGCGGCGCCGGGAAGAGCCAGGCGATGGGCGCCTTCGAGGACGCCGGCTGGTTCTGCGTCGACAACCTGCCGCCCGGCCTCCTGCCCGCGCTGGCCGACCTGTTCCTGCTCGAGGGCTCCCGGGTCGAGCGCGCGGCGGTGGTCTGCGACGTCAGGGGCGGCGTCTGGTTCAAGGACCTCGAGCCGGTGCTGGGGCGCGTCGAGGAGGCGGCCGGGATGCGCCCGCGCGTGGTCTTCCTCGAGGCGTCCGACGAGACCCTCATCGATCGCTTCCGCGAGACCCGCCGGCCGCACCCGCTGTCGGCCGCCGGGACGGTCACGGACGGCATCGAGCGCGAGCGGTCCGAGCTGGAGGACGTCCGCGAGCGCGCCGACGTCGTCATCGACACCACCGGCCTGTCGATCTGGGACCTGCGCCGCCGCGTCGCCGAGACGCTGATCTCCGCCGACGGCCGGCCCCGGCTGCACGTGCAGTTCGTCTCCTTCGGCTACAAGCACGGCGTCCCGCGCGACGTCGACCTGCTGATGGACGTGCGCTTCCTCCAGAACCCGCACTACGTCCCGGAGCTGCGGCCCTTCACGGGGCTCGACCGGGAGGTCGCCGACTTCGTCCGCGCCTCGCCCGGCATGGCCGAGTTCACGGCCCGGCTGGAGGCGCTGCTCGACTTCCTGCTGCCGGCCTACGCCGAGGAGGGCAAGACCAGCGTGGTGATCGGGATCGGCTGCACCGGCGGCCGCCACCGCAGCGTGACGATCGCGGAGATGCTGTCGCGCCGCTACGCGGCCGGCTTCGACGTGAGCGTCTCCCACCGCGACATCGCCCGCGCGGGCGCTCCGCCCGCCGTCGGGGAGCCGGCGGCGTGAGCGGCGCCGCGGCCGCCGGCCTGCCGCGGATCGCGGCCCTGGGAGGGGGGACGGGCCTCGCGTCGCTGCTGCGAGGCCTCAAGCCGGCGCCGGTCGACATCGCGGCCATCGTCACGGTCGCCGACGACGGGGGCTCCTCCGGCCGGCTGCGGCGCGAGCTCGGGGTGCTGCCGCCCGGCGACATCCGCAACTGCCTGGTCGCCCTCGCCGACGACGAGTCGCTGCTCGGCCGGCTCTTCCAGCACCGCTTCGCCGACGGCGACCTGTCGGGGCACCCGTTCGGCAACCTCTTCCTCGCCGCCCTCGCCGAGGTCACCGGGAGCTTCGACCTGGCGGTGCAGGAGTGCAGCCGGGTGCTGAAGATCCGGGGCCGGGTGCTGCCGTCCACCCTCGAGCAGATCCGCCTCTGGGCCGAGCGGGAGGACGGCGAGGCGGTCTGCGGCGAGACCCGCATCGCGGCCGGGCGCGGCGCCTGCCGCCGGGTCTGGCTGGAGCCCGAGCCCGCCGCCCACGGGCCGGCCCTGGAGGCGATCCAGGAGGCGGACCTCATCCTGCTCGGCCCCGGCAGCCTGTTCACGAGCGTCCTGCCCCACCTGGCCGTGCCGGGGCTCGCGGAGGCGCTGGTCGGCGCCCGCGGGCGCCGCGCCTACGTGTGCAACGTGATGACCCAACCCGGCGAGACCGACGGCTTCGACGCCGCCGACCATCTCGAGCGCGTGCTCGAGGCGGTGCCGGGGGGCGTGGACACGATCGTGGTCCACGAGGGCCCGCTCGACCCGGAGGGCGCGGCGGCCTACGCCGCCCAGGGCCAGGAGCCGGTGACCGTGGACCGCGAGCGCCTCGGCGCGCTCGGGGTCCGGGTCGTGGCGGGCGAGCTGGCCGAGGCCGGGCGGGTCGTCCGGCACTCGCCGGAGGCCCTCGCGGCGGTCCTGCTCGAGCTCGTCAGGGAGGCGGCGGGAGCCGAGCCTGCAACGCCCTGACGGGGTGTCTCGAAAGGACATGCAACTCTTGCCACGAAGCCTGAGCCGGGCTTAGACTGCCCCCGCGATCCGGGGTGCCTTGTCCCCGGCCCGTGGTCGCTCCCCCAAGACTTTCGTTTCGTCATCCATACGCTTGGCGGAGCGGTCTCCGTACTTCTCCCAAAGGAGTGAACGCTTCATGAGCGCTCGCGCCAAAGCGATCACGCCCCTTGCGGTAGTGATCGGGATTCTGTCCTTCCTCTGGACGGAACTCTCCCTGAACTTCACGTTCCACTGGGTAACGGTCCAGGACGAGCTCCTCGGCGAGGGCCAGCTCGGTCTTCCCGAGAACTTCCAGCTCATCCTCCCCACCGCCTTCATCTCGTGGGGCCTCTTCTTCGCCGCCGGTGGCGACAACGCCGCCTTCGGCAAGATCTTCCTGGCGACCGTGTTCGGCTCGGTGGCGGCCCTCGTCACGATGCCGCTCGCCTTCAAGACGGCCGACGCCCCCGACTTCTGGGGCATCGCCCTCTGGGTCGGGATCTTCGCGTTCGTCCTGGTGATGATCCTCATCGCCGGCGACTGGTACTACGTGGCCGGTACGTTCCCGTGCTTCGCAGCCGTCTTCCTCTGGTGGATCGCGACGGGCCTCGACGGCTACGTCCCGAACGGTGGCGGTACCGACAACACCGTCGCCGCGCTGGGCGACCCGTTGACTGCGGGGGCAGGCGCCTTCGGCGGCCTTCTCTCGCTGCCCTGGCAGTGGGTCTGGTTCGACACCTGGGTCACGCTCGTCTGCGGCGTGATCCTGGGCATCATCAGCGCCAAGGTCACCGCGGCGATCACCCCGAAGCCCAAGGCGGCTCCCGAGGCGGCCTAGTCCCCTCGCACGACCGTCTGAACGCAGTGCCGCCGGGGGGCCTTCGGGCCCCCCGGTCGCGTTCCGGGACGCCCGCGGCCGTCCGCGCGCTCGAGGAGGCGGCCGCCCTCGGCTGGCCGGCGCCCGAGACCCGCCGGCTCGGCGGGTGGCTGCTGCGCGCCGGCGCCGGCTGGACGGGCCGGGCGAACTCGGTGCTCGCGCTCGGGGAGCCGGGGCTCCCGATGGACGCCGCCCTCGCCGAGGTGCGCGGCTGGTACGCGGCCCGGGGGCTGGCGGCGCGGTTCGCGCTGCCGCTGCCGGGCGCGGAGGCGCTCGATGCCGAGCTGGCCCGGCGGGGATGGGCCGCCCACGGGCCGACGGCGGTGCTGGCGGCCGAGGTCGCGGCGGCGCTGGGCGGCCTGCCGGAGCGCCCGGACCTGCCGCCGCCGACGATCGAGCCGGAGCCGTCGGCCGAGTGGATCGCCGCCTACCGCAGCCGCTCGGCCGCCGGGGCGCCGGAGCAGGCCTGGACGATCCTCGCCGGCACCCCGCCGATCGCGTTCGCGACCGTGCGGCTTCACGGCGCCGTCGTCGCCATCGCGCGGGCCTCGATCGACCGCGGCTGGCTCGGGCTGAGCGCCGTGGAGGTCAACCCCGCCCGGCGCGGGGGCGGCCTGGGGCGGCACGCGGTCGGCGCGGCGCTCGCCTGGGGCGCGCGCGCCGGGGCGCAGGACGCCTACGCGCAGGTCCTCGAGTCCAACGACGCCGCGCTCGCGCTGTTCACCGGCCTCGGATTCGCCCTCCACCACCGCTACCGCTACCGCGGCGCCCCGGACTAGGGGGCGCGGCAGCTCGCCCAGAGGCCGTGCCCTGCCTCCCGCGCCCGGCGCTCGGCCGCGCGCAGCGCCGGCTGCAGCCGCCCGCGCCCGTCGCCGCGGAAGACCTCGGCGCTGCCGCCGGCCACGAGCTCCTCGTTGACGGTCCGCGGCTCCCCCGCGACGGTCACCTCCGCCAGCAGCCGCCCGAAGCGGTCCTCGCGCCCCTGGGTCGGGTCGGTGCGCAGGGCGATCCGGGCGCCCCTCGGCAGGAGGTCGCGGGCGGCGTCGGCCGCCTCGACGCCATAGCACTCGGCCGAGCCGTAGCCGGCGGCGCTCTCGGGAGCGTCGACGCCGAGCAGGCGCACGCGCACCCGGTCGCCGTCGATCCGGGCGACCAGGGTGTCGCCGTCGATGACGCGGTCGACGGTCCCCGTGAGCCGGGCGGCGGACGGCTCCGGCCCGCCCTCGCTCGGGCTGCCCGAGCCGCAGCCGCAGAGGGCCGCCAGGGCCAGGGCCGCCGCCGCCGCGCGGATCGCGTCCATCCCGCGGATGGTGGCAGGCCCGACGGGCACGTCCTGGTAGATTGGCGCTCGTTTTCCGACGGCGAGGAACGGGAGCCGGATGAGCGTACGCGTGGGCATCAACGGGTTCGGGCGGATCGGCCGCAACGTCTTCCGCGCGGCGGCGCAGCGGGAGAGCGACCTCGAGATCGTCGCGGTCAACGACATCACCGACACGGCGACCCTGGCCCACCTGCTCGACTACGACTCGATCTTCGGCCGCTACCCCGGCACGGTCGAGGCGCACGACGACCACATCCTCGTCGACGGCGCCGAGGTGCGGGTGCTGGCCGAGCGCGACCCGGCCAACCTGCCCTGGAGGGACCTCGGGGTCGACGTGGTGATCGAGAGCACCGGGCTCTTCACGGGCCGCGACAAGGCCGCCCTGCACCTCGATGCCGGGGCGAGCAAGGTGATCATCTCGGCGCCGGCCAAGGGCCCCGACCTCACGGTCTGCATCGGCGTCAACGACGACGAGTACGACCCCGAGCAGCACCACGTCATCTCGAACGCCTCCTGCACCACCAACTGCCTGGCGCCGCTGGCCAAGGTGCTGATGGACACGGTGGGCATCGAGCAGGGCTTCATGACGACCTGCCACGCGTACACGAACGACCAGCGCATCCTCGACCTGCCCCACAGCGACCTGCGCCGGGCGCGGGCCGCGGCGCTGTCGATCATCCCGACCTCCACCGGGGCCGCGCGCGCGATCGGCGAGGTCATCCCGGCCCTGAAGGGGAAGCTGGACGGCATGGCGCTGCGGGTGCCGACGCCGGACGGCTCGGTCGTCGACCTGACGGCCCAGGTGAGCCGCGAGACGACGGTCGACGAGGTCAACGCGGCCTTCCGCGCGGCCTCCGAGTCGGGCCCGCTGGCGGGCATCCTCGGGTACACCGAGGACCCGATCGTCTCGCGCGACATCGTCGGCGACGCGCGCTCCTCGCTGTTCGACTCCTCCCTGACGATGGTGAACGGGACCACCGTCAAGCTCATCTCCTGGTACGACAACGAGTGGGGCTACTCGTGCCGGGTGGTCGAGCTGGCCGAGCGCGTCCTCCCCTCCTAGGGTGGCCTCCCGCCTCCTCGGGATCGACGACCCGGGGGTCGACTGGAGCGGCGCCCGCGTGCTGGTGCGCTCCGACCTGAACGTCCCGCTCGAGGAGGGGCGCGTGACCGACGACGCGCGCATCCGGGCGTCGGTGCCCACCCTGGAGCGGCTGCTGGAGGCCGGCGCCGGCGTGGCCGTCTGCTCGCACCTCGGGCGCCCGAAGGGGCAGCGGAGCGCCGACCTGTCGCTGCGTCCCTGCGCCGAGCGCCTGGGGGAGCTGATGGGCCGGCCGGTCGAGCTCCTGCCGGACTGCGTGGGCCGCGAGGTCCGCGGGCGCGTCGCCGCGCTCGCCCCCGGCGACCTGGTGATGCTCGAGAACCTGCGGTTCCACGAGGGCGAGGAGGCGAACGACCCGGCCTTCGCCGAGCAGCTCGCCGAGGGGTTCACCCACTACGTGAACGACGCCTTCGGCGCCGCCCACCGGGCGCACGCCTCGACCGAGGGGGTCGCCCACCTGCTGCCGGCGCGGGCCGGGCTGCTGCTCGCGCGCGAGGTCGAGGTGCTCGAGGGGCTGATGGCCGACGCCAGGGCGCCGTTCGTCGCGGTGCTCGGCGGGAGCAAGGTGAGCGACAAGCTGCCGCTGATCCGGCGGCTGCTGGAGCGCTGCGACCGGCTCCTGATCGGCGGGGCCATGTGCTTCACGTTCCTGGCCTCGCAGGGCGAGCGCGTCGGCGCCTCGATGCACGAGGACGAGGCCGGGCAGGCGGTGGCGCACGAGCTGATGGAGAGGGCCGTGCAGCTCAACCGCCAGCTCCAGCTGCCGGTCGACGTCCTGGTGGCCGACCGCTTCGCCGAGGACGCCGAGCTGGAGGTGGTGCCGACCGACGCCATCGACGACGGCTGGATCGGCGTCAACATCGGCCCGCGCACGGCGGCCTCCTACCGCGAGGTCATCGTCGCGGCCCGCACCGTGTTCTGGAACGGGCCGATGGGCGCGTTCGAGATCCCCCCGTTCGCCGACGGCACCCGCGCCGTGGCCGAGGCGATGGCCGAGTGCCCGGGCGTCACGGTGGCCGGCGGGGGCGACTCCGGCGCCGCCCTCGCGCAGCTCGGGCTGGCCGACCGCCTCACCCACGTCTCCACCGGCGGCGGCGCCGCGCTCGAGATGCTGGAGGGCCGCACCCTGCCGGGCGTCGCCGCCCTGCCGACGACCGACGGCGCGTGAGCGGCCGCCGCCCGCTCGTGGCGGGCAACTGGAAGATGAACAAGACGGGCGTCGAGGCCCGCGAGCACATCGCCCGCCTCCGGGCGCTGCTCGGCGACGGCGAGCTGCCGGCCGACGTGGCGGTCTGCGCGCCGTTCACGGCGCTCGAGGCGGCCGCGCGGGCGGCGTCCGGGAGCCCGGTCGAGGTGTACGCCCAGGCCGTGCACGAGGCGCCGTCGGGCCCCCACACCGGCGAGATCTCGGCGGGGATGATCGTGGCGACGGGTTCCGACGGGACCCTCGTCGGCCACTCCGAGCGCCGGGCCGCCGGGGAGACGGACGCCCAGGTGGCCGCCCGCGTGCGCGCGGCGCTCGACGCCGGGCTGCAGGTGATCGTCTGCGTGGGCGAGTCGCTCGCGCAGCGCGAGGCGGGGGAGACCGAGCCCTGGTGCGAGGGCCAGGTGCGGGCCGCCCTCGGCCGGGTGGGAGCGGAGGAGGTGGCGACGCTCGCGATCGCCTACGAGCCGATCTGGGCCATCGGCACCGGCCGCACCGCCACCCCGGAGACGGCCCAGGCGGCGTGCGCCCACGTGCGGACGGTCGCGGCCGGGTTCCTCGACCCGGCCGCCCTGCGCGTGCTCTACGGCGGGAGCGTCACGCCCGACAACGCCCGCGAGCTCATGGCCCAGCCGGACATCGACGGGGCGCTGGTCGGCGGCGCGAGCCTCGACCCGGACGGCTTCGCGGCGATCGTCGCGGCGGCGCCGTGAGCCGTCTGCCGTGACGGCGCGCGGGCCGCTCGTCCTGGTGGTCATCGACGGCTACGGGATCGCGCCGCCGGGGCCCGGCAACGCCGTTCACCTGGCGCGCACGCCGCACCTCGATGCGCTCGCCGCCGAGGCGTCGGGCACCAGCATCACCGCGTCGGGGCTGCCGGTGGGCCTGCCCGAGGGCCAGCAGGGCAACAGCGAGGTCGGCCACCTGAACCTCGGCGCCGGCCGGCGGGTCCCGCAGATGCTGGTGAGGATCGACGAGGCCATCGCCGACGGCTCCATCGGGCGGCTGCCGGCCCTGCGGGCGGCCTTCGACGCCGGCCGCCGGGGGGCGCTGCACCTCATCGGGCTGGCCGGCTACGGCGGGGTGCACGCGAGCCAGCGGCACGTCCTCGCGCTCATCCGGCTCGCGCGCCAGGCCGGGGTCGAGCGCATCGTGGTCCACGCGTTCACCGACGGTCGCGACACGCGCCCGGACGCCGGCCGCGACGCGGTGGCCGAGATCGAGGCGACGGGCGTCGTGGTCGGGTCGGTCGTCGGCCGCTACTGGGCCATGGACCGCGACCGCCGCTGGGACCGGACCCGGCGCGGCTACGACGCTCTGGTGCACGGCGTCGGCGAGCGGCGCACGAGCGGTCGCGAGGCGGTCGACGTCTCGTATGCATCAGGTGTCTCTGATGAGTTCATCGAGCCGGCGGTGATCGGGCCCCCCGGGGAGAACCGCATCCGCTCCGGCGACGGGGTCGTCTACTGGAACTTCCGCCCCGACCGCGCCCGCCAGCTCACGATGGCCCTCGGCGAGCGCGCCTTCGACGGCTTCGACCGGGGGCCGGCGCCCCCGGAGCCGGCGCTCACGACCATGACCCGCTACAAGGCCGAGTTCTCCGCGCAGGTCCTCTTCGAGGCCCAGGACGTGCGCGAGGGGCTCGCCGAGGGCGCCTCTCGCGCCGGCCGCCGCCAGCTCCACGTGGCCGAGACCGAGAAGTACGCGCACGTCACCTTCTTCTTCAACGGCGGGCGCGAGGAGCCGTTCGAGGGGGAGCGGCGCGTCCTGGTGCCCTCGCCCCAGCACGTGCCGACGTACGACCTCGCGCCCGAGATGAGCGCGGCCGGCGTCCGCGACGCCGTGGTGCAGGGGGTCGCCGAGGGCGCCGACGAGCTGATCGTCGTCAACTTCGCCAACGCCGACATGGTCGGCCACACCGGCGTCGTCGACGCCGCGGTGCGCGGCATCGAGACGGTCGACGCCTGCGTGGGCGACATCCGCCGGGCCGTCGCCGCCGCCGGCGGGCTGCTGTGCGTGACCGCCGACCACGGCAACAGCGAGGTGATGATCGAGCCCGACGGCAGCCCCAACACGGCGCACACCAGCAACCCGGTCCCCCTCTGGATCGACCGGCCGGGGCTCCGGCTCGCCGAGGGCGGCTCGCTGGGCGACGTCGCCCCGACCCTGTGCGGCGTGATGGGCTGGGACCCGAGCCCGGCGATGACCGGGCGGCCGCTGCTGTGACGTCGGCGCGGGCGCGCCGCCTGCGGTAGCTCCGGCGCGGGCTGGGTTCGAGGCCATTTCAGGAGGGCCCCGCAGCATGGAGACCGCGATGACCGCCCGGGCGGCTCGGCCGCACGGATCGCGACGCACGGGCGCCCATCCCGGGGCTGCGGCCCGCGGTGCGCCGCAGGCCCTGCGGGCCAAGGGGAGGCGGCGATGAGCGCCCCGGGGCCGGTCTAGGAGCCGGAGGGCAGCTCCTTCTGCACCTCGTCGCGCAGCTCCTCGATGCGCTTCTGCGCGTCGGCCCGCAGGCGGTCGATCTCCTCGCGCGTCTGGTCGCCCGAATCCCGGGCGCGGTCGATCGTCTCGTTCGCCTCCCGGCGGGCGTCGGCGATGGCCCGATTCACCCGCACGCGGGCGCGCGCGACGGCGGCCTTGCCGCCCGAGCGGGCGTCCGCGACGGCCTCGTCGATCTGGCTGCGGGCGTCGTCGAGCTCGTTCGAGAGGTCCTGGCGCGCCTGTCCAGCGCCCGTCCCGCCTCGGCCGTGACGCTTCGGACCGCCTCCCGCGCCTCGTCGCCGCACCCGGCGGCGACCGAGCCCGCCACCGCGAGGAGGGCGAGCAGGGCGACGGTCGGGCGGCGCGTCATCGCGGTCGATCCTATCGGCCGGTCAGAGGAGGGCGAGCTGCTCCGGCTCGGGGCCGTCCGGCGCGGGTCCGCCA
Source organism: Miltoncostaeaceae bacterium (assembly GCA_963813355.1). GTDB lineage: Bacteria > Actinomycetota > Thermoleophilia > Miltoncostaeales > Miltoncostaeaceae > DATAGF01. The sequence goes on along the minus strand of CAWEYS010000010.1, from coordinate 27,924 downwards.
TGCGCCACGACGACGGCTGCGCCCTGCGCTTCCGGCCGCCGTGCTTGTCGACCAGCTCGCGCACCCGCTCGCCCAGCGCGTCGCGCGCGGCCGAGGGCTGGTAGGCGCCGCGGTAGAGGCGGCGCGTCGGCTCGAGCAGCTCGGGGCGCGCGCCGGCCAGCCAGTCGAGGTAGTGGTCGCGCACCGGCCCTCGCAGGTGCAGGGCGATCGGCGCGATCACCTCGGCGCCGGCGCCGATCGCGGCCCGCACCACCTCCTCGAGCTGCGCGTCGGAGTCGGAGATCCCGGGCAGCACGGGCGCGACCATCACGTCGCAGCGCAGGCCCGCGGCGTTGAGCCGCGCCACGGTCTCGATGCGGCGCCGCGGGCTCGGCGTGTGCGGCTCGGCCGCGCGCCAGACCTCGGCGTCGAGGCAGCCGATCGACAGCGCGGTGTGCACCTCGGCGCGCCGCGCCGCGTCGGCGAGCACGTTGACGTCGCGGCAGATCAGCGTCGACTTCGTGAGGATCGAGAACGGGTTGCGCGCCTCGCCGAGCGCCTCGACGATCCCGCGGGTGAGCCGGTAGCGGCCCTCGGCGGGCTGGTAGGGGTCGGTGTTGGTGCCCATCGCGATGCTCTCGCCGGCCCAGCGGGGCGAGCGGAGCTCCGCCCGCAGCCGCTCGACCGCGTTGACCTTGACGACGATCCGCCGGTCGAAGTCGTCGCCGATGCCGAGGCCGAGGTACTCGTGCGTCGGGCGGGCGAAGCAGTAGACGCAGCCGTGGCTGCAGCCGCGGTACGGGTTGATCGTCCAGCGGAAGGGCATCCGCGAGGCGGCCGGGACCCGGTTGATGACGCTCTGGGCCCGCACGTGCAGCAGCTCCAGTCCGGCGAGCTCGCCGCGCCCGGGGTGGCGCTCGGCCTCGCCCAGCAGGTCCGGCCGGCCGGCGTCGTCGTCGGCCAGGCGCCAGCGGAGCTGCTCACGCCCGCCGGTCGGTGCCGCGCGCCCCATGGCGGCATCGTAGCGAACACGTGTTCGACCGTCGCCTCCGGTGTGCTAGGGGCTGAGCGCCTCGAGCAGGAGCGCGGTGTCCGTGTACTCGTCCACCTCGACCGCCTGTCCGCCTCGCATCGTCCAGACCAGCGCGAAGGGCACCTCGACGTAGCGGCCGCTCGCCTTTGGGCTGCCGCAGAACCGCCCGAGCGCCACGACGCGCTCGTCGCCGTCGACGAGGTCGTCGAGCTCGGCGCGGAAGCCGTCCCAGCGCGAGACGACCTCCCCGAAGTAGCTCCCGAGCGCCTCGCGACCACGGATCACACCGCCATGGGGAAGCACCTCGGGCATGCGGAACTCGACGTCCTCGTGGAAGACGTCCATGTCCGGCGGGCCGGTGGCCGCCCCCTCGTAGAAAGCGCGGACCCGATCCGCGTTCTCGGACATCCCTGGCCTCCGCTCCCTAGGAGTGCTCCCCCGCCCGCTCGATCGCCTCGCGCACCGACGCCTCCACGGCGTCGGGGGTCGCGTCGCCGGGCACCCCGCGGTGGCCGTACTGCGAGCCCCAGAGCGCCAGCACGGCGCCGGACCCCTCGGCGAGCTCGCGGGCGCGGTGGTGGCCGCCGTACTCGACGAACTTCGCCTTGCGGCCGGTCTGCCAGCGCCAGATGGTGTCGCCGTCGGCCTCGTGGATGATGGCGTACAGCTTCTCGCTCACGGGTGTGCATTATGGCGCCCGTGGACGAGTTGACGCGCACGGCGGTCTCCGCCACGGCGCATTGCCTGACGGGCTGCGCCATCGGCGAGGTGTTGGGGATGGTGATCGGGACGGCGTTCGGGTGGAGCGACGGCGCGACGATCGCGATCGCGGTCGCGCTGGCCTTCTTCTTCGGCTACCTGATGACCTTCGTTCCGGTCCTGCGCTCCGGGCTGTCGCTCCGCGCCGCCGTGGGCGTCGCCCTGGCCGCCGACACCGTGTCGATCGTCGTGATGGAGATCGTGGACAACGCGGTGATGGTGGCCGTGCCGGGGGCGATGGACGCGGGGCTCGGCAGCGGGCTCTTCTGGGGCGCCCTGGCCTTCGCCCTGGCCGTCGCGTTCGTCGTGGCGCTCCCGGTCAACCGCTGGCTGATCGGCCGCGGCCGCGGCCACGCGGTGGCGCAGCGCCATCACGTCCACGGGTGACGGCGACGCGGCCCGTGTAGTCCGTCCCCTCCCGGCGCAGGTCGATCAGCTCGTTGCCGGTCGCGTGGCACCACGCCGGCAGGTCGACCTCGATCAGCGGATCGTCGGCGAGCAGCTCGAGCACGTCGCCCGGGGCCGCGCGGCGGGCGGCCCGGTCGATCAGGTGGATCGGCACCGGGCACCAGGTGCCGAGGGCGTCGACGACGCGGGCCGCCGCCCTCACGGAGTCAGCGGGCTCATCGCGCGCAGGGCGGCGACCGCGTCGGCGAATGCGGCGACGGCGACGTTGACGTCGGCCTCGGTCGTCGTGTGCCCGAGCGTGAGCAGCACCGCCGAGTGGGTCCAGGGGGGCTCAAGCCCGATCGCCTCGAGGGTGGGGGCGGCCTTCCCCCCGTGGGCCGTGCACGCCGAGCCCGGGGAGACGGCGACTCCGCGCGCCGCCATGGCCAGCGCCAGGCTCTCGCCCTCGACCCACCCGGCCGAGACGTGGACGTTGCCCGGGATCCGCCCCCGGCGCGGCCCGTTCAGGCGCACGTCGGGCACCGCGAGCAGGCCGGCGATCAGGCGCTCGCCCAGCGCCTCCATGCGGGCCGAGCGCGCGGCCATCTCGGCGCGGGCGATCTCGGCGGCGGCGCCCAGGCCGACGACGGCGGGGAGCGCCTCCGCCCCGGCGCGCTTGCCGCCCTCCTCGATCCCGCCCTCGATCAGGGGGTGCAGGCGGGCGCCCGGCCGCACGACCAGCGCGCCGGCCCAGGGCGGCGCGCCGAGGGCGGGGCCGCCGACGACGAGCGCGTCGGCGTCCATCGCGTCCATGTCCACGGGCACCAGCCCGGCGGTCTCGCCGGCGTCGACGGCGACGCGCGCCGCGGGCCGGGCCGCGCGGGCGGCGGCGGCCAGCGCCGGGACGTCCTGCAGCGTGCCGATGTCCGGCTGGCCGTGGACCAGCGCGACCAGGGCGGTGTCCTCGCGCATCGCGGCGGCGAGGTCGCCGGGGGCGACGCGCCCCTCGCTGTCCACGGCCACCAGATCGAGGCGCGCGCCCGCCCTCCCGGCCGTGCGGCAGGCGGCCAGCGTCGCGGGGTGCTCGACGGCGCTCGCGACCACGTGCCGGCCGATCGCGCGGTTGCCGGCCAGGAGGCCCTTCACCGCGAGGTTGCGCGCCTCGACGGCCCCGGAGGTGAAGATCACGCCGTCCTCGTCCGCCCCCACGAGCTCGGCGACCTGGCGGCGCGCCCGCTCCAGGGCCTCGGCGGGCCGGCGCCCCCAGTCGTGGAGGCTCGACGGGCTGCCGAACGCGTCGTCCAGGAACGGCGCCATGGCCTCGCGCACCCGCCGGTCCAGGGGCGCGGCGGCCGCGTGGTCGAGGTAGGCGCCGCCCGTCACCGGCCCTCGGCGAGACGATGGGCGAGCAGCGACGGGAGCCCCGCCTGGAGGATCGCGTTCTGGGCGGCGGCGACGTCGTAGGGCGTCCGCCGGAACTGGATCAGCCCGGCCTCGGCGTCGTAGATCGCCCACGCCGCGCGTGCGTCCCCGTCGCGCGGCTGGCCGACGGACCCGGGGTTCACGAGCCAGCGTCCCTCGTCGAGGACCAGGTGCCCGCCCTCGGGGACGCCGACGGTCTCCATCGCGCCGTCGGTCGTCAGCCGCCACGCGAACGGGACGTGCGTGTGGCCGATCAGCGTCAGCGGCACCCGGCCGTGCTCCAGCGCGGCGCGCGCCTGGGAGACCTCGAAGACGTACTCCCACACGGGGTCGCGCGGGCTCGCGTGGTAGAGCGGGACGGCGCCCTCGACGTCCTGCGGCTCGAGCCGCTCGAGGTTGGCCTGGCCGACGGCCCCGATGGCCTCCTGGGTCCACGAGAGCGCCGCCTGGGCCCAAGGGGCGAAGGTCTCGAGCGGCACCTCGCCGGCGGCCGCCAGGTCGTGGTTGCCGGCGATGCAGCGGTCGGCGCCGGCGATCGCGGTGCGCAGGCAGTGCGAGGGATCGGCGCCGTAGCCGACGAGGTCGCCCAGGCACCACCAGCTCCCCGCGCCCGCCTCGCGCGCGGCGCGCAGGACGGCGTCGAGAGCCTGGCGGTTCCCGTGGATGTCGCTCAGGATCGCGACCGGCGGCGTGGCGCCCCTCCCGGGGGCGAGGATGGGTCCCCGCTACGATAGTGCGGTGCGGCGACGGCGGCAGAGGGGGCTGGCCCGGCTCCCCGGCGAGTCGCCGCGGCGAGCCGCCGGGCTCGCGGCGGTCGCCGTGGTCGGGGCCGGCGGGATCGTCGCGCTGCTGCGCTGGCGGCTCTGGAGCGCGGGCGTCCCCGACGTCGATCCCGCGCCGCTGAGGGACTGGTTCGATCCCCAGGAGCTCGTCCGCAACCGCGACTACCGCCGGGGCGTCTGGACCATGGCCGCCGTCGGCGCCCCGCTCGCCGCCGCGACGACGGTCGGCGTGGCCCTGCTGGGGTCGCGCTGGCGGCCGGGGCTGGTGCGGGCCGCGCGGGCGCGGCCGTGGCGCGCCGGCGCGCTCTTCGGCGCGGGCCTCGCGATCGTCACGACCGCCGTCGCGCTGCCCCTGTCGGCGACGCGCTACGCCTGGGGGCGCGACTACGGGATCATCACCCAGGACGTGCCCGGATGGCTGCTCGACCTCGCGAAGGGGCTCGGCATCCAGATGCTCATCTCGGCCGGGATCGGCGCCGGCGTCGCGGTCGCGATCGCCCGGGCCCCGCGCGCCTGGTGGGCCATCGTCGCCGCGGGCGTCGCGCTCCTCATCTACGCGATGTCCGTGCTCTCGCCGCTCGTGCTCGAGCCGGTCTTCCAGCGGACCGAGCCGCTGCGCGACCCGGCCCTCACCGCCCAGGTGCTGGAGCTCGCCGACCGGGCCGGCGTGGAGGCCGACGACGTCAAGGTCAACGACGCCAGCTCCCGCACGACCGCGGCCAACGCCTACGTGTCGGGGCTCGGCGGCAGCCGCCACATCGTCCTCTACGACACGCTGCTCCGGGACTTCCCCCGCGACGAGGTGCGGATGGTGGTCGCCCACGAGCTGGCCCACGTCGAGCGGCGGCACGTGCTGAAGGGGTCCACGTGGGCGGCGGCGCTGGCGGTCCCGGCGGCCCTGCTCGCATTCGCGGTCGTCGGCTGGCGCACCGGCTTCGCCGCGCCGGAGCGCGGGCCCGCCGGGACCGACCTCGTGGTGCGGCGCCTGGCCATCGCCGCGGCCGCCGCGGCGGTGATCGGGCTCGCCAGCGCCCCGCTCATGACCTGGGTCAGCCGCGCCTACGAGAGCGAGGCCGAGTGGCGGGGCCTGGCGATCTCGGGCGACCCGGATGCGGCGATCGGCCTGCAGCAGGGCCTGGTCGAGCGCAGCCTGGGGGTGCCCGACCCGCCCGAGGCGGTGCAGGTCTGGTTCGGCACCCATCCGACCGCGCTCGAGCGGATCGCCATGGCGCTGCGCGCCCGCGACGGGGACGGCTGAGCTGGGGCGGCGGGCGCCCCGGGTGCAGATCGCGGCGGTCGGGCGCCTCCGCCCGCCCCACGACGCGGCCGGGCGGGTCTACGAGGAGCGGGTTGACCGCCTGGCCGGGCTGCGGGTGGACGAGGTCGCGGCCGAGCCCGTCCAGCGCGGCGTGGAGCGGGCGCGCGGCCGCGAGGCCGAGCGGCTGCGCGCCCGGCTCCTGCCGCGCGCGTACCGGGTGGCGCTCGACCCCGGCGGCGCGGTCCCCGCCTCGAGCGAGGCCTTCGCGGCATGGCTCGCCCGGCGGCTGGAGGAGCCCCGGCCCGTCGCCTTCCTGCTGGGCGGCGCCTCGGGACTGGCCGACGACCTCGTCGCCGAGAGCGAGGAGCGGCTGTCGCTGGGCCCCCTGACGATGCCGCACCAGCTCGCCCGCGTCGTTCTCGCCGAGCAGCTGTACCGGGCGCTCACCGTCGCGGCGGGCCACCCGTACGCGCACTAGGGGACGAGCACGGTCCCCTAAGCTGCGCGGCCGTGAGCGACACCACCCTCCTCGCGCCGATCCGCGACGCCCTCGCCGCCGCGGCCGAAGCCGTGGCCGGGACCGCGCCGCCCGCCGTGCCGCTCGCGCCGCCCGCCCAGGGCCACGAGGGCGACGTCGCGACCCCGCTCGCGATGACGCTGTCAAAGGCGGCACGCCGCCCGCCGCGCGAGATCGCCGAGGGGATCGCGGAAGCGCTGCGCGGGGACCCGGCGGCCGCGGAGTGGCTGGCCGCGGTCGAGGTCGCCGGGCCGGGGTTCCTCAACATGACCCTGACGCCGGGCTGGTTCGCCGGCGCCGCGCGCGCCGTCGTGAGCGCCGGCGAGGCCCACGGCGGCGGCAGCGCGGCCGTCCCGCAGGATGTCCTGCTCGAGTTCGTGTCGGCCAACCCGACGGGCCCGCCCCACGTGGGCCACGCGCGCCAGGCGGCCTACGGCGACGCGCTGGGGCGCATCCTGGAGTTCGCCGGGCACCGCGTCACGCGCGAGTACTACGTCAACGACTTCGGCCGCCAGATGCGGCTCTTCGGGGCCTCGGTGGCGGCGCGCTACGGCGAGCTGGCCGGCCGCGGGACGGCGGTGCCCGAGGACGGCTACGCCGGCGACTACGTGGTGCCCATCGCGGAGGCGGTGCGGGAGGAGGTCGGCGACCGCTACGCCGACGAGGCGGGCGACCCCTCGCCCGAGGCGCTCGACCTCTTCGCGGCCCGGGGCGAGGAGTTGATGCTCGAGGCCATCCGCCGCGACCTCGGGCGCTTCCGGGTGCGCTTCGACCGCTTCTTCTCGGAGCGCGAGCTCCATGAGGCCGGCCGCGTCGAGGCCGGCATCGCCGCCCTTGAGGCCGCCGGCGACGCCTACCGCGCCGAGGGCGCGGTCTGGTTCCGCACGTCCGACTACGGCGACGAGAAGGACCGGGTGCTGGTGCGCGGGGACGGCGAGACGACCTACCTCGCCTCCGACGTCGCCTACCACCTCGACAAGGCCTCGCGCGGGCACGACCTGCTGCTCGACGTGCTGGGTGCCGACCACCACGGCTACATCGGCCGCCTGCGCGCGGTCCTCGCGGCGGGCGGCCACGACCCCGCCGCCCTCGAAGTGCTGATCGTCCAGCTCGTGAGCCTGCTCGAGCGCGGCGAGGCCAAGCGGATGAGCAAGCGCGCCGGCACCCTCGTGACGCTCTCCGACCTGCTCGACGACATCGGCGTCGACGCGGCCCGCTTCTTCCTCGTCCAGCGGAGCCACGAGACGCCTCTCGACCTCGACCTCGACGTGGCCCGCGAGCAGAGCCAGGAGAACCCGGTCTACTACGTCCAGTACGCCCACGCGCGCGCCCACGGCATCCTGGCGCGGCTGGACGACGTGCCGGCGCCCGGCGCCGCGCCACCCCCGGACCGGCTCGACCCGGCCGAGCGCGCCCTCCTGCTCCGCCTGGCCGACTGGCCCGTCGCGGTGGCAGAGGCCGAGGAGCGGCGCGCCCCCCACCGCGTCGCCGCCTACCTGGTCGACCTCGCCCGCGACTTCCAGCGCTTCTACGAGCGCTGCCCGGTCATGGGCCAGGAGGCGCCGGTGGCGGCCTTCCGGCGGGACTGCTGCGTGGCCGTCGCGCAGACCATCCGCGTCGGCCTCGGGCTGCTCGGTGTGGAGGCGCCGGAGCGGATGTAGGGTCGCGCTCGCGACCGTTCCCGAGCGTCTTCGGCCGAGCAGAGCCGTGGTACCGTCGACGGCCTCGCGGACGTAGCTCAGTTGGTAGAGCGTCGGCTTCCCAAGCCGAAGGTCGTGGGTTCGAGACCCATCGTCCGCTTCCCTGGGACCCGTTCCGCTAGCGGGCTTTCGCCTTCCGGCCGGCGAGCGCAGGACCCGCACAGACCGGCGGGTACACATCGGGTACACCGGCGCGCTCGGCCCCTGGGCGATCGAGCTCGGCTCGCCGGCCTGGGAGGCCGCGAGGCCCACGCCCGCGAGCGCCAGGGCCATCGCGGCGGCGACGCCGGCGATCGCCCGGTGCGGCCCGCGCCGCCGCATGGTCCCGCCCGCTCATGCCCGTGGCCCCCTCCCGCCGGGTCCCTAGCGGCATGCGACCTCGCCGGCGAGGGAGTACGCCTGCCCCCGCCCGCAGTAGTGCCGCCAGGCAGCGGCGAAGCGCTGGTCGCGGGTGGCGGCGTCCAGGTGGTCCCGCTGCCACTTGTAGCTTCCCGCGCCGCCGTTCGCCGCGGCCAGGACCTCCGGATATCCCGTGCGGCTCATCCAGACGAAGAACATGCGGTCGAGGAAGACGAAGGGGTCGTGCCCGTCCAGGTAGGTGTCGGTCACGCCGAACACGGCGGTCAGACGGGAGCGGGACCCGAGGGCCCGGCGGCGCTCGGCCAGCCACTGGAAGCCGGGGGCGGGCGACCTGCCGCGCCCGCCGAGGAAGAAGTCGGCGAGCCACTCGTCCCCCGCCGCGCCGCCCCCGACGTCGCAGTAGGCGCTCTGGGTGGCGTACATCTCCACGGCGATCGTCGCGCCCGCGGCGAGCGCCGGGTCGAGGGCCTCGGTCAGGGTGTCGAAGGGTGCGATGTCCTGGTGGGCCAGGTAGATCGCCCAGTGGCCGCCGTCGAGGGCCGGGTGCTCGCGATGGAGCCAGCTGGTGCACTCCGCCATCCGCCCCAGGGTCGAGTTCTCCCCGCCCCGCAGCTCGTCGACGACCACCGTCGCGGGCCGAGGGCCGCGGTGCGTGCCGGTCAGGACGGCCGCGATGCGCTCGCCGAGCTCCGTCCCGTCGGCGAAGTCCTCGACGCCCAGCCGGAGGGCCCAGCGATCGGCGCCCACCGGCGGAGGCGTCGACGACACCCACCGCGTCTCGGGGTGCGCCCGGATGAGCTCGGCCAGCGCCGGCCAGTCCCTGGCCGTCGCGACCTCAGCTGTGTTGAACATCTCGCTCCCCTCCCCGGGTGCCGAAGGGTCCGGCCCGGCGCCGGACGAGCGTACGTCGGCCCGGCGCTGGCGATCAACTCTCCAGCGGCGCCACGCGAGCCCCGGTTGGTCTTGGTCTGGCGGAGGACGCCATCCGAAACCGCGCGGTCGAAGATGAGCACGGGTCCGACGTCGCCCCACCGGAGGGCAAGCGCCTCCCCGGGGCGTAGACCCGCGTAGCAGAGGAGCCCGAGCAGGGCGACGTCGCCGTCGCGTCGTCATCGCGGCCCGAAGCCGCTCCTCCTCCAGGGCGACAGGGCCCGCGGCCGCGACACGGCCACGGGCAGCCGGCGAAGGCCGGCTCGCAAGGACCGCGCCGGCTGAGCCTCCTCCGACGATGACGACGTCCGGGCGACCGTTACCGTTGCCGTTGCGAAAGTCGGAGATCCTAGGGAAGCGACGTTCGGGTCTCGGTCCAGTCGACGAAGAGCTTGCGCTCGGAGAAGAGCCAGGCGCCGTCGCGCTTGACGAACCGGTCGTGATATCGAAGGGACGCGACCATCAGCTTGCGCTCGTCGTCCTCGGTGAACAGGTGGTGGGCGAGGCAGTAGGTCTCGCCGGTCGCTCGGTCCCCGTCGAGCGCGATCGTGCTCTGGCCGTTGAAGTGCGTCGTCGCCGCGTACCTGTTCAGGTCGGCGAAGACCGGCGTCAGGGCTTCGCGGCCATTGAGCTCCTGCGATGGCTCGGTGCCCTCCCCGTCCATGTAGACGACGAAGCGGGTGTCCACGGTAAAGAGCGCCTTCTGCCCGTCGGCGTCGCGGCGATCGGCGCAGCGTGCGTACGCATCAACCTGGCCCCGGGGCAGAGCCGTCGGCCGCGACGCTGGAGGGGATCGGGCGGCGCCTCGACGAAAACATGCGCAGCACTTCCTTGCGCGGTCGTGGCGCTCGGCTGAGACTGGAGAGGGGCGAGGGCCGGCGTCCGCCCGGCCCTGCGCCGGCTCTTCCCGTGCTCGTGCTGCTATCGCGACTCCAGCGCCGCCTCATCTACCTGCCGTTCCCGACCGCAGTGTCGTCGCCGGCTGAGGTGCTGCCCGGCGCACGCGAGGTAACGCTCCAGACCTCCGATGGGCTGGAGCTCGGCGGGTGGTTCGTCCCGGCCAGGAAGCCCGACCGCGCCTTGGCGGTGCTCGTGGCCAACGGCAACGCCGGGAACCGCTCGCTGCGCGCCCCGCTTGCCCGCGCGCTCGGCAGACAGGGTCTCGCCGTCTTGCTCTTCGACTACCGCGGCTACGGCGGGAATCCGGGCAGACCGTCCGAGAACGGTCTCGCCCGCGACGTTCGTGCGGCGCGCCGGTTCCTCGTCGAGCACTGCCGCGTGCCGGGCGAGCGGCTCCTCTACTACGGGGAGAGCTTGGGCGCCGCGGTGGTGGCCGAGCTGGCGAGCGAGCACCCCCCGGCCGGGCTCGCGCTGCGCTCGCCGTTTACCGATCTCGCCTCGGTCGGGCGCATCCACTACCCGTTTCTGCCCGTCAGGACGTTACTTCGCGACCGGTATCGGCTCCTCGACCATCTGGCGCAGGTGAAGGTGCCCACCACAGTGGTGTACGGCTCCGACGACGCGATCGTGCCGCCCGAGCAGAGCCGCGCCGTCGCAGAAGCGGCGCGCGGTCCGACGCGCGTCCTCGAGATCCAGGGTGCGAACCACAACGATCTCGCTCTGCTCGACGGCGAGGAGCTGATCGCAGCGATCGTGGAACTCGCCGATGAGGTCGGCACCCGCGAATGAGCCGTCGAGCGTGCCCCAGGGGACGAGGAGGCGAGATGGCCGTCCCTTGCGTCGGAACGCCAGGTCTCGTCAACTCAACACTCTGAGTCGATCAGGGACCTCCCAGGCACACAATTGGCACACATCAGGACTGGGAAGGCAGGGCACGGGACGGGAGGGGTCGGAGTAGAAATAGCTCTCTTTGCAGGACTTACATCCCAGCCGTCCCGCGTCCCGGCCGGCCCGCCTGAGCACCTGCCGGCGCGACCAGGCGGCTCCGAGGCGAGGGCCGCAGGCCGGAGCGGCCATCCGCTCTCGGAACGGCTTGCCGCGCTCGACGGGCTGTGGGAGGCTCGGTCATGGCCGTAGGCGGCACGCCGCTGGGAGCCGAGCCCGACGCGGCCCCGACAGGCGCCCCGGCGCCCGGCGCGGCCGCGCGCGCCGCGTGCGGAACGTTCCTCGCACTCGTGAGGGGTACGGGCGCCGTACGATCCTCCTCCTCCGGCACCTGACGGCATCAGGCGATGGCGACGAGGACCGTCACCCACACCCTGAAGGACCATCGCGGCGTCATCACCTACCTGTGCGGCCCCGACGCGTCCTGGTCGCCGCGGGCCGCCCGCGACGTTGTCGCGGACATCGAGTCGAGGGCGCATCGCTACGTCGTGGCGTGGCCCGAGCGGAACACCGACGTGCACGTGGTCGACGGCCCCCGCGGCAAGTACCTGCGCACGGATCGCGACGCGACCCGGCGCAACAACCTGGACGAGCTCCCCGAGGCGCCGAGGGCCGTGCTCGATCCGGACGTCGTCGAGGAGGTCGCCAAGTCACAGATCATCGAGTCGGACAACACGAGCGCGAACGTCGCCGAGGCCCAGGAGGCGAGGGTCAAGGACCCCCTGTGGTTCCTGGCCAGGCAGTGGCAGACGGGGGAGTTCGAAGCGGAGAACGGCGGCCGGCCCGCGCAGGCGCACGTGACCTGGACCTCCTTCCCGTTGGACCGCCTGGTCCGGGGCGGCATCGAGGAGGACCTGGACCCGATGCAGCCGCTCGATGCGCGAGTGGAGGCCGAGCAGGGCATGGGCACGTCGCCGGCCTGGAACAGCGACCGGCTCGAGTACGCCTTCGACGTGCGCGGCCCGGGATGGAACCTGCACGCCGAGGAGTACCACGGGCGCGGGCTCGACTGGTACCACTTCGACGCCGATACGCCCGCGGCGGACCCGGCCGGGGGACGGCAGGAGAGCCGGCGGGTCGTGCCCGCGGGCCTGCAATTCGCCGGGATGCCGCATCCCCGCTGGTGGCGGTTCGAGGAGTCGTCGGCATACCTCGAGGACGCCACCGACCCCGAGCCGAACCTGTTGTCGGCGCTCATCCCCGAGTTCCTCTACATCGACGCGAACAACTGGTTCACGATCCCGCTGGAGGACGCGGTCGGATCGATCCGGCGGGTCAACTCGGTGACGATGATCGACAGCTTCGGCGTGAGCACCAGCGCTCGGGCCCGTGGCGGCCTCCGAGGGCTGGCGGCTCTTCTCGCTGTCCGCGGGCGACTCGGGGTCGATGGTCGCCGACCTCCTGCTCCTCCCGAACGTCCGCGGCGGGGTGCTCGAGGGCGAGGTGATCGAGGAGATCGCGGTGGTGAGGGACGAGGACGCCAACGTCGCCTGGGCGGTCGAGCGGTACTACTTCGACGAGGAGGCCGGGGTCCGCCGGAACCGCGGCGACGAGGAGTCCGGCCGGGAACGTCCCGCCCGCGAGGGCACCGGCCTCGGCGGGGACGTGCGGGGCCTCCCCGCCTACCGCCTCAAGTCGGACGTGGCGGCGCACTGGATCCCCTACGTCCCTCGGCTCGTGGAGGGCCAGGGCGCGAGCGGCACCCAGATCTACCTCAGGCGGGCGCGCTCGCTCGAGTCGGCCAGCTCGGCCGATCCTCAGTATCGGGGCAGGCTGATCGCCGAGTCCTGGCGCCTCAACGAGGAGGAGGCGCCGCGCACCGGCCTGCGGGTGCAGCGCCTCTGGCGCTTCGCGCGCGGCAGCGACGGCGCCGCGCACGTCTGGATCGGCCGGAGGAAGGACCCGGCTCCCCGCGAGCCGTCGTCGGGCCTGGCGTTCGACTACCTCGAGCCCCCGCCGGCGTGAGGCTGGCCACCGACATGCCAAGGTCCTAGGCTCGCGCCATGGCGGCGCCAGCCCCGGTCACGCTCGGCGGGTACTGGATCAACGACTACCGGCGGCCGCCGAACTGCGCGCAGACCCGGGGGCTCGAGCAGACGAGCTACTGCGACGACCTGGTCGAAGGGTTCGTCGGGGCGATGCGCGCTCGCGGCCATCGATGGATGGTCCACCAGACCGAGGAGTTTGCGAGCCCGAAGCAATGGCTCGTGGCGACGGACGGCGATCCGGGCGGCGTGGACACCGTCGAGTTCGCCTACCTGTCGACCCACGGCAACACCTGGGGCGTGGAGCGAAGCGGTGGCGGGTGGGTGCATTGGGTCAGCGCGACCTTCAACAGTCACGACGGGGGGATGTGTCGGTGGACGACGGTGGAAGTACCGCCCATCCCCACTCCGCAGGCAAGGTTGCAGCTCGGGGACGGGAGCCTGCGCTGGGTGGTGCTGGACCTGTGTCGCAGCATGCAGGTCGGGCACGTGAACGAGGAGAAGATCGGCAACGACCCCGACCGGGCCGCTCAGCTCCGCGACGCCCTTCCGGGCAACACCTGGACCCGCTGCTTCGCGGGGGTCCACATCATCTTCGGGTTCACCGGGCTGTCCTCGGACGCCTGGTGGACGCGGGACCGGGGAGCGAGGTTCGGTCAACGTGCCGGGGCCGGGGAGGCGCTGGCCGAGAGCTGGCTCGAGGAGGCCCACTCGTGGCACGGAGATGACGCTCCCGTCGCATTGGCGTGGGGTCGATCGGTGGACGATGCACGCCGGCGGCTGACGGCGGAGAGCCTGTCGCGCCCCGAGCCGACGCTCCCGCCAGCAGACGTCCGCGTGGCGTACTGGATGTGGCGGGTCTGAGGCGATGGTCTCGCTGGTCCTGGACGAGGAGCCCGAGGTGCCCGTCACTCGCGCCGCGGTCCACGAGCTGGGGGCCCCCCGGGTCACGAGGCTCAGCGTCATCGCGATGCTGGCGCGCCTCGCCGAGACCGCGCGGCTCCCCGACCTCAGCTGGGACCGGAGCCTCGGCTGGCTGACCGCCGGCGACGAGCGGGTCCGCGTCGCCGTGAACACCAGGTCGGGCGGGCTCAGGTACAGCCTTCGCCCGCTGGGGGAGCTCCAGGGAGATGTCACGACCTCGGAGTCGCGGCTCGAGGAGATCGCCCGCGCGTTCCTGAGCCGATTCGGCCGCCCGGCCGAACCGCTCGTCCTGGAGCGCATCACCCACCTGCACGCACAGACGAGCACGGTGGCCGGCGAGGTCTCGGAGGTGGCGACGCTGGATGCCGGCCTCATCTTCAGGCGAACCGTCGAACGACCTTCCGGTGATCGGCCCGGGCGGGTTCGCGATGGTGAGGATCGGGTCGGACGAGGAGGTGGTGGGGGGTCGCGAGGTGTGCCGCCCCATCGCCGAGCGGGGACCGACGCACGACCTGCGGCGCCCCGAGCAGGCCGTGGAGCTCCTTCGCCAGCGCCTGGAGTCGGCCGGCATCGAGGGGGAGGTCCGGGTGCGCAAGGCGTTCTTCGGCTACGAGGAGCGCGGGATCGAGGAGCCCCAGCGGCGTCTGGAGCCGGCCTATGCCTTCGGGGTCGAGGTCCCCGGCGAGGAGGCCGACCACAAGGCAATGGTCGTCATCCCGGCGCTGGAGCCGGCCGTGGCATGACCTCGACTCTCGACCGGCTCGTGGGGGAGCTCGCCGAGTTCCTCGCCCCCGCCTTCGTGGCCCTCGGGTCGCCCGGCGGCTTCCGGGGCTTTGTTCGCCGCCTTGGCCACGACCCCGCGACGGCGAGCGTCGAGGCGGCCCTCGGCTCGCTGGCCGCCACCGCGGAGCGCCTCTCGGACCTGGTCGAGCTGCTCGCGGAGAAGGCCTGGGCCAACGAGCCGCTGGACGAGGCGGACCGCCTTCGGATCGCCGGCGACGTGCCCGAGGTGCTCCGGGCGCTTCGTGAGCTGCCCGACGTCTTGGAAGGCGTCAACCTCGGCCCCGCGTTCGCTTCCGAGCTGCTCGACCTCCTGGTGGTCGACTACCTGCAGTTCCGGACCCCGGCGGCGCTGCGAGCGCTCGTGCTGCTCGGCGTCGTCGAGAGCGAAATCGTCGCGCCGGGCGACGAGGGCGGCCGCGCGGTTGAGTTCGTGCGGTACCGCCTCCGGTGGGAGCGCCTCCGCCGTTTCGTCGCGTCCCCGTCCGACCTCATGGAGGAGGTCTACGGCCTGGGGGGACCCGAGTTCGACGCCAACCGGCTCCTGTCGAACGCGGCGGGCCTGCTCGACGAGCTCGGCGTGGTCGCCGTCCCCGCCGTGCTGCCGGAGCCGCTCGCGGAGATGGTCAACCCGCGCGCCGGGGACGGCGCCGGCCTGATCGGCGTCAACCTCCCGCTCCACCAGACGCTGCTGGGGGACGTCAACTTCGAGGCGGGCCTCGTCGCCCTCCCCGTGAGGGGGCGGGCAGCGCCGGTCGACGCCGACGGCGGCATCGGCGTCATGCCCTACGTCAGGGGCGCCGCCGACGCGGCGACGCCCGTCACCGACGACGGGGCCTGGGTCTTCCACGTCGAGGCCGGCGCGGGGCTCGCCGGCGGGGTCGTCTTCAGCGTCCATCCATCGGGTCTGCGGGTCAACGCGGGGTTGCTCGACAACACGGTGCCCGCGGGGTCGTTCCGGATGGAGCTCGAGCGGGCGACGCCGGGCGACGACGCGACGATCGTCGTGCTGGGCGAGCCCGGCGGCACGCGGCTCGAGGCGGCCGGGTTCACCGTGGGGAGTCGGGGGCGAGGACGGGGACTTCTACGTCGCGGCCGCCGTCAGGGCGCTCCGGCTCGTCGTCGACGTCTCCGACGACGACCTGCTCTCGCAGATCGCCGCCGAGCCGATCGTGGCCGACGCCGGCGACGTCGTCGGCGGGTGGCGGCCGGGGCGGGGCATCTACCTCGAGCAGGGCTCCGGGCTGCGCCTGCGCATCCCGCTGACCGCGGACCTGGCCGGCGTCGGGCGGCTGCGCCAGCTCGGGCTCGAGCTGGAGCTCGAGCCCCGCGTCGCGCTGACCGCCACCGTGAGCGGGGACCTGTCGATCGGCCCGCTCTTCCTGTCCGTCGAGGAGCTGGGCTTCCGGACCGCGATCGTCCCGAACCCGAGCGGCGCCTTCGGCGCGTTCGATCTCGACGCCGGCGTGCGCTTCCCGACCGGCTACGCCGCGCACCTCGACGCGGGTCCCGTCAGCGGAGGCGGGGCCCTCCAGCGGCGCGACCACGAGTACCGCGGCGCGCTGGCCCTCAGGTTCGCATCGCTGGGGCTGTCGGCGACGGCCCTGCTCACCACGAGGCTTCCGTCGGGAGCGCCGGGGTTCTCGTTCCTGGCCTGCCTCTTCGGCGACGTCAACGTGCAGCTCGGGTACGGGTTCAGGCTCACCGGCGTGGGCGGGATCATCGGCGTCGACCGGGGCGTGGACGTCGAGGAGCTGCGGGCCGTGCTCTCGGAGGGGCGCCTCGACTCCGTCCTGTTCCCCAGCGCCCCCATCCAGGACGCCGCCGTGGTCCTCGAGGACACGGCGGCCATCTTCCCGTCGCGCCGGGGCCAGTACCTGGTCGGCCCGATGGCGAGGGTGGCCTGGCCCACGCCCACGCTGATCGAGGGCAAGCTCGGCGTGGTCGTCGAGCTCGGGGCGGAGACCCGGGCCGTGATCCTCGGCTCGGTGGTCGCGGCGCTCCCGGACCGGTCGGCGGCGATCGTGGTGCTGAACCTCGACTTCATCGGCACCGTCGAGTTCGCCAGCGGCGCCATCGGGTTCGACGCCCAGTTGACCAACTCGCGGATCCTATCCTGGCCGGTCAGCGGCGAGGCGGCCGTCCGGACCGGCTGGGGACCGAGCGCCGGTCTGGTCGCCTCGATCGGAGGATTCCACCCCGAGTTCTCGCCTCCACCGGGGTTCCCGGCCCTTCAGCCGATGACCATCGACTTCGCCACGAACAACCCCAAGCTCACCCTCACCGCATACCTGGCCCTCACGCTCAACTCGGTGCAGGCGGGGGCGAACGCCAGCCTCTACGCCAAGGGCCCGAAGATCATCTTCGTCGGCCGCTTCGCGGTGGAGGGCTCCGCCGGGTTCGACGCGCTCATCCACTTCGATCCGTTCGCCTTCGACGCCAAGCTCTGGCTCGGCCTCAACCTGCTCCTCGACGGGGACGTGGTGTGCGGGATCGGCGGCGACCTGAGGCTCCGCGGCCCCAACCGGTACGAGATCAACGGAACGCTGCGCGTCTCTGTGCTCGGGGTCACGGTGAAGGTCAGGATCGACAAGGCGTGGGGCGACGCCATCGCCGAGGCGGCGCAGCTGGTCGAACGGTGTGCAGGTGCTCCGGGCCGCTGTCGAGGCCGCCACCGGCTTCGAGCCGATCGACGTCCCGACGAGGGTGAGCGGGGTCGGCTTCGCCCCGCGGGACCGGCAGGAGGACCGCGCGCTCGTCGACCCGAGCGGAGGCGTTCGCTTCCTCCAGCGGGCGCTGCCGCTCGCGGTGCCCATCGACCGCATCGGAACCTCCCGGCTGGTCGGCGCGAGCAGCTTCGACCTGGCGTTCACGGACGAGGGGTCCCCGTTCGCCGGCGCGGACGCCCCCTGGGACTTCGTCCGCGGCGCCTTCTACGACCTCAGCGACTCGGAGCGGCTGCGGGGGCCCGCGACCGAGCGGCACAAGGCCGGGATCGAGCTCCGCGGCCCGGACCAGGTCGTCGCCGACGAGGGCGCCGCCCGGGGGTTCGACTTCGGGTACGAGGTCGTCTTCCTCGGCGACGATGAGGAGGACACCCGGCCGGTGGGCGATCACGCCCTCGATTCGGCGCTGGCCGAGCGCTTCGTCCGGATGACGGCCGAGCGGACGTTTGCGCCCCTCAACGCCGAGTTCGTGCCCGCGGCGCTCCAGGCCCGGAGGATCGCGGTGCAGCCGGTCGCCTACGTCGCCGTCGGAGACGCGGCGGTCGAACAGGGGCCCGAGGCCCCTGCTCGCCGCGGACGGCAGCATCGTGACCGGACCGCTGTCGGCGATGGCGAGGCGACTCGGGCGCGACGAACGGGCGATCGCGAGCTACTTCGCGGCCCCGGTCGGATAGGGGGGGCGTGGCGAGCGACTACACGCTCCTCCCGGATCTCCGCACCGCGGTCGCCGGCCGAGCGGTCGCGCCGGGGGCGGGCGGGTCCCGCCGTGAGGTCCGCATCGGGGTGCAGGTGGTGGCGGACGGCGTGGCCCAGGGCGCTCCCCACGACGTCGGCGCCGAGCTCCTCGGTGCCGGCGACGTCGTAGCGCTCGACCCGTCGATGGTGGCGAGGGTGGAGCCCGGCTCGCCGGCGAGGGCGGTCGAGCCGAACTACTTCCCCTACGTGGAGTTCGTCGACGCCGACTTCCCTTGGCGCTACTCGCTCGATGTCGGCGCGCCGGGTCGCCTGAGGCCCTGGCTGCTGCTGGTGGCGCTCGAGGCGACCGAGTTCCGCCACCTGGGCGCCAGTGGCGGGCCGCTCCCGCGCATCGAGGTCTTCAACCCCGCGACGAGCCTGCCCAACCCGGAGCAATCGTGGGCCTTCGCCCACGTGCAGGTCAACCGAGGGGATGGAGAGGGGCCCATCGAGGACGTGCTCAGGATGGCGCCCGAGCGGACCCGCGCGCGACTGCTCTGCCCGCGACGCCTGCGGGACAACACGCCGTACGCTCTGTTCCTCGTCCCCACGTTCGAGGCCGGCCGGCTCGCGGGCATCTCCGCCGCCGCATCCGCCCAACCCTGGGACGCGTTCGCCTGGGACGTCGCGGCGAGCGCCCCGGCGGAGCTGCCCGTCTACCTGCAGTGGGGGCTCCGGACCAGCACGCTCGAGGACTTCGAGTCGCTGGTCCGCAGGCTGCGGCCGCTCCGGGCGGGCGCGGGCTCGCCGATCGGCGCGACGCGCCCGGTGTTCTCCGGCCGCCCCGGCTACTACGCCGACTTCGACGACCCGACGCTCACGTTCGAGGCGGAAGGCGCGCTCCAGCCCGTCGATTTCGAACGCCACGACGCCGCTGATCGAGGTGACCGCCGCTGACGCCGCGCCTCGAGACGACGCTGACCGCCGTGATCCAGAGCGACCTGCCCGGCGGCGCCGACGGGCCCGAGCAGGAGGACCCTCTCGTCGCCCTCCCCGTCTACGGGCGCCACCTCGCCCAGCCTCGAGTCCATCGACGCCACCAGCACCGTCGACGCCGTGGGTGCACGAGGTCAACCTCGACACCCGCCTGCGCCTCGCCGCCGGTGTCGGCGCCCGCATCGTGCAGCGCCACCAAGAGGAGCTGATGGCGAAGAGCTGGGCAGCAGGTCGGCGAGATCCGGGCGGCCAACCGCTTGCGCGCCAGGCTCCAGCTGCTCACGCGGATCAACGAGGTGATGGCCGCCAAGCACCTGCTCTCGCTCGCTCCGAGCGTCGCCGGCCAGATCGCCACCCCGTTCCTGCACGCGGTCAAGACGCCCTTCGGGGGCAACCGCACGATGCACGTGGATCTCCGCGTCCGCGGCGTGCCCGAGGGGGCGTATTCGCCGCTGGTCAGGCGCCTCGCCGCCAAGCGGCCCGACGTCGGCGGGCCGCGGCGGCCGGCCCCCAGCGGAGCGAGCCCGGCCCCGGGGCTCGGGAGCAGCGCCGCCGCCGCTGTGGCGGCATCCGAGGCCGAGCTCCAGCGGGCGGCGAGGCGCGTCGAGGCGAGGCGGGCCGCTGTGGCGGGAGCGTCGGATCTCGCGCAGCTCATCCCGGCGCAGCTGGCCACCGCGTCGATCTCGTTCGCCCGGCCCTCGTTCGAGGTCGGCCCCGTCGAACAGCGCCACGATCGTCGATGCGGTGCTCGACCGCGTCCGAGAGCTGCCCGTGCGCAAGGCGACCGGGCTCGTCTCCGGGACCGCGGCGGCCGAGGCGGCCACGCTGGAGCCGATCATGCGGAGTCCACGCCTTCCGCTCGCCGTGTCCGCCCACATCGCCGAGGAGGACCTCGATCACCTCCTCCCGAACTCCGGGCAGTTCCCCGAGGACAGCGTCGCCGTGCTGATGGAGAACCGTGCCTTCATCGAGGCGCTGATGGCAGGAGCGAACCACGAGATGAACCGGGAGCTGCGCTGGCGGGAGTTCCCCACCGACATGCGCGGCTCGCCCTTCACGCGGTTCTGGAGCTCCGGCCACGCCCCCGACGACGTCGCCGGAGACGATCTCCGACCCCTCCATCTCTGGGAGGGGCACGCGGGAACGCACTTCCTCGACGGAGGGGAACCGAACCTGGCCCTCGTGATCCACGGCGACCTCGTCCGGAGGTACCCGAACCTCCTCGTCGCCGCCAACCGTCAGGTCATTCCGCAGGGCGGAACGTGGAGCGCATCCCGCGGGACGACCACGCACCCGCGCTTCACCGGCCTGGTCGGGGACAGCACCGGCTTCTACGGGTTCGATCTCAGCGCCGGCGAGATCCGAGCCGATCTCGACGACTTCTACTTCGTGATCTACGAGCCGGCCAACATCTTTCGATTCGGACTCGACATCGCCACGTACGGGAAACGCACGTCGAGGCGCGTGCTGGGGCGCGCGCCGATGCCGTTCCCGCTCGCCACCATGGACGCGTCTCAGCGCGCGGTCCGGATACGGAGCGTGCAGGCGTTCTGGAACGCCCCGCCCGCGCCGACGGGGCCGGTTCCACAGGATACGGACGACCTGTCCTGGGAACACGTCACCCTCGATGCGGCACGCTACATCGACTTCAGCCGCGAGATCTCGTTCGCCGACGGCTCCGACCTGCTGGGACCCGCGCGTACGTCGGCGAGCATCGCTCGAGCCACCCTGCAGCGGCCCATCTCGGCGGTGGTGCCGGCCAAGAGGATGCTGGGCGATGAGTGACCGCGCCCGGCAGCCGGCCGACCCGCTCCTGCTCCTGCCGCTGCGCCTCGAGTACCGCGTGATCGAGGAAGGCGAGCGGCTGACGCTGGGAGCGATCCGCGCAGGCGCTCGCCGGGACGCCGCCCGCCCGCGCTCATCGGGCCCGAGCACGGTGTCCGCCCTGGGTGAGAAGTCCCCGCTCCGGCTGCGCACGTCAACCACGGAACGACGGGAGATCTGGTTCCGCTGGCTGCCCGACGAGCCGTTCAGCCACGAGGGCGTCGAGCCCGCCACCGCCGAGGAGCGCGCGGCGCTGGCCGCGTTCCTCGGCGCCCTGGACCCCGGCGCCGACTGGTTTGACGTGAGCGACCCGACCGTCGCCGCCGCGTGGCAAGCATATGCCGCCGCGGTCGGCGTGTACCGCGGCATCCACCTCGCGCGCACCGCTGGCGCCGCCGGCGACGAGGACCTGGAAGGGGCGGCGGGTCGAATCGTCGGCCTGCCGCAACGCATCTCCCTCTTCGGTCTCACCGGGACGTCCTCGACCCTGCTCGGTCGCGGCAGGCCGATCCAGGACGAGCTCCGCTACTCACCCGCGGCGCTCGGCGCGGGGGACTGGCTCACGAGCTTCCCAGATGCGATCCGGGCGGGAATGGGTGTGAAGGTGACCGACCCGACCCTGGTCGGCGCGGCGCTCGACGCCGACTGGGTGATCGCTGTCGGCATCAGGGCGGGGGAGGCCACCGAGGTCGCCGAGTCCTATCTCCGTGACGCCATCGCCAATGGGAACGCCGAGCTCCTGGAGCAGGACACCCCGACGAACAACAGCGAGAACGCCAGGACGCGGTACGACCCCGTTCCGCGCGATCCCGTCGCGGCCGTGGCGGGGGCGACGTACGCGGAGCGGCGCAGCGCGTCCGACCCGACGACGGACGCACACGCGCTCGCCACCGCGCTGGGCGTGGGGGCCGGCACGGTCCTGCAGGCTCCCGGTGCGGGCATCGACGGGGTGGGTGAGGCCCGAGCCATGGCGACGGCGCTCCTGCCCGGGTTGGTGGACATCCTGTTCTCGTGGCTGTCCGAGGCCCGGCTGGCGCGCGACGACCTCATCGACTTCCTCACCGAGCACGCCGCCTCGCGAGGCCCGCTCCCCGCCGTCCGCCTCGACACGCACCCCTTCGGCGTCCTGCCGATCGTGGACCCCGGAAGGGTGGATGCGCCCGACGAGATGAGCGAGGCCCAGCGGCGCGTCTTCGAGTTCGTCCACACGCTCAGCTCGGCCTGTGTGGGCGCCCTGCAGGAGGCGGCGTCCCAGCAGCCGGTTATCGAGCCCGGCGCCGCCGACAGCTCCGAGCGGCTCGCGCGCATCCTGCGCCTGAACGCGGTGGGCAAGCGCGTCGATGTGCTCGACGCCGGCGACCAGGACCCGAGGCGGCGAGGGATCTCCTGTCCGCTCGTGGAGGGCCCCGAGCACGGCCCCGGCGACTACATCGGCTCGATTCAGACGATGCCGCTCGCCGATCTGCCCGACCCGGACCAGACGGACACGTCCGCCCCGCTGCTGTTCCGGCTGCTCAGACTGACGCTGGAGCGCACCGCGGCCCGCCTCCCGGCATCGCTCCGCGACCTGCCCCTCGCCCGCATGGTGGAAGCGGCCCCGGCCGCCACCAAGCATCGCCTGAGAGCGCTGGTCGCGGCCCTCGACCAGCTCAAGGGCCTCCCCAGGGATCAGCTGGAGGTCCTGATGCTGGAGGTGGTCAACCTGCTGCACCATCGCCACGACGCATGGTTGACGGCCATCGCGACGTCGCGTCTGGCCGCGCACCGCCGCGAGCGGCCCGTCGGCCTCCAGCTCGGCTACTACGGGCTCCTCGGGAGGCTGCGGCCGGCGTCCGCGACCGGCACGAGCGACGGTTACATCCAGACGCCGAACGTCGAGAAGGCGCTCACCGCCGGACTCCTCCGCTCCGCCGGGCGGAGATACGGCGACGCGAGCGCCTTCAATCTCGACCTCTCGTCACGACGGGTCCGCCGAGCCTTGGCGATGATCGACCTGCAGCGCGAAGGTCTCGGTCCCCGAGAGGTGCTGGGACACCGCGCCGAGCGCTGGCTGCACGACCAGGGCGACGACGCGCTGATTCACGAGCTGCGGGCCCGGTATCCGCTGCCACAGGGGGAGGGAAGCACCGTCCACCAGGAGCGGCTGATGGACGGGCTCGCTCTCGCCGAGGGTGCCGACGCCGACCTCGCCGGCCTCTCGTCGAGCCAGGTCGCGACCGCCGGACGCCTTCGCGCACAGCTCGCGGACGATCTCGATGCGATGTCGGACCTGACCGTCGCGGAGGCCGTCCACCAGATGGCCATGGGCAACAACGGCGCCGCCAACGCATGGATCAACGTCCTGTCCGGTGAGCCGGTGCCGTCGAGCACGGCCTTCGTCTCCACGCATCGCGACGGCCACGGATCCACCCACCGGTACTCCCTCGTGCTCGATCCCAGGGCCATGAGCGGCGACAACCCGCGGGAGCTGGTGGAGCCGGCCGTCGGCCGGCTCACCGCTCGGCTGATCGGCGATTTCACGTCCTGCGCCGTTCGCGTCAGCGTCGCGGCGCCGGATGGCGACGCCCGCCCCTTCGTCCGGGACATGAAGCTCAGGGCCGACCTCGGGATGACGCCCGTGGACCTCGTCGTCGGCGGACGGAACGAGATCGTGATGAGGGCGCGGCATCACCTCGTCCGCCTGTGGCGGACCCGCGCGGACGTCCAGGCCGCGCTGGGTGTGCTCCCGGCGACCGACCTCATCACGCACATCAACCGGGTGCAGCCGGTCTCGGTGGACCTCGCTCACGGGACCCCCACGGCGGATGACCTGCTGGCGATCGCCCAGGGAATCGGGCGGATGATCCGGGACGGGCGGGCACTCGAGGCAACCGATCTCAACGCCGCGGCGCCGCCTGACCAGCGGCTCGGCGAGGCCGAGATCGTCCAAGCGACGGCCTGGACCATCAGCTCGCTCACCGGACGGGCCGAGAAGCTCTCGGGCGGACTGGCCGCGCTCGTGCCCGGGCTGAACGACGCGCTCGACGAGGTTCGCCTGGCGGCGGCCGAGTTGGAGAGGCTCCGCGATGCCGCGGCGCCAGAGGCACAGATCGAGGCGACCCGACAGCGGCTGGCGAATGCCAGGGAGGGGCTCGAGGATCCCCTGCTCCGAGCCTCGCGATTCGCTCTGCCCGAGGCCCTCGTTCCGTTCGCCACCGGGCAGCTCGAGACGGGCGGCGCGGCCAACGAGCAGATCCGCCGCCTCGAGTCGATCTCGCGGAGGCTCGCCGAGAAGCGGGCCGGGCTCGACGCCGCCGCGGCGCTCGCGACGACGGCTCCCGCCGCGCGACGCGAGGCGGAGCAGCTCAAGGCCCGGCTGACGTCGGCCCTCCAGGCGGCGTGCGACGGGGAGGGGCTCCCGATTCTGCCGCCGTTCAGGAAGCAGCCCAAGACTGCACCCCCGCTGGAGGCCCTGCCGGACGTCGGCGCCGAGGTGCGGCCGCACGAGCGGATCCGTCCGAAGCTGCGCGCGATCCGCTGGCTCGTCGACCGCGACCCGGACCAGCGTGCTTGGCGCTCCACTGAGGCCGCGACGGCGGACGCCGATGCGGACGACCCGGACGACACCGTCCGCAGCGAGAGGGAGCGGCCGCGCAGCCGCCACTTCGGCATCTATCTGGGGCTGCGCGACGGGATCCTCGGGACGGGGTCCAACACTGCGTACAGCGGGATCGTGTTCGACGAGTGGTCCGAGTTCCGGCCCAGCATGGTTCAGAACACCGGCATGGCGATCAACTACGACGCCCCGCAGAGCGAGCCGCCCCACGTGCTCCTCCTCGGCGTCGCGCCGCATTCGGGTCACACCGAGTGGAGCAGCGAATCCGCCGCAGCGCTCGTTCAGGAGGCCGTTCGGCTCATGCAGACGCGCGCGCTTCCCTCGACGTCAGCCTCGCGCAGGGAGTACGTCGGCGCGCTGTTCAACGTGGTGCCGCCCTCGAGCTCCGGGCGACGCCGGATCCCCGCGGTGAACTACCGGCTGATCGCGACCGTCGACGACCTCGCGAACCGGCTCGAGCTGATCGACTCCGTCCCGAGCGCCAGCCGCACGGTGCACGCCGTCGTCGAGCGGCGCCCCGGTGACCGGGGCGCCGGCCGACCCTAGCGATGGGCCCGCGCGGCGCACCGAGCCCGCGTCGCCGCGCGCTTCCGGAGACCCTGGCACCCGGACTCCTCAGGCCTCCACGAGGATGATGGCGATGCTTGCGGCCACGGCGGTCACGGCTGGGACGTCGGCCACCATTCCCGCGACCAACGCCTCGTCCAGCTCCTCCCGGCGCAGGGGCGTTGCCACCGGCGCCGCCGGGAGGGCCCGGACCGGGTAGGGCACGACGGCGTGCTGGCCGTAGGCGTTCCCCAGCCGCTCCGTGCGTCGGTGTAGGGGACGGGCCAGAGCAGGTGAGGGCCACGTCTCAGGCCCGCATTTCGCACACATCGGAGAAGGGATCGGGCGGCATACAGGGTCTGCAGCTGGACGCCCAATACCACTGTTCGCGGGACTTACGTGCCCAGATCTACCCCTCCGTCCCAGCCCAGCAGCGCGTTCCCCAAGTCGAAGGTCGCGGTTTCGAGACCCGTCGTCCGCTTCTCCGAAGGCCCGCCGACGAGCGGGTCATCGCGTCGTCAGGAGGATGCACCCGCGCGAGCCGGCACCGGCGCGGCGATGATCCGGAACGACACCGAGAACGGCGGGCTCATCTGCCTCGTCGGCACCGCGCCACCACGCCCGCCGAGTTCGCGATCTTCCGTATCCACCAGAAGCGGTCGCCCCGCTGGGCGGCCACACGCCTCGGCACGCGCACCGAGGGACAGCCGGCTCCAGGTGTGGCCGTCCGCCACCTTGGGTGGCTCGTCCGCCCCTCCGTCGCGGACGTAGCGTCGTGCTCGAGCAACGCGCGAGCCCGAGACGAACGGGCCCGCGGAGCGACAGGAGCCGACGTGTACAACATCCTTCACACCGCATCGACGCCGGGCCCGGCGGACGCCTTCCGGCCTCGCACGGGGCGGCGGCTGTTCCGTCGCAAGCGCGCGGCCCTGCCCGACGGCGGGCAGCCGCGCGTGGAGCGGGGAACACCCGCGGGGCGCGGCGCGCAACCCGAGCCCACGGCGAGAAACGTCTGACCTCCCGGCCCCACCGGCCCCGAAGCCCAGTCGCACCGCCCGCTCGTCGGTCCAAGGCCGAACCGCTCTGGGCCCGCCCCGCTATCGTCCGGTCGAGCGGGCGGGGGCGAGGTCCGTGGCGGACATCGACGTCGACTACCCGGGCGGGGACCCGAGCTCCCCGGCGCCGGTGGCCGGCGCGAAGCTCGTGATCGGCGAGGGATGCGTCCGCCTGATCCATGAGCACTTCGCCAACATGCTCCATCGCCGCGATCTCGTGATCGAGGTCTCCGTCGCCGCTCTGCGTGAGATCTGCGTCGAACCGGTCGAGACGCTGCGCTCGGTTCTCGGAGGCCGGATGCCGAGCTTCGCCGGGTTGGCCCTCGGCACCGCCTTCTTCCCCGAGGGCGTCCGCGAGAGCTCTCTCGAGCACGGGGTCGCGGTCGTGCTCGCCCACGACCGAGCCGGCACGCGGCAACTCCTGGTGCTCTCCGCCGCTCCCAGGAATGCGGACCGCATCGCCGACCAGGTGCAGCGTCTCCGCACGGCCGCGAGCCTTCCGCCGCTCGCGCCGCTCAGCGAGCTGGAGGATCTGCCGTCCGGGGCGGACATCGACGTCAACTAGGTGGGCGGAGGGCGGCCGACCGCATCGGGGCCGACGCGATGGGTGCCTAGGGCTCGGCGTCCTCCGCAGCGCGGGCGGCCCGCACGAGGACACGTGGGCTGTCGAGCACGAGGCCGCGGCGGCGCAGCCCGGTGAGCCGCGGCTCTTCCTCAGCGAGCCTCACGAGGGTCGCGTAGTGAGCACGCCAACCGATCGTCAGCAGGCGTCCCTCGATCGGCGTCGGACGACCGTCGATTTCGTGTCGAACGCCTCCGTGGCCGGGCTCAACAGTCAGCGTCACGCGGCTCCCGATCCCGGCGACGAGAGGAGGGCAGGAGCCGCCATGGGCCGCCAGAGGGGTGACCGCCATTCCCTCCGCGCCCGGCGCAAGGATCGGTCCGCCGGAGGCCATCGTGTAGGCGCTGGAGCCGAGGGGCGTCGCCACCACGAGCCCATCGCCGGCGACCCGGGCGTAGAGCACCCCGTCCACGTCAACGGAGACGATCACCTGCCCCGGTCCGTCACGGATCACGGCGAGGTCGTTGATGGCGACCGCGCCCTGCGCCCCATCCCAGTCAACGTCGAGTCCCGGGACCGCTACCGGCGTCCACCGGCCGGTGGCGATCTGCTCGAGCGCCCACGGCACGCGGTCGCCGGCCACGGACATCAACACGCCGACGCTGCCGCAGGCCACCCCGAGTACCGCGCGGGAGCTCGGGGCGCCCGCATGCAGCGCCACCAGGGCGGTCCCGTCTCCTCCGAGCGCGAGCAGCAGGTCGCAGGCCGCCGCCTCGACTGGGTCCGCCAGATGGCGCGTCTGTCCGGGGACAGCGATCTGGCCGACCGTCACCCCATGCGCGGACGCCCAGGCGCCGATCTCCTCGAGCACCCTCTCGACGCGACGGGTCGGATGGACGACCAGCCCCACCCGGCGGATGGTCGGGTGCTGTGGGTGCTCGCGCACGGCGTCCGCCATGTCGCCCTTCTCTGCAGGGAGCTCAGTCAGACACACATTAGGCACACATCAGGGCCTGTCGGCGCAGCGAGCGGCCGCTGGGCCCTCGGCGCCGAGGTCGTAAGTGCTGAGTAGGTGACCGGCGCGATGGTGCCCTCGTCACGCCACCGCGTCACGAGGCCCCCATGCGACCCGAGCCCACCATGAACCGCATCCGCCTCGCCCGCGCGATCGTCGGCTTCCTCGCCGCCCTCACGATCGAGCTCGCGATCCCCCGCACCGCCCGGCCCTCCTGAGCCCCGGCCGCCCCGATGGGGCGCCCGTGCGCGGGTCGGAGACCCTCAGCC
>CAWEYS010000009.1:0-57847 GCA_963813355.1 Miltoncostaeaceae bacterium | reverse complement strand
TGGACCTCGGTCGCGAGGTTGAGCTGTGTCATGAGGCTGAAGATCAGTGCGAAGGTCAGGAGCGAGAGGAAGGTCCCGACGATGGTCGCCCCGGCCGCCGGCGAGGCTGGTGCCGCCGATGACGACGGCGCCGATGGCGTCGAACTGGTCGAGGTTTCCGCTGACCGGTGACGCGCTGCCGAGGCGGGCGCACAGCAGCCCGGTCGCGACGCCCGCGAGCAGCCCGGACAGCACGTAGACGCTGAAGATGACCCGCCGCACCGGGACCCCGGCCACGCGGGCGGCCTCCCGGTTGCCGCCCACGGCCACCACGAAGCGGCCGTATCGGTCGGTTGACCACCCACCCAGCCCCGCGATGGTGATAGAGTATGAAGACGTAGACCGAGACCGGTATCCCGAGGATCCGGCCGGTGCCGAACCAGAGCAGCGAGAAGGGGCGCGGGGTCGCCGAACGACCCGCCGTTGAGGTCGAGCAGGCTCACCGGCAGCTTGTCGTTGAGCAGCAGGGCCAGCCCGCGGGCGATGGAAACATGGCGAGGGTCGCGATGAACGGCACCACCCGCCCGTAGGCGATGGAGGTCGCGTTGACCGTGCCGAGCGGGTCGCGAAGGCGACCGCGCCGACGATGAACACAGGGTCGAGCCCCGGGGTCGACGAGGATGCCGCCGAACACGCCGGCGGCGGCGACGATCGAGCCGACCGACAGGTCGATGCCCGCGGTCGCGATCACGAAGGTCATGCCGATGGCCAGCACGCCGACGACGCTCGCCTGGGTGAGCATGTTGCGGACGTTGTCCCAGGTGGGGAACGTGTCCGGCTTGAGGATCGCGCCGGCGACGAACAGCAGCACGACGACGAGGCCCAGCGCGTACTCCTGGAGCTCGAGGCCGCGCAGCGCGCGAGCGCCGCGTCGCGGATGGTCGCGGGGTCACTCGACCTCCTCGGCCAGCACCGGTGCCTCGATCGGCGCGACGGCGTGCCGCAGGAGCTCCTGCTCGGTCGCCGCCGCGCCGTCGACCTCGGCCACGATCTCGCCCTCGCGCATGACGAGGATCCGCGTGCAGATCCCGACGAGCTCCTCGAGCTCGGACGAGACGACGAGCACGCCGAGGCCCCGCCTTGCGCGAGGTCGGTGATCAGCCGGTAGATCTCGGCCTTGGTCGGGACGTCGACGCCGCGCGTCGGCTCGTCGAGCAGCAGCACCCGGCACTCGCGCAGCAGCCAGCGCGCCAGCACGACCTTCTGCTGGTTGCCGCCCGAGAGCAGGCGGACGATGCGGTCGACGTCGTCGGGGACGGTCTTGCAGCGCCCGCAGCTGCTCCGCACCGCGTCGCCGCTCGGCGCGGATGTCGAGCAGGCCGGCGCGCCGGAAGCGCCCGAGGTCGGAGAGGCTCACGTTCTTGGTGAGGCTCCAGTCGAGGACGAGGCCCTGCGACTTGCGGTCCTCGGGCGCGAGCCCGAGGCCGGCCCCGATCGCCCGGCTGGGGCTGCCGCGCGGAGCCGCTTGCCGGCGACGAAGACCTCGCCCTCGTCCGGCAGCTCGATGCCGTAGATCAGGCCGAGCAGCTCGCTGCGCCCCGACCCGACGAGGCCGCCGAGGCCGACGACCTCGCCGGCGCGCACCTTCAGGCTCGCCGTCGCGGACCGCGGGCAGCCGCCGCAGGCCGCGCGCCTCGAGCAGCACCTCGCCGACGCCCTTCGGGCGCTCGGGGTAGAGCTGCTCGACCCGCCGGCCGATCATCAGCGCGACGAGCTCGTCGGTCGGCGTCGTGGCCGGGATGCCGGTCGCCGTCGTGCGGCCGTCGGCCAGCACGGTCACGCGGTCGCCGATGCGGCGGATCTCATCGAGGCGGTGGGAGATGTAGATGACGCCGACGCCCTCGGCGGTGAGGCGGCGGACGACGCCGAAGAGCGTCTCGATCTCGCCCTCGTCGAGGATCGCCGACGGCTCGTCCATGATCAGCAGGCGGACCTCGCCGGAGAGGGCGCGGGCGATCGAGACGATCTGCTGCGCCGCCGGCCGGAGCGCCTTGATCTTCGCCCGCGGCGGGATCCCGTCGTGGCCGAGGCGCTCGAGCAGCGCGGGGGACTCGCTGGTCCATCTGCTTGCGGTCGAGCAGCGGGCCGCGGCGCGGCTCGCGTCCGAGGAAGATGCTCTCGGCGACGGTGAGGTCGTCGACCAGGTCGAGCTCCTGGTAGATCGTCCCCACGCCGCGCGCGAGCGAGCCGGCGGGGTCGCCCTGCGGGAGCGGCTCGCCGTCGAAGCAGGATCTCGCCGGCGGTCGGCTCGACCACGCCGGACACGCACTTGATGAGGGTCGACTTGCCGGCGCCGTTGGGCCCGAGCAGGCAGTGGACCTCGCCCGCGAGGACGTCGAAGTCCACGCCCTGCGAGCGCCTTGACGCCGGGGTACTCCTTGACGAGCCCGCGGACCTCGAGGATCGGCGGTCACGCGGCCACCATCGGCCGCAGGTGCGCGTGCGCGATCCGGAGGCCCTGCTCGACCCGCTCCGGCGTGCCGCCCCAGACCGGGTCCTCGTGCTCGACCGAGAGCACGCCGTCGAAGCCGCCCTCGTAGAGCGCATCGACGTAGCGGCGGAAGTCGACCTCGCCGAGGCCGGGGATGCGGTAGCGCCACCAGCCCATGTCCCACGGGTCCCGCTCGCGGGTGGACGTCCGCCCGAAGAAGCCGTAGCGGTCGCGGAGCCGCGGGAAGGTCTCGGCGTCCTTGGCGTGGGCGTGGGCGACCCGATCCACGTACGGCCGCAGCGCCGCGACCGGGTCGATGCCCAGCCACAGCAGGTGCGACGGGTCGAAGTTCAGGTACAGCCCGAGCTCGAACATCCACTCCCACAGCTCGGGCGAGTAGGCGAGGTTGCCCGGGTAGCCGTCCGGGTGCCAGCCCTCCATCACGCAGTTCTCGATCATCAGCTTCACGCCGCGCTCGCCCGCGTAGTCGACGAGCGGCGGGAAGACCCGCTCGGCCTCGCGGAGGTTCTCGGCGACCGAGCGCCCCGGGTCGCGCCCGATGAAGGTGCCGACCGGCGGGCCGCCGAGCGCGGCGGCGGCGTCGATGCACGCCCGCAGGTGCGCGTGGATCGCCTCGCGCTCGTCGGGTCGGGGTGGAGGTTGTTGTCGTAGTAGGCGAGGGCCGAGACCGTCAGCCCGTTGTCCTCGAGCGCGGCCGCGACCCGCTCGGCCTCGGCCTCGTCGAACCCGTCGGCCGCGAGGTGGCGCGCCACGAACGGGCGGTCGCCCTCGCCCGGCCACGCCGCGAGCTCGAGCGTCTCGTAGCCGTTCGCCCCGGCCCAGGCGGCGATCTCCTCGAGCGGGCGCTCGGGCATGCAGGCCGTGAGGAAGCCCAGCTTCACGAGGGCACCTCCGCCGGGGCGACGTCGACCCAGCGCCGCTCGCGCGGCCGAGGTCAGCACGGCGTCGGTGATCTGGGCCGCCCGCAGCCCGTCCGCGAAGCGCCGGCAGCCCGTCGGGCCGCTCGCCGGTCCCGATCGCCGCGAACGACGTCGGCGACGAAGAGGTCGAAGCAGTCCTGGTAGCCCTGCGGGTGGCCGGCCGGCAGCACCGCGAGCCGCGCCGCCTGCGGCGACAGCGACGCCGGGTCGCGGCGCACGATCGTCGCGACTCGTCGCGGCGGCCGACCCACAGCGACTCCGCGTCCTCCTGGTCGAAGGCGAGCGCCTCATCGGCGGCGTCGACCTCGAGCCACAGCCGGTTCTTGCGGCCGGCCGAGATCTGGCTGATCACCGCCGAGCCGAGCGCCCCGCCGTCGGTCTCGAACTGGACCACGACGGCGTCCTCGGTGGTCGACCTCGCGGCGCCCCCGTCGCCGTTGCCCCGCGCGAACGCCTCCCGGTCCTCGCCCGCGCACGCGCTCGGGCACGACGATCGTGGTGCGCGCGCTGAGGCGGGTGATCCGGTGGCCCGAGACGAACTCCGCGAGGTCGCACCAGTGCGAGCCGATGTCGGCGAAGGCGCGCGAGGCGCCGCCCAGCTCGGCGTCGACGCGCCAGTTGTCGTCCTCGGCGCCGAGCAGCCAGTCCTGCAGGTAGGTCCCGTGGACGAGGTGCACGGCGCCGCTCCCGCCGCAGCGCGATCGCGCTCGCGCGCCTCGCGCACGGTGGGGTAGAAGCGGTAGGCGAACGGCACGGCCGCGCAGGCCGGCGGCCGGCGGCCAGCGCCGCGAGGCGCTCCGCGCCGCGTCGAGGTCGAGCGCGAGCGGCTTCTCGCAGATCACGTGCTTGCCGGCCGTCAGCGCGCGCTCGCGCGAGCGTGCGCGTGGAGGTGGTTCGGCGTGCAGATGTGGACGACGTCGACGCCGGTCGTCGACGAGGGCCTCGGCGCGTCTCGTAGGCGCGTCTCGGCGCCGAGGCGCGGCGCCGCCTCGCGCGACGCGCTCGGGCGTCGAGGCGGCCACCCCCGCAGCGCCGCCGGCCGGCGGCGACGGCGCGCGCATGGACGGCCCCGATGAAGCCGGTGCCCGCGATCGCCGCCCGAGGCCTCCGCGCCATTGTGCGCAACCGTACACCGACTTTAACGGCTGTCAAGCAAAAGTGTGCGGCTCGACACGCGCTGAAGATTGTGCGCTTAGCGCGTCCGAAGTCATGCTTTACTTCGGCCGATCGCATGGCCCACGACCCCGGCGCGCACCCGGGAACGCCGGCGGCGCGGGGAGCGTCCTCCGGCTCATCCGCGAGCGGCGACGCGGTCACGCGCGCCGACCTCGCCGGCGACACCGGCCTCGCGCGCTCCACCGTCGCCCAGCGCGTCGACGCGCTGCTGCGCCGCGGGCCTCATCTACGAGGCGGGCGACACCGAGTCCACCGGCGGCCGCCGCCGACGCGTGCTCGCCTTCAACCACAAGGCGGGCGTCGTCCTCGCCGCCGACCTGGGCGCGACCCACTCGCGACTCGCCATCACCGACCTGGCCGGCGGGCCGCTCGCCGAGCTGGCGTTCGACATCGACATCGCGCGAGGGTCCCGAGCGGTCCTCGGCTCGTCCACGACCGCTTCCGCGAAGCTGCTCCGCGAGAGCCGGCGCTCGCCGGCGACGTGCGCGGATCGGCGTCGGCATCCCCGGCCCGGTGGCCTTCGCCGCGGGCAGCCGGTCAACCCGCCGATCATGCCCGGCTGGGACGGCTTCTCGATCCCCGACTGGTTCGCCGAGCGCTACGCCGGCGCGCCGGTCCTCGTCGACAACGACGTCAACATCATGGCCCTGGGCGAGCACTGGGCCCACTGGCGCGACGTCGAGCACCTGCTCTACGTCAAGGTCGGCACCGGCATCGGCTGCGGGATCGTGGCGGACCGCCGGATCCACCGCGGCGCCGAGGGCGCCGCGGGCGACATCGGCCACATCGTGGTCGACCGACCACGAGGACGTCGTCTGCCGCTGCGGCAACATCGGCTGCCTGGAGGCCGTCGCCGGCGGCCGGGCCCTGGCCCACCGGCTCGCCGCGGCGGGCTACGACGCCGACGGCAGCCGCGACGTCGTGCGCCTCGTGCGCGCGGGCAACGCCGAGGCCATCAGGATGGTCCGCGAGGCCGGCCGCGCGCTCGGCGAGGTCCTGGCCTCGTGCGTGAACTTCTTCAACCCCCGCGTGATCGTGCTCGGCGGCGACATCGGCGACGTCCACGAGCACCTGCTCGCCGGCCTGCGCGAGGTCGTCTTCCAGCGCTCGCTGCCGCTGGCGACCCGCGACCTGCGCATCGTCACCAGCCAGCTCGGAGACCGCGCCGGCGTGACGGGCGCGGCGATCATGGTCATCGAGCACATCCTCGACCCCGCCACCATCGACCAGGCGCTGCGTCAGCCCGCCTGAGCCTGCCGGGAGCGCGGCCAGCAGTCAGGCGGACCGCTCGGGACGAGGGACCGCCAGCTCGATCGTGAGCGCGGCGAGGAAGCCGAGGATCGTGCGAGCGATGCGGACGCGGTTCATGTGGGCTCGTGTCGCATGGGGCCTCGTGACGCGATGGCGTGACGAGTGCACCATCGCGCCGGTCACCTATCCGGCACTTACGACCTCGGCAGGCACCCGATGCGCACGCTCGACGCGGGACGGGTGACGGGCGCGCAGACCGGTCAGTCGTCGAGGACCGTCAGGTCGAGCCGGCGGAGGCGCGCGGGGTCGGCGAGGAAGTCGATCTCGGTGATCCTCCCGCCCCTGACCGTGAAGGCCCCGACCGAGAACAGCTCTCCGTCGAGCGTCGAGACGGCTCCCACGACGCCGTTGACGAGCGCCGGCCGCACGACCAGGCCGATCCGTGAGTAGGTGAGGGCCTGGCCGGCCACCGCCGCGGCCCCGCGGACCTCCCTCGATCCGCCCGTCGGCAGGGGACCGAGGTCCGCGCGCAGCACGACGTCCGGGTCGAGCACCGCGACCAGCGCCTGAAAGTCGCCGTCGCGTGCCGCGGCCAGAAACGCGTCGAGGACCTCGCGCTGGGTGTCGAGGTCGGCGTCGGGAACCGTGTTCTCGCCCTGGACGCGGCGGCGCGCGCGGCTGGCGAGCTGGCGTGCGGCCTCGGGGGAGCGGTCGACGATCGGCGCGATCTGGTCGAAGGGCACGGCGAACATGTCGTGCAGCACGAACGCGAGCCGCTCGGCCGGGCTCAGCGTCTCGAGGACCACGAGCAGGGCGAGACCCACCGAGTCGGCCAGCAGCGCCTCGTGCTCGGGGTCCGTCCCGTCGGCGCGGTTGACGATCGGATCGGGCACGCGGACGCCGAGCGGCTCCTCGCGCCGCAGGTTGCGCGAACGGAGCATGTTCAGCGAGACGCGCGCGACGACGGTCGTCAGCCACCCATCGAGGTTCTCGACCTCACTCGTGTCGGCGCGGCTGAGCCGTAGCCACGCGTCCTGGACGGCGTCGTCCGCCTCGCTCAGCGAGCCGAGCATCCGATAGGCGACCGCCCGCAGGCGGGTGCGCTGCGCCTCGAAGCGCTCGGCCAGCCATTCCTGTTCATCCATCGGTCACATTCCTCCGTCGCGTCGGGTCATACACCCAGACCCGCGAGATCCCGCTCATGTGACGAGAGAGGAGAAGACGATGCGAGTCTTCGTGGCAGGGGCGAGCGGTGCCATCGGCACCCGGCTCGTTCCCCAGTTGATAGATCGAGGGCACGAGGTGGTCGGCACCTTCCGGTCGCCCGGGAACGCCGAACGCATCCGGGCGCTCGGGGCGGAGCCGATCGCGCTCGATCTGCTGGACCCGCGCGCCGTCCGCACGGCCGTGCTCGAGACCGAGCCCGAGGCGATCGTCCACCAGGCGACCGCGCTCGCGGATGTGCGCTTCTCGCGGCACTTCGACCGCAGCTTCGCGCAGACGAACCGGCTTCGGACCGAGGGCACCGACGCGCTGCTGGCCGCCGCGCGCGAGGCGGGCGTGCACCGGTTCGTCGCCCAGAGCTTCGCCAGCCTCCGCCACGCGCCCGTGGGCGGGCCGGTGAAGACCGAGGACGATCCACTCGACCCCAGCCCGCTGCCCGCGATGCGCGAGAGCGCTGCGGCGATGCGCTATCTGGACCAGGCGGTCACGGACGCCGGCGGGATCGCCCTTCGCTACGGCGGCTTCTACGGCGCACCCAACGACGGGCTGATCGAGCCCGTGCGCAGGCGGCAGTTCCCGATCGTCGGCGACGGCGACGGCGTCTTCTCGTTCATCCACCTCGACGACGCCGCCGCGGCGACCGTGCTCGCGCTCGAGCACGGGGAAGCCGGCATCTACAACGTCGTCGACGACGAGCCCGCCCCGGTGCGCGAGTGGCTGCCGGTGCTCGCGAGCGCGCTCGGCGCCAAGCCGCCCCGCCGCGTGCCCCGTTGGCTCGCGCGGCTGCTCGCCGGCGAGGTCGCGGTGATGATCGGAACCGAGTCCTCGGGCGCCTCGAACGCGAAGGCCAAGCGCGAGCTCGGGTGGACGCCGCGCCACCCCAGCTGGCGGCAGGGCTTCGTGGCCGTCTACGCGTCACCCACCCCCGCGGACGGACGCACGTCCGACCCGGCCGTGAGCACGAGCCACTCGCCGACGCTGCAGGGCTGAGGGTGCTCGACCGGCCCCAGGGCTACGGGCCGGCGAGCTCGAGCAGGGAGCCGTCGAAGGGCCAGTCGCCGCTTCGGTGGCGCCGCAGCGCCTTGTCCAGCGCGACGACGACGGCGCTCAGCATGCCGGGCGGGTAGCCCATCTCCTCGCGCCGCTCGGCGAACTCGATGAGATCGGTGACGACCGCGGTGTGGTCACTGATGACGAGGTCCAGATCGAGGTCGATGAACGCGAGGATCCCATCGCGCTCGGCCTCGTCGCCGGCGGTCGCGTTGACCTCGTAGCGCAGCAGCCGGCCGTCGGCGTCGAGGACCGCGGTCGCGATCCACCCGTCGCCACAGGTCGCCGAGACCTCGAGGTGCTCGGTGGTCTCCTGCCGGCCGGTGCGGGGATGGGACCTGGTCGTGCCGGTCGGCGTCCGCCAGGTCATCCGCACGCCGTCGCGATGGAACAGCGCAGTCCATCGGGCGCTCACCGAGCCGTCCCATTTCCGCTTCTCGATGATGACAGGACGTCCGCTCACGGGCAGGAAAAGTGAGGCCGATGCTGGCAGACATCGGCGCCGATTCCGGCCGCGGCGCGATGGTGTTTCAGCGCCGGGGCACGGCGACCCTCGTGTACACGAGGTCGAAGTCATGCTCCCAGCGCGAGCCGTCGGGGGCGATCTCCCAGGCGCCGCTGATCGTGGTCCCGTCGTCGCTGAACCTGCCCGCGAAGCGCTGCGAGAAGTCCGAGCCGTCCCTCCAGAGCCTCCAGAGGCCGTCGTCGAGGCTCATCCCGTAGACGCGGGCGATCCCGCGCGAGTCGTAGTAGTGCTGGACGAGCCCGCCGCCGGCCGCGTCCTCGCCGAGGATGGCGATGCCGTCGGGAGCCTCGGGGATGTTGACCGTCCAGCGCTGCACCAGGAAGAAGCCCCCCGCCAGCCAGGAGAAGGAGGTCCTCCCGATCGGGGCGGCGGGGTCGCCGAGGGCCCAGTCGCCGACCAGCGCGGCCAACTGCTCGAGCCCCGGCGCCGCCTCCTGCTGCGCGGCGCGGATGTCGTCGGACATGTGCTCGCTCCTTCCCGGTCGCGTGCCCCCTCGATCCTTGGGACCGCGGGTCGTGGCGAGACTCATCGTCTCGCTCCTCGGGCCCGCCGGCGATCTCGTCGTGCAGGAGGGGGTCCGACCCGCAGGGCTCGCTCTGCGCAACGCCGATTGACGGCGCGCGCGGGCGGCGCCCACCATGGCTCATGGACGCGCTCGATCGGATCCTGTCCGGGGAGGCGGAACCCCGGCCCAAGCGCCCTGAGCCGGACGCGCGACCCCGGAAGGGCCTCGCGGTCCTGACCTGCATGGACGCGCGCATCGACCCCCTGCAGCTCCTCGACCTCGATCCCGGGGACGCGCACGTGCTCCGCAACGCCGGGGGCCAGGTCACGACCGACGTGCTCGAGAGCCTCGCGATGTCGCAGGAGCGCCTCGGGACGCGGAGCGTCGTGGTGATCCACCACACCCACTGCGCGGGGCTGGCGGCGCGGCTGCCCAAGCAGTCGGTCGAGGCGAGCGTGCGGGCGGCCGTGCGGCTGCTGCGCGCCGCGCCCGATCTGCCGCATCGCGACCACGTGCGCGGTCTCGTCCTCGACATCGAGCAGGGGTCGCTCAGGGACGTGCCGACGAGAGACGCCGCGCCGGCCCGCGCCCCGACGTCACATGGGCCGCCGCTCTCGCGATGCCTCTGGTGCAAGCGCGTATTCGACCCGCGGTCGTCGCCGCGACGGCGGGCCCGGCGCTCCTACTGCGGAGACCTCTGCCGGCTCGCCGCCCGCGCCGGGCGCCCGGCGCCGTTCTGAGGACCGCGAGGCGGCCTCAGTCGAACGCGCTGATCCCGGTCAGCGCGCGGCCGACCACGAGCGCGTGGATCTCGTGCGTGCCCTCGTAGGTGAGGACCGTCTCCAGGTTCGCCACGTGGCGCATGACGGGGTACTCCAGCGTCACCCCGTTGGCGCCCAGGATGGTGCGCGCGGTCCGGGCGACCGCGAGCGCGCTGCGCGCGTTGTTGAGCTTGCCCATCGAGACGTGCTCCGGCCGCAGGCGCCCCGAGTCCTTGAGCCGGGCGAGGCGGAGCGCCAGCAGCCCGGCGGTCGTGACGGCGGCGGCCATGTCGGCGAGCTTCGCCTGGGTGAGCTGGAACCCCGCGATCGGCCGCCCGAACTGGACGCGGCCGCCGGAGTAGGCGAGCGCGCTCTCCAGGCACGCGCGCGCGGCCCCGACCGTCCCCCAGACGATCCCGTAGCGCGCCTCGGTCAGGCACGACAGCGGCGCCCGCAGGCCCGCCGCCAGCGGCAGGATCGCGTCGCCGGGGAGCCGGACGCCGTCGAGCGCGAGCTCGGACGTGACCGAGGCGCGGAAGGACAGCTTCCGGTCCATGTCGGCGGCCGTGACGCCCGGCGCGTCGGTGGGCACGAGGAACCCGCGCACGCCCTCGTCGGTCTGCGCCCAGACGACGGCGACGTGGGCGCGGCTGCCGTTGGTGATCCACATCTTGGCCCCGTCGAGGCGCCAGCCGGCGCCGTCGCGCGCCGCGCGGGTCCGCATCGCCGCCGGGTCGGAGCCGGCGTCGGGCTCGGTGAGGGCGAAGCAGCCCAGGGCCTCGCCGGCCGCCATGGGGCCGAGCCAGCGCGCCTTCTGCTCCTCGGAGCCGTACCGCAAGATGGCGAACATCGCGAGCGAGCCCTGCACCGAGACGAAGCTGCGCAGCCCCGAGTCGCCCGCCTCGAGCTCGAGGCAGGCGAGGCCGTGCGCCAGGGCGCTCGCGCCGGGGAGGCCGTACCCGTCGAGCTGCATGCCCAGGAGGCCGAGCTCGCCGAGCTCGCGCGGCCACTCCGGGGGGAACTCGCCGCGCTCGTAGAGGTCGGGGAGGCGCGGCAGCGCTCGCTCCGCGACCCAGGAGCGCACGGTCTGCCGCAGCAGCCGGTCCTCGGCCGACAGATCGCCGTCCAGGTCGAGGAAGTCGAGCGGGTCGATGGACGCGGGGCGGGTCGTCATCGGTCGCTCCCCTCAGCGCTGGGGGTAGGGCCCCGTTGAGGCGGGGCTGCCGGTGACCAGGGCCCTCACGCCGACAGCAATAGCAGCCGGCGCGAGGGCGGGCGGGCGCGCCCTACCCGACCACGGCGATCGACAGGGGCGGAATCCCGCTCCGCCACCCACGCCAAACGGGACGATTGGCGTGGAGCACTAGGCGAGGACGAGCGCGGCCCCGGCGGCTCCGCGCAGCTCGGCCACGCGCCGGGCCTGCTCCTCGAGGTCCCGGCGCGGGAGACGGCCGAGCCTCTCGACGGTGACCTCCGCCGCCCGTCCCTTTGACCTGACCCGCCACAGGCCGGTCAGGCGGCCGTCCCTCAGCACCGCTCCGGGGCTCGCCACAGGCCGGAACAGCCGCGCGCGCAGCTCGGGGTCCGGGGCGAGCAGCGGCCGGTTGGGCTTCTGCAGGTAGGGGTCGCCCGGCGGGAGCAGGCGGATGCCCCGCGCGGCGGGCGGCGACTCGAGCGCGGCCACGTCCCCGCTCAGGATCCACCCCGTTCTCGTGCCCACCCGCACCTCGGCGAGGTCGCCCGCCGACTCGTCCCACAGCCGGTGGGCATGGGGCCGCGCGAGCCCGGCCCACTCCGCGAAGTCGCCGGGCGTGGCCGGTCCGTAGAAGCCGAGGAAGCGGCGAACGGCCTCGCTCGCGGCAGGCGTCGGGCCCGGCTCGCCCATCGTGTAGCGGCGCGCGGAGTCGAGCCGCACGCCCGCCGACCACCGTCGCATAGCGCCACAGCATGGGAGCGACGTGGTGGCTGCGGCAGCCCCGGCACCAGGGCATCAGGTCGGCGCGGACGCGCGTTCTCAGCTCCTGGTGCAGCTCGTTCCTGTCGAGCGCCCCGCCGTTCGCGAGCGCGTCCTGCGTGGCCGCCGCCACCTCCTCCAGCGCCTCGCCCGGGGCGAGCCCCGTCTCGGCGGCGAGCCGCTGGACCTGCCGGCCGAGCTGCGCGGCGAGCTCGCCGTCGTCGCGGGCGATCAGGGCGCGCCCGTAGAGCGCGAGGTCGCCGGGCGCGAGCGCGTGGATGGCCCCGCGGACGACGTGGGCGACGACGAGCTCGCCGGCGTCCACCGCGCGCTCGTAGGACGCCCGGGAGAGGCCCTCGGCCCGCGCTGCCAGCGCCATCAGCGCCGCGTCGCGGGCGAAGTCCGAGGCGGGGCACGCCGCCGCGTCGGCGAGGCCGCGCGCGCGCCGACCGGCCAGCCCGGAGCGGGCCAGCCGGAAGGCGAGGACCTGATCGGCGTCCATCCGACGGGCGGTTCTCAGCCCTCGAGCAGGGCCTTGAGCGCGGCCAGGCGCTCGCGCCAGTCGGCCCGGGCCCGATCGGCGGCCTGGGCGTCGGGCAGGCGCTCGTGCGCGAGGTTGACCTGGCTCTTGGCCTCGCCCTTGGCGGTGAAGCCGACGACGACCCGCGTCGCGCCGTCCCCCCAGTCGAAGCGCGCGGTCCGCGCCGGCTGGGACGTGCGCTCGCGCAGGCGGTCGCCGGGCAGCCAGCGCCCGCGCAGCTCCGGGTCGACGAAGGCCGCGAAGAGCCGCTCCACCGGCGCGGCCACCGTCCTGCTCGCGTTGACCGTGAACGTGCCGTCGCGGTCGCCGCCGCGCGGGCGCAGCCCGCGCGCGACCTCGTACTCGACCGTGACCGCCTGCGACCACCAGCCGTTCGACGCCCTGCTCGTCCGCCAGCCAGGCGGCGATCTCGCGGTGGTCGCGGTCGGCGGCGCCCCAGCCGTCGAGCAGGGCGAACAGCTCGTCCCAGCCCCGCCCTGTCGCGCCCCGCACCGCCTCCTCCGACAGGCGCGGCACCCGCGGCCCCTTGCTCATCTCTCCTCCTCGGGTCCCGGCGCCCCGGCGGGCGCCTGTGCGGGGATGTCGAAGCCGGCCGGCCGGCTTCGACATGTCGGGTGACAGACTCTCGCAGGGAGAGTCCTGACCGGTGGAGGCACAGGTGAAGTACCTGATCATGGTCTACAGCAACCCGACCACGCGGGAGATGTGGGGCGGGTTCTCCGACGACCAGCGCGCCGAGGGCTGGCGCGCCCACATGGCGCTGTACGAGGACCTCGCCGCCTCGGGCGAGCTGATCGTCGCCGAGGCGCTGGGCGATCCGTCGCTCGCGACCCGCGTCGCGGTCAGCGACGGGCGGCCGGTGACGAGCGACGGCCCGTTCGCCGAGGCCAAGGAGCTCCTGGCGGGCTTCTACCTCATCGACTGCGAGACCCCCGAGCGGGCCCTCGAGCACGCCGCGCGCGTCCCCGAGGCCGCGTTCGGGCTGGTCGAGGTGCGGCCCGTGCTGGACCGCGGCGGGGTCGGCGCGCCCCCGGAGATGTGAGCACGCCGCCGGTCGAGGGCCTGCTGCGCGAGCTGGCGCCGCAGGTCCTCGCCGCGCTCGTGCGCCGCCACGGCGGCTTCGAGACCTGTGAGGACGCGGTGCAGGAGGCGCTGCTGGCGGCCGCCGTCCAGTGGCCGGCCGAGGGCGTCCCCGCGAACCCCGCGGGATGGCTGGTCACGGTCGCCTCGCGGCGGCGCGCCGAGATGTGGCGCGGCGACGTGGCCCGCCGGCGCAGGGAGGAGGCCTCGGCCGCCCGGGAGCCGCCCGACCCCGAGCCGGTCCCCGATGAGGACGACACCCTCGCCCTGCTGCTGCTGTGCTGCCACCCGGCGCTCACGCCGGCGTCGCAGGTGGCGCTGACCCTGCGCGCGGTCGGCGGGCTGACGACGGCGGAGATCGCGCGCGCGTTCCTGGTCCCGGAGGCGACCGTGGCCCAGCGCATCAGCCGCGCCAAGGCGCGGATCCGGGACGCCGGGAGCCGCTTCCGCATGCCCCCGCCGGCCGAGCGCGCGGAGCGGCTGGTGGCCGTGCGACAGGTCCTCTACCTGATCTTCAACGAGGGCTACACGGCGAGCTCCGGGCCCTCGCTGCACCGCGTCGAGCTCAGCGCCGAGGCGATCCGCCTGACCCGGCAGCTGCACGCGCGCCTGCCCGGCGACGGCGAGACGGCCGGGCTGCTGGCGCTGATGCTGCTGACCGACGCGCGCCGGCCGGCGCGGGCGGACGCCGACGGCGCCCTGGTTCCGCTCGCCGAGCAGGACCGCCGCCTCTGGGACGCCGGGGCCATCGCCGAGGGCGTCGACCTGATCACCTCGACGCTCGAGTCCGCGCCGATCGGCCCGTACCAGCTCCAGGCCGCCATCGCCGCGGTCCACGACGAGGCGGCCCGCTTCGAGGACACCGACTGGCGGCAGGTCCTGGGGCTGTACGACGTACTGGCCGGCGTCGCGCCCGGGCCGATGGTGACCCTCAACCGCGTGGTGGCGGTCGCGATGGTCCACGGCCCGCGGACCGGCCTGGCGGAGCTCGCGGCGGCGGAGGCCGACCCCGCCCTCGCCGCGCACCACCGGGTGGACGCCGTGCGCGCCCACCTGCTCGAGATGGCCGGCGAGCCGGAGGCCGCGCGCGCGGCGTACCGGACGGCCGCGCGCCGCACGCTGAGCCTGCCCGAGCAGCGCTACCTGGAGTCGCGCGCCGCCCGCCTCGCGGCCGATTGAGGCCAGAATCCGTCCTGGATGTCGGCGATGATGGCGCGATGGCGCCGACCTCGAGCCGCCTGCTGACGCTGCTGTCGCTGCTGCAGGCGCGGCGCGACTGGCCCGGCCCGGAGCTCGCCGAGCGGCTCGAGGTGTCGGGCCGGACCGTCCGGCGCGACGTCGAGCGGCTGCGGGGGCTCGGCTACCCGGTCGAGTCGCTCAGCGGGCCCGCGGGCGGCTACCGTCTCCGGGCGGGCACCGCCATGCCGCCCCTGCTCCTCGACGACGAGGAGGCGATCGCGATCGCGGTCGGCCTGAGCACCGCGGCGCGGACGTCGGTGGCGGGCATCGAGGAGGCGTCGGTGCGGGCGCTGGTCAAGCTCGAGCAGGTGCTGCCGGCCCGCCTGCGCCGGCGCGTCAACGCCCTGGGGGCGGCGACCGCGACCCCGCCCGCGCCCGGCGGCCCGACGGTCGACCCGCAGCACCTGACGGTCCTGGCGGCGGCCTGCCGCGACTCCGAG
The DNA here is from genome assembly GCA_963813355.1 of Miltoncostaeaceae bacterium. GTDB lineage: Bacteria > Actinomycetota > Thermoleophilia > Miltoncostaeales > Miltoncostaeaceae > DATAGF01. The sequence goes on along the minus strand of CAWEYS010000009.1, from coordinate 42,689 downwards.
CGGGTGCGCTTCGCCTACCGAAGCCGCGACGGCGCCGAGAGCCGGCGCGAGGTGGAGCCGCAGGCGCTCGTCGCCCTCGGGCGCCGCTGGTACCTGGTGGCGTGGGACCGCGGCCGCGAGGGCTGGCGGAGCTTCCGCGTTGACCGCCTCTCCGCGCCCGCGCCCACCGGCGTGCGCGCCGGGCCGCGGCCGCTGCCGGCGCCGGACGCCGCCGCCTTCGTGACGGAGAGCATGGCGGCGGCGCCGCGGGGCTACGAGGCGCGCCTCACGCTGCGCGCGCCGGCGGAGGCGGTGCGGGCGCGTGCGGCCGCGGGGTGGGGGAGGGTGGAGCCGCAGGACGACGCCACCTGCGAGTACCGCACCGGCGACGACGACCTCGACTGGCTCGCCCTGCGGGTCCTCATGCTCGGGGTCGACTTCGAGGTCCACGAGCCTCCCGAGCTGGTCGAGCGCCTGCGGTCGCTCTCGGCGCGGATCGATCGCGGGACCGTGCTGTGACGCCGGACCGCGTCCGCGTGCTGGTCGACGCGATGAACGTCGTGGGCAGCCGCCCCGACGGCTGGTGGCGCGACCGCGAGGAGGCGCTGCGGCGCCTGGAGGCCGCGGCCGCCGCGTACGCGCGCGCGACCGGCGAGGAGGTCCTCGTGGTGCGCGAGGGCCCGGTGACGGCGGACGACGAGATCGTGCGCCTGGTGGAGGCCGACCCGGCGCCCGGGCGGCTGCGGGTGGTGACCTCGGACCGCGCCCTCGCGGCGCGCGTGCGCCGCCTGGGGGCCTCGGTGGAGGGCGCCGGGGCCTTCCGGCGCCGGCTGGAGGCGGCCGCGCCGGGCTAGGCGGTCAGCGCCTCGCGAGCTTCCGCCGGGCGGGGCCGACGTCCCGCGCGTGCCGGCCGATGCCGGCCCAGGGGTCGCCCACCTCGGCGAGGCGGGCTCCGATGGTCCGGATCGTCCACCCCTGCGGGTCGAGGCCCTCGTCGTCGAGCTCCTCCCAGCGCAGCGGCGTCGCCACCGGGGCGCCGGGGCGCGCGCGGACGGCGTAGGGGGCGACCGCGTGCTGGCCGTACGCGTTGCGGCCCATGTTGACGAAGATCCGGTCCCCGCGCTTCGCCTTCCGGAACTCGACGGTCAGCCCGTCGGGGTCGGCGGCCACCAGGGCCTCGGCGGCCTCGCGGGCGAAGGCGTGCACCTCGTCGTAGTCGGCCGACCGGCGCAGCGGCGCGACCACGTGCAGGCCGCGGGAGCCGGTCGTCATCGCGAAGGGATGGAGGCCGAGGTCGCGCAGCAGGTCGCCGGCGTCCCGGGCGGCGGCCCGGACCGCGGCGAAGCTGTCGCCGGAGGGGTCGAGGTCGAAGATCACCCGGTCGGGGCGCTCGAGCCGGTCGACCCGGCTCGTCCACACGTGCGGCGTGACCGCGTTCTGCCCGGCGAGGTAGACGAGCGTGGCGGCGTCGTTGGCCAGCACCTGATCGATCGTCCCGCCCTCGCGCTTGGGCACGGCGAAGGTCCTGACCCAGGGCGGGAAGTGCCCGGGGGCGTCCTTCAGGAAGTGGCCGGCCTCCGCGATGCCGCGCGGGAAGACCTGGAGCGCGAGGGGACGGTCGCGCACGAGGGGGACCATGACCGGCGCGACGGCCGCGTAGTGCCGCGCGAGGTCGAGCTTGGTCACCCCCGCGTCGGGGAAGACGGCCCGGTCGGCGTGGCTGATGACCACCCGTCGCCGGCCGGCCTGGACGGTCGCGCCGCTCATTCCCGCACCACCTCCGTCGCGGCCTTGTCGTCGCGCAGCCCCAGGAAGCGGGGGTGGCGCAGCCGCCCGTCGCGCGTCCACTCCGTGAAGCCGACCTGCGCCACGAGCTCCGGCCGGGCCCAGGTCGCGTCGCGCTCGCGCACCGGGTCGGCGAACGGCGACTCGTCCTGGCGCAGCGGCGCCAGGCGCTCGGCGAGGTCGCGCAGGACGGCGCGCGTGAACCCCGTGCCGACCTTGCCCGCGTAGCGCAGGCGCCCGTCCTCGTAGTAGCCGAGCAGCAGCGCGCCGAGCTCCGTGCGGCTGCCGCGCGGGGCGGTGTGGCCGCCGATCACGAGCTCCTGCTCGGCGTCGCACTTGAACTTGAGCCAGTCGCGGGAGCGCCCGTGCGTGTACGGCGCGTCGGCGCGCTTGGCGATCACGCCCTCCCACCCGCGGCGACAGGCCTCGCGGTAGAGCGCCTCGCCCTCGCGGTTGCGGTGGGGGGTGAGCCGCACGGGGCCGTGGGCCCGCAGCGCCCGGCGCAGCAGCGCCTTGCGGGCCCGCAGTGGCAGGGCGGTGACGTCGTGGCCGGCCAGGTGGAGGAGGTCGAAGACGTAGTAGACGACGGCCACGGGGCGCTCGCCGCGCTGCTGCAGCCGGGCGAAGCTGGTCCGCGCGCCGTCGAAGGCGACGACCTCCCCGTCGAGCACGGCGCCGGAGACGGCCGCCTCGAGCGCCGCGACGACCTCCGGGAAGCGGCCGCTCAGGCTCAGGTGGTTGCGCGAGCGCAGCCGCACGGCGCCCCCGCCCGCGATCGCGATGCAGCGGATCCCGTCGAGCTTGCGCTCGAAGATCCACGCGGGGTCCGAGAACCGCTCCTCGGTGAGCACCGCCAGCATGGGGTCGACGCGCTCCGGGAGCGGGGCGGGGCGCAGCAGCGCCCGCTCCTCGGCCGAGAGGGCGGCGAAGGGGTCGGCCCCGGCGCGCGCTACTCGTTCGGGGGGGTGAGCGCCGGCGCGGCGGCGCGATACCGTCTCTCGCGGGACGCGGCTCACGGAGACGATCCAGGGAAGGAACAGGGGCAGGTGGCGCTCCTCGATGCGCTCATGGACCGGGGCTCGGGCTGGTCGCTGGCGGGCCGGCTGGTCGCGTGGGCGGCGCGGCTCGGCATGGTGCTGCTCGCCGTCGCCAGCGTGGACCGGGGCAACCGGACCGCGTTCGTGCTCGCCTTCGTGTTCGCGGCCATCTCCCTCGCCGTCGCGTACCTGGCCCCGCCCGTCCTCGACGCGTGCGCCGCGGTGCTGCTCCTCGCGCACGGCTGGGCGTCGCTGATCGGGACGGTCGACAGCCAGCTCTGGGGGCAGGGGATGCACGTGGCCGCGCCCTTCCTGGTCGCGCCGATCCTCGCGCTGGCCGTCTCCGACGGCCGGCTGCCCGGCCTGCCCCGCACGCGACGCGCGGCGCTGGCGACCGCGCTCGCCGGGGGCCTGGCGGTCATCGCCGCGTGGGAGATCCTGGAGGCCACCCTCACCCGGCTCCCGGGCGTCCACATCCACACGGAGCGGGGCGACACGCTGACCGACCTGGCGCTCGGCACCCTCGCCGTGGCCGCGGGCACCGCCGTGGCCGCGGCGCTCATCTGGCGGCGGGGACCCGGAGGGCCCGCCCCGGCGGCGGGCGCCGGGCCGGAGCGCGTCAGCGCGGCGGGGCCGGCTCGAGCCACCGCACCGCCACCAGGCTGAACCGCACGCCGGCCGGCAGGCTCACGGCCACCAGCATCACGGCCGCGCAGTCCGGGCAGCGCAGCACGTCGCCGGGCGCCCGCGTGTAGGCCACCAGCGCGCCGAGGGCGTTGACGGCTCCGCACTCGTCGCAGCACCCGCGGGCGTCGGTCATCTCGTGCCCGAAGACCTCCCTCATCAGGCCGCCGAGGGCGTTGCCGTTGACGTGGGCGTCGTCGCTCATCACGGTCCTCCCGTCGGTCCGAAGCGTTCGGTCTTGACCCGCGCAGGGTCGTGGCCCAGGTCCACCAGCGCGCTCGCGGCGGCCTCCACCAGGCCGGTGGGGCCGCAGACGTAGGGCAGCGGCCGCTCCGCCGCCGGCCAGGCCACCTCGGCGAGCAGCTCGCGGTCGATCCGGCGCCGCGGGCCCTGCCACCCCGGCGGCGCGCTGCGGGTCAGGGTGTGCACGATCTCGATCCCCGTGCCGTCCCGGGCCAGCCCGGCGAGCTCCTCCCGGTAGATCACCTCGTCCCACGAGCGCGAGGAGAGCAGCAGCCGCGCCGGGACGTCGGAGGCCGCGGCCGCATGGGCGCGGAGCATGGCCATCAGGGGCACCACGCCGCTGCCGCCGCCCACCAGCAGCAGCGGGCCGCCCAGCGCCGGCTCCCAGACGAACCACCCGCCGATCGGGCCGCGCAGCTCCAGGCGGTCGCCGGGCCCGAGCTCGTCGGTGAGGTAGGGCGAGACCTCGCCGTCGTCGATCCGCTCGACGGTCAGGGTGAGGCGCTCGCCGTCGGCGGGGGTGGCGATCGAGTAGCTGCGCTGGGCCTGGTAGCCGTCGTCGGCGGTCAGGCGGACGTCGACGTGCTGGCCCGGCAGGTGCCCCGGCCAGCCGGGGACCTCCAGGGCGAGGCTGCGCACGCCGGTCGTCTCCTCGACGACGGCGGCGACCTCGGCCACCAGCCAGGTCAGTCGCCCGCGTACCGCTGCTCGAGCCACGGGTCGCCGTAGTTGTGGTAGCCGTACCGCTCCCAGAACCCGGGCGCGTCGGTGAGGCGCAGGTCGAGCCCGCGCACCCACTTGGCGCTCTTCCAGAAGTAGAGGTGGGGGACCAGCAGGCGCGCGGGGCCGCCGTGCTCCGGCTCGAGCGGCGCGCCGTCGTAGGCGAAGGCGACCCAGGCCTTGCCGCCGGTGATGTCCTCGAGCGGCAGGTTGGTGGTGTAGCCGCCGTAGGAGTGGATCAGCGCGTACTCGGCGGCGGTCTCGACGCCGTCCAGCAGGACGTCGACCGACACGCCCTCCCAGGCGGTGTCGAGCTTCGACCACTTGGTCACGCAGTGGATGTCCCGGGTGATGGCCTCGTGGGGGAGCGCCTGGAGCTCCTCCCAGGTCCAGGTCCTCGGCTCGTCGATCTCGCCGGTGATCGCGAAGGCCCAGTCCGCGAGCGCCACGTCGGGGGTGGGCCCGGCCGACAGCACCGGGAAGTCCTCGACCAGGTACTGCCCCGGCGGCACGCGGTCCGGCGGGCCCTCGCTCCGCCGCCGTCCCCGGAACCCTCGCGACACGAACCCCATCAGGCCTCCTCTCGGTGCCGCGCAACCTATCCGAGTGGCGTGCGGGCGCGCCGGGCGGCGCGCCTGCGCCGGGGCGTCATGCCGCCAGGGGCGTCCCGGGCGCGCCGCCGCGCCAGTGACCGTCGCGGGCTCAGAGCGCCGCCTGGGGCTCCCGGGTGTGCGCCGGGCGGGAGCCGGGGATATGGCGGCTCCCGCCCGGTCCGCAGCTGCCGAGGGAGGGGCGCGGAGCGTCCCCCAACGCTGCACACCCCTCCGGCACTCAGGACGCTACGACCCCCCGCTTATCTCGCGCTTACGACCGCGCCCTCAAGCAGCGAGCCGGGCCCCCACCCTGCTCGCCACCGACTCGTGGCCGAGGTACCGCTCGATCGAGTGGATCTCGTCGGACGGGTTGTCGACGCGGATGTCCTCCAGCGGCTCCCCGTAGAGCGGCCCGAGGGGATGGCCGAGCGCGCCGAAGTCGTCCGGGTCCCAGGCGTTGATCCACTCGACGCCCGGGTGGAGGGCGCCCGGGGTCCGCAGGTTGCGGTAGACGGCGGCGAGCCCCAGCGGCGAGCCGGCCGTGACGAGCAGGGCGGTCCGGTCGCGGATCGGCGCCTCGTCCAGCAGGTCCAGGGCCACGAGGCTCCCGAGGCTGTGGGCCACCATGACGACCTCCCCGCCGGTGTCGTCGATCGCCCTGCGGACCATGTCGAGCACGGCGTCGCGCGCGAAGCGCAGGTAGACCGCGACGTCGGTGAGGAAGCCCTCGATCAGCTCGTGCTCGACCCTGATCGTGCCGGCGATGAGCGCGATCAGCTTGCGGGCGCCCGGGATCCACAGGATCGATTCCCGCCCGCCCTCCTCGATCACGTCCGGCGCCGCGCGCTCGGCCATCGACCGGAGCAGGTCCGACTCGAGCCGCTGGATCTCCTCGGGCATGTGCGGGTCGATGGGGAGGAGGGCCTCGAGGTCGATGTCCGTGCCCCACTCGGCGGCCTCGAGCGTCTTCCTCTGGAGGAGATCGCCGTAGTAGGGGAGCACCGCGTCCTCCGGGCGGACGGTCTCCAGCCGCGCCTTGGTGAGCCCGGCGTTCAGGCCGGCGACCCACTCCCTCCGGAGCTCGGCCGGCTCCCGGCCGTGCTGGCGCCGCCCATGGATGAGGATCAGGGTGCTCATCGCGGTCCTCCGATCGTGTCGGGAACGGTCGGCGCTCGGCCGGCCGGGACGTCGCGCGTGCGACCACCTCGTTGCCGAGGGAGGGGCGTGGACGTCCCCCAACGCCGCACGCCCCTCCGACGGGGAGAGGGTACGTTCGCCCGCTTATCCCGCGCTTACGGAGCGCGCCGGCGGCGGCTCAGCCCTTGAGGCAGCCGGCGCGCGTGTAGGTCACGTTGGGGTCCCACAGGATCCACTCGGAGACGCCCTCCGCGCGGGCGCCCTGGACCTGCGCGCAGACCTCCTTCGGCCCGTAGGTCACGCGCAGGGAGAAGTCCTGGAGCCACGGCACCACGCGGGCGCCCGTGTTCTTCACCAGCTCGTTGAAGTGCACCAGGGACTGCTCGATGATCGCGCGCGGCTGGCTCTCGGGCTCGTCCACCCCGTAGACGCCCGCGCCCCAGTGGGACGGGTAGATGAGCGGGGCGACGTAGTCCACGTTGCGGGCGATGCGCGGGACGTCCTGGGCGACCTCCTCGGGCCGGAAGGCCGCGATGCCGAACAGGGACGCGCCGAGGAAGGCGCCCGTCGGCTCGAGCCGTCTGCGGGCGTCGGCCACGAAGGAGACGATCGAGGCCTGGGCGCCGCCCCGCAGGCGGGGGAACTTCATCGTGTCGAGCGGGCCGTCCGGCCGGCGGATGTAGTCGTAGAGGATGTCGTCCACGCCGCGGCGCGCGCCCTCCTCGGCGACGTCGATGTTGTAGTCGCGCACCACGGGATCCGCGAAGTTGGTGAAGCCGCCGTATCCGGCGTAGGGCTGCCCGTCGGGCGTCTGGATGACCTGCTCGCGGTGGCCGTGATCCCACGCCCAGCGCGCGTGCTTGCCGTCGCGGAAGGCCACGATGCGCCCGATCACCCGGCCGCCGAGGTCGTGGATCTCCTTGACCGCCTCCTCCAGGACGTAGCTCTGCTCGATCGCGCCGATCTTCTTGGCGAAGGGGAGCCGCGAGTCGTAGCCGATCACCCCCGACTCGTCCTTCAGGTCGAGCTCGATCGCGTTGATCCGCTTCTGGCGCAGCATCGCGAGGACCGGCTCGCGCAGGTAGTCGGTCTCCCACGAGATGGCCGTCATGTGCACGGCGCGGATGGGCACCAGCGGCTCGCGCGCGATCACCGGGATCGTGGTGCGGATGCCGCGGGAGTTGCCGGCCCTGTCGACCGCCCGCACCGCCACCTTCGTGGCCGGCGGCTCGGGGAACGTCACCGAGAAGGTGCCGTCCGAGGCGACGTCGACCGGCGCGTCGTCGATCGTCACCGTGGAGGGCTCGTTGACCTTGCCCTCGAGCGTGACCGGCGCGCCCCGCACGGCCGGGCGCGTCGGCGCGGTGATCTCGATCTCGGGCCGTGTGTGGTCGACCGTGAAGGTCCAGCTGCGCCTGGCCGGCCAGGGCACCAGCGGCTGGTCGATCGAGAAGCGGAGGGTGTGGGTGCCCTCCTCCAGCGCTGTGGGGCGGTAGGTCAGCTCGCCGTCGCCGACGTAGGCGTCGTCGAGCACGTCGGAGCCGTCGTACTCCAGCGTCGCCGTCTCCATGAGCGACGGCAGGTCGGAGGCGACCCGGAACACCAGGTCCTCGGTCGCGCGGGGCCCGAGGTAGGCGTCCTGCGCCGGCCCGGTCGTGGTGAGCTGGACGCCCGCGTCGCGGACGGCGTAGCCGCACAGGCCGCCGAACGCCAGGGCGGCCACGGCGAGCGCGGTGAGCAGGGGCCAGCGCCGCCGCCGAGGAGCCTCGGGGGGCCTGCCACCGTGGCGCAGGGGCGGGAGGCCGCCCCCGTCGGGGCCGCCGCGTCCCGGCTCCCGCCGCGCGCCGTCACGGGTCGTGGACACCGGCCGGAGGCTAGCGGAGGGCCGCCGGAGCCGACAATCCGCCCGGCTCCGACGGCGGTGTCAGGAGGCGGCCGCCACCACGCGGTCGCGGCCGGCGCGCTTGGCGCCGTAGAGGGCCCGGTCGGCGAGGCGCTGGAGCTCGTCGACGTCCCGCGCCGCGCGGAGGTCGCAGACCCCGGCCGAGCAGGTGATGCCGCTGACGCCGTTGACGTGGATGCTGGCGATCCGCGCGCGCGCCCGCTCGACCGGGGCCAACGCGCCCGTCGCGTCGACCTGCGGGAGGATCCAGGCGAACTCCTCCCCGCCGATCCGCGCCACCAGCTCCCCGGCCCGCGACGTCGCCGCCAGGTGGCGGCCGACGTCGGCCAGCACCCGGTCGCCGACCTGGTGGCCGTGGGTGTCGTTGATGGCCTTGAAGTCGTCGAGGTCGAGGATGACCAGGGTCAGGAGGTGCCCGTGGCGGCGGGCCCGCTCGACCTCGCCCGCGAGTCCCTTCGTGAATGCCCGCCGGTTCGCCAGGCCCGTGAGCGGGTCGGTCTCGGCCAGCCGCGCCAGCTCGGCGCGCGCCTCGGCGTTGGCCACGGCGATGGCCGCGAGCTCGGCGAACGCCGCCAGGCGGCGCTCGGCGGCCGGTCCGAACGCGCGCGGCTCGCTCGAGCCGGCGGTCAGCGCGCCCCAGACGCGGCCGCCGGACGACAGCGGCGCCGCGATGCCGCTGCGCAGCCCGGCGGCGAGGACCTGCTCGACGGAGTCGTCGAGCGGCAGCTCCCCGTAGTCGTTGACCCGCGCCGCCTCCCCGGTCCTGGCCGTGCGGCCGGTGGCCGTCGTGCCGCCGATCGACATGGTGGGGGAGACGACCGCGCCCTCGGCTGCCGGGGGGTGCGCGGCCACGCAGGTGGCGAGCTCGGACGACTCGAAGCGGTAGACGGCGCTCCCGGTGGCGCCCAGGAGGATGGTGGCCTCCTCGGCCACGACGCGGCCGATCTCCTCCAGGTCGCCCTCGCGCGCGACGACCGTCGCGACCCGGCGGAGGGCCGCCTGCTCGGCCTCCTGGTTGACCCGGTCCGTGATGTCGGTGAAGGCCGAGATGACGTGCTCGACGTCGCCGGTGGGGCCGGGCTCGGGCAGCAGGCGGGCGCTGAACCAGCGCGTGCCGCCCTCTCCGGCGAAGGAGAAGTCGGCCGCCAGGGGCTCTCCCCGCTCGAACACGGAGCTGACGCCGTCCTGCCACCGCTCGGCCAGCTCGCTGGGCAGCGGCGCCTCGGCGACCGTGCGCCCCAGGAAGGCCGCGGCAGGGCGGCCCACGGCGCGCTCGAAGGCGGAGTTGACGAACCCGATCCTCAGGTCGGCGTTGACGCGCGCGAGCGGGTCGGGCGAGTCCTCCACGAGGGCTCGGAACGCCGCGTGCCCGCCGGTGAGCCGCAGCTCGGCGTGCTTGCGCATCGTGATGTCGCTGGCGAGCAACCGGACCGCGCCCGCGCCGTCGGGGACCAGGCGCAGGAAGAGCCAGCGAAGGCCGTCGTTGGTGGGCATCTCGAGCTCCAGGTGCCGCTCCTCGCCCGTGTCGAGGGCCAGGCGCAGCTCCCGCTCGAGCGGCACGACGACCTCGGCGGGCAAGCCGGTCTCGCTCGGGGTGCGCCCGACGACGGCCTCGGCCGGCAGGCCCACCATGGCCAGCGCCGCGTCGCTCAGCCGCATGTGCCGGAGCTCGCCGTCCAGCTCGATCTCGATCGGCTCGTCGAGTGGCCCCGGGCTGCTCTCGTCGCGTCCCACCAGAGACAGAGTGTGACGGCTTTGGGGCCTGGGACCTAGAAGGTGCGGCTACCGGGCGGCGGGTGATCGTCCGGATAGTCGATCTGCTCCATTTGGCTCCGGTCGAAGGTCTCCATGCTCGGGCCGCCGTTGAAGCCGAAGATCCGGGTCATGCCGCGCCAGAACAGCGTGAGGGCCGCGTCGCCCACCATCACGGGCCAGCGCCACAGGACGGTGTAGAGAAACCAGGCGACCGGGCCCAGGTCGCGGGTCTTGCGGCCGAGGCCGGGCCGCGAGGGGCCGCCGGAGGGGTTGACGAGCACGTATGTGCTCCCGCTCTCGCCCGTCTGGACGGCCGCCTGGGGCACGAGCGCGGCGGGCTTGGGCGGCAGGGGCGCGCGCCCCTTCACCCACGCCCAGCCGTAGGGGACGCTGAGCAGGATGCCGAGCACGACCACCGCGAGCGGCTTCCACCACCCGACATCGACGAGGTCGCCGGTGAGCCAGTCGAGGAACCACAGGAGCAGCACGATGCCGATCAGGAACGCCCCCGCCCGCCAGCCCGGGGTCTTCCGCCACGGGCCGGGCTGCAGGGTGCGCTCGTCGCTCACGGGTTGCCGGTGGTCACCGTCACCGACTCGCGGCTGTCCACCGTGATCCCGTCGCCCTGTGAGGAGACGCAGCCGACGTTGTTGACGCAGATCGCCCCTCCGAGCACCCCGCTCGAGACGAGGATGACGAGGATCACGATCGTTCCGATGACGACGATCAAGGTCTTCATGGCCCGTCCCTCTTCGATGCCGGCCGGGTCTTTCCTCCGCCGGTGGCCGGCGCACCCAATTCACATGGTGGGACGGCGCCGATCAAGGCCGTGAGCGCCCCGTGAGCCCCCCGTGACGACCCTGGGGCAGGCTCTCGCCGTGGATCGGAATCGAGGATCGGTCACCGCGGCGATCGCCGCCTGCCGGGCGTGCGAGGAGATCCTCGCCGGCGTCGGCGGCGAGTGGCCCGGCGGCGACGCCGAGCGCGCGCTCGAGCGGCTCCGCGACCGCGTGGACTGCCTGCTGACGCGCGCGTCGGCCGCCGGGTCGCGCGACTGCGCCGAGGGCCCGGCCCTCGAGGTGCGCTGCCTCGGGCCCACGCGCCTGACCGCGGGCGGCACGGTCATCGCCCCGCCGCGCCGCTCGCGGCTCGTCCTCCAGTACCTGGTCGCGCACCGCGGGCGTCCGGTCCCGCGCGACGTGCTGCTGGAGGCCTTCTGGCCCGGCTCGCCGCCGCGGGCCGCCCGCAACAGCCTCAACGTCGCGATCACCCTGCTGCGCCGGGCCTTCCGGCCCGTCTACGGGGACTGCCCCGTCGTCGTCTACCGCGACGAGGCCTACTCGATCGACCCGGGGCTCGAGGTGCGCGTCGACGCCGAGGACCTCGAGCGCCTGGCCCGCGAGGGGGACGCGCTGCGCCGCGCCGGCGACCTCGCCGGCGCCGCCGAGGCGTACGGCCGCGCCGACGCCCTCTACGACGGTCCGCTCTTCGAGGAGGAGCCCTACGAGGAGTGGATCGTGACCGCCCGACGGGAGATGGAGGGCCTCCACCTCGACCTGCTCGGGCACCTCGGCGACGCCCTCGCCGCGCTGGGAGACCACGAGGCGAGCGCCGGCGCCTACCGCCGCATCCTCGCGGCCGAGCCCCACCGCGACGACGTGCGCCGCCTGCTGACCGAGCGCTACGAGGCCCTCGGCCGCCCCGGTCTCGCCCTGCGCCTCGCTCCACTGCGAAACGGGCGTAAGCCGCACGTAATGGCGGCATAGGCACCCATCGGCGTGACCCTCACCGCGTGTGCATGTAGGGCACGCCGCAGGATCCGTCCCGATCCGGCCCGCTCCCCGGCGGGCCGGTCGTCGTTCCGGCCCGAGCCCATGCGCAAAGTGCTCAACGCGCAAGTAATAGCCGGTTAAGTCCCCAGTCGTACTGTCGGCCCAGGGTGTGCAGGACGCATACCGACACCAAGTAAGGAGACACTCAGATGGCTATCGCTCCCAACGACGTCAACGTCCTCTCGGTCGAGACGGCCGACCTGGACGTCCGCGAGGGACAGAACTTCGACGTCACGATCGAGGCCGAGGCCGGCATCGCGCTCCACGCGACCGGCGGCGCCTACCGCGTTCGCATGACCGTGACCGACACCACCAACCCCTCCCTGCTGAACTCGCAGGACCTCACCGGGAACTACGGCAGCGCCGACTGGCCCAACCCCGGCCTGCAGACCTTCACGTTCACCGTGCCCGGCGCCGCGACCAACGGCAAGCAGGGCGACATCCTCGAGCCGCAGGCGCGCGTCATCAACAACGCCGCCCCGCCGTTCGACGCCTCGCACGCGGTTGGCGACAGGCTGCTCGTCACCCCGTAATCGCGGGAGCCGACGCCCGGCCGGCCCGGCCCGCCCCACCACGGGGCGGGCCGGTGGCTTTTCCCGGGCAGGAGCCGACGATGCTCGCACCCTACGACGCAAGGATCACGGGGCTCCGCTGTCTCGAGCCCGGCAGCGGCAGCGCCGCCGGGGTCGCGTCCGCCGGGAGCCCGATGGAGGTCGTTCTGGCGGTCGAGGCCGGGGCCGCGCTCTTCGGAACCGGCGCGCGGTTCGCCGCCGGGGTCCAGATCGAGGGCGTCAACGCGGGCGCGATCGCGCGGGTCGAGGGCTGGCTCGCGGGCGCCGGCTGGCCCTCGCCGGTCGCCGAGCTGCGGCTCGCCGTCCCGGCGTCGGCCACGGCCCAGCTGGCCGACCGTCTGCTCGGCGTGGCGGCGTACCTCCGGGTCAACGCCTCTCCGCCGTTCCTCGTCTCGGCCATGCGCGGGCCGGACCTCTTCGTCGTCCCTGGACCCTGACCCCTCCCTGACGACCGGCGAGTGTGGCCTGCCCGGTCCGAGGGACAGGACATGGGAGCATGGGCCCCATGTGGCTGCAGCGGACATTCGCGCTGCGCGCGCGGCCGCGGGGGGTCCACCTCGTCACCCGGGAGGTGCTCGAGGCCGTGCCCGAGATCGGCGAGACGCGCGTCGGCCTGGCTCACGTCATCGTCCTCCACACGTCGGCCTCCCTGGCCCTGAACGAGAACGCGAGCCCCGACGTGCGGGCCGACCTGGCGGCGTGGCTCGACCGCGCCGTGCCCGAGGGGGCGCCCTACTTCCGCCACACCCTGGAGGGGCCGGACGACATGCCCGCCCACGTGAAGTCGGTCCTGACCGGCCCCTCGCTGACGATGCCCGTGACCGGCGGCCGCCTGGCCCTGGGCACCTGGCAGGGCATCTACCTCTGCGAGCACCGCGACGACGGCGGGCCGCGATCGGTGACGGTCACCCTCTGGGGGGAGGCCAAAAGGGGGGGCTGACGGAGGGGGGTCCGGGGTACACTCGACAAGTGTCCGAGGCGTTCTCCTCTTCCGCGGCCGTCCGCGGCGCCCTGCGCCTCCGCATGAGGGCGGCCGGCGATGGGTAGTGAGCCCGAGATGGAATCGTTCGGGGTCACCAGCGATCGCGCCCGGGGCGTCGTCGCCGTGCGGGGTGACCTGGACCTCGCCCACTGCGACGACCTGCGCGTCGCGATCCTCGCCGTCGAGGAGTCCCGCCCGCCGATCCTGGTGGTCGACCTGCGCGAGGTGGTGCACATCGACTCCACCGGCCTGCGGGTGATCCTCGACGCGTCGACGCGCGCCGACGCCGAGGGACGCCGCGTGGTCGTGGTGGTGGAGCCCGGCGGCCCCGTCGGCAAGGTGCTCGAGCTCACCCTGGTCACCGACCGCATCGAGGTCGTCGGCGACCCGGCCGCGGCACAGGGGTGATCGAGGAACCAGCGGCGACCGGCGGGCCGTCGGAGGCATGGGAGCTGCGCGAGTCCCGCGAGCTCCTGCACACCATCATCACCTGCGCTCCGGTGGGCTTCGGGCTCTTCGATCCCGCGATGCGCTTCGTGCGCGTCAACGAGGAGCTCGCCGACATCGGGGGCTGCTCGGCCGACGACCTCGTGGGGAGGCGGCCCCAGGAGGTCATGCCGCCGCCGTGGGCGGAGGCGCTCGCCGGGCCGTTCCGGCGCGTCCTCGACACCGGCGAGCCCGTGGACGACCTGGAGGTCGCCGCGCCGACGGCGGCCGATCCCGGTCGCGATCACACGTGGCTGGCGACCTGGTACCCGGTCCGCCACGACGGCGAGATCGTCGCCGTCGGGCTCTTCGTCACCGACATCAGCGACCGGGTGCGGGCGGAGCGGGGCCTCCAGCTGCTGTTCGACGTGGGCGAGGCGCTGGACGCGACGCTCGGGGTGGATGAGCGCCTCGCGCGCCTCGCCGCCCTCGTGGTACCCACGCTCGGCGACTTCTGCACCATCGAGATGCTGGAGGCCTCGGGCGAGGCCCGCCTGGTCGCCGGCGCCCGCCTGCCCGAGGGGGCGGACGCCGACCCGGATCGCCTCATCGCCGTACCGCTGCGCGCCCGCGGCCGCGACCTCGGGACGCTGACCCTCCGCATGGGGCGGTCGGGCCGCCGCTACGAGGACGCCGACCGCGCCCTGGCGCTCCAGCTCGGCCGGCGCGCCGGCCTCGCGGTGGACAACGCCCGCCTCTACGACGCGCAGCACACGATCGCGGACACGCTCCAGCGCAGCCTGCTCCCGCCCGCCCTGCCCGAGCTCCCCGGCCTCGACGCGGCCGCGCGCTACTCGCCGATGGGCGACGGGGTGGACGTGGGTGGCGACTTCTACGACCTCTTCGCCGCCGGACGCTCGTGGGTGGCCGTGATCGGGGACGTCTGCGGGAAGGGCGTCGAGGCGGCCGCCCTCACGTCGCTCGCGCGCCACAGCATCCGTGCGCTCGCGCGCGACGACCCGCCTCCGAGCGCCGCCCTGGAGCGGCTCAACGAGGCGATCATCGCCGAGCGCGGCCTCGAGTCGCGCTTCTCGACCGTCGCCTACGCACGGCTCGCCCCGGGCGGGCGCGGCGTCGCGGCGACGGTGTCGAGCGCCGGCCACCCTCCGCCGCTGCTGGTGCGCGCCGCGGGGCGGGTGGAGCCGCTCGGCCGGCCGGGCACGCTGCTGGGCCCGTTCGCGGAGGTGCGGGTCCACGACGACGCGGCCGAGCTCGCGCCGGGCGACGCGCTCGTGCTCTACACGGACGGGGTCACCGAGGCGCGCCGCGGGGGCGTGATGTTCGGCGAGGACCGCCTGCAGGGGCTGCTGAGCGGGCTGGCCGGGCGGCCCGCCGACGAGATCGCGCGGGGCGTCGAGGAGGCGGTCGTCGCCCACCACGGAGGCCCGCTCGGCGACGACCTCGCCGTGCTCGTGCTGAGGGTGCGCGGATGAGCCGCCGCCGCCGCGACCCCGCGTGGCTCTGGTACGGGCTCGCGGCCGCCGCGCTCCTCGCGCTCCTGCTGCTGGACCTCACCGGCGTCCTCGGGGGCCTCGGCCCCTAGGCTCCGGCCATGCCCCTGCGGCTGCTGGTCGTGCACGACGACGGGCTCGGCATGCGCTTCGGCGGCGGCCACCCCACGGACGCGCGCCGCCACCGGCTGGCCGTGGCGCTCTGCCGCGAGGCGGGCCTGCTCGACGGCGACGCGGTCGCGCTCGAGCCGGCGCCCGGGCCGCTGGCCGACGAGGAGCTCGCCCGGGTCTTCGCGCCGGCCTTCATCCGGGCGGTGCGGCGCTACAGCGAGGAGCCGGTGCTCGCCGCGGAGCCCGAGGCGCGGCAGTGGGGCATCGGCGGCGACAACAACGCGTACCCGGGCATGCACGAGGACTCGGCCCGCGCCTGCGCGGCCTGCGCGGCGGCGGCCGGGGCCGTGGCGCAGGGCCGCGCCCGCGCCGCGCTGGTCCCCGCCGCCGGCGCCCACCACGGGACGGCGAGCCAGGCCCAGGGGTTCGGCATCTACAACGAGACCGCGGTCGCGGTGCGGGCGCTGCTCGACGCCGGCCTCGAGCGCGTCGCCTACGTCGACCTCGACGTCCACCACGGCAACGGCACCCAGTGGATCTTCTACGACGAGCCGCGGGTGCTGACGGTCTCGGTGCACGAGAGCGGCCGCCACCTGTTCCCGGGCTCCGGCTTCCCCGCCGAGACCGGCGGCGCGGGGGCGCCGGGATCGGCCGCCAACGTGGCGCTGCCGCCCTTCGCCGGCGACGCGGCCTACCGCGCGGCCTGGGACCGGGTGGTCGCGCCCGTCGTGCGCGCGTTCGGGCCCGACGCGATCGTCGCCCAGTGCGGCGTCGACCACCACCACGCCGACCCGCTGAGCCACATGCTCACGACCATGCCGCTCTACCGCGAGCTCTGGGCCCGCCTGCGGGCGCTGGCCGAGGAGGTCTGCGGCGGCCGGCTGGTCGCCCTCGGCGGCGGGGGCTACGAGCCCTGCACCGCGCCGCCGCGCGCCTGGGCGGGCCTGGCCGCCGAGCTGGCGGGCCGGTCCGTCGACGGGGACGTCCCCGAGCCCTGGCGCCGGATCGCCCTCGAGGCGGGCTGTCCCGAGCCGGCCCGCGGGTGGTGGGAGGACCCGGGGCCGCCGCCCGACCCGGAGCGCGACCGGCGCGCGGCCGCGGGATCCGAGGCGGCCATCGCCCAGAGCGTCGCCGTCCTCGGCCGCTTTTGGGGAATCGGCCCGTGACCGCGCCCCTCCGCGGCAGGGTGGCGCTCGTCGCCGGGGCGACCCGGGGGGCGGGGCGCGGCATCGCGGTGGGCCTCGGCGAGGCCGGCGCGACGGTCTACTGCAGCGGCCGCTCCACCCGCGGGCGCCGCTCCGAATACGACCGCCCCGAGACGATCGAGGAGACCGCCGAGCTGGTGACCGAGGCCGGCGGGGCGGGGATCGCGGTCGCGGCCGACCACCTCGAGCCCGCGCAGGTGCGCGACCTGGTTCAGCGCATCGACGCCGAGCAGGGGCGGCTCGACGTGCTGGTCAACGACATCTGGGGCGGGGAGAAGCTCTTCGAGTGGAACGTCCCGGTCTGGGAGCACGACCTCGAGCGCGGCCTGCGCATGCTGCGGCTGGCGATCGACACCCACCTCATCACCAGCCACCACGCGCTGCCGCTGCTGCTGAGGAATCCCGGCGGGCTGCTCGTCGAGGTGACCGACGGCACGGCCGAGTACAACGCCGTCAACTACCGCCTCTCGGCCTTCTACGACCTCGCCAAGAGCGGCGTCATCCGCATCGCGTGGGCCCAGGCGCGGGAGCTCGGCCCGCGCGGGGCGACCGCCGTGGCGCTCACGCCCGGCTGGATGCGGTCGGAGATGATGCTCGAGACCTACGGCGTCACCGAGGAGCGCTGGCGCGACGCCCTCGAGCGCCAGCCGCACTTCGGCATCTCGGAGACGCCCCTCTACACCGGCCGGGCCGTCGCCGCGCTGGCCGCCGACCCCGACCGGGCGCGCTGGAACGGGGCCTCGCTGTCGTCGGGCGGGCTCGCCCAGGTCTACGGCTTCACCGACGTCGACGGCAGCCGTCCCGACGCCTGGCGCTACATGGTCGAGGTGATGGACGCGGGCCGGCCGGCCGACGCGACCGGCTACCGCTGAGCCGCGGCGCCGACGACCTCCAGCGCGGTGACCTCGGCGCGCCAGTAGGTGAAGCGGCCCTCCGGGAGCTCCCAGGAGACCTCGGCCCGCCGCGGCACCCGTACACCGCCCACCTCGCCGTGGTCCGAGAAGACGCCACGCCACGGCGTCGGCACCGAGCCGTCGTCCACCGACCGCGGGCGATCCGGTGCGTACGCCTCGAGGACGTCGCCGCCGGCGCCGAGACGGAGCCGCACGGCCGCGCGCCCGCCGGCGCAGCCGGCCGCAACCTCGGCCTCGTCCGGCCCGAGGTCGGTCCACCGGACCTCGGGGTTCGCGCGCGGGTCGGGGAGCCAGGCGAGCTCGGCGAGGTAGCGCATGACCTGGCCGCGGTCGACGTCCGGCCCCGTCGAGCGGAAGAGGCGCACGCCGGCGAGTCGGCC
Source organism: Miltoncostaeaceae bacterium (assembly GCA_963813355.1). GTDB lineage: Bacteria > Actinomycetota > Thermoleophilia > Miltoncostaeales > Miltoncostaeaceae > DATAGF01. The sequence continues at coordinate 24,920 of CAWEYS010000009.1, read as the reverse complement.
CTCGAGACGCCCCGCCCCGTCCTCGTACGCGTCCGTCACGACGAAGGGCCGCAGCAGGCCGGCGCCGAAGCGCGCCCGCCAGCGGAAGGCGACCCGCCCCGCGTCCATCTGTTGCTCGGCGATGAAGCGCATCGGGCGCGCGCCCGGCCGCGTCCACATCAGGCCCCTCTGGCGGAGCCGCACGCCGAGGACGGTCACCGGAGGATCTCGATCATGAGGACCCAGGCGTTGGCGGCCGAGCTCACGATCGCGCCGATGACGCCGGCGAGGACCCAGTAGAGGCCGCCGCCCGCCTCCGCGAGCAGGGTGATCGCGCCGACGACATAGGGCGCCGTGGCGATCAGCGCCAGCGTGACCTGGCCGAACGCGGCCTTCGTCGAGCGGTCGTGGCGGCTGGGCAGTGAGATCCGCTCCAGCCCGGCGACGGTGCCGAGCAGGACGACGCCCGCCACGAGCAGGAGCCACCCCAGCGCGTCGGTCTCGACCGGGGCCAGGCAGAGCACCGCCACCACGAGGGCGCCGACCAGGACGAGCAGCGCCTCGAGGGCCCGCTCCGGGAGCCCCTTGAAGGAAAGGATGCGCTCGACGTTGATCGAGACCGCCACGAACAGGAGCCCGGCCAGGGCGGCCGCGGCGCCGGCCGTGGCGACGAAGAGGTCCGTCCACTGGGCCGGGTCGTAGGCGGCGCTCACGCCTCGAGCTGGTCGGCCGTGCAGCTCTCGGGCTCGCGGTCGTCCCGGAAGCGGAGCAGGCGCGCGCCGTGGCGGATGCGCCCGCCGCTGGCGTGGTCGTAGCTGACCTCCGCCACGAGCTCGGGGCGCAGCCCGACCCACTCCAGCTCCCGGCCGGCGCTCCAGCGGCTGGGGTCGGCGCTGCCCCGGTCGCCGGTCTCGTAGGGCGCCAGCTCGTCCCGCAGCTCGCGCTTGCGCCTCCCGGTGAAGCCGGCGCAGTGGCCCACGGGCCGCAGCGTGCCGGCGTCGTAGAGGCCGAGGATCAGGGAGCCCACGGTGTCCGGGACCGTGCCGGGACGCCAGCCGATGACGACGCAGTCGATGGTGCGCACCCGCTTGATCTTCACCATGCCCTGGCGCTCGCCCGGCCGGTACGGGGCGTCGAGGCGCTTCGCGATCACGCCCTCGGAGGTGCGCAGCCACTCCGCGGCGCGCGCGGGGTCGGTTGACGTCTCCACCGGCTCGAGGCCCGGCGCCGCCTCCAGCGCCGCGCGCCGCTCCGCGAAGGGCAGGTCGAGCAGCGACTCGTCCCCCCGCGCCAGCAGGTCGAAGGCGGCGAAGCGGGCCGGGATCTGCTCGGCGAGCAGCTCGACCCGCGAGGCCGCGGGATGGAGGCGCTGCTGCAGCAGGCCGAAGTCCTCGTCGCCACCGTCGCCGGCCACCACGATCTCCCCGTCGGCGACGTAGCGCCCCGGGGGCAGCGCGATCTCGGGGAAGTACCGCGCGAGCGGCTTGCCCGAGCGCGACTGGATCTCCACCGCGTCATCGTCGACGAAGGCGATCGCGCGGAAGCCGTCGAGCTTGCGCTCGTACGACCAGCCGTCCCCCTCGGGCACCTCCCGCGCGGAGCGGGCGAGCTGGGGAGGGAGCGGCGGGGCGAGCGGAAGCGTCACCCCGCCGACACTATCTGGGCCCCGGGCTCCTAGCGCTCGACGGGCACGCCGACCAGGCTGCCGTACTCGGTCCAGGAGCCGTCGTAGTTGCGCACCGTCGGGTAGCCGAGCAGCTCGTGCAGCACGAACCAGGTGTGGCTCGAGCGCTCGCCGATGCGGCAGTAGGCGATCACGTCGGTGTCGGCCGTGACCCCCACGCCGCCGTAGATCTCGGTCAGCTCGTCGTCGCTCTTGAAGCTGCCGTCCTCGCGGGCGGCCGTCGCCCAGGGGACGTTGGCCGCGCCCGGGATGTGCCCCGGCACCTGGGCCTGCTCCTGGGGCAGGTGCGGCGGCGCCAGCACCTCGCCCGAGAACTCGGCCGGGCTGCGCACGTCGACCATCGACCTGCCGCCCCCGCCGATGTGGCCCAGCACGTCGTCGCGGAAGGCCCGCAGCTCGTGGCGCACCGGCGCCAGGGCGCCCGGGTCGGCGCGCGCGACCGACGGCTCCTCGGTCACCAGCTCGCGCTCCTCGAGCTCCCACTTCTTGCGCCCGCCGTCCATCAGCTTGACCCGGTCGAACCCGAGGTAGCGCAGGAGCCAGTAGGCGTAGGTGGCGAACCAGTTGTTGTTGCCCCCGTAGAGCACGACGGTCGTGTCCGGCCCGACGCCGGAGCGCGCCAGCAGGTCGGCCAGGGTCTCCTGGCCGAGGAACTCGCGGCGCAGCTCCTCGTGCAGGTCGTCCTTCCAGTGCCAGGCCACGGCGTTGCGGATGTGACCGCCCGCGTAGGCGGTCGTGTCCTCGTCGACCTCGACGAGGCGGTACGCCGGGTCGTCGGCGTGCTCGGCGACCCAGTCGGTGGAGACGAGCACCTCGTCGCGTTCGACTCATTCCCTCTGCTCCCCCTTGTGCGGTGATCGCGGACGTGCGCCGCAGTCTACTCCGCAAAACCTCAGATTTTCCCGGTTATCGGGCGCGGCCCCGGCTCGGTCCCCGGACGCTCGTCTCGAGATCGTCGAGCAACCCGAAGAGGCCGACGCTCTCCCACAGGCGACCGCGCCGCCGGCCCGTGAGCTCGCGCAGCACGTCCGCGTCGACGAGACGGTCGATGCCGCCGAGCGTCGCCTGGGCGCTCGCCCCCGTGAGCCGGCGCGCGGTCGCGAGGTCCACGATGGGCTCCTCGGGAAGGCGGCGGATCAGGGCGGCGGCGGCGGAGTCGCGACGCGGTTGCCCCGCCCGCTCGGCCCACTCGCCCTGAAGCGCCCCGACGCTCGCCGCGAGCTCCTCGCCGGCTCGAGCCGCTCGGAACACCGCGTCGTTGAAGGTGGCGAGCCACGCGCCGGCGTCGCCCCTCCGGAATGCCGTGAGCCCCTCGACGTATCGGTCGCGGGCCCCCGCGAGGACCAGGCTCACCGGCGGGAGCACGGTACGGGCGATGCCCCGACGGCGGAAGATCACCTGGATCAGGGCACGGCCCACGCGTCCGTTCCCGTCGAAGTAGGGATGGATCGTCTCGAACTGCACGTGGGCGACCGCGGCCTGCGCGACCGCCGGCAGGTCGTCGCGGGCGCAGAAGGCGGAGAGATCGGACAGGAGCGGCTCCACGTCCTCAGGCGGGGGCGGTACGAACGCCGCGCCGCGTGGGTTGGGGTGGCGTCCACCGATCCAGTTCTGATCACGGCGGACGCGCCCGGCGCGCGGCTCGTCGCCGGTCCCCGCGAGGAGCGCCCGGTGGATCTCGTCGAATGCCGCCTGATCCACCCGGTCGTCGGCGAGGGCGAGGGCACGGCGGAGCGCCGCGAGGTTGCCGATCACGGCGCGCGCGGTGGGATCGTCCGAGGCGGCCCGTTCGGCCAGGGCGAGTCGGTGGTGGCTCACGCCGATGCCTTCGATGCGCGAGCTGGCGATGGCTTCGGCGCGGAGGAGCGGCCAGGCGAGGGTCGCGAGGAGCGGGCCGTGGCGGTCGAGCTCGCGGACGGCCGCCTCGGCGCGCGCGAGATCGGCCGCGAGGGATCCGGGGAGGACGAGCTCCCACGCCCCGATCGGCCCGGGCACGTACGCTCGGTAGCGGAAGCCCGTTCGATTCGCCCGCCCGCCCGGCGCTCCGGGGTCGCCCGGCCAGAGTTCCTCGACTGTCGTGTGCGGAGGGCTCGCGATCATCGGTCCAGAAGCTGAGACGACGAGAGAGGTTATTCAACCTTGTATCACAAAGTTGAATACGTGCCGCCGCTCGGAACCGTGAACAGCTCCTCGCTCTATTCAACCTTCCGGCGTCGCGTCCGCTCCCGGTAGGCGACGCCCCGCGGCGAGAGCCGGTAGCCGGTTCCCAGGCTCTCCGTGAGCCCGAGCTCCTTGAGCTTGCGCACGTCGCGCTTGAGGACCTGGGTCTCGAGCCCGAGGTCGGCAGCCAGCTCGGCCGCCCGCACGGCGGGGCGCGCCGCGATCAGGCGCAGGACGTCACCGGTCCACGGCCCGCGGCGCGAGGCGGTGTCCAGGCGCGCCAGGCGCGAGGCGATCGCGGCGGCCGCCTCGTCGTCGAGGTCCGCCTCCTCGCGCAGGGCGGCGCGCCGGTCGGGTCCCGCCAGGCGGAGCGCCACCCGGTAGGTGCGCGGCCGGTCGCGGGCGCGCAGCCCGGCCACGAGCTCGCCCAGCGACGCCGCCCCCGCCGCCCGCGCCTCGTCATCGCCGATCGCGTCCAGGGAGACCTCGTCGACCGCGAGGATCTCGAGCTCGCCGACGGGCGTGCGGTGGCGGGCGCCGGGCACGGCGCGAGGCCGGTCCCAGCGCCGGAAGGCGAGGGTGATCCGGCCCGCGGCGATCCCCTCCAGCTCGTCGCGGCGGAAGAGCACCCGGCGGACGCTATCGCGGCCCCGCCACGTGGGACCGTCGTCACCCGCTCGGCTCCGGGAACCGGTGGTAGATTGGGCCCCGGTGCGCTCCCGCCTGCGCTTCATCATCGCGATCAGCCTCGCCGTGGTGCTCGGGGCGTGGCTGGCCTGGACGAGCCTGGGCGGCTCGCTGGAGACCTATGCCGGCCCGGGCGAGCTTGCGGCCAGCACCGACAGCACCTACCGCCTCAACGGCCGGGTGGCAGAGGGCGCCCCCACCGACGCGGCCGCCCGCGCCCAGAGCGCGGAGGGCCTGCGCTTCACGGTGGTCGACAAGGAGGATCCCACCCAGAGAGTGGCGGTGCTCTACCGCGGCACCGTGCCCGATCAGTTCAAGGCCGGCCGCGAGGTGGTGGTCACCGGCAGCGTCCAGAGCGGCACCTTCGTGGCCCGCAACGACTCGCTGATCACCCTCTGCCCGTCCAAGTTCTCCGACCGGCCCGACGACACGGCCACCTGAGCGGCCTGTCTCGATGAGCCTGCTCGGCCGCGCGGCGCTCCTCTTGGCCCTCGCCGCGGCGGTCTACGCGCTGGTGATGGCGCTGGGCTCGCGCCGGGGCGGACGGCGGGCCTGGCAGGAGAGCGCCGAGCGCGGGGTCTACGCCGTCTTCGCCCTCACCACCCTGGCGATCGCCACGATGTGGGCCGGGCTGCTCACCGACGCCTTCGAGCTGCGCAACGTGGCCGAGTACACCTCCTCCACCCTGGGGGCCCAGTACAAGATCACCGCTCTCTGGGGCAGCCAGGCGGGGTCGCTATTGCTCTGGGCCTGGATCTTCTCGGGCTTCAGCTCGCTTGCGGTCTACACCAACCGGGCCCGCAACCGGGAGCTGATGCCGGTCGTGGTGGCGGTGCTGATGGTGATCGCCTTGTTCTTCCTCGGGCTGCTGTCGTTCGTCACCAGCCCCTTCGAGACGCTGGCGACCGTGCCCGCCGAGGGCCGCGGGCTCAACCCGCTGCTGCAGAACTTCTACATGCAGATCCACCCGCCGCTGCTCTACCTGGGCTATGTGGGCCTGTCGATCCCCTTCGCCTTCGCGATCGCCGCGCTGGTCACGCGCAAGCTCGACACGGGGTGGATCCAGAGCATCCGCCGCTGGACGATCTTCTCGTGGCTCTTCCTCGGCATCGGCATCCTGCTGGGTGCCAAGTGGGCCTACGAGACCCTCGGCTGGGGCGGCTACTGGGCCTGGGACCCGGTCGAGAACGCCGCCTTCATGCCCTGGCTGGTGGCGACGGCCTTCCTGCACTCGGTGATGGTGCAGGAACGCCGCGGGATGCTGAAGGTCTGGAACATGGTGCTGGTGATCCTGACCTTCAGCCTCTGCTTGTTCGGCACCTTCCTGACGCGCTCGGGGATCATCTCCTCGGTGCATGCCTTTGGCGAGTCGACCCTCGGCCCGTTCTTCCTCGCCTTCATCATCGCCGTGCTGGTGGGCTCGCTCGCGCTGCTGGTCACGCGCCTGCCGCTGCTGCGCTCCGAGCACACGCTCGAGAGCTACCTCAGCCGCGAGGCGATCTTCCTCGCCAACAACCTGCTGCTGGTGGGCCTGGCCTTTGCCGTCTTTTGGGGGACGATGTTCCCCATCCTCTCCGAGGCCGTGCGCGGCGATCGCATCACGGTGGGCCAGGGCTACTACGACCAGGTGGCCCTGCCGATCGGCGCCGCCCTGCTGGTGCTCACCGGCGTCGGGCCCCTGATCGCCTGGCGCAAGGCCTCGCCCGCCCAGCTGCGGCGGCGCTTTGCGGCGCCGCTGGTGGTGGCGGCCATCGCCGCCGTGCCCCTGCTCCTGCTGACCGACCTCGCCGAGAGCTGGACCGCGTCGCTCGTCGTGATCGCGGGGGTCTTCGTCACGACCTGCATCGGCGGAGAGGTGTGGCGCGGCCTGCGCGTGCGCCATGCCCTTGGGAGCGTCTCGTGGCCGGGGGCGTTCGTCAGCATGGTGGCCCGCAACCGGCGCCGCTACGGCGGCTATGCGGTCCATCTGGGCATCGTGGTGCTGTTCATCGGCCTGGCCGGCTCCAAGGGCTTTGCCACCGAGGTCGACGTCACGGTGCCCGAGGGCGGCCGGGCCGAGGTGGCCGGCTACACGCTCCTCAACGAGGGCGCCGCCAGCGCCGAGGATGCCCACAAGTCGCGCGTGAGCGTCCAGATGGGGGTCTTCCGCGACGGCCAGCGGGTGACGACCATGAGCCCGGGCCGGGACACCTTCGCCGTCGACGGCACCGAGGCGGCCGTGGTGGCGATCGACTCGGGGCCGACGCGCGACCTCTACATGGTGCTCACCCAGCTGAGGGCCGACGGCACCGCCAGCGTGTCGGTGTTCGTCAACCCGCTGGTGCTCTGGCTGTGGGTGGCGGGGGCGATCATCGCCTTGGGGGGCCTGATCGCGGCCTGGCCCGGCCCGCCGTCGCCGCGGCGCGAGCCTGCCGCCAGCGCGGCCGCCGAGGCCCGCGGCGGCGCGCGGGCGTGAGCGCGCCCCTGCGGTGCTCGCGGGCGCGCTGATCCTCGCCGCGGTCGCGCTCGCCCTGGTCGTGGTGCTCGCCTGGCCGCTCGTGGCGCGCCGCGACGAGAGCGTCCCCGCCGACCCCGGGGCGGACGCGCGGCGCGCCCTCGAGGAGGACCTGGCGCGCTCGCTCGGGGCGATCCGCGAGATCGAGATGGACCATCGCGCCGGCAACCTGTCGGACGAGGACTTCGCGGAGCTGGATCGCGCCGAGCGGGCGCGGGCGGTCGAGCTGATGCGCCGCCGCGACGCGCTCCGCTGACGGCGCCGCCGATTTCCGCCGAAACCACCACCAAATAGCGGGATCTCGCGGGGACAGACGTCCCCCGCACGGGGTATGTGGCCTTGACCTTGCCCGCGCCCCGTACGTAGAGTGCCCGCCGTTCCCCCCGAAGACTCCCAGGGGCGCCGGCAGATGCCCATGCCGACGGCCCTCAACCGCGCTCCCGTGCGCGGGTGGAAAGGAGCCCAAGGATCCCCCACCGACCGCGTGCCGTCCGCGGATCCGGCCGAATCCCCCGTTGGACGCCAGGCGTCGTCGTCCTCCTGACCGCCCTGGCGGTCGGCGCAGCGACGGCCTCGGCGCAGGTCGAGGTCCCCTCCGCTCCGGCTGACGCCGGCCAGAGCGCCGCGCCCGCGCCCCCGGCGGCCCCGCCGGCTCCGGCGCCCGTCGCGGCGGCCTCCCCGGTCGCCACCCGGTCCGTCCCGGTGCGCCTGCGCATCGGCTCCCGCGGCGACGCCGTCCGCGACCTGCAGCGCGAGCTGCGCCGGCGCGGCCTGCGCGTCACGGTGGACGGCGCGTTCGGGCCCCAGACCAAGAAGGCCGTCAAGCGCATGCAGAAGCGCTTCGGCATGAGGGCGACCGGAATCGCCGAGGCCAAGCTGCTCAAACGCCTCGGCCTGCCGGCCCGCACGGTCGCGGCGGCGCCGAAGACGCCCGCCACTCCGGCCGTCGCGCCCGGCGCCTCCCCCTACCTGAAGCTCTTCCCCGTCGCGGGCGAGTACACGTACTTCGACGACTACGGCGCCCCGCGCGGCCAGGGCGTCCATCAGGGCATCGACATCATGGCCGACCGGAACACCCCGGTCGTCGCCGTCGATGACGGGGCGATCTCGAAGCTGAGCCGCGCCGAGACCGGGCTCGGCGGGATCTACGTCTGGCTCCGCCGCGCCGACGGCGTCCAGTACTACTACGCCCACCTGCAGACGGTCGCGGAGGGACTCGACATCGGGTCGCGAATCACGGTCGGACAGGTGCTGGGCGGCGTCGGCAACACCGGCGACGCCCGCAGCGCACCGACGCACCTGCACTTCGAGATCCGGAACGCGTGGACCCCGATCAACCCGTACCCGCACCTCCAGGCGGTCGATCCGACCGCCCGCTCCGCCTCTCGCGCCAGGGCGTGACGCCGCCCCCGGCGCGCCGCGGCCGGCGCGCCGCGGGGCTGCTGGCGGTCGTCGGGGCGGGCGCGACGCTGGCCGCCGTGGGGGTCGCCTGGTCGGCCCCGGTCGACGAGAAGGCCGACGTTGACCAGAGGCTGGAGCGGGCGCGCGACCGCCTCGAGCGGGCGCGGGGGCGCGAGAGCGTCCTCACCGAGGAGGTGCAGAGCTACACCGACCGGGTCCGCGCCCTCGAGGCGCGCCTCGCGCCCCTGCGTGCGCGTTCCGCCCGCCTCGACGCCGAGCTCGCCGCGCTCCAGGAGCGCCTGCGGCAGCTCACGCGACGCCTGGCGATCGAGCAGAGGCGGCTGGCCGACGCCGAGGCCGAGCTGGCGCTGCGCGAGGGCGTGCTGAGCAGCCGTCTCCGCGACCTGTACGCCCACGGCGAGCCTGACCCGGTGCTCGTGCTGCTGGAGTCGGGCAGCCTGTCCGAGGCGGTCGCGGCGGCCGACGTGCTGGAGGTGATCGTCGAGCGTGATCGCGACCTCGCGCAGGCGGTCAAGACCTACGCCGCCGAGGTGCGGCGCACCCGCGACGCGATCGCCGAGGTGCAGGCCGACGTGGCCCGGTCCGAGGCGCGGGCAGAGGTCGCCGCCGACCGCGCGCGGGCCGCCAAGGCCGACCTGGAGCGCGAGCAGGCGCGCGCGTCGAAGGTCCGCGCGGGGCGCCAGGCGCTGCTGGCCGGCGTGCGGGAGGACCGCGAGGACGTCGAGGCCGAGACCAAGGGCCTCGAGAAGCGCTCCGCCGCCCTGGGCGCCGAGATCCGCAAGGCCCAGGGGCTGCCCCCGGTGCCGAGCGGCAGCGTCGCGGTGGGCCCGCCCTCGGCGGCCGGGCTCGTGTGGCCGGTGCACGGCACCCTCACCTCGGGCTTCGGCCCCCGCTGGGGCCGGATGCACGAGGGCATCGACATCGCGGGCGGCAGCGGCACGCCCATCGCCGCGGCGGCCACCGGCACGGTGATCTCGGCGGGCTGGAGCGGCGGCTACGGGCAGCTCGTGGTGCTCGACCACGGCAACGGCCTCAGCACCGCCTACGCCCACCTGTCGAGCATCGCCGTCTCGGCCGGCCAGACCGTCCCGCAGGGCAGCGTCGTCGGCGGCATGGGCACCACCGGGAGCTCCACCGGCGTCCACCTGCACTTCGAGGTGCGGGTGAACGGCTCGGCGGTGAACCCCCTGGGATACCTCTAGACGCGGCCGGCGCGATCCGGCTACCCGACTCGTCACCTCGATCTCCTGCGACCAGGTGAAGGTCTCGAAGGCGGGTCGCGATCCCACTCCGGTAGACGATCGTCACGCCGGCCACGAGCGCCGGTCCCGCCGTGATGCCGTCCGCCGACACGCGTGTCGCTCCAATCGAGCGACGGTGATCTCCATGGTCCCTCGCACCATCGTCTCCCCCTGCACGAGCGCGTAGTGGGTGACGACGTCCTCGATGACCCCCGTGCGGGTCGATCTGCGCCTTCCCCGACGTGACCAGCGTCGACCTCCGATGAGGACCGCCTCGGTGAACTGCGCCAGCGGCATCAGTGACCTCCGTTCGCGGTGACGATGTCTCGGGCATGATCTCGGCGCGCCGCGACCGGGCCCGCTCCGCGGCGGCCGGGCATCCCTTCCGCTCGAGGAGCTCGATCGCCCGGGAGATCGCGGCGTCGGCCTCCTCCGCGCTGCCCGGCCAGGTCGAGCACCTCCGCCAGGTCGAGGAACGCGTCCGCTCGGATCGTGAGCAGGTCGGTCCCCTCGGCGAGCTCGACGGCGGCGCGGGCGAGGGCCGTCGGCCTCGCTCGCCGTCAGCCCGCGCCGGGCGAGGACGCGGGCGGCCGTCCCGCGCCACATGATCTGGGTCGGGAGGTCCTCCGGCGGCGGCGGTCTCCCGGCTCACGCGGCAGTAGTGGTCGGCCTCCTCGTCGCGGCCCTGCGCCTCGATCGCGCGGGCGAGCAGGGCCGCCGTGGTCGCGAGCACCGCCCGTTCGCCCATCTCCTCGAGGCGCTCGTACCCTCCGCGAAGGCGGGCCTCGGCGACCTCGGGCCGCCCCGCGAGCATCTCGACGACGGGCTCGTTGTGGCGAGACCGCGGCGGTCAGCGTGCCGAGCTCGTCGAGGATCGCGTTCCCCTCCCGCAGGAGCCGCCGGGCCTCGTCGAGGTCGCCCGCCATGGCCCGCAGCGCGGCGAGGGGATGGAGGGTCGCGGCGACGGCGACGGGGCTCGGCCGCGACCTCCCGGCGGATCTCCTCGCACCGCGAGATCGCCTCCGTCACCGGCGTCGGCCCGAAGACGGCCGCCGTCGCCCGCCAGGACAGGGCGTCGAACCGCTCCCGCTCGTCCCCGGCGCCGGGATGCCATCTCGGCGGCGTGGCCCCAGGCCTCGTCGGCGGCGGCGCACCTGCCCTCGGTCCACTCGATCCAGGCGAGGAGGCGCCAGGCCCGGCACCGGTCCATCTCGTCGCCGCGCTCCTCGACGGCGGCGAGCGCGCGAGCGCGCGTCCCGGCGGGCCTCGGCGATGCCCCTGCTCGACTCGGCCTGGAGCCGCACGAGCTGGCGCTCGACGCGCGCGCGCGACTCCAGCCGCGGATCCCCCTGCGCCTCCGCCCGCGCGATCGCCTCCTGAAGGACCCGGTCGGCGTCCGGGAGCCTGCCCGCCTCGGCGAGCGCCGCCCCCAGCTCGGGGAGCAGGGCGGAGCGCTCCGGGGCGTCATCGGGCAGCAGGCGGACGGCCCGCTCCAGCAGGTGCGCGCCCTCCGGAACCAGCCCGTGCACCAGGGCGCTGCGCGCGGCGGCCTCCAGGTGCCGCGCCCCCCGGGCGCCGAGGGCGCGCTCGCGCTCTCCCGGCGGCGCGAGCTCGGCGCGCCAGCGGTAGGCCTGCTCCAGGTGGTACCCGACGATCTCGTCGAGCGCGCCCGGCGTCGCCTCGAGCCAGTCGGCCAGGCGCTCGTGGAGCTCGGCCCGCAGCGCCTTGGGCGTCCCCTCGTACGCGGCGTCGCGGATGAGGGCGTGGGCGAAGCGGAAGGCGTCCTCGCCGGCGAACTCGGGCCGCTCCGGCTCGATGAGCTGCGCGCGCACCAGGGCCAGGATGGTCGTCTCGAGCCGGGGCCGCTCGTCGTCGGGGAGGAGCTCGCGCAGGGCGCCGACGTGGAAGGCGCGTCCCTCCACCGAGGCCCGGCTCAGCAGCGCGCGCTGCCCGGGGTCGAGCCGGTCGATGCGGGCGGCGAGGACGGCCTGGAGGCTGGGCGGAAGGCCGGCGCCCCCGTCATCGATCCCGGCCGCGACGAGCTGCTCGAGGAAGAGCGGGTTGCCCTCGGCCCGCGTGACGATGCGATCCGACGCGCCGCGGTCGTCGTCGGGCGCGCGGGCCGCCACGAGCTCCCGGGCCTCCGCGTCCGAGAGCGCCTCCAGCGTCACCAGCGACCGCCTGGGCTGCGGCGCCCGCCACGAGGGCCGCTCGTCCAGGAGCTCGGGCCGCGCGAGGCAGAGCAGCAGGATCGGGGCGCCGCTCGAGAAGGCCACCAGGTACTCGAGCAGGTCGAGCAGTGTCGGCGGGGCCCAGTGGACGTCCTCGACGACCGCGACCAGGGGGCGCTCGCGCGCGACGCCCTCGAACAGCCGGCGGATGGCCCACGACGTCTCCTCGACCGTGGCGGGCTCGTCCGACGCTCCCATGGCGCCGGACACCAGCCGCGCGACCGATCCGGCCCGGTCGTCGCCCTCCAGCAGGCCGTCGACGCCGCCGCCGAGCTGGCGGACCATCTCGGCCAGCGGGCGGTAGGCGAGCCCGTCGCCGTAGGGGAGGCAGCGCCCCACCACGACCGTCGCCCGGTCGCCGATCTCGGCCGCGAACTCGCGCGCGAGGCGCGACTTGCCGAGGCCCGCGGCGCCCACGACCGTGACCAGGTGGCACGTCGGGCCGCCGGCCACCGCCGCCAGGGCGTCCCGCAGCGCGGCGAGCTCGTGCTCGCGCCCGACGAAGTGCGGCGCGTGGGCGCGCACGGGCATCGGCTCGTCGCCGGCCAGGTCCTCCAGGCGCCAGGCGCGGACGGCGGCGGCCCTCCCCTCCACGGCCAGCGGGCTCAGCGGCTCCGCGCGCACGGACGTCTCGAGCAGGGCGAAGGCGCGCTCCCCGAGCAGGATCTCGCCGGGCGGCCCGGCCCGCGCGAGCTGCTCGGCCAGGACGATCGCGTCCCCGGCGGCCGCGGTCCCGCGGCGGGCGTCGGCGGCCACGAACACCTGGCCCGAGTCGAGACCGAGCCGGAGCTCGACGCGGGCCCCGTGATCGCGCTCCAGCTCGGCGCCGGCCTCCGCCACGGCGTCCCTCATCTCCCGCGCCGCCCGCGCGGCGCGCAGGGGGTCGTCCTCGCGCGACCCGCTGAGCCCGAAGATCGCGACGATCCCGTCGCCCAGGTGCCGCTCGACCTCCCCGCCGTGCCGCTCCAGCGCGGCGGCGCAGATCTCCGAGCAGCGATCGAGCAGGCCGTGCAGCGACTCCGGGTCGAGCCGCTCGGCCAGCGCCGACGACTCCGCGATCGTCGCGGCCACCACGCTGACCAGCCTGCGCGCGCTCGCGCCCGGCTCGCGGCGGGGCGGCGGCGCCGGCGCGGCGGCGGACGGCCGCTCGGGCGCGTCGAGCTCCGGCGCCTGCATCAGCATCTGCCGCTCCAGGCGCTGCAGCTCCGCGCTCGGCTCGAGGCCGAGCTCCTCCGCCAGGAGGGTCCTCGTGTCCCGGTAGGCCGCGAGCGCCTCCGCCTGGCGCCCTGAGCGGTACAGCGCGAGCATGAGGTGGGCGCGCATGCGCTCCCGGTACGGGTGCGCGTTGACGAGCGCCTGGAGCTCGCCCACGAGCCCATCGCGGCCCAGCGCGAGGTCGGCCTCGACGCGCTGCTCGAGGACGGCCAGGCGGAGCTCCTCCAGGCGCTCGGCCTCGCTCGCGGCGACCGACTCGAGCACGATGCCCTCGAGCGGCCGCCCGCGCCACAGCGCCAGCGCCTCGCGCAGGCGCTCGCCGGCCCGAGCGGGATCGTCCTGCAGGCAGGCCTGCCCCTCGGCGGCGAGCGCCTCGAAGCGCGCCGAGTCGAGGTGCTGCGGATCCAGCCGGACGAGGTAGCCGCCCGCGGTCGTGACGATCACGTCGGCCCCGAGCACCTTGCGCAGGCCGCTGACGTAGCCCTGGACCACCTTGGCGGCGCTCGCGATCGGCGACTCGCCCCAGAGCTCGTCGATGATCCGCGTCGCCGAGACCGCCTGGTTGGGCCGCAGCAGCAGGACCGCCAGCAGCGCCCGCTGCTTGGCCGCGCCCAGCTCCAGCGCCCGCCCGCTCGCCGTGACCTCGAGCGGGCCGAGGATGAGGAAATCCATGCGCCCACCCAACTCTTCGGCGGCTCTACCGCGGCTCTACCGCTCCGACACTGCGACTCAACCACGGCGGCGCAGGGTCGGGCAACAACAGCCGCGTCCGGATGTCCGGACGCCGACCAAGGAGCCATCATGGCGTACCGAGGACAGGTCATCGAGAACCCGGTCAGCGGTGAGCGCATCACCTTCGTGACGACCGCCGCCGACACCGGCGGCGAGCTGCTGGTGATCGAGCTGGAGCTCGCCCCCGACGGGCACGCGCCCGGCCTGCACGTCCACCCGATCCTGGAGGAGCGCTTCGAGGTCGTCTCCGGGCGGATCCGCTTCCGGCAGGGCCTGCGCAGCAGGGTGGCGGGGCCCGGCGACGTCGTCGTCGTGACCCCCGGCACCGTCCACGCGTTCTCCAACGCGGGCGACGAGCCGGCGCGGGCCCGGGTGGAGATCCGCCCGGCGCTGCGGATGGAGCGCCTGCTCGAGACCGCGGTGGCGCTGGCGCGCGAGGGCCGCACCAACTCGAAGGGCATGCCGACGCCCCTCGAGCTGGCCCTCTTCACGCGCGAGTTCGCCGACGAGGTGCGCGGGCCCTTCGCCCCCGCCTGGCTGCAGCGCGCGACGCTCGCTCCGCTGGCCTGGCTGGCGGCGCGGCGCGGGCGCGACGCCCGCTACGGCGAGCGGCCCGCCACGGCCTGACCGCTCGCCGCGACGCGGAGCGCCGCCGCGTCGGCGGGCGCTCCGCGTTCGCATGCGCGGGCCGGGCCTCTACGCGCTCGGCTGCTCACCGAGGGCGCTCTACCGGACTCTACCGCCCCAGCACCGCGCTCTACCGCGGCCGCAGGCTGGCTCCACCACGATGGGCCGTCCGACCTCTCGCGACTCCCGAAAGGTGAGCCATGATCAACCGCCGCACTCCTCATCTCCGTGGCCGCCGCGTGCGCCCTCTCGGCCGGCGTGGCCGGCGGGGCAGCCGCGATGCCGGATTCCATCGACGGTCCCGTGCACAAGCCGATGAGCGCCGAGGAGCTCGCCCTCTTCGAGCAGCGCGCGCACCGGCCCGCCGTGGACTACGACGTGTCGAGCCCGGGCCAGAAGGCCCTCGACCGCGAGTACCAGCTCGCCGGATACGTGCGGGGCCCGGCCGGGACCACCGCCCCCGCCTGGTTCGACGCCCTCATGGCGCGCAGCGACGCCCTCAACAAGACCTACGGGCTCGGCGCGTACGCGAGCCTGCAGCACTGAACGCCCACCGACGACGGTCACGTCCCGAGAAGCCCGCGCAGCCGCTGCGCGGGCTTCCTGCTGCGTCGCCGAGCTAGCCGGCGATCAGGCCCGTCAGGTACATGATCGCGATGCCCGCCAGGAACCCGCCGACGACCCAGCCGGAGCCGAGCCCGCCGGGGGCGCGCCGGGCGACGTAGCGGCCGACCTCGACGACCACCTGCAGGGCGGCCCCCACCGCGATCGAGAAGAACAGGACGGCGAGCACCTCGTTGGTGAGGAAGCCGCCGATCCACGCGCCGACGATCGCCGGGGCGCCGGCGATCAGGGCCAGCGCGGCGAGCCGCCCGATGCCGGCGCGGCCCCCGTCGGCGATCGGCGCCGCGATCCCGAGCCCCTCGGTGACGTTGTGGACCATGAAGCCGACGATCAGGAACGTGCCGAGCGCCAGCTCGCCGAGCGCGAAGGACGAGCCGATCGCCAGGCCCTCCCCGAGGTTGTGCAGCCCGATGCCCACGGCGACCATCGTGGCCAGGGCCACCCCGGCCAGGGTCCCGGTGCCGGCCGAGCCGGGATCGCGCGCGGCGAGCCGTTGCGCAACCCACGAGAGGCCGAGGTAGCTGACCGCCACGCCCAGGATCACGAGGCCGGTGCCGCCGAGGGCGCTCGGCAGCCCGGCCTGCAGCTCCAGCGCCTCGGCCAGCGCGTCGAATGCCAGGAAGGTCAGCAGCCCGGCCGTCAGGGCCATGAAGGCGGTCAGCCAGCGCGCGTCGGCCTGCCGCAGGGCGGGCAGCCACAGCATCCCGAGCGCCACCGGCACCACCCCCACGAGCAACCCGATGAGGGCGTAGCCGGCCACGCTGGAGCCGCTTGCCCCGGGCGTCTCGACGGCGGCGGGCACGTCGGCCACGGTCTGGATGCCGCTCGAGCTGGTCACCCCGACGGTGTACGGGTCGTCCTCGACCCAGTCGAAGGGGATCTCGATCGCCGTCGAGCGCAGCCGCCCGACCGTCCGCGGCCCGTCGAGGGTGAACGGGACGATCGCGTCGTCGACCGTCACCGACGCGATCGTGATGTCCTCGGGCTGGGGGTTGCGCACCAGCACGCGGATCTCGCCGGGGTGGAACTCCACCCGGCGGACGTCGAGCTCGTCGGCCGGCGGGGGGTTCGCCCCGATCAGCGAGGTCAGCGAGTTGCCCGAGGACACGAAGGCGGCGGCCGCGGCGACCAGCAGCACGATCGGCACGAGCGCGAGCAGCCGCGTCGACCACCCGAGGCCGCGCCGGACGGGCGGGGAATCGGTGGTCATGTCAGTCGTCGACAACGTCGAAGAAGCCCATCCAGCCGAGCTCGGCGAACTCCGACTGGTGCGCGTGGAACATGAACCGCCCGGCGTGGTGCCAGTCGATCTCGATGATCCCGCGCTCGCCCTGGCACTGCACGACCGTGTCGGTGTACTCGAAGTGGTCGGTGCTGCCGGTGCGGTAGTAGCGGAAGAACTCGCCGTGCAGGTGGAACGAGTTGATGGGGTCGAACTCGGTGAGGTTCGCCAGGTAGATCCGCAGCGTCTCCGAGCGCCGCACCCGGATGGGGTACTTGGCGTAGTAGAAGGCCTTGCCGTTCACGGTGTAGAAGTTGTTCTCGCCGTCGCCGTCGGTGTCGAAGCCGTTCATCACCATCACGAGCTCGCGGGCCGGGCGGCGGGGCTCCGGCGGGTCGATGATGAAGGCGCCGTAGAGCCCCTTGTGGATGTGCTTCTTCAGGGGCGTGGAGTGGCAGTGGTAGAGCTGCATGCCGTACGGCCGCGCCGGGAAGCGGTACGTGAACGCCTGGCCGGGCTCCACGATCTCGAACACCCCGTCCATGTCGGCCGGGTGGATGCCGTGGAAGTGGATCGTGTGCGGGTGCGAGCCGGCGTTGGTGAAGCGCACCTCGAGGATGTCGTCCTCGGTCGCCCGGATGACCGGGCCGGGCACGGTGCCGTTGTAGGTCCAGGCGGGGAAGAACACGCCCTGGGCGACCTCGACCTCGCGGTCGACGGCCGAGACGTCGTAGCGGCGCACGCGCCCCGGCGAGTGGGGCAGCGCGGGGGGAGGGGCGAGGAGCGCGTCGAGGTCGGCCGGCCCGCCGGGGGCCGGCACCTCGGCGCCGATCATCGCCGCGTGGCCGTGGGCGGCGTGCTCCTCGGCCGCGGCGGCCGGGGAGCGCCCGCCGAACGCCGGCGCGGCCGCCATCCCCGCCATCGGCAGGGCGGCGATCACGGGGGCGGCGCCGGCCAGCACCTGGCGGCGGGTCAGTCCTCTCCTAGCCATGGGCGGTTTATACCGCTAGCCATGGCTAGCAACAAGGGTCAGCCCGGACTCTGGGCGAGCTCCCGGGCGCGGGCGAGCACGTCGTCGAGCATCCCCGGCGGTCAGGCGTCCGGTGGAGACGTTCTGCGGGCTGGGGTGGTAGCTGCCGAGCAGGATCCGGCCCGCCGAGCGGCGCCTCGGCGCCGTGCCCGAAGCGCGGCCACGGCCGCGGCGCGCCGAGCGCGCGCAGGGCGGCGTCCCACCCCACCGCGCCGAGCGCCAGCAGCACGCGGGCGCCCGGGCAGAGGGCCAGCTCGCGGACGAGGTAGGGGCGGCAGCGGTCGCGCTCGTCCGGCGCCGGCCGGTTGTCCGGCGGCGCGCACCGGACGGCGGCCGTCACCCGGCAGCCGCTCAGGCGCATGCCGTCGCCGCGCGCGACCGACTCGGGCTGCGAGGCGAGGCCCGCCCGCCAGAGGGCCGCGTAGAGCACGTCCCCGCTCGGGTCGCCGGTGAAGACGCGCCCGGTGCGGTTGGCGCCGTGCGCCGACGGCGCCAGGCCCACGAGCACCAGCCACGGGTCGGGGTCGCCGAAGCCCGGGACCGGGCGGGCCCAGTACTCCTGGCCGGCGAAGGCCCGGCGCTTCACCCGGCCCACCTCCTCGCGCCAGGCCACCAGCCGCGGGCAGGCCCGGCAGGCGACGATCTCGGCCTCCAGGGCCTCCAGCCCGGCGCGGCTCACGCCAGCCACCTGGCGAGGAAGGCGACGGTCTCGGCGAGGATCGCCGGGTCGTGCTGCAGGCTGCCGTGGCTCCCGCCGATGACGACGCGCAGGCGCACCGGGGGCGGGGTCCTGCTCGCCAGGGCGAAGGTCCCCTCCCAGGGCACGCGGTCGTCGCCGGTCGCGTGCCAGTACCCGCGGGCGACGCCGTCGGGCTTCGGGGGCGGCTCGGGCGACAGCCGGCGGGGCCACTCCTCGCCGATGCGCGCGGCCAGGCGCTCCGGGCGGGCGGGGCAGATCGCGACGACGGCCCGGACGCGCGCGTCGACCCGGCCCGCGTGCAGCGCCAGCAGGCCGCCCATCGACGACCCGCGGGCGCCCAGGGACGCGTGGCCGCGGGCGGCCAGCGCGTCGAGGCCCGCGAGCACGTCGTCGATCGGGCTCCCGCCGAGGCCGCCGGCGCTGGCGCCGTGGCCGCGCAGGTCGAGCGCGAGCGCCGCCATCCCGGCCGCCGCGACCCGCTCGGCGAAGTCGGCGTGGTTCTCCTTGCGGCTGCCGAGCCCGTGCACCACGAGCACCCCGGGCGCGCCCGGCGGGGCGGGCCACAGGAGGCCCGCCAGCTCCGGCCCTCCCGGGGCCCGCAGCGCGATGTCGGAGGGGTCGGGCAGGCCGGGAGGATAACCGGCGGTCTGGTACCGTCCGCGACTCCCATGATGCCGCTCGATCAGGTCCTGCCCCCCTCGGCAGCGGTCACCCCGGAGGGGCACCTGTCGATCGGCGGGTGCGACCTCGTGGCGCTGGCCGAGGAGCACGGGACCCCGCTCGTGGTCTACGACGAGGGGGCGCTGCGCGCGACCGCCCGGCGCTACCGCGAGGCCTTCGCCGCCCTCGATCCCGCGGTCGAGGTGATCTACGCCAGCAAGGCCTACTTCGGGCTGGCGATGCTGCGGCTGGCGAGCGAGGAGGGGCTGTCCGTTGACGTCGCCTCGGGGGGAGAGCTCTACGCCGCCCTGAGGGCCGGCTTCCCGCCCGAGCGCATCTACCTGCACGGCAACAACAAGGGCCCGGGCGAGATCGCCGAGGCGCTCGACGCCGGCGTCGGCACGATCATCCTCGACAACCTCGACGAGATCCCGCTCATCGACCGCGAGGCCGCCGCGCGCGGGCGCCGCCAGCGGGTGCTGGTGCGCGTGACCCCGGGCGTGAAGCCCTCGACCCACTCCTTCATCTCCACCGGCCAGCTCGACTCGAAGTTCGGCTTCTCGATCGAGGGCGGCGCGGCCCGCGCGGCGGCCGAGGCCGTCGCGGCCTCCGATGCCCTCGACCTGGAGGGCCTGCACTGCCACATCGGGTCGCAGCTGTTCGACCTGGGCGCGTACCAGGCCGCGGCCGGCGTCGTCGCCGACTTCGCCGCGTCCCTGAACGGGGCGGGGAGCCTCGGCGTCGTGAACATGGGCGGCGGCCTCGGGATCGCCTACACGCGCGCCGACCGGCCGGCGGCCGTCGAGGACTACGCCGAGGCCGTCGTCGAGGCCGTCCGGGGCGAGTGGGGGCGGGTCGGCCTGCCCCAGCCGCGCATCCTCGTGGAGCCCGGCCGCTCCATCGTGGGCCGCGCGGGCGTCACGCTCTACCGGGTCGGGGCGACCAAGACGATCCCCGGGGTGCGCACCTACGCGTCCGTCGACGGCGGCATGAGCGACCTGCTGCGGCCCATGCTCTACGGCGCCGTCTACGAGCCACTGCTCGCCAACCGGGCCGAGGCGGAGCCCACCGAGACCCTGCGGCTGGTGGGCAAGCACTGCGAGAGCGGCGACGTGCTGGTGGCCGAGGCCTCGCTGCCGCCGGTCGGGCCCGGCGACCTCGTCTGCCTGCCCGCGACGGGCGCCTACGGGGTGGCGATGGCCTCGAACTACAACGGCGTCACGCGCCCGGCGGTGGCCTTCGTGGACGGCGGCACCGCCCGCATCGTGACCCGGCGCGAGACCTACGCCGACCTCGTGGCTCGGGACGTGTGATCGGCGCCCGCGCGCCGGGACCCGGGGCGCCGGTCCGGATCGGCCTGCTGGGCTGCGGGACCGTCGGCCAGGCCGTCGTGCGCTCCCTCATCGACGGCGCCGACACCATCGAGCGGGCGTCGGGGCACCGGCTCGAGGTCGGCCCGGTGCTGGTGCGCGACGCCGCCCGGGCCCGCGCCGGCATCGACCCCGCGCTGCTGACGGACGACCCCGCGCGGGTGCTCGACGACCCCACGGTGGCCATCGTCGTCGAGGTGATGGGCGGGGTGGAGCCGACCCTCGGCTACCTGCGGCGGGCGCTGGCGCGCGGCGCCTCGGTGGTGACGGCCAACAAGCAGCTCCTGTCGCGGCACGGCCCCGAGCTGCTGAGGGCCGCCGAGGAGGCCGGGGCCGAGCTGCGCTTCGAGGCGTCGGCGTGCGCCGCCATCCCCGTCATCAAGGTGCTGCGCGAGTCGCTGCTGGCGGCGGAGATCGAGGCCGTGACCGGGATCGTCAACGGCACCACCAACTTCATCCTCACCGAGATGTCGCGCGGCGGCGCCTCCTACGCCGACGCGCTCGCCCGCGCCCAGGAGCTCGGCTACGCCGAGGCCGACCCGACGGAGGACGTGGGGGGCGCCGACGCGGCGGCCAAGATGGCCATCCTGGCCTCCATCGCCTTCCACTCGCGCGTGCTGATCGACGACGTGCCCTACGAGGGCATCGACGGCCTCCAGGCCGCCGACATCGCCCACGCCGACGCGCTCGGCTTCGTGGTCAAGCTCGTCGGGGTGGCGCGGCTGCTCCACGGGGCCGTGAGCGTGCGCGTCTACCCGGCCCTCGTTCCCCGCGGGCACCGGCTGGCCGCGATCGGCGGGTCGGACAACGCCGTGCTGCTCGAGTCGCGCGCGACCCGCGAGATCATGCTCGTGGGCCCCGGCGCCGGCGGCGACGAGACCGCCTCGGCCGTGCTGGCCGACATCCTCTCGGTGCTCGGCACCCAGCAGGGCTCGTTCCTCCACAACGCCCTCGCCGACGCCGGCCGCCCGATCGCGCCCCCCGGCGCGGTGCCGTCGGCGTTCTACCTGCGCACCGAGGTCGTCGACCGCCCGGGGGTGCTCGCCCGCATCGCCTCGATCTTCGCCGAAGAGGACCTGTCGATCCTGTCCGTGGTGCAGAGCGGCTCGGGCGACGAGGCCAGCCTGGTGCTCATCCTCCACGAGGGCCTGGAGGACAGCATGCGGCGCGCGGTCGCCCGCATCGGCGGCCTGGACATCGTGCGCGGCGAGCCCGTGATGCTGCGCGTGCTCGGCTCGGGGGAGGGGGGCGACCGGTGACCGCCCTGATCGAGCGCTACCGGGACCTGCTGCCGGTCGACGACGCGACCCCGGTGATCTCGCTGGGCGAGGGCGGCACCCCGCTCGTCCCCCTCGAGCGGCTGTCGCAGCGGCTCGGCCTGCGGGTCCTCGCCAAGCTGGAGGGGATGAACCCGACCGCGAGCTTCAAGGACCGCGGCATGACGATGGCCGTCTCCAAGGCCGTGCAGGGGGGCGCCACCGCGGTGATCTGCGCCTCGACCGGCAACACCTCGGCCTCGGCGGCGGCCTACGCGGCCCGCGCCGGCCTGACGGCGGCGGTCGTGATCCCGGAGGGCAAGATCGCGGCCGGCAAGCTGGCCCAGGCGCTGATGCACGGCGCCCGCGTGCTGGCGCTGGAGGGCGGCTTCGACGACGCCCTCTCGGTCGTGCGGCGCCTGGTCGAGCGCCACCCCATCGCCCTCGTCAACTCGCTCAACGAGCACCGCATCGACGGCCAGCGCACGGCCGCCTTCGAGGTCTGCGACGACCTGGGCGACGCGCCCGACGCCCTCTGCATCCCCGTGGGCAACGCCGGCAACGTCAGCGCCTACTGGCTGGGCTTCCAGGCCTACCGCGAGGCCGAGCGCTCCCGCGGCCTGCCGCGCCTCTACGGCTTCCAGGCGGCCGGGGCGGCGCCCCTGGTGGACGGCGCCCCGGTGGCCCGGCCCGAGACCGTGGCCACCGCCATCCGCATCGGCAAGCCGGCCCGCGGCGAGCAGGCGCTGGCCGCCATGCGCGAGTCGGGGGGAGGGGTGGCGGCGGTGACCGACTCGGAGATCCTCGAGGCCTACCGGCTGCTCGCGGCCGAGGAGGGCGTGTTCTGCGAGCCCGCCTCGGCGGCGTCGGTCGCGGGGCTGATGGCCAGGGCGGAGGCGGGCGACCTGGCCGAGGGCGAGACCGTCGTCTGCGTGCTGACCGGCCACGGGCTGAAGGACCCCGACACGGCGATCGTCAACTCCGAGGCCGTGCGGCGCCTGCCGGCCGACCTCGGCGCCGTGGAGGAGGCGGTCCTTGGCTGAGCTCGAGGCCCTCACCGTCAGCGCGCCGGCGACCTCGGCGAACCTCGGACCGGGGTTCGACTGCCTGGCGGCCGCGCTCGACCTCGGCAACGCGGTGATCATCACCCGCCGGCCCGGCCCGCTCGAGGTGCGCGTCATCGGGGAGGGCGCGGGCGAGCTGCCCGAGGACGCGTCCAACCTGGTCTGCCGGGCGCTCGCGTCGGGCCTCGGGCCGCTCGACGGGCTCGTCGTCGAGTGCCGCAACCGCATCCCGCTCGGCCGCGGCCTGGGCTCGTCGTCGGCCGCCGCGTGCGCCGGCCTCGTGGCCGCCAACGCCCTGGGCGGCCTGCGCTGGACGCCGGATGAGCTGCTGGCGCGCGCCACCGAGCTCGAGGGGCACGCCGACAACGCCGCCGCCTGCATCGCCGGCGGCATCGTGGCGGTGCGGCCCGGCCCCGCCTTCGGCCCGGTGCCGGCCCCGGAGGACCTGGCCTTCGTCGTGGTCATCCCCGAGGCGCGCACGTCCACCGAGGCCGCGCGCCGGGCCCTGCCCGCGCAGGTGCCGCTGGCCGACGCCGCCGCCACCCTCGCCAACGCCGTCGCCCTGGCGCTCGCCCTGTCCGAAGGGCGCCTGGACGACCTCCCCCCGCTGCTGGAGGACCGCCTCCACGAGCCGCAGCGGGCCGCCGCGGTCCCCGCGATCGCGGACCTGCGGGCCCTGGTGGGCCAGGAGGGCTGCCTGGGCGCGACGATCTCGGGGTCGGGGCCCGCGATGCTGCTCTGGTGCCGCGCCGACGACGCCGACGCCCTGGCCGCGCTGGCCGAGCGGACGCTGGCGGCGGCGGGGGTCGGCGGCCGGGCGCGCCCGTCGCGGGTGAGCGCCGCAGGCGTCCGCGCCCGCTGGACCGGCGGAGCGGACCTCCGGCTCGCCCGGGCGGTGGGGTGACCAGCCCTCACGAGGGCCGGCCGCCGCGAGAGCGGCCGAGCCCGAGGAGGGCGTATTGGCGCCACGCGCGCGGGATGCTCGACTGCTCGCGGGGCCGGCTGGTCGGGATCGTCAACGCCAACCCCGACTCCTTCAGCGACGGCGGGGCCCACTCCGGCACCGAGGCGGCGGTGGCCCACGGGCGCGGGCTGGCCGCGCTCGGCGCCGACGTGGTGGAGGTGGGCGGCGAGTCGCTGCGGTTCGCGCCGCCGAGCCCGCCCGAGGTCGAGATCGGGCGCGTGGTGCCGGTGATCGAGCGCCTCGCCGCGGAGCTCGACGTGCCGGTGGCGGTCGACACCTACAAGCCGCCGGTGGCGGCGGCGGCGATCGCCGCGGGGGCGGCGATCGTCAACGACCCCACCGGCCTGCGCGACCCCGAGATGGCGGCGGTGGCGGCCGGGGCGGGCGTCGGGGTCGTGGCGGCCCACTTCTTCGGCCCCCCCAAGGTGCGGCCGGCCTCCTTCCCCGACGTGGACGTGCCGGCGGTCGTCGCCGAGTGGGCGCGCGAGCGGGTGGCGTGGGCGGCCGAGCGCGGCATCGCGCCCGAGCGCCTGGTCATCGACCCGGGCATCGGGCTCGGCAAGTCGCCACCCCAGGACCTGGAGCTGATGCGCCGCCTGGACGAGGTCGCCGCGGCCGGCCGGCCGGTGCTGGTGCCGATCTCCAACAAGAAGGTGCTGGGGGCCATCACCGGGGCCGCGGCGCCCGACCGCCTCGCCGAGACGACCGCGGCGCTCGCCTGGTGCCGGACGCGTGGGGCGACGCTGTTCCGGGTACACGACGTGGGGTTCGCGCGCGCCGCGCTGGAGGTCGCCGAGGCCCTGGTGACGGGCCGTCCCGAGCGCTGGCACGACGTCGAGAAGTAGCGGCCGCGGGTGCTAGCGTGAACTCAGGAACGAAGACGAGGGAGGGCACCCCATGAAGCTCTTCGTGGACTCGGCCGACCTGGCCGACATCGAGACGATCGCGAGCTGGGGGGTCCTGTCGGGCGTCACGACCAACCCGACCCTCCTGGGCAAGGTCGAGGGCGAGGCCGACGAGATCTACCGTCGCGTCTGCGAGCTGGTCGACGGCCCGGTCTCGGCCGAGGTCGTGACCGAGTCGCGCGGCGACATGGTCGAGGAGGGCCGCCGGCTCGCCGCGATCCACCCCAACATCGTCGTGAAGCTCCCGATGGGCGCCGAGGCCCTCGCGGCCACCTCGGCCCTGGCCGAGGACGACATATCGGTCAACATGACCCTCTGCTTCACCGCGCCCCAGGCGCTGCTGGCCTCCGCGGCCGGGGCGGCGTTCGTGTCGCCGTTCGTCGGCCGCTTCGACGACATCGGCCAGGACGGGCTCGAGGTCCTCCGCGAGGTCGTCGAGGCCCTCCAGCCCTCGATGTACGACACCGAGGTGCTGGCGGCGTCGATCCGCAGCCCCGTGCACGTGACCGAGGCGGCTCGGATGGGCGCCGACATCGCCACCATCCCGCCGAAGGTCTTCTACCAGATGCTCCAGCACCCCCTGACGGCCAAGGGGATCGCGGGCTTCACCGAGGACTTCGAGACGCGCCGGGCCCGCGGCGCCACGGCCTGAG
>CAWEYS010000008.1:0-150833 GCA_963813355.1 Miltoncostaeaceae bacterium | reverse complement strand
GGAGCCGCGAGGGGGCGCGAACGCACTCGATCGTGATGGACTTGGAGGCGAGCAGGTGCGCTTCAACGACACGGTTCATCTGCTCGGGCCGACCATCATCCGCGAGATCCGCCTCTGGAGACCGGCTCCCAGGGGCTCGAGGAGGACCGCACAGTGAGCGACAGCGACAGCGACTTCCCGTTCCCGTTCGCGTTCGGCGAGGGGGCGGGGGAGGAGTTCAAGGAGCGCCTCAAGGAGCTGATGCGCGCCCAGCGCGAGGCCTTCGAGGAGGTGCAGGCGGAGTCCGGCGGCCAGCTGGCCGCGGTCGACCGCTGGCAGGTGATCCAGCAGGCCGTCGTGCTGGCCGCGGCGGCGATGCGCGCGATGGAGCCCCGTCCGGGCCCGGACGAGGCCGCCGACGCGATGGGCCTCCTCTTCGCCCGCTCCATGGCCGCCCTGCAGGGGGCGCTCCGCCCCAGCCCGTAGCGGCTCGGCCGGCGGCTAGCCCTCCGCGCCGTTCGACTGCGCCGTCTGCAGGCGCAGCTCGAGCCGGGCGGTCTTGATCGAGCCCACCGAGTCCTCGACGAAGGCGCGGAGGTCGCCGATCTGGCGCCCCAGCTCGGCCACCTGGTCGTGGGTGGAGCGCCAGCTCGCGCCGATCAGGTCGACGACCCGCTCCATGTCCTCGACCATGACGCGCCGCTCCTCGGCGGCGTCGGTGGCGAGGGCCTCGCGCAGGTCGATCGCATCGCGCTGGCGGTCGCGCGCCTGGCGGCGCAGGACCTCCAGCTCGGCCTCGAGCCGGCGGACGGCCTCCAGGACCTCCCGCGGGCTGTCCGCGCTCACCCGGCGCGACTCCCGTAGGCCACGACCGACCAGTCGGGGAGGGGGGGATCTGCCGCGATCGGCACGCCGGTCGCCGCCCGCCGGTAGCCGAAGCCGCCGCGGGCCTCGTCGAACACCGGCTGGATGCGCCCCTGCGCGATCTGGGTGTCGATCCACGCGCCCCGGAACACCAGGCGCCGCAGCCAGTGCACGAGATCCTCGCCGCCGCCCAGCAGCACGTCGCGGTGGCGCTCCACGTGCTCGGCCAGGGGGCTGGCCGGCCGGTCGACGCGCCCGCGCGCGGCCAGCGCGACGAGATCATCGACCTCGGACGGCCCCAGGTCCTCGCGCCCGATCAGCCCCAGCGCGACGGCCGCCTGGCCGACGCGCTCGGAGAAGTCCCGGGCGCTGAAGCAGAAGCGCACCCCGACGGCCTCGACGGCGAAGTCGCTTCCGGTCGAGTACGTCGGCGAGAGCTCGTGGCCGGTCGCCATGGGGGTCAGCCTAGCAACGGCCCTCGGACGCCCTCCCGTGACACCATGGCGCCCGATGGGGGCCCTGCGCATCGACCGCCTGACGGGCCCTCCGGGCCCCCTGCGCGACGGCGCCGGACGCGTGATCGCGGCCCGCTGCTACCGCGCCACCTCGGCCCTGGCGCGCCTGGTCGGGCTCCTGGGCACGCCCGACCTCGCCCCGGACGAGGCCCTGTGGCTGGAGCCCTGCGCGAGCGTCCACACCGCTGCTCTGCGGGCGCCCATCGGCTGCGCCTTCCTCGACCGCGACGGGCGCGCCCTGCGGGTCGTGGACCCGCTGCCGCGCTGGCGCGTGGCCGGGGCGCGGGGCGCGCGGGCGGCGGTCGAGTGCCGCGCCGGGGCCCTGGCCGGGGTGGCCCCAGGCGACCGGCTGGAGCGGGCCGCGTGATCCGGGCGCTGGCGATCGACGGCGGCGGGGTGCGCGGGATCCTCCCCGCGACCGTGCTGGCGGCCCTGGAGGAGCTGACCGGCCGGCGCGCCCACGAGCTCTTCGACCTGGTGGCCGGGACCTCGGCCGGGGCGATGCTGGCCCTCGGCCTCACCCGGCCCGAGCCGCGGCCGGCGCTGGAGCTGCGCGGCCTCTTCCTCGACCGCGGCGCCGTCATCTTCCCGCCCGCCACCGAGCCCGGCGAGCCGCTCGACCCGGCCCCCCTCGAGGCCGAGCTGGCCGACCGGCTGGAGACGACGGCCATGTCCGAGGCGCTGCGGCCGGCGGTCGCCGTGAGCTGCGATGCCGCCGCCCGTCGGCCGGTCCTGTTCCGGGGCGGCGGGCTCGACCCCGGCCCCGTGGGCGACGTGCCGATGGTCCGCGCGGCCCTGGCCTCGTCGGCCTTCCCGGGCGTCTTCCCCCCGGTCCGCCACGTGGGCGCCGACGGGGTCGCGCGCTCCTGCGTGGACGGCGGCCTGATCGCCGCCGACCCGGGCCTGGTGGCCTACGCCGAGGCGCTCGCCCTCGGGGGCGGGGAGGAGGTGCTGCTGGTCTCGCTCGGCACCGGCCTCGGCCCGCCGCCCGAGGCGACCGGCGACGCCGACGCGGCCGCGCTGGCGGCCGCCGCCGGCCCCGAGCTGGTGCGCGACGCGCTGCGGCTGGCCCTCGGCGAGCGCTACGCGCGCCTGCAGACGCCGCTCGCCTTCGGCGCCGTCCGCGCCTTCGACGACGCGAGCCCGGCCAACCTGGAGGCGCTGCGGCTCACCGCCGAGGACCTCGTCGCGCGCGAGCGGCCGCGGCTCGAGCGGCTTGCGCGCCTCCTGACCGCCTGACCGGGGCAGATTTTCCCGCTCCGAGCGGTCGACCTGCGCCGGGCCGGGGGAGAGAACGCGCCACCTCGCGCCTCTGAGGGGGGCACACCGCGGCGCCACCCGGGCGCGGCGGGCCGCGACGAGGAGGTGGGCGATGCCGCTCGGGGTGGGTGGGGCCGTCCCTTCGGTGCTGCTGGTGGAGGACGACGCGCCCACGCGCGTCTTCCTCGCCGAGAACCTGATCGCCGACCGCTTCGCGCCGGTGTCGGCGGCCTCGGCCGAGGAGGCGGTGACGCTGCTGTCAGGGGGCCACCCCGACGCCGCCGTCATCGACGTCGGCCTGCCGGGGATGAGCGGCCTCGACCTGATCTCGGCCATCCGCGACGGCGGCGCCGACGATCCCTGGGACGCCGGCATGCCCATCCTCATCCTCTCGGGCGACACGAGCCCCCACGCGGCGGTGCGCGGCATCGAGCGGGGTGCCGACGACTACGTCGCCAAGCCGTTCCACTACCCCGAGCTGCTGGCGCGCCTCGGCGCCCTCATCCGCCGCTCCCGGGGGGCGACGCTGCGCGAGGAGATCCGCGTCGGGTCGCTCGCGATCGACCGCAACGCGCGCCGCGCCACGCTCGCGGGGCGCGTGCTGGACCTCTCGGCCAAGGAGTTCGCGCTCCTCTCCGCCCTCGCCAAGGACCCGGCGCGGGTCCTCACCAAGGGCGAGCTGCTGCGCGACGTGTGGGGCTACCGCGCCGCGGCCCGCACGCGCACGGTCGACAGCCACGCGAGCCGCCTGCGCCGCAAGCTCGCGGCCCACGGCGGCGGGGAGCGCTGGGTCGTGAACGTGTGGGGCATCGGGTACCGCCTCCT
This sequence comes from Miltoncostaeaceae bacterium, assembly GCA_963813355.1. GTDB lineage: Bacteria > Actinomycetota > Thermoleophilia > Miltoncostaeales > Miltoncostaeaceae > DATAGF01. The sequence continues at coordinate 147,390 of CAWEYS010000008.1, read as the reverse complement.
TCCCGAGGAGGCCTGACGTGGCCGAGGGGGCGCTCGACCGGCTCGTGCACGACCTCTTCGGCCCGCTCACCGTCATCCGGGGCGTCTGCGCGACACTCGCCCGCGACGAGCCGCGCGACGAGCGCCGCGCCGGGCTCGCCCTGATCGACGCCGAGACGGTCCGCCTCGCCGCCGGGCTCGACGGCCTCGCGCGCGCCGCCTCGGCCCCGCCGGGCGGCGCGCGGCCCAGGGGCCCCGTCTGCCTGGCGACCCTGGCCGCCTCGGCCGTCGAGCGCCACCGGCCCGCGGGCGCCGAGCGGGGCGTGGCGGTGGTCGCGCGCGTGCGGGCCGCGCCGACGACGGTGACGGCCGCGGCCGAGGACCTGCGGCGCGCGCTCGACAACCTCGTCCAGAACGCGCTCCGCCACTGCGCGTGGGAGGTGCGCCTGACCGTCGGCCGCCGCGCCGGATGGGCGTACGTGCGCGTGGCCGACGACGGCGCCGGCGTGGCGCCGGGCGACCGGGAGCGGATCTTCCGCCCCGGCGACCGCGGGAGCGCTCCGCGCGGGGCGGGGCGGGGTCTGGGATTGGCGATCGCCCGCGAGCTGGCCGAGGCCCACGGCGGGCGCCTGACGCTCGACTCGGTGGGCGGAGGCGCCGCCTTTCGCCTGGCGCTGCCGCTGCGCGAGGCCGTGCGCGACTCCCGGGGGGCGGCGTGACGGCGATCGTGGTCGAGCAGGCGCTGGCCTCCGCTGGGGCCGCGAAGCCCTCCGAGGCCGTCGTCGTGGTGTCGCGCGCCCGGGTCCGGCGCCGGGGCTGGGCCGACCTCGACCCCGACGATGTGGTCGCCGCGCTCGATGGGGCCGGCCCCCGCGCCCTGGTGCTCGCGCGACCCGTCCTGGCGGATCCGGGCGGCCGCGCCCTCCCTGCACTCGCCGTCGTCATGGGCCGCGAGGTCGTGCGGCTGCCGGGTGACGACGACGCGGCCGCCTGGGTCGTGGCAGTCGCGGGCGCGCTCGCCGGCGAGGGCGCCGATGCGGTCCGCCGGCTGCAGGTGCTGGTGGGCGCGACCGCCGCGCCCGCGCTTCCCCGCCGCCCGGTCGGCGCCAGGGCCACTCGGGTGCCGGCGCTCCGCCCCGGCGTCCTCGCGCGGTGGGCCGGCTGCGCCTGGCGGCCGTGCGGGCGGTGTGCGGGCGGCGGCCTGCCGGGGGCTCCCTGCGGGCGCTGCGGCGCGGGGCTCGCCGCCGGGGCGGCGCGGTGATCCCGCGCCGGCGCCGTGGAGCGCTCTGGATGGCTCTCGCCGGCGCGGCGGGGCTGCTCGCGGTGCTCCTGACCCTGCGCGCGTCGGCGCAGCCCGACGGCGGGGGCTGGGTCCTCGTCGCCCGAGCGCCGCTCCCGCCGGGGCTGCTGATCGACGACGGGGTCGCGGAGGAGGCGCTCGCCCCGGCCCCCGTGCCGGCGGGTCTCGAGCTGACCGGGCTGCTCGCGTCCGCCGAGGAGGCGATCGGTCGGCGCACGGCGGCTCCCGTCGACGCGGGCGAGCCGCTCACCCAGGCGGCGCTCGGGGGCGCGCCGGGCGTCGGCGCGGCCCCCCTCGCGGCGGGCGAGCGCGCGGTGGCCGTCCCCCTCTCGGCCGCCGCGCGCCGCCGGGTTGGCTCCCGGCGCGCGCGTCGACGTGGTCGCGTTGACCGGCGAGGGTCCGTCCGGGCGCGCGCGGGTCGTCGTCGCCGACGCCGAGGTGCTCGCGACCACGGAGGCGGCGCCCGAGGGCGCCCTCGGTGGCACCGGCGAGGCCCTCCTCCGGGTGACCGCCGCCCAGGCACTGGCGGTGACGGCGGCGCTCAACTTCGCTCGGGAGGTCCGCCTGTTGGCGCGCCCCCGGGACGAGGCGGGGACGGAGCCGCCCCCGCCGGCGGGCGCGCCGTGATCGGCCCCCTGGTGGTCGCGGGCGCCACGGGCGGGTGCGGGGCGAGCCTGGTCGCGGGGGCGCTCGCCCTGCGCTGGGCGGCGGCGGGCGGGCGGCCCTGGCTCCTCGAGCTCGACCTGGAGCGCGGCGACCTGGCCGGGGCCTGGGACGTCCCGGCCGACCGGACGATCGCCGACCTGGTTCCGGTCGCCGCCGAGCTCGACGGAGGGCACCTGAGAGCGGCCGCCCTGCCGCACCCGTCGGGCGTGTCGCTCCTGCCCGGGCCGGGCGCGCCCCGCGCCGTCGACGCGTGGGACGACGCCGGCCTCGCCCGCCTCGTCGACGCCGCCGCGGGGGAGGGGCAGGTCGTCGTCGACGCCGGCGCGGGGCTGGGCCGCCCGGGCCTGGTGGCCGCCGAGCGCGGCGGGGGCGTACTCGTCGTATGCCCTCCCACCCTCGCCGGAGCGCGCCGGGCCCGCCGGCTGCTGGACGCCCTCGCCGCGCGCGGCGCGGACCGCCGGGCGGCGGTGGTCGTCAGCGCCGGCCCGGAGCGCGGCGAGATCGGGGCCCGCGCGCTCGGGAGGGCGCTCGCCGCCAGCGTCGTCGCCGAGCTGCCCTGGGCACGCCGCGAGGGGATGGAGCTCAGCGCCGGCCGCTGGTCGCCGGGGCGCGGGCGCCGCCTGCACCGCGCCGTCGAGCGGCTCGCCGAGGCGATCGCGTGAGCACCCCCAGCCCGGCGGTCGCCGAGACGATTCCCGACCCGGCGCTGGTGGAGCACCTGCGCCACCGCGCGGCCCGCGAGGCCCGCGCGGGCGGAGGCGACGTCACGCGCGAGGACCTCGCCGACCTTGTGCGCGACATGGTCGCCGAGGAGCGGCGGATCCTGACGGCCGCGGGGCGGGATGCGCTTGTGGAGGCCGTCGTCGACGAGGCGCTCGGGCTCGGCCCGCTCGAGGCGCTGCTGCGCGACCCGGACGTCACCGAGGTGATGGTGTGCGGTCCCGGCCGCGTGTTCGTCGAGCGCGCCGGGCGCATCGCCCCGGCCGCCACGCGGTTCCACGACGACGCCCACCTGCTCCACGTGATCGACCGCATCCTCGCCCCCCTCGGCCGGCGCGTCGACGAGGCCAGCCCCATGGTCGACGCCCGGCTCCCCGACGGCTCGCGCGTGAACGCCGTCATCCCTCCGCTCGCCATCGACGGCCCGGCCCTGACGATCCGCCGCTTCGCCGGCCGTGCGCTGACCGGCGAGGACCTCGTCGAGCTCGGGACGATCGACGGGCCGATGCTCGACCTGCTGTCGCTGGCGGTGAGGGCGCGGCGCAACCTGCTGGTCACGGGCGGCACGGGCAGCGGCAAGACCACGACCCTCGCCGCGCTCGCGGCCTTCGTGCCGCAGGCCGAGCGCCTCGTGACGATCGAGGACGCCGCCGAGCTGCGCATCGCGCTGCCCCACGTCGTCCGCCTCGAGAGCCGGCCGCCGTCCCTCGAGGGGGCGGGCGCGGTCACGATCCGGGCGCTGGTGCGCAACGCCCTTCGCATGCGGCCCGATCGCATCGTGGTGGGCGAGGTCCGCGGGGGCGAGGCCCTCGACATGCTGACGGCGATGACCACGGGGCACGAGGGGTCGCTCTCGACCCTGCACGCCTCGTCGCCCGCCGACGCGGTCCGCCGCGTGCAGACGCTGGCCCTGATGGGCGACCTCGACCTCCCCTACCGGGCGGTCGCCGACCAGGTGGCGAGCGCCCTCGACCTGATCGTCCACCAGGCCCGCCTGCCCGACGGCGCCCGCCGGGTCGTCGAGGTGGCGTCGGTCGAGGCCGGGCCCGACGGCCCACGCCTGACGACGCTCGCGCGGGCACGCCCGGCGGGCGGCGGCTTCGAGCACGGCGACGCCGCGGACGAGTGGGTCGCGCGGGCGCGCGCCGACGCCGCCCTGGCCGGGCCGGGATGAGCGCAACCTGGCCGGCGGCGATCGCCGCCGGTGGCTCGGTGGCGCTCCTCGTCGCGGGGGCGGGCCGGCTGCTCGCGTCACGGGGCGCCGCGGGCCCGACGCGCAGGGACCCTTCCCCGTCGCGCCCGGGCCCGGTCGCCTCGCGGCCGATGGGCCGGCGCCTGGGCGCGCGTCTCGCGCGGGCCGGCATCCCCCTGGGCCCGGACGCCTTCGTGGCCGCCGTCGCCGCCGCGGCGGCCGGGGCAGGCGCCCTCGCGCTGGTCGCGACGCGCTCGCCGGTCGCGGCGGCGGTCGCCGCCGCGGCCGTCGTCGCGGGGGCGGTGGGCGTCGTGCGGTCGGCCGACCGGCGCCACCTCGCGCGGGTGGCCGCCCAGCTCCCGGGAGTCGCCCAGCAGCTGGCCGCCGCGCTGCAGGCCGGGCTGTCCCTGCGCCAGGCGCTCGCCCGGGCCGCCCGCGACGCGCCCGAGCCCTGCCGCGAGGAGCTGCGCCGCGCGGTCGACGAGCTGGCGCTCGGCAGCAGGCTCGAGTCGGCACTCGAGGGGCTGGTCGCCCGGGTCCCGGCCCACGACCTGCGGATCATGGTCACGGCGATCCTCGTGCAGAGGCGCACGGGCGGGAACCTCGCTCGGGCGCTGTCGGCGCTGGCCGGCCGCCTCGAGGAGCGGGCGCAGCTCGCGCGCGAGCTGCGGGGCGCCACCGCACAGGCGCGGATGACCGCGTGGCTGGTCGCGGCGCTGCCTCTCGGAGCGGGCGTGATGGCCGAGATGGCGGCTCCGGGGACTCTCGCGCGCGTGCTCGGCGAGGGGCCCGGCCGACCCCTGCTGGCGGCCTCGGCGACCCTCTACGGGGCCGGCGTCCTCTGGATCCGCCGCATCGGCCGGGTGGAGCCGTGACGGTCATCGCGAGCCCGCTGGCCCTGTGGATCGCCGCCCTCGCTTGCGCCGCGATGGCCCTGCGCGTCCGCCGTCCTGCCCGCGCCCCGGGAGTGGCGGGGACGGGCAGCGGAGCGGGGATACCGGCGCCGTTGCGCATCGCCGCGCGCCTGCCTTGCCCACGCGCGCTCGTCTGCCTCGCCGCGCGCGAGGGCGACGAGGCGAGGCTCGCCCGCGCCGGGCTCACGGGCGAGCTGTCGGCGGAATCGCTCGCCCGGGCCCGCGCCGGCGTGGGCCTGGCGGCCGCCGCGCTCGCCCTTCCGCTGGCCGTGGCGTCGCCCGCGGCGGCCGCGCTGGCCCCGGCCCTCGGGCTGGCCGGCGCGATGGCCCCGTCGCGCTGGCTCGCCGCCCGCCAATCGGCCCGCCGCCGAGCGCTGGTGCGCGAGCTCCCGGACCTGCTCGACCTGCTGGGGATCTGCGTCGAGTCGGGGATGGCGCTGGATCCGGCCCTCGAGCTGGCGGCGGCCCGCCTCGGCGGGACCCTGGGCGCCGAGATCGACCGCGTCCTGCACGACCTCTCGCTCGGGACGCACCGCGCCGAGGCCTACCGGGAGCTGGTCCGGCGGACCGGCGCGCCGGAGCTGGCCCAGACCGTCGCCGCGCTGCTCCAGGCCGAGGAGCTCGGCGCGCCGCTGTCGCGCGCCCTGGAGGGCCAGGCCGAGGCGCTGCGCGTGGCCCGCCGCCAGGCCGCGAGGGAGCGCGCCGCCCGGGCGGCGCCGAAGATCCAGCTGGTCGTGGCGCTGCTGATGGTGCCCGCGGTGCTCCTCCTGGTCCTGGGCGTGCTGCTGATCGAGCTCTCGCGCCAGGTGGGCGGCGTGATCGGCGGCGGATGACGCGCCGGGGACGGAGCCGGGGCTCGTCGACCGCCGAGTACCTCGGGGTCGTCGGGGCCGTGGCGCTGCTGATGCTCGCCCTCCTCGCCGTCCGTGAGCACCGCCCCGAGCGCCGCCCGCCGGTCGACCCCGTCGCCCACGTGGCCGAGCTGCTCCGAGCCCCGCGGGCCGCTCGGCCTCGGCCGGCGACGCCCGTGCGCCCGCGCCCGCCGAGGCCCCGCCGCCCACGGCCGCCCACCCCGCCGCGAGCGGTCGTGCTGGTGCCGGGGTGGGCGATCGGCTGGTGACGCGAGGCGCCGCCCACTCGATATTGCGCAAACTTGCGAAACCGATATAGCGTCGTGTGCGATGCCCGACCTGTCGGGACTCCCGGCGCTCGACGTCGCGATCGGCTTGGCCTTCATCTACTTCGTGCTGAGCATCGTCTGCTCGGCCGTCAACGAGGGGATCGCGTCGGTCTTCCGGCTGCGCGCGAAGGATCTGGAGCGCGGCCTCCGCAGCATCATGCAGAGCGACGCGCTGGTCGCCCGCTTCTACACGGACGCGCGCATCCAGGCGCTTCACCAACGAATTGGAACGCGGCTCATCCCCAATCGGAAGCCGTCCTACATCTCACCGCGGACCTTCGCGCTCGCGGTGATGGACACGGTGTCGCCGCCGGCTGCGGGAGAGGCAAACCACGATCTCCTGGCTCGGTCGCAGCAGGTGATCGCCGGGATGGGCAACACGCCGCTCAAGCAGATGCTGAGCGATGCCGTGGCCGACGCGCGAGGTCACGTCGAGACGTTCACCGCGTCCATGGAGCGATCCTTCGACGAGGTCATGGACCGGGTGAGCGGCTGGTACAAGCGGCGCGTCCAGCTGATCCTGCTCGTCCTGGCTCTCGTGATCGTCGGCGCCGCGAACGTCAACAGCTTCGCGATCGGAGAGCGCCTCTTCCGCGACGACGCCGTGCGGTCGGCCGTTGTCGCGCGGGCGGGCGACCAGTCATCCCCGGTCGCCTGCGAGGAGGGGAGCTCGACCGCTCCGACCCTGGAGGAGGTGGCGGACTGCGTCGATGGTCTCGCCGACCTCGGGCTGCCGCTCGGCTGGTCCGAGGCGACGGCGCCGGACTCGGTCGAGGGGTCGGCCTTCAAGGCGCTCGGGCTGCTCATAACGGCCTTCGCCCTCACGCTCGGCGCGCCGTTCTGGTTCGACACGCTGGGCAAGCTCGCGCACCTGAGGGGGACGGGGAACCGCGAGGGAACCCAGAAGACCGACCGCGCGCCGACCGATCGGGACGAGCGGCCGCCCAGCTGATCCCTCAGGGGACGCGGACGCGGGCGACCCCCTCGCTTACCTGCTCCAGGTGGGCCCGCAGCCCCGACTTGCGCGTCTCGAGCCAGGCCCAGCGGGGGTGGAGGTCGCCCCGCAGGGCCTCGCCGACGCTGCCCGGGTTGACGACCAGGACGCCGCCGGCCTGGCGGACCATCGGCTCGTGGGTGTGGCCGGTGACGATGCAGTCGGCCTGGAGCTCCTCGGCCAGCTTGGCCAGTCGGCGCTTGGAGGTGCCGGCGTCGATGGTGCCGTTCGGGTCGGTGGGGCTGCCGTGCATGACGGCGATCGTGGCCGGGCCCAGGGGGACGCGCTCGACCAGCTGAAGGGACCCGAGGAAGGCGAGGCTGTCGTCCGAGAGCCGGTTGAGCGTCCAGGCGCGCGAGCCGGGGCGGCCGGCCTTGGGGTGCTCGTCGTCGCGCGGGCGGCCGTCGGCGACCTTGCTGTCGGTGTTGCCCAGCACGCAGGGCCAGCCGAGGCGGCGAACCTCGGCGACGCACTCCTCGGGCTCCTCGCCGCGCATCACCAGGTCGCCGGTGACCACGCCGCGCTCCAGGCCGGCGAGCGCGACGTCGGCCAGGACGGCGCGCAACGCGGCGGCGTTGGCGTGGACGTCGCCCAGCAGGGCGAGCCGCTCAGCCGGCATCGACGCCCAGGGCCGCCTCGAGGCGGGGGCGGAAGCGCTCGGTCTTCAAGCGGCGCCACTCGTCGAACGAAGCGGGCGTAGAGCTCGTCGCGCTCGCGGCGACGTTGGCCGATCAGCGCGTGCACGCCGGCGCGCTCGGCGCCGCGCCTCCCGACCTCGAGCCGCCGGCGGAACGCCCGGTAGGCCGCCGCGGAGGGCTCGCCCGAGGGCCGGCGGGCGGCGCGGCCGGCGACCACCCGGCGGGCGGCCTCGCCCTCCCGGCCCTCCAGCCAGGCCAGGTGCTCCTCGAGCATGGGGATCTGCACGTCGCAGTCGTGGATGTCGCCGAGCAGGTCCTGCAGCCCCTTCACCTCGTCGATGAAGGGCTCGAGGTCCTCGTCGAAGGCGATCGCGAAGATCTCGAGCAGGTAGCGCAGCCGCTTGCAGGCGATGCGCAGGTCGTGGAGCTCCTTCACGTTGGCCGGGTCGGCCACCAGGCCGTCGAAGGAGTAGACCTCGTCGATCCGCACGGCCAGCACCCTGCGGGCGTTGGGCCGGATGCGGCGGTCCGGGTCGAGGCCCTTGACGGGGCGGGGCTTGGCCACCGTCAGTCCTCGGGCGGCACGGGCTTGAGCTTCTGGAGCCGGATGCCCGTGTGCTTGGCCATGTAGCGCGCGAGGTGCTCCTCGAAGCGCTCCTTGTCGAGGCGGGTGAAGAGGGCCTCGATCTTGGGGCTCTCGGCGCCGCGGTCGGCGCGGTAGCGCGCGACCAGGCCCTCGATCCCCGGGCGCTCGTCGGCCGGCGCGTCGGGCACGAGCCGGCTGAGGCGCTCGATGGCCACGTCGAGGTCGCGCGCGTCGCCGAGGACGTCGGTGATCTCCTTCACCTGGCGCAGCAGGGGGCGGAAGGTCTTGCGCGGGAACGCCCCCTCGAAGGCGTCCATCGCCGCCCGCAGCCGCCGCGACGACACCCGCATGGAGTGCAGCTCCTCGATGTCCTCGCCGAGCAGCGTGCCGTCGCGGTAGCTCATCATCTCGCTCCAGCGGGTGAGGATCACCCGCCCGGCGGCATCGCGGAAGCGGGCGTCGCCGGTGAGCCCCGGCACCTCCCAGGCCCGCGCCACGCGCTAGTCCGCGGCCCGGCGCCGCACCATGACCGACTCGCGCACCGCCTGGCGCAGGGACTTGCCGCTCGCGAGCACCGCCCAGTCGAGGTCGAGCTCCATGCCGAGGTCGACCAGCGCGCGCAGGATGGCGCCCTCGTCGATGCCCGACCCCGAGAGGGCGGTGGCCTCGCGCAGCCAGCGGACCTGGGGCTTGGAGAGCGCGACGGTGACGTCCTTGCGCGAGTCCTTGCGGCGCGTGGAGATCGCGGTGTCGCCCAGGCGCACGTAGACCCCGCCGCGGTCGCCGCCGGCCGGGCCGCCCAGCATCGACTGGTAGCTGACCCGCCTCACCAGCCGTCGTGCTCCACGCCGGCGGCCTCCACGCTCATGCGGCGGTCCTCGGCCAGGTCGCGGATGGTGTCCTCGCCGATCTGGCTGTCGCCGCGGGCCGCGGCGACGAAGAGGGCGTTGGCGACCAGCAGGTTGACCAGGCGGGGCACGCCGCCGGTCTCCTCGTAGACGGCCTGCGCCGCCCGCGTGGAGAGGAGGCGGTGGTCGGCGCCGGCCACGCGCGCGCGGTGGGCGACGTAGAGGTCGACCTCCTCCGCGGTCATCGGGCCGAGGTGGTACCGCACGACCACCCGCTGGGCCACCTGGGGCAGGCGCTCGACGTGGCGGGTCAGCTCGGGCTGGCCGAGGAGCACGACCGGCGCGCTCGGGCCGTCGCCCGGGTTGGTCAGCAGGCGCACCTCGTCGAGGGCGCGCGGGTTGAGCCGCTGGGCCTCGTCGATGGCGAGGACCATCCGGCGGCCCTCGCCGGCCGACTCGGCCAGGCGCGCGCGCACGCGCCCCGCCAGCCGGGCCGCGGACCCGCCGGCGGGCTCGGCGCCCATCGCCGGGAGCGTCGCCGACAGCAGCGCCGCGGGGGTCCGGGGCGGGTTGGCGACCTCGGCGACGGCGAAGCCCTCGCCGTCGAGGGTGCGGCGGAGCGTCTGGGCGAGGAGGGTCTTGCCCGAGCCGATCTCCCCCGTGATCACCACCAGCCCCCCGAGCTGGGTGATGCCGAACAAAATCCGCGCGAGGCCCTCGCGGTGGTCGGAGCGCTCGAAGGCGAACCGGGGGTCCGGCTCGAGCCCGAAGGGCGGCTCGACCAGGCCCCAGTGGCCAAGGTATCCACCCCCGTCGGCGCTCACCGGCGGAGTCTAGGCGACCCGCGCCCCGACCTGGCCGTTCACGCTCCTGTTACATCCGTTTCGCCGGCTGTTACGGGAGCGCGGCGGCCGCGCGGCGCCGGGCGACGGCCCGCGCGCGCAGCGCGGCGAGGCCCGCGACGGCGGTCGCCAGGACCGCGAGCCCGAGCTGCCCGGTCACGACCCCGGCGCCGCCGGGAAGCGACGCCACCCCGGCCAGGAGGAACCCGGCCGTCAGCCCAAGGGCGTAGAGGGCGAGCGCGCGGGCGCTCGGCGCCCGCCGCCGCCGGGCCGCCGGCAGCGCCCGCAGGCGTGGCCGCGGGCGCGCCGGGCGGGCGGGGAGGGGGTCGTCGCGCTGGGCGAGGGCGGGCATCGAGGGGAACTGTAGTTCGTGCCTCGGACGCGAACAAGTGTTCCTTTCCGCTGCACCTGCGCCGTTCGCGCAACACTGATTGCGACCCGCCGTCCTGCGCGCCCGCGTTGCGGGTGGGGCGCAGGGGGGAGATCCCGGTCGCCATCGGGGGAACCAGGATTGTCATGTGGGGAGATGTGGGGTAGCGTGGGGACCATGCAACGCCGGCTGCTCAGCGGGACGTACGAGTGCAGCCTCGACGATCGCCACCGGCTCGCAATTCCCGCCCGCCTGCGGGAGCCCTTCACGGAGGGCGCGACGATCGGGTGGTGGCTCGACGAGGGGCTGATCCTCGTGCCCACGTCCGAGTGGTCCGGCCTCGTGGAGCGCACCTTCGGCGCGATGAGCGTGCTCGACGACGAGGCCCGGGAGCTGAGCCGCTTCCTCATCGCCGGGGCCTACGACCACGAGCTCGACGGCCAGGGCCGCATCCCGGTCGCCTCCGAGCTGCGCGAGTACGCCGGCATCGAGGGTCGCAAGGTCAAGGTCGTCGGAGTGGGCGAGTACCTGGAGGTCTGGGAGCCCGCCCGCCTCGCCGACCGCTTCTCGCAGATGCGCCGGGAGGGGGTGTCCGCTCGTGCCAAGCGCCTTGCCGGTCGAGTCCCGTAGGCCCGCCCGCGGGCACGACCCCGTCCTGGCGGACGAGGTGGTCCGCCTCCTCGCCCCCCGCCCGGGCGACACCGTCGTTGAACGCCACCTTCGGCGCCGGCGGCCACGCCCGCCGCCTGGCCCCGGCCCTCGGGGAGGACGGCCGCTACCTCGCGATCGACCAGGACCCGGAGGCCGCCGCCTGGTTCTCCGACCTGGCCGAGGACGTTGTCTGCGAGACGCGGTTCATCCGGGCCAACTTCGCCGACGCCCTGCCGCGGCTCGCCGACCAGGGCGTGCGCGCGGACGCGATCCTCATGGACCTCGGCCTGTCGTCGATGCAGGTCGACCAGCCCGAGCGCGGCTTCTCCTACTCGCGCCAGGCGCCGCTCGACATGCGCATGGACCCGGGCCGCGACCGCTCGGCGGCCGACCTCGTGGCCGAGGCGCCCGAGGCCGAGCTCGCCGAGATCATCCGCTCCTACGGCGAGGAGCGCTACGCGAAGCCGATCGCGCGGGCCATCGTGCGCCGCCGCCGCGAGGCGCCCATCGCCACCACGGGCGACCTGGTCGAGGTGGTGCGGTCGGCGGTGCCGACCCCGGCGCTGTTCGCCGCCGGCCACCCGGCCAAGCGCGTGTTCCAGGCCCTGCGGATCGCGGTCAACGACGAGCTGGGGAGCCTCGAGCGCGGTCTCGAGGGCGCCTTCGACCTGCTGGCGCCGGGCGGCCGCCTGGCCGTGATCAGCTTCCACTCGCTCGAGGACCGCCGGGTGAAGGCGTTCATGCGCGCCCGCAGCCAGGGCTGCATCTGCCCGCCCGACCTGCCGGTCTGCGGCTGCGGCCGGGTCGCCGAGGCGGCACTGCTGGCGACCAAGGCCCTGCGGCCCCGCCAGGCCGAGCTCGACCGCAACCCGCGCGCCCGCTCGGCGCGCCTGCGCGCGCTGCAGCGCACGGGGGGCGAGGGGTGAGCACCCGCGCGGCGCCGCGGACGGCGCCCGCCCCGGCGCGGCCCCGGCCGAGGACGCGCCCGGCCTCCCGTCCCACCCGCCCCCGCCCGGCGCGGGCCGGGAGCCGCCGCACCCGCGTGCGCCTGGGCCGGCTGGCGATCCCGCTGATCGCGCTGGTGCTGGGGGGCATCGTGTGGATCAACGTCGCCAAGCTCACCCTCACCCACGAGACCGGCCAGGTGATCGAGCAGGCCCGCAGCGTCGAGGCCGAGACGGCGCGCCTGAAGAGCCGCTTCGAGCAGCGCAACGCGACCGTCATCGCCCGGGCCGAGAAGCGCCTCGGCATGGTCTCGCCGCCGAGCTCCGAGGTGACCTACCTGGACGCCGGGGCGCCGTAGGGCATGCCGGCCGGATCCTCGCGCCGGCCGCCCCGACGCCGCAGGCGGCCGCCCGCCGGGGCGCGAGCCAAGGGCCCCATCCGGGCCCACCCGCGCCGCGTGCGCCTGCTGGTCGGCGTCGCGGTCGTGCTGCTCGGCCTCCTGGCGGTGCGCGCGGTCTGGCTGGGGACGGTGCGCGCGGGCGACCTGTCGGCCCGGGGCGTCCAGCAGAATCGCTTCGAGGCCGACCTGCCGGCGCAGAGGGGGTCGATCCAGGCGCGCAACGGGGCCGACCTCGCCATCGACCGCCTGGCCGTCAACGTCACCGCCACGCCCTACCTGGTCACCGACCCCAAGGGGACCGCCGCCCAGCTCGGCCCGGCCATCGAGCGCGACCCCAACGAGCTCGCGAACGCTCTCTTGCAGCCGGGCGGGTACGTCGTGCTGGCGCGGAACGTGCCGCCCTCGCTGGCCGACCGGGCCAAGAAGCTCGACCTGCCGGGCATCGCCTTCTCCGACACCTGGCAGCGCTTCTACCCGGGCGGCCCGCAGGCGTCGCAGCTCATCGGCCTGACCGGCGACACCCACGAGGGCATCTCGGGCGTCGAGCGCGAGCTCGACCAGCCGCTCACGGGCACGCCCGGCCACCGCGTCGAGGTGCGCGACCTGCTGGGCAACTCGATCCAGATGCTGGAGGACCGGGAGCCGGTCGAGGGCGAGAACGTCCAGCTCACCATCGACTCGACGATCCAGGACCGGGTGGAGCGCACGCTCGCGGCCACGCGCGAGCAGTACGGCGCCCGCAGCGCGACCGGCATCGTCATGGACCCGCGCAGCGGGGCGGTGCTGGCGATGGCGACCGTCCCGCGCTTCAACCCCAACCGGCGCACGACGATCAACCCCGCGCTCGAGCGCAACCGGCCCGTGACCGACACGTTCGAGCCCGGCTCGACCTTCAAGGTCGTGACCATGGCCGCCGCGCTCGAGGACCGGAAGGTCCTGCCCGGCACCACCTTCGCGCTGCCCACGACGATCACGCGGTACGACCGCACCCTGCGCGACGCCCACGAGCGCCCGGCGGTGACGCTGTCCGCCTCCGAGATACTTGCTCAATCAAGCAACATCGGGACGGTGCTGATCGCCGAGCGCGTGGGGGCGGAGCGCCTGCAGGCCTGGATCGAGCGCTTCGGGTTCGGGAGCCCCACCGGCATCGACTTCCCCGGCGAGGTCGACGGCCTGGTGCTGCCGCTCGAGCGCTGGTCGGGCACGTCGATCATCAACATCCCGATCGGCCAGGGCGTGGGCGTCACCCTGGCCCAGCTCACGCGCGTCTACGCGGCCATCGCCAACGGCGGCCGGCTGGTGGCGCCCTACCTGGTCGACCGCGTCGGGGGCGCGCCCGTCGAGCACCCGGCGGGGCGCCAGATCATGACCCGGCGCACGGCGCGCACGCTCGACCGGATGCTGCGCGGCGTCGTGTCGCCCGACGGCACCGGCAGCCTGGCCCAGATCGAGGGCTACCAGGTGGCGGGGAAGACCGGCACCGCGAACAAGATCGACCCCGAGACCGGCGAGTACAGCAGCCTGCTCTTCACCTCGTCGTTCGTGGGCTACGTCCCCGCCAACGACCCCCAGCTCGTGATCTCGGTGGTCGTCGACGAGCCCGGCGGCGCCTACTACGGCGGCGAGGTCGCGGCCCCGGCGTTCGAGGACATCGCCGCGTTCTCCCTGCAAACGCTGAACATCGCGCCCTGATGGCCGTCCGCGGCCTCTGGTAGGATCCGCGCCCGCATGACCCTCCAGGAGCTGATCGAGGGCGGTCCCGGAGGGCGGATCGTCGCCGCGCCGTCGCACGCCGCCGCGGAAGCCGGGGCAACCGCGATCACCTCGATCGTGCACCGCGCCGACGACGCCGGGCCGGGGGCGCTCTTCTGCGCCCTGCGCGGCGCCCGCGCCGACGGCCACGACTTCGCGCCCGAGGCCGTCGCCCGCGGCGCGGCCGCCCTGATGGTTGAGCGGGAGCTCGAGCTGCCGGTGCCCCAGGCCGTCGTCCCCGACGTGCGCCTCGGCATGTCCCTGGCCGCCGCGGCGCTCGCCGGCGACCCCTCGCGCGACCTCATGGTCGTCGGCGTGACCGGCACCAACGGCAAGACCACCTCGGCGTTCCTGGTGCGGGCGATCCTCGAGGCCGCCGGCCTGCCCTGCGGGCTGGTCGGGACGATCGAGGCGCGGGTGGGCGGCGCCGCGGTGCCGCTGCGGCACACGACCCCGGACGCGATCCAGCTGCAGGAGCTCTTCGCCCGCATGCGCGACGCGGGCGACAGGGCCTGCGCGATGGAGGTCTCCTCGCACGCGCTCGCCCAGCGCCGCACGGCGGGCACCCGCTTCGCGGCGGCGCTCTTCACCAACCTCACGCGCGACCACCTCGACTACCACGAGGGCGTGGAGGAGTACTACCTGGCCAAGCGGGCCCTCTTCCTGCGCCCGGAGGCCGAGGGCGACGACCCCCCGGGCGCCGCCAACCTGGACGACGAGCTCGGCCGCCGCCTGGCCCGCGAGGCGGGCGCGCTCGGCTACGCCGTTGACGCGCCGGCGCCGGTGCGCCCGGTTGACGCGCGCGGGCTGGGGACGGGCATCGCCGCGCGCATCGCGACCCCCCGCGGGACGTTCGAGGTCGAGAGCCGCCTGCGCGGCCGCTTCAACCTGGCCAACATCGCGGGCGCCGTGGCGGTGGGGGAGCTCCTGGAGCTGCCGCACGAGGCGGTGGCGGCGGGGATCGCCTCGCTGCCCGGGGTGCCCGGGCGCTTCGAGGCGGTGGACGGCGGCCAGCCGTTCCACGTGATCGTCGACTACGCGCACACGCCCGACTCGCTCGAGAACGTGCTGCGGACGGCCCGCGAGCTGGCGGGCGAGGGGCGGCTGATCTGCGTGTTCGGGTGCGGCGGCGACCGCGACCGGGGCAAGCGCCCCCAGATGGGCGCCGCGGTCGCGGCGCTCGCCGACGTGGCCGTCGTCACCTCGGACAACCCGCGCTCCGAGGAGCCCGAGGCGATCATCGCCGAGATCCTGGCCGGCATGGCCGACGGCGCGGCCCGGACCGTGGTGGAGCCCGACCGGCGGGCCGCCATCGCCTGGGCGGCGGGGGAGGGCGCCCCGGGCGACGTGGTGGTGATCGCGGGCAAGGGCCACGAGCAGGGGCAGGAGCGCAAGGGGGTGGTGACGCCGTTCGACGACCGGGTCGTCGCGCGCGAGGAGATCGGTGGCGTCGTGGGCGGGAGGGCGGGCGCGTGAGGCTGACCGTCAACGAGATCTTGAAGGCGGGGGCCGAGGCCCGGCTGCCCGTGGGCACGCCCGACACCGAGGTCGAGGGCGCGTCCGTCGACTCGCGCGAGATCGTCCCCGGCAGCCTGTTCGTCGGCGTCCGCGGCGAGAGCGCCGACGGCGGCCAGCACGCCCCCGACGCGCTGCGCGACGGCGCCGCCGCCGCCGTGGTGGGGGAGTCGGCATGGCGCTGGATCGAGGGCGAGTGCCAGGGCATGCGCCGTCCGGTGCTCGTCGCGCCGGACCCGGTGGCGGTGCTCCAGGCCGCCGGGCGGCTCGCCCTGGAGCGCAGCGGCGCGCGCGTCGTGGGGATCACCGGGGCCACGGGCAAGACCACGACCAAGGACATCCTGGTGGCGATGCTGCGCGCGGCGGGCGTCGCGGCCGAGGGGACCCCGGGGAACCGCAACACCGAGATCGGCGTGCCGATGTCGCTGATGGGCCTGCCCGAGGGCACGGAGGTCGCGGTCGTCGAGATGGGGATGCGCGGCGCCGGCCAGATCGCCGAGCTCGCGGCGCTGGCCCCGCCGGACGTGGCCTGCATCACCGCCATCGGCCCGGTGCACCTGGAGCTGCTCGGGACGGTCGAGGCGGTGGCGGCGGCCAAGGCCGAGATCCTGGGCGCCCTGCGGCCGGGGGGCACCGCCGTGGTGCCGGACGGAGAGCCGCTCCTGGAGCCCCATCTCGCAACCCTCGACCCCGGCGTGACGGTGGTCCGCTTCGGGGACGCTCCCGACATCGACCTCGACCTGAGCTTGAGCAAGGCGTGGGAGCTGCGCAACGCCGCCGCCGCGCTGGCCTGCTGCCGGGCGCTGGGCGCCGTGCCGGCCGCGGGGGCCCGCGTCGATGTTGCCGTCTCGGCGCTGCGCGGCCAGGAGCGCCCGCTGAGCGCGGGCGGGACGCTGATCGAGGACTGCTACAACGCCAACCCCCTGGCCATGCGGGCGGCGCTCGCCGACCTGGGCGGCCGCGACGGCCGCCGGGTGGCGGTGCTGGCCGACATGATGGAGCTCGGCCCGGAGGAGGAGCGCCACCACCGCGAGGTCGGGGAGGCCGCGCGGGCGGCCGGCGTCGACCTGCTCGTGGCCGTGGGCGAGCGCGCCGCGGCCTACGTCGCGGGCGCCGACGGCGTGCCCTCGCGGCACATGGCGACGGTCGAGGAGGCCGTCGAGGTCGTGCCGGGGCTGATCGAGCCGGGGGACGTCGTGCTGCTCAAGGGGTCGCGCTCGATGCGCCTGGAGCGCATCGGCGCCGTCATCGCGCCGGAGGGCTGAGCGCGTGCCGCGGATCCTGATCGCGGCGATCTCGGCCGCGACGCTGCTGATGTTCCTGGGGCCGAAGTTCATCGCGTGGCTGCGCGGCCACGAGGTGGGCCAGTTCGTGCGCCCGCCCGGCCTCATCCCCGACTCGCACGCCGAGAAGCAGGGCACGCCCACCATGGGCGGCCTCCTGATCCTCGTGGCCACGACCCTGCCCTTCGTGATCCTGTCGAGCCGCAGCACCGAGGCGATGCTGGTGCTGTTCGCGACCCTCGCCTGCGGGGCGGTGGGCTTCCTCGACGACTGGATGAAGATCGTCAAGAAGCGCTCGCTCGGCCTCTCCGGGCGCTGGCGGATGATCGCGCTGCTGGTGATCGCGGCGGTGCTGGTGGCCGTGGGGGTGGAGGTCGTGGGCCTGCCGACGACGCTCACGATCCCGGTGCTCGACCGCTCGTTCGAGATCGGCGCGGTGGCCTTCTTCGTGATCGTCTTCCTGGTCGTCGCCGGAGCGGCCAACGCGGTCAACCTCACCGACGGGCTCGACGGCCTGGCGGCCGGGATCGCCGCGATCGTGCTGCTCTCCTACACGGCCATCGCCTTCGTGTCGGAGCAGAACGACCTGGCGATCTTCGGCGCCACCCTGGTGGGGGCGTGCGTGGGCTTCCTGTGGTTCAACTCGTTCCCGGCGGCCGTCTTCATGGGCGACACCGGCTCGTACGCGCTCGGGGGCGCCATCGCGGCGATGGCGGTCATGACCAAGACCGAGATACTGCTGATCGTCATCGCCGCCATGTTCGTGGCCGAGGCGCTGTCGGTGATCGTCCAGGTGATCGTCTTCAAGCGCTTCCGCCGGCGGGTGTTCCTGATGACGCCCGTCCACCACCACTTCGAGATGGCCGCCTGGAGCGAGACCAAGATCATCGTGCGCTTCTGGCTGATCGCGGCGATCTTCGCCGCCGTCGGGTTCACGCTCTACTTCCGCGACCTCCAGATCACGTGACCGCTCGAGACACCCTCCTCGGCCTCGGCGGCTCTTGCCGGCCGCCGGTCCTCGTCGGGTGAGGCGCGCGCTGGTGGTCGGCCTCGGGCGCTCGGGGCGGGCCGCCTCCCTGCTGCTCGCCCGCCGCGGCTGGGAGGTCGTGGCCGTGGACGCCGGCGCGGTCTCGGCGCCGGAGCTCGCCGCGGCCGGGGTCGAGGTGCGCGCGCCCTGGGAGGCGCCGGTGCCCGACATCGACCTGGCCGTCAAGAGCCCGGGCGTGCCCGGGGACGTCGTCCCCGTGGTCGCCGCGCGCGCGGCGGGCGTCCCGGTGTGGAGCGAGATCGAGCTCGCGGCGCGGGAGCTGCCCAACCCGCTGATCGGCATCACCGGCACCAACGGCAAGACGACCACCACCGAGCTGGCGGCCCACCTGCTGCGCGCCGCGGGCCTGCCGGCGACGGCCTGCGGGAACCAGGGCACGCCGCTGGCGGGGCTCGTGGACGCCTCCGACCCCGGGGCGTGGCTGGTGGTGGAGTGCTCGAGCTTCCAGCTCGAGGACGTCGAGCGCTTCCGGCCCCGCGCGGCGGCCCTGCTCAACCTGGCCCCGGACCACCTCGACCGCCACGGCAGCCTGGAGGGCTACCGCGACGCCAAGCTGCGCCTCTTCGCCGCCCAGGAGGCGGGCGACCTGGCCATCCTGCCCCCGGGCCTCGACGCGACCGGCGCGGCGCCCTCGCGCCGCATCTACGACGGCCCGCCGGGGCCGGGCGCCGTCGCCTGGGCGGAGGGGGGGCTGCACGTTGACGGGCTCGGCTGGGTCGTGGGCTGGGAGGAGGTCGCCCTGCGCGGCCGCCACAACCGCGAGAACGCGATGGCGGCGGCGGCGCTGGCGGCGCACGCCGGCATCGGCGCGGAGGCGCTCGCGGCCGGGCTGGCGGGCTTCCGCCCGGTGGCCCACCGGCTGGAGCCGGTCGGCTCCGCCGGCGGCGTCGCCTTCGTCAACGACTCCAAGGCGACCAACCCGGACGCCGCCATCGCCGCCCTCGACGCCTACCCGCGCGGGGTCCACCTGATCGCCGGCGGGCGGGCGAAGGGGACGCCCTTCGAGGCCCTCGCGGCCGCCGCCCGGGACGTCGTGGTCCGGGCCTACCTGGTGGGCGAGGCCGGCGAGGAGATCGGGCGCGCGCTGGCCGCGCAGGGGGTCCCGGCGGAGGCCGCCGGCACCGTCGAGGCGGCCGTCGCGGCCGCCGCCGCCCGGGCGGCCGAGGGCGAGACGGTGCTGCTGTCGCCGGCCTGCGCCAGCTTCGACCAGTTCTCGGGCTACCAGGAGCGCGGCGAGGCCTTCCGGGCCGCCGCCCGGGCGGCCGGCGCGCGCTGACGCCGGACCAAGGGTCCGGCGGGCGGGCGGCGAAGTCCCCGGGACCGTGGCACGCCGCCCCACCTCCGCCGCCGCGCCGGAGCGCCTGCTCACGGGCGTGGTGCTCGCCCTGGTCTCGTTCGGCCTGGTCATGGTCTACTCGAGCTCGAGCGCGACCGCCCTGCTCAACGACGGCGACCCGCTCGGCACGGTCACCCGGCAGGCCGCCTACGCCGTCACCGGGCTGGCGGCGTACGCCGTCTTCGCCCGCATGAGCCCGGAGGGCATGCGCCGGCTCGGGCCGCCGGCGATGGCCGTCTCGGTCTTCCTGCTGCTGGTCGTGCTGGTGCCGTCCATCGGCATGCAGGTGAACGGCTCGCGGCGCTGGATCGACCTCGGCCCCATCGGCCAGCTCCAGCCGTCGGAGCTGGCCAAGCTGGCCCTGGCCCTGTGGCTCGCCCAGGCCGTGGCCCGCGACCCACGGCGGCTGAGGACCCCCGGGGGCCTCGTGCCCTTCCTGCTGGTGACCGCCGCCCTGGGCGCCCTGATCCTGATCGAGCCGGACATGGGCACCGCCGTCGTGCTCTGCGCCATGGCCTTCGCCGTGCTGATCGTCGCGGGGGCGCGGCTGCGCCACCTGGGGGCCGTGGTGGCGGTGGGGGGGCTCCTGGCGATCGTGGCCATCCTGGCCGAGCCCTACCGGCGCGAGCGCCTGTTCGCCTTCCTCGACCCGTGGAGCGACCCCAACGGGGCCGGCTTCCAGAGCGTGCAGGCGCAGGTGGCCCTCGGCTCGGGCGGCGTCAGCGGCGTGGGGCTGGGGGACGGCGTGCAGAAGGCGTTCTACCTGCCCGAGGCGCACACGGATATGATCCTCGCGACGGTGGGGGAGGAACTCGGCCTCCTCGGCGTGTGTGCCGTCCTCGTGGCGTTCGCCCTCTGGGGCCTCGCGGGGTACCGGATCGCGCTGACGGCCAAGGACCTCCACCAGCAGGCGCTGGCCGCGGGCCTGACGACCCTGGTGCTGGCGCAGGCCGCGATCAACATCGGCGCCGTCGTCGGCGTGACGCCCGTGACCGGGGTGCCGCTGCCCTTCGTATCGTTCGGCGGCAGCAGCCTCATCGTCCTCCTCGCCTCGACAGGCCTCCTTGTCAACATCGGCCGCCGATCCCACACCTCCGCCCGCCTCGCCGCGGTCCCGCGCCGTAAGGGCGCTGATCGCCGCCGGAGGGACGGGCGGTCACGTGATGCCGGCGCTGGCGGTGGCCGACGCGCTGCGCGCGCGGGGGGCTGAGGTCCGCTTCGTGGGCGCCCGCAGGGCGGGCGCGGCCGGCGCGGTCGAGGCGGCCGGCTACCCCCAGGACCTGCTCCCCCTGCGCGGCTTCGCGCGGCGCCTCGACCCGCGGAACCTGATCGCGCTGGCGCAGGCGGCGATCGCGGTCCCGCGGGCGGCCTCGCTGCTCGCCCGCCGCCGCCCCCACGTCGTCATCGGCGCGGGCGGGTACGTCGCCGGGCCGGTGGCCCTGGCGGCGTGGCTGACGCGCCGCCCGCTGATGCTCATGGAGGCCGACTCGCACCTCGGCGCCGCCAACCGGCTGGCCGCCCCGCTGGCGCGGCGTGTCGCCCTGGCGTTCCCGCTCCCGGGCCGCACCGGCCGGCGCTACCTGGTGACCGGCCGCCCGGTGAGCCGGGCCGTGACCTCCGCCACGCGCACGGCCGGCCGGCGGGCCTTCGGGATCGACCCGGGGGCGACCGCCGTCCTCGTGGTCGGCGGCAGCCAGGGCGCCCGCAGCCTGAACCGCGCCGCCGTCGAGGCCTTCGGCAGCGCGCCCCCGCTGGACGTCATCCACGTGGCCGGCCCGGGCCTGCTGGAGGAGACGCGGCGCCTGCTCGACGGGCGCGACCCCGGCGACGCCTACCGGCTGGTCGGGTGGCTCGACGACATGCCGGGCGCGATCGCCGCCGCGGACCTGGTGGTGTCGCGCTCGGGCGGCTCGGTGTTCGAGCTGGCGGCGATCGGCCGGCCCTCGATCCTGGTGCCGTACCCCCACGCCACGGCGGACCACCAGGCCAAGAACGCCCGCTGGCTGTCCGAGGCCGGCGCCGCAGTCGTCCTCCCCGACGACGAGTGCACCGGCGGGCACCTGAGGGGCCTCGTCGGCGCGCTCCTGTCCGACCGCCACCGCCTCGACGCCATGGCCGAGGCGGCCCGCGCGGCGGGCCGGCCCGACGCGGCTGACCGCGTCGCCGAGGAGGCGCTCGCCATCGCCCGCCGCCCGCGCCGCCGCCTGCCGCGGCCGCGGCGCCCGCGGTCCCTCAGGCTCGGGAGGCGCGGGCGCCGGAGCGGATGAGCGCCCGGCCGATCCACCTGGTCGGCATCGGCGGGGCCGGCATGAGCGGCCTCGCGCGGCTCGCGGCGGCGGCCGGCTACCGCGTCAGCGGCACCGACCGCGAGGAGTCGGCGACCCTGGAGGCCCTCCGCGAGGCGGGGATCGACGCCCGCGCCGGGCACCGGGGCGACGCCGTGCCCGCCGACGCGGCCGCCCTGGTCGTGTCGACCGCGATCGCCGCCGACAACCCCGAGGTGGCCGAGGCGCGCCGGCGCGGGCTGCCGGTGCTCCACCGCTCGGAGCTCCTGGCCGAGCTGATGGCGGGCCGTCGCGGCCTGGCCGTCGCGGGGGCCCACGGCAAGTCGACGACCAGCGCCATGCTGGTCGCCGCCCTCGGCGACGCCTCGGCCGCCGTGGGCGCGACCATCGCCGGCGGCGGGGGCACCGGGGCGCTGTGGGGCGCCGGGCCGTGGTTCGTGGCCGAGGCCGACGAGAGCGACCGCTCGCTCCTCAACCTGGCGCCCGAGGCCGCCATCCTGCTGAACGTCGACCACGACCACCACGCGACCTTCGCCTCGCTGGAGGACGTGCGCGAGGTCTTCCGGGAGTTCGTCGCGCGGCTCCCCGCGCGCGGCCTGCTGGTGGTGGGGCCCGACGACGAGGCGCGGGCGTGCGCCCGCGGCGCCAGGTGCCCGGTGCGCATCGTGGGCGACGCGCCCGCGGCCTGGGCGCGCGTGGAGCGCGACCCCGGCCGGCCCGGCTTCGTCCTGGCCCTGGCCGGCGGTGGGCGGGTCGAGGTCCCGCTGGCCCTCGCCGGCCGCCACAACGCCGACAACGCGGCCTGCGCCCTCGCGCTGGCCGACTGGTGCGGCGTCCCCCTCCAGGAGGCCGCCCGGCGCCTGGCGGGCTTCGCCGGGGTGGGACGGCGGTTGGAGGCGCGCGGCCGCGCCGGCGGCGTCGAGGTGGTCGACGACTACGCCCACCACCCGGCCGAGATCCGGGCGACGCTGGCGGCGGCCCGCGAGCGCGGGCCGGGGCGCGTGGTCGTGGTGTTCCAGCCCCACCTGCCCTCGCGCACGCGGGCGCTCGGGCCCGAGATCGGCGCCGCGCTCGGCGCGGCCGACGTCGTCGTGGTCACCGACGTCTACCTCGCGCGCGAGCCGCCCGACCCTGCGGCCACCGGCCGGGACGTCGCCGCGCGGGTGCCCCGCCCCGCCCGGGTCGTCCACGCGCCGAGCCTCGCAGAAGCGGCCGAGGCGGCCCTCGCCGAGGTCCGCCCGGGCGACCTCCTCATCACCATGGGGGCCGGCGACGTCACCCTCTTGGGGAAGGAGTTGGTGGCCCGCCTGGAAAAACAGTCCGTCGATGGGGATCCCGACGACCGCTCCCGCCCTGCCTGAGCTCGAGCGCGACGCGCCCCTCGCCCCGCTGACGTCCATCCGCGTCGGCGGCCCCGCCGACCGGCTCGCGCGGGTCGGCTCGTTCCGCGCGGCCTCGGCCGCGCTGGCCTGGGCCCGCGAGGAGGGGGTGCCCGTGGCCGTCGTCGGCCGGGGGTCGAACCTGCTGGTGTCCGACGCCGGCTTCCGCGGCCTCGCGCTGCGCCTCGTGGGGCGCCTGACCGCGATCTCGGTGCGCGGCTCGGACCTGTGGTGCGGGGGCGGCGCGTCGCTGCCGCGCGCGGTGCAGCGGGCCGCCGCCGCCGGCCTGGAGGGCCTGGAGTGGGGGGCGAGCATCCCGGGCACGGCCGGCGGGGCGGTGGCCATGAACGCCGGCGCCCACTCGGGGGAGCTGGCCGAGAGCCTGCGGTGGGCCGTCGTCTGCTCGGCCGACGGGCGGCGGCGGGTCGAGCCCGCGGACCTGGCGCTGGGCTACCGCAGCTCGGCGATCGGCCCGGGCGACGTGGTGGCCGCGGTGGCCTTCGCGCTGCGTCCCGGCGACGGCGAGGCGATCGCCGCCCGGCTCGCGGAGTTCCGCGGGCACCGCCGCCGCACCCAGCCCCAGGGCGTGCGGACCTTCGGGAGCGTCTTCACCAACCCGCCCGGCGACTCGGCGGGGCGGCTGCTCGAGGCGGCGGGCTGCAAGGGCCTGCGGATCGGCGGCGCGCGGTTCTCGCCCGTCCACGCGAACTTCATCGAGGCCGCGCCGGGCACCCGCGCCGCGGAGGTGCTGGCGCTCATGGCCGAGGGGCGCCGCCGCGTCGCCGCGGCGAGCGGCACCACCCTTGAGCCCGAGGTGCGCTACCTCGACGAGGAGCGGGGGATCGTCCGCCCGCCGCTCCCGGCGCAGTGAGCGGGGGACGGGCCGCCGCCGCGGGCGGCCGGCGCGCCCACCCCGCCGTCGTCGCGCGCCGCCGGCGGATCGCGCGCGCCCGCGGCCGGCAGCGCCGCGGCATCGCCCTCATCGGGCTGGGGGCGCTCGCCGCGCTGGCCCTGCTGTGGTGGCTGGCCAACGGCCCGATGCTGGCGGTGGGAAACGTGACCGTGCGCGGCTACGACCGCCCGGACCGCGACGCGCTGGTCGCGGCGATCGACGAGGCGGCGTCGGGCGGGACCATGGTGTCGCCTCCGGTGGACGAGATCCGCGATGCCGCCGCGGCCTTCCCCTGGGTGGCGTCGGTCTCGGTGCAGCGCGACTGGCCACGGGGGGTGGCGGTGGAGGTGACGATGGCGCGCCCGGCCGCCGTCGCCGCCGCGGCCGGCGGCGAGGCGGCCGTCGTCGCGGCGAGCGGGCGGGTGCTCGGCCCGGTGCCGGAGGACGCGGGCCTGGGGTGGCTGCGGGTGCCGAGCCCGCCCCCGGCGGCGGGCTACGCGCTGCCCGAGGCCGACCGCGCGGCGCTGGACTTCCTGGCCGCGGCGCCGCCCGAGGCCGCCCGGCGGGTGCGCCGGCTGGGGATGGACGCGACGGGCGCCCTGTCCGGCCGCATCGACGGCGGCCCGGCCCTGAGGCTGGGGCGCCCCGAGCACCTGGCGGCCAAGGCCCGGGCACTCGGGCTCGTGCTGGCCCAGGTGCCCGCGGAGGACCTCTCCGCCGCGACCTACATCGACCTGCGGGTGCCCCAGCGGCCGGCGATCGGCGGGCTCGCCCCGCTGGTCCCCGCCGAGGACGAGGCGGCCGCCGCGACGGCGGCCACGACGGCGCAGGAGAGCATCGAGTAGGGGTCGAGACTTTGCCGCACCGCGCGCAAAAAGACTCAACTTATGCTCGACCCTTGCTTGACACCCCGGGTGGCCGACACTACTTTCCAGGCTGGTGGAGTCGTGCCTGAGACCGGTCGTTCAACGGCCCTCAGGGGTGTGAAGTGGCCTCGAGCATCGCTTGAGGGTTGACCAAAACGGCGTGTGAGCAGGTCGTTTCGGCCGGGAGGCGAGCACAGGTGGAGACGAGCAACTACTTGGCCGTGATCAAGGTGGTGGGGGTCGGCGGCGGCGGCACGAACGCCGTCAACCGGATGATCGACGCCGGCGTTCGCGGGGTGGAGTTCATCGCCGTCAACACCGACGCCCAGGCGCTCTCGATGTCGGACGCCGACGTCAAGGTGCACATCGGCGGCACGATCACCAAGGGCCTCGGCGCGGGCGCCGACCCGCGGGTGGGCTCGGCCGCCGCCGAGGAGAGCCGCGAGGAGCTGAAGGAGGCCGTCCGCGGCGCCGACATGGTCTTCGTGACCGCCGGCGAGGGCGGCGGCACGGGCACCGGGGCGGCGCCGGTGATCGCCCAGACGGCGCGCGAGCAGGGCGCGCTGACCGTGGGCGTGGTCACGCGGCCCGTTCACCTTCGAGGGGGCCCAGCGCACCCGGCGCGCCGAGGAGGGCATCTCCGCGCTCGAGAAGCAGGTCGACTCGGTCATCATCATCCCCAACGAGCGCCTGATCGAGGTCGTCGAGCGGCGCACCTCGATCATCGACGCCTTCCAGCATGGCCGACGACGTCCTCCGCCAGGGGGTGCAGGGCATCACCGACCTCATCACGGTGCCCGGCCTGATCAACCTCGACTTCGCCGACGTCCGCACGATCATGCAGGACGCCGGGGCGTCGCTGATGGGGATCGGGACGGCCTCGGGCGAGAACCGCGCGGCCGAGGCGGCCAAGGCGGCGATCTCGTCGCCGCTGCTGGAGACGACGGTCGCCGGCGCCACCGGCGTGCTCCTGAACATCACCGGCGGGCCGGACCTGGGCCTGTTCGAGATCGACGAGGCGGCCGGGATCATCCGGCAGGCGGCCCACGACGACTGCAACGTCATCTTCGGGGCCGTCATCGACGAGAACGCCGGCGACATGCTGCGCGTGACGGTGATCGCGACCGGCTTCGACGCGGCGGGCTCCGCCGAGCTGTCGGAGCCGCGCTTCGGCCGCCGCGAGCGCGCGGGAGCCGCCGCGCCCCGCCGCCGGGACAAGGAGGACAACGGCCGCCCGGCGCCCACGATCACCCTCGAGGCGCAGGACCGCAAGAGCCTCGAGGTCCCCGACGACGCCCTCGAGATCCCGGACTTCCTCAAGGGCTCCTAGGCGCCTCCACGGCCCCCGGCCGCGCGCCGGGGGCGCGTGGTAGCGTCAGGCCGCATGGCGGCCACCCTCTCGCGCACCTCCCTGCACGGCCGGCACGCCGCGCTGGGGGCGCGGATGGGGGCCTTCGCGGGGTGGGACATGCCCCTGTACTACTCGACCGCCCGCGCGGAGCACCGGGCGGTGCGGGAGCGCAGCGGCGTCTTCGACGTGTCCCACATGGGCCAGCTCGAGGTGAGCGGCCCGGGCGCCCGCGACGCGCTCGCCCGGCTGCTCACGAACGACATCGACGAGATCGGCCCCGGCCGGGGCCAGTACACGCTGATGTGCGAGGACGACGGGGGCGTCATCGACGACCTCATCGCCTACGCCCTCGCCGACCGCTTCCTGCTGGTGGTCAACGCCTCGAACGTCGCCGCCTGCCGCGACCGGCTCGCCGACCGGCTGCCCGCGGGCGTGGCGCTCGCCGACCGCTCCCGCGAGGTGGCGATGATGGCCCTCCAGGGGCCGGGGTGGAAGGCCGCCCTCAGCCCGCACCTGGCGACCCCGCTGGCCCTCTCGCTCGACTACTTCGACGTGGGCGAGGACATGGTCGCCGGCGTGCCCTGCCTCATCGCCCGCACCGGCTACACCGGCGAGCCCGGGGTGGAGCTGATGTGCCCGTGGGACGGGGCCCCCGCCGTCTGGGACGCCCTCATGTCGGGCGACGACCCGCCCGAGCCCGCCGGGCTGGTCGCGCGCGACACCCTGCGCCTGGAGATGGGCTACCCGCTCTACGGGCAGGAGCTCTCGCGCGAGCGCACCCCGATCGAGGCCGGCCTGCGCTGGGCCTGCGACGTTGACGGCGGCCGCTTCTTCGGCGCCGAGCCCATGCGCCGCCAGGCCGCCGAGGGGACGCCGGAGCGGCTGGCCATCTTCCGCCTGACCGAGCCGGGCATCCCGCGCCCCGGTCAGGACGTGCTCGTGGAGGGCAGCCCGGCGGGGACCGTGACGAGCGGGACGCTGTCGCCGACGCTGGACGTCGGCATCGGCATGGCCTACGTCCCCGCGCCGGTGGCCGCGCCGGACCACGACATCGTCATCGACGTCCGCGGCCGGCCGAAGTCCGCCCGCACCGCCCGCCGCCCGCTGGTGGCCACGTCCCCGAGGGAGTGAAGGAGACCGATGGCAGACGAGTCCTACCCGAGCGACCTCCGCTACCACCCCGAGCACGACTGGGTGCGCACCGAGGGTGACGAGGCCGTCTTCGGGATCACCTGGTACGCGCAGGACGCCCTCGGCGAGGTCGTCTACTACGAGCCGCCCGCCGTGGGCGCGACCGTGTCGAAGGACGCCTCCTACGGCGAGCTCGAGTCCGTGAAGGCCGTGTCGGACATCTACGCCCCCGCCAGCGGCGAGGTGCTGGCCGTCAACGCGGCGGTGCAGGACCGGCCCGAGGTCGTCAACGAGGACCCCTACGGCGAGGGCTGGCTCATCCGGGTGCGCCTGTCCGACCCGGCCGAGCTCGACGCCCTCATGGACGAGCCGGCCTACCGCGCGTACCTCGCGGGCCTGTGACCGGGCCCGACGAGCGCCGCCGCCCGCCGAGAGGCGGCGAGGGCGAGGAGGGCTGATGTCCGTCTACACCTCCCTCACCGACGACGACCTGCGGGCGATGCTCGCCGAGATCGGGGTCGCCTCGATCGACGAGCTCTTCGCCGGCATCCCGGCCGGCGTGCGCCTGGGGCGGCCGCTCGACCTGCCTCCGGGCCGTCCCGAGCAGGAGGTGGCCGCCCACCTGGCCGACCTCGCGGCCCGCAACACCTCGGCCGACGACGAGGTGACCTTCCTCGGCGGCGGCATGTACGACCACTACGTCCCGGCGCTGATCGACTCGATCCTGGCCCGGTCGGAGTTCCTCACCCCCTACACGCCCTACCAGCCCGAGATCTCCCAGGGCGGCCTCCAGGTGATGTTCGAGTACCAGACGGCCATCAGCGAGCTCACCGGCCTCCCCGTCTCGAACGCCTCGCTCTACGAGGGCCCCTCGGCGGTCGGGTCGGCGGCCTACCTGGCCAAGCTGGCCAACGGCCGGGGCGAGATCGTGGTCTCGCGCGGCGTCCACCCGCACAGCCGCGAGACGCTCGCGACCCTGGCGCCCGGCTACCGCCAGCGCGTCGTCGAGGCCCCGCTGCGCGAGGGGGCGACCGACCTGGCCGAGCTCCGGGCCCTGATCGGGCCCGACACGGCCGCCGTGATCCTGCAGCAGCCCAACTTCCTCGGCGCCGTCGAGGACCTCGAGCCGCTGATCGCGGCGGCGAGGGAGGCGGGCGCGCTCGCGGTCGTGGCCTGCGATCCGCTGCCGCTCGCGCTGCTGCGCACGCCCGGCGAGCTGGGCGCCGACGTGGCGGTGGGCGAGGGGCAGTCGCTCGGCAACCGCCTCGACTACGGCGGGCCCTCGTTCGGCTTCCTCGCGGCCCGCGAGGAGCACCTCCGCCGCATGCCGGGCCGCATCGCCGGCGAGACGCGCGACGTCGACGGGCGCCGCGGCTTCGTCCTCACGCTGCAGACCCGCGAGCAGCACATCCGGCGCGAGCGGGCGACCCACAACATCTGCACGGCCCAGGTCCTCAACGCCCTGGCCGGCGTGATCTACCTCTCCTGGCTCGGCAAGCGGGGTGCCGTGGAGCTGGCCGAGCTGATGCTGCGCCGGGCCGACTACGCCCGCACGACGCTCGCGGCCCTCCCCGGGGTGAGCGCGCTGCACGACCAGCCGGTCGCGCGCGAGTTCGCCCTGGCGCTGGACGCCCCGGTCGAGGCCGTGGTCGAGCGCTGCGCGGCCGAGGGCGTCAACCCCGGCCTCCCGCTCGGGCGGCACTACCCCGAGCACCCCGACGGCCTCCTGGTGGCGATCACCGAGCGCCGCAGCCGGGCCGACATCGACCGGCTCGCCGACGTGCTCGGCCGCGCGGTGGCCGCCGAGAGCCCGGCCCGCGCGGCCGGCCTCGAGACGGGGGCCGCCGTATGAGCGCCGCCGTCCAGACCCCCCAGCAGCGCGAGGGCGCGACGACGATCTACGAGCGCTCGCGGCCGGGGCGGCGCGCCTTCGTGGCGCCCGGCCTCGACGTGCCCGAGCGCCCGCTCGACGAGCTCCTGCCCGCTCGCCTGCGCCGCGATGCGCCGCCCGAGCTCCCCGAGGTCTCCGAGCCGGAGATCGTGCGCCACTACAACCGGCTCAGCAAGCGCAACTTCGACCTCGACACCGGCTTCTACCCGCTGGGGTCGTGCACGATGAAGCACAACCCCAAGCTCCACGAGCGGGTCGCCGCGCTGCCGGGCCACTCGCGCCTGCACCCCTTCCAGTCGCCGCGGCGCGCCCAGGGGGCGCTCGAGCTGATGTGGAGCCTGGAGCGGGCGCTCGCCGAGGTCTCGGGGCTGCCCCACGTCTCGCTGCAGCCCAGCGCGGGCTCGCACGGCGAGCTGGCGGGCGTGCTGCTCACCCGCGCCTACCACGCCGACCGGGGCGACGACCGCACCCTGGTGCTGACCCCCGACACCGCCCACGGCACCAACCCGGCGACCGTCACGATGGCCGGCTACGAGGTCGTGAAGGTCGGCACCGCGCCCGACGGCGGCGTCGACCTCGAGGACCTGAGGCGGCTGGCCGACGACCGGGTCGCCTGCCTGATGCTCACCAACCCCAACACGCTCGGCCTCTTCGACCCGAACATCGAGGAGATCGCCCGCATCGTCCACGACGCCGGCGCCACGCTCTACTACGACGGCGCGAACCTCAACGCGGTCATGGGCATCAGCCGCCCGGGCGACATGGGCTTCGACATCGTGCACTTCAACCTGCACAAGTCGTTCACGCAGCCGCACGGCGGGGGCGGCCCGGGGGCCGGGCCGATCGCGGTCTCCGACCGCATCGAGCCGTACCTGATGGTGCCGCGCATCGTCCGCGACGAGGGCCGCGACGGCGACGGGCCGACGTTCGACCTCGACGAGGACCGGCCCAAGTCGATCGGCCGCCTGCGTGGCTTCCAGGGCAACTACGGGGTCTTCGTGCGCTCGTACGCGTACATCTGCTCGCTCGGCGCCGAGGGCCTGCGCGAGGCGTCCGAGATCGCGGTGCTCAACGCCAACTACCTGCTGGCGCTGCTGCAGCGTCCGGGCGTCGGCGAGCACCTGCCACTGGCGTTCGGCGAGCGCTGCATGCACGAGTTCGTGCTCTCAGGGGCGCCGATGAAGCGCGACCTCGGCATCCGCACGACCGACCTGGCCAAGCGCCTGCTCGACTTCGGCTATCACCCGCCGACGGTGTACTTCCCCCTCCTCGTGGAGGAGGCGCTGCTGGTGGAGCCGACCGAGACCGAGACCCGCGAGACGCTCGAGGCGTTCGCCGAGGTCGTGTCCGAGATCCTCCGCGAGGCGGCCGAGGATCCCGAGATCGCCCGCCAGGCGCCCTACTCCACCCCGGTCCGGCGCCTCGACGAGGCCGCCGCAGCCCGCACCCCGGTCGTCCGCCAGCCCCGTCCCGCCGCGCCCGGGTAGGGAATGCCGGACGCCCGCGTCCTGGTGCTCGGCGGCGGGCCGGCGGGCGACGTTGCGGCCCTGAGGGCGGCGCAGCTCGGGGCGAGCGTGATCCTCGTCGAGCGCGACCTGCTCGGCGGCACCTGCGTCAACCGGGGCTGCATCCCGACCAAGGCGCTGCTGGCCTCGTCCGAGCTGGTGTCGCGGCTGCGCGAGGCATCCGACTGGGGCATCGCCCTGGGCGAGGTGGGCATCGACTGGCCGGTGATGCGCGACCGGGCCATGGGCATCGCGGCGCGCATGCGCGGCGGCGTCGAGCAGGCCTGCGAGCGCCGCGGCGTGACCGTCGTGCGCGGCGACGGCTGGCTGACGCGGCCCGACCGGGTCGCGGTGGAGACGGCCGACGGCGTTCAGGAGCTGTCGGCGCCCACGATCGTGGTCGCCACCGGCTCGGAGCCCTCGCGCCTGCCGGTCCTCGACCCGGACCAGCCGGCCGTGCTCACCTCGACGACGGCGCTCGAGATGGAGGAGCTTCCCGACAGCATCCTGATCGTGGGCGGCGGGATCATCGGGTGCGAGTTCGCCTCGATGCTCGCGCCGCTGGGCTGCCGCGTGACGGTCGTGGAGGCGCTGCCGGCGATCCTGGCGACCGAGGAGCGCCGGGTCAGCCAGACGATGACCCAGGCCCTGCGGCGCCAGGGCGTCGAGGTCCTGACCGGCACCACGGTCGAGGAGGTGGTGGAGTACCGCGCCGACGGCCTGACCGTGCGCCTCGCCGACGGGTCCGAGCGGTCGGCCGCGCGCGCGCTGGTGGCGGTCGGGCGGGCACCGAACACCGCCGACATCGGCCTCGAGGAGCTGGGCATCCGCACCGAGCGTGGGCTGATCGTCGTCGACGACCACCTGCGCACCGGCGTGGGCGACGTCTACGCGGTGGGCGACGCCATCCCCGGGCCGCAGCTCGCCCACCTCGGCCAGGCCGAGGGCGCCAACGCCGTCGAGACCGCCCTCGACGGGCCCCGCGTCCTCGACCGCGCGCTGGTGCCGACCTGCGTCTACACTCTCCCCGAGATCGCGCGGGTGGGGCTCACCGAGGAGGCCGCGCGGGAGGCGGGGACGGACGTGACCGTCGGGACCGGGCGCCTGGGCGCCAACGGCAAGGCGCTGGCCCTCGGCGAGACGCTCGGGTTCTGCCGGATGGTGGTCGACCGGTCCTCCGACCGGCTCGTGGGCGCCACGATCATGGGGCCCCACGCCACCGACCTCATCCACGAGCTCGGAATCGCCATTCTCTACGGGATCTCCGCGCGGGAGGTCGGGCTGATGATCCACGCGCACCCCACGGTCGCAGAGGCAGTGATGGACGCTGCGCACGACGTCCACGGCGTGGGGCTGTACGCGGGATGAGGCGGATCGCCGTCCTCGCGGCGATCGCCGCTGTCCTCGCGGCGGCGCCGGTCGCGGCGGGCGCGCCCTCGGTGCTCGCCAAGCTGCCGGCCGGCGCGGATGCCCGCGACGTCGCCCGCGACGCCGGCGTGACCCTTGCGCGCGCCTTCCCGCAGATCGGTTGGGCCGAGTTCGCGGTGCCCGGCGGCGACGTGGCGACGGCGCGGGAGGAGCTGCTCGACGACGGGCGCGTGTTCCGGCTCGACTGGCAACGGCGGGGCGACGCGTTCGAGACGCAGATCGTCCCCAGCGACTCGTTCACCGCCACCCCGGGGACCATCGGCGGCGCGAGCACCGACTGGCAGTGGCAGCTGCCGCGCTTCTTCACCGCCTGGGACCTCGGGCGGGGCAGCGCCGCCACCCGGATCGCGGTGCTCGACAGCGAGATCGACACCCTCCACCCCGAGCTGGCGGGGAAGGTCGCGGGCGCCTACAACGCCGAGCGCCAGTTCGCCGGGACGTACCAAACGGCGAACGTCCGCGCGACCGACGCGCAGATCGCGGAGGCCAACACGCTCCCCAACGACAACGACCTCCACGGGTCGCACGTGGCCGGCCTGGCGGGCGCGGCGACGGACAACGGCAGCGGGGTCTCGGGCGCCGGCTTCGACTCGGCGCTGCTGCCGGTCAAGGTCACCCTCACCGTCCCGAGGACGCCGCAGGGCGACGCCACCTACGTGGCCAACGTCGTCGACGGCATCCTCTGGGCCACGGACGCCGGCGCGCGCGTGATGAACATGTCCTTCGGCAGCGGGACCTATCACCAGGCGCTCGCCGATGCGGTGGCCTACGCGGTCTCGCGCGACGTGCTGCCCGTCGCCGCGGCCGGGAACACGCAGGCGAGCGCGCCCGGGGTCCCGCTGTACCCCGCCGCCCTGCCGGGGGTCGTCGCCGTCGGAGCCGTGGACACGTCCGGGACCATCACGTCCTTCTCCACCAACGGCGCCTACGTCGACGTCTCCGCGCCGGGGGTCAGAATCCTGTCCACCTGGGACACGCGGGCGCCGGGGCAGCTCCTGCAGGGCAGCCGGCTCACCGGCTACTTCTCGCTCAGCGGCACCTCGATGGCGTCGCCCATCGTGGCCGGCCTCGGCGGCCTGATGCGCGACCTGCGCCCGGACCTCGCCGCCGACGAGCATCGCGTCGATCCTCGAGGCGACGGCGGTCGACCGGGGGGCGCCCGGCCGCGACGTCCAGTACGGCGCGGGCATCATCGACGCCGAGTCGGCGCTGCGGGCCACGGCGGGCGCCGCCGTGGCGGTCCCCCCGCCGAGCCCGGCGGCCCTGCCCGCGCCGGCGGGCCCGGTGCTCCGCCTCACCGCGCGGCTGCGCTACCGCTGCACGGTGGGGGCGAAGGCGGTGCCCACCGGGGCTCGCCGTCTGGCCGTCGCGCACGGCGCGCGCCTCGTCTGCCGCGGGCGCACGACCCCCGCGCTACGCGGTGCGCGCCTCCAGGTGCAGCGCCTGGTGGACGGCCGGTGGGTGAGGGTCGGAACGGTCTCCACCACGGCCGCCGGCCTCGTCGACTTCACCGTGCGGCTGAGGACGACGGGGCGGTGGACGATCCGCGCCGCCGTGGCCGCCACGCCGACGCGCGCCGCGTCGGCGGGGCCGCGCGCCAAGCTCGCGGTGACGCGCCGGGACTGAGCCTGAGACTCCCCCGACCGGCCGGGAGGACAGGCCGTTCGGGGGTTGTGGCGCCCCCGCAGCCGGACGTACCGTCCGCCGCGCCATGACGACGGCACTGGGATCGCGCGACGTCGAGAAGGCGCCGGCGCTCGTCGGCGAAGCCGCCGAGGCCGAGAGCCTCGCCGGCTTCCGGGAGCGCGACAGGGCGCTGGCCTCCCTGCTGCAGCGGGTCGCCGACGCCGAGGGGCGCGGCGTGGTCATCCTGGGGCGCGACGGCTCGGTCGCCTTCGCCAGCCCGGGGGCGCGGGAGCTGATGGCGGCCCACCTGCCGCGGCCGGCGACGGCCGGCGTCCTGCCGGAGGCGCTCGCCGACTGGGTCGGCCTGTGGCGCAGTCCGGGGCTCGAGCCGCCCCCCGCCTTCCTCCAAGACGGGCCCGCCGGCCGCCTGTGCGCAACGTGGCTGCCCGGCGCCGCGCCGCCGGAGCCGGACGCGTTGCTGCTCGCGTGCCAGCCCCCCCGCCCAGCCCGGCGTCGCTCGCCGCGCTCGGCCTGAGCCGGCGCCAGTCCGAGGTCCTCGCCCTGGTCGCCCAGGGCGCGACCAACGGCGAGGTGGCGTACGCCCTCGGGGTGAGCCCCCGGACGGTGCAGAAGCACCTGGAGCACGTCTTCGACCGCCTGGGCGTCCGCACCCGGGCGGCCGCCACGGCGCGGGCGCTCGGGGCCCTCCCCGCCGTCTGAGGGGGTCCTACGCCGAACGGCGTATGGACAGTGGGCCGACGCTCAGGGCACCCTTCGATTCGACGAAATTCGCCGAAAAGGACAGGTCCCCAATGCCGCCCTCGCCACGACCACGCGCCCGCGCCCGCATCGGCCTGCTCGGCGCCTCACTCGCGCTGGCCGGCGGCGCGGCGCTCGCGGGGGTGCCGGCCGCGGGGGCGGCGCCGGGCGACGCGGCGGCCGACCGCCCTCCGTCTCTGCTCGCGAAGGTCGCCCCCGGCGCCGACGCGGCCGATATCGCCCGCGACAACGGCCTGGCCCTGGCGCGGTCGTTCCCCGAGCTCGGCTGGGTGGAGCTCGAGGTCTCCGAGGGCGATCCGCTCGCCGCGGCCCGTGGCCTCCTGAAGGACGGGCGTGTCTTCCGGCTCGACTACCAGCGGCGCGGGGAGTCGCTCGCGACGGACCTCATCCCCCGCGACCCGTTCACCAGCAACCCGCTCACGACCAACCAGGGGATCGTCTCCGATTACCACTGGAGGCAGGCGAACTTCTTCGCCGCCTGGGACGTCTCGCGGGGCAGCTCGGCCGTGAGGGTCGCCATCGTCGACAGCGAGTTCGATACCGAGCATCCCGACCTCAGGAACAAGTTCGCGAGCGGATACAACGCCGAGCGCCAGACCGGCCCGTACCGCAGCTCCAACGTGCGCGCGTCGGCCGAGCAGATCCAGGAGGCGATCGCGAACCCCGACAACAACAGCCTTCACGGCACCCACGTCGCGGGCCTCGTGGGCGCCGCGACGGACAACCTGATCGGCGTTTCCGGTGCCGGCTTCGACACGGTCATCCTGCCGGTCAAGGTGTCGCTCAACTTCCAGGTCGGCGATACGGCCGACGCCAAGTTCGTCGGCGACGCCGTCGAGGGGATCCGCTGGGCGGCCGACAACGGCGCCCACATCATCAACATGTCGTTCGGCACGGCGCGCTACCACCAGGCGCTGGCCGACGCGGTGGCATACGCGGCGGGGAAGGGCGTGCTGATGGTGGCGGCGGCCGGCAACACCCAGGGCGACCCGCAGCAGCGCGGCACGATCCACTACCCGGCCGGCCTGGATGCGACGGTGTTCGCGGTCGCGGCCACCGACCCGAACAACGCCGTGACGGACTTCTCCACCAACGGCAACTTCGTCAACATCGCCGCCCCCGGCTTCCAGATCCTCTCGACCTGGGACCTCCGGGCGCCGGGGATCATTCTGGGCAACGGCCAGGCGGCGCCCTACCGGTTCCTGAACGGAACGTCCATGGCCGCCCCGATCGTCGCCGGGCTCGCGGCGCTCATGAAGGCGATCCGGCCCGACCTGACCGCGGGCGAGATCCAGAACCTGATCATGACCACGGCGACCGATGTCGGCGCCCAGGGCAGGGACCCGCAGTTCGGGGCGGGGATCATCAACGCCGACGCCGCCGTGCGCGCGGCCCAGGCCTACGTGCGGCCGGTGGCGCCGCAGCCTGTCGCGGCCCCGCGGAAGGGGGTGCGGATCGTCTACAGCTGCAAGGTCGGCGCGCGGAAGGTCCGGTTCGGGCCCGGGCGGCTCGGGGTGCGAAAGGGCGCCAGGCTCTCCTGCAAGGGACGGACGGCGCCGGCGCTGCGCCGGGTCCAGATCGACGTCCAGCGGTTCGCGGCTCGGGGCGGCTGGAAGCGCATCGGCAAGGTCAAGACCAACAACCGGGGCCGCTTCGGCTTCACGATCCGGCTGCGGACGGTGGGCAACTGGACCGTCCGCGCGGCGTACGCGGGCAACGCCGCCCTCCTGCCGGCGGGCAGCCTGGGCGCCAAGGTGCTGGTGGCGCCCCGCCGGTAGCCGCCGACGCAGATGCCGGGGCGGATTCCCGCCCCGGCGCGCCGCCTCCGTGAGAGGATCCGCCCCGTGATCGAGGGCTTCCGGGAGGGCGCGGAGGACGTCGGCGAGGCGACGATCGCCTACGAGACGGCGGGCGCGGGGCCGCCCCTGCTCCTGCTGCACGGATACCCCCAGACCCGCACCTGCTGGCACCGCGTCGCCCCCGCGCTGGCGGAGCGCTTCACGGTGGTCGCCGCCGACCTTCGCGGCTACGGCGACAGCTCGACCCCGCCCGACGGCGAGAACCACGAGGGCTACTCCAAGCGGGCGATGGCGCGCGACATGGTGCTGTTGATGGAGCGCCTGGGGCACGGGCGCTTCGCCCTCGCCGGCCACGACCGCGGCGCCCGCGTCGCCCACCGCATGCTCCGCGACCACCCCGAGCGGGTCAGCCGGGCCGCGCTGCTCGACATCGTCCCCACCGCGACGCTGTTCCGGACGGTCGACCAGGCCGTGGCGACCTCGTACTACCACTGGTTCTTCCTGATCCAGCCGGACGGCCTGCCCGAGACCATGATCGGCCGCGACCCGGAGTGGTTCCTGCGCGAGACCGTGCGGCGCTGGTCCGGCACCGCCACCCCGGTCGACGAGGCGGCGATCCGCGAGTACGCGCGGTGGTTCTCGCGCCCCGAGGCCATCCACGCCTCGTGCGAGGACTACCGCGCCGGGGCGTCGATCGACCTCGAGCACGACGCGGCGGACGCCGATCGCCGCGTGGCCTGCCCCCTGCTGGTCCTGTGGGGGGAAGAGGGCCGCATGGGCCGCATCTACGACGTCCTGGCGACGTGGCAGGCCGTCGCGGAGGACGTGCGCGGGCGCGCGATGCCGGGCGGCCACTTCGTCCCGGAGGAGGCACCGCGCGAGACCGTGGAGGAGCTGACGGCGTTCTTCGAGGACGGCGGGGACGGGCGCCGCTGACGGTCAGTCCGGGGGCAGCCAGGGCGCCAGGCCGCGGTGCTCGCCGCTCAGGGAGGCCCGCGTCAGGGAGGTGGTGCCGAACCGCTCGCGGACGCGGTCGACGGCGGCGTCGAGGGCGCGGTGGCGCTCGCCGTCGATCGGCAGCACCAGCTGCACGGGGCCGCCGTCGTCGAGGTTCGTGAGAGCGATGCCGAGCAGGGTCAGGCCCCGGCGCTCGATGGCGGGCCGGGCCTCGTCGAGGAGCTCCCGGGCGGCGGCCAGGATCGCCCGGGTGTCGGCCGTGGCGTCGGGGAGGGTGCGCGACCGCGCGGCGCGGGTGTAGTCGCCGTAGCGCATCCGCAGGACGATCGTGCGGCCGATGCGGCCGGACCGCCGGGTGCGCCGCGCCACGCGGTCGGCCAGGGCGACCAGCGTCCGGTCCATCGCCTCGGGCGGCCGTGAGGTGAAGTCCCTGGCGCACTGCGACCCCACCGAGCGGCGCCGCCCCCGCCCACGCCGGACGGGGCGGGGATCGCGGTTGTGGGCCAGCGCGTGCATCTTCCGCCCGACCGCCTGGCCCAGGAGCGCCACCAGCGCGGTCTCGTCGAGGCGGGCGACCTGCCCGACCGTCGCGAGCCCGCGCGCGCGCAGCCGCCCGGCCGTCGCCGGGCCGACGCCCCAGAGCGCCTCGACCGGCAGCGGGTGGAGGAAGGCCCGCTCGCCGCCCGCCGGCACGACCAGCAGGCCGTCCGGCTTGGCGACGGCGCTGGCCACCTTGGCGAGGAACTTGGTCGTCGCCACGCCCACCGAGATCGGCAGCCCCACCTCCTCGCGCACGCGCCGCCGCAGGTCCGCCGCGATCTCGGCCGGCGAGCCCGCGATCCGCTCGAGCCCGCGCACGTCGAGGAAGGCCTCGTCGATCGACAGGCCCTCGACGAGCGGCGAGGTCCGCTCGAAGACCCTGAACACGGCCCGGCTGGCCTCGACGTAGGCCGTCCAGCGCGGCTCGACGACGATCGCCTCGGGGCAGAGGCGCCGCGCCCGCCGCCCGCCCATCGCCGAGCGCACGCCCGCCGCCCGCGCCTCGTAGCTGGCGGCGAGCACGACGCCCCCGCCGACGATGACCGGCCGCCCGCGCAGGCGGCGGTCGTCCCGCTGCTCGACCGACGCGTAGAAGGCGTCGAGGTCGGCGTGCAGGATCGTGGCCCCGGGCGGCACGAACACATGTTCGCCCTCGCGGCCGCCCGGGGCAAGCGCGGGCAGCGGGGGCCACGGCTCTACGGGGTCGGCGCCTGGGCGGCCGGCTCCTCGGTCGTGGCCCCGCCGCCCTCGTCGGCGGGCGCGGCCGGCTCGTCGGGCGCGGTGCCCGCGCCCGGGGCCTTGCGCTTGGGCTTGGGCGCCGGCGGCCCCAGCTCCACGAAGGCGTCCTGGGCCGAGTAGTGCCAGGTGTAGCTCTCGTCGCGCTTGAGCTCGTCGTCCTGCCAGACCTCGCGCGTGTAGCTCACCGTGAAGCCCTGGCCACCCGAGTACTGCTCGACGACGCGCGCGCCGGGCTCGAGCTCCGGGTTGACGGTCTCGTTGATCTCCGGCTCCTCGAAGTCGGTCCTCTCGCCCGTCTCGGTCTCGACCCGCCGCCCGAGCTTGGACGAGTAGAAGCGGATCGTGACGGCGTTGTCGCCGGCGACGGCGTCGATCAGGACCCCGGCGTCCCAGTCGTTCTTGAAGACCAGGTCGGGGCCGCCGTAGGAGAGGGTGGCCTCGCGGCCCTCGGGGTAGCGCGAGATCCAGAACTGGTGCGGGGTGTGGTCGAGGATCTCCATGCCCGCGAAGAAGGCCGCGTTGTACAGGGTGGTCGAGACCTGCGAGACGCCGCCGCCCACCCCGTCCTCCAGCTTGCCGCCGAGGATCTGCGGGGCCTCGACGTAGCCCCGCTCGGTCGTGCGCGGCCCGAGGGCGTCGTTGAGGGAGAAGGTCCAGCCGGGGCGGATGACCCAGCCGTCGAGCGTCTCGGCCGCGCGCGCGATGTTGGTGACCCGCGGCTCGCAGCAGTTGTAGGGGGTCGAGAACTCCGAGACCAGCTCGGTGATGCGCAGCGCGCGGGCCTCGTCGGTGGTGAGCTCCGGCTGGCTCACCTGGAAGCGCGCGCGCACCGCGGGGCCCCCCGGGGCGTCGACGATCGACGCGGCGATCGCCTCCATGTCGAGGCTGCGCCCCACCCGCGACGGCACCAGCGTGGCCGTCGCCCCGTTGAGCCTCCAGGACGCGTCCCGCGCCGGCTGCTCGCGCGTCGAGTAGGCCGACGCGATCTCCCGGTAGAGAGTGTCCGGGTCGAGCCGCACCCTCATCTCCGGCGGGTCGGGAGCGAAGCGGAGGGCCGAGCGCAGCACCGCCGGCTCGATCGGGACGCCGCGGCCCTGGAGCGAGACCTCGACCGGACGGGCCACCACGCGCAGGGCGAGCTCGCGCGCCGCCTCGGCCGCCTCCTCCGTGACCGGTGGCGGCTGCTGCCCCACGGCCACGTCGATCGGCGCCTGGGGCATCGCCGCGATGCGGTCGCGCAGCGCGAACTCGTCGATGCCGAAGCCCCCCTTGCCGGGCACGACGACGATGTCGTCCTTGGTGACGCGCAGCCGCGCGGGCACCGGCGGGTCGTCGAGGTCGCCGGCGACGCGGTCGACCACGGCGTTCACCCGCGCCTGGCGGACGGTGAAGCCGATGTCGACCTCGCGCGTCGGCGCGACCCCGAGGCCGCCGAGGATCCTGCCGCCGAGGCTGCGGGGCTCGAGCGCCTCGTCGACCGCGCGCTCGATCTGGGGCCGGGCGCCGAGGCTCGACCGCGCCACCTTGACCGGCCGCTCGGGCGCGTCGTCGCGCACGATCACGACCGGCTGCGCCATGAGCTGGCGGGCGCGGTAGCGCACGGCCCGCTCCACCTCGTCGGGGCTGAGCCCGCTGACGTTCACGCCCTCCACCTCGACCCCCGCCGGGGCGTCGCCGTCGTCCCGCGCCGCGCCGAGCGCGGCGCCCACGCCGAGCACGACGATCAGCAGGCCGAGGAGCGCGGCGGCGACCCGCCCCCCGGGCCCGAACGGCAGCCGCCACCGGGCACGGCGGCGGGTGCGCGGCGCGGGGCGGCGGCCGCGCGCGGGAGGTCGGCTGCGCGTGGCCTCACGCATGCCCGCGGATGGTAGTGGCAAGAGGGCCGCGATCCGAAGGGTCACCGTCGCCGCAACCGACGTTTCACCGCGTCCGGCGGATCACCCGGCCGCCGTGAGGGATCCCACTTAGTGAGGCACCGCACGCTGTGAGGCCGCTCACACGGCGGTCCCACGGCGATCGGGGATCCTCGAGGGCGTGAGCGCGCTGTCCACGACCGTCGCCGGCCGCCTCGAGGACACCCGCGCCCGCACCCGGGCCCTGCTCGCGCCGCTGAGCCCCGAGGACATGGCGCGCCAGCACACGCCGCTGCTCAGCCCGCCGCTCTGGGACCTGGGCCACATCGCGGCCTATGAGGAGCTGTGGCTCGTGCGGGGCCTGACCGGCGCGCCGTCGCTGCACCCGGAGCTGGAGGAGGTCTACGACGCGATCGAGACGCCCCGCGCCCGCAGGTCCGACGTCCCGATCCTCGACGAGGCGGCGGCGCGCCGCTACCTCGACGAGGTGCGCGCCCGCGCGCTGGAGGCGCTCGCGCGGGCCGACCTCTCCGCCGACGCCGACCCCCTGACGGCGCGCGGCTTCGTCTTCGACCTGGTCGCCCAGCACGAGGCCCAGCACACCGAGACCATCCTGCAGTGCCTGCAGATGCTCCCGCCGGGCCGCTACGCCCCGCCCGCGCGCCGCCCCCTGCCCGCCCCGGCGGGCCCGGCCGGCGGCTGGGTCGAGATCGCGGGCGGCGCCTTCGCGATGGGCGCCCGGGAGGGGCCCTTCGCCTACGACTGCGAGCGCCCCGTCCACCGGCGCGAGGTGGCGCCGTTCCGGATCGCGCGCGACCCGGTCACGTGCGGCGAGCACCTGGCGTTCATGGAGGACGGGGGCTACCGCCGGCGCGAGCTGTGGACCGCCGCCGGCTGGGAGTGGCGGGAGCAGGAGCAGGTCGACGCTCCCCTCTACTGGGAGCCCGACGGCGACGGCGGCTGGCTCGACCGGAGCTTCGACCGCCGCGAGCCCGTCGATCCCGAGCGGGTGCTCTGCAACGTCTCCGCCCACGAGGCCGACGCCCACGCGGCGTGGGCCGGCGCCCGCCTGCCCACGGAGGCCGAGTGGGAGCTCGCGGCCCAGGGCGCACCGGACGGCCCGGGGGCGGCGAACCTCGACCAGCTCGCGTTCGCGCCCGCCGCGCGCGGCGCCTACCCGGCGGCCCCGAGCGGGTGCCGCGGGATGCTCGGCGACGCCTGGGAGTGGACGTTGACGCCCTTCGAGGGCTACCCGGGGTTCCGCGCCTTCCCGTACCCCGAGTACGCCGAGGTCTTCTTCGGGCCGCGCTACCGGGTGCTGCGCGGCGGCTCGTGGGCCACCCAGCCGATCGCCGCGCGGGTCACGTTCCGCAACTGGGACCTGCCCCAGCGGCGCCAGATCTTCTCGGGGCTGCGGTTGGCGCGGGACGCCGCGTGAGCGCCGACGAGGGCGTCGCCGCCGCGAGAGCGGCCACGCCGGAGGAGGGGCGTGAGGTCGGGCGTCGAGCTGCTCCCCCGGCCCTTCCGGCTGGACGTCCACCCCCGCGGCGCCGGGCGGGGCCTCGCCGACGACGCCCTCGCCGGGCTCGCCGCCTCGCCGAAGGCGCTGCCGCCCAAGCACTTCTACGACGAGCGCGGCTCCGCGCTCTTCGAGCGGATCACGCGGCTGCCCGAGTACTACCAGAGCCGCGCCGAGCTGCGGATCCTGCGCCGCGTCGCCGACGGCGTCGTCGCCCGCCACGGTGTCGGCGAGCTGGTGGAGCTGGGCTCGGGGGCGTCGCGCAAGACCGCCGCCCTGCTCGACGCGATGCGCGACGCGGGGGCGCTCGAGCGCTACGTGCCCTTCGACGTCTGCCCCGAGGCGATCCTCGCCGCGGCGGGGCGCCTGGTCGAGGACTACCCCGGGCTCGAGGTCCACGGGGTCGCGGGCGACTTCTCGCGCCACCTCCCGGCGGTGCCCGAGCGGGGCGCGCCCCGCGCCTGGTCGCCTTCCTCGGGGGGACGATCGGCAACCTCGAGCCGGCCGAGCGCGCCCCCTTCCTCGCCTCGGTGGCCGGGCTCATGGACGACGACGACCTGCTGCTGGTGGGCACCGACCTGGCCGGCGACGCCGACCGCATCCGCGCCGCCTACGACGACGCCGAGGGCGTGACGGCGCAGTTCAACCTCAACCTGCTGCGCGTGCTGAACCGCGAGCTCGGCGCCGACTTCGACGTCGCCGCCTTCGAGCACGTCGCGCTCTACGACCCGGGGCCGCCGTGGATCGAGATGCGCCTGCGCGCCCGCTCCCCCCAGCTCGTGCGGGTGGCGGCGCTGGGGATGGAGGTCCGCTTCGCCGAGGGCGAGGAGATGCGCACCGAGATCTCCTGCAAGTTCACCCGGGCGACGGTCGCGGAGATGTACGCGGAGGCGGGGCTGCGGCTCCTGGAGTGGCACGAGGACCCGCGGGGGTGGTTCGCCGTGTCGCTCGCCCGCCGCGCCTGACCGGAGCCACCGCCCACGGGTGGGCGAGCAGGTGGAGGCTGGCGATGCCGGCCCACTCGCCGTAGGGGGCCAGCAGCGCGGCGGTGTCGGCGACGCCGGCGGGGCGCCCGTTCAGGCGCGTCGCCAGCCGGATCAGCCCGAGGTCGCCGACCAGGCCGACGTCGAGGCGGCCCAGGCCCAGCAGGCCGACGACGCCCGCCGACCACGGCCCGAGCCCGCGCTCCCGGGTGAGGCGGGCGACCACTGCCCGCGACTCGTGCCCGCGCAGCGCCTCGGGGTCGAGCGTCCGCAGCAGGCGGGCCAGCGTCGACGCGCGGCCGGCCGACAGGCCCCGCGCCGCCAGCTCGGCGGGGGAGAGGGCGGCCAGCTCGGCCCGCGTCGGCGGCAGGCGCAGGCCGGCGCGGCGCGGGGCCGCCGCGGCGACGACGCGGCCCTCGACCGCGGCGGCCTCCGCCCAGGTGACGAGCTGCCCGGCGACGGCCGCGACGGCCGCCTGGGCCACCGTCCCGCGCGCGACCGGCCGGACCCCCGGCCGCCGCCGCAGGCGCTCCCCGATCAGCGGATCGTCCCGGAAGCGCTCGCGGAACTCCGAGGTGTCCGCGTCGAGCGAGAGGCGCCGGCGGACCTCGGCGGCGACCGCGTCCGGGTCGCCCTCGGCCACCTCGCAGCGGAGCGTCCCGTCGGAGAGCTGGAGCACCCTCGCCAGCCCCGCCGCGCCGCCCGGCCGCACGGTCATCTCGAGCTCCCCGCCGCGCAGGCGCAGGGTGCCCCCGGCCCGGCCGACGATCGACTGGCGCAGGGAGAACGGGCCCCGCGGCCGCAGGATCACCGCGCGCCGGCCTCGGGGTCGCCCTCGTCCTCGGCCTCG
Organism: Miltoncostaeaceae bacterium; assembly: GCA_963813355.1. Classification (GTDB taxonomy): domain Bacteria; phylum Actinomycetota; class Thermoleophilia; order Miltoncostaeales; family Miltoncostaeaceae; genus DATAGF01. The sequence continues at coordinate 103,858 of CAWEYS010000008.1, read as the reverse complement.
TCGGGCCGGCGGATGAGCAGCGTGCGGTTGCGCACCTCGATCTCGCCCGCGCTGGCGAGCCGGCCCAGCGCGATGGTGACCGACTCGCGCACGGCTCCGACCATGTTGGCCAGCTCCTGGTGGGTGAGGCGCAGGTCGAGGCGGATGCCGTCCGGGGTCACGCGCCCCCAGCGCTCGGCGAGCTGGCGCAGCTTCAGCAGCAGGCGCCGCTCCACGCGCGGCTCGAGAGCGATCGCCACCGCGAGCTCGCGGTCGGCGATCTGGGCGCTGAGCACCCGGACGAGGTTCGCCGCGAGCGCCGGGTCGTGCATCCACGCCTCCAGGCGGGCCCGGTCGACCAGGTGCATGAGGGCGTCCTCGATCGCGAAGCAGCGCACCCGCGGCCCCACGGCCGCCCAGCCGTCGGTGGGGCGCACGATCACGTCGCCCTCCTCGAGCATCCCGATGGTCCGCTCGCGATCCTCCTCGGCGATGAAGGCCAGGGCCAGCCGCCCGCCGCCGACCACTCCGCACACGGCCCCGCTGGCGGCGATGTCGAACTCCTCGCCGGCCGGCACCACGACGGCGTCGAGCTCGCCGACCGCCCGGAGGAGGGCGCCCTCGTCGAGACCCGCGAAGAGGTCGAGGCGGCGGAAGACGGCGGTGTCGGTCATGACGAGGCGACCAGGGCGATGGCGGCCACGGTGTTCACGGTCGCATGGGCGGTCACCGAGGCCCAGTATCCCCGCCAGCGGTAGAGCCACGCCAGCACCAGGCCCGTCAGGAACAGCGAGAGCGCGCGCGGCCACAGGACGTACGAGTCGGCGTGGGCGGCCGCGAACAGGAGCGAGCTGATCACCGCCGCCGGCCAGAAGCGCAGCCGCCGCACGAGCCCGCGCAGCAGCAGGCCCCGGAACAGCAGCTCCTCTCCGAGGGGCGCGAGCACCACGACGGCGACGACCGTCAGCGCGATCATCCACGGGGCCGTGCCGATCTCCTCGATGTCGTCGATGCGCCGCTCCACGACCGGGTCGATCGCCGTGCCGACGAGGATGATCGCCCCGGCGCCGATGACGAGCCCGATCCCGATCGTCACCCCGAGCCCGACGGCTCCCCAGGCCGAGTGCTTGAGCGCAACGGCCGCCCGGCGCTCGTGGGCGGGCAGGTGCAGCCAGAGCAGGACGCCGAAGACCAGCAGCAGGACGCTGGTGCCGAACGACAGCAGGGTCTCCACCGCATCGTCCGAGAGCGACGTCGCGTCGAGGATGCCGGCGCCCACCACCAGCAGGACGAAGGCCAGGAGGACCGCCCCGACCGGGGAGAGGACCCGCCACAGGAACCCGGGGCGGCCCGGCGGCGCCGCCGGCCCCGCCTGCTCGAGGGTGGCCACCCGCCGAGTCTAGGGACCGCCTCCGGGCGCCGACCCGGGGGTGGGTAGCATGCCCAGATGCCCGCCGCCCGGCAGCGCGTCTTCTCCGGCATGCGCCCCACCGGCCAGCTCCACGTCGGCCACCTCTTCGGGGCCCTCGGCAACTGGGTGCGCCTGCAGGAGGACTACGACTGCATCTACTGCGTCGTCGACCTGCACGCGCTCACGACGGCGTACGAGGACGTGGGGGACATCCGGGACAACGCCCGCGAGATGGTCGCCGACTGGATCGCCGTCGGCGTCGACCCCGAGCGCAGCATCGTCTTCCGCCAGTCCGACGTCCACGAGCACGCCGAGCTCCTCTCGCTGCTCGGCATGGTCACCCCGCTCCCGTGGCTCGAGCGCGTGCCCTCCTACAAGGGCCAGATCGCCGAGCTCGGGGAGGGCATCGACACGTACGGGTTCCTCGGCTACCCGCTGCTGCAGACGGCCGACATCATCCTCTACAAGGCGACCCAGGTGCCGGTCGGGCAGGACCAGCTCCCCCACATCGAGCTGGCCCGCGAGGTGGTGCGCCGCATGAACCACCTCTTCGGGCCGCTCTTCCCCGAGCCCCAGGCGCTGCTGGCGGAGTTCCCGCTCGTGCTCGGCCCGGACAACCGCAAGATGAGCAAGAGCTACGGCAACGCGCTGACCCTCGGCATGGAGGACGACGAGATCGACCGCCTGGTCATGTCCATGATCACCGACCCCCAGCGCGTCCGCCGCGACATCCCCGGCCGGCCCGAGGTCTGCAACGTCTTCTCGTGGCACCGCCTCTTCCAGGCGTCCGAGGACGAGCTGGCGGAGGTCTACCGCGGCTGCACGACGGCCGTGCTGGGCTGCGTCGAGGACAAGCGCAACCTGGCCGCGCGCGTGCGCGCCACCGTCGCCCCGATCCGGGAGCGCCGCGCGGCGCTGCTGAGGGACCCCGACCGCATCGACGCGATCCTGGACGAGGGCGCCGAGCGCGCCCGGGCCATCGCCGCCCCCGTGCTCGCCGAGGTCAAGGGGGCGATGGGGCTGTGAAGCAGTCGCTAGCCGGCGGCGCCCCTGCGCCAGCGACTCCATGATGCGGGGGACGTCCCGGTCGCTCCCGGCCGGGCTGAACAGGTTGGGGTGCTCGACGAACCGCATCCCGTCGTCCAGAAGGTCGCGGATCGCCGCGGGGTCGCTGTCGTGGTCGGCGATGAGCGCCAGGTAGCGCTCGACGACGACCGTCGGGTCCGCGGCGGCTCCTTCCGGCGCTAGGCCGGGCTCACCCGATACAGGCGCACCGGCTCGGAGAACCCCTTCAGGGGGCGGGATCCCTGATCGGCGAAGCCGATCCGCGCCGACGTGAGGGCGAGACTCCTGACCGTCTCCGACACGAGCACCTGGCCCGCGGGGGCCTCGGCGGCCACCCGCGCGGCGAGGTTGACGGCGCCGCCGAAGATGTCGCCCCCCTCCCGGATCACGTCGCCCGCGTGGAGGCCGACGTGCAGGCCCAGGCCGGCGCCTCTGGCGGCGTCGACGCAGCGCACGGCGCACTCGAGCGCCGGGCCGGCCGAGGTGAAGACGGCGAGCAGCCCGTCGCCGAGCAGCTTCCCCTCGATGACGGCGCCGCCGGTCTCGCCGACGCAGGCGCGCAGGGACGTCTCGAGTCGCCGCGCCACCGAGCGGAACGCCGCGTCTCCGAGCTCCTCGGTGAGGGCGGTCGAGCCGGCGATGTCCGTGAACATGATGGTCACGGTCCCGTCGGGGATCGCGGGCTCCGGGACGTGGTCGTCGTCGGCGACGTCGTCCACCTCGGCAAGCCGCGCGAGCCACCCGACGACGCTGTCGTGGCCGAAGTCCAGCATCGCCGTGTGATACGTCGTGGCCCCGAGCCTCACCTCGGCCTCTGGCAGGACCTGGAAGCGCAGCGCGCCGAGGGAATCGGCGTAGGCCTCCAGCTCGCTCGACACGGTGTACAGCCGCCGCAGCGAGGAGCGCAGCTCCATGTAGGTGCGCTTGACGTCGAGCCAGCACGCCGCCTGCGAGGGGCACGGCAGATCGCCGGCCTCGCGGTCCAGCCAGCGGCGCAGGAACAGCACCCGCTCGCCCTCGGCGACGGGGTGCTCGGCGAGGTGCCGGGCCCACGCGGCGGTCACCGGGTCCGCCGCCAGCCGATCGGCCGTCGTGTCCCCCGGCTCGAAGAGCAGGTACAGGCCCGCCACATCGCCCATGCCGTCGCGGGCCACGTGCACCGCCCCGGGCAGGTCGCGGCACCAACCGGCCACCAGCTCCGCCGCCTCGGGGGGCTCCACCGCGGCCACGATGGCCTCGAGCGCGGCGCCGTCGGCCGGGTCGCCGGGCTCCACGGTCAACTCGGCGGCCCCGGCGGGGAAGAACGCCTCGCGGACGGACGGGTTCGGCACGAGGAAGAGGAGGTCGGCGGTCTGCTGCCAGAGGCTCAGCCCGGCCGCGGCCCGGGACTCGTCCGCGAGGTAGCGCCACGCACGGCGCCGGTAGCGCCGGTAGCGGGTCGGGTCCCGGGCGGCGAGGTCGCGCGCGACGGCCTCGCGGACCACGGCGTGGATCGCCAGGCCCTCGTCGGTCGCGTCGACGAACGGGAGGCCGCGGATCTCGTCGAAGGCGGCGCGGCCGCTCGGCGCGCCGAGGACCGCCGCCAGGGAGGGCTCGGTCAGGCGCCGCAGGACCGAGCCGCCCTCCACGGCCTCCGCGCCCTCGGGCGAGAGGCCCGCGAGGAACGCCTGGGTGAGCTGCTGCAGGATCAGGGGCGGCGGTCCCTCGGCGAGCTCGAGGTCCGGCTGGGCCCGGAGGGCGGCGGCGGCCAGCTCGAGGGCCAGCGGATGGCCATGCGCGAACCGGCTCGCACGCTCGGCCTGGTCGGCGCTGAGCCCGCGCCGGGTCAGCATCGCCCGCGCCTCGTCGGGGTCGAGGCCCCCCAGGCGGATCTGGTGGACGAGGCCGGCCCAGCCGGGGCTCGTCAGCCAGCCGGGCCGGGGAGGCTCCCGGCTCGCGATGAGCGTCACGGCGGTGTCCGGCAGCGAGGGGAGGAAGCTCTGGCGCAGCCAGCTGTCCATCAGCCCGAAGGTCTCGTACGTGTCGAGCGCGAGCACGCACCGCCCGTCGGGGCCCTCGAAGGCCCCGCCGACGGCCTCCAGGAACCCGCGCGGGGTCGGCTCGATGCGCGCGCAGTCGAGCGAGAGCACGCGGACGCCCGGCCCGGGGCTGGCGACCGCCGACTGCAGCAGGCGCGACTTCCCGATGCCCCCAGGCCCGTGGACGTACGCGACCAGGAAGGGGGGGTCCTCGGCCGCGATCGCCTCGCGCAGAGTCGCCAGCTCGGCCTCCCGGCCGACAAAGGAGGCCCCCGCGGCCTCCGTGAGCCGCTCGGCGATCGTCCTGACCATCACTGCACCTTGTCGGGACCGGTCTAGCAGAGGAGGCCTCTCCGGGTTGACCCCCGCGGGGTCACGCCGGGCCGTGGGTCGCGGTCTTCGAGACGGAGCCCTCCTACGGTGCCGCGCGGGGACGCCGGAGGCGGCGGCTATGCTGGCCCGGACCCGATGGCCGCGCCCGACGCCCTCCAGCAGCCCATGGAGCTCGACCTCTTCGAGGGCCCGTTCGACCTGCTCCTGACGCTGGTCCTGCGCGACGAGGTCGACCTGCTCGAGCTCCCGCTCCTCGAGGTGGTGACCGGCGCCCTCGGCGAGCGCGCCCGCGAGCGCTGGGACACCGAGACGGCGGGAGAGCTGATCGTCCTGCTCGCGGCCATGGCGGAGCTGAAGGCGCGGCGCCTGCTGGGAGAGCCGGTCGACGAGGAGCCCGACCCCGACGCGCTCGAGGCCCGCGAGCGGCTGGCGGCGCGCCTCATCGCCTACGCGCCGTTCCCGCGCGCGGCGGTCTGGCTCGCGGAGCGCACCCGCGACTCCGCCGGACCGCGCTACCGCCGGGTGCCGGTCGAGGGCGCCGCTCCGCCGCCCGTGTCCCGCGAGCCCCCCGGGTCGCTGCGCGACGCGATGCGGGCGCTGCTCGCCGCGCCGCCGGCCCCGTCGCTCGCGCACCTCACCAACCGTCGCGTCAGCCTGCCCGAGGCCATCGAGCGCCTGCACGCGGCCCTCGCCCGCGCCCGCTCGCTGAGCTTCGACGCCCTGACGGCCGGCGCCGGGCGGCTCGAGGAGGCCATCACCCTGATGGCGACCCTCGAGCTGGCGCGCCGCGGGGAGGTCACGCTCGCCCAGGCCGAGCCGTTCGGCGACATCGCCATCGTGGGGAGGCGGCGGTGACCGGGCTGGCGCGCAGCCTCGAGGCCCTGCTGTTCCTGAGCCCCGAGCCGCTGTCGCTGGCGGCGCTCTGCGAGCTCACGGAGGAGCCTCCCGGGCCCGTCGAGCGCGCCCTGGCCGAGCTCGGGGAGCGCCACGGCCCGGACGGCGGGCTCGAGGTGGCCGAGGTGGCCGGCGGGTTCGCCCTGCGCACGCGGGCCGACCTGGCCGAGGTGTGCGACCGGCTGCGGGAGCGCCCGCCCGAGGACCGCATCACCCCCGCCGGGCTCGAGACCCTGGCCGTGGTGGCGTACCTCGAGCCGATCAGCCGCCCCCAGATCAGCCGGCTGCGGGGGGTGGCCGCCGACTCGACGGTCGCCTCCCTCCTCGAGCGGGGGCTGCTGGAGGAGGCCGGGCGCCCAGCCGAGGGCGGCGCGATGCGCTACCGCACGACGCGCCTCTTCCAGGAGCGCTTCGACCTGCGCGGGCCGGGCGACCTCCCGCCGCTCGAGCGCTTCGAGCTCAGCGGGCCCGAGGCCGAGCGCGTGCGGCGCCAGCTGGTCGAGGCGGGACACCTGGCGGCCGACGCGGGCGACGATGGCGGGTGAGCGGATGCGCGTGCACCGGGCCCTCGCGCTCGCCGGGGTCGCCAGCCGCCGCGCGGCAGAGGGCCTGGTCGCCGAGGGGCGGGTGTCGGTCAACGGCGAGCCCGCCACCGTGGGGCAGCTCGTCGGCCCGGACGACCTCCTGGAGGTCGACGGCCGCCGCGTCAGCGACCCCGAGCACCTGCGCGCCTACCTGCTGCACAAGCCGGCGGGGGTCGTCTCGACGGCCCACGACCCCCAGGGGCGGCCGACCGTGCTCGACGACCTGCCGTCCGACGTGCGCGTCTACCCGGTCGGACGGCTCGACATCGACACGACGGGGGCGCTGCTGGTCACCAACGACGGCGAGCTGGCGGCGCGCCTGATGCACCCGTCCTCGAAGGCGCCCAAGACCTACGAGGCCCTGCTGCAGGGGCAGGTGTCGGCGGAGGCGGTCCGCCGCCTGCGCCGGGGCGTCGAGCTGGAGGAGGGCATGACGGCCCCGGCCCGGGTGCGGGCGATGGACCGCCGGGCGGCGGGGGGCACCTGGCTCGAGATCGAGCTCACCGAGGGGCGCAACCGCCAGGTGCGCCGGATGGGCGAGGCCGTCGGGCATCGCGTGCTGCGCCTGCACCGCTCCCGCTACGCCGGCATCGGGCTCGGCCGGCTGGCGCCGGGCCGATGGCGCCCCATCTCCCGCGCCGAGTGGGCCCGCCTCGGCGCCTCGGTGGGGCTGGAGCGCTGAGCGAGCGGGTGCTGAGGGCCGTCCGGGGCGCGACCTCGGTGGCCGAGGACACCAGCGAGGCGATCCGCCGGCGCACCGCCGAGCTGCTCGAGCAGGTGCTGACGCGCAACGCGCTCGTCGCCGAGGACCTCGTCTCGATCATGTTCACCGCGACCGGGGACCTGGCCGCCGAGTTCCCCGCCGTGGCCGCCCGCGAGATCGGCCTGGGCGCCGTCCCGCTGATCTGCGCCCGCGAGATCCCCGTCGTCGGGGCCCTCGAGATGTGCATCCGGGTGATGGTCCACTGCTACGCGCCGCCCGGCCGCGCGATGAGCCACGTCTACCTGCACGAGGCCCGCTCGCTCCGGCCCGACCTTCCGCACCTCCCGCAGTAGCGCCTCAGCCGGCGTCGAGCCCCAGGTCGAGGGCCGGCGCGGAGTGGGTGAGGGCGCCGACCGACACCGCGTCGACGCCGGACCGGCCGGCCGCCCGGGCGCCCTCGAGGGTCATCCCGCCCGAGGCCTCGGTGCGGGCGCGCCCGGCGACGAGGGCGACGGCCTCCCGCAGCCGCTCCGGGGTCATGTTGTCCAGCAGGATCCAGTCCGCGCCGGCCTCCAGCGCCGCCCGGACGCCGTCGAGGTCGTCGGCCTCCACCTCCACGACGACGCCCGGCAGCTCGCGGCGGGCCCGCGCCACCGCGCCGGCCAGGCCGGCGCCCGCGAGCGCGAGGTGGTTGTCCTTCACGAGCACCCGGTCGAACAGGCCCATCCGGTGGTTCGCGCCGCCTCCGGCGACGACCGCGGCCTTCTCCAGGGCGCGCATCCCCGGCGTCGTCTTGCGGGTGTCGAGCACCGCGGCCGGCGCCGCCGCCCGCACGTAGGCGGCCGTCAGGGTCGCCACCCCTGACAGGTGGCAGAGCAGGTTCAGGAGCGTGCGCTCGGCGCCGAGCACGGCGCGCGCCGGCCCCCCGACCTCGGCGACGACCGTCCCCGGTTCGAGTCGGGCGCCGTCCTCCAGCAGCCAGCGCCCCGCGACCCCGGTCTGGCGCAGCACCTCCTCGCCGGCGACGCGGCCGGCGAGGACCCCGTCGGCCCGCGAGACGACCCGGGCCGCCAGGCGGGCATCCTCGGGGATGAGCAGGGCGGAGGTGATGTCGCCGCGCTCGCCCAGATCCTCGGCGAGCGCGGCGGCCACCAGCTCGGCGGTCGTCACGCCAGGGCGAGCATGCGGTCGAGCGCGAGCCGTCCCAGGCGCGCCATCTCCTCGTTGACCGCGACCACGTTCACGACCTCGCCCGCCGCCAGCGACTCCAGGCACCACGTGAGCTTCGGCAGGTCGATCCGGTTCATCGTGACGCAGGGGCAGATGTCCTCGCGGAGGCACGAGATGCGCTTGTCGGGGTGCCGCTGGCGGAGCCGGTTCACGAGGTTCCAGTCGGTGCCGACGACGATCGACGAGCCGGGCGGCAGCTCGGCGCAACGGCGGATGATGTACTCGGTGCTGCCGTCCTCGTCGGCCGCCTCGACCACCGGCCGGGGGCACTCCGGGTGCACGATCACGCGGACCCCGGGGTCGGCGGCGCGCGCCTCGGCGACCTGGCGCGCGGTGAACGCGGTGTGGACGTTGCAGAAGCCCTTCCAGAGGATGACCCGCGAGTCTGCGAGGTCGTCCTCGGCCAGGCCGCCAAGGGCCGCCAGCCGCGGGTTCCAGACGAGGGGCTCGCCGGGCGCCATGCCGAGGCGGCAGGCCGTGTTGCGGCCCAGGTGCTCGTCGGGGAAGAAGAAGACGGCGTCGCCCTCCGACAGCGCCCAGCGGAACGCCTTCTCGGCGTTGCCCGAGGTGCAGACGGCCCCGCCGTGCTCGCCGACGAAGGCCTTCAGGTCCGCGCCCGAGTTCATGTAGGTGAGCGGGACGACGCGCCTGCCGGGCAGCGCGGCCGTCATCTGGTCCCAGGCGTCGCGCACGGTGAAGATGTCGGCGCACTCGGCCAGGTGGCAGCCCGCGCCGAGGTCGGGCAGCACGACGGTCTGGCCCGGCGACTTGAGCACGTCGGCGGCCTCGGCCATGAAGTACACGCCGAGGAAGACGATCAGCTCGGCCTCGGTGGCCGCGGCGCCCCGGCGGGCGAGCAGGAACGAGTCGCCGGTCACGTCGGCGAACTCGATGACCTCGTCCTTCTGGTAGTGGTGGCCGAGGATGACGGCGCGCGCGCCGAGCTCCTCGCGCGCCGCCCAGGCGCGCTCGCGCAGCTCGGCGAGGGGCACGCCCTCGGCGGGGAGGGCGCAGACGGGTGCGGTCGTGGTCATGCGGCCTCCTTGGCCAGAGCGCGGCGCCGGCGGGTGGCGCGGGTCGGCGGGACGTGGAACGGGGAGCCGCCGACCCAGGCGATGCGGCGCGCCTGGGCGGGGTCGGGGTGGGGGTGGTCGCGGCGGAAGTGGGCGCCCCGGCTCTCGGTGCGCAGCCCGGCCGCCGCGGCCGCGAGGCGGCCCACGAGCAGGAGGTTGTCGGCCGCCGGGTCGGTGCCCTCGGGGATCGCGGCGAGGGCGCGCCGGGCCTCGGCGATGCCCGCGGCGTCGCGCTCGACGCCGACCCCGCGCCACATCGCCCTCTGCAGGGCGGCGCGCGCCCCGTCGCCGCCGCCGCCCTCGGGCGGCGGGGCCGCCGCGGCGCAGGTGGGGCCCTCGGGCCAGGCGTCGCCGTCGGCGGCGAGCGCCTCGGCGGCGCCGGCGGCCAGGACGGCCGCCTCGAGCAGGCCGTTCGAGGCGAGCCGGTTGGCCCCGTGCGCCCCGGTCGCCGCGCACTCCCCGACGGCGAACAGCCCGGGCAGCGTCGAGCGCCCGGCCATGTCGGCGAGGATCCCGCCGATCGCGTAGTGGGCCGCCGGGGTCACGGGGATCGGGTCGCGCGCGAGGTCGAGCCCGTGCTCGGCGCAGAGCGCGGCCACCGTGGGGAAGCGCGCCCGCACCTCCTCGGCGTCGAGGTGGCGCAGGTCGAGCGTGACCTCGCCGCCCAGCTCGGCGGCCCGCCGGGCGATGGCGCGCGCCACCACGTCGCGCGGGCCCAGCTCGGCCATGGGGTGCACGTCGGGCATGAACCGGCGCCCGCGGGCGTCGCGCAGGACCGCGCCCTCGCCGCGCACGGCCTCGCTCACAAGGGGCAGCGGGCCGTCGCCGAGCGCGAGCGCCGTGGGGTGGAATTGCACCAGCTCGAGGTCGGCCAGCGCGGCGCCGGCCCGGGCCGCGAGGGCCGGCCCGTCGGCCGTCGCCCCCGGGGGGTTGGTGGTGCGCGGGTAGAGCCAACCCATGCCGCCCGAGGCGAGCGCGACGGCGCGCGCGGCGCGCTCGCGCACCCGCCCGCCCGCGCCGATCGTGCGCAGCCCGGCGGCGCGCCCGTCGCGGACGAGGATCTCCGCGGCCCGCTCGCCCTCGGCGAGCTCGACGCGCGGGTCGGCGCGCAGCGCGGCCGACAGGGCCGCCACGATGTGGGCCCCGGTCGCGTCGCCGCCCGCGTGCACGACGCGGGCCGCCGAGTGGGCGCCCTCGCGCGCGAGGCGCAGCCGGCCGCGGCTGCGATCGAAGACGACCCCTCGCGACAGGAGCTCGGTCACCTGGGCCGGCCCCTCCCGGCAGATCGCCGCCGCCGCCTCGGCGTCGCACAGGCCCGCGCCGGCCTCCAGCGTGTCGCGCAGGTGGGCCGCGACCGAGTCGCCGCCGTCGACCGCCGCCGCGATGCCGCCCTGGGCCCGGCGGGTGCTCCCGTCGCCGAGCTCCCCCTCCGTGATGACCACGACCGGGCCGGACTCGGCGGCTCCGAGCGCCGCCAGCGCGCCGGCGATGCCGCTGCCGACGACGATGACCGGCTCCTGCGGATGGGGTCGGGGCACGTTCACGTCTCCCTGACGGTTACGCGAGACTGAATTGATGTCGCGACGACAAGAAAAGGCGCGTCACGAGAATAGCGCACGGCGGGGCACGCAGGTCCGCCCGCGTGGTCCCGCGCGCTCGGTCAGGCGCTACTGCAGGGAGAGGACGTACGCCGTGACGTTGTCCAGGTCCTGGCCCTGGGCGAGGCCGGGCGGCATGGCGCCGCCGCCGTTGATGACCTGCTCGCGGATCTGGTCCTCGGTCAGCCCGGCTCCCGCGAGCTGCGGGACCGGTCCCGCCGCCGGCGGTGCCGTTGTCCAGGTGGCAGCTCGTGCAGGTGGCCGGCGAAGAAGATCTGGCCCTCCTCGACGGCCGCCGCGTCGCCCCGCCGCGTGGCCGGAGCCGCGGTCGTGGCGGGGGGCGCCGTCGTCGCCGGCGGCGCGGTCGTGGCGGGCGCCTCGGTGGTCGGTCTGCTCGCCCGAATCGTCGTCGCCGCCGCACCCCGCCGCCACCCCGAGCAGGCCGGCGACCGCCAGCGCCGCAACCGCACCGCGCGATACCCGCATGAGCCCTCCCCGCGTCACGACGTTTTCGCGACTCTAAGACCTTTGGCCCTCCCCGTACACTTTCCCCGTGACCATCCGCTCCTCACCGCGCCTGGACGCCATTCCGCGCTACGAGCCCGGCCTCACGACCGCCGAGGTGCTGGCGCGGTTCGACCTCGCCGGCGCGGTCAAGCTGGCCTCCAACGAGAGCCCCTTCCCGCCGTTGCCCCAGGTGGCCGAGGTCGTCGCCGCGGGCGTGGCCGGGCTGAACCGCTACCCGGACGGGCCCGGGAGGGCGCTGCGGCGCGCGCTGGCCGAGCGGCACGGCGTCGGCCCCGACGAGGTGGTGCTCGGCAACGGCTCCTGCGAGCTCATCCTGCTGGCCGGCCAGGCCCTGCTCGACCCCGGCACCAGCCTCGTCCACGCCGCTCCGTCGTTCGCGCTCTACCCGCACCTGGCGGCCGCCGCGGGCGCCGAGGCCGTCGCCGTGCCCCTGGCCGGCGACGACGGGCACGACCTCGAGGCGATGGCGGCGGCGGTGGACGAGCGCACCCGCCTGGTCATCGTCTGCAACCCGAACAACCCGACCGGCGTGTACCGGAGCGCCACGGAGCTCGAGCGCTTCCTCGACGCCCTGCCGGAGGACCTCGCGGTGCTGGTGGACGAGGCCTACTTCGAGTTCGTGGACCGCCCGGATGCCGGGCGCACCATGTCGATGGCCCGCGAGCGTCCCAACCTGCTGGTCACGCGCACGTTCAGCAAGGCCCACGGCCTCTGCGGCCTGCGGGTCGGCTACGGGGTGGGCGGGGCCGGCTGGGTCGACGCCCTCGACCGCGTCCGCCAGCCGTTCAACACCAACGCGCTCGCGCAGTCGGCGGCCCTCGAGAGCCTGCGCCACCCGGCGGCGCTCGACCGGCGCGTGCGCGAGACCCTCTCCGAGCGGGCCCGCGTGACGGATGCGCTTGCGGACACGGGGTGGGCCCTCACCCCCAGCCAGGGCAACTTCGTCCTGGTCGCGCCGGACGCCCCGACCGCCGGGTCACCGGGCGTCCACGAGCAGCTCCTGCGCCTCGGCGTGATCGTGCGCGACGGGGCGTCGCTCGGATGCCCCGGTCGCCTCAGGGTCTCGATCGGCACGCCGGAGGAGAACACGGCGTTCCTCTCGGCGCGGGCCGAGGTCGCCCGCGCGGCGGCCCGCGAGACCCATCCGGGGCGGACGACGCCATGACGATCGCCCGCTGAGCCGGGCTTTACGGAAGGGGGTCGTCCAGCCGGCTCGGGCAAGTCCGATACGCTCACGGCTCGTCTCCCGGCCGTGGGAAGCTCCTCCGTCGGGAGGGCGTCGCCCCGAGACGACGAACGACACCCGCGGACGGGTTGCGTGCGCCGTCGCCGCGGGACGACGGTACTCGCCGAGAAAGTCCCGCAAACCTTCGACATTTCGGACGGGCTGAATCGTGATGATCGTGATGCAGGAGGGCGCGACGGAGGAGCAGATCCGCCACGTGATCGAGCGGATCCAGCAGGCCGGCGCCCGGGCGCACCCCTCGCGGGGCGAGTTCGTCACGGTCATCGGCGCGATCGGCGACGACCGCGAGATCGTCGCGTCGCTGCAGCTCGAGGGCGAGCCCGGCGTCGAGAAGGTCGTCCCGATCCTCAAGCCGTACAAGCTCGTCTCGGCCGACTTCCGCGGCTCCGACGTGGCCGTCGAGGTCGCCGGCCGGCGGATCGGCGGCGGCGCCTTCGGCCTCATCGCCGGGCCCTGCGCCGTGGAGTCGCGCGAGCAGACCCTCGGGTCGGCGCGCGCCTGCAAGGCCGCGGGGGCGACGCTCCTGCGCGGCGGCGCGTACAAGCCGCGCACCTCGCCCTACGCCTTCTCGGGCCTCGGCAAGCCCGCCCTGGAGATCCTGGTGGAGGCACGCGAGGAGACGGGCCTGCCGATCGTGACCGAGCTCATGGACGTCCGCCAGCTCGAGGACGTGCTCGAGGTCGCCGACATGATCCAGCTCGGCGCGCGCAACATGCAGAACTTCGACCTGCTGCGCGAGGTGGGCCGCACGAGCGTGCCCGTCCTGCTCAAGCGCGGCATGGCGAACACGATCGAGGAGTGGCTGCTGTCGGCCGAGTACATCGCCCGCGAGGGCAACCCCGACATCGTCCTGTGCGAGCGGGGCATCCGCACGTTCGAGACGGCCACGCGCTCGACGCTCGACATCTCGGCCGTGCCGGTGGTGAAGTCGATGTCCAGCCTGCCGGTCATCGTCAACCCCTCGCACGCGGCCGGCCGGCGCGAGCTGATCCTGCCGATGGCGCGGGCCGCCGTGGTCGCGGGGGCCGACGGCCTCATCGTCGAGGTGCACCCGGCGCCCGAGACCGCCCTCTGCGACGGGCCCCAGGCGCTGCACGCCGACGGCTTCGCCGCCTGGGTCGCCGACGTCCGTCGCTGCGTCGACCTGATGGGCAAGGTCATGGCGCCCGCCGCGCCGGTCGCCGTCAGCGCCTGAGGCTGTCCGCGACGGCATGAGCCCGGGCCCCGTCGCCATCGTCGGCGTGGGGCTGATGGGCGGCTCGCTGGGCCTCGCCCTCGGCGCCGCCCGCGAGGTCGTGGGCGTCGACCCGGACCCCGAGGCGCTGCGCGTGGCGCTCGCGGTGGGGGCGGTCGACCGGGCCGCGGGCTCGCTCGAGGAGGCGGCCGAGGGGGCCGAGGCGGTCGTGCTCGCGGCGCCCGTGCCCGCCCTGGAGGGCCTCGTCCGCCGGGCGCTCGCGGCGGCGCCCGAGGGGTGCCTCGTCACGGACCTCGGCTCGGCCAAGGCCGCGCTGCTGGGGGCCCTGTCGCCCGTCGAGCGCGAGCGCTTCATCGGCGGCCATCCGGTGTGCGGCGCCGAGCGCACGGGCGTGGCCTTCGCGCGCGGCGACCTCTTCCGCGGCGCGACCTGGTTCCTCACGCCCGGCGCCGAGGCGCGCCCGGAGCTGTTCCAGCGTCTCCACGGCCTGGTCGGGGCGGTCGGGGCGCGGCCGGTGGCGATCGACGCCCGCGCGCACGACCGACTGATGGCGCTCGTGTCGCACCTGCCGCACGTCCTGGCGGGCGCGCTGGTCAACCAGGCGGCGGCCACCGCCCCCGAGGGGCGCGAGGCGCTGCGGTCGGCCGGTCCCTCGTTCGGCGACCTCACCCGGGTCGCGGGCTCGAATCCGCCGATGTGGGCCGACATCCTGCTCGCCAACCGGGAGGCGGTGCTGGAGGCGCTGGGGGCGTACTCGGCCACGCTCGGCGACGTCGCGGCCGCCCTGCGCGCGGGCGACCGCGACTGGCTGCTGGGGTTCATCGGCGACGCCGCCGGGGCCCGGGCGCGCCTGCGCGCCGCCCAGGACGCCGGTCCCGCCGAGCCGGCCCGCCTGGTGGTGGCGATCCCCAACCGGCCGGGCGCGATCTCCGAGATCGCGACCGCCCTCGGGCACGCGCACATCAACATCGAGGACCTCCACCTGCGGCCCGGGCCGCCCGACGGGGAGGGCGAGCTCGAGCTGGTGGTCGACGGCCCCGAGGCGGCCCGCGAGGCGGTGCGGCTGGTGACCGAGCGCGGCTACAGGGCCGAGGTCGCGTCCTCGATGACGTAGCCGCGGGGGTCGCGTAGCTCGGGCGCCCGCAGCAGGGCGTGGAGCCAGGCGATCAGCTCGCGGTCTCCCCAGTATCCGGTGTGGTGGCCGGCGCCGTGCAGGCAGACGTCGACCAGGCGCACCGGCTCCGGCTCGGCCGGCACCCGCCACTCGCGCCCGCGGCCCTCCTGCGCGTTGGCGGGGTCGAGCGGGTCCTGGAAGATCGCCCGCCCGATGAAGTCCCGGGCCCGATAGGCGTTGACCCAGGTGAGCGAGAACGGGCCGCATCCGCGCGGCCAGCGCGTCCGGGACGGGCCGGGTCGAGCCAGTCGTACTGGCCGGGCAGGCGCGCCTCGTAGGTCTGGAGGAAGGGCGAGCCCATGGTCACGACGCCGCGCAGCCGCCCGGCCAGCGCCGAGTCACCGGCGGCGTCGGCCCAGGGCCGCACGCCCCACAGGCTTCCGGCGGCCTCCCCGTACCGCCGCCGCGCGTCCCCGAAGAGGGTGGCGATGGTGAGGATCGTGCCCTGGCTGTGGGCGACGATGACGATCTCGTCGTAGTCGCCCTCCAGGCGTCGCAGCACCGCGCGGTACCGGCGGATGATGCGCGTGCGCACGCCGTCGCCGTCCGTGGGGTCGAGGCGCAGGTAGGTCGCGACGTCGTAGGCCCGGTCCACCACGCCGCGCAGGCGCTCCAGCCCGCCGCCCACGTTGTCGCGCCAGCGGCGCGGGTCGACCGGGAGGATGCGGGTGAGCGCGAGCAGCGCCAGCACGCCGGTGGAGGTGAGCGCCGCCCCGACGGCGGAGCCGAACCCCGGCTCGCTGGCGTCGTCCGGGAGGGCCGTCCAGACCGCCCACGTCCACGCGACCGCCGCCGCGCCGAGGCCGAGCAGGACCAGGCCGCCGCGCCAGCCCGGCCCATCCCGCAGCACCTCCGACAGCACCCGCCCCCGCGGCCCGCGCCGGGCGCGCACGACCCGGACCGCGATGGCGATCACCCCGGCCACGAGCAGGATCCCGAGGACGAGGACCATCCAGGCCAGGGGGCGGGTGGTGATCGAGTAGAGGTCCTGCGCCCACCAGGTCGGCGAGGCCTGGGCGGCCTTCTCGGCCGCGGCGGCCTGGTCGCGCACCAGGTCGATCTCGCCCTGCTCGGCGGCGACCTCCGCCAGGGCCTCGTCGCGGGCGCCCGGGTCCGGGTCGAGCAGGGCCTCGTCGCGGGCGCCGGAGACGGCGGCCTGCCTGGCGTCGGCGTCCTGCAGGTCGCGGCCGATGGCCTGCGCGAGCGGCCCCCAGCCCGCGCCGAGCTTGCCGCAGTCGGTGCTCCACTCCCAGCTGGTCGGCTCGGCGAGGCAGCGCACCTCGGGCGCCGCCTTCCCCCAGGTGGCGTCGGTCGCCGTCGAGTAGGCCACCGCGCCGATGCCGCCGATGAGGATCGCCCCGACGAGCGCGACGAAGAGGGTGCTCATCGGCGGTTGTCGCGACCTCCGTGAACCACAGCCGCTTGAGCGCCGAGGCGCCGTGGACCCGCACCAGCAGCAGCAGCGCGATGAGCGGCGGCGACCACGATCGTCACCGCGACCAGCCAGGCGCCGCGCAGCCCGAAGCCCGCCGCGATCAGGCTCGCCCTGCTGAGGCCGACGGCGATCGAGTCCGTCGCGGCGACCGACCAGATCCCGACCCCGATCGGCCGCCGCGAGCAGCGCCGCCGTCACGGTGCGCGCGTCGATCAGGACACGCCAGCCCGCGCCCGCCCCAGCCGCCGTTGGACAGGCCACTTGGCGAGGCGCCAGAGCGCCAGCGCGCCGACCGCGCCCACGAGGACCGAGGCCAGCACGTCGTTGAGCCCGAAGGTGTCGTCGACCACCAGCCAGAGCGCCGTGGCCGCGATCGCGGCGATGACGGTCAGCGGCACCAGGATCGCCGCGAGCCACCACGAGGCCGCCCCGATGATGGCGTTCGCCACCGAGACGGCCGCCCGCCGGTACGCGATCACGTTCCCCAGCAGCACCGCGCCGCGCGGCGGCCGCCGCCCGCGAGCACCGCGAGCGCGTGCGCCGCGTCCTGCGACCACCACCAGGCCCACGAGCGCGCCCGAGCACGCCCGCCACCAGGACGACCCACGCGCCAGCGCAGCGGCGGCCTCGCGGCCGGGTTGGCCGGCGAAGTCGTCGTCGTCGGCGCGGTGGCTCGCCTCGAGCCCGACGGTCATCGTCTGCAGGCCGAGGCCGAAGAGGCTGGTGAAGAACGCCAGCAGCCCCTTCGGGAAGCGCGAGATGTCCGACCACCGCATCTCCACCAGGTCGATCTCGTCGCGGCCCCGCCGCAGCGCCTGGCGGTCGGCCCGGTAGAGCTCGCGGGGGCGGTCCCGGGGGCCGGGGACGACCACGTCGATCGCGTCCGCCTCCCCGCGGGCGTAGCCGTCGGCCTGGGCGAGCAGCCCGTCGGCCACGGCGCGCGACGTCTCGGTGGGCGCCTCCTCGCCGACCCCGGGCACGAGGACCACGGCGATACGCCGGCCCCTCCCGCCCTCGCCCGGCGTCGACACGCCGGAGACTCTATGCGCGCGAGCGCTCCTCGAGGAAGGCCCGCTCCGCCGGGTTGGCCGTCAGCCCGGCGGCGAGCGCGTACTCGTCGGCCGCCTCGCCGGCCCGGCCCAGCCGCCGCAGCAGGTCGGCGCGCGCGGCGTGGAGCGGGGCATAGGCGTCGAGCGCGCCGTCGGCGGCGATGGCGTCCACGAGGTCGAGGCCCGCCCCCGGGCCCTCGACCTGGGCGACGGCGACGGCCCGGTTGAGCGCGACGACGGGGGAGGGCGCCCGGCGCATGAGCTCGTCGTAGAGGGCGAGGATCTGAGGCCAGTCGGTCGCGGCGGCCGAGGGCGCCTCGGCGTGCACGGCGGCGATGGCGGCCTGCAGGGCGAAGCGCCCCGGCGGGCGCCGCATGCGCAGCGCCCGCTCGACGCCCGCGGTCCCGCGCGCGATCGCCTCGCGGTCCCAGAGCGCGCGGTCCTGGTCCTCGAGCAGGACCAGCGCGCCCCCCTCGCCGGCGCGCGCCGCGCGCCGCGCGTGGTGCAGCGTCATGAGGGCGAGGAGCCCCGCCGGCTCGGCCTCGTCGGGCATCAGGTCCACGAGCACGCCGCCCAGGCGGATCGCCTCCTCGGCGAGGTCGTCGCGGCGGAGCTCGGGGCCGCCGGTCGCGACGTACCCCTCGGTGAAGACGAGCGAGACCACGGTGAGCACCACGTCGAGGCGCTCGGGCAGGCGCTCGCCGGGCGGCACCTCCATCGGGATGCCCGCGTCGCGGATCTTGCGCTTCGCCCTCACCAGCCGCTGGGCGACCGTGGCCGGCGGCAGCAGCAGCGACCGCGCCACCTCGGGGACCGTCAGCCCGGCGACCAGCCGCAGGGTCAGGGGCACCTGCGCGTCGCGGGCGAGTGCTGGATGACAGCACGCGAAGATCAGCCCGAGCCGCTCGTCGGGGATCTCCGCCTCGTCGATTCCGTCGGGGATCATCTCCTCGGCCCGCTCCTGGAGGTCGCGCGCCCGGGCGGCCTCGGACTCCCGCCGCGTCCGCTCGCGGCGCAGGCGGTCGATCGCCCGGTTGCGCGCGGTCGTGAGGATCCAGGCCAGCGGCGCGTCCGGCGTCCCGTCGCGCGGCCAGCGGGCGAGCGCGACCGCGTAGGCGTCCTGCAGCGCGTCCTCGGCGCGGTCGATGTCGCCGAGGGCGCGCGCCAGGACCGCCAGTGCCCGCCCGTGCTCCTCGCGGACGACGCGGGCGACGGCGTCGCGGCCGTCGGCCGTCAGTCGAACTCCATGATCGGCCGCACCTCGACGCTGCCCGTGTCCACGCTCGGGATCCGGCGGGCCGCGTCGATGGCCTGGTCGAGCGTCTCGCACTCGATCATGTAGTAGCCGCCGAGCTGCTCGCGCGTCTCGGCGAAGGGCCCGTCGATCACCTGGGTCTCGCCGTCGCGCACCCTCACGGTCGTGGCCGCCGCCGTGGGCTGCAGGGCGTCGCCGCCGCGGATGATGCCCTCGGCCGTGATGGCCTTCGTGTAAGCGTCCCACTTGCCCATCTGGGCCTCCTGGTCCGCCTCGGACATCTCGGGCCAGCGGCTCTCGTCGCCGTAGATCAGGAGCAGGTAGCGCACGTCGCACCTCCGGATCGCGGCGGGCCGGGCGACCCGCCTGTCGTGAAAGTAGACGCCGCTCCGGCCGCGAAATCGACAGCCCGGGCGAAACTCTTCGTCAGGCGCCGTCGACCAGCTCGAGGATCGCCTTGGAGAGGGCTCCGCCGCGCCATGCGAGCGGCGACTCGCCCTCGTGCTCGACGACCAGCCGGGCGCCCGGGATGCGCCGCGCGTACTCCTGCGCCACCGCCAGCGGGTGGTCCGGGTCGGCGCCGTCGCGGCTCCCGACCACCAGTGTCGGGCCCGCGATCCCCGACAGGGCCTCGAGCCCGTCGAAGGCCGCCGTCCGGGGGATGCCGCGCAGGGCCGCCGCCACCGCGTCCGGGTGCTCGTGGCGCGCGATGCGCTGCAGGATCACGGTGCGCACCGACTCGCGCCAGCGCTCGTCGAGGGTCAGCGGCCCCAGGGCCGCGAGGAAGCCCTCGGGCCCGCCCTCCTCGAGCCCCGCGGCCAGCCGGTCCCAGCGGGCGAGGTCGGCGCTCGGCCGGCCGAGGTGGGCGGGGGTGACGAGGGCCAGGGCCCTCACGCGCTCGGGGTGGGCGAGGGCGAGGGCGACGGCGGTGGCGGCGCCCATCGACTGGCCCGCGACCGACGCGCGCCCGACGCCGGCCGCGTCCAGCACCGCCACGGCGTCGCGGACGAGCTCGTCGTAGGTGTAGGCCTCAGGCCCGCCGGCGGGCGACGACGCGCCGTGGCCACGGGCGTCGTAGGCGAGCACCGGGTGCCCGGCGCGCTCGAGCACCCTCGAGCCGTGGACGACGTAGCGCCGGGTGGCGGTCAGCCCGTGCAGCAGCAGGATCGGCTCCCCGTCGCCCGCTGACGCCTCGCCCGCGAGCACCACGCCGTCCCGCCGCGCCTCGAGGGGCGCCGGCTCGGAGCTGGTCACCCCCCCAGGATGTCAGGCGCTGTCAGGCCGCGATGCCGAGCGGCGAGGCGCACGCCGTGCAGTACGGCTCGCCGTCGTCGTCGGGCGCGCCGTCCTCCGGAGCGCGCCAGAGCTCCTCGCCCGGGTCGAGCGGCGCGCCGCACTCGTGGCACGCGAAGGTCAACATGGGCGCATGCTGACGGCCGCCTCGGACGGATGTGGTGTGATGGACGCGATGGACGACGCCCTGGCGCGCGCCCGCGGGATCGCCGAGGCCGCCCTCGGGCACCCGGTGCCCCACGCCCTGCCCGCGGAGGACGGCGCGCCGATCGTGGCGGCGTCGGTGGCCGGCGACCCGCCGTGCGCGCGCGTCGCCTGGGTGTCGCCCGAGGGCGAGGTCGTCGCCCGCGTCTCGTGCCCTCCGGGGAGGCCCAGCCGCTGGCGCCCGGTCGTGGCGGCGGCGGTGGCGCTCGAGGCGCCGCCCCACGCCGACCGCGTCCTGGTCGCCCGCCTCGCCCCGGAGGCCGCGGCCGCGCAGCCGCTGCTGGCGACCGACGAGCCGGTGCCGGCCGCCCCCGCGGGCGGGGAGCGCCTGGTGCTCGCGCGCATCCCGGCCGAGGTCGCGGTGCTGGCCGTCGACGCGCTCGACGCCTCGGGCGAGGCGGTCGGCCGCCTCGCGCGCCCCGGCATCTCCGAGCTGCGCTTCGACGGCGCGTCCGTAAGCGGGCGGCTGGGCGCGACCCACGGGATGGGCGCCGGCATCGGCGGGGGCCGCTGGACGCCCGGGCTGGCCGAGGCGGCCTTCGAGGCCGGCTACGAGGCGTGGCTGCCCACCTGGATGCCCGACGGGCTGGAGCGGGGCCGCCCGCGGGTCGAGCCGGACATCGCCTACCCGGCGGCGCCGCCGGCCATCGTCATCGCCTGGACCGGCGCCGACGGCGCCCGGGTGCTGGTGCGCCAGGCGCCGGCGCCCCTCGCCAGCCCGGACACGGGCGGCCGCGGGGCGCGGCGGGAGCGGGTCGGCGACGTGGAGGGCGTCCTTCGCGGGCCGCGCCTGGTGACGCTGGTGTGGGAG
The DNA here is from genome assembly GCA_963813355.1 of Miltoncostaeaceae bacterium. Lineage (GTDB taxonomy): Bacteria > Actinomycetota > Thermoleophilia > Miltoncostaeales > Miltoncostaeaceae > DATAGF01. The sequence goes on along the minus strand of CAWEYS010000008.1, from coordinate 82,780 downwards.
GGGCCCGAGCGGGCCTTCGGGCTCCAGGTGCGCGGCATGCCCTCCGGTGAGGAGGTCGCCCTGCGCGTGGCGCGGTCGATCCGCCCGGACGCCGCCCGGTAGCCCGGGGCGTCGGATGGCGCACGGCTCGGGCGCGCGGCCCGCACTCGACTAGGCTTTCCCGATGCCGGTCGTCCGCGTGGCACCCGTCCCGGCGCTCCACGGGACGCTCCGCGTCCCGCCGGACAAGTCCCTGACCCATCGCGCCCTCCTGCTCGCGGCCGTCTCCGCGAGGGACGTGCGGATCGCGCGCCCGCTCGACTCGGCCGACACGGGCGCGACGCTCGACGCCGTCGAGGCGAGCGGGGTGCGGGTCGAGGGCCACCTCGGGGAGGCCGTGACGGTCGAGGGGCGGGGCCTCCGCGGGCTGCGGCCGCCGCCCGCGCTCGACTGCGCGAACGCGGGGACGCTCATGCGCCTGCTGCCCGGCCTGCTCGTCGGCCAGCACGCCCAGCACGTCGTCCTCGACGGCGACGACTCGCTGCGGCGACGGCCGATGACGCGGGTGGCGCGGCCGCTGCGCGCCATGGGCGCGGCCGTGTTCACCGCCCCGGGCGGCACGCCCCCGCTCGTCGTCAGCGGCGGGGACCCGCTGCGCGGCGCCGAGCACCGGCTGGAGGTCGCCAGCGCCCAGGTGAAGAGCTGCATCCTGCTGGCCGGGCTGTACGCCGACGGCGAGACCTGGGTGCACGAGCCGGCGCCCTCACGCGACCACACCGAGCGCATGCTCGAGGCCGCCGGCGTGCCGCTGCTGCGGGAGGGGGGCGCCGTCGGCGTCCGCGGGCCGGTCGAGGACCTCGCGCTGCCGGACCTGGAGGTGCCCGGCGACTTCTCCTCGGCGGCGCCCCACCTGGTCGCGGGGGCGCTGCTCGGCGACCCGGAGGTGCGGCTCGAGGGCGTCAACCTCAACCCGCGGCGCACCGGGCTGCTCGCGGTCATGCGCCGGATGGGCGCCGACGTGCGCGAGGAGCGGGGGCCCGACGTGGCAGGGGAGCCCTGCGGGGCGCTCGTCGTGGGGCGCGCCGGATCGCTACGCGGGACGGAGGTGGCGCCCGAGGAGGTGCCGTCGATGATCGACGAGCTGCCCCTGGTGGGGGTGCTCGGGGCGATGGCGGTCGGCGCCACGGTCGTCCGCGGCGCCGCCGAGCTGCGGGCCAAGGAGAGCGACCGGATCGCCGCGCTCGTGCGCGCGCTGCGCGCGCTCGGCGTGCGCGCCGACGAGCGCGAGGACGGCTTCGAGGTCCGCGGCGACGGGCGACTGCCCGGCGGCACCATGGGCTCCGCCGGCGATCACCGGCTCGCGATGGTCGGCGCGGTCGCGGGCCTGGCCAGCCTCGACGGCGTCGGGGTGGAGGGCTTCGAGGCGGTCGCGGTCTCGTACCCGGCATTCGCGCGCGACCTGGCCGGCCTGGGAGCCGTCCCGGCGTGATCGTGGCCATCGACGGGCCGGCCGGCGCGGGCAAGAGCACCGTGGCGAGGGAGGTCGCCCGGCGCCTGGGCGCCGCCTACCTCGACACGGGCGCGATGTACCGCGCCCTCACCCTGCTCGCCGTGCGGCGCGGCGTGGCGGCGTCGGACGGCGAGGCCCTCGTCGCGCTCGCCCGGCAGCACCCCGTCGAGATCGTGCCCACGGGCGACGGCGACCGCGTGTTCGTCGACGGGGAGGACGTGACCGCCGAGATCAGGACCCCCGAGGTCGCGGCGCTGGTGTCCGAGGTCTCGGCCCACCCGGGGGTGCGCGAGCAGATGGTGGCCGCCCAGCGGGCGCTGATGTCGCGCGGGGACTGGGTCTCCGACGGCCGGGACGTGGGCAGCACCGTCTGGCCCGACGCCGAGGTCAAGGTCTTCCTCACCGCGAGCCCGGAGGAGCGCGCGCGCCGCCGGTGCGGGGAGCTGGCCGCCCGCGGCATGGAGCTGGACGAGGCCCAGGTGCTGGCCGACGTCCGCCGCCGCGACGAGCTGGACACCACCCGGGAGGCGAGCCCGCTGCGCGTGGCCGACGGGGCGGTCGTGATCGACTCCTCCGACCTGGACGCGCGCGACGTGGCCGACCGCGTGATGAGCCTGGTCGCCGCCCTCGCCGGCGGCGGCTGACCGTGGCCGACTTCTACAGCGTCCCGCCGATCACGCGGCGCTGGTGGGCCTTCGGCCACGCCGTGCTGGTGCCGCCCATCTTCTGGATGAAGCGGATGCGCGTGCGGGGCAAGGAGCACGTGCCGGCGACCGGGCCGGTCCTGGTCGTCTCCAATCACGTCTCGCAGTGGGACCCGCCGACCCTGGGCCTCGCCGCCCGGCCGCGCAAGAGCTACTACATGGCCAAGCTGGAGCTCTTCCGCATCCCCGCCTACAACTACGTCATCTGGCGCCTGGGCGCCTTCCCGGTGGAGCGCGGCGGCGCCGACCGGCGCGCGCTGCGCCTGGCGCGCGACCTGCTGCGCCGGGGCGACGTGCTGCTCATGTTCCCCGAGGGCACGCGCAACCCGGAGGGGCGCCTGCGCCCCGGGCTGCCCGGCGCGGGGTCGCTCGGCCTGGAGCCCGAGGTCACCGTCGTGCCCGCCGCGGTCTGGGGCAGCCAGAAGCGGTTCGGCCCGATCCGGGTGGTCCTCGGCCCGCCGCTCGACCTCTCCGACCTGACCGACGGGCCGCGCAGCCGCCGCTCGCAGGCGGCGGTCGAGCGGATGATGGCGGCGATCGCGGAGCTGCTGCCGCAGGCCGGGGGCCCGGCACAGGGGGCGCCGGGCAGCCGCGACCCAGCCGAGGCCCCGCCGGAGGTGGTGGATGGCTAAGGGCCCGGCGCGCGCGCGGGCCCCCCGGCGCCGGGCGACCGGCAGCACGCTCCAGACCGACCATCCCGTGGTGGCGATCGTGGGCTTCCCGAACGTCGGCAAGTCGACCCTCTTCAACCGCCTCGCGGGGCGCCGCGACGCGGTGGTCGACGCGGAGCCCGGCGTCACGCGCGACCGCCGCCAGGCCGGCGCCGAGTGGAACGGGCGCGCCTTCCAGCTCCTCGACACCGGCGGAATCGACGAGGCCGACCCGAGCGACGTGGGCCGCCAGGTGGCCGCCCAGGCGCTGCGCGGCGTCGAGGAGGCCGACCTCGTCCTCTTCGTCGTCGACGTCGCCACGGCGCCCACCGCGGGCGACCTGGAGATCGCCGACCGCCTGAGGCGCTCCGGCCGCCCCCTGATGCTGGTGGCCAACAAGTCCGACGGCGCGCCCCAGGAGGCGGCCGCCGAGAACCTCCGCAGCCTCGGCCTGGGCGACCCGCACCCGGTGTCGGCGCAGCACGGGCGGGGTGTGGGGGACCTGCTCGACGCGATCGTGGAGCGCCTGCCGGACGCGCCCCGGGCCGTCGACGCCGCCGAGCGGCCGCCGGCGATCTGCATCATCGGCCGGCCGAACGTCGGCAAGAGCTCCATCCTGAACGCCCTGCTGGGCGAGGAGCGCGTCCTCGTGCACGACCGGCCGGGCACCACGCGCGACCCGGTCGACACCGCGATCGAGGTCGACGGGCGCGAGGTCGTCCTGATCGACACCGCCGGCCTGCGCAAGCGCGGCCGGATGCGCGAGGACGTGGAGCGCTACAGCCAGATCCGCGCCCTTCAGGCCGCCGAGCGGAGCGACGTCGCGATCGTGGTCGCCGACGCGACCGAGGGCCTGACCGACGCCGACCTGGCCGCGGTCGACCGGGCCGCGCGCGCCCACTGCGCGACGCTGCTCGTGATGAACAAGTGGGACCTCGCGCAGCCGGACCTCGACCACATCCGCGGCAAGCTGCGGGCGAAGTCGCGCCAGCGGCCCCCCGTCGAGGTGGCATCGGCGGCCACCGGCGAGGGGCTCCATCGCCTGCTGCCCGCGGCGCTGCGGCTCGAGGAGCGCTCCCGGGCCCGCATCCCCACGCGGGAGCTCAACACCGCCCTCCGCGAGCTCGCCGCCGAGCGCCCGGGGCCGCGCAAGGGCCAGCGGCGCCTCTCGCTCCGCTACCTGGTCCAGACCGCCGAGGCCCCGCCCACCTTCCGCCTCGACGTGAACGACCGCTCGCTGATGACGCGCGACTACGGCTTCTGGCTGGAGAACCGGCTGCGGCGGCGGTTCGACCTCGACGGCGTGCCGCTCGTCCTCGAGGTGCGCACCCGCCCATAGGGGCCTGCCCGGGCGGGGAGGCCCTTCTTGACCAGGCCTTTACTCGGGTCCAACGGCCGCGAACGAGGCCGATGCTACGGTCGAACGGTTCTTTTCCACACCCCTCCCGGAGGCCCCCCGTCCATGGCCGTGAAGCTGACCGATGCGCTGCGCCGTCGCAGGTCCGTCGTGATCCTGACCGCGGCGCTCGCGGGGTCGGCCATCGCCGTCGCAGGGTGTGGGGGGGACTCGGAGAGCGGCTCCAGCGCGGGTGACGTCGCGTCGTACGTGCCCTCGTCGAGCCCGCTCTACCTCGAGGTGACCACGGACTTCGACGGGGCCCAGTGGCAGCAGGTCCAGGCGCTGGCCGAGCAGTTCCCCGGCTACCCGGACCTCGAGCGGACGCTTCAGCGGGAGCTGCGCGCCGGCGACGTCGACTTCGACGCCGACGTGAAGCCGCTCCTCGGCGAGCGGGCCGCCATCGCGGGCCTCGAGCTCCCCGACACGTCCGAGCTGGAGGGCGCGCTCACCGCCCCGGCCGCCGAGACGGGTGCGGCGGCCGACGCCGCCGGCGACATGCAGTTCGTGGCCGTCGTCGAGCTGGCCGACGGCAAGGCCCAGCAGGTGAAGGACCTCCTGGTGCGGGAGGGCGCGGTGGCCAAGGGCGAGCACCAGGGCGCCGAGTACTACACCCAGGACGGCGAGGACGGGGTCATCGCGGTCGACGACGGGGCGGTCATCTTCTCGGACACGCAGAAGCAGGTGTTCGCCGCCCTCGACGCCCACGCCGCCGGCGGCGACCAGACCCTGGCGGGCACCGACAGGTTCACCGACGCGCTCGCGAAGCTGCCGCCCGACGTCTTCGGCCAGGCCTACCTCGACCTCGGCGCGTTCGTCCAGAGCGCCGCCTCGGCGGCCGGCCCGCAGGCCGAGCAGCTCGGCCTCGCCGACTACCGCGACGCCGTCATGGCCGCGTCCATCGCCGCGGAGCCGGAGGGCGCGCGCCTGAAGGGCGTCGTGCTCGGCGCGCCGACGTCGATCACGCCCGCCGAGTTCACGCCGCAGCTCACCGACACGGTCCCGGCCGACGCCCTCGCCTACGTCGGCTTCTCGGACCTGGCCGGCACCCTCACCGAGGCCTTCCAGCAGATTCAGGGGAGCCTCGGCGACGAGGAGCGCCGCCAGCTCGAGGGCCTCTCCGGGCAGCTCCCGCAGCTGCTCGGCGTCTCGCTCGACGACCTCTCCGCGCTCGCCGAGGGGGAGCAGGCCCTGGTCGTCACGCCGGGCGCGACGCCGGGCGCCGCGCTCGCCCTCCAGGTGGAGGACGGCGCGCAGGCGCAGGCGACGCTCGACAAGCTGCGCACCGGGATCCCGGCGCTCGTGAAGACGCTCAGCCCCGACACCACGATCCCGAAGTGGACCCAGGTGCCGCTCGCCGGCGGCGTCCAGGGGTGGCGGCTCCCGCTCTCGCCCGAGGCCGGCGTCGTCTACGGCGTGGACGGCGACCTCGCCATCGTCGGGACCAGCGTGAAGGCCGTCGCCTCGGTCCAGCGCCCCGTCGCCCCGCTGTCCGGGTCGGAGGCCTTCCAGCAGGGCACCGCCGGGATGCCCGAGCAGGTCACCTCGGTCCTGTGGATCAACCTCGAGGACGGCATCGCCGCCCTGCGCAACGCGGGCGCCTTCGACGACGCGCCGCCCAAGACGCTCGCCAACCTGCGCCCCCTGAAGAGCATCGCCGCCTGGAGCACCGCCGGCGAGACCCCGACGTTCGAGGTCTTCGCCAGGATTCGCGGCTAGCGGTTTCGGCGGCCGGCTCCGGCGCCGGCCGGTCCGGGCTTCTCGCTATGCTCGCCGTCGATTTCTCCAGTCGATAGGGAGCCGTAGCCGCATGGGACAGAGCCATCTCTTCACCTCGGAGTCCGTCACCGAGGGCCACCCGGACAAGATCGCCGACCAGATCTCGGACGGCGTCCTCGACGCGGTGCTCGCCGACGACCCCTACGGCCGCGTCGCCTGCGAGACGTTGATCACGACCGGCCAGGTGATGGTGGCCGGGGAGATCTCGACCTCGACCTACGTCGACATCCCCCAGATCGTCCGCAGCACGATCCGCAGGATCGGCTACGACCGGGCGAAGTACGGCTTCGACTGCGAGACCTGCGGCGTCTCGGTGGCGCTCGACGAGCAGTCGCCCGACATCGCCCAGGGCGTCGACCACGCGCTCGAGGCCCGCGGGCGCAAGGAGTCCGACCCCTACGACCTGCAGGGCGCCGGCGACCAGGGTCTCATGTTCGGCTACGCGAGCGACGAGACGGCCGAGCTGATGCCGCTCCCGATCATCCTCGCCCACCGCCTGTGCGAGCGGCTGGCCGCCATGCGGCGCACCTCGATGACCTACCTGCGCCCCGACGGGAAGTCGCAGGTGACGGTGCGCTACGAGGACGGGGTGCCCAAGGAGGTGGCGTCGGTCGTGATCTCCACCCAGCACGCCCCGGACGTGTCGTCCGAGCTGCTGCGCGACGAGATCATCGGCCAGGTCGTGCGGCCGGTGCTCGAGGACTTCGAGATGCACCGCAGCGGCATCACCCACTACATCAACCCGACCGGCACCTTCGTGGTCGGCGGGCCGCTCGGCGACTGCGGCCTGACGGGGCGCAAGATCATCGTCGACACCTACGGCGGCATGGCCCGCCACGGCGGCGGCGCCTTCTCGGGCAAGGACCCGTCCAAGGTCGACCGCTCCGCCGCCTACGCCGCCCGCTGGGTGGCCAAGAACGTGGTCGCCGCCGGGTTCGCGCGGCGCTGCGAGGTGCAGGTGGCCTACGCCATCGGCGTCGCCCACCCGGTCTCGGTGATGATCGAGACCTTCGGGACCGAGACGCGCTCGCCCGACCTGATCGCCCAGTGGATCTCGGAGCGGTTCGACCTGCGCCCGGGCGCGATCATCGAGCGCCTCGACCTGCGCCGGCCGATCTACCAGAAGACGGCGGCGTACGGCCACTTCGGCCGCACCGACCCGGACTTCACCTGGGAGGCCACCGACATCGGCCGCGAGGCGGGCGACCGGCTGGCGCAGAGCGCGTAGGGGGACGGCGACGGGCGCAAGCGGCCTCGACGCCGCGGCGCCGCCCCCGGCGGCCGCGGAGCGGGCCGCCGCGGCCCAGGTCCACCCGCTGGTCGAGGCCCGGGGACTCGACCGGATCCTCGACTACGCCGTCCCGCCGGACCTCGACGGCGCCGCCGTCCCCGGGTCGCTGGTGGCGTGCCCGCTGGGCCGCCGACGCGTGCTGGGGGTGGTCGTCGCCCGGGGCCCGGCGACCCACGGGGGCCGCCTGGCGCCGCTCGCGGGAGTCGTGGACGCGCCGCCGGTGCCGCCCGAGCTCCTGGAGCTCGCGCTCTGGGCCGCCCGCTACTACCTGGCGCCCGCGGCGTCCTGCCTGAAGCTGGTGCTGCCGCCCGGCGCCGACGGCGCCCTGCGGCGCGGCCCCGACGGCGAGTGGGCCCTGGCGACGCCGCCCGCGGGAGCGGCGCCGCGCCTCATGGCCGTGCTGCTCGCGGCGCCCGCGGCGGCCGGGAGCGCCCGGCGGCGGGCCGTGGCCGACGCCCTGGCCGAGGCCGGGGGCACGATGCCCGCGGCCGAGCTGTGCCGGGCGGCCGGGACGACCATGCCGACGCTGCGCCGGATGGCCGCCGACGGCGTGGTCGCCCTCGAGGCCCGCGCGCCGGCCGCGCGCGCCCTGGAGTCGGTGGGCGGCGACGCGCCCGCGCGCGACGCGCCCCCGGCGCTCACCGCCGACCAGGCGGAGGCCCTCGAGGCGGTCGTCGGCGCCCTGCGCGAGGGCGGGCGGCTCCTGCTGCACGGCGTCACCGGCTCGGGCAAGACGGAGGTGTACCTGCGCGCGATCGCCGAGGCGCGGGCGGCTGGCCGCGGCGCGATCGTGCTCGTGCCCGAGATCGCCCTCACGCCCCAGCTCCTGACCCGCCTGAGGGCGCGCCTGGGCGAGGGGGTGAGCGTGTGGCACTCGGCCATGTCGCGGGCCGAGCGCGCCGAGGAGCACCGGCGGGTGCGCGAGGGAGAGGCCGACGTCGTGCTCGGGGCCCGCAGCGCGGTCTTCGCGCCCGTCGCCCGGCTCGGGCTCGTGGTGGTCGACGAGGAGCACGACGCCTCGTACAAGCAGGACGCCACGCCGCGCTACGACGCGCGCCAGGTCGCCGCCCGGCGGGCCCGCGCCGCCGGGGCGGCCGTCGTCTACGGCACCGCGACCCCCCGCCCCGAGACCTGGAGGGCGCTTCCGCGGCGCACGCTGCGGGCCCGCCCGGACGGCTCGTCCCCGCCGCGGATCGAGGTGGTGGACATGCGCATGCAGGGGGCCGGCCCGGTGTCGCGGCCGCTCGCCGCCGCGCTTCACGCGGCCGCCGGCCGCGGCGAGAAGGCCGTGCTGCTGGCCAGCCGGCGCGGGTTCGCCCTGATGGCCCTCTGCCGCGACTGCGGCTGGATCGCCCGCTGCCCCCGGTGCGACGTCGCCCTCGTCCACCACGAGGCGCCGCGCCGCCTCGTCTGCCACCACTGCGGCCACGCCGCGCCGGTGCCCGGGGTGTGCCCGTCGTGCGGCGCGGCCGGCCTCGCGCGGCAGGGCTCGGGATCCCAGGGGCTCGAGGCGGCGCTGGCCCGGCTCGTCCCCGCGGCGCGCCTGGTGCGCATGGACGGCTCGAGCGCGTCCGGCCGCGGGGCCGTGCGGCGGCTGCTCGCCGAGTTCGCGCGACCCGGGCCCGCGATCCTCCTGGGGACCCAGATGGTCGCGAAGGGACACGACCTCCCGCACGTCACGGTCGCGGCCGCGGTCGACGCCGACGCGCCGCTGCAGCACGCGGGCTTCCGCTCCGAGGAGCGGGCCTTCGGCCTGATCGTGCAGCTCGCCGGGCGGGCCGGCCGCCGGGGCGAGGCGGCGCGCGTCATCGTGCAGGCCTACGAGCCCGAGGCCCGCGCGGTGCAGCTGGGCGCGCGCCAGGCCGTCGCCGAGTTCCTCGACGGGGAGCTCGAGCGCCGCCGCGCCCACGGGCTGCCGCCCTTCGCGCACCTGGTGCGCGCCGTGCTGGAGGGCGAGCGCCCGGACGCGGTGGCCGCGGCGGCCGAGGGCCTGGCCGCCGACCTGCGGGCCGCGGCGCCCGACGTCGGGCTGCTGGGCCCGGCCCCCCTGCACCGCCTGCGCGGCCGCACCCGGCGGGCCCTGCTCCTCCGGGCCGCGCGGGCCACCGAGGCGGCGGCCCCCCTGCGGGCCGCCCTCGACGCGGCCGCCGCCGACCTGCGGCGCGCCGGGGTGCGCGTCGCGGTCGACGTCGACCCGCAGGAGGCCTAGCGCCCCGGGAGGGCCGGCGCCCCGCCCCGTGTGGGGGCCGGCGGAGGGGTCCGCTACGCTGTCCGGCGCTTCGACCCCGGCCGAGGAGCGCCAGTAGATGCCCGTCCCCCGCCTGTTCGAGGCGGCGTCCGATCCGCGCGAGCAGTGGGTCCACGTCGTCGCCACCCTCCTGGCGCTCGGAGGGCCGGAGACGCGCACGGCGCTCGTCGAGGAGATCTCGGGCGAGGCGCTGCCGGACGCCGACGCCCTGCTCGTGCGCGAGCAGCGGGTCCTCGCCGACTCGCCGGACGGGCTCGTCGCCGACGTCGTGGCGCGGGGCGCGGGCTGGACGTTCGCGATCCAGGCGACGCTCGCCTTCGACGCCGCCGAGGCCGAGCGGCTCGTCGCGACCTACGACGCCCTGACGGCCTCCGCCGACCGCTGCATCGTCATCGCGCTCACCCCCGACCGCAAGCCGCCCCCGGCGGTCATGGAGGCCGTCGCCGGCGGGCTGCGGAACATCCGCCACCGGAGCTGGCTGCGCGTGCGCGACTGGGTGCAGGAGCGGCCCGAGCGCGGCCGCGCTCAGGGCACCGACCTGATGCTGCTGCGCGAGGCGGAGTACTTCCTCACCCCGCGGGTCGCCGAGCTCTACCGGCTCGAGGGGCTGATGCCGATGGTCGTGCCGGGGCTGCGGCCGAGCCTGGCCGGGATGTTCTTCGACCTCAACGAGCTGGCCCCGGCGCCGCTGATCCAGAACGAGGAGGGCGCCGCCCGCGTCGCCTTCCCGCGCACTGGGGACGCCGTCGCCGAGATCGCGCTCGCCGGCGGCGGCCTGCGGCTCGGCCTGGCGAGCGCCGAGGCCGGCCCCGGCTTCGCCGAGGCGGTCGACGGCTGGACGCGACTGGAGGTCGCCGGCCCGGACGACTACCTGACGGCGCGGGCCTGGGCCCAGTCGACCGCGCGCGCGCTGCTGCCGGCCCGCCGGTGACGGCGACCCTCCAGGGCCGGACGATCGGCCCCTGGGAGCTGGTCGAGCGCATCGGGGGAGGCGGCCAGGCCGCGGTCTACCGCGTCCGCCACTCGGCGCTGGGGCGCCCCGCCGCCCTCAAGCTGGTGCACCGGGAGATCTGGGCCGACCCCTCCTTCCGGGTGCGCTTCCGGCGTGAGTGCGAGGCGCTGCTGGCGCTGCGCCATCCGCACATCGTCCCGATCCACGACGCGGGCGAGCAGGACGGCCGTGGCTTCCTGGTGATGGCCCTCGCCCGCGGCGGGAGCCTCGCCGGCAGGCTGGCCGGCGGCCCCCTCGACCCGGTCGAGGCGTCCGCGCTCCTGGGGCCGGTCGCCGACGCCCTCGACGCCGCCCACGCCGCCGGCCTGGTGCACCGCGACGTCACGCCGGCCAACGTGCTGCTCGACCCCGCGGGCCCGTGGCTGGCCGACTTCGGCATCGCGCGGCGGCTCGACGCCACCGCCATGACGGCGGAGGGGCTGCTGGTGGGCACCGCCGGCTTCCTGGCCCCCGAGGTGATCGAGGGGCGCCCGGCGGGCCCGGCGTCCGACCGCTACGCCCTCGCCGCGGTGGCGTTCGAGGCGTTGACGGGGCGGCCGCCCTTCCGCGCCGACGGCACCCCGGGGATCCTCTTCGCCCACGTGAACCGCCCCGCCCCGCGGGCCTCGACGCTGCGTCCCGGCCTGTCGGCGGGCATCGACGCGGCCCTCCGGCGCGGCCTCGCGAAGGACCCCCGCGAGCGGCCCGCGACGGCCCGCGCGCTGGTCGACTCCCTCCGGGCCGGGGGCGCGCGGCCCGGCCGCCGGGCCCGCCGCGCCGCGAGGCCGGTCGCGGTGGCGGCCATCGTGGCCCTCGCGGCCGCCGGCGCCGCGACGGGGGTGGCGCTGACCCTGGGCGGCGGCGACGACGCCCGCCCGCAGGCGCCGCTGCCGACGGTCGTCACCGAGCCGCCGCTCACGGTGCCCGCGCCGGGCGGCCGCGAGCTGCCCGCCCACCCGGCGGCCGCCGACGACCTGCCCGGCCTGGGCGGCGTCGCGGCCGCGGCCGCCGCCGACGTCGGCGAGCTGCGGGTCGTGTCGGTGCCGGGCGGCGCCCAGGAGCTCGCGGCCGCCGCCGACGCGCTCTCCGGCCCCGGCATGTGGGTCGAGCCGCTCGAGGACGACGGGGCGCAGATCGGCCTGATCGTCGCGTCGCCGATCGACATCGTCGGGACGATGGACCGCTGGGCGCTGCGCGCTCTGGGCGGCCACGTCGTGCTGATCCGCGGCCGCGGGGACGACCCCGCGAGGTACGCCGCGAGCCTCTGAGGGAGGGGGCGCGCGAGCCGGGCGCTGCTAGAGTCGAAGCGTGTCCTCGCGCGCACTCGACGACCCTGTCCTCGAGCGCCGGCGGCTCGCCGCGCTCGGCCTCATCCGCCAGTTCGGCGACCCCGTGCTGCGCGCGCCCGCGCTCGAGATCACCCAGTTCGACGAGGCCCTGGCCGACGAGGCGGACCGCATGGCGGCCATCATGACCGACGCCCGCGGCGTCGGGCTCGCGGCCCCCCAGCTCGGGTCGCTGCGGCGCCTCGTCGTCGTGCGGACCGGCGACGAGGGCGAGGAGATCGTCGCCCTCTGCAACCCGCGCATCACCTGGAGCTCGGAGGAGTCGGAGGTCGACTCGGAGGGCTGCCTCTCGATCGGCGAGGTCTCGGTGGACGTGGCCCGCGCCGTGGCGATCCGGGTCGAGGCGCAGGACGTGGCCGGCCGCCCGATCGCGCTGGAGCCCGAGGGCTTCGAGAGCCCGCGTCATCCAGCACGAGCTCGACCACCTCGACGGCGTGCTGATCCTCGACCGCACGGCGCCGGAGCAGCGCCGGGAGGCCCTCCGGGCGCTGCGCGACGAAGGCTAGGGGCGAGCGGATGAGGGTGGCCTTCGCGGGCAGCCCGGAGGCGGCGGTGGCCCCGCTGCGCGCGCTCGTCGCCGGCGGCCACGAAGTGACGGTCGCGGTCACCCAGCCCGACAAGGCGCGGGGGCGCTCGGGGCGGCCGTCGCCCACCCCCGTCGCCGCGGCGGCCGAGGGCCTCGGCATCCGGGTGCTGCGGCCGCGGACCATCAACGACCCCGCCGTGATCGAGGAGATCGCCGGCTCGGGCGCGGAGGCGCTCGCGGTCGTGGCCTTCGGGCAGATCCTGCGCGACGCGGTGCTCTCGCGCTGGCCCTCCATCAACGTCCACTTCTCGCTGCTGCCGGCCTACCGCGGCGCGGCTCCCGTGGAGCGCGCGATCATGGACGGCGCCACAGAGACCGGCGTGACGATCATGCAGATGGACGCCGGGCTCGACACCGGGCCGATGCTCGCCGCCCGGCGCGTCGAGATCGGCGAGGACGAGGACGCCGGCTCCCTCACGGCGCGCCTCAGCGAGCTCGGCGGGCCCCTCCTGGCCGCGGTGCTCGACGATCTCGGGGCCGGGCGCCTGCGGCCCGTGCCGCAGCCGGAGGAGGGCGTGTCGCACGCGCCCAAGATCACGGCCGAGGACCGGGCCCTCGACCTCTCCCGGCCCGCCGTCGCGCTCGCCCGGCAGGTCCGGGCCCTGTCGCCGCACGTCGGCGCGACGCTGGCGATCGACGGGCAGCCGTTCAAGGTGTGGAGGGCCCGCGCCCTGCCCGATGCCGCGCCGGCGCCGATCGTCGCCGGCGAGGGCCGCCTGGTGGCGGCGACCGGCGAGGGGTCGCTGGAGCTGCTCGAGCTCCAGCCGCCGGGCCGGGGACGGATGGAGGCGGCGTCCTTCCTGCGCGGGTGGCGCGGGCCCCTCGAGGTGGGGGCGGCCGGTGGCTGAGGCCGCGAACGGCATCGCGCGCGAGCGCAGCGTCGCCCTGCGCGTGCTGCGCCGCGTCGACGAGGGCGCGTACGCCGACCGCGCCCTGGCGGCGGAGGCGCGGCGCGCCGACCTCGACCCGCGGGCCCGGGCCCAGGCGACCCGCCTGGCGTACGGGGCCGTGCAGCGCCGCCGCACGCTCGACTGGCTCATCGACGGCGCCCTGGACCGCCCCTCCGCCCTCGAGCCGGCGGTCCGCGACATCCTGCGCATCGGCGCGTACGAGCTGGCCTTCTCCGACGGCGTGCCCGCGCGCGCCGCGGTCGACCAGGCCGTGCGCCAGGCCCGCGCCCTGCGCGGCCCCAAGGCGCGGGCCTCGGCGCGCGCCGGGGTCGTCAACGCCGTCCTGCGGCGCATCGCCGACGAGGGCCCGGCCCTCCTGGCCGACCTCGACGCCGAGGGGCCCGGGGCCGCGGGCGTGCGCCACTCGATGCCCGACTGGATCGCGCGGCGCCTCATCGCCTCGCTCGGCGAGGCCGACGCCGTCGCGGTGATGGAGGCCGCCGCCGCGCCGGCCGAGTCGGCCCTGCGCTGGAACCCGCTCCGCGGGCCGCGGGCCGGCCTCGAGGCCGAGCTGCCGCCGGGCTGGGCCCGCGACGCGCTGGTGCCCGAGGCCTACGTCCTGTCGCGCGCGTTCGCGCTCGAGGACTCGCGGGCATGGGCGCGCGGGCTGGCGATGGGGCAGAGCCGGGCGTCGCAGCTGGTCGCGCGGATCGTGGACCCGCGGCCCGGCGAGCGGGTGCTCGACCTCTGCGCCGCCCCCGGCGCCAAGACCACCCACATGGCGGCGCTGGCCCGCGGAGGCGCCCGCATCACGGCGGTCGAGCTGCGGCCGGCTCGCGCGGACGCGCTGCGGGCGCTCGCCCGGCGCATGGGCGCCGTCGTCGAGGTCGTGGAGGGCGACGCCCGCGAGGTGCCGCTGGCGGGCGGCTTCGACGCCGTGCTCGTCGATCCGCCCTGCACCGGCCTGGGGGTGCTCTCGGCGCGGCCGGACGCGCGCTGGCGCCGCCGCGAGGAGGCCCTCGGGCCGCTGACCGAGCTCCAGCGCGACGTGCTCGGCCGGGCGCTCGCCCTCGCGCGCCCCGGCGCGCGGGTCGTCTACTCCACCTGCACGCTGATCGCGGAGGAGAACGAGGACGTGGTCGACGCGGCAGGCGCCCGGCTCGACGACCTCGGCGCCGAGTACCCGGGCCTGGCCCACCCTCGGCGGCCCGAGGCCCTGCTCACGCTGCCCCACCGGCACGGCACCGACGGGTTCTTCATCGCGCGGATGAGGGCCGGGTGAGCGCGCCGCCCCTCGCGGCGGGGAAGGTGCTCCCGTCCCTGATGTCGGCCGACCCGCTGCGCGTCGGCGAGCAGCTCGACGCGCTCATCGGCGCCGGGGCGCGCGCCTTCCACGTCGACATAATGGACGCCCACTTCGTCCCCAACCTCGCGCTCGGCTCCGACTTCGCCCGGGCCGTCGCGGCGCCGATCCACGCCGCGGGCGGCCTCGTGGACGTGCACCTCATGGTCGCCCGCCCCGGCGCCGTGATCCCCCTCTTCGCCGAGGCCGCCGACGCGATCTCGGTCCACGTGGAGGCCGACCCCCACCCGCACCGACTGCTGGCCGAGATCCGGGCGGCCGGGTGCCTCGCGGGGCTGGCGCTCAACCCGGGAACGCCGGTCGAGCACGTCGCCGAGCTCGGCGAGGACCTCGACTACGTGAACCTGCTCGCGATCGACCCCGGGTTCGCCGGCCAGGAGTTCCTCCCGGCGACGCCGCGCCGGGCGGAGCGCCTGCGCGCCCTGCTGCCGGACCGGGTGGCGATCGAGATCGACGGGGGCATCTCCCGCGAGACGCTGCCGGCCGTGCGCGACGCCGGCGCGCGGCTGTTCGTGTCGGCGTCCTCGATCTTCGGGGCCGCCGAGCCGGCGGCGGAGTACGCCGCCCTGGCGGCCCTGGCGGGCGGGTGAGCGTCTCGGAGGCGGAACGGGCCGCGCTGGAGCGGGCCCGGGAGCTCGCCCTGCGCGGCCGGGGGAGGGTGAGCCCCAACCCCCTCGTCGGCGCCGTGGTGCTGCGCGAGGGCGAGACGGTCGCCGAGGGCTGGCACGAGGGGCCCGGGCTGCCGCACGCCGAGGCCGCTGCCCTCGCGGCGGCGGGCGAGGCCGCGCGCGGCGCCACGATGGTCTGCACCCTGGAGCCCTGCTCCCACCACGGGCGCACCCCGCCGTGCGCGGACGCGCTGGTGGCGGCCGGCGTCGCGCGGGTGGTGATCGGCGCCGCCGACCCGCTCGAGCGCGACCGCGCCCAGGGGCGCGAGGTGCTGAGGGCGGCCGGGATCGAGGTCGCCGTCGCCAACGGGGCCGACGCCGAGGCGTGCGCCGAGCTCAACGCCCCCTTCCTCACCTGGGCGCTCACCGGCCTGCCCCACGTCACCCTGAAGCTCGCGACGAGCCTCGACGGCAAGATCGCGACGGCCGGCGGCGAGAGCCAGTGGATCACCGGCCCGGAGGCGCGCGCCCTGGTCCACCGCTGGCGCGCCGACCACGACGCCGTCGGCGTGGGGCTCGGCACGGCGATCGCCGACGACCCCCGCCTGACGGCGCGCGACGTGGAGGGCCCCGTGCGCCAGCCGGCGCGGGTGGTCTTCGACTCCGCCGCCCGCCTGCCCCTGCGCTCGGCGCTCGTGCACGGCGCGCCCGAGGCGCGGCTGATCGTGCTCGCCGCCGCCGGCGCCCCCCCCGAGCGCGTGGCGGCGCTCGAGGCGGCCGGCGCCGAGGTCGCCCACCTGGAGGGCGGCCCGGCCCAGCGGGTCGCCGCGGGCCTGCGGGCGCTGGGCGAGAGGGGCATCCAGTCGCTGCTGGTCGAGGGCGGCGCCGAGCTGGCCGGGGCGCTCGTGGCCGCCGGCGCGGTGGACCGCGTCGCGTGGTTCCTGGCGCCGATGCTGATCGGCGGCGGCGACGCCCCGTCGGCGATCGCCGGCGCCGGCGCCCAGAGCCTCGCGCTCGCCCCGCGGCTCGCCGGCGCCGCGGTGGAGCGGGTCGGCGACGACCTCCTCGTGACGGGCCGCCTGCGGCCGCTGGCGGGGGTCGCGTAGCGATGTTCACGGGGCTGATCGAGGAGGCCGGCCGGGTCACCGAGGTCCGGCCCGCGGCGGCCGGGGCGCGCCTGGTGGTCGCGGCCGGCGCGGTCGCGGAGGGGCTGCGCGTGGGGGACTCCATCGCCGTCAACGGGGCCTGCCTCACCGCGGTGGAGGTGACGGCGGGGGGGTTCGCGCTGGACTGCGTCGCCGAGACGCTGCGACGCACGGCGCTCGGGGAGCTCGCCCCGGGCGACCGGGTGAACCTGGAGCGCCCGATGCGCCTGGGCGACCGGCTCGACGGCCACCTGGTCCAGGGCCACGTGGACGGCGTCGGGACGGTGCGCGGGGCGCGCGACGAGGGCGAGAGCACCCTGCTCGAGGTCGTCCCCCCGGCCCCCCTGATGCGCTACGTGGTCGAGAAGGGCAGCATCGCCGTCGATGGCGTTAGCCTGACGGTCGCCGCGCGGCTGCCCGACGCGTTCACCGTGGCCCTGATCCCCCACACGATGGCCGTCACGACCCTCGGCCCCCAGGCGGTCGGGCGCTCGGTGAATCTGGAGGTGGACGTGGTGGCAAAATACGTGGAGTCGCTCGTGCACCCGTACGGACCGTCCGGGAGGGACGCCGAATGACGAGCAGCACCGCCCGCTTCGCCACCGTGGCCGACGCGATCGAGGAGATCCGCGCCGGGCGCATGGTCGTGATCCTCGACTCCGAGGACCGCGAGAACGAGGGCGACCTGGTGATGGCGGCGCAGTTCGCGACCCCCGAGGCCATCAACTTCATGGCCACCCACGGCCGAGGGCTCATCTGCCTCGCCCTCACCGAGGAGCGCTGCGACCAGCTCGGCCTCAAGCCGATGGTGAGGCGCAACGAGACGCCCAACGCGACGGCGTTCACCGAGGCGATCGAGGCCCGCCACGGCATCACCACCGGCATCTCCGCCCCGGACCGCTCGCGGACGATCATGGTGGCGATCGACCCGGACTCCGGGCCCGAGGACCTGGTCAAGCCCGGGCACGTCTTCCCCCTGCGGGCCAAGCCCGGCGGCGTGCTGGAGCGCGCCGGCCACACCGAGGCGGCGGTCGACCTCGCCCGGCTCGCCGGCCTGATCCCGGCCGGCGTCATCTGCGAGATCGCCAAGGACGACGGCACGATGGCCCGGGTCCCCGACCTGGTGCCCTACGCGGCCGAGCACGGGCTCAAGCTCATCACGATCGCCCACCTCATCGAGCACCGCCGGCGCACCGAGCGCCTGATCGAGCGCGGCACCGCCGCCCGGCTGCCGACCGCGCACGGCGAGTGGACCGCGGTGGGCTACCGCTCGATCATCGACGGCAAGCACCACCTGGCGATGGTGAAGGGGGAGGTGAGCGGCGCCGAGGAGGTCCTGGTGCGGGTGCACTCGGAGTGCCTCACCGGCGACGTCTTCGGCTCCCAGCGCTGCGACTGCGGCGCCCAGCTCGAGGCCGCGATGCGGACGATCGCCGCGGAGGGCCAGGGCGTCCTCCTCTACATCGCCCAGGAGGGGCGCGGGATCGGGCTGCTGAACAAGCTCCGGGCCTACGAGCTCCAGGACCGCGGGCTCGACACCGTCCAGGCGAACATCGAGCTGGGCTTCCCCCCGGACCTGCGCGACTACGGCATCGGAGCCCAGATCCTCGTCGACCTCGGGCTCAGCTCGATCCGGCTGCTGACCAACAACCCCAAGAAGATCGTCGGCCTCGAGGGCTACGGCCTGTCGGTGGTCAACCGCGTCCCCATCGAGATGGAGCCCAACGGCGACAACGCCGACTACCTGCGCGCCAAGCGCGACAAGATGGGGCACATCCTGCACCACCAGGACCTGCGCTTCGACGCCGACGACCCGTCGGCCGAGGAGCGGACCGACGGCCCCCGGCCGCGATTTCGCAGGTATTTCCCGGCTGCATCCCGTCGCGAAGCGGCGTCCTCGGATCGGCCGATAGGCCCGCTATCGGCCTCACCTGCGTCCTTGCCTCGCTCGGGATTCGCTCGGGAAATCCATTGCGAACTCACGGCCCGGGGCACTAGTGGCGCGGGGCGACGCGCCGCCCCCGGTGCCCCGCCTGGAGGGACGGGTCCGGATGGCGGCCGTGGTCGCCGGCTTCCACCGCGACCTCGGGGAGCGCCTCCTCGAGGGCGCCCGCGCGCGGCTGGCGGAGGCCGGCCTGCCCGAGGGCCACCTCGACGAGCGCTGGGTGCCCGGCGCCTTCGAGCTGCCCCTGGCGGCGAAGGTCCTGGCGCGCAGCGGCCGCTACGCGGCGATCATCGCCCTGGGCGCGGTGATCCGGGGCGAGACCTCGCACTACGACCACATCTGCCAGGCGGCGGCGAGCGGCCTCTCGGCCGTCGGGCTCGAGACCGGCGTGCCGGTGGCCTTCGGCGTGCTCACCACCGAGAACCGCGGCCAGGCCGAGGCGCGGGCGGGCGGGTCGGTGGGCAACGCCGGCGCCGACGCGGCGGACGCGGCGGTCGTGATGGCGAACCTGGTGCGCGAGGAGGGATGACCCGGCGGCCGCCCGGCTAACCTGCCGGGTGGGGTGGACGCCGAGCGACCCGAGGAGAGGACCCCGCATGGACCCCGCCCGACCGACCACGCGCCGGCGCCGCCGGGCGCTCGGCGTCGCCGCGGCCGCGGCACTGGCCGGGGCGCCCGCGCTCGCGAGCGCCGCGCCCGTCATCGCCACCGACGCCGTCTGCCTGCGCCCGTCGCAGGAGCCGGGCGGGACGCTCGTCTCGCCGCCGCTCAACATCAGCGGGTCGGGGTTCTCGCCGAACGGTCCGGTGTCCATCTCCCGGGGCGGCCGCCAGGAGACCGCGTTCGCCGACGCGACGGGCGCGTTCGCCGCGCAGCTCAGCGTCCTCGACCTGCTCAGGGACCGCGTGCCCAGGTCGCGCCCCCTGGACATCGTCGCCGCCGACCCCGGCCTGGGGTCGAGCAATCCGTTGCGGATCCGGACCGCCGCGCTGGCCTTCAGCGCCACGCCCAAACGGACCAGGCCCTCGAACACCGTGACCTTCACGTTCTCGGGATTCGAGCCGGACCGGGCCGTCTACGCCCACTACCGCTATGGCGGCCGCGTGCGCGCGAACGTCAGGATGGGCCGGGCGAGCAACCCCTGCGGCCTGCTGACGGCGCGGCGCGACCAGATCCCGGTGCGGGACCCCGACGTCGGGCTCTGGCAGGTCCAGTTCGACCACCGGAAGACGTTCTCGGCCCGGGCGACCCCGAGGATCACCGCGACCGTGAACGTGTTCCAGACCGCCCGCTAGCGGTCTAGACCGCCTTGACCACCTTGCCGGACTTGAGGCAGCGGGTGCACACGTAGGCGCGCACCGGCGTCGATCCCTTCAGGATCCGCACCTTCTGCACGTTCACGTTGAAGCGGCGCGGGGTGGCGCGCATCGAGTGGCTGCGGTTGTTCCCGAACGCGGGGGCCCTGCCGCAGACGCTGCAGACCTTCGCCATGTCGCCGTACCTCGCCTCGCCTCGTGATGCCGGATGGGACGCCGGGGGGCGTCCGAGCGACCCCGGATTATGCTCGTTCGATGGCCGCGCGCGCAACCGCGACGGATCCGGCGTCCCCGCCGCTCCCGCCGTTGGGGTCCGGACGCTCGGACGGATGGCCCGCGCCGCCGCCGCCGCGACGGCCGGGGCCCGAGGCCTGGATCGCGCGGCTGACCGACCTTCCGGGCGTCGGGCGCACCACGGCGGACCGCGCCCGGGCGCTCGGGATCCGCACCGTCGGCGACCTCCTCGAGCACCTGCCGGCGCGCTACGAGGACTTCGATGAGGGCGCCCGCCCCGTGGCCGGCCTCGTCGCGGGGGAGGAGGCGACCGTGCGCGTCCGCCTCGACGCGATCGCCGTCCAGCGCACGCGCCGGCGCAACCTCCGCATCGTGCGCGCGCGCGTCCACGACGACACGGGGCGGATGGCCGCGCTCTGGTTCAACCAGCAGCACCTGGCCCGGATCCTTCACCCCGGCGACGAGCTCCTGCTGCGCGGCCGCGTCTCGGAGGACGGGCGCCGCGAGATGGCCGTGCGCTCGCACGAGGTGCTCGGGGGCCCGGCGTCGGAGGGGGTCCACACCCAGGGGCTGGTGCCGGTCTACCCGGCCACGGAGCAGCTCCCGCCCCGCCGCATCCGCGAGCTGGTCGACCTCGCGCGGCCCCTCGCGCGCGCGGCGCCGGAGCGCCTGCCGGCGTGGATCCGCGAGCGCCTGTGGATCGCCGGCGCCGCCGACGCGCTCGTGGCGGCGCACTTCCCGCGCTCGCGCCCCGAGGCGCGCCTCGGCCGCCGCCGCCTGGTGCTGGAGGAGCTGATCGTGCTCCAGCTCGGGCTGCTGGCCGTGCGCCGGCGCGAGGAGCGCACGCGGGCGGCGCCGCCCCTGCGGGGGACCGGGGAGTCGTCCGGCGCGCTCCTGGAGTCCCTGCCGTTCGACCTGACCGGCGAGCAGCGGCGCGCGGTCCGCGAGATCGGCCGCGACCTCGCGCGCCCGCGCCCCATGCGGCGCCTGCTGCAGGGCGAGGTCGGGTCCGGCAAGACCGTCGTCGCGGCCCTCGCCATCTGCCAGGCGGTCGAGGCCGGGGCGCAGGCGGCCCTGCTGGTACCCACGGAGACCCTCGCCGAGCAGCACCTGAGGACCCTCGACGGGCTGCTGGCCCCGGCGGGGCTGACGCCGCTCCTGCTCACCGGGCGCGTCCCGCGCGCCGAGCGCGAGCGGCGGCTGATGGCGCTCTCCACGGGCACGGCTGCGGTGGCCGTCGGCACGCAGGCGCTCCTGTCCGAGGGCGTCGCCTTCCACCGTCTGGGCCTCGCCGTGGTCGACGAGCAGCACCGCTTCGGCGTCGAGCAGCGCCAGGCGCTCTCCGAGCGGGCGGCCGCGGCGGCCGGGCCGGGGGGCGCCGCCCACCTCCTCTACATGACCGCCACGCCGATCCCGCGCACCCTCGCCCTGACGGCCTACGGCGACCTCACGGTCTCGACGATCCGGGCCCGCCCCCCTGGCCGGGCGCCGGTCGAGACGCGCTGGGTGCGCGAGGCCGACCGCGAGCAGGCCTACGAGCTCGTGCGTGCCCAGTTGCGTTCTGGGCATCAAGCGTATGTCATATGCCCTCTGGTCGAGGAGGGCGAGGCGGCCGAGGCGCGCGCCGCGACCAGCGAGGCCGAGCGCCTGAGGGCCGGCCCGTTCGCCGACTTCACGGTGGGCCTCGCCCACGGCGCCCAGCGCGGTGACGAGAAGCGCGCCGCGATGGAGGACTTCGCGTCGGGCCGCACCGATCTCCTCGTCGCGACGACCGTCGTCGAGGTGGGCATCGACGTCCCGAACGCGACGACGATCGTCGTGGAGGGCGCGGACCGCTTCGGCCTGGCCCAGCTCCACCAGCTGCGGGGCCGGGTCGGGCGCGGCACGGACCAGGGGCTGTGCCTGCTGTTCGGCGAGCCCGCGACCGAGGAGGGCGCGCGCCGGCTGGAGGCGCTCACCCAGACGGTCAACGGCTTCCGCCTGGCCGAGCTCGACCTCGAGATCCGCGGCGAGGGGAGCATCCTCGGGGTGCGCCAGGCCGGGGCGACCGACCTGCGGGTGGCCCGCCTCGGCCGCGACCGTCGCGAGCTCGCCGAGGCGCGCCACATCGCGCGGCGGACCCTCGCGCGCGACCCCCGCCTCGAGCGGCCCGAGCACTCCCTCCTCCGCGATGCCGTGCTCGCGCGGTTCGACGCGCTCCCGCGGCTGCTGGACGCGTGAGGGGCTGTCCAAGAACCAAGGTCGTGCAGATGCCGAGCGAAAACCAAGCGATTCGGATGGACGCGGCCCTCGCCGATGCCAGGGGCATCGGCGTTGACGCGGACGCCGAAGCGCGCCGGTTTGCCGCCGGCAGGTGTGCGACCGACTTCTGGGCAGGCCCCCAACATGAGGATCGTCGCCGGCACCCATCGCGGCCGCCGCATCGCCGCCCCGCCGGGCCGGGCCACGCGACCGACGCCCGACCGGGTGCGCGAGGCCGTCTTCGCGATCCTGGGGTCGGTGGAGGGCCTCGACGTCCTCGACCTCTTCGCCGGCTCGGGCGCGCTCGGGCTCGAGGCCCTGTCGCGCGGCGCCGCCACCGCGACGTTCGTGGACCGCTCGCCCCGCGCCGTCGCGGCCATCCGCGCCAACGCGGCCGCCCTGGGGCTCGAGGGCCGGGCGCGGGTGGTGCGGCGCGACTGGCGCGCCGCGCTCGCGGCCGAGCGCGCGGCGGGCCGGCGCTACGGCTTGTGCCTCTGCGACCCCCCTTATAGCCTCCTGCCCCGCATCGCGGGGAGCCTCGGCATGGCGCTTTCGCCCCTGATGTCGGCGGGCGGGACCGTGGTGATCGAGCACCCGTCCGCGGGTCCCGACCCCGTCCCGAAGGGCCTTCCGATCGCCTCGCGAATCGAGCGGACCTACGGCGACACGGCCGTCAGCGTCCTGCGGCTGGAGGGCCGATGAGAGTCAACGGATACCGCATCGCCGTCTGCCCCGGGACCTACGACCCGGTCACCAACGGGCACGTCAACGTCATCGAGCGCGCGGCCAGCCTGTTCGACGAGCTGGTGGTCTCGGTGACCACCGGATCGGTGAAGAAGGAACCGCTCTTCGACGCCGAGGAGCGGATCGCCATGGTGGAGCAGAGCGTGTCCCATCTCGACAACGTGCGGGTGGAGGGCTTCAATACCCTGATCACCGAGCACGCTCGCGCCCTCGGGGCCTCGGTTCTGGTAAAAGGGCTGAGAGCGATCTCGGACTTCGACTACGAGTTCCAGATGGCTCAGCTGAACAGGCATTTGGCGGCCGAGATCGAAACCGTCTACCTGCCGGCGTCGCCGCAGTACAGCTTCATCAGCTCGAGCGGGGTCCGGGAGGTGGCGGCTTGGGGGGGCGCGGTCGATGACTGGGTCCCCGCCCACGTCGCGCAGGCGCTGCGGGCGCGGCATCGCCCGGGTTCTGGCTCGGTCCCTTAGGAGGGTGCGTTGGACGTACTGGAGCTCATCGACAAGCTGGACGACCTGATCCACAACGCCCGGGCGGTGCCGCTGACCGACCAGGTGCGCATCGACCGCGACGCCATCTACGAGCTGCTCGACCAGATGCGGTCAACCATCCCGGAGGAGGTCAAGCAGGCGCGCTGGATCGTCAAGGAGCGCCAGGAGATGCTCGCCGAGGCCAAGCGCGAGGCCGAGCGCATCGTCGCCGACGCGCGCGACAAGGCGGCCCAGGAGGCGTCCGAGCAGGAGGTCGTCAAGCGGGCCGAGCGCGAGGCGGCCGAGATCCTCGAGGAGGCGCGCCAGCGCGAGCGCGAGGTGCGGCTGGGCGCGGAGGACTACGCCGACGAGGTGCTCGGGACCCTCGAGGTCAACCTGGGCAAGTTCCTGCAGGCGGTGCAGCGCGGCCGCGAGCGGCTCCAGGGGCCCTCCGAGGACCGGGCGCTCGAGCCCGACGCCCTCCCGCAGGAGCCGGCTGTCTAGCGACAGTGGCGGAGGCCGTCGAGACGATCGACCTCCGCGCTCTCGACCTCGCTCCGGGCTCCGAGACGCGGATGGCGGTCCGCGTCCCCGCGGTGGATCTGCGCCTCGGGGGCCAGGACTACCGCGTGGAGCCCCCCGAGCCCGAGGTCGAGCTGCGGATCGGGCGCTCCCTGTCGGGCGTCCACCTGAGCCTGCGCACGGAGGTCGAGCTGGTGGGGCCGTGCTGGCGCTGCCTCGAGGAGGCCCGCGTCCGCCTGGCGGTGGAGAGCGAGGAGTTCGCCGCCGAGGGCCGACCGGCCGACGCGCCCTTCGACGAGGACCTCGACTCGGCCTACGTGCAGGACCTGCGGCTCGACGTCGCCGGCTGGGCGCGGGACGCGATCGCCGAGGCGGTGCCGGCCACGATCCTCTGCCGCGAGGACTGCGCCGGGCTCTGCCCGACGTGCGGCGCGAACCGCAACGCGGGCGACTGCGGCTGCGTCGTGGTCGAGACCGACCCGCGCTGGGACGCCCTGCGCGAGGTCTCGGAGCGCCTCTCCCGCGACGACTGAGAGGCGCGCCGGGCTCCCGTCACTCGCTCACGGTCCGCTGGTAGGCGCGGATGGCCAGCGGCGCGCAGACGGCGACCATCGCGGCGATCCAGATCAGGCTGTACGCCACCGGGTGCTCCAGCGGCCAGGGCGGATCGGCGCCGAAGTCCCCGCGCGGGTTGCCGAACAGCTGGCGCAGCGCCTCGGACATCGCCGTCACCGGGTTCCACTCGGCGATCGTGCGCAGGACCCCCGGCAGGGTGCCGACCGGCACGAAGGTGCTGGCGATGAAGGTGACCGGGAAGATCACGACGAACGCGACGCCCTGCACGGCTTCGGCGGAGGGCAGCAGGCTGCCGAGCAGCACCCCGAGCCAGATCACGGCGAACGAGAACGCGATCATCAGGGCGTAGCCACCCACGGCATCGGCCACCGAGGTGTGGATCCGCCAGCCGACGATGAGGCCGCAGAGCGACATGAGCACGATCGGGAGCAGGCCCCTGATCAGGCTCGCCACCGCGTGCCCGCCGAGCACGGCCCCGCGCGCCATGGGCAGCGAGCGGAAGCGGTCGATGGCGCCGTTCGAGCGATCGTAGGCGAGGGCGATCGCGACCCCGAAGGCCCCGAAGACGATCGTCTGGGCGAAGATCCCGCCCATCAGGAACTCCCGGTAGCCGCCGCCCGAGACCTGGATCGCGCCGCCGAACACGTAGGCGAACAGCAGCACGAACATCACGGGCTGCAGGGTGACGTCCGCGAGCGCCTCGGGCTGGCGCCGCATGTGCAGGAGGCCGCGCCGGGCGACCACCCACGCGTCGCCGATGACGTTGCCCCGGCGGGCCGGGGGCGGTGCGATCGCGACGCTCACGAGGCCATCTCCAGAACCGGCTCGTCGGCGATGCGCTCGCCGGTGAGCGTGAGGAAGACGTCGTCCAGGGTCGGCTGGCGCAGCCCGAGGTCGTCGACCTCGATCCCGTCGTCGGCCAGCGCGTCGGCGAGGCGGGCGACGATGCCCGGGCCGTCGTCGCTGGGCGCCTGGACGAGGCGCGCCTCGGGGTCGACCCCGGGCTCCGCCGCCGCGACGCGCGCGACGTGGCGGGCGACGGCGTCGAGGTCGGCCGGATCGGCGACGGTCGCGAAGACCTGCGCGCCGCCGACCCGCCGCTTCAGCGCGCGGGAGTCGCCGCGGGCGATCACCTGGCCGTGGTCGACGACGACGATGTCGTCGGCGAGGCGGTCGGCCTCCTCGAGGTACTGGGTGGTCAGCAGGATGGTCACCCCCTCGTCCACGAGCGACTCGAGCACGTCCCACAGCTCGGTGCGGGCCCGCGGGTCGAGCCCGGTCGTGGGCTCGTCGAGGAAGAGGATCTCGGGCCGCGCCACCAGCGTCGCGGCCAGGTCGAGGCGTCGGCGCATGCCTCCGGAGTAGGTCTTCGCGAGGCGGCCTCCGGCGTCGGCGAGGTCGAACTGCTCCAGCAGCTCGTCGGCGCGGGCCCGCGCGACCCGGCGCCCCAGGTGGTGGAGCTCGCCGATCATCACGAGGTTCTCGCGCCCGGTCAGCAGGCCGTCCACCGTCGCCTCCTGCGCGGCCAGGCCGAGCAGGCGCCGCACCGACATGGGCTCGAGGCCGACGTCGAGGCCGGCCACGCGCGCCGTGCCGGCATCGGCCCGGGCGAGGGTGGTCAGGATGCGCACCGCGGTGGTCTTCCCGGCTCCGTTCGGGCCGAGCAGGCCGCACACGGTGCCGCGCAGGACGTCGAAGTCGACCCCGCCGAGCGCGGTCTTGTCGCCGTAGCGCTTGACGAGGCCCTCGACCTCGATCGCGTGGTATGGCGTCACTGGCTGCTCCGAGGTGGGGAATCGGGCCGGCGCCGGGGGTGGGCACCGCGAAAGAGGGTCCCACCAGGTCGGCAGGCTTTCAACGAGTGAAAGTTTACTCTTGGTGAAGAATGACGTAGCATCGGCCCATGAGCGCTCCGCCGCCAGCGTCCCGCGCCCCTGCCGGCCTGCGCGAGCGCAAGAAGGCCCGCACCCGTCAGGCCATCTCCGACATCGCCACCGGCATGTTCATGGAGCGCGGGTTCGAGGCGGTCACGGTGGCCGAGATCGCGGAGGCGGCCGACGTGTCGGTCAAGACGGTCTTCAACTACTTCGGCTCCAAGGAGGAGCTCTTCCTCGACCGGGAGGCGGAGATCTTCGCCGCCATCACGGGAGCGATCGCCGATCGCCCCGAGGGGCGGTCGATCACGGAGGCGCTGGGGGCGCAGCTCGCCGACAACCGCATCCCCGCCGGCGGGGGCTGGGGCGGCCTGCACGACCCCGACGGCTACGCGCTCTTCCGGCGCTTCCTCTCCACCTGGGAGGAGTCCCCGAGCCTGCAGGCGCGCTACCGGCTGTCGAACGAGCGCCTCGCCGGCGCGCTGCGCGCCGCGCTGGCGGCGGAGGTCGGGCTGGACGGGGGCGACGACCGCGTGCGCGTGATGGCCGCGATGATCGTCGGGGTCATCCACCTGCGCTACGAGACGCTGTCCGCCGCAGTCCTCTCCGAGGCGCCCGCCGACGAGGTGGAGCGCCGGGTGCGGGCGCTGGTCGCCGAGGGCATGGCGCGCGTGGCGCGGGCCTTCCCCGACCTCGATCGCGGCTAGCCCGGGAGGGTCAGGTCCGGGCGGCGGTAGTGCCCGCCGGTGTCGAACACCCTCCGCGCGGCGATGATCGCCCCGGGGTCGCAGTCGGCGTAGATGGTCTCCTCCCGCCCCGAGACCGGCCCCGCCAGCAGGTTCCCCCAGGGGTCGGCGATGAGGCTCGCTCCCTGCAGGAGCTCGTCCGGCCCGGAGGCGATCTCGTCCGCGAGCGGGAAGTCGTCCGGGAAGGCGGTCTTGGGCAGGTACTGGACGGGGGAGAGCACGAAGGCGCCGGCCTCGAAGGCGAAGGCCCGCATCGCCGCAACCCAGATGTCGCGGTCGTCGGCCGTCGGGGCCAGGTAGAAGTCGACGCCCTGGCGGTGCAGGACCTGGCGGGCCTCGGGCATGAAGTTCTCCCAGCAGATCAGGCCACCGAGGCGCCCGTGGTCGGACTGGTGGACGGTGAGGTCGTCGCCGGGGCCCATGCCCCAGAAGACCCGCTCGTGGAGGGTGGGCATGAGCTTGCGGTGCTTGCCGGCCAGGCTGCCGTCGGGCGCCAGCCAGACGAGCGTGTTCCAGAGGGTCCCCGGCCGCGCCGAGTCGCGCTCGTTCACGCCGATCGCGACCCAGGCCCCCGCGCGCCGGGCGGCCGCCCCGAGCCGCTCGGTGAGCGGCCCCGGGACGTCGACGGCGGCGGCCCACATGCGGCGGTGGACCTCGGCGCCCTCGCGGCCGAACGTCGCGCAGCGGTGCGCCCAGCGCGAGCTCGGGTAGAGCGCGACGAACACCTCCGGCAGGGCGATGATGCGGGCGCCGTTGGCGCCCGCCTCGCCGATCAGCGCGCAGGCCTTGTCGACCGAGGCGGCGGCGTCCAGCACCACCGGCGTCGCCTGCACCACCGCGACTCGCACGTCCATCGGAGCACCCCTCGCTCGATTCCGTGGCGTTATCCTCCACGATGCGCGTCACCCCTGCGTCATGGAGCGCATCACGGCGGCGCCTTTTGCCGCGCCGCTCGGCCCGCTACCCTTCCGCGAGTCCCTCGACCGGTTGGTGATCGCGTTGGCCGTCCCGAAGCGCAAGACCTCCAAGCAGCGCCGCGACACGCGGCGGGCGACGCATTCCATCGAGGCGACCCGGATGGGGCGCTGCCCGCGCTGCTCGAGCCCCGTCCGCACCCACCACGTCTGCGGCGTCTGCGGCTACTACCGCGGCCGCCCGGTCGTCGAGATCGAGGGGTAGCGCTCGCCGCCAGCGCGTGAGGCGCCCGAGGTGGAAGGAACCGCCGACGTCGCGGTCGCGCTCGACGGGATGGGCGGCGACCACGCGCCTGCCGCCCCGGTGGCCGGCGCCCTCGAGGCGGCCCGCGAGGGCGTCCGCGTGCTGCTGGTCGGCGACGAGGCGGCGCTGACGGCCGAGCTCGCGCGCCAGGGGGCGACGGCCGCGGCCGGCCTCGAGGTGGTGCACGCGCCGGACGTCGTGGGGTCGGAGGAGGAGGGGGCGCGCGCCGTGCGCGCCAAGCCCGGCTCGTCCGTCTCGACCGCCTGCCGGATCGTGGGGGAGGGGCGGGCCGGAGCGGCGGTCTCGGCCGGCAACACGGGCGCCACCCTCGCCGCGGCCACCCTCTACATGCGGCGGATCCCGGGGGTCATCCGCCCGGCGATCGCCGTGACGCTCCCCGCCACCGGGGGCCGGCCCGTCGTGCTGCTCGACGCGGGCGCGAGCGCCGAGGCGCGGCCCGAGCACTTCCCCCAGCTCGCGCTGATGGGGCGCCTGTTCGCCCGCGACGTCCTGGGCATCGCCGAGCCGCGCGTCGGCCTCCTGTCCATCGGCGAGGAGGCGGTCAAGGGCAGCGAGGCGGTGCTGGCCGCCCACGCGCTCCTGCGCGACACGCCGGGCTTCGCGGGCAACGTCGAGGGGCGCGACATCCTCTCCCGTGCCGTCGACGTCGTGGTGACCGACGGCTTCACCGGCAACGTCGTCCTCAAGACCATGGAGGGCACGGCGGGCTTCCTGCTGGGCGAGGTGCGCGCCGCGGTCGGCTCGACGCTGCCCGGCCGGCTGGGCGGGCTCATGGTGCGGCCCGCCCTGCGGCGCATGCGGGAGCGCATCGATCCCGAGAGCTACGGCGGCGCGGTGCTGCTGGGCGTGCGCGGGCTGGCCGTGATCGGGCACGGCAACTCCACCGGGCGGGGGGTCGCCAACGCCGTGCGGCTCGCGGCCCGCGGCACCCGCGAGCGGCTGGCGGCGCACTTCGGCGAGGCCCTGGCACACGAGGGCGCCGAACGCTCTCCCGCCGCGTAGGATGCGCATCGTTGCGGGGATCGGATCGTCCGAGGGCCCGTGTAGGTTCACCAATCAGAGCGCAGGACGTACTGGCGCGGACGTAAGGGGGGACAGTTGGATCGAGACAAGGCCGTCGAGGAGGTCCGCGCCATCCTGGTGGAGCAGCTCGGCGTCGATCCGGCGGAGGTCACGGAGGAGGCCTCGTTCCAGGAGGACCTCAACGCGGACTCGCTGGACCTGGTCGAGCTGATCATGGAGATGGAGGATCGGTTCAAGCTCAAGATCCCCGACGAGGAGGCGGAGAAGATCGCGACGGTGGGGCAGGCGGTCGACTTCGTGATGGCCAACAGCGCCTGAGCGTCGCGGATCCCCCGGGGGACGGCCTCGGCCGCCTCGTGGCGGGGCTCTCGGCGGCCCGCCGTCGTCAGGTCTTCACCCACAGCTCGTGGGCGCGGCGCCGTGACGCGTCCTACGAGCGCCTCGAGTTCCTCGGCGACAGCGTGCTGGGCGTGATCGTCAGCGAGGAGCTCATGCGCCGTCATCCGGGCGTCGACGAGGGCGACCTGTCCTGGATGCGGCAGGCCGTCGTCGACCGCGAGTCCTGCGCCGCCGCCGCCGTCGCGGCCGGGCTCCCGGAGGCGTTCGCCGCCGCCGCCCCGCCGGGCCGTGCGCCGGCCGCCGCCGACCTCGCATCCCGGCCCAGCGTGCGCGCCGCCCTCGCCGAGGCCGTCATCGGGGCGGCGTGGCTCGACCTCGGCGTCGACGAGACCCGCGAGCGCGTCGTCGAGGCCTTCGGGCCGGCCCTCGCGGCGGCCGTCCCCGGCTCGCGCGACGCCAAGACGACGCTCCAGGAGGAGGCGGCGCGGCGGCGGCTCGAGGTGGCCTACGAGCTCGTCGACGCGCGCGGGCCGGCGCAGCGCCGGGTCTTCACCACGCAGGTCCGCGTCGACGGCAGGCCGCTGGGGGAGGGCGCCGGACCCTCCAAGCAGGCCTCCGAGCAGGCGGCCGCGGCCCAGGCGCTCCGCGCGCTCGGAGGGCCGACGTGCTGAGCCGCCTCAGCCTGAAGGGCTTCAAGTCCTTCGCCGACCCGGTCACGCTCGAGTTCGGGCCCGGCGTCAACGTCGTCGTCGGGCCCAACGGGTCGGGCAAGAGCAACCTGGCCGAGGCCGTCATCTGGGCGCTCGGCGAGCAGCGGGCGGGGCAGCTGCGCGCCGGGGGGATGGCCGAGGTGCTGTACTCGGGCGGCCCGCGGCGGACGGCCGCGCCGGTCGCGGACGTGGGCCTGGTGCTCTCGCCGCCCGACCCGGTGGGCCCCGGCCCCGCCGAGCTGGAGGCGGCCCGCCGGCTCACGCGAGCCGGCGACGCCGACTACCGCCTCAACGGGGAGGCCTGCCGCCTGCTCGACGTGCAGGAGGCGCTCGCGGCCCGGGGCCTTGGGCCCGACGCGCTGGCGGTCATCCGGCAGGGGCAGGTGGAGGCGCTCTGCACGAGCACGCCGGTCGAGCGCCGGGCGATGGTGGACGCCGCCGCGGGCGTCGCGGTGGCCAAGCGCCGCCGCCGGCGCGCCGAGCAGAAGCTGGCGCGGGTGGCCGAGAAGCTCGACCGGGCGCGCGACCTCGCCGGCGAGGTGCGGGGCCGGGCGCGGGCGTTGGAGCGCCAGGCGCGCGCCGCCGACCGCGCGCGGGCGCTCGAGGCCGACGTGCAGGCCGCCCGCGGGGCCGCGGGCGCGGCCCGCGCGCGCGCGGCCGCGGAGGCCCACCGGGAGGCCGCCGACCACGCCGCGGCCCTGCGGGCGCGGGCGGACGAGGCCGCCGAGGCGCTCGCGGCGGCGCGCCGCGCGCGCGGGGAGGCCGCCGAGGCCCGCGACGCGGCGGCGGCCGGCGCGGCGGCCGCGCAGGACCTCGCGAACGCCCTCCGCACGGCCGCAGAGCGCACGGCGGGCCGGGCCGAGCTCGCGGCTGAGCGCCTGGCCGGGGCCCATCGGGCGGCCTCCGAGCGCGCCGAGCGCCGCCGCGCCGCGGCCGAGCGCCTCGGGGGGCTCGTGGCCGCGGCCTCGGAGGCCTCGGGCGCGGCCGCCGCCGCCATCGCCGACGCCGAGCGCGCCGACGCCGCCGCGGCCTCGGCGGAGGAGCAGGACCATGCGGCCCGGGCCGAGCACCGCCGGCTGGAGGACGCCGCCGCCCTGGCGGCGGCGGGGCTCGCGGCGGCCGATCGCGACGCGGCCGAGGCGGACCGCCGGGCGTCCGAGGCGGCCGAGGCCCTGGTGGCGGCGCGGCAGCGCCTGGCGGGGCTGGGCGGCGCGGCCCCCGAGGCCCCGTCCGCGCGCTGCGAGCGCCGGGAGGAGATCGCCTCGGCCCGCGCCCGCCTCTGGACGGAGCGCGAGGAGGCCGCGGCGCGTCTCGCCGCCGACGCCGCCGCGGTCCGCGCCGGCGCCGAGGAGCGCCTGCGCGAGGCCCGGGCGGCGGCGCGGGCGCTGGCTCCGGGCGAGGGGGTGCGCAGCGGGGCGGCCGCCCTGGGCGACGGCCTGGAGGTCGAGCCCGGCGCCGAGCGCGCGATCGCGGCCGCCCTGGGCGCCGCCGCGGAGGCGGTGGCGGCCGGGTCCCTCGACGAGGCGCGCGACGCGCTCGACGCGGGGGCGAGCCTGGTCGCGGTGCCGGCTCCCGCGCGGCCGCCCGCGCCGCCGCCGGCCGGGGGGCGCCCGCTCTGGGAGCTGGTGCGGTCGTGCTCGGCGGACGCGAGGCCCCACCTGCAGCGCCTGCTCGCCGACGCCTGGCTCGTCGAGCGGCTGGAGGACGTCCCGCCCGGGACGCCCGGGCTCGTCGTCACGGCCGACGGCCAGGCCCTGCGCCCCGCCGAGGGCCTGGTGGCCCGGGGCGGCGGCGCCTGGGCCCGACGCGCCCTGCACGCCCGCGCCGTCGAGGCCGAGGCGGCGGCCGCGGCCGGCGCGGACGGGGCGATCGCCGACGCCGAGGCGGCCTCTGCGGCGCACGTCGCCCTCCAGGCCCGCCGCCGGGCGGCGGAGCGGGCGCGCTCGCGCGCCGCCGAGCGGCTCGCGGCGGCCCGCGCCGAGGCGGGCGGCCGCGCCGAGCAGGCCGCCCAGGCCGCGGTCGACGTCGAGCGCCTGGAGGCCGAGACCGCGGCGCGCGCGGGCGAGCGCGACGCCGCCGGCGCCCGCCGCGGCGAGGCGCGGGCGGCCGCCCACCAGGCGGCCGAGGAGGCCTCCGCCGCCCGCGCGGTCGCCGACGCCGCCGCGCGCCGCCTGCGCGACGCGGGCGCCGAGGCCGCCGACGCGCGCACGTCCCTCGCCGCCGCCCGCGCCGCCGAGGCGGAGGCCCGCGCCCGGGCGGCGGCGACGGAGGCGCTCGCCGAGGAGACCGAGGACGCCGACGCCGATCTCGAGCCCGTGCGCCGGGCGGCCCGCGCCCTCGAGGACGCGTCAGCCGCGCTGGCACCGCGGGCCGAGGCCGCCCAGGAGCGGCTGTCCGAGGCGGCCGCCCGGGTCCGAGAGCTCGACGCGGCGCTGTCGGCCGCCCAGGCCGGGGTCGAGGCCGCCGAGCGGGCCGCCGCGGGGGCGGGCGACGAGTCCCACCGCGCCGAGGTGGACGAGGCCGTCGCCGCCGAGCGCGCCGCCGAGGCCGGCCCCGCGCCGCCGCCCGGCACCGAGCTGCCGTCCCCCGAGGAGGCCGCCGGGCGGCTCGAGGAGCTCGAGCGCCGGCGCGCGGCGCTGGGCGACGTCAACCCGCTGGCGGCGGGCGAGCGCGAGGAGCTCGGCGAGCGGGAGGCCGAGATGGCCGCTCAGATCGAGGACCTCGAGGCGACGGCCGGCGCGCTGCGCGGCCACCTCGAGGAGCTCGACGCCGCCGTCGCCGAGGGGTTCGACGCCCTCTTCGACGGGCTGCGCGCGCGCTTCGGGGAGGTCTGCGGGTTGCTCTTCCCCGGCGGCGAGGGCCGGCTGCGGGCGGTCGCCGACGAGGAGGGCGAGGCGGGCATCGAGGTGGAGGTGGTGCCGGCCGGGAAGCGGCCGCGGTCGCTGACGCTCATGTCCGGGGGCGAGCGGTCCCTGGTCGCGCTCGCGTTCCTGCTGTCACTCGCCATGGCCCGGCCCGCGCCCTTCTACCTCCTCGACGAGGTCGAGGCCGCGCTGGACGACGTGAACCTGGGGCGGTTCCTCTCCGTCGTGGCCCGGCTGGCGGAGCGGACCCAGTTCATCCTCATCACCCACCAGCAGCCCACAGTGGAGGCGGCGGACATCCTCTTCGGCGTGACCATGGGCGCGGAGGGCGTTTCGCAGGTCGTCGCCCGGCGCCTCAGCCGCGACGTCGAGGGGCCGGCGCAGCCGTACGTGCGGCGGGCGCTGCGCGCGATCCCGGGCGGCCGCTCCGGGTGAGCACGGCGGGACCGGACGTCGATCGGGAGGCGTGGGCGGAGCTCTTCGGGCTCGCCCCTCAGACGACGGAGGACGAGGCGCCCGCCCGGCGGGGCCTGTTCGCGCGCCTGCGCGAGAACCTCACCACGCCGCGCCAGACCATCTCGCCGCAGCTCGCCGGCATCTTCGCGCCCAAGCTCCTGACGCCGGCGACGTGGGAGGAGCTGGAGGACGCCCTGATCACGGCCGACGTGGGCGTGGAGGCGACCCTCGACCTCGTCGAGGAGCTGCGCGGCGAGGCCGAGCAGGGGCGCATCGCCAGCGGCGCCGACCTGTCGCGCGCGCTCTGGGAGGCCGTCGCGGCCCGGATGGCGACCGAGCCGGCGCGCATCCCGCTGACCGGCTCCCCGACGGTCATCCTGATCGTGGGCGTCAACGGCAGCGGCAAGACGACCACGGTCGGGAAGCTCGCCCACCGCCTCGGGGAGCTCGATCAGACGGTGGTGATCGGCGCGGCCGACACCTTCCGCGCTGCCGCCATCGACCAGCTCGGGATCTGGGCCGAGCGCTCCGGCGCCCACTTCGTGCGCCAGTCGCAGGGCGCCGACCCCGGCGCGGTCGCCTTCGACGCCGTGGCCTCGGGGCGGGCGCGCGGCGCCGACGTGGTCCTGATCGACACCGCGGGGCGGCTCCAGACCCAGCACAACCTGATGGAGGAGCTGCGCAAGGTGGCCGCCGTGGTCGGCAAGCTCGACTCCGCCGCGCCGCACGAGGTGCTGCTGGTGCTCGACGCCACCACGGGGCAGAACGGCCTCAGCCAGGCGCGGCTGTTCCACCAGGCGGCCGACCTGTCGGGCGTCGTGCTCACGAAGGCCGACGGCACCGCCAAGGGCGGCATCGCCGTGGCGATCCGGAGCGATCTCGGCATCCCCGTCAAGCTCGTCGGCTCGGGCGAGCGCCTCGAGGACCTGCAGCCCTTCGACGCGCGCGCATTCGCCCGCGCGATCTTCTCGCCCGAGGGGTAGCCGCCCCTCCGCTACCATGGCTGGTCGCGCCCATGTTCGACGCCCTCACCGACAAGCTGCAGGGGGTCTTCTCCGGCCTGCGGGGCCGCGGGAAGCTCACCGAGTCCGACATCGACCAGGCGATGCGGGCCATCCGGCTCTCGCTGCTCGAGGCCGACGTCAGCCTGCCGGTGGTCAAGCAGCTGACGACCGCCATCGCCGAGCGCGCCAAGGGCGCCGAGGTGATGGAGTCGCTCACCCCCGACCAGCAGGTCGTGAAGATCGTGAGCGACGAGCTCACCGCCCTCATGGGCGAGGCCAACGTCGCCCTGCCGCTCGCCTCCAAGCCGCCCACGATCGTCCTCATGGCGGGCCTCCAGGGATCGGGCAAGACGACCTGCGCCGCCAAGCTGGCGCGCCACTTCCACTCGCAGGGCCGGGCGCCGATGCTCGTGGCCTGCGACGTCCACCGGCCCGCCGCCGCCGAGCAGCTGGCCGTGCTCGGGGAGCAGATCGGCGTCCCGGTGCACCGCGAGGACGGCACCGACGCCGCGGCGATCGCCCGGCGCGGGGTCGCGGCCGCGCGCAGCGGTGGGCGCGACCTGGTCATCGTCGACACGGCCGGCCGCCTGACGATCGACGACGAGATGATGGCCGAGCTGGTGCGGGTGCGCGAGGCGGTCGACCCGACCAGCGTGGTGCTCGTGCTCGACGCGATGACCGGCCAGACCGCCGTCGAGGTGGCGGGGGCCTTCGCCGAGGCCGTCCACGTCGACGGGGTCGCGCTCACGAAGCTCGACGGCGACGCCCGCGGCGGGGCCGCGCTGTCGGTGCGCGCCGTGACGGGCCTCCCGATCCTCTTCATCGGCACGGGCGAGAAGCTCGACGCGCTCGAGCCCTTCCACCCCGACCGCATGGCCTCGCGGATCCTGGGGATGGGCGACGTCCTCAGCCTCGTCGAGAAGGCCCAGGCGACGGTCGAGATCGGCGACCCCCAGGCGCTCGAGAAGAAGATCCGCGGCGGCTCGTTGACGCTCGAGGACTTCCTCGAGCAGATGACCCAGGTGCGCAAGATGGGCCCGATGTCCCAGGTCATGGGGATGATCCCGGGCTTCCGCAGCGTCGCCAAGGCCAAGGACGTCGAGGTGGACGACCGCCAGCTCGACCGCATCGAGGCGATCATCCACAGCATGACGCCGTCCGAGCGGCGCCACCCCGAGATCATCAACGGCAGCCGCCGCCGGCGCATCGCCTCGGGCAGCGGCACCAGCGTGCAGGAGGTCAACCAGCTCCTGTCGCAGTTCAAGCAGATGCGAAAGCTGATGAAGCAGATGGGGCGCGGCGGCCTGCCGGCGCTCTTCGGCAGCCCCACGTAACCCGTTCACCGCGTACAAGGAGCACCGTGGTCAAGATCCGCCTCGCCCGAGTGGGCAGCAAGAAGAACGCCATCTACCGCGTGGTGGTGGCCGACGTCCGCTCGCCGCGCGACGGGCGCAGCATCGAGACGATCGGCCGCTACAACCCGCAGACCGATCCCTCGATCGTCGAGATCGACCTCGACAAGGCCAACGGCTGGATCGCCAAGGGCGCCCAGCCGACGCCCGCCGTCAAGAAGCTGATGAAGATCGCCGCCAAGGCCGCCTGACGATGGCCGACCCGAGCCCGCTCGCCGCGATGGTCCGCACCCTCGCCCGCGGGCTCGTCGACAACCCCGACGAGGTCGAGGTCAAGGAGGAGCGCGACGGCGGCTCGCGCGTGATCTCCCTCTACGTCGCCGAGGAGGACCTCGGCCAGGTGATCGGCCGCGGCGGGCGAGTCGCCCGGGCGCTGCGCACCGTGCTGCGCGCCGCGTCGACCGCCCGCGGCGAGCGGGCGACGCTCGAGATCGTCGACTAGGAGCGCGCCGGCCGCCATGGAGGAGGGCTCGGTCGTGATCGGCGTGATCGGCCGCCCCCACGGAACGCGCGGCGCGGTGCGGGCCACGGCGACGGGCGCGACGCTGGCGACGCTGGCGCCCGGCGACGCCGTCGACGCGACCGCCGGGGACGCCCCCTCACGCCGGCTGGTGGTCGCCGCGCGGGCGGGCACGCAGGAGCGCCCGATCCTCACCTTCGAGGGCGTCGCCACCCGCGACGAGGCCGCGTCCCTCACCGGCGCCGAGATCCGCGTGGCCGGCGGCCGGGTCGCACCCCTCCCGGACGCGGACACGTTCTTCGTCCGCGACCTCGTGGGCTGCGACGTGCTGGTGGGCGGGCGCCACGCGGGCCGCGTGACCGCGGTTCACGGCGCCCCCGGGAACGACGTCCTGGAGGTGGCGGGTGACGAGGGCGTCCTGCTCGTCCCCTTCACCGGCGACGCCGTCCTCTCCGTCGAGCCCGAGGCGCGCCGGATCGCCGTCCGCGACGACCTGTTCGGGAGCTGACGGTGCGCATCGACGTCTTCACGCTCTTCCCGGAGTGGTTCGACTGGATGCGGCGGCCGCGCCACCTGGCGAACGCCGCCCTGACGGCGGGGCTGGAGCTGCGCGCCTTCAACCCGCGCGACACGACGCCGCTGCCCCACGGCCAGGTGGACGACGCGCCGTACGGCGGCGGCCCGGGGATGGTGCTGCGGGTCGACGTCATGGCCGCCGCGCTCGAGGCCGTCTACGGGGTGGACGCCGGGCGCGTCCGCGACGAGCGGCGCGTCGCCGTGCTGACGCCGCGGGGCCGGCCGCTGACCGACGCCGTCGCGCGCGAGCTGGCGCAGGAGCCCGCCCTCACGCTCCTGTGCGGGCGCTACGAGGGCTTCGACGAGCGCGTGCACGAGGACCTCGCGAACGACGCGATCAGCCTCGGGCCGTTCGTGCTCGCGGGCGGCGAGGTCGCGGCGATGGCCGTCGTCGACGCCGTGGGACGGCGCATGCCGGGCGCCCTCGGCAACGCGGAGAGCCTCGAGGGCGAGTCGTTCTCCGAGGCGCTGGGCGGCGGCCTCGAGCACCCCCACTACACCCGCCCCGCGGAGTTCCGCGGCCACCGCGTGCCGGACGTCCTGCTGTCCGGCGACCACGGGGCGATCGCGCGCTGGCGCGCGGAGCGGGTGACGGCGCCGCCGTCCTGAGCAGGCGCCGCGGGCCGCGCGGGGGCGGCCGCGGGCCTTGCTAAACTCGCCGTCGTTTTGCCGGATCCCGACCCGGCATGCCGAGCGAGGAGCACGTGCCATGAGCGTCATCGAGAGCCTGGAGCGCGAGCAGCTCCGCGACGACGTCCCCGACTTCAAGGCGGGGGACACCGTGCGCGTGCACTTCCGCGTGATCGAGGGCTCGCGCCAGCGGGTGCAGGTCTTCGAGGGCACGGTCATCCGCCGGCAGGGCTCGACCAACCGCGAGACCTTCACCGTGCGCAAGCAGAGCTTCGGCGTGGGCGTCGAGCGCACCTTCCCGATCCACTCGCCCAAGATCGAGCGGATCCAGCGGGTGATGGAGGGCGACGTCAACCGGGCCAAGCTCTACTACCTCCGCGGCAAGGTCGGCAAGAAGGCCCGGATCCGCGAGAAGCAGCGCTCCTAGACCGGAGGTGGCGACGACGCGGCGGCGGGTCAACGGGCGCCGCCCCGCGGCGCGCCTGTTCGCCCATGACCGCCAGTTCGGGGTCCGCCGGGTGGCGGGCGCCGACGAGGCGGGCCGCGGCTGCCTGGCCGGGCCCCTGGTCGTCGCGGCGGTCTGCCTCGACCTCGAGGGGCTCACCCCCCGCGGCCGGCGCTCGCTGAGCGACCTCGACGACTCCAAGCGCCTCGCCCCCGACGTCCGCCACCGCGTCGCCGAGGCGATCCTGCGCCAGGCGGACCAGGTCGTCGTGCTCGTCGCGAGCCCGGCGACGATCGACCGGGACGGGCTCCACCGCACGAACCTGCGCCTGCTGGCCCGCGCCCTGGCCGCGATCGAGCCCTGCCCGTCGATCTGCCTCGTGGACGGCTTCCGGCTCGGGCCGCGGGCGCCGGCCCACCGGGCCGTCGTCGGGGGCGACCACCGCAGCGCGTCCATCGCGGCCGCGTCGGTGATCGCCAAGACCACGCGCGACCGCCTCATGGCCGGGCCGATGGCGGAGGCCTATCCCGGCTTCGGCTTCGACCAGCACGTCGGCTACGCGACCCCCGAGCACCACGCGGCGTTGCGGGCCTCGGGGCTCTCGCCGCTGCACCGGCGCTCCTTCCAGTCGATGGCCTACCCGGGCTACGCGGCACCCTGGGCAGCCCGGTGACCCTCACGGGGCCCCGATCACCCCGGGCCGGTGGTCCACGCGCACCCGCCATCCGGCCAGGCGCACCGCGATGAGGTCGAGGCGCACCGTCCGGTGCGCCAGCTCCGGGTGGGCCGCCAGGTAGGCCTCGGCCGCCCGCGCGATCCGGGCCCGCTGCGCCGCCGTGACCGGCTCGTCGAGCACGGCCGGATCGCCGCGCGCCTTGACCTCGCAGATGGCCACGATCCCGCCGCGCGCGGCCACCAGGTCGAGCTCCCCGCCCGCCCCGCGCCAGCGCGAGGCGAGGATCGTCCAGCCCCGCCGCGTCAGGTGGCGCGCCGCGGCCGCCTCGCCGCGGCGCCCCTCCTCCGTCCGATCTCCCATGGCCGCGATGGTGGCGCCCCCGGCCGTGACGGCTCCAGCCCGGGGCGTGTCAGGGGGTGCGCGGGGGTGTGACGGGCCCCGTCACTCCCCCCAACGGAAGCCCGTCGGCGAGGCGGCGACCGGCAGTGGTGGACCCGGGAGCCCCGGCGGCATGTCGGGGTGGTTGTAGCCGCCCGGCGCCGTGTCGTTGGGCCCGTCGGGGTGGAACAGCGAGGCCAGGTACTGGATCTGCCCGCGACCGGGGCCGAGCTCGGTCTGGCCCCCTCCGTACGCGCCGATCCCATGGTCTCGGAGGTGGTCGTAGACGGCCATGAGCTCGCGGAGCGGCCCGATCCGCGACGGCTTGACGTTGATCATCCGCGGGGTCCATTCGAGCGCCCGCACGTCCGCGACCGAGTGGATGGGCGCGTCCCAGGTGACGCGGTCCTCCGCCCCCATCAGCGCCGAGCGCAGCTCCGGCGTCAGCTTGGGGTCCTCGATCCAGGCGTCCGGGAAGCCGGACACGACGCGCTCGTAGGTGCGCGGGTCGGTCGGCACGCCGAACGGGACGTCGTCGTAGGCGCCCTTCATGTCGAGGGTGTCGACGGCGCCCGTCCCCGCGAGCTCCTCGATGAGCGCCGGGGTCCACTCGTCGGTCGGGTCGAGCTTGAAGCGGAGCCCCGGCGCGCCCTCGAGGAGGCGCCGCACGCGCCCGGCGCCGTCGGAGCCGTCGAGGCGGGTGGAGACGACGAAGGTCACCGGGCGCGGCTCCCTGCCGAGGGCGCCCGACAGCGGGGCCCCTGCCTGGCGCAGGGCGAGGTCGAGGGCGGCGCTCTCGAAGGCCCAGCGGCGGTAGTTGCGCGAGAACGGCCGGACCGGCTCCTGCGGGAAGAGGTCCAACCCGTCGAGGTGGCGCGCGAGGCCGTCGATCGTCCAGTCGCCGGCGAGGGGCAGCGTCGGGCCGGCGGCCCGCTGGGCCTCGTGGTCGACCGGGTCGTAGACCACGTCCTCGCCGACGCCCGTCTCGCCGCCGCCGTGAAGGGTCACGACCGTCGTCAGGCGGGTGAACTCGGGCGCGAGCTGGAGCGTGAGGATCTCGAGCTCGTAGCCCTCGATGCGGAGGGGCAGGCCCGCGATGCGCTCGTAGGTCGCGCTCACGCGTCGGGCGGGTAGGAGATGATCTCGGTCTGGAGCGGCCCGGGCCCCGGCAGGTAGATGCTGCGGGTGGCGTCGCGGTGGGTCGCGATCGCCGTGCCGTGCGCAGCGGCCAGGCGGTCGAGCTCGGCGTCGTCCACGCGGAAGGCGACGTGGCTCGGGTGCTGGTCCGGCAGCACGAAGGCGAAGCGGGCCCCGCCGGACTCCACCAGCGCCCAGGTGGGGTCCTGGTGGATGACGGTCGTGCCGGGCACCGTGCGCCGCTGCCACTCGACGGCCTCGGCGATGTCGGGTACCTGCTGGGCGACGTGATCGAACTGCACCGGCTCCTCCTCCTGCGGCCACGCACAGGTTAGGCGCTCGGGGGTGCTCGCCGCCGTGGCACCATCGGCGCCCTTCCGGCACGCTCGGGCGCGGATCCGTCGTCCGTCCGGTGACAGCCTCGTCGCCGTGGTCGCCCGGCTCGTCAGCCCCGCCGTCCTCGGCCTCGAGACCTCCACGGTGGAGGTGGAGGTCGACCTGCGCGCCGGCCTGCCCGCCTTCTCGGTGGTCGGCCTGCCGGACGCCGCCGTCCAGGAGGCCCGCGAGCGCGTGCGCTCGGGGATCGCCAACCAGGCGTTCGCCGTGCCCGCGCGGCGGATCGTGGCCAACCTCGCCCCGGCCGACCTGCGCAAGGCGGGCCCTCAGTACGACCTCGCGCTCGCGCTGGCCATCCTCTGCGCCTCCGGGCAGCTGGCGCCGGCGGCGCTCGCGGGCGTGGGGGCCGTGGGCGAGCTCGCGCTCGACGGGTCCCTGCGGCCGGTGCCCGGGGCGCTCGCGATGGCGGAGCACGCGGTGCGCCGCGGTTGGAGGCGCCTGGTCGTGCCCCGCGGCAACGCATCGGAGGCGGCTCTGGTGCCCGGTGTCGAGGTCCTCGGCCCCGCGACCCTGCGCGCCGCCGTCGACCTCCTGGAGGGGCGCACCGAGCCCTCGCTCGTGCGGCTCGACGCGGCCGCGCTGCTGGCGGGCGGCGCCCGGGCGCCCGGCCCCGACCTCGCCGAGGTGCGCGGGCAGGGTGCCGCCCGGCGGGCGCTCGAGGTGGCCGCCGCCGGCGGGCACTCCATGCTCATGGTCGGGCCCCCCGGGGGCGGCAAGACCATGCTCGCCCGGCGGCTGCCGGGGCTCCTGCCGCCGCTCTCGCTGGACGAGGCGATCGAGGTCACCCGCATCCACTCGGTGGCGGGGCTGCTCGACGCCGGCTGCCCACTGGTCACGCGGCGGCCGTTCCGCGCGCCCCACCACACGATCTCGGCCCCCGGCCTCGTCGGGGGCGGCCGCCTGCCGCGGCCCGGCGAGGTGAGCCTCGCTCATCAGGGGGTGCTCTTCCTCGACGAGGTGTGCGCCTTCGCGCCCTCCGCCCTCGACGCACTCCGCCAGCCCCTCGAGGAGGGCCGGATCGACGTCGCGCGGGCCATGGTGAGCGCCCGCTTCCCGGCGCGGCCACTGCTGGTCTGTGCCGGGAACCCCTGCCCCTGCGGCTTCGACGGGGACCCCGTCCGCCGGTGCGTCTGCCCTCCCGGTCGCGCCGAGGCCTACCGCGCGCGGCTGTCGGGCCCGGTGCTCGACCGGATCGACCTCCACGTCGGCGTGCCGCGCCTCGCCCGCGACGAGGTCCTCGATGGGGAGCCGAGCGAGGCGAGCGCGCCCGTGCGGGCCCGCGTCGCGGCGGCCAGGCGGCACGCGGAGGGGCGCGGGCAGGCCGGGCCGAACGCGCAGCTCGAGGCCGCGGCCGCCCGGCGCGCGGCCGGGCTGGACGGCCGCGCGCGGGGCCTGCTGGGGAGGGCGGTCGACCGTCTCGGCCTGTCGGCCCGCGCCCACGACCGCCTGCTGCGCGTGGCGCGCACCATCGCCGACCTCGCCGGCGAGGAGGTGGTGGGGGAGGAGCACCTCGCGGAGGCCCTCGGCTACCGCGTGCCCGTCGCGGACGGCGGAGCCGTCGCCGCGTGACGCACCCCGACGACTGGGCGCTGGGGCTCGCCCGCCTGGCGCAGGCCCTCGGGCGGGACCTCCAGCGCGGCGCGCGGCGGGCCGGCGGCGGGCGGGCGCTATGGCGGGCCGATCGCGAGGCCCTGGGACGGGCCCTCGGGCTCGCCGGGGCGGAGCTCGACGCCGCCGTCGCGGCGCGCCGGCGCTTCGATGCGACCGCGGAGCGGCGCCGCCTGGAGGCGGGCGGGATCGGGCACGTCGGCGCCTCCGACCCCCGCTACCCCCGGCGGCTCGACGAGCTCCACGACCCGCCGTTCGGCCTCTTCGCGCGCGGCCAGGTCGATCGGGCGCTGGCGGCCATCGCCGCCGGCCCGGTCGTGGCGATCGTCGGCAGCCGGCGCGCCACGGCGCAGGGCCGGGCGCTCGCCCGCGGGCTGGCCGGGCGCCTGGGCGAGCGGGGCGCCGTCATCGTCAGCGGCATGGCGCACGGCATCGACGCGGCCGCGCACGAGGGGGCGCTGGAGGGGGGCGGCCTGACGGTCGCGGTCCTCGGCTGCGGCATCGACGTGCCCTACCCGCGCCGCAACCGCCGCCTGGCGGGGCGGATCGCCGAGACGGGCGCCCTGCTGTCGGAGTACTGGCCCGGCACGGCCCCGGCCCCGTGGCGCTTCCCGGCGCGCAACCGGATCGTCGCGGGCCTCGCCCAGGCGGTTGCGGTCGTGGAGGCCGGCCGGCGCTCCGGGGCGCTGATCACGGCGGACTTCGCGCTGGAGCTGGGCCGTCCCGTGCTGGCGGTGCCGGGGTGGCCGGGCGCGCTGGCCTCGGAGGGCTGCAACGGGCTCCTCCGGGCGGGCGCGGCCCTCCTCGAGGGGCCGGAGGACGTGGTGGCCGAGCTCGCCGACGCGGCATGGAGCGACGCCTCGCCCGCCGCCTCGGAGGCGCTCGACGGGCTCGGCGGCCGGATCCACTCGCTGCTCCAGCGCGAGCCCATGGGCGCCGACCAGCTCGCCGAGGAGCTGGAGGAGGAGGCTGCGGCGGTCTCCGGCGCGCTCGCCCTGCTCGAGGTCGAGGGCCTGGCGGTGCGCGGGGAGGGCCAGCGGTTCTGGGCGGCGCCCCTTCGCACGGGTGGTTCGAGGGGCTAGTCGGGGCTCGGGGGAGACGGTGGCGCCCCGAGCGGTCCACCGCGGAACGTGGTGCTGTCCTGGAGACTCCGGACGCCGGAACGGGAGCCGTCGAGCGCGAAGCCCCCGCCCGGCTCCGGGGCGATGCACCAGACCGAGCGGCCATCCTTGGAGCCGCAGGCGACGCTCTCCGGTCCGTTCACGATCGCCTCGCCCCCGTCGATGTCGCGCGGCTCTCCGGCGGGAAACGCCTGCCGGCCGTGCGTCCGGCCGCTGGTCACCACGCCCAGGTGCGTGACGTTGACGACCCTGCGGCGCGTCATCGGTCACGCAGTAGGCCCCCCGGGCGCCGAGGGCGCAGAGGAAGCGGTCGTCGGCGAGGCGGAACGCACCCTCGTAGGTCTCCGGGGGGCCGGCCAGGGAGTTGTCGAGCCCGACTCCGCCCAGGGCGTCCCGGAGCGCCTCCTCCAGCGCCGACCCCTCGTCGCCGCAGCCGGCGGCCGTGAGGGCGCTGAGGGCCGCGATCGCTGCCGCGAACGCCGGGAGAGCGGCCCGCATTCTGCGCCTTGAGGCTAGCGCGTGGGGGCGCGCCGCCGGCCGCCGCTGGGGCGGTCGGCGCCGTAGCGGTCCAGGACCTGGGCCGCGAGCTCGGCGACGGTGCGCCGCAGCGAGACCGGCTCGAACAGCACGGCCTCGCCCTGGTACTTGAGGAGCTCCTTCACCAGCCAGTCCTCGCTGGCGTAGGGGATCTCGACGAGCACGGAGCCGTCGGCGAAGCGCTCGCGCGAGCCGTGCTTCTCGAGCATCCAGCGGGCCAGGGCGGGCGTGCACCAGACCGAGGCGCTCTGGGCGACGGTGCCGCCCGGCTGCGGGCGGGAGCCCCA
The DNA here is from genome assembly GCA_963813355.1 of Miltoncostaeaceae bacterium. Lineage (GTDB taxonomy): Bacteria > Actinomycetota > Thermoleophilia > Miltoncostaeales > Miltoncostaeaceae > DATAGF01. The sequence goes on along the minus strand of CAWEYS010000008.1, from coordinate 38,328 downwards.
GGGCATGTAGGGCCCGGTGTTGGTGATCTCTGGCCGCCGCTCGAAGACCTCGTCCATGAGGCTCGCGCTGCGGATGCGGTCGAGGCGGAAGGTGCGCTGCCCCCCGGCCCGCCGGCAGTAGGCGACCACGTACCAGGCGTCCTGGGCGTTCACGAGCAGGTGGGGCTCGATCGCGCGCCGGGTGATGGCGCCGCGCGACTCGGTCCAGTAGTCGATCTCCAGCAGCCGGTCCTCGCGGATGGCGTGGCTGACCGCGGCCGCGACGCCGCTGTCGGCGACCTGGGCGCGGCCGAGCTCGACGGTGGGCAGGTCGTCCTCGCCGATGGCCGCCTCGAGCTTGGCCCGCACCGAGCCGAGGGACCCGCCGTCCTCGGTCGGCAGCCGGTCGCCGATGAACTCGAGCGCCCACAGCAGCGCCTTCGCCTCGAGCGGCGAGAGCCGGGCGGGCCGGCTGAAGCGGTCGCCGTAGGTCTCCTTCTGCACCACGACGGTGTCGCCCTCGATCTGCGCGTAGAGGGCGTAGCAGCCCCCGCCGAAGTTGATGAGGTTGAGGAGGCCGATGTCGTCCTCGAGGACCTTCTTGTCGAGGTTGAGGGCCTGGCGCAGCTCCGCGACCGGGATCTGGGCCTCGGCCGACTCGCCGCAGGCCGACAGGAGCCGCGTCATGAGCGCGAGGAGACGGGCGAAGCGCTCGGCGGGGACGACCCGCTCCGGCGCCTGCGATCCGCCGCCCGCCGCGGTGGGGGTCTCGGCGGGGGGCGGCGACGCCACGACCTCGGCGGGCGGCGTCACCCGGCCGCCGTCGGCCTGGTGGCGGTCGGCGACCAGCTCGAGGGCCGAGACCACGGCGTCGCGGAGGTCGGGCGGGTCGAGCACCTGGGCCTCGGCCCCGAGGCCGAGGATCCACGCCGCCAGCTCGCTCCGGTTGGCGTACGGCGTGGTGTAGACCCCCGCCCCGTCGGCGCCGATGGCGGTCTCGCCGTAGGCGCCGAACATCTGCTCGACCCACCACGCGATGGTGGGGGTGAGGGCGATGGTGGCCGTCTGGTCGGCGTCGTCGAGCTGCCACGGCGCCCGGTCGCGGTAGCGCGACAGGTCGAAGTCCTGGGGAGCCGGGAAGTCGTGCTCGGCGCGCGTCTTGAAGGTGATGCGCCCCTCGATGCGCGACAGGCGGAACATCCGCGTGTCCTCGCGCTCGTGCGACCAGCCCACGACGTACCAGTTCCCCGCGGAGTAGAGCAGGCTGTAGGGGTCGACCTCGCGCTCGGACCGCTCGTCGCGCCCGATCGAGTAGTAGGTGAACCGGATCGTCTTGCGGCGGCTGATCGCCGACTCGATCTTGGTCAGGTGGGCGGCGACCTCGGGCGAGTAGTCACCGCCGAGGAGGTTCAGCGAGACCGTGCGCGCCGCGTGGTCGTCCAGCGGGCTCGGGCGCCCGAGCGTGAGGTGCTGCAGGGCGAGGCGCAGGGGCTCGGCGTAGGCGAACTGCCCCTCGAGCAGGTAGAGGCAGGTCTGGAGCGCCGAGAGCTCGGCCGGGTCGAAGTCGAGCTCCGGCAGGTAGTAGTTCTCGGGCGGGAGCGCGTAGAGGTCGCCCTGGAAGGGGTCGTCGCCCGGCCGCTCCACGGCCAGGCGCAGGCCCATCCCCTCGATCTCGGCGCGGTCGGCGTAGAAGCGGCGCAGGAAGGCCTGCTCGCTCATGCCGCCGTAGCCCTCCACGGCCTCGTGGATCTCGTCGGCGGTGACCGGCCGCTGCTGGGCCATCAGGAAGGCGACCAGCGAGAGCTGCCGGACCAGCTTGTCGTCGTCTCTCATCGCCATGGTCGCTCCGAAAGCTCGGCCCGTCCGGGCCCGCTCATGATAGCCCAGGGGTGTCCGCCGGACCCCCGCCGGTCGGGTGCGAAGAGCGCTCCGAGCGGGCGGCCATCAGGTCGCGGTGGGCCAGGCCCGAGAGGATGAGCTCGATCGGGACCAGGACGACCGCGGCCACGAGAGCCCAGAGCAGCGGGGGGGCGAGGGCCGCCGCGGTGCCGAGGCCCCCGGCCATGCCCAGGACGATCACCGCGAGCTCGCCGCGCGTGACCGAGGCCGGGTCGGAGGGGTTGACCCCGGCGTGGACCGCCAGGGCGGCGGCGAACGCGGCCGCGGCGATGGCGAAGCGGTCGTCCACCAGCGCCGTCAGCAGGCAGGCGCCGACCAGGGCGATGGCCGCCCAGAGGACGGCGTAGCGGCGCCCGGCGCGGCCCAGCAGGACGATCGTGGTCGTCTTCGGCGGCAGCGCCCGGCTGTCGGGGATGCGGTCGAGGTAGTGGTGCATCATCAGCATCGCCACGCACGAGGCCGCGTAGGCGATGCCGGCCAGCGCGGCGCCGCCCGACAGCTCGCCGCGCTGGAGCACGTAGGCGCCGGTCGTGCAGCCCCAGATGCAGACGAAGGCGACCGCCTCGCCGGTGAAGGGGCGGTAGGCGGCCCGCACGGGCGGGAGCGTGTAGAGCACCGCTCCGGCGAGGCCCGCCGCGCCGTAGGCCAGCAGGATCCAGCCCCACTCCGCGGCGGCGAAGATCCCGAGGACCGTCGCGGCGATCGCCGCCGCGAACCCGACGAGGCGCAGCTCCCGCGTCCCGAGGAGCCCGGAGGCGATCACCTTGCTGCCCCCGCTGATGACCCGCGGGGCGGGGTCGCGGTCGGTGCCCGACCGCCAGTCGGCGATCTCGTTCACGCAATGCGCCACCAGCCCCTGCAGCAGCACGCCGACCGCCACCGCGACGAGGTAGCCCCCGACGGAGATCCCGTCTCCGTCGCGCCAGGCGAGGGCCGTCCCGAGGGTGATCGCGGTGAACGACCAGAGGAGCACCGGGATCACACGGATCTCCAGCCACAGGCCCAGCAGCACCCGCCGAAGGCCGGCCATGGGCCACCCTAACCGCATCCGGGGGACGGCTGGTACCCTCCGCGGCGGTGTCGGTGCACGAGCACGTCCACGACCTCCCCACCGAGGACGAGCTGGCACAGCTCGTCGGCGCGGCGACCCCGCACTTCGCCTTCCAGGCCGCCGAGCGGATCGCGCAGCTCGCGGCCTCGCTGCCGCCCGACCACCCGCGCCAGCCCGAGCTGGCGGCCCATCTGGAGTACCTCGAGCGGCTCGGCTACGACGGCGAGACCGCCGGAGTCGAGCGGCCCGACCTGCCGCCCCGCCCGTCGCTCGAGATCGCCGGGGGCTAGCGCCCCACGGCGTCAGGCGGCGGGGGTGATGCCGTGGCGGCGCATCACCGCGCCGACGGCGGCGAGGTCGGGAGGGCCTCCCGCCGCGGCCGCGATCACGGCGCGGACCTCGCGGAAGTAGTCGGGGCCGAGCAGGCCGGGCGTCACGACGGCGAGGAAGCTCGCGTCGGCGTCGCCGCGGTTCTCGAAGCCGTGCACGGCGCCGCGCGGCACGAAGACCGCCTCACCGGGGTGCAGCTCGTGCTCGCGGCCGTCGATGGTGAAGGTCGTCACCCCGGCGAGGCCGTAGTTGGTCTCGTCGAAGGCGTCGTGGCTGTGGGGCGCGGGCATGCGGGCGCCGGCGGGGACGTGGCACTCGAAGGCGGTCGCCCGCCCGTCCGACTGCCCTGCCTCAAGCGCGAACCGGATGCCCATGGCGCCAACCTGCATGGTCTCTGAGAGAAGCGCGGTCATGACGACCTCCTGGCGAATGCTGTAAAGTGACTTTACGAGCGTATGCTCCATCCGGCAAGACTGTCAAGTCACTTTACGGAATCATGGCCAGCGCTCCTCCTCAACCACCCCCGCTGATCGGCGCCCTTCTGCGCGTCCCGCTGGACGTCGTGCGCGAGCAGATGGCGGACGGGATGCGCACGCGCGGCTTCGAGGGCCTTCACGCCTCGCACCTGAGGGTCCTGCAGTACCCGGGGCCCCACGGGATGCGGCCCTCCGAGCTCGCCGCGGAGCTGAGCATGACCAAGCAGGCCCTCAACTACCTGCTGGGGCAGATGGAGGACCTCGGCTACCTCGAACGGCGCGAGGATCCGACGGACGGCCGCTCGACGCGCATCGCCCTCACCGACCGCGGCCGGATGGCGGGCGAGGCGATGCGGGAGATCGTCGGGGAGGTGGAGGACGACTGGGAGCGCGGCCTGGGCGCGGAGCGCTTCGCCGAGCTGCGGGGCCTGCTCGTCGACCTGAGCGCCCTCGTGGGCGGGCCTACGGCGCCGCTCCGGCCAGGGAGCAGCGCGTCACCCGGCTGAAGATCCGCAGGATCCGCGCGGTGGCGCCCCAGACGTCCTCGCCGACGAGCGGGTAGCGCAGCGCGAGCGGGGCGGGGTCGGCGGGGAGGGCGGCGTCGGCCCGCAGCAGGTCGGCGACCCGCACCTCGAGGATCTGAGCGACCTCGGCGTCGCTCGCCACGGGCGCCAGGGCGCCGTCGGCGACGGCCACGAACGGCCGGACGATGAAGCCCGAGACCATCGTGCTCACGTCGTCCAGCTCCCCGACGACCCGCAGGGAGGCCGCGGGGATGCCGACCTCCTCCTCGGTCTCGCGCAGGGCCGCCGCGCGCGGCGTCGCGTCGCCGGGCTCCACCACCCCGCCGGGGAGGGAGATCTGCCCCGGGTGCGAGGGCACGCTGTCGCTGCGCTTGGTCAGGAGGAGGTGGGCCTCGCCCTCCCGGTCGAACAGCACCAGCAGGACGGCCGCGCGGCGGCCCGGGCCGGGCAGCGCGGCGGGGCGCCGCTCCCGGAGGGCCGCGGCGAGGGTCGCCGCCAGGTCGGCGGCAGGGGGCACCCGCGCCGGCGGGTGCGGGGGGCAGTCGACTCCGCCGGTCACCGGCCGGATTGTACGCTCGCGGCGGCGCCGCCCGTCGCCGGGCGGGCGGCCTCTATCCTGGCTGCCGTGACCCCGTCCGCCCCGATCCTCCTGCGCCCCGAGGACCGCGCGATCCTCGAGCTCGAGAGCGACACCGTCGCCGGCCACGCCTGCAAGGTCGTGCTCCTGGGCGATTCGGCGCCCGACCTGGACGGGCTGCGCCGGCACGTCGCGGCCCGCATCGGCGGCGCCCCGGAGCTGACCCGCCGCCTCGGCGAGGCCGGGGGCGCCCCCGCCTGGGTCCCCGCCGAGCGCTTCGACGTCGCCGAGCACGTCGTCGCCGCCCCGACCGGGCCCCTCGATCCCGCGGGGCTGCGCCGCGAGGTGGCCCGGCTCTTCGCCGAGCGCCTGGACCGCTCGCGCCCCCTGTGGCGCATCGACGTCGCGCCGCTGCAGGACGGGGGGCGGGCGCTGGTCTGGCGGACCCACCACGCGCTCGCCGACGGGACGACGGCCATGCGCCTGGCGGAGGAGATCCTGTGGGACGCCGCCCCGGCCCCGCGCCCGGCCGGCGCCGGCGCCTCGGCCGCCGACGAAGGGCGCCGGCGCCGGCTGCGCGGCCTCCTGCGGCGCGAGCTCGGGCCGCCCGGCGGGCCGTCGCCCTTCGACGGCCGGATCGGGGCCGACCGCGAGGTGGCGTTCGCGGTCTTCCCGCTGAAGCCGTTGCACGATGCCGCGCGCGCGGCCTGCGGGGCGACGGTCAACGACGCGGTCCTGTGCGCGGTCACGGGGGGCATCCGGCGCTGGCTCGAGGCGCGCCACGGAGCGCTCGGCACCCTCCGGCTCCGGGTGCCGGTCAGCCTGCACCACGAGGGCGAGGACGCCGCCAACCGCGACTCGTTCTTCTCGATCGGGGTGCCGCTGGGCGAGCCGGACGCGATCGCGCGGCTGCGCGCCGTCCACGAGGCCACCGCTGCGTGCAAGGAGGGCCACGACGCCGAGACGCTCGACGAGCTGAGCCGCGGCCTCGAGCGCGTGTCGCCCGCCCTGGAGGGGTTCGCCGCGCGGCTCGAGGCGAGCCCACGGGCGTTCGCCGTGTCCGTGTCGAACGTCGTCGGCCCGCGGTCGCCCGTGACCGTCCTGCGGGCGCCCGTCTCCGGGCTCTACTCGCTGGCCGAGATCGGGCAGCGCCACGCGCTGCGCGTCGGGGCGGTGTCGCTGGCGGGGACCATGCACCTCGGCCTGTGCGCCGATCCCGTGCTGGTCGACGGCCTGCAGGAGATGGCCGACGCCGCCGCGGCCGAGGCGCGCTCGCTCATCGCGGCCGCGTGACGGGCGGGCCGCCCGACGACGCCGCGCTGCGGGCGCTGGTGGAGGACCTCGGCGCGGCTCGCGACGCGGCGGCCGCGATCGCGGGCCGCCCGCCCCTGGGGGTGCGGGCCGTGGAGTCGGCGCACGGGCGCCGAAGCTACCTGTGCGCGTTCGAGGGCCCCTCGTTCCTCTGCCTGGACGCCGGCCTGGCGGCGGCGCGCGACCCCCGGCAGGTGCGCGAGGCGGCGGCCGCGAGCCTGCTCTGGGAGCAGCTCGAGTCGCTGATCGACTCGGCCTCCCTCCGCGACCTGGCGGGGGCCATCGGGCGCCTGCTCGCCCGCGGGGGCGACCCGCCCGAGGTGGCCGAGACCCTGGAGGTCGTCGCCGCCCGGGCCCTGGAGCTGGCCCGGTGGCGCGACGACCCCGCCCGGGCGCTCGCCTCGGTGCCCGAGCTCGACCGCGCGACGGCCCTCCAGGAGCGGCTGGTGGGCGCCTACCGGCGCTTCCTGCGCGCCTCCGAGCCCCTGGTGGAGGTGCAGGACCGCCTCGACGACGGGCTCGTCGAGGCCCTGGGGGACGTGGAGCGCAGCGCCGGCCCGGCCGGGGCGGCCGAGCGGCTGGCCGAGCGGCTGGCCGCGGCCCTGCCCGAGGGCGAGGACGGCGCCGACCAGATGGTGCGGGCCCACATCACCCGCCTCGCGGGCTAAGCCGTCGCGGCCTCCGGCACGACGCCGAAGTTCTCGGCGTGGAGCGCGGCGATCCGGGCCAGGTCCTCGTCGGACAGGTCCGGCAGGTCGGGCGCGGCGGCGAACTCCTCGAGCTGCTCGAGCGAGTAGATGTTGGGCAGCGTCGTCATCACCAGGGGCTCCGCGAGCAGCCACTTGAGGGCCGCCTGCCCGAGCGTCTGGGGGCGGTCGTCGGTCAGGAACCTCAGCGCCTCGATCTTCTGGAGGCCCTCGAGCAGCCAGGAGCGCGGGCGGTGGCTGCGGTGGTCGCTCGGCGGGAAGGTCGTCTCGGTCGTGTACTTGCCCTCGAGCATCCCGGAGGAGTGGGGGACCCGCACGAACAGGCCGGTGTCCGCCTCCCGCGCGCCCTCGATGAGGTCGCGGCCGGGGTCCTGCTCGAGCACGTTGTGGATCATCGTCAGCGACGTGATCGGCCGGGTCGCCAGCGCCGCCAGGCCCTCGTCGCGCCAGCCGATCTTCGGCCCCAGCGAGACGCCGTAGGTGCGCACCTTCCCCTCGGCGACGAGGTCCTCGAGGGTGGCGAACAGCTCGTCGGAGCGGATCGCGTCCATGCGCGGGTTGTGGAGCTGGTAGACGTCGATCCGGTCGGTGCCGAGGCGCTCGAGGCTGCGCTCGCAGGAGCGGCGGACGAAGGCGGGGGTCCAGTCGTGCGGCAGCTCGCGCTGGCCCCGGGGGCCGCTGTGCGTGTACCAGTCGTAGCCGACCTTGGTCGAGTAGACGACCTCGTCGCGGCGGCCCGCGAAGGCGTCGGCCAGGATCGTCTCGCCGCGCCCGTTGCCGTACGAGTCGGCCGTGTCGTAGAGCGTGATGCCCCGCTCGAGCGCCGCGCGCAGCAGGTCCACCGCCTCGCGGTCGTCCTTGTCGCCCCACCAGCCGGTGGCGAGCGTCCAGACGCCGAAGCCGACCTCCGAGACCGCGACGTCGGTGCGGGGGAGGGTGCGGTAGCGCATGCGAGGATCCTAGCGGCCCGGGCGGGGCGGCTCGGCGCTACCCTGCCGTGTCGGATGACCCTCTACGGCACGGAGATCTCGTTCCGGCTCGGCCCGGGCAGCCTCGACGAGGCGCGCGCCGTCGCGGCCCGTCTGGCCGCGGCCGCGGCCGGGTGCCGGCGCCACGTCCTGTTCGTGGACGCCGACGCCGGCGAGTACGGCTGCCTGGCCGAGTGGGAGCGGCGCGAGGATGCCGAGGCGTTCGCCGGGCTGCCGGCGACGCGGGCGCAGATCGCGCTGCTCGAGGAGCGCCAGGGCCGGGCCCCGCGCGTGCGCCTCTACGCGATGGAGGAGGCCGTGCCGTCGCCGACCTGACCCAGTCGCGCACCCTCGTCGTCATGGAGGGCGACCAGACCGGCCAGGAGCTCCTGGAGGAGGCCCTGCGCGTCCTCGACCCGGACGTGACCGGGCTCCCGCTCGAGATCGAGCGCCACGACCTCTCGCTCGAGAACCGCCGCCGCACGCGGAACCAGGCGGTGTTCGACGCCGCCGAGGCCGTGGTGCGCCACGGCTTCGGCCTGAAGGCCGCCACCATCACCCCCGAGGGCGCCGAGGACGTCGGCAGCCCCAACGCCCTCCTGCGCGAGGCGATCGGGGGCAAGGTCATCATCCGCAGCGGCCGGCGGCTGTCGGGCGTGCGGCCCATCGGCGGCATCCACGCGCCCATCTCGATCGTGCGCATGGCGGTCGACGACGCCTACAACGCCCGCGAGTACCGCGAGGGCGAGGGCGACGACGAGGTCGCCTGGCGCGTGGAGCGCATCTCGCGGCGCACCTGCCGCGCCGTCGCCGAGTTCGCCTTCCAGCAGGCCCGGCGCATGCACGCCACGGTCTTCGGCGGCCCCAAGTGGACCGTCTCGCCGGTCTACGAGGGCGTCCTCAAGGAGGAGCTCGACGCCGCCGCGGCCCGCCACCCCGACGTGCGCTACCGCCCGATGCTCATCGACGCCCTCTACGCGGCCCTCATCAGCCACACCGGCGACGCGCTGGTCGTGCCGGCCCTCAACCGCGACGGCGACTGCCTGTCGGACATGGTGCTGCAGCTCTTCGGCTCGATCGCGGGCGCCGAGTCGCAGCTCCTGGCCTTCGACGAGGACTTCCGGGCCTCGGCCGTCATGGCCGAGGCGCCCCACGGCACGGCGCCCACGCTCCAGGGCAAGAACGTCGCCAACCCGCTCGCGATGATCCTCGCCGGGGCCTCGGTGCTGCCCTACATGCAGGACGAGCACGCCTCGGTGGTCTCGCGGGCGATCTACGAGGGGGCGCTGGAGGCCGTCGCCGAGGACGTCCGGACCGCCGACATCGGCGGGCACGCGGGCACCGACGAGTTCACCGACGAGGTCATCAAGCGGGTGCGCACCAAGCTCGACGTCTGGGCCGCGCTGGGCGAGAGCGCCGTGCGCTACTGAGCTCGGCCGCTCAGGCCTCCGGGTCGCCGTCGCTCGGCCCCTCGGCGATGAAGCGCAGCAGGTCCTCCACGGTGAAGCGGCCGCTCTGCATCGCGGCCACCAGCCCGTAGACCGTGGCGGTGTGGGGCCGCTCGATCACGTAGGCGAGCATCGCGTCGTTGGCGCGCTCCTCGAGGGCCGCGGCCGTGGCGACGCCCTCCTCGGTCGCCTCCACGCCGTTGGGCCGCGCCTCCGCCAGCCCGGCCTCCACGAGCCGCCCGCACAGCGTCGCCACCTCGTCGGGCCCGCCCCCGAGGCGCGCGGCCAGGTCGGTGACCTGGTTGGGCCCGGGGTGCGCCACCAGCTCGCGCAGCACGAGGTAGGGGCCCTGGGAGAGCCCCGCGTCGGTCACCGTCTGGTCGAGGACCCCCGCGAGCTCGGCGAGGAGCTGCAGGTCGTCCTCGTCCCGGTACATGCTCACCGCGGCGCCCTGGTGCTAGGGGCCGTAGCGGTGGGGCGGCGCCGGCCGCACCAGCGTGCGGGTCGCGCCGGCCCAGGTGCGGCCGCCGATCTGGCGGTCGTCGAGGATGCGGAGCGCCGACCTCACGACGCCCGCGCGCGCGCCGTGGCCGTGCGTGTTCGCGACCGTGATCTCGAAGTCGTGGTCGGCCACGGTCCGGATGGGCCGGGCGTTCGCGCGCGCCAGCGCGACGCGCGCCTCGTTGAGCCGCAGGGGGTCGTCGAGCGTGACGTAGACCTCGAAGAAGGCCCAGTCGGAGGGCTGCTCGGCCAGGACCTCGTCGAAGGCCTCCGTGTGGGTCACGCCGCCGCCCGCCGAGGGCCGGTCGCCGCCGAGAGCGGCCGAGCCCGAGAAGGGCTCATGCGGCGCCCTCCAGCCGCGCCGCGGCCAGCCCGTGCACGACCTCGCCGCGCTCCAGGTCGCGCTCCACGATCGCGGCCGCATCGGCGGGCGCCACCGGCGCGTACCAGGCGCCGGTCGGGTAGCAGCAGACCACCGGCCCGCCGCCGCACAGCGGCCCGACGCAGCCGGACTGGGTCTGCACGATCTCCTCGGACAGGCCGCGCCGCTCGACCTCCCACGCCACCGCGGTGTAGACGTCCTGGGCCCCGCGGGAGGCGCAGTCCGGCCCTCGGCAGACCAGCACGTGGGCGCGCATCAGCGCGGGACTCCGGACGACGCGAGGGCCTCCTCGACGGCGCCCGCCGCCTCCTCGAACGCCGCGTCGTCCAGCGCCGGCCGCCGCTCTTCCGGGGGGCCGACCGCCTCCGGGAGCTCCACCCAGCTCACGCAGCCCCCGTACGCGGATGCGCTCTCCAGGACCGGGGGCTCCGGCAGCGACCAGACCCGCAGCACCGCGGCCCAGAGGGGGTGCTTGCGCCGCCAGCGCAGGCGCTCCTCGGCGTAGGACGGCGCGAGGATGTGCAGGCCGTCGATCGCCGCCAGGGCATCGGGGTCGGCGATGGGGTGGGCGGAGTGCAGCTCGGCGTAGGCCGGCAGGGGCAGCCGCTCAGGCTCCTCGCGCTGGGCAAGGGGGTCGCCGAAGCGCGCCCGGCCGGCGGGCTTCACGAGCTCGGGGCGCTGGTGGGCGTAGGTGGGGAAGAGGTAGAAGCGGGGGTGGGGCAGCTCGAAGCGCTTCTCGCCGATCCCGCCCTTCCGGACGATCAGGACCTGGTCCCCCGCGGCGAGGGCCGCGACCGTCACCGCCCACTCCTTCAGCGCGTGCTCGGGCACGGGGGGCAGCCTAGCGCGGCACGGGTGTCCGATCATGGTGACGGGAGCCCCTGATAACCTCGGACGCCATGACCGAGGCCACCCTCGCCCGCGCCGCCGACGGTGGGCGGATCACCCCGGAGGAGGCGGTGGCGCTCTACCGCGAGGCGCCGCTCGAGGAGCTCGGTGCGGCGGCCGACGCGGTGGTGCGGCGCCGCTACGGCGACGACGTGACCTACAACGTCAACGCCCACCTCAACCCGACCAACATCTGCGTGGTCGGCTGCGGGTTCTGCGCGTTCGCGGTCTGGACCGAGAAGGACGAGCGCGCCTACGCGTACAGCGTCGACCAGCTCGTCGACCGGGCCGGGCAGCTCGCCGGCCTGGGCATCACCGAGCTCCACATCGTGGGCGGGATGACCAAGGAGTACGACCTCCCCTACTACGAGGAGCTGTTCTCCGAGCTCAAGGCGACCCTGCCGCACGTGTCGCTGACCGCCCTCACGGCGGTCGAGGTGGACTTCATCGCGCGGATCTCGAAGGTCACCAGCGCCGAGGCGCTGCGGCGGCTGCGCGCGGCCGGCCACGACACGATGCCCGGCGGCGGCGCCGAGGTCTTCAGCCCGCGCGTCCGCAAGATCATCGCCGATCGCAAGGTCCCCGCAGAGACGTGGCTCGAGGTCCACCGCGAGGCGCACGCCCAGGGCCTGCGGACCAACGCGACCCTCCTCTTCGGCCACTTCGAGACGCCCGAGGAGCAGGTTGACCACATGCGCGAGCTGCGCGACCTGCAGGACGACACGGGCGGCTTCCAGGCCTTCATCCCGCTGCCGTTCCTGCCCGGCAACACCGACTTCGCGTACCTCCCGGGCCCGACGCGCGAGGAGAAGCTGCGCACGATCGCCGTGGCGCGGCTGTTCCTGGACACCTTCCCGCACGTCAAGGGCCACTGGGTGATGCTCGGCGAGGAGATCACGTCCGAGGCCCTCGGCTACGGCCTCGACGACCTGTCCGGCACGCTCACCGAGGAGCGGATCGCGCACGCCACGACGGTCCAGACGCCGCTCGGGCTCTCCCAGGAGCGGATGGAGACGCTGATCCGGGCGGGGGGCAAGGTCCCGGTCGAGCGCGACACGCTCTACCGCCCCGTGCGGCGCGACGAGGTCGTCGCCTAGCACGACCTACACCCTGGCGCAGGCGTCGGCGCTCCTCGAGCCGCTGGGCGCGCTGATCGCCGAGCTCCGGGCGGCCCGCGCCGTCATGGCCGACCCCGAGCGGGCCGCGCGGCTGCGGGCCGCCGCCGGCGGCAACGGGGGCGGCGCGGACGGCACCGTCTTCGGCGAGGCGGCGCTCCGCTTCACCCGGGGCCTGGCGCAGATCGACCGCTGGGGCGTGGTCGTGCGCGACCTCGACACCGGCATCTGCGACTTCCCGGCGCTGCGCGAGGGGCGCGAGGTCTACCTGTGCTGGCGGGTGGGCGAGGAGCGGATCGAGTGGTGGCACGAGACCGACGCCGGGTTCGCCGGCCGCCGGCCCCTGGACGACGCGATCCCCTGACGGCCCGGCGGGTCAGCCCCCGAGCAGGTGCGTGACGAACCAGTCGGCCGCGGCCCCCGAGGCGTCGGCGAAGGCGGTCGTGTAGGCCTCGAAGTGGCTCCCCGGCAGCACCACGAGCCGCTTGGGCTCGAGCGCCCGCTCGTAGGCCGCGATGGCGAGGTCGGAGACGGTCAGGTGGTCCTTGGCCGCGACCACGATGAGCAGCGGCGTGGGCGACACCCAGCCGATGTAGGCGCCGGGCTCGTACTCCCAGAACATCTCCACGCTGCGCAGCGTCACCTCGTTGCGCCACGTCGGGGCCCGCGACGCGCCGGTCGCCGTGAACCACTCGTACGAGTCGGCCGTCGGAAGCGCCGAGGGGGCCATCGGGTCCTCGTCGACCACCGGGATCATCGCCGGCGGCTCCCCCGCGTAGCGGGCCGCGCGGTCGTCGTCGAACATCCCGCCCACCGGTGCGATGAAGTCGCTGCGCACGATGCGCCGGGCGTTCTCGTGCCCGCTGATCAGCGGCACCTGGCAGGCCACGCACTTCACGCGGCGGTCGATCGCGCCCACCACGAGGACGTGCCCGCCCGAGTAGCTCGACCCCCAGACGCCGATGCGGTCGGCGTCGACCTCGGGCCGGGTCTGCGCGTAGCTGATCGCGTCGCGGTAGTCGCGCACCTGAGCCCAGGGGTCGATCTCCAGCCGCGGCTCGCCGTCGCTCGCGCCGAAGTTGCGGTGGTCGTAGACCAGGGCCCCGAGCCCGGCCTCGGCGAAGGCCTCGGCGAAGCGGTCGAGGTACATCTCCTTCACGGCGGAGAAGCCGTGGGACATCACGATCGTCGGCACCGGGCCCGCCGCGCCGTCGGGGACGTACAGCCACCCCCGCAGCGTCACACCGTCAGCGTCGAACTCGACGTCGTTGCGCACGGGCGCCCCCTCTCATCGTGACCGGGGATCCAGCCTTCACCGCCCCGGCGGACGCGTCAAGGCCGGCGCGCGGTCCGGCTCGTCAGACCAGCGGCCGCCTCCGCAGGCCGGCGACGCAGGCGATCGCCAGGAGCGCGCACCACGCGAGCGTCCAGACGACGCTGCCCCAGCCGGACGCCGGCACCAGCACCAGGTTGTCGTTGATCTCGAGCGACGGCGCCGCCGGGCCGCCGACGTCGCGGCCCTGCAGCTCGGAGATCATGGGCGAGACGATGGCGCGGGGCACGACGTAGTAGACGGCGCTCACCGCCGCGTCGGCGGTGCCGATGAGGTCCTGGTCGGCGGCCGCCTTCAGGTTGACGGCCGCCTGGGCCGCGATGAACACCACCAGGCCGAACGCGCCCGCCGCCACCGGGCCGACCACCGAGCTCGCCGCGCCCGCCGCCAGCAGGGTCAGGAGGAGGCCGACCGAGGCCGCCAGCGTGTGGACCGCCAGCGGCCCGTCCAGGCCGAGCCCCAGGGCGAGGCTGCCGACCTGGAGCGCCACCCCCCAGGCGGCCACCATCGCCGCGAGGGCCACGACGCGCGCCAGCAGGGCGGCCGCGGCCACCTCGCGCCGCGAGGCGCCGGAGCCGACCAGCAGGCCCAGGTGGCCCGTGGCCGCGTCGCGGTTCAGCGCGCCGGCGCCGAGCCCGACGGCGGCGACGAGCCCGCCCAGCAGCAGCAGGGCCGCGCCGTCGCTGCGCAGGGCGTCCTCGCGCTCCAGGCCGGAGTCGGCCGCGGCCGCGGCGGCGATGACGACCACGGCCACCAGGCCGCCTCCCGCCACGCCCTGGACCCAGGGCCGGCGGGCCAGGCGCAGGAGCTGCGACCACGAGAGCCGGGCGAGGGGGCTCAGCGCGGCGCCCCGTCGGCCATGTCCAGGCGGCGCCCGAGGGCCGGAGCGAGCCCCGCGGGGCGGGACGAGGCCGCCAGCACGGCGGCCCCGCGCTCGCGGGCGCGGTCGATCTCGCGGAGCGTCTCGGCCAGGACCCAGGGGTCGTCCAGCACGACCAGGGGCGGGTCGCCGGCGATGGCCAGGGCCAGGCTCAGGCGCCGCCAGCCCTCGGCGTCGAGCCGGCGCGTGCGCCAGCGGGCCACGAACCCCAGCCCCGCCCGGGCCAGCGCGTCGGCGGCCGCCGCGCGCGGGTCGCCCGCACCCCGCAGCGCGGCGATCGTCCGCGCGGTCTCGTCGACGCGCAGGCCGCTGGCGAAGCCGCCGCCCTGCGGCCCGTAGCCGACCCTGGCGGGCAGGCTCACCCGGCCGGCGCGCGGGACCAAGCCCAGCAGGCCGCGCAGCAGGCTCGTCTTGCCGGCGCCCGCGGGGCCGGCGACCAGCAGGCCCTCGCCGGGCCCGATGCGCAGGGAGACGTCGCGCACGGCCGGGTCGGGACCCCCGTGATAGCGCACCTCCAGGTCGTCGACGGCGACGAGGGCCGCGTCCGCGCCGGTCACCCGGAGCGGATCACCTCGAGCACCTCGTCGCGGCGGCGCTCCATGTCCTCCTCGGACACGAGCGACTCGAGGTTCAGCCGGAGCAGCGGCTCGGTGTTCGAGGGGCGCACGTTGAAGTGCCAGTCCTCGTACTCGACCGACAGGCCGTCGATCTCGAACTGGTTGCCGTCGCCGTACCGCTCGCGCAGCCGCTCGAGCGCCGCCGGAACGTCGTCGACCGTCGAGTTGATCTCGCCCGAGACGTGGTAGCGCTCGCGGAAGCCCGCCACCATCTCCGACAGCGGCGTCCCCGCCGTCGCGATCATCTCCATCACCAGCAGCGCCGGGACCAGGCCGGTGTCGGCGTAGAAGAAGTCGCGGAAGTAGTAGTGGCCGCTGACCTCGCCGGCGAAGAGGGCGTCCACCTCGCGCATGCGGCGCTTGATGAACGCGTGGCCCACGCGCCACATGTCGGGGGTTCCGCCGGCGGCGCGGACGGTGTCGCGCACGGCCCACGAGGCCCGCAGGTCGTAGACGATCGTCGCGGGGCCCGCCCGCCCCAGCAGGTGCTGCGCGAGCAGCGCCGTGAGGAAGTCGCCGGGCACGAACTCGCCCGCGTCGTCGATGAAGAAGCAGCGGTCGGCGTCGCCGTCGAAGGCGATGCCGAGGTCGGCGCCCTCCTCCCGCACCTTGCCGATGACGAACTCGCGGTTCTCGGGGAGGAGCGGGTTCGGCTCGTGGTTGGGGAAGGTGCCGTCGAGGTCGAGGAAGAAGGGCACGGCGTCGATGGCCAGGCGCTCCAGGGCCGGCGGCAGGAACAGCCCCGCCATCCCGTTGGCGGCGTCCACCACGACCCGCAGGTCGCGCACGGCCGCGGGGTCGACGAACGACATGCAGCGGTCGACGTAGCGCCCGAGCAGCCCGTCGTCGCGCGATCGTGCGCCCGGTGACGGCGCCGTCGGCGGCCCGTTGGCGGCGATCCGCCCGACCTCGCCGATGCCGGAGTCGCCCGCGAGCGGCAGCGCGCCCTCGCGCACCATCTTCATGCCGGTGTACCTGGGCGGGTTGTGGCTGGCGGTGACGCAGATGCCGGCGTCGAGCCCGCCGTCCCCGACGGCGAAGTAGAGCATCTCGGTCGCGCAGAGGCCGAGCTCCACGACGTCGGCGCCCGCCGCCAGGGCCCCCTCGGCCACGGCCTCGGCCATCGAGGGCGACGACAGGCGGACGTCGTGCCCGAGCGCGATGCGCTTCGCCCCCGTGACGGCCACGAAGGCCGCTCCGACGCGCCGTCCCCCGTCCTCGTCGATCTCGGCGGGGTACACGCCCCGCACGTCGTACGCCTTGAAGACCCCCGGGTCGATCGTCACTCCGCGAACCCCCCGGCCAGCAGCGCATAGGTCTCGTCGAGGTGCTGGGGCATCACCCGCACGTCCCCGAGGGCGGGCATGAAGTTGGTGTCGCCGACCCAGCGCGGCAGCAGGTGCATGTGCAGGTGGTCGGCGATCCCGGCGCCGGCCGCCCGGCCCTGGTTGATGCCCATGTTGAAGCCCTGGGGCCGCATCCGTTCCTCCAGCACCGCCTGGGAGCGCTGCGCCAGCATCATCATCTCCGTGAGGGTGGGCTCCTCGAGGGCCGCGAGCGTATCGACGTGAGCGTACGGGACGATCATCAGGTGGCCGTTGTTGTAGGGGTAGAGGTTCATGATCACGAACGTGCGCTCGCCCCGGTGGAGGATGTAGGTGGCGGCGTCGTCCCCCCGCGCCGGCAGGTCGCAGAAGACGCAGGCCGGCCCCTCGTACTCGTCGCCGTGCTCGGCCGAGACGTAGGCCATCCGCCAGGGCGACCACATGATGTCCGGTCCGGCGCCGCGGCGGCCGGAGCCGCTCACAGCCACCGCTTGAAGCGGAAGTACGCGACCATCCCGATGAGGATCGCCAGCATCGCGCCGACGATGACCCAGAAGGTCACCGACCCCCCGGCGGCCGGGTCGCCTCCCCCCGGGAGCCCGACGTTCATGCCGAACACGCTCGCGATCAGGGTCAGGGGCAGCACGATGACGCTGATCGCGGTCAGCGCCCGCAGGATGTCGTTCACGCGGTGCGAGATGACCGACTCGTTGGTGGCCTCGAGGGCCTCGGCCACCTCCTTGTAGTTCTCGAGGAGGTCCCAGATGCGCTCGCTCTTGTCGACGATGTCGTCGAAGTAGATGTCGAGGTCCGTGGGGGCGAAGCGCTGGCTGCTGCGGTCGAGCAGGCGCAGCACGGTGCGCTGCGGCTTCACGATCCGGCGGTAGTTGATGATCTCCTGCTTGGTGTTGGAGATGTCCCGCACCAGGTCGTCGCTCTCGCCCTCGAAGAGCGCGTCCTCGATCAGGTCGAGCTTGAAGCCGATCTTGTCCAGGATCGGGAAGCAGTAGTCGTACATCGTGTCGACGATCTCGTAGAGCAGGAAGCCCGGGCCCTTGGCCATGTACTGCTCGCGGGCCGCCTCGCTGCGCTCGCAGCGCGACCAGAGGGCGCTCAGCGGCTTCAGCGGCTCGTTGGGGAGCGTGATCATCAGGTCCTCGGCCACGAAGAGGTTCAGCTCCGCCGCCTGGAGCCTCCCCGCGCGCTTGTCGAAGCGCGGGAAGTGCAGGACGATGAACAGGTAGTCGGGGTACTCGTCGATCTTCGCCCGCTGGCGCCGCCGCGAGAGCACGTCCTCGAGGTCGAGGGGGTGGAAGTCGTAGTGCTCGGCCAGCCAGGCGGTCTCGAGCTGGGTCGGCGACTCGATGTTCAGCCACGTCAGCCCATGCGCCTCGAGGCGCTGGACGTCCGGCCCGGTGCGGTCAGCCCTCGGCTCGTCCGCGGGCCCTCGCCCGCGCCCCTGGCCTCGGCGGATCTTCGGGAGGTTCGCCATCGGCGGCGTTCGGAAGTGGGCTGATCTCGTTCACGATCCGGATTCTGGCACACGGCGTGGCCAAGGCGTGCAGCGGGCCTCTCGCGGGCCCGCTGGACGCGCCTCCGGCCCCTGGCCGGGGCCTCCGGCAGACCGGCGCACCGCCTTCGGCGGGGACGGGCGCCGGAAAGGTCAACACCACCGTGGCGCTGGGCCCGGTGGGTGCACTCCGATCTATTCGATCAGGCCGTTGCGGTAGGCGTAGCGCGTGGCTTCCGTGCGGTTCCCGACGCCGAGCTTGCGGTAGATGTTGGAGAGGTGGAACTTCACCGTCTGCTCGGTGACGTAGAGCTTGCTCGCGATGTCGAGGTTCGAGAGGCCCTCGGCGACGAGCCGGAGGATCGACAGCTCGCGGTCGGTCAGGCCGCCCGGGTGGCCGGCGGGCGCCCCCGTGGGCGTCGTCCCGCCCTCGCCGGCGCGGCCGCGCGGCGTGAAGACGGTCCCCTCGACGACCTGCCGGATGGTGGAGGGCAGGTCGAGCGGGTTGATCGTCTTGGCGACGTAGCCCGACGCCCCGCCGTGGAAGGCCTGGTCGATGTGCTCGTTGGCCTCCGACATCGACAGGATGATGATCTTGAGGTCGGGGTAGTCCTTGCGCAGCGACGCCAGCGTGCTGAGGCCGTCACCCTTGGGCATCCGCAGGTCGAGGATGACCACGTCGGGCCGCACCCGGGGGACGAGGCTGAGCATCTCCTCGCCGGTGGTCGCCTCGGCGACGACCTTGATGTCGGGCGCGGTCTCGAGGGCCCGCTTGATGCCGTCGAGCATCAGGCGATGGTCGTCGGCGATCGCGACGCGCAGCGGGGCCTTGGTCGGGGCGGTGTCGGGCACTTCGGTGACTGCCACCTCATTACTATCGGCGGAGATGCACGCCTCCTTGAGCTGGCGGGGTCAGCCTAACGCCTGACCGACCCTGCAGAAAGACAGGACGAGCCTACCCGGCACATCGGCCGTCGGTGATCAGGCGGTTCCCGGCACCGGCCCGTAGCGCTTGATGGCGTCGACGATCTCCCCCGCGGGCCCACCCTTGACCAGGTACTCCGAGGCGCCACCGGCGAGTCCCGCCTCGATCTCCTGCTCCTTGTCGCCGACCGAGAGCATCAGCACGGTCACGTCGGGCAGCCGCGCCTTCAGCTCGAAGGTCGCCTCCAGGCCGTCCAGCCCGGGCATCGAGACGTCCATGAGGACGACGTCCGGGCCGACCTCGTCGGCCATCTCGAGGGCCTCGTTGCCGTCGCCGGCCTCGGCGACGACGACGATGTCGGGGTCACGCTCCAGCAGGCGGCGCAAAGTGCCGCGAAAGCGGGCGTTGTCGTCGGCAAGTAGCACCCGCACCACCGAGTCCTGCCCTCCGTTGTCGCCGGGAACCGCGCGCGGACGTCCGGATCCGCGCAATGGAGACTACGCTGGTCGGCGTTCCGGATCGCCTAGACGCTTTGGTAGTTCGGTGCAGTGGGAGGTATAGGCGATCTTTTCTCGTATCGCGAGCCCGAAAGGGTGATCGGTACGATGTCGCGCGATGCCCGAGGCCGCCGACATGCCTGCTCCCGCGCGATATTTCGGCCCTCGTCGAGGTCGCAACGTGCGCTGCAGACCCCTCCCGCGGCGACGCCGCCGTCGCCGACCTGACCGAGGCCGCCCGGCGGGCGGCCGGCGCCCGGATCGCCCTGGCCTGGGCCGCGGGCGCGTCCGACGGCGGCGGCCGCGCGGTCGCGTCGGCCGGCCTGGGCGACGGCGACGCGGAGCGCCTCGGAGGGCTGCTCGAGCAGGTTTCGGCGGATGCGGGCGAGGGGGAGGTGGCGCCCGGCGACGAGGGGCCGCTGGCGGCCGCCCTCGCCGCGCTGGGCGCGCCCGGCGGCGCTGACGATGCCGCTCGGCGCCGACGGCGTCGGCAGGGGGGTGCTCCTGCTCGCGGACGCGTCCGCCCCGGCCGCCGAGCCCCTGCGCCGCGAGGCCGCGCGCCTCGGCGCCCTTCGCATCGGGGCGGTCCTCGACGCGATCCGGCTGCGCTCCCACCTGGAGCGGGCCATGGCCCAGATCCTCGAGAAGGACGAGCGCATGATCGGGCGCATCGCCCTCGACATCCACGACGGCCCCACCCAGCAGCTGTCGGTCGCGCTCCTCGAGGTGCAGCTGCTGGAGGCCGACCTGGCCGACGCCGAGAAGGCGGGCGGCACGCCGCCCGAGTCGCTGCGCCCCTCGCTCGAGCGGATCTACGAGACCGTGGGCGGCGCGCTGCACGAGATGCGCGAGCTGATCGGCCACCTCCGGCCGGCCCAGTTCGAGGACCGCCGCCTTCCCGACATACTGGAGGACGCGATCACGGCCTTCGAGGCCCGCGGCGATTGCCGCGTGGAGGCCACCTGGGAGGGCGAGTTCCCGGCCAACGGCGTGACGTCCACCCAGCGGATCACCCTCTACCGCATCCTCCAGGAGTCCCTCACCAATGCCCACCGCCACGGCCACGCCACGCTCGTGACGGTCCTGTGCCGCGACGAGGACGACGGGACCCACCTCGTGGTGACCGACGACGGCGCCGGCTTCGACCCGGAGGCGGTGCAGAGGCGGCGCCCCGGCGTGCCGCTGCAGCGCTTCGGCCTCTACGGCATGCGCGAGCGGGCCCAGATGCTCGAGGGGACCTTCGAGGTCACGAGCGCCCCGGGCAGGGGCACCACCATCCGGGTCTTCCTCCCCCGCTGGGAGGGCGCTCCCCCGGAGATGCCGGTCGATGACGGCTGACGCCCCCGTCGCGGTCAAGATCTGCGGCCTCACCGTCCCGGAGGAGGCGCGGGCCTGCGCCGAGCTGGGCGTCTGGGGGATCGGGGTGGTGCTCGCCGCCGGCAGCCCCCGGCGGGTGGACGCCGCCCGCGCCGCGGAGGTCCTCGCCGCGGTGCCCGACGGCGTCGCCCGGGTGGGCGTGTTCGTCGCCGCCCCGCCGGAGGAGGTGGCCTCCGTGGCCGAGCGGGCCGGCCTGACCCACGTGCAGCTCCACGAGGGCGATCCCGCCGAGGCGCGCCGGGCCTGCGGGCTGCCGGTGATCGAGTCGGTCCGCGTGTCGGGGCCGGCCGCGCTGCGCCGCGCCCGCGAGAGCGCGGCCGACATGGTCATGCTCGACGCGGCCGTCGCCGGGCGGCACGGGGGCACCGGGCGCGCGTTCGACTGGAGCCTGCTCGAGGAGCGGCCCCTCGGGCGGCCCTTCGTCCTCGCCGGCGGCCTCCGGCCCGAGACCGTCGCCGAGGCGGTGGTGCGGCTGCGCCCCGCCATGGTCGACGTCTCGAGCGGGGTCGAGTCGGCCCCGGGGCGCAAGGACGCGGCGCTCGTCCGCGCCTTCGTCGAGGCGGTGGCCGCCGCCGGGACGGTCGCGGCGTGAGGGACGCCGAGCTCGCCGCCCGCTACGGGCCGTTCGGCGGCCGCTACGTCCCGGAGACCGTCATCGCCGCGCTCGACGAGCTCGAGGCCGCCTACCTCGCCCACCGCGACGACGTGGCCTTCCGGGCCGAGCTCGAGGGCCTGCTGGAGCGCTACGTCGGGCGGCCGACGCCGCTCTACCGCGCGGCCGGGCTGGAGCGGGCGTACGGCGTCGGCCGCCTCTATCTCAAGCGCGAGGACCTGTGCCACACGGGCGCGCACAAGATCAACAACGCCCTCGGGCAGGTGCTGCTGGCGTCCAAGATGGGCAAGCGCCGGATCATCGCCGAGACCGGCGCCGGCCAGCACGGCGTGGCCACGGCGACGGCGGCCGCGCTGCTCGGCCTCGACTGCTGCGTCTACATGGGCCGCGTCGACATGGCCCGGCAGCGGCTGAACGTGATCCGCATGAGGATGCTCGGCGCCGAGGTGCGCCCGGTCAACTCGGGCGTCGGGACTCTGAAGGACGCCCTCAACGAGGCGATCCGCGACTGGGTGACCAACGTGCGCAACACCCACTACGTCATCGGCACGGCCGCCGGGCCGGCCCCCTACCCGGAGATCGTGGCCGAGCTGCAGTCGGTGATCGGCGCCGAGGCGCGGGAGCAGATGCTCGCCGAGGAGGGGCGGCTGCCCGAGGCGGTCGTCGCGTGCGTGGGCGGGGGGTCGAACGCCATCGGGATCTTCCGGGCGTTCCTGGACGACGAGGGCGTCGCGCTGGTGGGGGTCGAGGCCGGCGGGAAGGGGATCGAGACCGGCCGCCACGGGGCGCCGCTCGGGCACGGGCAGCCCGGCGTTCTCCACGGCAGCTACTCCTACCTGCTCCAGACGCCGGAGGGGCAGGTCGCCGAGCCCCACTCGATGTCGGCCGGGCTCGACTACCCGGGGGTCGGGCCGGAGCACAGCTTCCTGCGCGAGTCGGGGCGGGTGCGCTACGAGAGCGCGACCGACGCCGAGGCGCTGGCGGCGTTCCAGGCCTGCTCGAGCGCGGAGGGGATCATCCCCGCCCTCGAGAGCGCCCACGCGCTGGCGCTCGTCGCCCGGGAGCGGGCCGACGTCGTCCCGGACGGCGGCCCGCTGCTGATCTGCCTCTCGGGGCGCGGCGACAAGGACGTCAACGAGGTGGGCGCCGCCCTCGGCCTCGGTGACTGAGGGCGGCGACCGCATCCGGGCGGCCTTCGCGCGGGCCGGCCGGCCCCTCTTCATGCCCTACGTCATGGGCGGCTTCCCCGACCTCGACGCCAGCGCGTCCCACGTCGCCGCCCTGGCCCGCCACGCGGACCTGATCGAGCTGGGGATCCCGTTCTCGGACCCGCTCGCCGACGGCCCCACGATCCAGGCCGCTGGTCAGCGGGCGCTGCGGGGCGGGGCGACGCCGGAGGACGTGATCGCGATCGCGGAGCGGCTGGGGGACGACGGCCCGCCGGTGGTGCTCATGACCTACGTGAACCTCGTGCTGGCGGCGGGCGCGCGGGCGTTCATGGAGCGCGCGGCGCGCGCCGGCGTCGCCGGCGTGATCCTGCCCGACCTCCCCATCGACGAGGGCGACGACGTGCGCGAGCAGGCGCGCCGGGCGGGGGTGGGCGTCGTGCCGCTGGCCGCGCCGACCACCGCCGACGCGCGCCTCGCCGCCATCGGCCGCCGCGCCGACGGCTTCGTCTACTGCGTGTCGGCGGCCGCCGTCACGGGCGGCGAGGTCGAGGTCGGCGACGAGCTCACGGGGTTCATCGAGCGCGCCCGCGCCCGCATCGACGCGCCGCTCGCGGTGGGGTTCGGCATCCGCACGACGGCCCAGGTCGCCGCCGTCGGGCGCATCGCGGACGGGGTGATCGTGGCCAGCCAGCTGATCCGCCTGATCTCGGACGCCCCCGACCCCGCCGCGGCCGAGGCGGCCATCGAGCGCTTCGCCGCCGAGGCGGTCGAGGCCCTGCGCGAGGGATCCCACAGCGCCGGCGAGGGCCCGTCCGCCGTCCAGCCGGTGCGCTAGCATCCGGCCGCGCCTCGCGCGAACGCGTCGCGGGGCGGGACATCGCGGGATGCGAACGACGTCGGTCAGCCTTTGGCTCGGCGATCTCGATCAGGTCTCGCCGCACAAAGGAAGGTCGCATGGCCGAAGGCGTCGTGAAGTGGTTCTCCGCCGAGAAGGGGTACGGATTCATCACCCCGGACGACGGTGGGAAGGACCTCTTCGTCCACTTCTCGGAGATCCAAGGCTCCGGCTACCGGAGCCTCGACGAGGGGCAGCGGGTCAACTACGAGTCGCAGGAGGGCCCCAAGGGGCCCCAGGCCTCGAACGTCTCGCCGCTCTAGGACGGCGCGCCGCCGCGGCCGCCCGCCTCACGGCGGCGGCCGCGGCCGGCGTCAGCACGGTCCGCTCAGCACCGAGTCGCCGTTGAGCGCGTAGCACGACCCCGGGGCCACCGGCGTCGCGCCCGAGACCACCGCGCCGTTCGCGTCGGAGCCGATCTGGAGCACGTACCAGCCCCCGGGCGTGAGGCCGCCGAGCGCCGTGGTGCGGCCCTCCGCGTAGCCCGAGGAGTACCCGGCCTCGCGGCCTTCCTCCTCGCCCTTCGCGCGCCCGGCGGCGAAGCCGGTCTTGCGCCCCTGGACCTTCCCGGTCTTGATGCCCGCGGCCCGCCCCTGCTCGACGCCCCTCGCGCTTGCCGGCCGCGAAGCCGGCCTTCTGCCCGGCCTCCTGGCCCTGCTCGTACCCGCGGGCCTCGGCGCCGGAGGCGTCGGCCTGGGAGCTCCCGATGATCCACCCGCCGACGCCCGCGCCGGCGAGCAGGAATGCGCCGCCCACGGCGGCCACCACCGCGACGTCGCGCCCGAGCGCCATCGCCCGCCGCCGCGCGGCGTCGCCGAACGCCTGGGTGGGCCGGTCGCCGGCCGGGTTCGGCGCGGCCGGGCGGCGAATGCGCGCCAGGGCGGCCTCCCAGGGGTTGGGCAGGCCCGCCAGGCGGCGCCGGGCCGGGGATGCGTCGCCCGCGTCGGTGATGCGCTCCTCGGCGGGGGGAGCCGCGACGGGGTCGGCGCGCGTCTCGAGCGCCGTCCGGAGCTCGTCGACCAGGTCGCCCGCGCGCGAGGGCCGGCCGGCGGGGTCCTTCGCCAGGCCGCGGGCGAGCGCGCGGTCGACCGGGGCCGAGAGGCCGTGGCCGAGGTCCGAGGCGACGGGCACCGCGTCGCGCACGTGGGCCAGCAGCACGGCGCTCGGCTCGCGCCGCACGAAGGGCGCCCGCCCGGTCAGGGCCTCGAACGCGACCGCCGCCAGCGCGTAGACGTCCGAGCTCGCGGTGGCGGGCTCGCCCTCGACCTGCTCGGGGGAGACGTACTCGGCCGTGCCGAGCCAGTCGCCGCGCCGCGTCAGCCCCGGCATGTCGTCCAGGCGGACGAGGCCGAAGTCGCTGAGGAAGGCCGTCCCGGCCGGATCGAGCAGGATGTTGCCCGGCTTGACGTCGCGGTGCACCGTCCCCTGGGCGTGCGCGAAGTCGATGGCCTCCCCGATGTCGGCGAGGATCGAGAGCGCCTCGTCGCCGTCCAGGGCGCCGCCGCGGGCGATGCGCTCGGCCAGCGTGTCGCCGGGCACGAGCCGCATCGAGATGAAGGCGCGGCCCTCGACCTCGCCCGCGTCGTAGACGGGCACGATGCGCGGGTGCTCCAGGCGGCCGGCGGCGATGGCCTCGCGCCGGAAGCGCTCCAGCGCCCCGGCCCGCGTGAGGTAGCCCTCGTCGAAGACCTTGAGGGCGACCTGGCGGTCGAGGTCAACCTGGGTGGCGCGGTAGACCACGGCCTGGCCGCCGCGGCCGATCTCGGCCTCGACGCGGTAACGGCCGAAGGCCTCGCCCGGAACGAGTCTCATGGTGAGTCAGGTTCGCCCTCGACCCCGGGCCTCCTCGCGGGCGGGAGCCGGCCGCCCGCGAGGCCCTACCGGGCGACGAGCACGGACGCGTGCGCGCCGTGGGCGACCCGCTCGCTGACGCTCCCCAGCGCGCGCAGCCCCGAGAGGCCTCGGCTGCCCACGACGACGAGGTCGCCGCCCGCGCCGGTGAGGGCGTGGACCGGGCTGCGCGAGTCCTCCACCAGCTCGTGGGCGGGGAGCCGCGCGCGCACCCGCTCGACCGCGTGGTGGTCGACGCCCCGGCCGCGGGCCACGACCAGCCTCAGCTCGGCCCCGCGCCGCGCCGCGATCTCGCCCGCCGCCTCGGCGGCCACGGCCGAGGACGGCGACCCGTCGACCCCGGCGACGACCACCCGCGGGAAGTCCGCCGCGTCCTCCGGGCCGCGCGCGAGCAGGATGGGGCGCGCCGACTCGTGCAGCAGCCAGGTGCCCGCGTCGCCGTCGATGATCCCCAGCATGCGCCCCTCCAGGGGGGCGTCGAGGGCGAGCAGCACCCCCTCGGCGTCGCCGGCGGCGCCCTCGAGGGCCGGCGCGAGCGAGCCGACCTCGATCCTCGTCGCCACGTCCGCGCGGTCGCCCAGGGCCTGGGCGGCCCGCTCCAGCTCGGCCCGCACCGCGTCCTCGAGGTCGTCGAGCGTGGCCATCGGCCCGACCGGCATGGGGCCCATGTCGATGTCGCCGCCGAGCGGCTGGGGCATGGCCGCGGCCCCGTAGTCGGCCGCGCCCACCAGGATGATGGGCGCGCCGTCCGGCGCGATGCGGGCGGCGCGCGCCGCCGCCGCGATGCCGGTCCCCCCGGCGCCGATGCCACAGACGATCCGCTCGATCCGCATCTCAGCTCTCGATGATGACGACGATGATGACGAGGATCGCGAGCGCGATGCCGACCAGGCCGAACGCGACCGCGGTCGCGTTCCGCAGCGGCGCGTAGCCCCCGCGTGCGATCGCCTCGTCGACCTGGCGGTGGCGGACCACGCCGAAGGAGATGAAGGCGATGGCGAGCGCCGAGAAGGCGACGCCGAGCATGATGAACGGCCACCGCCGGCCGTCCGTGAGCTCCGGCGCGACCGCGCCGGCGCCGACCCCGACCGCCAGGGAGGTCAGCCCTCCGCGCCACCAGGCGAGGTAGGTGCGCTCGTTCGCCAGACGGGTCCGCCGGCTGGCGTCGATCGTCGCCTCGTCCATTCGCTCCCCCCGCGCGGTCGGTGCCGAGGGGCTCAGCCTCTCAGGCCGGGCGCCGGTCCACCAGCGGCACGGCGGCCGTCCGGCGCCCGTGACACCCTTCCGGGGTGGCCGCCGCCCCCGCCGAGAGCCCCGTCGCGCGACGGGACGAGATCCCCGGCGCCGCCCTGCCGTTGGCCGCGCTGGCCGCGCTCGTGCGCGGGGTCGAGGCCGGCGACGACGTCGAGGGGACGCTGGCCGAGCTGAGGGCCGCCTGGCCCGGGTTGGACCCCGGCGACCGGCGCCTCCTGGGGCGCCTGGTGACGGGGCTGCTCGACCACGGCCCGCCGGCCGCCGCCGGTGCCCCGGGCGATCCGCTCGCGGAGGTGCTGGCGCGGCTCGGCGTGCGGCGCCTGCGGCCCGGCCAGGACCGGGCGATCGCGGCGGGGCTCGCGGGCCAGGACGCCTTGGTCGTGATGGCCACCGGGTCGGGCAAGTCGCTCTGCTACCAGGCGCCCGCGGCGGCGCTCTCGGGCCTGACCGTCGTCGTCTCGCCCCTGATCGCCCTGATGGCCGACCAGCTCGGCGGGCTCCGTCGCGCGGGCATCGCCGCGGCGGCGCTCAACTCCGACATGCCCGACGACGCCCAGCGCGGCGTGCTCGAGCGGGCCCGCGCCGGCGGCCTGGCGCTCCTCTACGTGGCGCCCGAGCGCTTCCACTCCGACCCGTTCCTGCGGGCGATGGACCAGGCGCGCGTCGCCCTGCTGGTGGTCGACGAGGCCCACTGCGTGTCCGAGTGGGGCCACGAGTTCCGCCCCGACTACCGGCGGGTGGGCCGCTTCCGCGAGCGGCTGCGGCCGCGCGCGACCATGGCGCTCACGGCCACGGCGACGGCGCAGGTGCGCGCCGACATCGCCCGCCGCCTCGGGCTGCGCGACCCGGTCGAGACCGTCGGCGGCTTCGACCGGCCGAACCTGACCTTCGACGCGGTCTGGGTCGAGGGCAAGGGGTCGGTGGCGCGGAAGCGCGCGACCCTGCTGGCGGCCGTGCGCTCGGCCGACGGCGGCAAGGCGATCGTCTACTGCGGCACCCGGAAGGCGGCCGAGGAGACGGCCGCGTTCCTCAACGCCGCCGGCCACCCGGCCGTCGCCTACCACGCCGGCCGCAGCGACCGCGCCGAGGCCCAGGATGCCTTCACCTCCGGGCGCGTGCAGGCGGTGGCCGCCACGAACGCCTTCGGCATGGGCGTGAACGTCCCGGACGTGCGCCTGGTGGTCCACACCGCCCTGCCGGACTCGCTCGAGCAGCTCTACCAGGAGGCCGGCCGGGCCGGCCGCGACGGCGAGGCCGCGCGCCACGTGATCGTCGCCGGGCCGGGCGACGAGGTCGCCATCCGGCGCCGCATCGCGCGGGCCCGCATCGAGGCGGACGAGATCGACCGGCTCCTCGCCGGCCTGGCGGCCCGCGCCGATGGCGAGGGGCGCTTCGAGCTCGCCCGGAACGAGGTCGACGACGAGACGGCCTTCCGCCTCGCGATGGCCGAGCGCGTCGGCGCGCTCGAGGTGGAGGGCGCCCCCGGCGGCGGGCGCCGCGGGCGCCTGTCGTCGGCGCATCTGTCGCCCGAGGCCCGCGAGGAGCTCGACGGTCAGGTCCGCGCCGAGCTGCGCCGCCGCCACCGCAGCCTCGACCAGGCGGCGGGCTACGCCCGCGAGGAGTCGTGCCGGCGGGCGGCGTTCCTGGCCCATTTCGCCGACCCGTCCGAGCCCGCCCCGGAGGGGCGCTGCTGCGACGTCTGCTCGCCCGCGGCCGACCTCGCGTCGCCGGCGGCGGGCCCTGCGGCGGCCGCGGTCCGCACGGCCGCGCCGGCAGCGGCGGAGCCCCAGGCGGAGCTGTCGACCGCGCAGCGCCGCACCTACGACGCGCTGCGCGACTGGCGCTGGGAGGTCGCCCAGGAGCTCGGCTGGCCGGCGTTCCGCGTGGCGTCGAACCGCACCATCGCGGGCATCGCCCGGGCCGCGCCGGCCACCGAGGACGAGCTGTCGGCGGTGCGGGGGGTCGGCCCGTGGCTGATGGAGGCCCACGCCGCCCGGCTGCTCGAGATCGTGGCCGCGTGAGCGGCCGCCCGGAGGAGGTCGAGACGCGCATCTGCGAGTTCGTCTTCCCGTCCGACACCAACCACCTCGGCACGCTCTACGGCGGCACGCTGATGGCGTGGATGGACAAGGCGGCCGGCGTCGCCGCGCTGCGTCGCGCCGGCTCGAGCGCGGTCGTCACCGCCGCGGTGGAGGGCCTCGACTTCCGCGTGCCGATCCACCACGGCGAGCTGGTCGAGCTGCTCGCGCGGGTCGAGTCCGTGGGGCGCACCAGCATGAAGGTGAGGGTCGAGGCCCACCGCGAGTACCCCGCGAGCGGCGCGCGGGAGCTCTGCACCGCGGGGACGTTCACGATGGTGGCCGTCGACGACGGCGGCCGGCCGATCCCCGTGAGGCCGCTCAGCTCCCCGTAGTCCTCCCGGAGGCCGCGGTCGCGGTCGCGGCCAGGGCCTCGGCGATCAGCTCGTAGGAGCGCCGCCGCTCGCCGTGGTCGTGAACCGAGGTCATCACCATGACCTCGTCGGCCGCGGTGGCGTCGGCGAGCGCCAGGATCTCGTCGCGCACGCCGGCCGCGTCGCCCAGCACCTGGGCGCGGCGGTAGCGGCGGATCTGGTCCTGCTCGTGGGGCGTGTACCGGTGCGCGGCCGCCTCCTCCGGGCTCGGCAGGGGCGTGGGGCGGCCCTGCCGCATCCGCACCAGGCCGAGGCCCATGGAGGTCGCGAGCTCGTCGGCGCGCTCGGGCGTGTCGGCGGCGATCGCCGAGACGGTCAGGATCGCCGTCGGCTCCGCCATGTCCTGCGAGGGCCGGAAGGCGTCGCGGTAGGCGCGCATGATCGCCTCGGCCCCCCGCGGGTTGAGGTGGCGGGCGAAGGCGAAGCCCACCCCGAGGGCGGCCGCGACCTGGGCTCCGTACTCGCTCGAGCCGAGGATCCAGAGGGGTGGCAGGGGCGCGTCGGCCGGGATGGCGCTCACGCTCTCGTAGGGGTGGCCCGCGGGGAAGCCGTCGCCCGCGTAGGCGAGCAGCTCGCCGAGCTGGGTGGGGAAGTCCTCGACGCCGAAGGCGTCGGCGGAGCGCCGCAGCGCCGACGCGGTGATCCCGTCGGTCCCCGGGGCGCGGCCGACGCCCAGGTCGATGCGCCCGGGGTGGAGCGCCTCGAGCACCCGGAAGGCCTCGGCCACGTGCAGCGCCGAGTGGTTGGGCAGCATGATGCCGCCGGCGCCGACGCGGATGCGCGAGGTCGCGGCGGCCACGTGGCCGATCAGCACCTCCGGCGCCGAGCTGGCCAGACCCGGCGTGTTGTGGTGCTCGGCCAGCCAGTAGCGCCCGTAGCCCCACTCCTCCGTCGCCCGGGCGAGGTCGATCGTGTTGCGCAGCGCCTGGGCCGAGCTCGACCCCGATGGGACCGGGGTGAGATCCAGCACGGAGAGGGGGAGGGGGGCCACCCCGGCCACGCTAACAGGGGCGTCGCCGGGGCGGCCTCGACCGCTCAGGGGTGGGGTGGCGGTCCCCCGAACGGGCCGATGTGGTGCCCGCGCTCGCCGGGCTCGGCGTTCACGATGCGCTGGGCGATGCGGGTGGCCTCGGCGCGGGTGGGGGCGTCGCGGCCGGGCGGCGGGTCGGCGAGGATCGCGTCCCGGATCGCCGCGACGACCTTCGACTTCTCGACGTTGCGCGCGGCGGCCACCTCGGCCAGCGACGTGCCGTCGTCCAGCTGGTCGCGGAGGGCGTCCTCCGAGAGGCCGAGCGCCGTGGCGGCCGCCTCCATGAACGGTCCGCCGCGGAACTCGACGTGGAGGCCGGGGCCGCCGCCCGGACCGATGGGAAGGCCGTCGGCGGCGCGCTCCAGGATCTTGTCGGCCTCCGCCTGCGTGAGCTTCCCGCTCTTCACGGCCGCGTCGAGCCGCTCCTTGAGCACGTCCTTCAGGGCGTCCTGGATGTCCTGCCCGGTGAGGCTGGTGCCCTCGTTGGCGTTGAGCGCCTCGGCCAGGGCGTTCGCCTCCTCCTGGGGACCCCCGTTGGTCGCCGCATAGGTGGCGCCGCCGGCCGCCAGGCCCAGCGCGGCGACGGCCGCCCCGGCCACCGCGATCCGTCGTGTGCGTCGCTCCACGATGCCTCCTCGGTCGATGCCCGGCGGCTCGCCGGTCCTCATCGACGGTAGGGCCGGTCCCTAAGGATCGGCTCAAGGCGCCGTGAAGGTCTGCTCGCCCGCCGGGAGCCGGACGAGCCCGATGGGTGCGCCTGCTGTCGGCCCGCTGCGGTAGGATCGCGGCCGGAGGACGGGGCGTCCGCGGCAGACGACGCTGCTGACCGCTCGGCGATCGCGGCTGCACGGTCCGATGCCGCTTCCAGTCGAGCCGAGCAGGCCGCCGAGGGTCGGCCACCGGTTGCCGGCCGGCTGCCGAGCGAGGCTGTCCGGGCCAGCTCGCCGAGCGAGCTCGCGCGGGCGTGGCGGGCCGGGTGGCATCTGCGGCCACGAGGAACACGCGCTTGCGACACGCGCGCGGTCGTAGAAGCCGGGTCCGCGCCGTAGCGCCGAGGCGCTCCCCGGCCGGGCGGGCGCGGTAGCCCTCGAGGATCTCCTCGTCGTCGTCTTGCCCGCGCCGTTGGTGCCGAGGAAGCCGAAGACCTCGCCCCGGGCGACGGACAGGTCGATGCCCCTCACGGCCTCGTGCGCCCCGTACGTCTTGCGCAGGCCGGCCATCTCCACTGCGAGGTCGCTCACGCGGCGGTGCCCGCGTCCCTGGTCAGCAGCGCCTCGAGCCGCGCGAGGTCGCTCGGCATCTGGCGCCGGATCATCGGCCCGAGCGCGGGCTCCATGAGCTTCTTCGTCCCGCGGAGGCTCATCTCGACCATGATGACCAGGCGGGTCGCGTCCTCCAGCTCGCCGTCGGGCGCGAAGCGGACCTCGATCCGCCCGTGGCCGGCCTCCAGGTCGGCCGCCTCGATCCAGAGGCGATCGGGCTCGAAGGCCACGACCTCGGCCTCGTAGGTGCCGATGCCCTTCATCGTCTCGCGCCACCGCGTCCCGACCCCGGGCGCGCCCTCGGTGAGCAGCTCGACGTCGCGCGTGTTCTCCTGCCAGATCGGGCGGTTGCGCACGTCGGCCATGGCGGCGAACACCCGCCGCACCGGGTGGCCCACCACGTGCTCGAGATCGACCCTCACGGCCGCGCATCCTCTCACGCGGCGGCCGTTAGGGTCGGGTGCCGGGGAGCGGCCGGGGCCCGGTGGCCCGACTCGTCTTCAAAACGAGCGGGGCGGGGTGCACCCCCGCCCGGTAGGTTCGACTCCTACGCCGCTCCGCTGGGCCCCATGCTCAGAATCCGGTCAGGGCCGACGGACGGAGAAATAGCTGAGGGCGAGCGGGCGCGAAGGATAGCCCCGACCCAGGTAGGGCCAGACCTGCCAGACGTACCGGTTGCCCCACGCGATGCGGCCGGCGGGCACCCTGAACCGGTTCAACCGAGGCAAGGTCGACACCACCTTCGTGAGCGAGGTGCGCCCGCGGAGTCGGAAGACCTGGACGTTGTACAGCCTGGCCCCCGGGTAAGCCCGCCAGCGAAGGAGGGGCCGGCGGGTGCTGATGATGGCGCCGGCTGCCGGCCGAAGGCGGCGAGCGTTGCGGGTGCGGGGACGCCACGGCGCGGACCTGCTGGACTGGGCCACGGGGGAGGGCATGACCGCGAGTCCCTCAGGGAGCAGGACCGACTCGGATGGCGGCGCGGCGCGCACGACGTAGTCCACCGAGCTCAGGGCCTCGTTTCCGGCGTCGTCGAGCGCCCTGACGCTGAAGGTGGCCGGCCCGGCCTGCGAGGTATCGAGGGGCGCACCCCGATCGACCGTGCCGGTGCACGCCACCGCGTCCTGGCAGGAGTAGGCGGCCGAAAGCCGGGCGTTCTGCTCGACCTGCATCCCGCGGGTCGGCTGCAGGACGGTGATCCGCGGCGGCGTCACGTCGACGCGGAAGGCGCGCTCGGTGCCTGCGTCCTTGTCGCGCGCCGCCAGCCGGTACTGCCCGTCCCCGACTCCCGAAAGCCGCACCGTCAGGGGCGAGCGACCTGTCCCTGAGGCCACACCGGCCACCGACCAGGAGAGCTTCCGGTTGGCGGCGTCGGTCGTGATCACGTAGCTCGGCACGGGTCTGGCCGCGTTCCAGACGTCCCCGTCGGCGCCCGAGATCACGGGAGCGGCGCTCGCCCGAGCGCCTGCCAGCAGCCAGAGGCCGAGGGCCCCGGCGACGACGACAAGGAACAGGCGGGCTCGTGCGGGCGGGGGCGGGCCGGCCTGCACCGGAACGCGGCGCATCGGAACACCTCCCACTCGCAGTCATCGCGCGCCCCTGCCGGTCGATCGTAACCGGTGGGGCGGCACGTTCCGACCCGCTGCGCTCGATCAGTGACCCGGACGCTCGTGCGCGCGGTGCACGGCGAGCGCTGTCGCCGCGCGGCGCGAACCTGGCTTGACGCGCCGCCGGTGGAGGGCCACTGTGAGGTCACGAGCGTGAGCGAGGCGCAGAAGCGAGTCCATCGCTTGCACGCTCGCACCGTGGGATCGGGACGAGAACGGGATGCACCGCCGCCAGCAGGTGAGCCACGCACCCATCGTCAACCCGCGAGCGATCGGCTCGAGGACATGGCGGAGGCGCCGCACCGGCGCATCGTGGCCTGCCGGAGCGGGCGGTCGGGACGACATCGCCTTCACACCCACCTTCCCAACGCGCGCCGTGAAGCGGCGCACCGCCGATGGACCAGGACCACGCGGCCAGACGAGCGGCGCTCACCTGGGCGCAGCGGCTGCAGGGAGGTGACGCCTCTGGATGCGGCGATACAGGACGGCTCACCCCGGAGCAGTCCGGGATGAGCACTCGTCCGCCAACTCCGCGAATCAGGCGCTCGCGCGGATGCCCGGAACCGGGCCGTCGCAGCGCATGGCGCCGAACGAGGTGCGTCTGAGGGGTCGTCGGTCGTGGGTCCGACGACCCCTTGGACCTCGCCTCCAGCGCGTTTGGCTCCCTGTCACGTCGATCGTGACGCGGCCGACCAGGGGGAGGAAGGATGACGAGGAAGACCCGCGCGCCGGACCCCGAGGATCTCGGAGGAGCCGCTCCGCCCGAGGCCGCGCAGCGCTGGGGCGAGGACGCGGAGGAGACGGCCCGCAGAGCGGCGGAGGACGCGGCCCGCGCCGAGAACGAGGGATACCCTCTCGGCCGACCCGACGCACGTGACGACGCGGTCTCGAGCACCTCGGCCAGGAGTTCAGGCAAGGTGTCCGGCACTCCCTGACCAGACCGCCTGGCGGCCACCCGCGGCCGCTCGCCGGCCCGCACCGCGAGGCTCTGCCCCCGCCGCGGCCTCCCTCATCTCGGAGCTGGCGCCGCTGAACCGGGGATTTCGAGCAGCGCCCGTGCCGCGTTGTGGCCGGGGATGCCGCTGACGCCGCCACCGCGGCGCGCGCCGGCGCCGCACAGCAGCACGTTCGCGTGCGCCGTCTCGACGCCCCAGCGGCCGACCTCGGCGTCGTCCTCGGCGAACGGCCACGCCAGGTCGCGGTGGAAGATGTTGCCGCCCGGCATGCCCAGCTCGGCCTCCAGCTCGACCGGCGTGTGCGCCTCGATGCACGGCTCGCCGGCGGGCGTGCGCCACAGGCAGTCCTCGATCGGCTCGGCCAGCACGGAGTCGAGCGAGCGCAGCGTGGCCGCCACCGCGGCCTCCTTCGCCGCCGCGTGGTCTGCTCTGAAGAGCCGGGCCGGCATGTGCAGCGCGAAGCACGTCAGCGTGTGGGCGCCGGCGGCCCGCAGGTCGTCGCCGAGGATCGTGGGGTCGGCGAGCGTGTGGCAGTACGCCTCGCACGGGACGGGGTCGGGGAGGGCGCCCGCGCTCGCGCGCGCGTGCGCGGCGGCCAGCTGGCCGGCGGCCTCGTTGACGTGGAAGGTGCCGGCGAACGCCTCGCGCGGGTGGACGGCGCCGTCGCGCAGGCGCGGGAGCCGCGCGAGCAGCATGTTGACCTTGAGCTGCGCGCCCTCCGGCGCGCGCTCGGGCGCCGGCTCGCCGAGCAGCCGGGCGAGCAGCGCCGGCGCCACGTTGGAGAGGACGTGGCCGCACGCGGCGCGCCCGCCGTCCCAGCGGACCTCGGCGCTCATCCCGTCGGTCACGACCTCCGTGACCTCGACGCCGCGGCGGAGCTCGGCGCCCGCCGTCTCGGCGGCGTCCGCGAGCGCCGCGGTCACCGCCCCCATGCCGCCGACGGGGACGTCCCAGTCGCCCGTGCCGTTGCCGATCACGTGGTAGAGGAAGCAGCGGTTCTGCCGCAGCGAGGCGTCGCCGGCGCCGGCGAACGTGCCGATCAGCCCGTCGGTGAGCACGACCCCCCGCTCGAGGTCGTCGGAGAAGCGCTCGGCCACGGTCTCGCCGAGCGGGCGCTCGAAGAGCGCCTCCCACGCGGCGTCGTCGTCCACGATCGCGCGCATCTGCTCGCGCGAGGGCAGCGGCCCGGTGAGCGTGGGGAAGACGCGGGCGGCGACGCGCCGGGTCAGGGCGGAGAAGTCGCGCCAGGCCGCGCTCGGCGGCTCGCCGGCGCGCACGAGCAGCCCGCCGCCGTCCGGGCGCGGGGTGTACGAGGAGACCGCGCGGCGCCGCAGCTCGACGCCGACCCCGAGCTCGGCGGCGATGTGGCGCGGCAGCAGCGAGACGAGGTAGGCGTAGCGCGAGAGGCGGGCGTCGACGCCCTCCCAGGGGCGCTCGGAGACGGCCGCCCCGCCGACGTGGTCGCGGCGCTCGAGCACCAGGACGGAGCGCCCGGCGCGGGCGAGGTAGGCGGCGGCGACGAGCCCGTTGTGGCCCCCGCCCACGATCACGGCGTCGTAGCGCACGCGCGCTAGGTCGCGCCGCGCCGCAGCTCGCGGGCGTCGCCTCGGCGCCGGGTGAGCCCGCTCTCGTCGAGGTGGGCGGCCAGGGCCATGGCGTGACGGCGCCCGACGCCCCAGAGGTCGCGGAGCGCGCCGATGGTCATCGGCCCCGACGCCAGGGCCGCGCGGGCGTGCTCGCGCGCGCCGGCCGCGGCGCCCGCGTCGAACCACACGTCCCCGGCCCGCACGGCGCGCCCCTCGGCGCGGAGGTGGCCGAGGGCCGCCTCGGCCTGCCCCCGGGTCACGCCCGCCGCCTCGGCGAGCCGGTTGACGGACGGCGGGCGCAGGCCGGCGGCGGCGAGCGCCCGGGCGATCTCCTCGGCCTCGGCGGGCGCCGCGGGGCCCGGGAGGCGCACGCCCGCGCCGTCGCGCTCCAGCTCCCCGGCCGCGACCAGGCCGGCGATGAGGGCGTCGGCCGCGGCCCGCCCGAGGCCCGTCGCCGCCCGCGCCGCCGCGAGCGACCGCGGCCATGCCGGCGCGGCCAGCAGCCGCTCGCGGGCGGCCGCGGCGAGGTCGCCGTCCAGCGCCACCCCGCCCGGCAGGAGCACCCCGCCCGCCGCGGCCACCGCTGCGGGGCCGAGGTCCGCGCCCAGCCCGTCGGGCCCGGCATCGCGAAGCCGTTGGGCGAGGAGCCGCGCCGGCGCGCCGCTCTCCAGCGCGGCGAGGCGCTCGGCCGCGCGCCCGCCGCGGCCGTGGCGGGCGGGCGCGGCGTCGATGACGGCCCCGCCGCCCACCGTGCGCCGCTCGGCCGAGCGCAGCACAACCCGGTCGCCGGGCGCGGCGGGCACGGCCCGGCCGAGGCGCAGCTGGGCGTAGCCGCGCTCGCCCGGCTCCAGCGCGTCGGCGTCGAGCAGGACGCAGGTGGCCGGCACCTCCGCCGTCCCGAGGAACGCCTGCAGGCGCCCGCGCGTGCGCAGGCGCCGCCCGGCGTCGGGGAGCCACTCGAGGGCGACATCGAGCAGCTCCGAGGCGGCCCACCCGTCGTCGGCGCGCACGACGCAGGCGCCGCGCGGGACGTCGGCGGCGCCGACCCCGGCCAGGTTCAACGCGGTCCTCCCGCC
Organism: Miltoncostaeaceae bacterium; assembly: GCA_963813355.1. Classification (GTDB taxonomy): domain Bacteria; phylum Actinomycetota; class Thermoleophilia; order Miltoncostaeales; family Miltoncostaeaceae; genus DATAGF01. The sequence continues at coordinate 1,960 of CAWEYS010000008.1, read as the reverse complement.
CGCGGCGCGCGCGATCGTGCGGTCGTGGGCCTGCACCTCGCGCACGCGGCCGGCGGCTCCGCCGGGGAGCGCCACGATCCGGTCGCCCGGGGCGATCCCATCGCCCCAGAGCGTGCCGGTCACGACCGTGCCGGCGCCGGGCAGCGAGAACGACCGGTTGACGAACAGGCGCGGGCGGCCGCCGGCGGTGCGCCGGTGCAGGCGGCCGGCCAGCCGGTCGAGCGCTGCCCGGACGCGCTCGACGCCCTCCCCGGTGACGGCCGAGACGGGCACGATCTCGGGCCCGGCGCCGACCAGGTCGCGCGCCTCGGCGGCGGCCGCCTCCGGGGGCGCCAGGTCGGCTCGGGTGACCGCGACGACGCCGTCCCGGACGCCCAGCAGGCGCAGCACCGCCAGGTGCTCCTGCGTCTGCGGCATGACGCCGTCGTCGGCGGCGACGCAGAGCAGGTAGCCGTCGACGCCGCTCGCCCCGGCGACCATGTGGCGCACGAAGCGCTCGTGGCCCGGGACGTCGACCAGGCTCACCGTGCGGCCCGACGGCAGGCCGAGCGGCGCGAAGCCGAGCTCGATCGAGATGCCGCGGGACTTCTCGGCCGCCAGGCGGTCGGTGTCGCGCCCCGTCAGCGCCAGCACGAGCGCGGTCTTGCCGTGGTCGACGTGCCCGGCGGTCCCCAGGACGAGCGGCTCGGTCACCGGCGGGCGCGGGCGACCAGCGCCGGCAGGAGGCCCAGCTCGTCGTCGTCGAGCGCGAGCACGTCGAGCAGCACGCGCCCCTCGCGCAGCCGGGGCGCCACCGCGGGGTCGCCCTCGCGCAGGGCCCGCGCGAGCGCCCCCGGGTCGGGGGCCTCGAGCGCGGCGGCGTAGCTCGGCAGCTCGACGAGGGGCAGCGCCCCGCCCCCCATCCGGCCCATCGTCGCCACCACCTCGCCGCCGGTGGCCGCCGCCAGCGACTCGGCGCGGCCCCGGAGCTCGGCGGCCGGCCGGTTGAGCGCCCGGAGCGCGGGGATCCGCTCGACGGCGCGGCGGGGGTCGCGGTGCAGCGCCAGCGTCGCCTCCAGCGCCGCCAGGATCAGCTTGTCCGGGCGGAGCGCCCGCATGAGCGGGTGGCGCCGCGCGCGCTCCACGGCCTCGGCCGAGCCCACCAGGATCCCCGCCTGGGGCCCGCCGACGCAGCTTGTCGCCGCTGAACGCCACGAGGTCGCAGCCGGCCGCCACGCTGGCCGCGACGTCCGGCTCGCCGGCGAGCCGGGGCGCGGGGCGGAGCGCGCCGCTTCCCAGGTCGTCGACGAGCGCCAGGCCGCGGTCGCGCGCGAGCCCCGCGAGCTCCGCGATCGAGGCCTCCTCGGCGAAGCCGACGACGCGGAAGTTCGACGGGTGCACGCGCAGGATCGCGCTCGCCTCAGCGCCGATCGCCGCCTCGTAGTCGGCGAGGCGGGTGCGGTTCGTCGTGCCGACCTCGACGAGGCGGCAGCCCGGAGGCGGCGAGCACCTCGGGCACCCTGAAGCCGCCGCCGATCTCCACGAGCTGGCCCCGCGACACGAGGACCTCGCCTCCCCCGCCCAGCGCGACGAGCGCAAGGAGCACGGCGCCCGCGTTCGAGGTCGTCACGCACGCCGCCTCGGCCCCGGTGAGCGCCCGGAGGTGGCGGACCAGGTGATCCTGGCGCGAGCCCCTCGCGCCGCTGGCCGGGTCCCACTCGAGCGTGGCGTAGCGGGCGGCGGCGACCGCCGCCTCGACCGCCTCCGGCGCGAGCGGGGCGCGCCCCAGGTTGGTGTGCAGGATGACCCCGGTCGCGTTGAGCGCCCGCCGCAGCGTGGGGCGCAGGGCCGCGGCGACATCGTCGGCCAGGCCGTCGGCGCCGTCGCCGCGGGCGCGGCGTGTCTCGAGGGCCTCCCGCACCGCGTCCACCACCGCCGCGCGCGGGGCGTCCGCCAGCAGGCCGGCCACCTCCGGCTCGCG
>CAWEYS010000007.1:0-14601 GCA_963813355.1 Miltoncostaeaceae bacterium | reverse complement strand
TGGTACCCCCAGAACCAGCGCACCAGCGGCCGTATCGATCGGGCGCCGCGGCCGTCGAACTCCTCGGACATCTGCACCAGGCACCCCTCCGGATGGGGCAGGAAGCGCCAGGTGTGCATGGTGTGCAGGCCGGCCCCGCGGCTGGCCCAGGTGACGGCCTCGGGCGGGCGCGACTCGACCAGGAGGCAGTCGAAGGCGAAGGGCCGGTGGCCCACCCTCAGGCGCGACCCGGGCGCCCAGGGCTCGCCCTCCAGCCAGCGGGCGCTGGCCGAGCCCATCCAGTCCCAGCGGGGCCAGTCCTCGACCCGCGACCACGCAGCCCAGGCCTCCTCCGGCGAGACCGGCACCGGCAGCGAGCCCACCACGGACAGGCGCGACATGGCCGTAACATACGATCGCCGCGTGAGCGACGATCCCGGAGCACTGCTCGAGACGGGGCAGGCGGCGCTCGAGGCCGGCGGCTGGGAGGCGGCCCGGGAGGCGTTCGCGGCCGCGCTCGAGCGCGAGGAGTCGCCCGAGGCGCTCTTCGGCCTCGGCGAGGCCCTGCTGTGGCTGGGCGAGACCGACGAGACGGTCCGGCTGCAGGAGCGCGCCTACGCGGGCTTCCGCCGCCGGCCCGACCCCGTCAACGCGGCGATCGCCGCGATGAACCTCTTCTTCCTCCACCGCGTCAGCCTCGGCAACGTCGCGGCGTCGCGGGGGTGGCTGGGCCGCCTGGAGCGGCTGGTGGAGGCCCACGACCTCGAGCCGCTGCGCGGCTGGGCCGTGCTCCTGCGCGCCGTCGACCGGGGCGAGGCCGACCCGCCCGCCGGCGAGGCGCTCGCGCGCCGGTCGCTCGAGGCCGCCCGCCGCGACGGCGACATCGACCTGGAGCTCTGCGCCCTGGCCCAGGCCGGCGCCATGGCTGGTCGAGGCCGGGCAGCGTCGAGGAGGGCTTCGCGCTGCTCGACGAGGCGATGGCCGGCGCGCTCGGCGGCGAGGGCCGGCGCCTGGACACGATCCTCATCACCAGCTGCACGATGATCTCCTGCTGCAGCCGGGCCGCCCAGGTGCGCCGCGCGGCGCAGTGGATCCGCGCCGGCGACGACTTCGTCCGGCGCTACGGCTCGCCGCACGTCTTCACGGTCTGCCGCCTGCACTCGGGCAACGTGCTCCTGGCCACCGGCCGCTGGGCCGAGGCCGAGGCCCAGCTCGAGGACGCGATCCAGGGCTCCCGCCGCGCCGAGCCCGCGCTGTTCGCCGAGGCGCTGGCCAAGCTGGCCGAGCTGCGCCTCGCCCAGGGCCGGGTGGAGGAGGCGGCCGGCCTGCTCGCGGGGTTCGAGGACCGCCCCACCTCGGTCCGCGCGATGGCCGGCGTGCACCTGGCGCGCGGCGAGCCGGCGCGGGCGGCGGCGCTCCTCCGGCGGCGGCTCCGCGCGGTCGGCGACAGCACCCTCGAGAGCGCCCCGCTGGTGGAGCTGCTGGCCGAGGCCGAGGGCGCCATGGGCGCGCGCCGCACCGCCCGGTCGCGCGCGCGCCGCCTGAGCGAGGCGGGGGCGGCCGCCGGCTGCGAGGTGATGGCCGCCTTCGCGGAGCGCACCATGGGGCGCACGGAGGGACCGCGGGCGCGGGCCGCCGCGGTCCGCCACCTGGAGTGGGCGCTCGACGCCTTCGGCCGCCTCGAGATGCCGCTCGAGGCGGGCCGCTGCCACCTGCTTCTGGCCCGGGCCCAGGGCGAGCGCGAGCGCGAGGCGGCGATCGCCGAGGCGCGGTCGGCCCTCGCCGCCTTCGATGCGCTCGGGGCCGCCCGCGACGCCGACGCGGCGGCGGCCTTCCTGCGCTCGCTGGGCGCCCGGGCCGGGCGGGCCTCCGGCGCGCGCGGCCTCGGGGCGCTCAGCCCCCGCGAGCTCGACGTGCTCGCCCTGCTCGGAGCCGGACTGTCCAACCGGGCCATCGCCGAGCGCCTCTACCTCACGCGCAAGACCGTCGAGCACCACGTCAGGAGCGTCCTGGCGAAGCTGGACCTGGCCAACCGCGCCGAGGCCGCCGCCTACGCGGTGCGGCACCTGGAGCGCGATTCCTCCACCGGTTAGGGGTTCTGCCCGATGCCGGCGGCGGCGGGGCGATCGAGGCTGGCCCGCACCAGCCCCGATCACCAGGAGGTACGCCATGCCGGACGCCGCCACCATCCAGCGCGAGATGTTCGCCGCCGTCGAGGGCCGCGACTTCGACCGCCTGCGCGAGCTCGCCCACCCCGACTACACCTACATCGGCGGGGACGGCGTCGAGCAGGCGGGCGCCGACGCCGCCGTGGCCGTCGCCGAGCTCTACACGACGGCCTTCCCCGACCTCCGCTTCGAGGTCCGCGCGAGCCACGCGCCGAGCGCCGACGTCGCCATCCTCGAGCTGGTCGCGCACGGCACCCACACCGGCCCGCTCAACGGCGTCCCCCCGACCGGGAGGGTCGCCGAGGTCGTCGCGTGCAACGTCATCGAGACGCGCGACGGCAAGATCCTCCGCGAGCGGGAGTACTTCGACACCCACTCCCTCATGCAGCAGCTCGGCCTGGCCGACGGCTAGGCCGGGCGGCCGTCAGCTCGGGATGCTGATGCTGGCCATGCTCCTCGGCCCCGGCGACGCCTCGAGCGCGAGGCCGGCCCCCACCGCGACGCACGTGAGCGGCGAGTCGGTCACGTGCACCGCGAGGCCGGTGTCGCGCCGCAGGCGCTCGTCGAGGCCGGGGAGCAGCGCGCCGCCGCCGGCGAGCATCAGCCCGTGCGCCATGACGTCGGCCGCCAGCTCGGGCGGCGTCTCCTCGAGGGTCTCGACCACGGCGGCGACCATCTGCTCCAGCGCCGGCTCGAGGAACGGCAGCACCTCGTCGGGGTGGAGCATCACGGTGGTCGGCATGCCCGTGGACAGGTTGCGGCCGCGGATCTCGGCCCGCTCGGTCAGCGCCCCCTTGTGGGCCGATCCGACGCGGAACTTCAGGTCCTCGGCGGTCTGGGCGCCGATCACGAAGTTGTGCTCGCGCCGCACCAGGGCGGAGAGCGCCTCGTCGAGGGCGTCGCCGCCGACGCGGATCGAGCGCGACGCGACGATGCCCCCGAGCGCCACGACGGCCACCTCGGTGGTGCCGCCGCCGACGTCCACGATCAGGTGGCCCACCGGCTCGCCCACGGGCAGGCCGGTGCCGATCGCCGCCGCCATCGGCTCCTCGATCAGCGACGCCTTGCGGGCGCCGGCCTCGTGGGCGGCCTCGACCACCGCCCGCCGCTCGAGCTTGGTGAGCCCCGAGGGCACGCAGATCATCACCCGCGGGCGGGCCCTGCGCCCCTTGAGGGCCCGGCGCACGAAGTGGCGCAGCATCTGCTGGGTCACCCCGACCTCGCGGATGACCCCGTCGCGCAGGGGGCGGGTGGCCGTGATCGTCGCGGGGGTGCGGCCGAGCATCCGCCGCGCCTCGGCGCCGACCGCCACGACGTCCCCGGTGCGCTCCTCGATCGCCACGACCGAGGGCTCGGTCAGCACGACCCCCTGCCCGCGCACGTAGACCAGCGTGTTGGCGGTGCCGAGGTCGACCGCCAGGTCGAGCGGCTCGAACGAGCGCGATCCGAAGGGGCGCCGCAGGGGCACCCGTTGAGAGTAGCCCTCCGGGACGCGCCCGGGCGTCAGAGGAGGCTCGCCGCCTGGATCAGGGCGAGGTGGCTGAAGGCTTGGGGAAAATTGCCCACCTGGCGGGCGCGGGGCACGTCGTACTCCTCGGCCAGCAGCCCGAGGTCGTTGCGCAGGGCGAGCAGGCGCTCGAAGAGCTCCCGCGCCTCGTCGCGCCGGCCGTTCAGCGCGAGCGCGCTCACGAGCCAGAACGAGCACGCCAGGAACTGCCCCTCGGTGCCGGGCAGGCCGTCGTCGGTCTCGGCGGTGGAGTAGCGCGAGACGAACCCGTCGTGGCCGAGCTCGCGCGCGGACGGCGTCGATCGTCCCGGTCACGCGCTCGTCGTCGCCGGGCAGGAAGCCGACGATCGGGATCTGCAGCACCGCGGCGTCGAGCTCGTCCGAGCCGTAGTACTGGGTGAAGGTGCGCCGGTCCGGGTCCCAGGCGCGCTCGCAGACCTCGGCGTGGATCTCGTCGCGCTGCGCCGCCCAGCCCCCCACGTTGCCGCCCTGCCCGAGCTTCTCGGCGAAGCGCACAGCCCGGTCGACCGCCACCCACGCCATCACCTTCGAGTGGGTGTAGTGGCGCCGCGGCCCGCGCGCCTCCCAGATGCCGTCGTCCGGCTCGCGCCAGACGCGCTCGACCTGGTCGATGAGCGCCTTCCAGCGCGGGGCGTAACGCGGGTCGATCGGCTGGCCGGTCTGCTCCAGCACCGCGTAGCCCGCTCCGACGACCTCGCCGTAGACGTCGAGCTGGAACTGCTCCGAGGCCGCGTTGCCGATGCGCACCGGCTTCGAGCCCTCGTAGCCGGGCAGGTGCGGCACCTCGAACTCGGTGAGCCGCCGCTCGCCCCCGACGCCGTACATGATCTGGACGTTGCCCGGGTCCCCCGAGACGGCCCGGAAGACGAAGTCGCGGAACGCGAGGGCCTCGTCGGTGTACCCGCCCGCCAGGAGCGCCTCGAGCGTGAGCACCGAGTCGCGCAGCCAGGAGTAGCGGTAGTCCCAGTTGCGCACCCCGCCGATGTCCTCGGGCAGCGAGGTGGTCGGCGCCGCGACCAGGGCGCCGGTGAGCTCGTGGGTCATCGCCTTGAGGACGACCAGTGATGTGCGCACGGCATCCGAGTAGGCGCCGTCATAGATGCATCTCCCCGACCACTCGCGCCACCAGGCCTCGGTGCGCGCCAGCGCCGAGTCGGCGCTCTCGACCCGCGGGCTGGGCTCCGATGAGCTGTGCCAGCTCATGACGAAGTGCGCGCGGGAGCCGGCGACCGCCTCGAAGTCGGCGGCCGCCACGCCGTCCGCGACGTTCAGCTCGTGGGGCGTGCTCAGGTGGAAGGCGTCCGGCCCCGCGGTGGCGAGGACCCCGTCGGGGACGGCCTCGATCCAGGGCACGATCGCCCCGTAGTCGGGGCGCAGGGCGAGCTCGGAGCGCATCGGCACCCGGCCGCCCAGGCCCTCGACGATCCGCGCCACCTGGGGCGGGCCGTCGCGGCGCCGCGGCATGAAGTCGATCACCCGGACCGTGCCGTCGGCGGTCTCGTGGTCGGTCTCCAGCACGAGCGTCCCGGGCCGGTAGCGCCGCTCCACCGAGCGGACCTCGGCGGTCGGCGCGAGCAGCCAGCGGCCGTGGGCGGGCTCCCCCAGCAATGCGGAGAAGCACGACGCCGAGTCGAAGCGCGGCAGGCAGAGCCAGTCGATCGACCCGTTGCGCCCGACGAGCGCGGCCGTCTGCAGGTCCCCGATGAGCGCGTAGTCCTCGATCCTCATGCCGGGCGGCAGTCTCTCACCTTGACACCCGGCGGCGCGACGGCCGATCGTTCCTGATGCGCCGGCGGCGGCACACGGCGCCGGCCGGCGCCTCTGATCACGGCCAGGAGGGTGGTGCCCATGTCGGCCACGACGATCAGCGACGAGCGGGTGGCGGAGCTCGCGGCCCGGTTCACCGGCCGGCTGCTCCGCCCCGGCGAGGCGGGCTACGACGAGGCCCGCCGGATCCACAACGGCCTCATCGACAAGCGGCCGGCGATCATCGCGCGCTGCCGGGGGACGGCCGACGTCGCGGAGGCCGTGCTGCTCGGCCGCGAGAGCGGCCTTGAGGTGTCGGTGCGCGGGGGCGGCCACAACGTCGCCGGCCGGGCCGTGACCGACGGCGGGCTGATGATCGACCTGGCGGAGATGCGCGGCATCCACGTCGACCCGGAGGCGCGGACCCTGCGCGCGCAGGGCGGCGTCCTCTGGGCGGAGCTCAACCGGGAGGCCGCGATCCACGGCCTCGCGACCACCGGCGGCGCGATCTCGACCACGGGCATCGCCGGCCTCACGCTCGGCGGGGGCCTGGGCTGGCTCATGGCGGCGTACGGGCTCGCGGCCGACAACCTGGTGGAGGTCGAGCTGGTCACGGCGGACGGCGCCGTCCTCTCGGTGAGCGACGATTCCCACCCGGACCTGATGTGGGCGCTGCGCGGCGGCGGCGGGAACTTCGGCGTCGCGGCCTCGCTCGAGTACCGGCTGCACCCCCTGACCACCGTCGTGGGCGGCCTGATCGCGCACCCGCTCGACGCCGCGCCCGGACGTGCTGCGGTTCGCCGCCGAGGCCGCCGACGCCGCCTCCGACGAGCTGACCGTCTTCGGCGCCCTCGCCCACGCGCCGGACGGATCGGGGACCAAGCTCGCGGCGATGATCGTCTGCCACACCGGCGACCCCGAGACCGCCGAGCGCGACCTCGCGCCGCTCAAGGCCTTCGGCAGCCCGATCGTGGTCGACGTCGGGCCGATGCCCTACCCGGTCCTCAACACGATCCTCGACGCCGGGTTCCCCATGGGCGCGCTCAACTACTGGCGCTCGAGCTTCACCACGCGGGCTGAGCGACGGCCTGATCGAGGCCGCCGCGCAGAGCTTCGCGGCGAGCCCCTCGCCGATGTCCGCGATCGTCTTCGAGCACTTCCACGGCGCCGTGACGCGCGTCGGCGTCGACCGACACGGCCGTGCCGCACCGCGAGCAGGGCTGGAACCTGGCGCTGATGTCGGTGTGGACGGACCCGGCCGGACACGGAGGCGAACATCGCCTGGACGCGGGACAGCCACGCGGCCCTCCAGGAGCACTTCTCGGGCGGGCGCTGGCTCAACTACCTCGCCGACGACGAGGGGGGCGACGCGGTCCGGGCGGCGTACGGCCCGAACTACGACCGCCTCGTCGAGGTCAAGCGCCGCTACGACCCGGAGAACCTCTTCCGCCTGAACCACAACATCGCCCCCTGAGGGGCCCACATGCGAGGCTGGCGACGATGACGCGCGAGCCGCCAGTCGCGCTCGGCATGATCCACGGCCGCTTCCAGCCCTTCCACAACGGCCACCTCGAGTACATGGTCGCCGCGGCCGCCCGCTGCACGCGCCTGGCCGTCGGGATCACCAACCCCGAGGGGTTCCCGGTCCGTCCCGAGCCCAGCGACCCGGCGCGCCACCTGCCCGAGAGCAACCCGTTCACCTACCCCGAGCGGCGCCGAATGGTCGAGGCCGCGGCGGCCGAGGCCGGGGTCGGCCCCGTGGAGGTCTTCCCGTTCCCGGTCACCGAGCCCGAGCTGTGGGACGGGCTCGTCCCGGCCGGCGCCGTCCAGTTCGTGCGCGTGCTGTCGCCATGGGGATCGTCCAAGCTCGCCCGCTTCGAGGCGCGGGGCGACGCGACGGTCGTGCTCGAGGCGCCCGGCGGCAAGCGGGTGTCGGGCGAGCAGGTGCGCGCGGCCATGCGCTCGGGCGGCGACTGGCGCGCGCTGGTCCCGCCGGCCGTCGCCGCGGTCATCGACGCCCTCCCCTCGAGACCGTGCGCTCGATCGTCGTCCTGCTGCTTGACGGCCTGGGCGACCGGGCCGCCGAGGCGCACGGCGGCCGCACCGCCAACGAGGCCGCCTGGACGCCCTGCCTCGACGCCCTGGCGGCGGGCGGGTCGTGCGGCCTGCTCTGGCCGCTCGGCCCGGGCCGCGCCCCCTCCAGCGAGATGGCGCACTGGGCGATCCTCGGCTACGCCCCGGAGGAGTCCCCCGGGCGGGCGGTCATGGAGGCCCTCGGCCACGACCAGGAGGTCGCCGGCGACGACGTGCTGGCCTTCGCCTCGCTGCGCCTCGCCGAGCGCCGCGGCGACGTCCTCTGGACGACCGGCCGCCCCGGGCCGTCCGACGGCTGGGCCGCCGAGGCGCTGGCCGCCGCCGCCCCGCCCGCCCGCATCGAGGGCCTCGACCTCTCGGTGCAGCCGCTCGGCGCGCCGGCGCGCCCGGGCGAGGGGATCCTGCGCGTGCGCGGCGGCGGCCACGACGCCGTCACCGACACGGACCCGTTCTTCCGCGACCGCCAGCCGGTGATGCGCCCGGTCGCACTGGCGCCGGAGGCCGCGGCGACCGCGCGGGCCGCAGAGGCGTGGAGCCGCGCGGCGGTCCGCGCCGCCCCGGGCGGGCGGGGGCTGACGGCCGTCACGCTGAAGTGGTGGGGGCGCCGCCGCCCGGCCCCCGCCTTCCGCGACCGCCACGGCCTCGACGGCGTGATCGTGGGGGCGTCGCCGTTCCTCGGCGGCCTCGCCCGGGCCCTCGGGATGGCGTTCGTGGCGGCCCCCGAGGACGCCGACCCGGCCGCGGCGCTGCGCGACCGCATCGGGCGCGCGCGCCGGGCGCTCGACGACGGGGCGACGTTCGTCCTCTGCCACCTCAAGGCCCCCGACGAGGCCGGCCACACCAAGGACCCGCGGGTCAAGCGCGAGACCATCGAGCGCCTCGACACGGCCTTTCGCGATTGCGGCGACCGCCTGGGCGACGCGATCCTCTGCGTCACCGGCGACCACGCGACCCCGACCGACCCCGAGGTGATCCACTCGGGCGACCCCGTGCCGTTCCTGGTCAGCGGCCCGGGCGTCCGCGCCGACCGGGTCGCGCGCTTCGGCGAGCTCGACTGCGGCGCCGGCATCCTGGGCCGGATCGGCGGCCGCGACGTCATGCCGCTGCTGCTGAACGCCGCCGACCGCCCGCTCTACCTCGGGTCGCGGCCCACGCCGGTCCCCGGCGCGGCCGGCATGCCCGCGGCGGTCGAGCCGCTCCCCCTCGACGAGCCGCCCACCCCCTAGCGGCCGTCGTCCTCCCGAGCCGCGAGGCTCTCGGCGATCATCGCCCGCTGGATCTCGGTCGTGCCGGCCGGGATGCGCAGGTTGCGCGCCACCCGGAAGATGCGCTCGATGCCGGTCGCGCTCAGCAGCCCCCGCCCGCCGTGCACCTGGATGGCGCGGTCGGCGACCCGCATCAGCGCCTCGTCGCACCAGGTCTTCAGCGTGGAGAGGTCGCGCCGCTCCGCCGGGCCCGCGCGCCCGTCGCCGAGCACGTCGGCGGCGTCGAGGCGGGCGAGGATCTCCAGCGACAGCGCCCTCATGGCGCGCCAGTCGAGGTAGATGTCGCTCAGCCGCTCGGCGACCGCCCCCATCTCGCCGATCGGCCGCCCGAAGGCGCGCCGCTCGCGGCCGTAGGCCACCGCCCGATCCAGGCAGTGGGCCGCCAGGCCGCTGCACATGCCGCCCCGGCGCGAGCGCGCCCAGTTGATCCACAGGAACGCCATGTCCAGGCCGGCGCCCTCGCGCGCGATCAGGGCCGCCCGGTCCACGCGCACCTCGTGGAACTCCAGGACCCCGGTCTGGCCGTCGGCCATGATCGTCTGCTGCACGGGGCCGCGCACGACGCCGGGCGCGTCCATGGGGACCAGGAACGCCGACAGCTCGCGCCGCCCGGCGCCCTCCACCCGGGCGATCACCTGGGCGCCCTCGACGAAGGGGGCGCCGGTGATGAGGTGCTTGACGCCGCTCAGCACCCAGCCGTCGCCGTCCGGGCGCGCCGAGCTCTCGAGGGCCAGCGCGTCGGTGCCGGCGCCGGGCTCGCTCAGCGCGAAGGCCACGTTGGTGCGGCCGGCCAGGAAGTCCGGCAGGTGGCGCTCGCGCGCCTCGCCGCTCCAGTGGCGCACCAGGGGGCTCGGGCCGTCGGTCCAGGCCAGCATCCACTGCGCCCCGCGCAGGCCGTGGCGGTAGACCTCCTCCTGCACGTAGAAGGTGTTGACCAGGCCGAGGCCCAGGCCGTCGGGCGAGGGCAGGTGCGGGCAGTAGAGCCCCGCCCGCGCCGAGGCCTGCTGCATCCGGCGCTTGAGCCCGATCATCGCGTCGGCCAGCCGCCCGTCGCCCTCGAGGGCGAAGGCGGTGTCGCCGAGCTCCTCCTCCACCTCCTCGACCATCGGCAGCGCCTGGTCGGCCAGGAAGGCGCGCACCCGCTCCAGCGCCGCCTCGCCGACCGCCGAGGGCCGGTAGCCGGGCGCCGGCTCGAGCGGGTTCACGCGGCCACCTCGAGCGCCCCGGCCGGGCCCTCGCCCAGGCGGCCCACGGCTCGGCCGGACACCCCGCGCTCGGCGAGCTCGCCCTCCAGCGCACCGGCCCGGGCCGGCGGGACGGCCAGCAGCAGGCCGCCGCTCGTCTGGGGGTCGAAGAGCAGCTCCACCACCTCGTCCGGCACCGACGCGGAGACCTCGGCGAGCCCCTCGGCGAAGGCCCGGTTGCGGGCGGCGCCGCCCGTCGTCACCCCGGCCGCGGCCAGCTCGCGGGCGCCGGGCAGCAGCGGCACCGCGCCCGCCTCGATCCGCGCCGACACCCCGCTCGCGGCCGCCAGCTCGGCGAGGTGGCCCAGCAGGCCGAACCCCGTCACGTCGGTCGCGCAGCGCACCCCCGCCGCCAGGGCCGCGGCCGACGCGGGGCGGTTCGAGGCCAGCATCGACTCGGTGGCGGCGGCCATGGCATCCGGGTTGCATCCATCTCGCATCGCCGCGGTCGTGATGACGCCGACCCCGAGCGGCTTGGTGAGGAACAGCAGGTCGCCCGGGCGGCCGGCGGCGTTGCTCAGCAGGCGGTCGGGGTGGGCGGTGCCCACGGCCGCCAGGCCGTACTTGGGCTCGGGGTCGTCGATGGTGTGGCCCCCCAGCACCGGGCAGCCGTCGGCCATCGCGGCCTCGGCGCCGCCGCGCATGATCGCGGCGAGGTCGGCGGGGTCGCCGTCGGCCGGGTGGGCCGCGACGGCGAGCGCGAACGCCGGCGTCGCGCCCATGGCGTGCAGGTCGCTGAGGGCGTTGGTGGCGGCGATCGCCCCGAAGGTGGCCGGGTCGTTGACGATGGGCGTGAAGAAGTTGACCGAGGCGATCACCGCGAGGTCGTCCCGCACGAGGTAGGCGGCCGCGTCGTCGGCGCCTTCGAAGCCCACCAAGACGCGGGCGTCGGGCGGCGGTGCCGGCATCAGGGCGAGCGCCTCGGCGAGGGCCGACTTGCCGAGCTTGCAGCCGCACCCGCCCCCGCGGGCCATGGTCGTGAGGCGCGCCATGCATCCCTCCTGTCGCTCGCTCGCACACTACGCGCCCCGACGTTCGGGGGGTGACGGAGCCGAACGGGCCGACGTACGCTCGCCCACGTGAGGGCGCTCCCCGTCCAACTGCTCCTCGTCGCCGCGCTCGCCGCCGCGGCGGGATGGCTCGCGGCGACGGCGGCGAGCCAGGCGCCGCCGGGGTTCCCGGCCTGCCCGCCCGGATCGCCCGCGCTGCCGGCCCCGGCCGCGTCGGCGCAGGGACGCGCGCAGGACGCCCCGTCGCGCATCATCGCCGGGCGGCCCTTCGACATCAGCTACGTCGACGGCGTGACCTATCCTCAGGACACGCTCGCCGGGTCCCCGGGCATCGCCATCGAGGGCTTCGGTCAGGGTTCGTCGGTCACGGCCACCGTGGCCGCGCCCGGCCCCGCGACCTTCGTCGTGCGCTACTTCGACGCCAACGCGACCCGGCAGACCGCCTGCGTGCAGAGCGCCGCCTTCACCGTGAACGTCGAGGCGGGCGACCCGGTGACCGGGCGCCTCGGGGCGATCGAGGGGCCTGAGCCGCGCTGGCCGCGGTCGGGGCCGCCGCGGCTGCCGAAGAAGGGCTTCCTCTCCTCCGGGCCGCCATTGGTCGGCCTGCAGTGGCCATGCTCGGGCACCACGGGGCGCATCCCGGTCGTCGCCGAGGTGTTCGTCGAGCGCAGGCTCGCGAAGAAGCCGACGGAGGCGTCGCCGGCCGGCCGGCTGACCGTTGACGACCCCTGCGGCACCGAGAACACGCACGTCGCGCGCGCGCCCGGGGCGACGATCACCTGGTACGGCGGGCCCGAGGCCGACGGGGGCGAGCGCGACCTGACCGTCGTGACGAGCTTCAAGAAGGGCGCGCGCTACTGGGTGCGGATCACCCAGGCCGGGCGCCTGCTGGCGCAGGCGAGGTTCTTCACGGCCTTCCGCGCCGCCCGCGGCAACCTCCCGCCGATCTGGGTGATCGCGCCGGAGGCCGCCTTCGAGGCCGCCCGCTGCCACAAGCCGCGGCGCGGCATCGACGCCGCCCCCCTCGGCTTCCGCAAGTGGCCGATCCCGCCCTGCCCGCGCTGATCCTACTCCGGCTCGGCGACCAGCTGCCCCGGCCGCACGCGCAGCACCCTGGCGGCCCGCGCGGGCAGCCACCAGTTCCAGCGACCCATGATGCGGACGATCGCCGGCACCAGCATCGCCCGGATGACCGTGGCGTCGAGGATGATCCCGGCCGCCAGGCCGATGCCGAACTGCTTGATGTCGGTGCCCGGGCTGCTCGACAGCACGATGAAGGCGAACATCAGCACCAGGGCGGCGCTCGTCACGAGCTTGCCGGTGCGGGCCAGCCCCAGCGCGACGGCCTTCTCGGTGCTCCCGGTCTCGTCGTAGGCCTCGCGCATGCGCGTGAGCATGAAGACCTCGTAGTCCATCGAGAGGCCGTAGAGGAACGCGAAGATCATCAGCGGTATCCACGAGATGATCGAGTCGGTCGCCGGCACGTCCCAGATCTCCTCGGCGCCGAAGCCCATCTGGAAGATGATCACGATCACGCCGTAGGCCGCCGCGAGCGAGACCAGGTTGAGGATCACCGCCTTGAGCGGCAGGAAGACGCTGCGGAAGGCCCGCATCAGCAGGATGAAGGTCAGGATGATCACGAACGCGAGCACGTACGGGAACGACCCGTAGACCGCGTCGATGAACTCGCGCTCCTCGGGCGGCGCGCCGGCGAGCGTGAGCGTCGTGTCGGTCGAGAAGCTCGCGGCCTGGGCGGGCAGGACGTCGTCCTCGAGGCGGTCGATCACCGCGTCCGTCTCCTCGGCCGACCCGTCGTAGGCCGAGAAGGCCTCGACCAGCGCGAGCCCGTCGGCGCGCGCGGTCGGCGGGGCCGCCGCGCCGGCGACGCCCTCGACGGCGGCGACCTCGTCGGCCAGCGCCTCGAGCTGCTGCGGTGTCGCCGGCCCCTCGACCACGATCTGGAACGGCTTCAGCACGCCGGGGCTGATGCCGGCGTCCGTCAGGACCTGGTAGCCGACGTGGGCGTCGCCGCTGCCGGGGAGGTCCTTCGCCTGCGCGTCGGCCGGGTTCAGCTGCAGGCCGAAGAACACCAGGATGCCGACGATGATGATCCCGACGATCGCGATCGGCCACGGCCGGCGCGACACGTAGCGGCCCCAGCGGCCCCAGAACCCGCGCTCGGGGTCGACTCCACCATGCGCCTGGGCATCACCCGCAGGCGGTTGATCCGGGGCCCAGCATGTACAGCAGCGCCGGGAGCAGCGTGATCGCGACGATCACCGACACCGCGGGGATCAGCATCCCGCCGATCCCGATCGACCGGATGAACGGCAGCGGCAGGATGATCAGGCTCAGCAGGCCGATGGCCACGGTCGACCCCGACACGATCACCGAGCGGCCCGCGTGGCGCATGGTCGTGACCAGCGCCTCCTCGCGGTCGCTGACCTGCAGCTCCTCGCGGTAGCGGAAGATCATCAGCAGCGCGTAGTCGATCGCCACCCCGAGCCCGATCAGCGCGACCAGGAACTGCACGATGATCGAGACGTCGGTGATGTAGGTCAGCAGCCAGATCAGCGTGAACGTGTTGAGGATCGAGGTCAGCGCCACCAGCAGCGGCATCACGATCGCCGGCAGGGTCCCGAAGGTGAACAGCAGGATCACCAGCGCCCCGAGGCCCCCGACCAGGGTCTCGACGAGCACGCTCGGGCCCTCCTCGGCGCCCCCGCTCGACTCCTCGTAGAGCGCGTCGACCCCGGTCAGGTGGGTCTCCACGCCCGCCGGCGCGGCGTCCGCCAGCAGCCTGCCGGGTCTCGTCGATGTTGACGGTGCCGTCGAAGCTCACCTCGCCGGCCGGGTAGATCGCCGCGAAGGTGGTCGTCCCGTCGTCGGACACGTACGCGTCGCTGCCCGTGTTGAAGTACGAGCTCAGGCGGCTGCCGGGGTTCGCCGCCGCGGCCGCGTCGATCGCCTCCTCGACGCCCTGGGCCTGGGTCACGTCCCCGTCGGTGCTCAGCACCGCGATGAACGGCGGGACCTCCCCGTTGCCGAGCGCGGCCAGCGTGCGCTGGTTGGCCTCGTAGGCCGAGTAGCCCGGGATGGAGAAGTCCTCGAGCCAGCGGTCGGAGACCTGGACCGCGGAGTAGGCGCCGAAGATCGTGAGCACGATCCAGATGCCGACCACGAGCCAGTGCCGCCGGATGACGAGCCGGGCGAGCCGTTCGAGCACGGGGGGCACCCTGCCACGGGGAGCCGGGGCGGGCAAGGGGTGGTCTCCGCCCTGGCGGGCGCGCTCCTGCTGGCGTCGGCGATGGCCGCCCTGGCGACTCGACCCGGCCTCCGGGCTCGCCGGGGCCGCGATCCTGGTCGTCCTGGACCTCGTCCTGCTCGCCGCCGCCGCCTGCGCTTCCGGCGGGCGCGCCTCGTCAGGCCTGGGCGCGAGGGCCGCGCCAGCCGCCGGGGCGCAGCAGCACCAGGGCCACGATGACGACCAGGAGGGCGATGGTCGTGTACTGCGCGCCCTTCCAGAAGAGGTCGATCAGGATCAGCGCGACGCCCGCGACGCAGAGG
>CAWEYS010000006.1:0-7577 GCA_963813355.1 Miltoncostaeaceae bacterium | reverse complement strand
CTGCCCGCGCTGATCACTCCGGCTCGGAGACCAGCTTCCCGTTAGGAGGACGTAGACCCACAGCCGCCACGGCGGCAGATCCCGGTAGCCATCCCAATAGCTCATGCCGGGCGGACTCTATGTCGCACACCGGACGACCCGGGCCTGGGTCGGATGGCGCGGTTCGGGGTAGCGTTGGCGCGATGGGCCGTGAGATCGAGCGCGAGCGGTTCGGCGGGGCCGACTTCGAGCGCTTCTCGGAGCGCCTCGGCGAGAGCCTGGTCGCCCTGGCGGAGCTGCTGGAGCGCCCCGGCTTCGGCGAGGGCCCGGCCACGGTCGGCGCCGAGCTCGAGATGGCGCTGGTGGACGCCGCCGGCCGGCCGGCCGGCGAGAACGTCGCCGTGCAGGAGGCCCTCGGCGGCGACGACGACATCGCGCTCGAGGTGGGCCGCTTCTGCATCGAGTGCGCCACCCCGCCGGTCGAGCTCGCCGGGCGCCCCTTCACCGCGCTCGCCTCCCGGGTCACCCAGCTGGTGGAGCGCATCGCCGGCGCGGCCGCGGCGCACGGCACCCGCGTCGCGATGATCGGGACGCTCCCGACCCTCACCGTGGGCGACCTCGGCCCGGGCGGCCTGACCGAGTCGGCCCGCTACCGCGCCCTGTCGGCGGCCCTCGAGCCGAAGAAGCCCGACCGGCGGGTCATCATCGACGGGCCCGAGACGCTCGACGTCGAGCTGCCGGGCATCGTCGCCGAGGCGGCCAACGCCGCCTTCCAGATCCACCTGCGCGTGACCCCCGCCGACTTCGCGCGCACCTTCAACGCCGCCCAGCTCGCCACCGGCCCGGCCCTGGCCGCGGCGGCCAACTCCCCCACCTTCCTGGGCAAGCTGCTCTGGGACGAGACGCGCGTGCCGCTCTTCCACCAGGCCATCGACGGCCACCAGGGCGGCGAGGAGGTCTGGCGCCCGTCGCGGGTGGCCTTCGGCTACGGCTGGGTGCGGCGCGGCATCCTCGAGCTGCTGCAGGAGAGCGTCGCCCTCCACGAGGTCGTGCTGCCGCTGACCGAGGCCGAGGACCCGCTCGAGGTGGTGCGCGCCGGCGGCGTCCCCCAGCTGGCCGAGCTGCGCCTGCACCACGGCACCACCTGGCGCTGGAACCGGCCGGTCTACGACCCGGCCGGGGGCGGCCACCTGCGCATCGAGCTGCGGGCGCTGCCGGCCGGGCCGTCGGTGATCGACATGGCCGCCAACGCGGCCTTCCTCATCGGGGCCACCCTCGGCCTGGCCGACGAGGAGTGGATGATCCCGGCCATGCCCTTCGAGCTCGCCCGGCGCAACTTCTACCGGGCCGCGCGCGACGGGCTGGGCGCCGAGCTGCTGTGGCCCGCGCCCCAGGCGCCCTCGCCGCGCCCGATGCCGGCCGCGGAGGTCGTCGAGCGCCTCATCCCGGTCGCCCGCCGCGGCCTCGACCGCGCCGGCGTGGACGCCGACGAGGCCGGGGCCCTGCTGGACGTCATGGGCGAGCGGGTCACCGCCGAGGTCACGGGCGCGCGCTGGCAGCGGGCGGCGCTCGCCGCCCTCGAGGAGCGCATGATGCGCGGCACCGCGCTCGCGGCGACCCTCGACGCCTACATCGAGGCCCAGTTCTCGGGCCTCCCGGTCCACCGCTGGCCCATCCCCAGCCGGCCCGGCTCGCGGGCCGCCGCCGGGTCGGCGGCCTAGCCCCGGCTCGGCCCGCGCCGGCCCGTCACGCCGCCTCCGCGGACGCGTCGAGCTCGGACGCGTCGGGCGCGACCCGCACCCGGCCGGCCTCGAACATCCCGCCGCGCTCGTGCTCGGCGAGGGCCGTCGCCAGCCCGGCCGCGTGCTCCCGCGACGGGGCGCCCACGAGCATCGTCAGGGTCAGCGGCGAGGGCCCGCGGCGCCTCACGGTCACCTGGTAGGGAACCATCTCTTCTCACCTCCTCTTGTGAACGTCTTGCATGCAACATAAGTACTAGCACCATGCAAACCAGGAGACCAACGGCACAAGCGAGGGTGTAGAGATACGACATGGCCACCACGCGTCGACGAGCTGCGCCCGCCAAGGACCGGGCCTACGCGCACGTCAAGGAGCACATCCTCGAGGGGTTCTACCCCGGCGGCGAGATGCTCTCCGAGGGCGAGGTGGCCGGCGAGCTGGGGGTCAGCCGCACGCCGGTGCGCGAGGCCTTCCTGCTGCTCGAGGCCGAGGGCCTGCTGCGCCTCTACCCCAAGCGCGGCGCCCTGGTGGTGCCGGTCTCGGCCGAGGAGATCAACGAGGTGCTGGAGACGCGCCTGATCATCGAGCGCCACTGCGCCGAGCAGATCGCCCGGCGCGGGCCCGAGGTGCTCGTGCAGCAGCTGCGGGCGCTGCTGAGCGACCAGGAGCGTCACATCAGGCGCGGCAATCGCATCGGATTCGTGGAGGCCGACCGGCTCTTCCACCGCGCGATCGTGTCGGCGGACGGCA
Source organism: Miltoncostaeaceae bacterium (assembly GCA_963813355.1). GTDB lineage: Bacteria > Actinomycetota > Thermoleophilia > Miltoncostaeales > Miltoncostaeaceae > DATAGF01. Next base: position 5,108 of record CAWEYS010000006.1, on the reverse strand, counting down.
ACTCCATCCTCACCCGCCTGCACGACTCGCTGCGCGAGCGCCAGCGCCGCATGGGCGCGGCGATCGTCGCGCGCGACCCCACCGTGCAGCGGCGCTACCTCGACGAGCACCGCGCCATCGTCGACGCCCTCGAGGCCGGCGACGACACGGGCCCGCTGCTCACCGAGCACCTGGAGGGCGCGCGGCGCGACTACGCGCCCGCCGGGCCTTGCGCCCGAAGGTTGACACGATCGTGATAGGGTTCCGCGGTGCCCCCGGACGCGCTCACGATCAACGAGGCCGCCGCGACCACCGGCTGGTCGGCGCGCATGCTGCGCTACATCGAGGGCATCGGGCTCGTGGCGCCGCGCCGCTCGCCGGCCGGCTACCGCCTCTACGGGGCGGGCGAGCTCCAGCGCCTGCGCACCCTGCGCGAGCTGCTCGACCGCCACGGCGTCGCCCTCGGCGAGGTCGGGTTCGCCCGCCGGCTGCGCGACGACCGCGCGCTCGCGCGGGCGGTCGAGGGCTGGCTGACGGCCCCCCCGGCCCGGCCCGACGACGTGCCCGCCGACGACTGGCTGCGCTTCGAGCAGGACAAGCACACGCGCCTCCTCGCCGCTTCCGCACCGACGACCTGACGGAGACCGCATGACCACCACCGCCCCGCCCGCCGAGGCCGACTACAAGGTCGCCGACCTCGGCCTGGCCGACTTCGGCCGCAAGGAGATCACCCTCGCCGAGCACGAGATGCCGGGCCTCATGTCCATCCGCGCCGAGTACGCCGACCGCCAGCCGCTGGCGGGCGCGCGCGTCACCGGCTCGCTGCACATGACCGTCCAGACGGCGGTGCTGATCGAGACCCTCACCGCCCTGGGCGCCCAGGTGCGCTGGGCCTCCTGCAACATCTTCTCCACCCAGGACCACGCGGCGGCGGCGATCGTGGTGGGCGGCGGCACGCCCGAGCAGCCGCGCGGCGTCCCGGTCTACGCCTGGAAGGGCGAGACGCTCGAGGAGTACTGGTGGTGCACCGAGAAGGCCCTGCGCTGGCCCGACGGCGGCGGCCCCAACATGATCCTCGACGACGGCGGCGACGCCACCCTGCTGGTGCACCTGGGCCGCGAGTACGAGCTGGCCGGCGCCGTCCCCGACGACGCCACCGCCGAGTCGGACGAGTTCCGGGTCGTCCTCGGCCTCCTGCGCCAGTCGCTGCGCGAGGACCCCCAGCGCTGGACCCGGATCGCCGACGGGGTCAAGGGCGTCACCGAGGAGACCACCACCGGCGTGAACCGCCTCTACAAGCTGGCCCAGAAGGGCGAGCTGCTCTTCCCGGCGATCAACGTCAACGACTCGGTCACCAAGTCGAAGTTCGACAACCTCTACGGCGTGCGCCACTCGCTGGTGGACGGCATCAACCGCGCCGTCGACGTGATGCTGGCCGGCAAGGTGGCCGTGGTCTGCGGCTTCGGCGACGTGGGCAAGGGCTGCGCCGAGTCGCTGGCCGCCCAGGGCGCGCGCGTGATCGTCACCGAGATCGACCCCATCTGCGCGCTGCAGGCGTCCATGCAGGGCTACCAGGTCGCCACCCTGGACGACGTCGTCGAGACCGCCGACGTCTTCATCACCGCCACCGGCAACAAGGGCATCATCACCGCCGACGACATGGCCCGGATGAAGCACCAGGCGATCGTCGGCAACATCGGCCACTTCGACAACGAGATCGACATGGCCGGCCTCGGCGCCCGCGAGGACGTCGAGCGGATCAACATCAAGCCCCAGGTCGACGAGTGGGTCTTCGCCGACGGCCACGCGGTCATCATCCTGTCCGAGGGCCGCCTGCTGAACCTGGGCAACGCGACCGGCCACCCCTCGTTCGTGATGTCCAACTCGTTCTCGAACCAGACGATCGCCCAGATCGAGCTGTTCACCAAGAACGACGACTACGAGCGCCAGGTCTACGTGCTGCCCAAGCACCTCGACGAGAAGGTCGCCCGCCTGCACCTGGAGGCCCTCGGCGTCCGCCTGACCACGCTGTCGGAGGAGCAGGCCGACTACATCGGCGTGCCGGTCGAGGGGCCCTACAAGCCCGACCACTACCGCTACTAGGGCACTCAGCCCGGCTCGGGTGAGGCCATCGCGGCCGAGAGCATCCCCAGCACGACCGCGAGCAGCCAGAGCCCGAACGCCGCCCCGGCCGAGAGGAGCGCCACCGGCGCCGAGACCAGGAAGGCGGCGGTCGGGCCGAGCCCGATCCACGACGACGCCGCGGCCGCCAGCGGGCGCATGTCCGCCCGCACGTGGCCGCTGCGCAGCGAGTAGCGGATCATCAGCCAGGTCATCAGGCTCGCCAGGCCCACGACCGAGGCGTAGACGACGATGCAGACCGGGTCGTCCTCGTACTCGGCCACGAGGTCGGTCGCGAACGGCATCACCACGATCAGCGCCAGGAAGACCAGGTTCAGCACCATCAGCGTGCCGTCGAAGCGCTCCAGCAGCGTGAACGCGCGGTGGTGGACGATCCAGAACCGGCCGATCAGCGCGAAGCTGAGCACGAAGGCGAGGTACTGGCGCCACTGGTCGCCGAGCGCTTCCGCCAGGTCGCCGTTGGGCACGTTCGGCACGTCGAGGGTCAGGACCAGCAGCGTGATGGCGATCGCGATCACCCCGTCGCTGAAGGCCACCACCCGCCCGAACTCCAGCTCGCCCTCGCCGCGCGACTGCACGATCCCGCGCGGCGGTAGCGCGACAGCCAGGCCGCTCACGGCCGCGGCCGGCTCCCCGTGGGCCGTGCCAGACTGCCGCGGTGCGCGAGATCCTCCCCGGCGTCCACCACTGGACCACCGTACACGCGCGCTGGGACATCACCATCCACTCCTACTGGCTGGCCCAGGAGCGGGTGCTGATCGACCCGCGCGTCCCCGACGAGGGCCTGGAGTGGTTCGCCGACGGCCCGCCCGTCGCCGCCCTCCTGACCAACCGCCACCACTACCGCGACTCGGGGCGCTTCCACGAGCGCTTCGGCTGCCCGGTGCTCTGCAACCGCCTCGGGCTGCACGAGTTCGGCGCCGGCGAGCCGGTCGAGGGCTTCGACCCCGGCGACGCGCTGCCCGGCGGGGTCGTGGCCCTCGAGGTGGGCGGCATCTGCCCCGACGAGAGCGCCCTCCACATCCCGGCCCACCGCGCGGTCGCCGTCGCCGACGGGGTGGTCCGGGTGCCCGACGACGACCCGCTGCGCTTCGTGTCGGACGCGCTCATGGACGACCCCGCGCGCACCAGGGCCGAGCTCCGCGACGCCTACCGGCGGATCGCCGAGCTCGACTTCGACGCCCTGCTGATGGCCCACGGCAACCCGATCGTGAGCGGTGGGCGGGAGGCCCTGGCCGACTTCGCGGGAGCCGCGTGAGCCGCCGCGCCGCGGTCGACGACCGCGACGCCGCCCCCCTCCTCCGGCTCTGGCGCTACGCGGCGCGCCACCGGCCGCAGATCGTCCTGGCGACGACGCTGTCGGTGCTCAACAAGGTCTTCGACGTCTTCCCGGAGATCCTGATCGGCGCCGCGATCGACGTGATCGTCAACGCCGACGACTCCTTCGTCGCCGACCTCACCGGCATCGACAGCCGCTGGGGCCAGCTCGTCGCCCTGGCGCTGGTCAACGCCGCCGTCTGGCTGCTCGAGTCGGCGACCGAGTGGGGCTACCAGCTCGCCTGGCGCAACCTGGCCCAGACGATCGAGCACGAGGCGCGCATGGACGCCTACTCCCACGTCCAGAGCCTGGAGCTCGGCTACTTCGAGGACCAGTCCACCGGCGGGCTGATGGCGATCCTCAACGACGACGTCAACCAGCTCGAGCGCTTCCTCGACGTCGGCGCGAGCAACATGATCGCGACCATCGTCAACGTGGTGCTGGTCGGCGCGGTCTTCCTGATCGCGAGCCCGCTGCTGTTCCTGGTGGCCTTCGCGCCGATCCCGATCATCGTCTGGGGCAGCTTCCTCTACCAGCGCCGCCTCGAGCCGCGCTACCGCGCCGTGCGCGAGCAGGTCGGCCGCCTGTCCGGCACGCTCGCCAACAACCTCGGCGGCATCGCGACCATCAAGGCCTTCACCGCCGAGGACCGCGAGACGGCGCGCGTCGCCGGCGAGTCCGAGGCCTACCGCGACACCAACCGCCAGGCGATCCAGCTCAGCTCGGCGTTCGTCCCCCTGATCCGCATCGCCATCCTGATCGGCTTCACGATGACCCTGCTGGTGGGCGGGCGGCTCACCCTCGACGGCCACCTGGCCGTCGGCTTCTTCTCCGTCCTGGTCTTCATGACCCAGCGCCTGCTGTGGCCGCTCACCCGCCTGGGCGAGACCTTCGACCTCTACCAGCGCGCGATGGCCAGCACCCGGCGCATCCTCGACCTGCTCGGCGTGGAGCCGACGATCCAGCAGGGCTCGGGCCGCCTGCCCGAGCCGGTCGCCGGCGCGGTCCGCTTCGAGGACGTGCGCTTCTCCTACGCCAGCGGCCCCGAGGTCCTCAAGGGGCTCGACATCGAGGTCCCCGCCGGCGAGACCCACGCCGTGGTCGGCCTGACCGGCGCCGGCAAGAGCACGATCGTGAAGCTGCTGCTGCGGCTGTACGAGCCGACCAGCGGGAGGGTCACCGTGGACGGCGTGGACGTCCGCGACCTGACCTTCGGCGACCTGCGCGGCGCCATCGGCCTGGTGAGCCAGGACGTCTTCCTCTTCGACGGCACCGTGCGGGAGAACATCGCCTACGGCGACCCCGAGGCGAGCGACGAGCGCATCGAGGAGGCCGCCCGCCTGGCCGAGGCCCACGACTTCATCGCCGCCCTGCCCAACGGCTACGACACCCTGGTCGGCGAGCGCGGCCAGAAGCTCTCAGGAGGCCAGCGCCAGCGCCTCTCGATCGCGAGGGCCATCGTCCGCGACCCGGCGATCCTGGTCCTGGACGAGGCGACGAGCTCGGTGGACAACGAGACCGAGGCGGCGATCCAGCGGTCGCTGGAGACGGTCTCGCAGGGGCGGACGACGCTGGTGATCGCCCACCGGCTGAGCACGGTCCGGCACGCGGATCGGATCCACGTGCTGGAGGCCGGCCGGGTGAGCGAGGCGGGCACCCACGACGAGCT
>CAWEYS010000005.1:0-75307 GCA_963813355.1 Miltoncostaeaceae bacterium | reverse complement strand
TTTCAGTCGTGTGCTCTACCAACTGAGCTATCCCGCCGCGACCGTCCCCTGGCGGGGGCGGGCCTGCGAACGGTAGGCGCCGCATCCGGGCGATTCAAGCCTGGCGCCCGCTGCGACTATCATCGCGGCGATGGCGAGTCGCGGCCACGTCCTGATCGTCGACGACGAGCGCGCGATCCGGCGCCTGCTCCGCATGTACCTGACCGACGCCGGCTTCACCGTGGCCGAGGCGGCCGACGGGGCGGCCGCCGTGGAGCAGGTGCGGCGGGGCGGCATCGATCTCGTCCTGCTCGACCTGATGCTGCCGGAGATGGACGGCTTCACCGTGGTCCGGCGCCTGCGCGAGACGGCGCAGGTCCCGGTGATCATGGTCACGGCCCGCACCGACGAGACCAACCGCGTGACCGGCCTCGAGCTCGGCGCCGACGACTACGTGGTCAAGCCGTTCTCGCCCATCGAGGTGGTCGCCCGCGTCAAGGCGGTCATGAGGCGGGTCCACGCGCCGCCCGACCCGCACCGCACCCTGCGCGCCGGGCCCGCCGAGCTGGAGCCCGCCAGCCGGCGCGTGACGCTCGACGGCCGCGAGGTCGAGCTCACCCGGCTCGAGTTCGACCTCCTGGCCGAGCTCGCGGCCCACCCGCGGGTCGTCTACACGCGCGACCGGCTGCTGGAGAAGGTCTGGGGCTACCAGTCGGCCGTCGGCGGCAAGACGGTTGACGTCCACGTGGCCAACCTGCGCCGCAAGCTCGGCGACGACATCGGGATCGTGGCGGTGCGGGGGGTGGGCTACAAGCTGGAGCCGGTCGCGTGAGGGAGCTGCTGCAGCGGCTGCGCCCGCGCACGATCCGGGCGCGCGTGGCCGTCGCGATCATTGTCGCCCTCGCCGTCGTCTCGGCGCTGGTCATCGGCGTGGACTGGATCGTGCAGGGCCGCGCGCGCGCCGAGGTCGAGGAGGCGCTGCAGCAGCAGGCGACGGCGATCGCGAAGGAGATCGACCGCGAGGGGATCACCAGCGCCGCCGGCGAGGCCCGCAACGCGGAGCGATTCATCGGCGACGCCCGCATGGTCGTGCTGGTCCAGGGCGAGGTGGTGCACTGGAGCGATCCGGTCGCGGACCTCGAGGCCCGGGCGTCGGCCCGCAGCGGCGACGTCGAGGTGATCATGGAGCGCCCCGACCCGAGCGCCCCGGTCTCGGACTGGGTCATCCCGGCGCTCGTCATCGGGGGCCTCGCGATCGCCGGCGCGCTGGTCTGGGCGCTGTCGAGCGGCGTCGCGTCGCAGCTGCGCCGCTCGGTCGGCGACCTCGCCGACAGCGCCGAGGCCGTCACCCGGGGCCACCTCGACACGCGGGTGCAGGAGACCGACGACGAGCTCGGCCGGCTCGGCCAGTCCTTCAACCGCATGACGGCGCGGCTCGAGGCCGCCGACGCGCGCCAGCGCGAGTTCCTGGCCGACGTCGCCCACGAGCTGCGGACCCCCGTGACGGCCATCGAGGGCTTCGCGACCGCGCTGGGGGACGGCACCGCCGCGACGCCCGAGGAGCGGGCCGAGGCGGCGGACTTCATCCGCGTCGAGGCGGCGCGCCTGCGCGTGCTCGTGCGCGAGCTGCAGGAGCTGACCTGGCTCGACCTGGAGCCGAAGGTGCGCGCCGAGCCGGTCGACCTGGCCGCCGCGGCGCGCGAGTGCGTGTCGCGGCTCGGCATCGACGCCCACATCCGGGGCGTCGAGCTCGCGGGGCCCGAGGGCGAGCTCCCCGCCGTCGCCGACCCGGAGCACGTGCAGACCATCCTCGGCAACCTCGTCACCAACGCGCTGCGCGCGACCGAGTCCGGCGGCTCGGTGAGCCTGCAGGTCCGGACGGCGCCCGGCGAGTCGGGCATCGCCGTCTGCGACACCGGCCGCGGCATCGCGCCCGAGCACCTGCCCTACATCTTCGACCGCCTCTACCGGGTCGGCACCTCGCGCGACCGCGACGCCGGGGGGTCGGGCCTCGGCCTGTCCATCGTGCAGCGCCTCGCGACCCTCCTGGGCGGCCGCGTGACGGCCGAGAGCGAGGTCGGCGTGGGCTCCACCTTCACCCTCTGGCTGCCCGCGCGCCCCGTCGCCCCGCCGCGCCGCGCCAGGGTAGGCTCGGGACCGGCGTAAACCCCGACCGAAGGGGGCACCCGGTGGCCCAGCGGCGCTTCATCCTGTCCGAGGACGCGATCCCCCGTCAGTGGTACAACGTCGCGGCCGATCTGCCGTCGCTGCCGCCGCCCCCGCTCCACCCGGGCACCGGCCAGCCGGTCGGGCCGGACGACCTCGCGCCGCTCTTCCCCATGGCCCTGATCCTGCAGGAGGTCAGCGGCGAGCGCTGGGTCCCGATCCCCGAGCCCGTGCGCGAGGTCTACTCGATGTGGCGGCCGACGCCCCTGCACCGCGCGTTCGGGCTGGAGGAGGCACTCGGCACGACCTGCCGGATCTTCTACAAGTACGAGGGGGTCAGCCCGGCGGGCAGCCACAAGCCGAACACGTCGGTGCCGCAGGCCTTCTACAACCGCGAGGAGGGCGTCGCGCGGCTCGCGACCGAGACCGGCGCGGGCCAGTGGGGCTCGGCGCTGGCGTTCGCCTGCGAGCTGTTCGGCCTCGAGTGCAAGGTCTACATGGTGCGCGCCTCCTACGACCAGAAGCCGTACCGTCGCTCGATGATCCGCACCTGGGGCGGCGAGGTCGTGCCGAGCCCGTCGCCGGACACGAACGCCGGCCGCGCGATCCTCGAGGCCGAGCCCGACAGCACGGGCAGCCTGGGCATCGCCATCAGCGAGGCGGTCGAGGACGCGGCGACCCGCGAGGACACGCGCTACGCGCTCGGGAGCGTCCTCAACCACGTCCTGATGCACCAGACCGTCGTGGGCCAGGAGGCGCGCGAGCAGCTCGCCGCCGCGGGCGCCGAGCCCGACGTCATCGTGGGGTGCGTCGGCGGCGGCTCGAACTTCGCCGGGCTGGTGTTCCCGTTCATCCCGGAGGTCGCGGCCGGCCGCGAGATCCGCATCGTCGCCGCCGAGCCGGCCGCCTGCCCCACGCTCACGCGCGGCCACTACGGCTACGACTTCGGCGACACGGCCAAGATGGCGCCGCTGCTGCCGATGCACACCCTGGGGCACGGGTTCGTGCCGCCCGCGATCCACTCGGGGGGCCTCCGGTACCACGGCATGGCCCCGCTCGTCTCGCACATGGTCCACACGGGGATCGTCGAGGCGCGCGCCTACCACCAGAGCGAGTGCTTCGCCGAGGCCGTCCGCTTCGCCCGCGCAGAGGGCATCATCCCCGCGCCGGAGCCGTCCCACGCCCTGCGCGCGGTGGCCGAGGAGGTCGAGCGCGCCCGCCAGGAGGGGGTCGAGCGCACGATCCTCTTCAACCTCTGCGGCCACGGGAACTTCGACATGGGGGCGTACGACGCGTTCCTGGGCGGCGAGATGGTCGACACCGAGCTGCCCCAGGACGAGCTCGACCAGGCGGCCGCCGAGCTCGAGGGGCTGCCGGCGATCCCGGCCTAGCCTCGACCTTCGCGGGTTGCGCCCCGCGCGCGCCGCCGGGAGGATCGCCCGATGAGACGCCGCCGCGCTGCCGCCGCCCTCTTCGCGACAGGAGCCCTGGCCGGTGGCGCGGTGCTCGCGGTCGCCGCCCCGGGCGACCTCTCCATCGTTTCGGTCTCGTCGGGTGGGACCCAGGGCACGACATCCGCCGAGGCGTCGGCCGTCTCGGCGGATGGGCGCGTCGTGGCCTTCACGTCGGCCTCCGACCTCGCCGGCACGCCGGTCGGTGCGGTCGTCCAGCTCTACGTGCGCAACCGTGCCACCGGGAGCACGGTCCTGGCCTCCTCGAGCGCGGCGGGCGCGCCCGCCAATGCGGCGGTCGACGCCGACAACGTCGGAAACGTCCAGTTCGCGATCTCGGGGAACGGACGGTACGTGGTCTTCGCCTCGGAGGCGACGAACCTCACGCCGGCCGACACCGATGCCGGGAAGGACGTCTTCAGGAAGGACCTGCAGACCGGCGCGGTGGTGCTGGTCTCGGTCAACTCGGCCGGGCAGAAGGCCAACGCGGGCGTGGGCGGCGACCCCGACGTCTCCTACGATGGCAACCGGATCGCGTTCACCACGGGGACGGCGACGAACCTCGTCGCCTCGGACGCGAACGCCGGCCTCGCGGACGTCGTCGTCCGCGACGTCATCGCCGGCACGACCACCCTCGCGGCCGTCAACGCGGCCGGGGCCCAGGCGAACGGCACCACCGAGCGTCCGGCGATCAGCGCTGACGGCAAGGTCGTCGCATTCGAGGCGCCGACCGGCACGAACAACCTGCTGCCGGGCGACGCGTCTCCCGGCGACGTCAACGACGTCATCGTGCGGAACCTGGCGACGGGCACCACCGCGGGGGCCAGCAACCCGGCCGCCGGCGCCGGCGCGGGCTTCCCCGACATCTCGGGCGACGGTCGCTACGTCGTCTTCGAGACCGGCGAGAAGTACGTCGCCGCCAACGACGTGAGCGGCGGGAACGACGTCTACCGCCGCGACATGGCCGCGACTGCGCGCGCGATCGCGCTCGCCTCCGCCGGGACGGACTGGAGACCAGCGGCGCCGTGAACGGCATCCGCGGGGTGATCTCGGCGGACGGCGCCCGGGTCGCATTCACGTCGAACTCGGCGGATCTCACGGGCGCCGACGGTAACGGCGCGGTGCTCGACGTCTACGCCCGCGACCTCGCGACGCGGGCGACGCGCCGGGCGAGCGTCCTGGCCGACGGGACGACCCAGGTGATCACCGATTCCGATCGCAGCGCCGTCGCCGGAAACGCCTCGATCGTCAGCTTCGTCAACACCGACCCGGTCGCGCCGCCCAAGCTCGTCCCGACCGACGCCAACACCGTCCCCGACGTCTTCGCGAAGGAGTTCGCCCCGACGGACACGACGCCGCCCGCGCTGGCGGTCTCGGGGGCGACGTGGACCGCCACCGACCCGTCCGGGATCGGCGAGGTGACGATCAGCGGCGCGCCGGTCGCGGTCGCGGCCAATGGGACGTTCGCGGTCCCCGCCGCGCTCGGGTCGGTGGTCGTCCAGGCGGTCGACGGCGCCGGCAACGCGACGTCGCTGACCCGTCCAGCCCTCCCCGTGACGACGCCGCCGACGCGGCCGCGCGTGCAGCGCCTCAAGGCGTCGTTGAAGGGGCGCAGGATCACGGTGCGCTTCCTCCTGTCGGCCGACGCGCGCGTCACGGTGACGCTGCTGCGCCGGACGGTCCGCCACAAGCCCAAACGGCGGGTGGTCCTCACGAGGGTGCGGAGGCCGCTCACAAAGGCCCTCAAGGCCGGGCAGCGCTCCGTCGTATTCACCCTGGCCAAGCGTCCGCGGGCCGGCCGCTACGTGATCCGGGTGCGGGCGAACGCGTCGGGGCTGGTGTCCACGGCGACGACCACGCTGGTCGTCAAGCCGCTCACGCCGAAGCGGCGCTAGTAGGGCGTCGGGCGGCCCGGGCCCGGGCCGCCCTCGCGATCGGACCGGCCGCGGCGGCGCACCCGCCGCTGGCTGGCGGCGACGCCCCCGAGGATGACCAGCCCCAAGAGCAGGTAGGGGATGCCGAAGAGGAAGCGGTTCTCGTCCAGGAGGGCGAGGAACAGGATCCCGCCGACGGCGAAGATCAGCCCGATCGCGTAGGAGAAGATGACGCCGGTGGGGCTCATCAGGCCTCGGCGAAGTGGGCCTGGAGCTCGTCGATGACCATCGGCACGAGCTCGTTCCAGTCGGCGTCGTCCTCCTTGGTGACGCTGACGAAGTTCGCCGTCATGAACACGTTCGTCACGCCGTCCAGGGCGAAGATGCGCGCGCCGAGGGGGGACTCGGCGGGATCGGAGCCGGCCCGGAACGTCTGGGAGCGGCCCTCGGTTGACGGCCGGTCGAGCGTGAACTTGACCGCGTTCGGGTTTGGCGTCGGCTCCGGGACCACCTCGGTCATCGGCGGGCTCCTCCGCTCCGTCGGGGGTGTGCGACTCCCCCAACCGTAGCGGTCCATAGGATGCCCGCGTGCCCGATGCCCCCGACCGCCACCGCCTCGCCGCGCTCCTGCGCGAGCACGCGCTCGTGCGCGAGTCGGTGGTCCTGTCATCGGGCCGCCGCTCGTCCTTCTACTTCGACGCCCGCCAGGTGCTGCTCGACCCGGAGGGCGCGGCGCTGTCGGGGGCGCTCGCCTGGCAGGCGCTGCGCGCGGCGGGGCCGGCCGCCGTGGGCGGGCTGACGCTCGGCGCCGATCCGCTGGTCTGCGCGGTGAGCGCCGCCGCCTGGGGCGAGGGCCGCCGCGTCACGGGCTTCTTCGTGCGCAAGGACGCCAAGAAGCACGGCCTGCAGCAGTGGATCGAGGGGCCCTTCATCGAGGAGGGCTCGCCGGTGGCGGTCGTCGATGACGTGCTCACGAGCGGGGGGTCCCTGATCTCCGCGGTCGAGAAGGCGCGCCAGGCCGGGGGCGTGGTCGTGGCGGCGCTGGTGGTCATCGACCGCGACGAGGGCGGTCGCGACGCGGCCGTCGCCGTCCTCGGCGATGCCCCGCTGCACGCGCTCTTCACGGCGCCGGAGCTGCTCGAGGCGGGGCGCTCCTCGCCGTGAGCCCCGCGGGCGCGGCGGCGGGCGACGCCCCGGTCGTCCTCCGGGTCTCCGGGCCCACGGCGAGCGTCTGGGCGGACGGCGGCGAGGTGGAGGCGCGGATCGTCCCGCGGCTGCCGGGCGGCCCGCCCGTCGCCGGGGACCGGGTCGAGCTGCGCGACGACGAGGGGCAGCCCGCCCTGGTGGGCATCGCCCCGCGCCGGACGCTGCTCGTGCGCGGCCAGGGGCCCGAGCGGAGCCCGCGCCCGCTGGCGGCCAACGCCGACCTGCTGATCGTCGCCTCGTCCGCCGTGCGGCCGCCGATGCAGCCGACGCTGGTTGACCGCTACCTGGTCGTGGGCGAGCTGGGGGCGCTCGCCCCGGCGCTGCTGGTGACGAAGGTCGACCTCCCCCACGACGAGGACGAGCTGCGCGCGGTCCTCGCCCGCTACGAGGCCGTCGGCTACCCGGTGCTCGCCGGATCCGCCAAGGACCCCGCCATGGTGGCGCGCGTCCGCGACCTGATCGCCGACCGCACGGCGATCCTCGCCGGGCCGTCCGGGGTCGGCAAGTCGACGCTGACGCGGGCCCTCACCGGCGTGGAGCGCGCCGTCGGCGCCGTCAGCCGCAAGGCGGGCACCGGCAAGCACACGACCACCGACCCCCGCCTCATCCCGATGCCGGGCGGGGGCGCGGTGGTCGACACGGCCGGCGTGCGCACGTTCCACCTCCCCCGCCTGTCGCGCGAGGACCTCGAGGCGGGCTTCCCGGAGATCGCGGCCGTGGCGAGCGACTGCCGCTTCCGGGGCTGCGCCCACGACGGCGACGCCGGGTGCGCCGTGCCGGGCCGGGTCAGCGACGAGCGACTCGCCAGCTACCGCCGGATGCTGCACGACATGCGATGATCCGGCTCCCGCGCCTCGGTGCGCGACCTTGACCTTTCCCGACGCAAACCCGTAAGTTCGTGCGGCGGCGCACGAATGCGACCCGCCGCGAGACCCGACCCCCGTTGGAGGAGTACATGACCCGTCCGCGCCGTTTCCCGCCCCCCATCGCCGGGGGCGCTCAGAAGACGGGCTGGGAGGCCCTCGAGAAGTGGGTCGGAGGCTCGGGCTCGTCCGGCGAGGGGACCTCGGGCGGTGGTGGCGAGGCCCCGTCGGGCAAGAAGACCGGCTGGGAGGCCCTGGACAAGTGGGTCGGCGGCGGCGGCGGTGGTGGTGGCGGCGGCGGCGAGGCCGCGGCGGCGCCGGCGGCCGAGGCCGCCCCGTCGGGCGGCCCCTCCGGCAAGACCGGCTGGGAGGCCCTGGACAAGTGGGTCGGCGGCGGCGGCGGCGGTGGCGGCGGCGGCGAGGCCGCGGCGGCGCCGGCGGCCGAGGCCGCCCCGTCGGGCGGCCCCTCCGGCAAGACCGGCTGGGAGGCCCTGGACAAGTGGGTCGGCAGCGGCGGCGGCGAGGCCGCTGCGGCGCCGGCGGCCGAGGCGGCGGGCCCGAGCGGCAAGACCGGCTGGGAGGCCCTCGACAAGTGGGTCGGCAGCGGCACCGGCGGCGAGGCTCCCTCGGCCGAGGCCAGCGCGGCCAACGGCGCCGCGGCGGAGCAGCCCGCGGCCGCGGCGGCGGGCGGCGAGCCGGCGCAGGGCGGCTTCATGGGGTGGCTCAAGCGCGTGTTCGGCGGCAAGTAGATACGCCCGATCGGTAGCTGAGCCCGCGCGTCGGCGTGGCGCGCGTCATCAACGAGCGGTCGGCCGGCGGCGTGCTCCTCGTCCCGGTCGGCTCGGCTCTGCTCGTCGCGCTGATCTCGTTGCGGGGCGGCGGCGTCCTCGCGCTGCCCAAGGGGCACATCGAGCCCGGCGAGGCCCCCGAGGAGACCGCCGTGCGCGAGACCCGCGAGGAGACCGGCATCAGCGGCACCCTCCTCACGCCGCTCGAGGAGATCTCGTACATGTACTGGTCGCGCGTCAGCCGCGCGCGGGTGGCCAAGACGGTCGCCTTCTACCTGCTCGCCTACCGGGCGGGGTCGCCGGCCCACCACGACGCCGAGGTGGAGGGCGTGAGGCTGGTGCCCGTCGCCGACGCGCCGGGGGCGCTGACCTATCCGGGCGAGCGGAGGGTGATGGACCGCGCGCTGGCCTGGCTCGGGGCGGGAGGTTACGGTTCGCACGGCGCGAACGACTAAGAAGCCCCTCCGGGCGCCCCCGCGCCCCGGCCCGCCCAGCCCGCCCCACGAGGACGCCCGTGTACGCGCTCAACTTCTACTCGCCGCTGTTCATCGACCAGCTCCGCAAGGGGCGCAAGACGGCGACGATCCGGCTCGGCGACAAGTCCCACAAGTACAAGCAGGGGCTGCTCGTCTGGGTGACCGTGGGCCACCGCCACGGCCCGCGGCAGCGCATCTTCACGGCGATCATCGACCAGGTTGACGTCAAGCCGGTGCGCGAGCTGAGCCAGCGCGAGATCGAGCGCGACAACCCCGAGTTCCGCCTCGTCGAGGACACGCTCCACTTCCTCTCGCACATCTACTCGCGCGAGGTCACCCTCGACGACACCGTGTCGGTGATCCACTTCAGCGAGGTCATCGAGTACCCCTCCCTGAAGTAGCCGCTCCGGCGCCTTGAATCCCGCAGGGCGCGGTGGCAATCTCTTGGCACTCACACCTTACGAGTGCCAATCAGGGGGAGTTCGTGAATTTGCAGCCCTTGGCCGACCGAGTGGTCGTCCAGTCCATTGAGGCTGAGCAGGTGACCTCGAGCGGGATCGTCCTCCCGGACACCGCGGCCGAGAAGCCCCAGCGGGGCAAGGTCCTCGCCGTCGGGCCCGGCCGCTACGAGGACGGCAAGCGCGTCGAGCCGCAGGTCGCGAAGGGCGACGAGGTCATCTACTCGAAGTACGGCGGGACCGAGGTGAAGGTGGACGGCGAGGATCTCCTGATCCTGCGCGAGTCCGACATCCTGGCGAAGGCGGTCTGACGGTGCCCAAGCTCATCAAGTTCGACGAGGACGCCCGCCGCGCGCTGGAGCGCGGGGTCAACACCCTGGCCGACGCGGTCAAGGTGACCCTCGGCCCCAAGGGGCGCTATGTGGTGCTCGACAAGAAGTTCGGCGCGCCCACCATCACCAACGACGGCGTCACCATCGCCAGAGAGATCGAGGTCGAGGACCCCTTCGAGAACCAGGGCGCCCAGCTGGTGCGCGAGGTGGCCACCGCCACCAACGACGTGGCCGGCGACGGCACCACCACCGCCACCCTGCTGGCCCAGGCGATCGTGCAGGGAGGGCCTCAAGAACGTGGCCGCCGGGGCCAACCCGATGGGCCTCAAGCGCGGCATCGAGGCCGCCGTGGAGCGGGTGGTGGACCAGATCGCCGCCCAGTCCAAGGAGGTGGCCGGCAAGGAGGACATCGCCCGCGTGGCCACCATCAGCTCGCCGCGACCGGGCCATCGGCGACGTGATCGCCGACGCCATCGAGAAGGTCGGCAAGGACGGCGTGGTCAACGTCGAGGAGGGCCAGACCTTCGGCATCGAGCTGGAGTTCACCGAGGGCATGCAGTTCGACCGCGGCTACATGAGCCCCTACATGGTCACCGACCAGGAGCGCATGGAGGCCGTCCTGGACGACCCCTTCCTGCTCATCCACGGCGGCAAGATCAGCTCGCGTGCAGGACATCCTGCCCCTGCTCGAGCAGGTGATCGGCCAGGGCCGGCCGCTGCTGGTGATCGCCGAGGACGTCGAGGGCGAGGCCCTGGCGACCCTGATCGTCAACAAGCTGCGCGGCACCTTCACCGGCATCGCCGTCAAGGCCCCCGGCTTTGGCGACCGGCGCAAGCGCATGCTCGAGGACATCGCCATCCTCTCCGGCGGCGAGGTGATCAGCGAGGAGATGGGCCTCAAGCTGGCAAACGCCCAGGTCAGCCAGCTGGGCCGGGCCCGGCGGGTGGTCGTCTCAAAGGACGCCACCACCATCATCGACGGGGCCGGCGACAGCGAGGAGATCAAGGGCCGCATCAAGCAGATCAAGGCCGAGATCGAGACCACCGACTCGGACTTCGACCGCGAGAAGCTCCAGGAGCGGCTGGCCAAGCTGGCCGGCGGGGTGGCCGTGGTCAAGGTGGGCGCCGCCACCGAGACCGAGATGAAGGAGCGCAAGCACCGGGTCGAGGACGCCCTGCAGGCCACCCGGGCGGCGCTCGAGGAGGGCATCGTGCCCGGCGGCGGGGTGGTGCTGATCAACAGCATCGGGGCGCTGGATGACCTCAAGCTGGATGGCGACGAGGCCACCGGGGCCAACATCGTGCGCCGGGCCCTGGAGGAGCCGCTGCGCCAGCTGGCCGAGAACGCCGGCCTGGAAGGGTCGGTGGTGGTGGGCGTGGTCAAGTCCAAGAAGGCCGGCATCGGCCTCGACGTGGAAACCGGCGAGTACGTGGACCTGGTCAAGGCCGGCATCATCGACCCGGCCATGGTCACCCGCAGCGCCCTCCAGAACGCCTCCAGCATCGCCAAGAACATCATCACCACCGAGGCGGTGGTGGCCGACAAGCCCGAGGAGGGCGGCGGCGCCGGCCCGATGGGCGGCATGGGTGGCATGGGGATGGACATGTAGCTCGGCCGCGCCGCAGCAGCCGAGATGCCGAAGGGAGCCCCGTCGAGGGCCCCCTTCGTCGTTCAGGCCCCTACCAGTAGCTCGGTGCCGCGACCTGTGCGCCGCATGCGCACCTGCGGTCGGCCGGTTGGCGCATCTCGTCGCACGCCTCGCACCGCGCCCACATGCCGTTGAGACGGTGGGCCGTCCAGACGCCGGTCTGGCCGCCGCGCGCCACGCCGGGCGAGCCGAAGAAGCGCTCCATCGCCGCGACGTGGGCGGCGCTGTCGCGCAGCACGGCCGCGTCCTCGGGCCGCTCCCAGGCGCTGATCGTGTACATGCGGTTCCCGACGACGACGCCGAGCCACGAGAGGAACCCCGGCGCCTCGAGGAGCTCCACGACCACGTCGCGCGAGCGGGAGCGGATCTCCGCGATCTCCTCGTCGGATCGCGCCTCGAGCACCGTCAGGCTCACGGCCCCGGGCTCGGCGCCGCTCTTGGACACGTACGTGCTGGTGCCGAACGAGAACGGGCCGATCCGCGTGGGCTGCACCACGACCTGGAGCCCCAGCTGGCGCGGGAGCACGGCCGTGTCGAAGTAGCCGACGACCGATCGCACGCGGTCACCGGCGGTCGCGATGACGTCGGCCCCCGGCAGGCGGACCGCCCTGCCGCTCGGGGGGAGCCCCTGGAAGGGGCCGTCGTTGGTGCCGGTCATGACCCATTGGGCGGCGACCGTCCCGCCGCCGCACTCCGCCGCCGACTCGACCTCGAAGGCCAGGTCCGAGAACGCGGCGAAGAGGCCGCCGGCGTACTCGGCGGTGGCCGCCGGCCCGAGGCCGTCCGGGACGATCGGATCGGCGTAGGTCCCGTCCGGGGCGAGCGTGGCGGCGATCGCCTCCGGATCGCGTCGGTTCCAGGCGTCGAAGTAGCGGCCGGCCACGTCGAGAGCTTCCATGGTGCACCCCCCTCTCGGAGCCCTCTCGATGGGGTCGAGTCTACGCCCGGCCTCTAGCATCTCCGCGGTGAGCGCCCAGCCCCAGGTCCCGCGACGGGCGCTCGTGTTCTGGACCGCGACCGCGCTGATCGCGGTCAACACGATCCTCTTCACGATGGTCGTGCCGGCCCTGCCCGAGTACCAGGACCGCTACGACTTCTCGGACGCCGTCGGGGCGCTGATCTTCGCGGCGTTCCCGATCGGGATGCTCGCCACCGCGCTGTGGGCGGCGGGGCTGGTCGACCGCTTCGGTCGCCGCCCCGTGATGATCCTGGCGGCCCTCACGCTGGCCGTCGCCACGCTGGCATTCGGGCTCGCGGGGAGCATCGCCCTGATCGCCCTCGCGCGCCTCGTGCAGGGGCTCGCGTCGGGGCTCGTCTGGACCGCCGGGCTGGCGGCGATCTCCGACGTCTACCCGCAGGAGGAGCTCGGCCTCCGCATGGGGCTCGCCGAGACCGCCGGCGGCGTGGTCGGCCTGGCGGGCCCGCCCTTCGGCGGGATCCTGATCGCCGCGGTCGGGCTCGACACCACCTTCTACGTCGCGACCGCGCTGCCGGCGGCGGCCCTGATCCCGACGCTGCTCGTGCCCGAGACGCGCCGCGGGCCCGCGACGGCGGCCCGGCTGCTGCCCGACCTGCGCCGCCTGCTGCGCGTGCCCACCGCCCTGGTGGCGGCCGTCGCGCTGGCCACCGGCGCCGCGGTGCTCGCGCTGATCGAGCCGCTCCTGCCGCTCGACCTCTCCGATCGGCTCGAGCTGTCGTCGCTGGGGGTCGGGGTCGTGTTCGGCATCGGCCTCGCCGCCTACCTGCTGCTCCTGCCGATCGCCGGCCGCTGGTCGGACCGGCGCGGCCGTCGCACCCCGATCATCGCGGGCGGGGTCATGATGGCAGTCGGCCTCCCGTTGACCGCCGTCGGCCCGGTCTGGCTGGTGACGACCGGCTTCTGCGTGGCCGGCGCCGGGATGGCGGCGATGATCGCGCCCACGGGCCCGCTCATGGTGGAGGCGGTCGACGAGGCCGGCATGGCGGGCCGTTACGGCCTCAGCGCCGCCGCCCTCACGGTCATCTTCGCGATCGGCTACGTCGTCGGCCCGCTCGTGGGCGCGGCCACCAGCGCCGGGCTGCCCTACCTCGCCACGACGCTGATCGGCGCCGGGGCGACCGTGGTGATCACGATCTGGCTCGCCCGGGCGCTCCCGAGGACGAAGCCGGCGACCGGAGCTTTGGCCCACGGGCCAAGGGGCGGCTGACCCTCTCGTTGGTACCGTGGCCCGGCAGCACGGGGGAGGCGAACGGGCGAGGGGGGCTGCGCTGCCGCTGTTCACGGACTACGAGATCGACGGGTTCTTCGACGAGATGTTCGAGGGGCCCGACCTGCCGCGCGAGACGTACCGGCGGCTGTACTCGGGCCTGAGCACGCTGCGGCCGTCGACCTTCGTGGCGCGCACGGCGCTGGTCGACCGCGCCTACCTCAGCCAGGGCATCACCTTCGACCACGGCGGCCGCGAGCAGCCGTTCCCGTTCGACCTGCTGCCGCGGCTGATCCCCGCCGACGAGTGGGCCCAGCTCGAGGCCGGCCTGGCGCAGCGGGTGCGCGCGCTCGACCGCTTCATCGCCGACATCTACGGCGAGCGGCGGTCCGTGGCCGACGGGGTCGTGCCGAACCGGCTCGTCGCCACCTGCGAGGGGTACGTCCGCGCGATGGCCGGCGTCGAGCCGCCGCTCGGCCGCTTCGTGCACGTGGCGGGGATCGACCTCGTCCGCGACGACGACGGCCTCTGGCGGGTGCTCGAGGACAACCTGCGCTGCCCCTCGGGGCTCTCCTACGTGGTCCAGAACCGCGCCTTCATGCGGCGCGCGTTCCCCGAGGCCTTCGGCGACCACCACGTCGAGCCGGTCGGCCACGCGCCCTTCCTCCTGCTCTCGGCCCTGATGGCGGCCGCCCCGGAGGACCGGTCGTCGCCCCGGGTCGTGGTGCTGACGCCCGGGCCGGCGAACGCCGCCTACTACGAGCATTCGTTCCTGGCCCAGCAGATGGGCGTGCCGCTGGTCGAGGGCCGCGACCTGGCCGTCCGCGACCGCAAGGTCTACCTGCGCACGACCGCGGGGCGCGAGCGCGTCAACGTCATCTACCGCCGCATCGACGACGGCTTCCTCGACCCGGCGAGCCTGCGCAGCGACTCGCTGCTGGGCGTGCCCGGGCTGATGCAGGCCTGCCGCGAGGGCAACGTGGCCGTCTGCAACGCGATCGGCACCGGGGTGGCCGACGACAAGGCCGTCTACGCGTACGTCCCCGACCTGATCCGGTACCTCCTGCAGGAGGAGCCGATCCTGGAGCAGGTCCCGACCTACCTGCTCGAGCGCGAGGAGGACCGCGCCTACGTCCTCGAGAACATGGAGCGCCTCGTGGTGAAGGCGGTCGACGGCGCCGGGGGCTACGGCCTGATGATCGGGCCCCACGCCACGGCGGGCGAGCGCGAGTCCTTCGCCCGGAGGGTGCGGGCGAACCCGCGCGGATACATCGCCCAGGAGACCGTGCGGCTGTCGCGCGCGCCCGTGCTGGTGGGCGAGCGGTTCCGCGCCCGCCACGTCGACCTGCGCCCGTTCGTGGTCTACGGCGAGCGGCCGGTCGTGGTGCCCGGCGGCCTGACACGGGTGGCCCTGCGCGACGGCTCGCTGGTGGTCAACTCCTCGCAGGGCGGCGGCAGCAAGGACACCTGGGTCCTCTCCTCGTGAGCCGTCGCTGATGCTCGCCCGCGTCGCCGAGACGCTCTACTGGACCGCGCGCGACCTGGAGCGCGCCGAGAACCTCGCCCGGCTGCTGGAGGCGAGCCAGTCGGCGGCCCTCGAGGGCAACACCTCCAACGGAGCGGGCGGCCGGCTGGTGTGGGAGCCGCTGGTGCGCGTCGCCGGCGACATGGAGAGCTTCCTCCTGACCCACCGGCGAGCCGACGAGCGCAGCGTGCCCTGGTTCGTGACCTTCGGCCGGGACAACCCCGACAGCATCGCCGCCTGCGTCAACCGGGCGCGCGAGAACGCGCGGAGCGTGCGCGACCGGCTGCCGACCGAGGTCTGGGAGGGCATCAACGACGCGTGGCTGGAGCTGGTCGAGTGGCCGCCGGCCCGCATCACGCGCGACGGCGTGTACCCGTTCTGCCGCGGGATCCGGCGGTCCGCCTACCTCATCCTGGGCCTGGTCGAGCAGTCGATGCGCCGGGACGAGGGCTGGCAGTTCATGCGCCTCGGGCGCTTCCTCGAGCGCGCCGAGCGCTCCGCCCGCCTCGTGCTGGGGCGCTACGCCGACCTGGACTCCGACACGGAGCCGGACCTCGAGGACGGTGCCTGGCGCGCGATCCTCGGCGACGCGACCTCGCACGAGGCGTACCTGCAGGTCGACGCGGCCGTGCTCTCCACCGAGTCGGTCAGCCGGTTCCTGATGCTCGACCCGCGCTACCCGCGCTCGGTCGCCTTCTGCCTCGGCGAGGTCGAGGCGGCGATCGAGGGGCTCGTCGCGATGGACGCGATGCCGCCGAACCCGGCGCCGGTCGTGCTGGCCCGCACGGCGCGCGACATGGTCGAGGCCGCCGCGCGCAAGCCGTGGGGCGGGCCCGAGGTCGGCGACCTCCTCGAGCGGCTGCTCGCCCGCTGCGGCTCGATCGACGCGGCCCTGGCCGACGCCTGCTTCGTCGCCTCCTACGAACGCGCCCCCACGGGACAGCGTGCCCAGGCTTCACGCCAAGCACAGAACTGAGATGCGCTACGCCGGGGCCGCCGGCGAGAGCGTCAACGAGATACGTCTGAGCCCGACCGACAACGGGCGCCAGCGGGTCGAGTGGTCGCACGTGCGCGTCGAGCCGGCGGCCGAGCTGTTCGGCCACATCGACGCGTTCGGCAACCGGGTCTGCTGGTTCCAGCTCGTGGGCGACCACGAGCGGCTGGTCGTCGAGTCCGAGGCGATCGTCCTGACGAAGCCCGCGCGGCGCCACCGGGCGAGCGCCGGGGGCGAGATGAGCGACCTCCTCGACCCGGCCTACGTCGACGCCCACGCCGAGTTCCTGGGCCCGTCGGCGCACGTCCGCTGGGCCGGACCGGTCGGCGAGCTCGGGGACGGCCTGGCGCTCGAGGAGGACGAGGGGGCGCTCGCCTGGGTGCGCCGCCTGGAGGCCGAGGTCAACCGCGCGATCGCCTACACCACCGGCGCGACGCGCGTGGACACGCCGATCGAGGACGTGGTCCGGGCCGGCGCCGGCGTCTGCCAGGACATGGCCCACGTGATGATCGCCCTCTGCCGCCGCCGCGGCGTGGCCGCGCGCTACGTCAGCGGCTGGCTGCACCTGCCGGGCATCGAGCGGCCGGGGGAGAGCCACGCGTGGGTCGAGGCCGCGGTCCCCGGGCTGGGGTGGGTCGAGCTGGACCCGACCCACCCCGATCCGGCACACGAGGACTACGTCCGCCTGGCCGTCGGCCGCGACTACGCCGACGTGCCGCCCCTGCGGGGCAGCTACATGGGCCCGCCCACCGAGGGGATGACCGTGGTCGTGCAGGTCAAGGAGCTGCCGGGCTAGGCCCGGTCGAGGGCGACGACGGGGATCTTTCGCGTCGTCTTCTGCTCGTACTCGCCGAACTGGGGAAAGGCCGCCACCTGCTCGGCGTAGATGCGGTCGCGCTCGGGGCCGGTGATCACGCTGGCGGTCGCCGGGTAGGACCCGGTGCCCATCTCGACGGTGACGTCCGGGTTGGCCTTGAGGTTGTAGTACCAGTCCGGGTTGTCCGGGGCGCCTCCCTTGGAGGCGAAGACGAAGCGTCTGTCGCCCTCGTCCAGGTACATCAGCGGGTTGGCGCGCTCGGCGCCCGTCTTCGCGCCGGTCGTGTGGAGGATCAGCACCGGCTTGCCCTTGAAATAGCCGCCGGCCGCGGTGTCGACCACCCCTTGGTTGGAGCGGAACTCCGCGACGACCTCCCGGTTCATGTCGTCGAACTCGCCCATCTGCCTCCTCGGTCCGGAGTACGTCTCGCGCCGAGACTACGCCGCGGGGCGGCGCGGGGCCCTGCAGGCCTCGGGGCCGCCGCCACCTTCGCTGCCACCGTGGCGACGGCCCCTCGTCCTCCAACTCGGCTCCGCGGACCCGCACCAACGCGCGAGCCGCGACGCCTCTGCTGTTGTGTGGGGTGCCGGGCGGCCCCCCACGGCCTCGTCAGCCGGTGGGACCGCCCTCGTTCGCCGCATCCAGAGGCGTCACCTCCCCGCGACCCGCCCGCCCGTGCCGACGGACGCCGTCAGGTCGCTTGGTCGTCGCGTCCACCCCGTTGCGCTGCGAGGGCCCACGCGCTCCTCGGAGCCGCCGGGGGTGGTGCGGTCCGGCTCGCGGTCACGCCGCCCGCCCCACTCCGCACGGGGCGCCCGCCCGCCGCGCAAGAGCGCGGAGGCTCCGGATGCCGGCCGCGCGCGGCCGGTGCTGGAGCCCGAAGGGTCAGGGACGCTCACCTGCTTCTGGCAACGGTGCATGCGTTCCACGATCCGGTCCGACGTACGAGCGGGACATAGGCCTCGGGGTCCGAGGCACCGGACCCGCTGGCTGCTCATCCCGTGTGGAGAGACTTGCACTCGGCCCGGGCCGGGTCAAGACGGCCCCGGCGCCTCCGAGCCGCCCCCCGACGGCGCGTCAGTGCGACTCGATCACCTGGTCGATGATGCCGTACTCCACCGCCTCGGGGCTGCTCATGAAGAAGTCGCGCTCGGTGTCGGAGCTGATCTTCTCGAGCGGCTGCCCGGTGTGCTTGGCGATGATCTCGTCGAGCCGCTTGCGCAGGTCGAGGGCCTCCCGCGCGTGGATCTCGATGTCGGTGGCCTGGCCGCTGAAGCCCCCGGACAGCTGGTGGATGAGGATCTTCGCGTTCGGCAGGGCCATCCGCTTCCCGTGCGCGCCGCCGGCGAGGAGGAGGGCGCCCATGCTCATGGCGATCCCGACGCAGATCGTCGCCACGTCCGGCTTGATGAACTGCATCGTGTCGTAGATCGCCAGGCCGGCGTAGACCGAGCCGCCGGGGGAGTTGACGTAGATCGAGATGTCCTTGTCGGGGTCCTCGCTCTCCAGGTGCAGGAGCTGGGCCACGATCAGGTTGGCGATCTGGTCGTCGACCGGCGTGCCGAGGAAGACGATGCGCTCGTTGAGGAGGCGGGAGTAGATGTCGAACGCACGCTCGCCGCGCGAGGTCTGCTCGACGACCATCGGGATCAGAGGGCTCATGCAGGCGAGCCTACGCCTCCAGGGCGGTGATCCGCCCGTCCCCGTCCAGCCGGAGGCGGTGCACGCGGTCGTCGACGCGGGCGGCGGGGCGGTCGAGCACGCGCACCGTGAGCAGCACGTCGGGCGGGTCGAGGCGCGCGCGACGGAAGCCCGAGCGGCCGGGGGGCGTCGCATCGCGGACCGCGTCGGGCGAGGCGGGCGCGCCGGCCACGCGCACCTCGGCGCCCGGGGCGAACAGGGCCGCGAAGGCCTCGGGCGACGTGTTGAGGGCGCCGACGTAGGCCTTCCCGAACTGACGGGCCTGATCGTAGGTGACCCTCACCGGCCGCTCCTCGGCCAAGGCGCCTCTCGCGGGCGCGTCGTCCTCGTCGCCGTCACGTCGAGCTGATCACGAAGATCACGTAGGCGACGATCGCGACCGCCAGCAGCGTCAGCCCCGCCGCCGCCAGCGGGCTCATGGCCCGGCGCGGGCGGTCGCGCCGCGGCGCCTCGCCGCCGCGCCCGTCGCGCCGCAGCCGTTCGGCCACGACGACCGCGACGATCGCGAGGCCGGTGGCCAGGGCGAGGCAGGCGACGACGCCCAGCCCCGTGAACGGCAGCAGCGCCAGCAGGACGATCCAGGTGGGCACGCCGACCACCGCCCCGCGCGCCACCCGCCGCGTCAGGCGCTCGATCTGGTCGATGTCGTCGTCCGGTCCCACGGGCGCGATCGGCTCGGATTCAGGCTCAGAAGCCGTAGCGCTCCTCCTTCCAGGGGTCGGCCGTGTTCGAGTAGCCCAGCCGCTCCCAGAAGCCCGGCCGGTCGCCCTCCACGAGCTCCAGGCCGCGCAGCCACTTGGCGCTCTTCCAGAAGTACAGGCTCGGCACGAGCAGGCGCAGCGGGCCGCCGTGCACGGGCTCGAGCTCCTCGCCTCCGAAGCGGTAGGCCAGCAGCACGTCGTCGGCCCGCAGCCGCTCGAGCGGGACGTTGGCGGTGTAGTCCTCCTCGGCGCGGGCGACGGCGTGCGTCGCCCCCGCGCCCACCCCGAGCTCCTCGAGCAGCGGCCACAGGGGAACGCCCTCCCAGACGGTGTCGAGCTTGGTCCAGGTCGTGACGCAATGGATGTCCGTCGTCACGGTGCGGGTGGGGAGGGCGCGGAACTCGTCGAGACTCCACGCCCGCGGCCGCTCCACGGCGCCGAAGATGCGGAAGTCCCAGGCCTGCGGCGGCCGCCGGTAGGGCACCGACCCGGCGTGGAGCACCGGGAAGTCGCGCACGAGGTGCTGGCCCGGCGGCAGCCGCGCGCGCTGATCCTCCGTGATCCCCCTGTTGCGGAAGAGCCCCACCCGGGCCTCCGAGGTCCTGGACCGCACGGATAGTACGCTGGCCGGGTGCTGCGCTTCCTGGTGGCCGCGCTCCTGTGCGCGCTCCTCCTGACCGGTTGCTCCGAGGCCAGGCCGGCGTGGCAGCCGCTGCCGCCGGCGCCGGTCGCCCGCACGGAGGTGGTGGGCGCGCCGTTGTCGGGGCGGGTCGCCGTGGTGGGCGGGCTGACCGCCGACGGGAGGGCCTCGGCCCGCGTCGACCTCTACGACCCCCGCCGGGCCCTCTGGCTGCGCCTGCCCGACCTGCCCGAGGGCCTCCACCACGCGATGGCGACGTCGCGCGCGGGGCGCCTGTACGTCGTGGGCGGCTACCGCATCCGCGGCGGCGCCTGGGAGGCCAGCGACCGGGCGTGGGTGCTCTTCGACCGCCGCTGGCGGCCGCTGCCGCGGCTGCCCGAGCCGCGCGCCGCCGGGGGCGCGGCCATCGTGCGGAACCGGCTCTACGTGGTCGGCGGGACGACCTCGTCGGCGCCGGAGAGCCTGGCGCAGAGCTCTCTGCACCTCGACCTTCGCACGCTGCGCTGGCAGGGCTTCGCCGGGCTGGCCCGGCCCCGCGAGCACCTCGGGGTCACCGCCCTCGGGGGCCGGATCTACGCCATCGGCGGCCGCACGGCGGGGCTCGAGTCGAACACCGCCGCCGCGGACGCCTACGACACGAGGGCCCGGAGCTGGACGCGGCTGCCCGACGCGCCCACCCGCCGGGGCGGCAACGGCGCGACGGCCGCCGCCGGCCTCGCGGTGGCCGTCGGCGGCGAGGGCCCCGGGGGCACGATCGCCCCGGTCGACGCGTTCGACCCGGCGAGCGGCTCCTGGAGCAGCCTCAACGCGAGCCCGCGCCCCCGGCACGGGGTGGCCGTCGTGGGCATCGGGCGCACGGTCTATCAGGGGCTCGGCGGCCCGAAGCCGGGCCTGACGGTCAGCCGGACGCTGCTGTCGCTGAGGGTGCCAGCGCCCGGCTGAGCAGCGCCAGGGTCTCCTCGTCGCGGGCGCCGAGCACGTGGAACCGGGTCGTCACGTCGAGGGGCGTGCC
The DNA here is from genome assembly GCA_963813355.1 of Miltoncostaeaceae bacterium. Lineage (GTDB taxonomy): Bacteria > Actinomycetota > Thermoleophilia > Miltoncostaeales > Miltoncostaeaceae > DATAGF01. The sequence continues at coordinate 54,489 of CAWEYS010000005.1, read as the reverse complement.
CGGGAGGGCCGAGGGCGCCGGGACGCCGACGAGGAGGCCGGCCTCGCGCGCCACCAGCTGGGCGGCGGCCACGTCGACCGACCGTCCCCACGCCAGCCCGGCCATGGCGTCCGCGCGCCCCGCCGCTGTGTGGCACAGCGACAGCGCCAGGGAGCCGACCGCGCGGAGGCGCCGCACCCGGCCGCCGAGGTGACGCGCGGCGCGCTCCACGCGCGCCGGGGACGCCCCCTCGACCATGAGCAGCTCGAGCCGCCCCGCGGCGGACGGCGGGAGGGCGAGCGGCGCGCCGTTCAGCCACGCCCCCCGCCCGCGCTCGGCCACGAACTCCTCGCCGGTGCCGTGGTCGCGCACCAGGGCGAGGGTCACGTCCGCCATGGTCCGCCCGTCGGCCACCGCGACGGCGGTGGCGAAGGCGGGGAACCCGCGCTTGGCGTTGACGCTGCCGTCGATCGGGTCGAGCACGACCACCGGTGCCCCCCCGCCGGCGATCTCGCGCTCGCCCAGCTCCTCGCTGATCAGGGTCAGCGGGCGCCCCAGGGCCTCGAGCTCGGCCACCATCGCGTCCTCGGCCACGCGGTCCACCAGGAGCGTCACGTCGCCGCCCGCGCCCCGCCCCAAGGGCTCGGCGCGCCGCGCCGGCGGGAGGGCGCCCAGCTGGGCGGCGATGCCGTCGCAGGCGCGCCGGAAGGGCGCCAGCCAGGTCTCGGCCTCGGGGCTCGGGCCGCCCGGGTCAGCCATCGACCAGCGAGTGGAAGGCCACGCCGGTCAGGAGCTTCGGGAAGAAGTAGGTCGACTTCTGGGGCATCGTCTCGCCGGCGTCGGCCACCGCCGCGACGGCCGTCTTGGGGATCGGGCGCAGCACCACCGCGGCCGCCGCCTCCCCGGCGGCCACCAGGCGCGCCGCCTCGGCGGCGTCCTTCGTGTAGCCGAGCACCCCGTCGGCCGCCAGCGCGGCCTGGTCGGCGCCGAGGCCCGGGACGAGGATCTCGCGCTCGAGGGCGGCGACGTCGAGCCGCTCCGCCGGGGTCGCGCCGGCGCGCGGCGTTCCCGTCAGGAGGCGCATCCCGTCGGGCAGCACGAGGCCGAGGGCGTTCGCGTCCTCGGGCGCGGCGGCGAGCGCCGCGCGCAGGGCGTCGAGGCCGTCCACCGGGTGCGCCGCGAACGGCGCCTCGGCTCCCTCGGCCCAGCGGGCGAGCACGCGGTGGGTCGGCAGCACGACGAGCCCGGGGTCGTCGAGCGCCGTCAGGCCCATGAGCACCCGGTCGTAGGGCGCATCGCCCGGGCCGGCGCCGTTGCCGGCCGCGCGGGCGCGGCGCTCCTCGCGGTAGGCCAGGGCCGTCTCGTAGCGGTGGTGGCCGTCGGCGATCAGGATCCAGCGGTCCGCCATGGCCTCGGCCACCCGGGCGTGGGCCGCCGGGTCGGTCACGCGCCAGACGCGGTGCACCGTGCCGTCGTGGTCGGCCAGTTCGGCGTCGGGCGGCCCCTGGGGGGCGATCGCCGCCCAGGCGGCCTGGCCGGGGTCGGGGTAGAGGCCGAAGACGGGCGACAGGTTGGTCCTGACGGCCCGCGTCAGCCGCAGGCGGTCCTCCCTCGGCCCGGCGTGGGTGCGCTCGTGCGGCCGGACGACCCGGCGCTCGTAGGGCTCCAGCCCGACCGCCCCGAGGATCGTGCGGCGCTCGCGCTCCACGCCGTCGTCGAGGGCGAAGGTCTGCGTCCAGGCGATCAGCACGGGCTCGGGCGCCGCGCCGAGCACCCCGTCGTGCCGCCACGACGCGATCAGCCCCCCGACCTCCTCGTAGGAGACCTCGGGGAGGATGAGGCGGACGGCGTTGTAGGGGCTCGCCGCCAGATACAGGCGGCGCTCCTCCGGCGAGATGACGTCGTAGGGCGGCGCGACCAGGTCGCCGAGGGGACCCGCCGCCGCGGAGTAGCCCAGGGCTCGGAAGGGGCGGACGTCGGCCACGGAGAGGGATCGTACCGATCCGTCTCCTACGCCAAGGCGTGCGCCGGGCCTCTCGCGGGCCCGGCGGACGCGCCTCCGGCCCCTGGCCGGGGCCTCCGGCAGACCGGCGCACCGCCTTCGGCGGGGACGGCGCCGGAAAGGTCAACACCACCGCTGGTCCACGGCGCGCCAGGTGGGTCTCGCCGGCCTGCGCCGTCCGGGTTCGGGGCTACCATGGCCTGTCCGATGTTGGACGTCCTCACCCCGGAGCAGCGCGCCGCGGTCACCCACGCGGGCGGGCCCGCCCTGGTGCTGGCGGGGGCGGGGGCCGGCAAGACGCGGGTGCTCTGCCACCGCCTGGCGTGGCTGGTCGAGGGGGGCGCCTCGCCCTCCGAGATCGTCGCCCTCACCTTCACCCGCGAGGCCGCCGTGGAGCTGCGGGCCCGCGCCGAGGAGCTGATCGGGCGCTCCCACGAGACGCTGCGGGTCACGACCTTCCACTCGTACGCGCTCGAGCTGGCTCGGGTGCACGGCGTCGAGCGCGGCCTCCTGCCCGCGACGGCGGTGGCGCGCACCGAGGACCGCATGCTGATGCTCCTCGAGCGGCTCGACGAGCTCGACCTGCGCGAGCACGACCTGCGGGGTGACCGCGGGCGCCTGGTCGCCGACCTGGTCGACCGCATCGACAAGTGCCGCGACCAGCTCGTGAGCGCCGATCAATACCGGGCCTGGGCCGACGAGCGGCTCGCCGGAGCGGGGTCGGGAGGGGCCGCCCACCGGGCGCGGCGGGAGGTCGAGATCGCCCGCGTGTTCCAGGCCCACGAGCGCTGGCTGGCCGAGGACGGCCGGGAGGACTTCGGCCTCTCGATCGTGCGGGCGCTCGACCTGCTGCGGACGCACCCGGACCGCCTCGAGGCGGCGCGCGCGGCCGCGCGCCACGTCCTCGTGGACGAGTTCCAGGACACCAACCACGCCCAGGCCGAGCTGCTCTACCTGGTGGCGGGGGGAGCCGACAGCCTCATGGTGGTCGGCGACGACGACCAGGGCATCTACCGCTTCCGGGGGGCGTCGGCCAAGAACGTCGCCGACTTCCGGCGGCGCTTCCCCGAGGCGGCCGAGCTCCGCCTCGAGGTCAACCACCGCTCGACCCAGACGATCCTCGACGCCGCGTCGGCCGTGGTGGCCCCGATCCCGGACCGCGCGGCCAAGCGCATCGTCGCCCGCAACGGGGCTGTCGGCCCCGATCCACGCTTTTGGCGAGCGCCCGACCCCGACGGGCAGGCGCGCGCCGTGACCCAGGAGATCGTCCGCATGGCCGAGGCCGGCGTCCCCCTGGAGGAGCAGGCGGTCCTCATGCGGGCCGTGCGGCTGGAGGCGCGCCCGGTGACCGAGGCCCTGGAGCGGGCCGGCATCCCCCACCAGGTGCGCGGCGGCTTCGGCCTCTTCGAGCGCCGCGAGGTGCGCTCGGCCGTGGCGTGGCTGCGGGCCGCCGCCGACCCGGCCGACGCCCAGGCCCACCTGCGCATCGCCTCCGACCGGCGGCTCGACGTCCCCTGGACCGCCGCCGCCGACGCGGTCTCGGCCGCCGCCGCCGCGGGGCGGCCCGTGGCGGGGCCGCTCGTCGAGGCCGCCCCCGTCCTGGCCCCGCTGCTGGGCGAGGCGGGCCGGGCGGCGGCGGAGCTGCCCCCGGCCGACGCGCTGCGGGCGATCGTCGACGGCTGCGGGCTGAGGGCGGCGGCGCTCGCCGCCGGCGGCGCCGAGGGCGCGGGCCGCCTCGCGGGCCTGGCGGCGCTCGAGCGCCTGGCGCGCGAGATCGCGGAGGCCGAGCCGGCGCTCGACGTGCGCGGCCTGGCCACCCGGCTGGCCGGGCTCGCGGAGATCGGCTTCCGCGGCGAGGGCGGCGCGCCGCCCGAGCGCACCGGCGTCCAGGTCATGACCGTCCACCAGGCCAAGGGGCTCGAGTTCGACGCCGTCTTCGTCATCGGGCTGACGCGCGCGGGCTTCCCCGGCGCCGACCGCGGGGGCGTCGACATCCCGGACGCCCTGCTGCCCGAGGCGCTGCCGCGCAGCCGCGACGCCCACGTGGCCGAGGCCCGGAGGCTCGCCTACGTCGCCATGACGCGCGCCCGGCGCCACCTCGTGCTCGCGACCGTCGCGGCGGGCGCGGGGGGAGTGGCCCAGACGCCCTCCCCGTTCTTCGAGGAGGCGCGCGAGGCCGTCGGCGCCGCGGTCGAGGACGTCGGCGAGGCGCCCGAGCGCCGGCTCCTGGCCGCCGTCGCCGAGCGCCACGCCGCCTTCGAGGAGGCCTCACTGCGGGCCGCGGCGGCCGTGGCCGGCGACGCCGGCGACGCCGGCGAGCGGATCGCGGCCACCGAGAGCGCCGCCCGGGCGCTGGTCGAGGCGCGGGCCGCCGCCCTTCGCCCCGCCCCCGTCCCCCGCCCGCCCGCGGCCCCGGCACGGGCGCCGCGCCCGGGGCTCGAGCTCAGCCCGAGCGCGGTCGAGGCCTACCGCACCTGCCCCCTTCGCTACCGCTTCGCGATGGTCGACCGGGTGCCGACCGCGCCCAGCCCGGCGCGCTCCGTGGGGGTCGCGGCCCACGCGGCCCTCGAGGCGCACTACCGGCCCGGCGGCACGGGCGGCGACGGCGACGCCCTGGTGGGGCGCTTCGCCGCGGCGCTGCGCCGGGAGGGGGTCGCCGCGACGGCCGAGGGACGCCAGGCGCTGGCGCGCGGCCGGGAGGCCCTGCCGCCCTACCACGAGCGCCTGGTCCGCAGCGGCACGCGCCCGGTCGCGGTCGAGCGCGAGTTCACCCTCACGGTCGGCCCGCACCGCGTGCACGGTCGCGTTGACCGCGTCGACGCCCACCCGGCAGGCGGCCACCAGATCGTCGACTACAAGACCGGCAAGCCCCCCGCGGCCGGGGCGCGGGGCGACGAGGACGACCTGGTGCTCCGGCTCTACCTGCTGGGGGCGCGCGAGGCCTGGGGCCTCGAGCCCCGCGGCGCGACGCTGGTCCACGTGCTCGACGGCGCCGCGCGGGGGGTCCACCCGGAGGCCGACGCCGACGCCGGCGCGGTCGAGGCGGTGCGCGCCGCCGCCGACGGCATCGCGGCCGGCAGCTTCGAGCCGCGGCCGTCGTGGGCCTGCCGCACCTGCGACTTCGCGCTGCTCTGCCCGGCGCAGGACCGATGACGCCGCTCGGATCCCTCGAGCCGGGCTCGCCCCTCGAGGGCGTCTACGCCGTGCGGCGCAAGGAGCGGCGCCTGTCGCGGCAGGGGCGCCCCTTCCTGGCCCTCACGCTCGCCGACGCCACCGGCGCCGTGCCCGCGGTGCTCTTCGACGAGCCCGACTACTTCGCCGGCCAGTTCGAGGAGGGCGATCGGGTTCGCGTGACGGGCCGGGTCGGCGAGCGCGACGGCCGCCCCCGCGTGGTCGTGAGCCACCTGCGGGCGGCGCCTGACGACGCCGCCCCCGAGGACCTGCTCCCGCGCGCCCACCGCGACCCCGAGGAGCTGTTCGGCTTCGTCCTGCACCTGGCCGACGAGGTCGGCGACCCCGGGCTGCGGGAGGTGCTCGACGCGCTGACGGGCGACGAGGCCCTCGCGCGCGACTGGCGCACGATGCCCTGCACCCGCTCGGGTCACCACGCCTACCTCGGCGGGCTGGTCGAGCACACGGTGGGGGTGGCCTCGCTCGTCCAGACGCTCGCGACCTGGCACCCCCGCCTCGACGCCGACCTGCTGCTGGCCGCGGCGCTCGTCCACGACATCGGCCACGCGCGCGCGTTCCGGCTGGGCGCGACCTTCGAGCCCACCGACGAGGGCCGCCTGATCGGCCACGTGGCGATCGGTCACGAGATCGTGGGCGATGCGGCCCGAGCCGCCGGGCTCCCGGCCGAGCGGCGCGCCGAGCTGCTGCACGCCATCGGCTGGCACCACGGCCCCCCGCCGGGGCAGGCGCCCGGCGGTGCGAGCCCCGAGGCGCTCGCGCTGTGGCGCGCCAATCATCTCGAGGTCGGGGTCAAGGCCCGCCTCGAGGGCCCTGGACCGGGCGCGCTCGAGCCCTGAGCCGCGCGTGGAGCTAGCGGCGCTTGAGCTCCAGCGTGTAGTCGCCCGACAGCGCCCGGCCCCGGACCCCGCGGACCTCCACCCACACCTTCTCGCCGCGCGCCCGGCCGTTGGTGACCGTCACCGCCTCGCGCGCCAGCGCGTGCCGCCTGCTCTTGGCGATGGCGCCCTTGCCGAGGGCCGTGCGGGCGGTCGGGGGCCAGACGAAGAGGTCGGCGGCCATGGCGTGGGGAGCCAGGCGCACCGAGACGCTCCCGCCCGCCGGCACCCAGACCGGGTAGACGTCGACCGGGTCCTTCTGGACGTCGATCCGGGCGCGGAGCGCGGCGCGGACCGAGGTGCGCAGGAAGGGCGCGTCGGCCTCGAAGCCGCTGCGCCCGGAGATCCAGCGGATGTCGTCGTTCGGCTCGTAGGGGTCGGTGGGCGGGGCCGGCGCGCGCACGGCCGCGCCGAGGTCGAGCGCGCCCCAGCCGGTGGAGATGTCCCAGCCCGGCCGGGCGATGTCGCGGGCGGAGCGCCGCAGGACCTCGGCCACCTGGTCGGCCGAGAGCCGCGGGTTCTGCGCCAGGACCCACGCCGCCGCGGCGCTGACCATCGGAGCCGCGAAGCTCGTGCCGTCCCACCGCGAGTAGCCGTCGGCCACGCCGTCCTCGACGTCCGCCCAGGTCGGGACGGCGACGAAGATCGACTCGCCCGGGGCCGAGATGTCGGAGTAGAGGTTCTGGTGCGAGAACCCGGTCGGCTGGTCGATGGCGTTGAGGGCGTTGACCGTCAGCACGTGGAGGTCGTTGCCGGGCTGGATCCACGGCTGGGTCGGCCGGAAGTTGCCGGACGCCGCCACGACCGTGGCCCCGACCCCGAACGCGAAGCTGGTGGCATCGCGGTGCTCATGGCAGGCGCCGAAGGGGCCGAACCCGTAGCTCGCGTTGATGACGCGGGCGCCGTCGCGCACCGCCTGGCGGATCGCGGCGGCCACGTCCTGGCAGAGGCCCGAGCTCCCGTAGACCCAGACGCGCGCGCCGGGGAGGATGCCCTCGATGCCGCGCCCGTCGCGGGGGGCGCCGATGACCCCGGCCACCGCGGTGCCGTGGGCGATCCCCTCGAAGAAGTCGTCCTGCGCCTGGGCGTCGCGGTCGGAGGGGTAGGGGCCGTACCGGCGCTGCTCCACCCAGCCCCCCGCCATGTCGGTTTGGCCCGGATCGAATCCGGTCTCGATGATCGCGATCGGCGGGATCTTGGCCGCGGGCGGGGGCGCGAGCCCGGGCGGGACCACCCGGGAGAGCCAGTCCTGCTGGGGCGCGAGCGGGTCGGCGGCGGCCGCGGGCACCGCGGTGCAGGCCAGCGCCGCGGCGAGGAGGGCGATCCTGCCGATGAGTCGCATCCCGGGTATGAGAGGACGGTAGTGGAGCGTCACGGGCGGATTGCCACCCGAAAGGCCAGTCTGGGGGCGATCTCGGGCTAAACGTTGAAGCGGATCTGGAGGACGTCGCCCTCCTGGACGACGTAGTCGCGGCCCTCCATGCGCAGCAGGGCCTCCTCGCGGGCGCGCGCGAACGAGCCCGCCGCGACGAGCGCGTCCCAGGGGATGACCTCGGCGCGGATGAAGCCGCGCTCGAGGTCCGAGTGGATGCGCCCGGCCGCCTCCGAGGCGGTCGTTCCCCGCCGCACCGGCCAGGCGCGCGCCTCGGGCGGGCCCGAGCCGGTGAAGAAGGTGACCAGGTCGAGCAGCCGGTAGCCGGCGGCCACGACGGCGTCGGCCCCGCGCGACTCGCCCAGCTCCAGCTCGGCCGCCAGCTCGGCCGCCTCGGCCGGGTCCATCTCGGCCAGCTCCAGCTCCATCCCGATCGGCAGCGCGAGGGCCTGGCCGCCCTGGGCCTCGGCGTGCGCGGCCAGGCCCTCGGGCGGCACGAGCCCCTCGTCGGTGTTGGCGAGGTAGAGCACCGGCTTGGCCGTCAGCAGCTCCATCTGCGACCCGAGCGCGCGCGCCGCGGCGTCGCCGGCGAGCCGGGCGGGCCGCCCGGCGTCGAGGGCGGCCGCCAGCTCCTCGAGCGCGGCGAGCTCGGCCGGCGCCCCGGCCTCGCCGGCCCGAGCGCCCTTGCGGACCCGCTCCAGGCGGCGCTCGACCTGCTCGCGGTCGGCGACGGCGAGCTCGAGGTTGACCGCCTCGGCGTCCGCGACCGGGTCGACGCGGTCGTCGGGGTGGGGGACCTCCGCGTTGGCGAAGGCGCGGACGACGTGCACCAGCGCGTCGGTCTGGCGCAGCTGGCCGAGGGCGGCCCCGCCCAGCCCCTCGCCCGTCCCCGCTCCGGCGGCCAGCCCGGCGATGTCCACCAGCTGCACCTGCGCCGGGACGCGCCGCGGGATGTCCTGGGCGTCGGCGATCGCGTCGAGGCGGGGATCGGGCACGTCGGCCATCGCGCGCGCGGGCTCGCGGGTGGTGAACGGATAGGGCGCGATCTCGGCATCCGCGCCGGTCACCAGCGCGAAGAGGGCCGTCTTGCCCGCGTTGGCGCGGCCGACCAGGCCGAGGTCCACGGGTCAGCCCCTGCCGGAGAGGGAGGTCAGGTGCCCCCGAAGCCGACGCGGCCCGGGACCTCGCCCGGCGCCAGCCGCACGTAGAGCAGCTCCTTCTCGGCGATCCAGAAGGTGCCCTCCTCGGCCTCGATCGAGCGCCACGCGGGCCCGTTGCCCGCGGCCAGCGCGCCGGTCAGGGCGTCGCTCACGGCCTCCTCCACCGTCAGCCGCAGCACCGTGCCGCTGTCGAAGCCGAGCTCGAGTCGCCTGGTCGCCATCGCCGCGCAGTCTAGTGCGCCCCGCCGCCCTCGGCCTCGACCAGCTCGGTGAGCACGCCGTTCGCCGACCGCGGGTGGACGAACGCGACCAGGTGGCCGCCGAGCCCGGTGCGCGGGCGCTCGTCGATGAGCTCGGCGCCGCGCTCCCGCAGCTCGGCCAGCGCGGCGTCGAGGTCGTCGACCTCGAACGCGACGTGGTGGAGGCCCTCGCCGCGCGACTCGAGGAAGCGCGCGACGGCGCCCTCGGGGTCGAGCGGGCGGATCAGCTCCACGGCCCCGCCGGCCGGGCCGCACAGGGCGGCCTCGACCCCCTGGTCGGCCATGACCTCGCGGATCGCCGGGCGTAGGGCGAAGGTGGCGCCCAGGCGCTCGAGCGCGGCGTCGATGTCGGCCACGACGTAGGCCACGTGGTGGATCCGCCCCAGCACGGCTCCGCTACGCGACGAGCTCGAGGCGGGGGTTCGGGCGCTCGTCGCGTCCGACCTTCGCGCAGGGGGCGCCGTCCACCCGGACCACGTCGGCCGTGAAGTCGTTCGAGCCGCCCAGCAGCGAGGTGCCGACCCCGTAGGCGTTGACCGGGACCCCGGCGTCCTCGAACGCCCGGATGCGGCGGGCGTCGAAGCCGCCCGAGGCGACGATGCGCACCGCTCCGTGACCGGCGCCGTCGAGGGCGCGGCGCACCTTCCACACCAGCTCGGGGACGACGCCGGTCGGGCGGAAGCGCCCCATCTCGTGCCAGAGCGACCGGTTGACCATCGTGCTCGCGGTGTCGAGCCGCACGCCCCAGAGCCGCGGCCCGAGGGCGTCGGCCACCTCCAGGGCCGTCCGCACCGAGTCGTTCTCGAAGTTGACGAGCACCGTGACGTTGAGCTGGTCGGCGTAGGCGTCGGCGAACTTGCGCGCGGCGAGCACCGTGTCGCCGCCGTAGGCCGCGATCAGCCCGTGCGGCACCGTCCCCATGCCCTTGCCGCCCCACCAGGACGCCTGGGCGTCGGTCGAGACGCCGATGGCGCCGGTGATGTGGGCCGCCCAGCCGTCGCCCGTCTGGACCTGCCAGTGGTCGAAGCGCGCGGGGAAGTAGAGGATCGGCTTGCCGCCGGCCGCATCCACCACGTCGCGCACGTTGCGGCTGATGAGCGTGCGCCGCGCCAGGACGCCCAGGTAGAGGGTCTCCAGGTGGGCGAAGAGGCTGTAGTCGCCCTGGATCGTGAGGACCGTCTCCCAGGGCTCGATCTCGTCGCCGTCGTAGAGGGCGCGCACCACGAGGCGGTCCCACCCGGGCTCCCAGCCGTCGGGGCCGTTCCGCCGCCCGGCGCACAGCTTGAGGATCGCGATGGCCTCGTTGACGCCGCCCAGCACCGAGCGCTCGCGCTGGAACACCTGCATGAGCACCTCGGGGTGGTGGTCATCGCGCTCCAGGACGCCGCGCGTGAACGTGAAGTAGGCGTCGCTGTAGTAGCCGTCCCGCATCCGCTCCACGGGCAGCTGGAAGGTGCCGGGGTCGAGCCGCTGCCGGCGTCCGGTCCTCACGGGCCCTCGCGGTCCTCCGGCAGCCGCGCCGGCCGGGTTGACCAGAGGAAGCCCACGGCGAGCGCGGCGAGCAGCGAGATGCCGATCGCGATGACGCCGAGCCAGATGGCGGTGCCCGAGCCCTCGTCGTCGTCCGCCGCCGCCACCGCGGCCGCCGTCCCGGCGGCGGTGATCTCAACCGCCGCGGCCGGGCCGGGGGCGCCCGGCCCGCTCTCGGTCGACTCCGCCCCCGGCTGCTCCGGCGGCCCGGTCCAGGGCTTGACCTGCCCGTCGGCGTACGTCTGGAAGGACGACCAGATCGCGGTGCCCTCCTCGAACGGGGTGCCGAGCATCCGGAAGTCAGCGTAGTGGGCGACCGGGATCGACCCCCCGCTGTAGACGACGCCGCGGAACCGGCCGTCCGGGCGGCGCAGCGGCGTGATGCGCCAGCCCGGCGGAGGGTCGGCGAAGCTGAACACGGTCACCTGCGGCGGGAAGTTGACCCGCACCCGGGTGGTCGGCAGGTCGCGCTCGGTGGGGACCCGGACGATGAACTCGACCGCCTCGCCGGCCGGCACCGATGTCGGCAGGACCTCGACGTGGGCGGTGGCCACGCCGGCGCACGCGAGCCAGGCCGCGACCGCGGCCGAGGCGATGAGCGCCCTCACGCGCGCACGCTGTCGCTGAGGGCGTCGAGCATGGCGACGTAGATTAGAGCCTGGGTGCGGTCGGTCACGGTCATCCTGTAGGCGAAGGCCATCGGGCCGCGCGCCGCGGCGTCGATGGTGACGCGCGTGCCGTCGGGCTCGGGGCTCATCGTGGTGCGTGTCGGCGCCCGCAGGCCAAGGCTCCGCGCCTCCCAGACGATCTCCCGCTCCGGCTCGACGACGGTCAGGCGCGGCCGCGTGTAGAAGTCGCGGCCACGCGGGTGGCGCAGGTGCAGCTCGAGCCGCGTTCCCGGGGCCAGGGGCCCGTCGAGGCCGGCCCCGATGCACGGGGGGTTCCACTCCGGCCAACGGGCGAAGTCGGTCCAGCGCTCCCAGGCCGCCTGCGCGGTCGCCGGCGCGACCACGGTCGCCGAGACGCTCATCGCGGGCGGCCGTCAGCCGGGGGGGTCGGCCGCCTCGGCGCGCAGCAGCGCCTCCATCGCGGCCTGGCCGACCAGGAGGTCGCCCTGGCTCGGCTCGCGCGTGGCGAAGCCCGACTGCATCGCGTGCCCCATGCGGTGGATGGCCCGCGAGAGCGGGTGCTCCGGGCGTCGTGCGGAGAACGCGAAGACCTCGACCGCCGCACCCACGCTCAGTGCGGCCACGACCGTGCGGCCGCCGATGGCGCGCCGCCCGAAGAGCTTCCGCGCGACGGTGTTGCCGATCGTCGTCGTGACCAGCAGCGGGACGACGAGGTTGCTGCCGCACCGGTCGTGCTCCTTGGAATGGGCCGCGGCGTTGGCCACCTCGTCGGGGCCGCCCGCCTCGTATGCGGCGATGCTCTTGTGCTCCACGGCGTGCCAGACCGCCGCCTGCGACCCGCGCAGGGTCACGAGGGCGGGGGCGAGGCCGGCGACGGCCCCGACGGCCTCCTGCGCGAGCACCGAGCGCAGCCGCCGCCGCGCCAGCCCGGCGACGCTCGCCGCGGCGAGGGCCGCCAGCGCGGCCCGGCGGTCCTCGAGCGCGAAGCGCGCCTGGGGCAGGCCGCGCCGCACGGCGGGCAGGACGGCGAAGGCCTCGCCGAGCCGCACGAGGCCGCGCGCCACCGGCAGCTCGGTCAGCCGGCCGGCGCGGAGCAGGCGCTTGCGTCCGGAGGCGATGACCATGCGCCCGTCCTCGTCGCGCACCGCGGCGGCCCAGTGGCGCGGGCCGTGGACGAGGAGCCCGTTGGCGAGGGCCATGCCTCCGAGGCGGTTGCTGGGCGGCGGGTCGGCCATCGACTGCAATGTAGCGCCGCGCCGGCCCCGCGGGCTCATCCGGGCGCCCGGCGGGCCTCCTGCCGCCGTTCCGCGGCCAGCCGGCCGGCCGCCGGGTCGCTGCGGTCCACGAAGGTCATCATCGCCGCGATGGCCCGGTGGCCCGCGACCTCGGCGATCTGGCGGTGCATCTCGCGGGCGACCCAGCGATAGGACTCATGGCCCTGCGGCTGGCTGCGCAGCTCGATCAGGTGCATCGCCTCGCGGGCGTTCAGGACCATCGTGAAGCGGATGCGGTGCGCCAGCGTGACGGCGTAGGAGGCCTCGTCCGGGACGACCTCCGCGAGCGCGTCATGGAGCTGCGCGCAGGCGGCCTGGACGGCGTCGTACGCGTCGCCCGCGCCCGCGTCGGCGACCTCCGGCGGCACGTCGTATCCGAGCCGCGGCGTCAGCGGCTGGGCCTGGAGGGTGAGCATCCGGTGACGCTGCAGGTCGCGGTAGGCGCCGTAGTCGCACACGACCTCGAACGCGTAGGTCGTCGCCTCGAGGGCCCTGCCCGGCCGCTGCCGGCGGTCGGCGCGGTCGCCCGCCCAGGCGGCGAGGGCCCGGGCACGAGCGTCCGGGGCGAGCTCGGCGGCCCGGGCGCGGGCCTCCGCAAGGCCGCCCCCGCCCGCGGGCCAGAGGGCGTGGGCGAGCACCCGCGCCTCCCCGTCGGGGTCGAAATCGACCAGCCGCACGCGCGGGCCGGACGGCTCCCGGGCGGGCTCGGGCAGGACGCTCGCCGCCATCTCGGCCGCGGCCAGCTCCGACGCCCGCAGGTAGCGCCCGTGGGCGACTCCGCGGTCCGCCCGGTCGACGCGCGTGAGGAAGGCCGGGATCACCTTCCGCAGCTCGGCGAGCATGCGGGCGGCGCAATCGCGGGCCTCGGGCAGGGGGTGGGCCGCCATCCGCACCAGCATGGCCTCGTAGGCCTGCCCCGAGGCGAAGATCCCGACGTTCGCCGTGGTCGCCGCCGGGAGAAGGCCCCGCAGCAGGTCGAGCGCGCGCGCCCGGACCGCGCGCTCGCGGGCCGCCGCCGGGGTCGCCGGGTCGTCGGGCACCTCGGCCCCGACGTGGGCGACCATGCGGGGCAGCAGGTCGGAGTACGCCGCGAAGGCGTCGTCCAGCGTCGCCGTGTACGCCGGCCCGAGCTCCGGGTGCGCCACGATCGTCGCGGGGCGGTGGTAGCGGTACGCGCCGCCGGGGCGGTCGGTGAAGGCGATGTAGCGCGTTGACTGCTCCAGGTAGCTCGCCAGGCGCCCCCACTGGAGGACCTTGGTGAGCAGGTTGGAGGCCCCCTCGACCGCGATGTGGGCGCCGCCGAGCTGGGCGACCGAGTCGTCGCCGTACTCGGCGAGGACCCGGGCGTAGAGGGCCTCGGCCCGCGCCTCGCCGACGGGCGCGGCGACGCCGGGCGCGCCCCCCTCGTCGGGCAGGAACTCGTCGAGCAGCAGGCGCCGCAGCGACTTCGGGCTTCGCGAGTAGCGGGCGAAGAGGGCCCCCTTGACCACCTCGGGCAGCCCGGTGAGCGCGAAGACCGGCCCGACCGGGTCCGTCACGTAGGGCGCCACCCGCTCGCGCTCGCGCCGGTCGAGGTCGTCGGTCATCTCACGCACCTGGGAGGTTGGCTTCCTGGGACCGGACCGCCATCCTAGTCCCGTGCTCGGAGGCCGCCTCATCGCCGCCGCGGCGGTGGCGCTGGCCGTCTCGGCGGCGGCCACCGCCGCCGCGGCCCCCTCGCCCTCGGTGCTGGTGACGGCCGCGCCGGCCGACGCCGCCTCGCTGGGCGCCGAGGCCCGCCCGGCGCTGCCGGCGGCATCGCTGGCCCGGCTCGAGCGCCGGGCGGGGCGCCGCCTTCCCGAGCTGCGCCGCGTCTACCGGGTTGACGCCTCCGGCGCGGCCGACGCCCGCCGCATCGCGCGCCGCCTCGACGCGCGGCCGGGGTCGAGGCGGTGGTCGACGCGCCGCCCCCGCCGCCCGCGGTCTGCCGGGCGGCGCCCGCCGAGGGCTGGCCCGTCCTCGACCCGGCGGCGGCCACGCCGGACCTGGAGCCCTTCCAGGACTACCGCGCCGGGCTCGGCATCCCCGATTCGGCCTCGGGCGCCGGCGTGCGCGTCGCCGACGTCGAGTACGAGTGGCGCCGCACGCACGAGGAGCTCGGCGACCGGGGGCTCCCGGCGCCGGTCCTCACGCCGGGCGGGCTCGGGACCTTCAAGGCCGAGGAGCACGGCACGGCCGTGCTCGGGATCCTGGGCGCCGACGACGACGGGTCGGGCATCACCGGCCTCGTCCACGCGTCCCAGATCCAGCCCCGCTCCCCGTTCCCGGCGGCGACGCCCGAGGTCTACGACCTGCTGGGGGCCACGCTCGCCGCCGCCCTCGACCTGCGGCCGGGGGACGTGCTCCTGATCGAGCAGCAGACCCTGGTGGGCACGGCTCCGAGCGCGGTCTTCGCCCCGGTCGAGGCCATCCCGGCGATGCGGGACCTCATCCGCGCGATCGTCGACACGGGCGTCGTGGTCGTCGAGCCCGCCGGCAACGGCGACCGCGACCTGGCGAGCTTCAACCTCCCCTGGCTGGCCGACCCGGCCGATCCGGGCAACAGCGGCGCGCTGCTCGTCGGCGCGGGCGACTCGCCCACCACCGGGACCGACCTCGCCCGCGCGGCCGGGACCAACTACGGCGCGCGGGTGGACGTGCAGGGCTACGGCTCGGGCGTCCTCACGGCCGGATACGGGGAGGGCATCGGGACGCCCGAGCCGAAGGACCGCGCCTACACGTCGTGCTTCGACGGCACCTCGAGCGCGTCGGCCACGGTGGCCGGCGCCGTCGCGGCGCTCCAGGGCCTGGCGCGCGCGACGCAGGGTGCGCCGCTGGCGCCGGAGGCGGTGCGCGCGGCCCTCGTCGCGACCGGCGTGCCCCAGCCCGATCCCCTGGAGACGCCCATCGGCCCCCGCCCCCAGGTGTCCGCCGCCGCGGCCCTCGTCGGCGCCGTCGCGCCGCCGCCGGCCGGTGCGGACGCGCCGGCCCCTCCGCCCCCCGCCGCGCCGCCGGTGGCCGCGAGGTCCCCGAGGGCGGCGGCACCGGTGGCGCGCCCCGCCGCGCGCGGCGCGAGCGGCCGCCTCGACCGGCGCGCGGGCACCCTCACCATCACGCTGCGGGGCCTCGCTCCCCGCGCCATCGTCTTCGCCGCGGGCCGGCGGGTGCGGGTGGTGCGCGACCGCGTGGTGCTGACGATCATCCGGCCGCGACGATTCCTCCTCGTCGTCAGCGCGCCCTCCACCCGCCGGCGCGCCTACGCCGTGGCCGGCTTCCGGGTGGTCGTGCCGGCGCGGGGGCCCGTCCGGATCGCGCGCCTCTGAGGGCCCGCGTCACCAGCCCCGCGTGCCGGCTCCTCCCTTGAAGGGGCCGACGATCTCGTCGGTGATCCAGCCGCCGTAGAAGCCGCCGTCCTGGGGCCGCGCCCGCTCCTCGTCCACCAGACAGGCGTTGACCCGGTCCGGGTAGAAGGCGACGTGCCCGGCGATCTGCGCGAACCGCCCCGACGGGGACGGGTAGTGCCAGGCCGCGCGCGGGGCGACGCGGCCGTCCACCACGACGTCGAAGTAGGCCGCCGCGCCCTTCCACTCGCAGAAGCTCCCTCCGGCGGCCGGCTCCAGGTGCCCGGCGGCCACGTCCGCGAGGGGCAGGTAGAAGGCCGGCGGGTGGCTGGTCTCGAGCACCCGGAGGGCCCGGCGGGTGTCGGCGACGACCACGTCGCCGTGCACCACCCTGATCCGCCGCGGGTCGGGCTCGATGCGCGGCGGGCGCGGGTAGTCCCAGACCGACTCCCGGCCCGGGCCGGGGTCGGGTCGCCTACCAGGACGCAGTCGAGCCGCTCGTGTCGGTCTGGTCCATCGGCCAGACGTCAGGGAGGTTGACCTCGAAGTTGCCCTCCTCGTCGGCGTGCTTCTTGTGCCACTCGGTGAAGTTCGGGATCGAGAAGCCGACGACGCGGAAGTTGTGGCGGTTGACGCGCACGATCAGCTCCCGCTCCGGGTCCAGCACCGCCAGCGCCGGCGCCGGCGCGCCGTACGAGCAGTGGTAGACGTCCTTCTCGGCGTCGTAACGGGTCATCGTGTCGGACGGCGCGTGCGTGCCGCCGCCGACGGCCGATGCCGGCCCCTCGGGCGGCCCCTCCCCGCCCGGCGGGATCCCCGGCGGCGGTGTCGGTGGGGTGGTGCTCATGAGCCTCCTTCCAGCAGGCGCTGGGCGATCGTCCTGACCACTTTCCCGTCGGCCTGGCCCCCCATGCGGGCCATGGCCGCCTTCATCACGCGCCCGAGGTCCCCCGGCCCGGTCGCACCCTCGGAAGCGATCACCTCGGACACGACGCCGGCGATCGCCGCCTCGTCCATCTGGGCCGGCAGGTAGCCCTCCAGCACGGCCATCTCCTCGCTCTCGCGCGCGACGAGGTCGTCGCGGCCGCCGGCGCGGAACTGGTCGATCGACTCGCGGTGCTGCTTCACCAGGCCGCGCAGCACCCGCACCGCCGCGTCGTCGGGGAGGGCGCCCGCGGTTCTCGATCTCCGCGTTCTTCAGCGCGGCCCGGGCGCGGCGGATCGTGCCCAGGCGAACCTTCTCGCCCGCGCGCATCGCATCCTTGAGGTCGCTGTCGAGCCGCTCGGCCAGGCCGGCCGGCGCGTCATCCGGCATTCGTCGGGTCCTCCCGTCCCAGTCGGACTCTAGGGATGGCCGGCGGGCCGCGCCGTCCCCGGCGCGCGTCGAAGGGCCGGTCCAGGAGCCAGAAAAGGGCCAGGGCAAGGGCCGCAGCCGAGACGATGTACCAGGGCCACGGCCCCATCACGTCCAGCAGGCTCCCGTCCGTGGGCTTGTGGCGCAGGAACATGTAGTTGCCGTCGAACGCGAGGGTCCCCGCCGCCGCGAGGGCGGTCACCCCGAGGCTCCAGGCGAAGACGCGCCGCACCGCGCCCGGGCGCGGGGTGCGTCGCCGCCCCCATGCCAGGAAGACGGCCGCGACCACGACCCCCGCGTGCGCGATGAAGAACCACCACCAGCGGTAGTCGGGAAAGCCCTGGCGCAGGTCCGGCGTCAGCAGCGCCTGGACCGTCGCCGTCAGCGCCCAGAAGTAGGTCAGCTCGAAGGCCAGGGCGCTCGGGCGCCAGAGCGCGATGATCGCGGCGATGGTCGCCGCGTCGGTCAGGTGCAGCGGCAGGTCGCCGCGGGCCGACAGCCCCTCGTCGAGCTGGTGGACGACGTGGAAGACGATCTCGTTCAGCGCGAGCAGGATGGCCAGGCCGCGCGCGGCCGGCGTGATCCAGGGGGCGTCCGGGTCGCGCCTCGCCGCCAGGCCGAGGCCGACGCACGCCGCCGCGGTCAGGCCGAGGACGAGCAGGTGCTGCGGGGAGAAGAGCTCCACGCGGCCGGCTCCTCAGAACGGCTGCTCGTCGCCCTCGGGTCCGGCCCGCTCGCGCAGCCGCCGGAGCCGCGCCGACAGCTCGCCCTCCGGTCCGCGACCGGTGGGATGGAAGAAGGATGCATCTTCCATGCCCTCGGGCAGCAGCGACTCGTCGAGCACGCCGTCCGGGCTGTCGTGGGGGTACCGGTACCCCTCTCCGTGGCCGAGGTTGCGGGCGTTGGCGCGGCTCGCGTCGCGCAGCGCCAGGGGCGGGCGCCGGGCGCCCTCGCGCTCGACCCGCGCCAGGGCGTCGTTGATGGCGGCGTACGACGCATTCGACTTGGGTGCAAGCGCGATGTAGGTCGTCGCCTGGGCGAGGTTGATGCGCGCCTCGGGCAGCCCCACGAACTCGACCGCGCGCGCGGCCGCCACGGCCACCTCCAGCGCGCGCGGGTCGGCGTTGCCCACGTCCTCGCTGGCGGCGACGATCAGGCGCCGCGCGATGTACTTCGGGTCCTCGCCGCCGGCGATCATCACCGCGAGGTAGTAGATCGCGGCGTCGGGATCGCTGGCGCGCAGGCTCTTGATGAAGGCCGAGATGGTGTCGTAGTGGGCGTCGCCCTCGCGGTCGTAGACGACCGCACGGCCGCCCGACGCCGCCCGCACCGCGTCGAGGGTGACCTCCTCGCCGTCCGCCGTCCCGGCCGCGGCGGCCTCGAGCAGGTTGAGGGCGCCGCGCGCGTCGCCGTTGGCCCGCGCGATGAGCGCCGCCCGCGCCTCGGGCCCCAGGCGCACGCGGCCGGCGAGGCCCTGGGGCGCGGCCACGGCGCGGTCGATGAGCGCGCCGACCTCGTCCGGCCCCAGCGCCTCGAGCACGAACACCCGCACGCGCGAGACGAGGGCCGCGTTCACCTCGTACCAGGGGTTCTGGGTCGTCGCGCCGATCAGGGTGACGAGCCCGTCCTCGACGGCCGGCAGGAGCGCGTCCTGCTGGGCGCGGTTGAATCGGTGGATCTCGTCGAGGAAGAGGACGGTGCGCCCGCCGGAGGCGAGCCGGTCGCGCGCGCGGGCGAGCACGGCGCGCACGTCGGCGACGGTGGCCGAGACGGCCGAGAGCTCCTCGAACTCGGCCGCCGTGGTCTGCGCCACCACGCGGGCCAGCGTCGTCTTGCCGCTGCCCGGCGGGCCGTAGAGGACCATCGACGGGACGCGGTCGCCCGCGATGGCCTCCCGCAGCGCGCCGCCCGGGCCGAGCAGGGCGGGCTGGCCCACGACCTCCTCGAGCGTCTGGGGCCGCATGCGGGCGGCCAGGGGGCGCGTCGTCTCGAGCCGGGCGCGCACGGCCTCGCCGAAGAGGTCGTCGCCGCCCATTGGCGGCCGGCGCGAGGGCATCAGGCGTGCGCCTCCGCGGCGCCCGGGCCGTGCTTCGGCAGGAGCAGCGCGACGGCGCCCGCCAGCAGCGGCAGGGTCGCGATCCCCCAGATGGCGGCCTCGCGCCCGGCCGCGTCGGCGATCGCGCCGAACAGCGCGAGGCCCGGAGGCGCCACGCCGATGGCGCCGAAGCCGATCATCAGCCCGGCGGCCAGGGCCAGGCGGTCGGGCAGGTACTCCTGGCCCATCATCACGGTGACCGAGAACGACGCGAGCGCCACGAACCCGGCCGCCGTGAACAGGACGATGCTGACGGCCCCGTCGGTGAGCAGGAAGCCCGCGATCAGGGGCGCGACCGCCGGCAGGGTCCACAGCAGCATGCGCCGGCCGCCGACGCGGTCGGCGAGGGCGGCGCCCGCGACCGTGCCGACCGCCCCGGCGCCGGCGAAGGCCGCGACGGCGAAGCCGGCGGCCTGGTCGGAGTAGCCGCGGTCGTCGACGAGCAGCAGCGGGGCGAGGGCGAGCAGGCAGAACACGGTCCAGGTGCGCATGCTGGTGACGAACAGCAGCAGGCCGATGTTCCAATTGCTGGCGCGGGCGCGGCGCGGAGCGTGGGCGCGCGGGCGCGGGACCGCGACGGTCAGGCGTCCGCGCTGGCGATAGAGCCACAGTGAGACCGCGATGCCCGGCACCAGGAAGACCAGTGTGGCGCGCTCGTCGAGCAGCGGGATGAAGAGCGCGGCGAGCAGCGGGCCGAGCGCGAAGCCGGCGTGGCCCCCGACCATGAACCACGCCAGCCCGGTCGCCGGGCGGCCGGCGGAGATCTGGTTCGCCACGCGCGCAGCCTCGGGGTGGAAGGCCGCGATGCCGAGCCCGGACCCGACGATGCACGCCAGAACGCCGAGATAGCCGCCCGCGAGGCCCGACACGGCCAGGCCCGCGGCGGCGACGGCCACGCCGCCCCAGAGGAAGGCCGGCGTGGGCCGGCGGTCGGCCAGCAGCCCGAACAGCGGCTGGATCGCCGACGACACCAGCAGCGACGCCCCGAGGATCATGCTGGCGGCGAGGTCCGAGAGCGCGTAGATGGCCGTGAAGACCGGCAGCATCGCGGGGACCGCGCCGCTGGACCCGTCGATGACGAGGTGGCCCGCGGCCAGCAGCGTCAGGCCCGCGCGGTCCATCGACCCGCGCGCGTCGGCGGGCGGGAGCGCCGTGGGGACGGTCGCGCTCATCCGCCTAGATTAGGTTGTCGGCATGCCGGGCGGACGGCCCATCCTCGGCCGCGACCTCCAGGCCGCCCTGCGCGCCTTCGGCCCGGGCGGCGACGCCGACGCCCTGCGCGCGGCGGTGCCCGACGACGCGGAGGTCGGGAGCTACGAGGAGCTCGCTCGCGCGGCGCCACCCGAGCGCCTGGGGCTCACGTCAGGCGCCCACGCGGCCCTGTTCGGGCCCCTGTTCGGCGAGTTCGAGTGAGGGCTCGGAGGGCTCGAGCGCGGCGACGCGCTCGATCTCGGCGGCGACATCCTCCTCCTGCACCTCCCACCAGCCCGGGGTCAGGGCGAGGCTGTGGACGCGCGCGCCGGCGAGGCCGAAGCCGAGCGAGCAGAGGACGATGACCAGTGGGGTGATGCCGCCGGCGTCGACCCCGAAGATCCCGGTCGGGGTGTCGAGCCGCGCGTCGGCGGCCGCGCAGAACCCGACCCCGACCACGAGCGCCGTGACGGCGCCGAGGACCAGGCCCTGCACCGTCCAGTGCCGGCGCACGAGCGGGTGGATCACCAGCGCGTGGATCAGCATCAGGACGCCCGCGCCGATGAGGGTCGCGTAGAGCCCGGTGGGACCGGCCGTGTCACCGACGACGCCGAGGGCCTCGCTGACGCCGGTCTCCTCCTCGGCCGAGCCCTTGATCATCGTCCCCAGGACGTGGTTGAAGTCGAGGTCGGTGTAGCCCTGGCGGAACGACCCCTGGATCATGATCAGGAAGACGACCGTCCCGACGATGGCCCCCAGCACCACGCCGACGACGACCCGGAGGACGGACCTCACGACCCCTCGCCCTCCGCCTCGTGGGGGTTCGCGCGCAGCCATGAGATGCGCAGGAACAGGTCGCGGTCGGAGACGTCCGGCTCGAGGTCGAACGCCTCGCCGCAGAGCGGGCAGGCGGTGAACGGCTGGAAGGAGGGGATGCCGTCCGCGTCTGCGGCGCCGGTCGGGATCAGCAGCAGGTCGCCCCAGCAGTCCGGCGTCGGGCAGCGCGTCCTGCCGTCGATGTTGGAGAAGGCGCTCTTGGGGAGGGTGGCCCGGGCCATGGGCGTCATCATGGCTCCTCGCGGCGCTACACTTTCTGAAGCATCGGCGCCGCGGGGAGCGCCGTCAGCCGCCGTTCGGCGGGAAAAGGGTAGAATCCCCGCGTAGAATCACTGGTTCAGCCGCTTTCACTGGAGACGACATGGCGCGCAGCTACCAGGATCTCCTCGCGAACGCCCGCGAGCAAGTGCCCGAGGTTCAGGTCGCGGACCTCGCCGCCCGGCGCGACGCCGGGGATCCGCCGCTCGTGATCGACGTGCGCGAGCAGTCCGAGTGGGACGAGGGTCGCATCCCCGGGTCGATCCACATCCCCCGCGGCTTCCTCGAGAGCCGCATCGCGGGCGTCGCCCGCCCCGACCAGGAGATCGTGCTCTCGTGCGCCTCCGGCAACCGGTCGCTGCTGGGCGGCACCACGCTGCGTGAGATGGGCTACGAGGACGTCTCCAGCCTCGCCGGCGGGTTCGCCCGCTGGAAGCAGAGCGGCCAGCCCTGGGACGTCCCGCAGACCCTGACGCCGGAGCAGCGCTCGCGCTACAGCCGCCACGTGCTGATCCCCGAGATCGGCGAGGCGGGCCAGCTCAAGCTGCTCGGCTCCAAGGCGCTGCTGATCGGCGCGGGGGGCCTCGGCTCACCCGCCGCCTTCTACCTCGCGGCCGCCGGCGTCGGGACCATCGGGCTCGTGGACGACGACGTGGTTGACGCCAGCAACCTGCAGCGGCAGATCATCCACACGACCGACCGCGTCGGCATGCCCAAGGGCGAGTCGGCCAGGATCGCCATCGAGGCGCTGAACCCCGACGTGCAGGTCAACGTGCACCCCTTCCGGGTGGACAAGGACAACGTCCTCGACCTGATCGCCGACTACGACGTGATCGTCGACGGGGCCGACAACTTCCCCACGCGCTACCTCCTGAACGACGCGGCGCTGATGACGCGCACGCCCCTGGTGCACGCGAGCATCCTGCGCTTCGAGGGCCACGCGTCGGTCTTCATGCCCTACGAGGGCCCCTGCTACCGCTGCCTCTTCCCGGAGCCCCCGCCGCCCGACATGGCGCCGTCCTGCGGCGAGGCCGGGGTGCTGGGCGTGCTGTGCGGCGTCATGGGGAACATCCAGGCGAACGAGGCCATCAAGGTGATGCTCGGCATCGGCGAGACCCTCTCCGGCCGCCTCCTGATCTACGACGCCCTGGCGATGACATTCACCGAGCTCAAGGTGCGGCGCGACCCCGACTGCCCCGCGTGCGGCCCGAACGCCGTGCTGGAGTTCCGCGACTACGACGCCTGGTGCGCCGGGGTGGGTAGGCACGGCGTGGCGACCGCGACGGCGTGAGCGTCGTGAGGATCCCCCCGGTGCTGCGCCAGGCCACCGGGGGCGAGCGCGAGATCGAGGTCTCGGGCGGGACGGTCAGCGAGGTGCTCGACGACCTCTACGCCAAGCACCCCGGCGTGCGGGCCCAGCTCCAGACGCCGGAGGGCGAGCTGCACCGGTTCGTCAACGTGTACCTCAACGACGAGGACGTCCGGCTGCTGGCCTGGCTCGACACCGAGGTCTCCGACGGCGACACGCTCCTGATCCTGCCGGCGATGGCCGGGGGGGCCCCGATGAGCCCCCCTCGGCCCCGGCCGCTCTCGGCGGCGGCCGGTCCTCGGAGGGCCGGGCCGTGACCGACGTCGGCCTGGCGCCGCCGCCCACGACGGTCTCGGCCGACCTCGTCGCGACGATCGGCGAGACGCCCCTCGTCGAGCTGCACCACGTCTCGCCCAACCCCGAGGTGCGGGTCCTGGCGAAGCTGGAGAGCCACAACCCGACCGGCTCGATCAAGGACCGCACCGCCCTGGCGCTGATCGAGGACGCCGAGCGGCGCGGCGTGGTCAAGCCCGGCGACACGATCATGGAGCCCACCTCCGGCAACACCGGGATCTCGCTGGCGATGATCTGCCGGGTGCGCGGCTACAAGCTGGTCGCGGTGATGCCCGAGAACGTGACCCCCGAGCGCCGCCAGCTGCTCGAGCTGTACGGCGCCGAGATCGTGCCGACCGACGGCGAGTTCGGCTCGAACGGGGCGGTCGAGGTGGCGCGGCGGCTCTCGTCGGAGAACGGGCTCTACATGCCCTTCCAGTACGGCAACCCGGCCAACCCGCGCGCCCACTACGAGGGCACGGCCGAGGAGATCGTGCGCGACTGCCCGGAGATCGACGTCTTCGTGGCCGGGCTCGGCACCGGCGGGACCCTCATGGGGTCGTCGCGCCGGCTGAAGGAGCACCGGCCCGAGATCGAGATCGTCGCCTGCGAGCCGCTCCAGGGCGACCCGGTGAGCGGGCTGCGCAGCCTCGACGACGGCTTCGTCCCGCCGATCCTCGACGTGGCGCGGCTCGACCGCAAGCTGCTGGTCTCGAACCGCGACTCGATCGTCATGACCCGCCGCCTCGCCACCGAGGAGGGCATCTTCGCGGGCGTCTCGTCGGGCGCCGTCATCCACGTCTGCGCCCGCATCGCCGCCGGGATGACGCGCGGGACCGTCGTCGGGATCGTCTGCGACGGCGGCTGGAAGTACCTGTCGGCCGGCATCTGGACCGACGACGTCGACGACGTCGAGGACGCGCTCGACCACGGCATCTTCTGGTGAGAAGGATGCGGATGGCCGCCTCTTTCGGGCGGCCATGCGCGCCTCCGGGCCCTGGCCGGGCCCTCCGGCAGACCGGCGCACCGGCTTCGCCGGGGCAGGCGCCGGAAAAAGCGTTCTGGCCGCGACCTCGCGCCTGCCCGGCCTGACCGGGGGGCGGTCCAGCCTCGGGTAGCGTTCCGCCGGTGCGGATCGCCCCCACCCTCGCCCAGGAGCTGGTGGACCACGCGATCGCCGATCTGCCCAACGAGTGCTGCGGGATGATCGCCGGCCTCCACGGCGAGGCCACCCGGGTCCTGCGGGCGGGCAACACCGAGGGCAGCCCGTTCATGTACGTCATGGAGCCGCGCGAGCAGCTGCGGATCATGGACGACATCGAGGCCTCGGGCGAGGACCTGCTGGCGATCTACCACTCGCACACCCGCTCGGCCGCCTACCCCTCGCGCACCGACGTCGAGCTGGCCTTCTTCCCCGACACGCTCTACCTGATCGTGTCGATCGCCGACCGCGACGCACCCGAGATCCGGGCGTTCCGCATCAGCCGGGGCGCGGAGGAGGGCGAGCAGATCGCCGAGGAGCCGGTGGAGATCGGGTGAGGCGGGCGCTCGCCGCGACCCTCGCGGTCGGCGCGATCGCGCTGGCGGCAGCCTGCGGCGGGTCGTCCGGCGACGGCTCGACCGAGGCGGCGAGCACCGCCGCGCCGCCCCCGCCCACCGGCGCGTCCACCGCGGCGACCGCGCCCGCCGACGAGCTGGCCGGCCGCCTTCCGGCCGAGGACGCCCTGGCGGGCGTGCGGCCGGGGGAGCTCACCCCGCTGCCGACCGCCGAGGACTTCGTCGCCGCCCTCTACCAGGCGGGCGACCCGGCCCGCGAGGCGGCGCGGCGTCGCCTCGAGGAGGGCGGCTACGCCGACGGCCTCCTGCGCGACCAGGCGGGCGAGGATCCGGCCGGGGGCGTCGCGCTGGTGCGCAGCTACGCGATACGGATGCGCGACGACGAGGCGGCCCGCAGCGAGGTCGACGCCGCGGCCGCGGAGGTGGAGGACAGCCCCCTCGGCCAGGCGACGGCGCTCGAGGTCCCCGACGTGGAGGGCGCCCGCGGGCTGCGGGTCGAGGTGTCGCAGGGCGGGATCGCGGGCCAGGTCGTCTTCGTGACCTTCGCCGAGGGCCCCTACGTGCAGGGCATCCAGGCCGTGGCGCGGGCGGGCGCCGACCTGCCGCAGGACGAGGTGGTCCGGGCGGCGCAGGACCTCGCCGCCCGGCTCGGCTCCCCCTAGGCCTCGACCGCCTCGGGCTCGGGCTCGGCCTTCTTCCGCGTCGTGCGCCGGCGCGGCTTGGGCGCCTCCTCGGCCGCCGCGGCCTCGCCCTCGGCCGCCGCCTCGGGCTCGGCCTTCTTCCGCGTCGTCCGCCGGCGCGGCTTGGGGGCCTCGTCGGCGGCGGCCCCGGCCTCCGCGGGCTCGGCCTTCTTGCGCGTCCGCCGGGGCTTGGGCGCCTCCTCCGCCGCGGCCGCCTCGGCGGCCGGCGCCTCGGCTGCGGCCTCGGCCTTCTTGCGCGTCGTCCGCCGGCGCGGCTTGGGCGCCTCCTCCGCCGCGGCGGCCTCGGCGCCGGCGACCGGCTCGGCGGCCGAGCGGCGCCGCACGCGACGCCGCGCCGGCGCGGCCTCCTCAGCGCCGGCCGGCTCCGGCTCGGCGGCCGGTGCGGTCTCAGCGGCGGGCTCGGTCTCGGGCTCGGTCAGGCGCCGGCGCCGCCGGCGCCGCGGGGCGGGCTCCTCGGCCTCGGCCGTTGCGGCGGCCTCGGGGGCGGGCTCCCCCTCCCCGACCGCCTCCGGGAGCAGGACGACGATCTCCTCGACCGGCTCGAGGTCGGCCACCGTCGGCTCCGGGTCGGCGACCGCCGCGCGCCGGCGGCGGCGGCGCGAGCTGCGCGGCGGCGGCTCGCCCGCCGCGACGTCGGACACCTCGACGAGGTCGGGGACGTCCTCGCCGACCTCAGGGGCCGGGCCGAGCATGATCATGTCCTCGTAGGAGATCGGCTCGTCGAGCGGCGGCAGCGCCCCGAGGTCGGGGTCCGGCGTGGGCTCGACGCGCACCTCGAAGACCTCGGCGGCCTCGGCCTCGGCCTCGGCCTCGGCGGACTCGGCCTCCGCGGCCTCGGACCCCGCGCCGGCCTCGGCAGCGGCCGGCTCGGCGCGACGGCCTCCGCGCCGCCGCCGCCGCCGGCCCTCGCCCTCCTCGGCGGGGCGCTCGGCCGGCGTCGCGGCGGGGGCCGGCGGCGGCGCGGTGGTGTTCGCGAGCTCCACCCGGTAGGTGCCGCTGCGCGGGTCGGTCTCGATCTTCACGAGGCCGGTCCCGGCGGCGTCCTCCAGGAACTTGGAGAACGTCGAGAAGCCGTGGTCGGTCTCGTCGAAGGCCGGGTACTTGCGGCGCATCGAGTCCTTGACGACGCTCGCGAGCGGCCACTCGGTCCCCTCGCGCTGCAGGGCGGTGAGCGTCTCCTGCAGGAGCTGGACCGGGTTCAGCCCGCCGCCGCTGCCGCGGCGGCGCGGGGAGCCGCCGCCGGCGCGGGCGACCAGCGTGTCGTAGTAGATGAACTCGTCGCAGTTGGCGACCAGCAGGTCGCTCGCCGAGTCGCGGTTGCCGACCCCGATGACGCGCTTGTTGAGCTCGCGCAGCTTGCCGACCAGCGGCGTGAAGTCGCTGTCGCCCGAGACGATGACGAAGTTGTTGACGTGCTCGCGGCTGTAGGCCAGCTCCATCGCGTTGACGGCCATCTGGATGTCGGCGCGGTTCTTGGCGCCCTCGCGGGCCGAGGGCATCTCGATGAGCCCGAGCCCGGCGTTCTGCAGCTCGTGGCGCGCGTCGCGGTAGCGGCTCCAGTCCGCGTAGGCGCGCTTGACCAGCACGCGCCCCTTCTCCGCGAGGCGGTCGAGGACCAGGTGGATGTCGAAGTCGCCTCGTCCCTTGGCCCCGGGTCGGGCCATGTTCTCGAAGTCGACCAGCACGGCCAGAGAGCTCTCGTGCTCGGCCAAGGTACCTCCAGGAATCCGATGTGGGCCGCCGAGCGGCGGCGTGTCAGGCGGCGTGAGCCGTATCCCGCGCGTACGCAGGACGTCCCGATGGTACCAGGGGTGACCGGATCCCCCCATCGGGAGCCCTCGCAGGCGCCGCGTCACTAGAATCCCCGAGGACCCCGGGCACCGGCAGGTGCGACACCCGCGTCAAGGGACAGTCTGCATGACCACTCAACAGTCGACGGCGACCACCCCTCCTGCTGGCGACTCCGGCGCCGAGACGCTCACGATCACGGACAACCGGACCGGCATCAGCTACGAGCTGCCGATCGCCGACGGCACGATCCGGGCCACCGAGCTCCGCCAGATCAAGGTCGACGAGGACGACTTCGGCCTCATGACCTACGACCCGGCCTTCATGAACACCGCATCGTGCCGCAGCGCGGTCACCTACCTCGACGGCGACGCCGGCATCCTCCGCTACCGGGGATACCCCATCGAGCAGCTCGCCGAGAAGAGCAGCTTCCTCGAGGTGGCCTACCTGCTCGTCTTCGGGGATCTGCCCACCGCCGAGCAGCTCGATGGCTGGGTACACGACATCACCCACCACACGTTCGTCCACGAGAACGTGAAGAGCCTCATGCAGGGCTTCCGCTACGACGCCCACCCGATGGGGATGCTCCAGTCGAGCGTCGGGGCCCTCAGCACCTTCTACCCCGAGGCCAAGGAGATCCAGGACGCCGACAACCGGTACCTGCAGATCGTGCGCCTCATCGCCAAGATGCCGACCCTCGGCGCCTGGGCGTACCGCCACACCAGCGGCAAGCCCTACGTCTACCCGGAGAACGAGCTCTCCTACTCGGCGAACTTCCTCTCGATGCTGTTCACCATCGGGGGCAAGCGCTACGAGCCGGACCCCCGCATCGAGCGGGCGCTGGACGTGCTCTTCATCCTCCACGCCGACCACGAGCAGAATTGCTCGACGAGCGCCGTGCGCAGCGTGGGCTCGTCGCAGGTGGACCCGTACTCCGCCGTCGCCGCCGGGGTCTCGGCGCTCTACGGCCCGCTCCACGGGGGCGCCAACGAGGCCGTCCTACGGATGCTCCGCCGCATCGAGACGACGGACAACATCCCCGCCTTCATCGAGGGCGTGAAGGCCGGCAAGGAGCGCCTGATGGGCTTCGGCCACCGGGTCTACAAGAACTACGACCCGCGGGCGACGATCATCAAGAAGGCCTGCGACGACGTCTTCGACGTGACCGGGGTCAACCCGCTGCTGGCGATCGCGGTCGAGCTCGAGCGGATCGCGCTCGAGGACGAGTACTTCGTCTCGCGCAAGCTCTACCCCAACGTCGACTTCTACAGCGGCCTGATCTACGAGGCGCTGGGGATGCCGGCGGACATGTTCACGGTCCTGTTCGCCATCGGCCGCACCCCGGGGTGGGTCGCCCAGTGGGCCGAGATGCTGCAGGACAAGGAGCAGAAGATCTCGCGGCCGCGCCAGATCTACGTCGGCGCGGACGAGCGCGACTACGTGGAGATCGGCGCGCGCTGAGAGCGGTCGGCGACGGCCTGGAGGAGGGCGGCGAGCTGCGCGAGCTCGTCGTCGTCCAGGCCGTCCCACAGCCGCTCCAGGACCTCGCCCCGCCCCGGCAGGGCCCGCTGGGCGACCCGCAGGCCCTCCGTGGTCACGTGGGCCTGGACCATGCGGCGGTCGCTCGGGTGCGGGAGGCGCTCGACGAGGCCGCCCCGCTCGAGCCCGTCCACCAGCTTGGTGACGTTGGGGCGGGTGACCCGGAGCTCGTCGCCCAGCGCGTGCAGGCAGGCGCGCCGGTCGTCGCAGCAGCTCAGCACCTCGAGCACCTCGAGCTTGGCGTCCGAGAGGCCGAAGCCCCCGGCGTGGCGCTCCAGGCGGCGGTCGGCGGCGCACGCCACTTTGTCGAGCGCCTCGCTCGCCCGGCGCGAGAGCTCGGCCCGAGACGTCCCGGCGGTCGTTTCCGGGTTCATCATGTCTGACGGTACCACCGTCGCGGGGCGGCTCGTCAAGGTCGGGGATGTGCGAGAGTGCCGGATATGACGGAGTCCCAGGAGCAGGTCCGCCAGGCGCTGCGCGACCTCGGCCAGGAGCTGTCGAAGGCGATGGACCAGGCCCAGCGCCTCGCGCGCCAGGCCGCCGACGACGTCTCGAAGCTCGTGGGCGACCCGCCGCTCCGGCGGCCCAAGCGCGCCCCGGACTCCCCGACGGAGCTGATCCGCGAGATCGCCCGTCTCCGCGACGAGGACCTCATCACCGAGGAGGAGTTCCAGGCCAAGAAGGCCGACCTCCTCTCGCGTCTTTGACCCTCCGCCGACGAGTTCCGACGCCGCCGAGAGCGGCGGGCGAGGCGGCTTGACTGACCCGGAGGCGTGGGCGGGGCTGATCGAGAGGCTGCGGCCCCACGTGTCCCCCGACTGGGTGCGCCACGCCGAGGACCACGGCGGCCAGGCGTGGATCCGGCTGATCCTCATGGTCGACGCCCACCACCAGCTCTCCTCCCCCCGCGTGGCGGAGAAGGTGGCGATGACCATGGCCGACCTGGCCGTCGGCCACGAGCGCGAGGCCGAGCGCGCGGGGTGGGAGCAGGTGCGGGAGGCCGCCCAGGAGCAGCGCATGGAGCTGGTGGCCGGGCTGGTCGACTCCGCCGCCACGCAGCTGCCCGAGGAGCTGCAGCCGCTCTTCGCCCGCTCGATCGAGCCGTCCCCGCCGGGGATGTGAGCGCGGCCGCCGGCCGCCACCCGAGCGACGCGGAGCGCGCCGAGGCGGCGCGCCCGGTCCTGGAGGAGCTGATCCGGGCGGCGGCCGCCGGGGACGCCGACGCGGTGGCCGCCTGCCTCGACGAGAGCGTCGCGTGGCTCGACGCGGCCGGGGTCGCGCACGGGTCGCGTGAGGCCGCGGCGCGCCTGATCGCGACCGCGGGGGCGAACGCGACCTGGGCCCCGCCCGTGCAGCACGGCGCCCACGCCCTGCTGCGCTGGACCGCTCCCGGTGGGGGCGGCGGGGTGTCGGTCGAGGTCCGGCGCGGGCGCGTCGTGCTCGTCGTCGCGCCCTGACGATCTGCTCTCTGATCATCTGATGTGAAAACGATCCGCTATCATGGCCCCATGGCCGACGACCCCGCCCGCACCGACGCGGACCTCATGCTGCTGCTGGGCCAGACGAGCCACGCGCTCGCCAACGAGCTGACGGCCGGGCTCGAGGGCCTGGGCATCTCGGCGCGGGCCAACTGCGTCCTGTCGAAGGCGATGGTGGGCGAGTTCACCCAGGGCCACCTCGCCCAGATCTGCGACCTCGACCGCACCACGATGGTCGCCACCCTGGACGAGCTCGAGGCGGCCGGCCTGGCGGAGCGCCGCCCTGCGCCGGGCGACCGCCGCGCGCGGATCGTCGCCGTGACCGACGAGGGCGCGCGGGTGGTCGCCGAGGCGCGTGCCGTCGTGGACCGCGTCTACGACGACGTGCTGGGGACGCTGCCCGCCCGGGAGCGGGCCGCCTTCGTCTCCGCGCTGGAGCGGCTGGTCACCGGGCGCCTGTCGGCTCCGGCCACCTGCGAGAAGCCGGTCAGGCGCCGCGCCGAGCGGGCGCCCACCGTCATCACGTAGAAGATCATCAGACAGTAGATAATCTGCTACGGTCGCTCCTGGTCCCCGACTCCAGGAGGCGAACGGATGACGTCCACCGGCCCTTCGGCCGAGCGCTCGCGCTGGCTGGCGCTCATCGTGCTCTGCGCGGGGATGCTCATGGTCATCCTCGACGGCACGATCGTGAACGTGGCCCTCCCGGCCATCCAGGACGACCTCGGCTTCTCGCAGTCCAGCCTCGCCTGGGTGGTCAACGCGTACCTGATCCCCTTCGGCGGCCTGCTCCTGCTCGCCGGCCGCCTCGGCGACCTGCTCGGGCGCCGCAGCGTCTTCCTCGCCGGCCTCGGCGTCTTCACCGGGGCGTCGCTGCTCTGCGGCCTCGCGCAGAGCCAGGAGGTCCTGATCGGCGCGCGCTTCCTCCAGGGCGTCGGGGGCGCGCTCGCCTCGGCCGTGATCCTGGGAATGATCGTGACGATGTTCACCGAGCCGCGCGAGCGCGCGACGGCGATCGGCGTCTACAGCTTCGTGGCCGCGGCCGGCGCCTCCATCGGCCTCCTGGCCGGAGGCGTCCTCACCCAGGCGATCAGCTGGCACTGGATCTTCTTCGTCAACCTGCCGATCGGCGTCGGGACGGCGCTGCTGGCGCTGCGCCTGATCGCCCCGGACCGGGGCATCGGGCTGCGCCAGGGGGCCGACCTCCTGGGCGCCGTGCTGGTCACCGGCGGGCTCATGCTGGGCGTCTACACGATCGTCGGCGCGGCCGACCACGGCTGGGCGTCGGCGCGGACGCTGGGGCTCGGCGCGGTGGCGATCGCCCTGCTCGCCGCGTTCGTCCTGCGCCAGTCGCGCGCCCGCACGCCGCTCATGCCGTTGCGGATCCTGCGCTCGCGCAACGTGTCCGGCGCCAACCTGGTGCAGGTGCTCATGGTCGCCGGGCTCTTCGGGATGTTCTTCCTCGGCGTCCTCTACATGCAGCGCGTGCTCGGCTACGACGCCATCGAGACCGGGCTGGCGTTCCTGCCGGTCGCGGTCCTGATCGGGGCCCTGTCGCTCGCGGTCACCCCGCGGCTGACGATGCGGTTCGGGGAGCGGCCGGTGCTGCTCGTGGGGCTGGTGCTCGCCGTCGCGGGCCTCGCCCTCTTCTCGCGGGTCCCCGAGCAGGCGTCCTACGCCGTGGACATCCTGCCGTCGATGCTGCTGCTCGGCGGCGGGGCCGGGCTGGCGTTCCCGGCGCTCATGAACCTCGCCATGTCCGGCGCGACGCCCGCCGACGCCGGCCTGGTCTCCGGGCTCGTGAACACGTCGCTCCAGGTCGGCGGCGCGCTCGGCCTGGCCGTGCTCGCCACGCTCTCGGCCTCCCGGACCGAGGACCTGCTCGCCGAGGGCGAGTCGACGGCCTCGGCGCTGACCGGCGGCTACGCCCTGGCGTTCATCGTCGCGGCATCGCTCGTCGGCGTCGCCCTGTTCATCGCGGCGACGGTGATCCGCCCGCGCGCCCGCGCGAGCGAGGAGGCGGCGCCTCAGGAGGCCCCGAGCCTCCGCAGCGCCGAGGGGGGGTAGAGCGCTCTCAGGCGGCCGCCGGCGGGGCGCACCGCGGCGACGTCGAGCAGCGCGAGCGAGCCCTTGCGGAACTCCACGAGGCCGCCGCCGGTGAGCCCGGCGACGGCCTCGGAGAGGTCCGGCTCGTGGCCGCAGACCAGCAGCTTCCCCGCGTCCGGGTGCGCCAGCAGGGCGTCCTCGAGCGCGTCGAGGTCCATCCCCGGGCACAGGCGCCCGTCCTCGACCGGCGCGCCGCCGAGCCGGGCGCAGACGATCTCCGCCGTCTGGCGGCAGCGGATCAGCGGGCTGGTCAGGACGACCTCCGCGTCGATCCCGAGCGCGGCCATGCCGTCGGCGGCGGCGCGCATGCGCGCCGCGCCCTCGGGCGTGAGCTCCCGGGGCGCGTCGCGGAACCCGGTCCTCGGGCTCGCGTCCTCCGCGATCCCGTGGCGCAGGAGCAGCAGCCTCAGTCGATCATCCGGTAGGCCGGCAGGGTCAGGAAGTCGACGAAGTCCTCCGACGTGGAGATGTCGTCGAAGAGCGCCGCCGCGCGGTCGAAGAAGGGCGCCAGGCTCTCCGGGTACTTGCCGTGGATGCTGTCGAGCTCCTCGGCGAGCATCGTCCGGAACAGCTCGGCGTCGACCTTCCGGCCGTCGTCGAGCACGCCGTTGGCGCTGTGGATCCACTGCCAGACCTGGCTGCGGGAGATCTCGGCCGTGGCGGCGTCCTCCATCAGGTTGTTGATGGGCACGCAGCCGATGCCGTTGAGCCAGGCGCCGAGGTACTGGACGCCGACGCTGATGTTCGTGCGCAGGCCGGCCTCGGTGATCGGCCCCTCCGGGACGAAGGTCAGCAGGTCCTTGGCCGTGATGCTGACGTCCTCGCGCTTGCGGTCGACCTGGTTGGGGCCCGTCATGACCGCGTCGAAGGCCTCCATCGCGATCGGCACCAGGCCGGGGTGGGCGACCCAGGTGCCATCGTGGCCGTCGTTGGCCTCGCGCTCCTTGTCGGCGCGGACCTTGGCGAGCGCCTCCTCGTTGGCCTCGGGGTCGTTCTTGATCGGGATCTGGGCGGCCATGCCCCCGATCGCGTGCGCATCGCGCGCGTGGCAGGTCTTGATCGCAAGCAGCGAGTAGGAGCGCATGAAGTGGGTCGTCATCGTGACGAGGACGCGGTCGGCCAGGACGAAGTCCGGCCGGGTGCGGAACTTCTTGATCACGCTGAAGATGTAGTCCCAGCGCCCGCAGTTGAGGCCGGCCGAGTGCTCGCGCAGCTCGTAGAGGATCTCGTCCATCTCGAACGCGGCGAGGATCGTCTCGATGAGGACCGTGGCGCGGATGCTGCCGCGGGGGATCCCGATCTCCTCCTGGATGACGAGGAAGATGTCGTTCCAGAGCCGGGCCTCGAGGTGGCTCTCCAGCTTCGGCAGGTAGAAGTAGGGCCCCGACCCCTTCGCCAGGAGGGTCTTCGCGTTGTGGAACGCGAAGAGCGCGAGGTCGAAGATCCCCGCCGAGACCGGCTCGCCGTCGATGAGCACGTGCTTCTCGATCAGGTGCCAGCCGCGGGGGCGCACGAGCAGCGTCGCCAGGGTCTCCCCCAGCGCGTACTCCTTGCCGTCCGGGTTGGTGAAGGTGATCGTCCCGTCGACCGCGTCGCGCAGGTTGATCTGGCCCTGGAGCGTGTTCTCCCAGGTGGGGGTGTTCGAGTCCTCGAAGTCGGCCATGAACACCTTGGCGCCGGAGTTGAGCGCGTTGATGATCATCTTCCGCTCGACCGGCCCCGTGATCTCCACGCGACGGTCCTGGAGGTCGGGCGGCGCGGGCGCCACCTTCCAGCTCTTGTCGTCGCGGATGTGGGCGGTCTCGGGCAGGAAGTCCGGCTCGGAGCCCTCGTCGAGCGCCCCGGCGCGCGCGACGCGCGCGGCCAGCAGCTCGCGGCGCCGCGGCTCGAACGCGCGGTGCAGCTTCGCGACGAGCGCGATGGCCTCGTTGGTGAGGATCTCCGCCCCCTCGGGCGGGACCTCGGCGGTGATCTCGACTCCCTCCGGGGGGCTGATCGTGCTCATGGGCGGGGGAACACCTTTCCTCGGTGTGCTCGTCGGTCCGGGCCGACAGCCTACGTCCCGCCGGGCACCTGCGCCACGAGCAGGGAGGCGATCACGACGACGGCGAGCGACAGCGCGAGCTCGGATGCCGCCATGCGCCGCACCAGCCGCATCGTCGGCATGTTGGGCCGCGGGACCCTCCGCAGGGCCGCCAGGATGCGCCGGTTGTAGAGCGCCAGCGCGGCGATCGGGATCAGGAGGGCGATCTTGAAGAGGATGCTGCGCCCGTAGGCGGTGTTCCACAGCTCGGCGGGGTCGTCGAGCTCGGCCAGCGAGCGGATCACGCCCGTCAGCACCGCCAGGCCCACGGCGATCAGGGCCACCCGCGAGAAGCGGGCCAGGACCCGGGTCGAGAGCGCCGGCCCGTCCTCCGGCGCCACGGCCGGGAGCCGGCGGTAGGTCAGGGCCACCAGGGCCAGCCCGCTGATCCAGACGGCCACGGCGACGATGTGGACGAGCTGGGCGGCGACCTGCAGGCCCGACCAGGGCGCCACGCTCGCGTGGCCCTGGGCGGCGATGCCGCCGAGCACCGCCAGCAGCAGGGCGGCCATGACCAGCGCGCCGACGCGCGAGCCGGTCGCCGACGGCGGCCGGGGCGACCCCGCGTTGCCGTACTCGCGGATGAACTGGATCGCCCCGATGGCGAAGAGGCCGAAGAGCAGGGCCCCGCGCAGCTGGACCAGCGAGCCGAAGCGGGTGTCCCCGAGCACCTGGCTGATGCCGGTCGCGTCGCCGAGCGCCTCGACGACGCCGGTGCCGAGCACGCTCGCGCTCTGCACGACCAGCAGGTACCCCTCGGCCAGCATGGCCCCGACCGCGAGCGCGCCGAACCCGACCCAGAAGACGTCCCGGCCCCAGCCCAGCACCGCCTCGCGGTCCCGTCCCGCGCCCCCGGCGCGCACCGCCGGCCCCCAGACCAGCCAGCGGAAGGCGAGCAGCCCGACCAGGCCGCCCAGGCCCACCATCTCGAGGAACCGCGAGCTCACCCCCCACGGCCCGGTCTCGGAGGGGCCGTCGTTCGTCCCCCCGAGGAACGGCTGGCCGAGCTCGCCCGGCCCGACGCCGAACACGAGCACGCCGCCGATGACGTGGGAGTCCGACGAGACGACCTTGTACCGCACCGTGTAGGTCCCGTCGGCGAGCCCGGGGCGCAGCGGGATCTCGACCACCCGGGCCTGGGCGTCGTTCGTCGCCGGGCCGCCCGTGACGTCGTTCCCCTCGGCATCGACGACGTCGATGTCCTCGCTCTGCACGATCTCGACCGGCTCGCTGAAGGTCAGCGTCACCTGCTCGGGCGCGGCGGCGAGGCGGGAGTCGGCCGCCGGGGACGACGACGCCAGCACCGCGTGCCCCAACGCCGTGCCCGTCGACGCCAGCACGGCGGCGACGGCGACGAGGACGACGAGTGCGCGCTGCACGCAGGGAGCGTGGCCGTCCGCCGTCGCGGGCGCAAGGAGCCGGGGTGGTAGCGTGCCGCCCGATCCGGGCGGCGGGGGACGACCGTCACCGACCCGAGGAGCGTCTCCTGGGAGGACCGCGGGTGACCGATCTGCTCGACGGAACGACCGGCCTGGTCGTGGGCGTGGCCAACAAGCGCAGCATCGCCTGGGCGATCGCCCGCCGGCTCGACGAGGCCGGGGCGCGCCTCGCGCTGACCTACCAGAACGAGCGCACCGAGGGCGACGTGCGCAAGCTGGCCGAGACCCTCTCCCATTGCCAGGCCGTGCTGCCCCTGGACGTCCAGGACGACGCCCAGGTGGCCTCGGCGGTGGCCGGCGCCGCGGAGGCGCTGGGCGGGCTCCACACGCTCGTCCACGCCGTCGCCTTCGCCCGGGCCGAGGACCTCGGAGGGCGCTTCGTCGACACCGGCCGGGAGGGCTTCCACACGGCCCTCGACGTGTCGGCCTACTCGCTGGCGGCGCTCGCCCGCGAGGCCGAGCCGCACATGCGCGCGGGCGGCGGCGGGTCGATCATGACGATGAGCTACATCGCGGCCGACCGCGCCGTGCCCGGGCTACAACGTGATGGGGGTCGCCAAGGCGGCGCTCGAGGCGATCGTCCGCTACCTCGCATGGGACCTCGGCGACGCCGGCATCCGCGTCAACGCGATCTCGGCCGGGCCGGTGCGGACGCTCGCCGCCCGCGGGATCCCCGGCTTCGGCTCGATGGCCGACCAGGCGGCCGAGCGCGCCCCGCTGCGGCGCGACATCACCGCCGACGAGGTCGCCGACGCCGCCCTCTTCCTGGCGTCGCCGCTGTCCGCCAGCATCACCGGCGAGTCGCTGTTCGTGGACGCCGGCTTCCACGCGATGGGGTTCTAGGCCTGCGGCGCGCCCCGGCGCGGATCGGCGTGGTGGCCGACACGCACGTGGGCGAGCACCTCCCCGCCCTGCCCGCGTGAGGTGGCCGAGGTCCTCGACGGGGTCGACCTGATCCTGCACGCCGGCGACCTCACCGACGTCGTGGTGCTCGAGGAGCTCGGGCGGATCGCGCCGGTCGTGGCGGTGCGCGGGCAACCACGATGAGGAGGCGGGCATCGGCGGCCTCCCGAGGGACGCGGTCGTGGAGGCCGGCGGGCGGCGGATCGGGCTCACCCACGGCGCGCGCACCAAGGCCGTGGAGCTTCCGGCCGCCGCGCTCTCGCTCCTGACCGCCCGCACG
Source organism: Miltoncostaeaceae bacterium (assembly GCA_963813355.1). GTDB lineage: Bacteria > Actinomycetota > Thermoleophilia > Miltoncostaeales > Miltoncostaeaceae > DATAGF01. The sequence continues at coordinate 17,606 of CAWEYS010000005.1, read as the reverse complement.
GTGCTGCTGGGCTTCGAGGGCGCGATGCGCCGCCGCTTCGGCGACGTGGACTGCGTGGTGGTCGGGCACCTCCACATGCCGGTCCACCGGATGGTGGACGGGGCGCTCCTCTTCTCCCCGGGCGCCGTCTTCATCCCCGAGCTCGACCCTTGCTACTCGTGGTCGAGCCTGTCCGCGCGCGGCCTACGGCGCTTCCGCAGTCGCCTGCCGCCCGCGGCCCACGTCCCCGGCGTCGGCCTGATCGAGGCGGGCCCCTCCGGGCTCACCGCCCGCGTCGTCCCGCTCACGCGCCCCATCAGGGCGGCGCCGTGACCGCGGCGATCTCGCCGTCGGAGGAGCACCGGATCGAGCGGTGGTTCCTCGACAACGGGGTGCCGCAGCTGGTCGCCGACTACGACCCCCGCGAGGACACGCTCACGCGGCTGCAGCCGGTGCTGGTGGTCCTGTTCCTGCTGGCCCTGGCGCTGGTCCTGCGGCCCGACTGGGAGTGGTGGCAGCGCGGGCTCGCGGTGCTCGTCGGCGCCGGGCTGGCCCTCGCGGGGCTGGTCGTGGCCAACGTCCTCCGGCGCCGGCGGCCGCTCGCGCGCCCCGAGCGCGTGGGCTTCGCCGAGGCCGTCGTCGTCGTCCTCACGCCCGCCGTGGCGAGCCTGGTCCTCGGGGACGACCCGGCGCGCGCGGGGTGGATCGCGCTCGGCTCGGCCGGCGTCGCGGTCGCCTCTACGCGCTCACGAGCCTCGGGGTCCTGGCCCCGCTGCTCAGCCAGGGCCGGCCGGCGTTCGAGGGCCTCGTCGAGACCTTCTCGGTGGCGGTCCGGGCGCTGCCGCCGCTGCTGGCCGTGCTCCTGTTCCTCTCGCTGACGCAGGAGACCTGGCAGGCGTTCGGCGATCTCGAGGGCTGGCGGTTCGGCGCGGTGCTGATCGGCTTCGGGCTCCTCGCGCTGGTCATCCTCCTGGCGGGGCTGCGCGCCGAGCGCGCCGAGCTCGGGTCGCCCGAGCCGGGCCCCGACCTGGAGCGCCGCGCGCGCCAGACGCCCGCCGCGCCGCTCGTCGAGCGGGGCGTCGCGCCCGCCGCGCCGCCGCTCGACAAGATCGAGCGGATCAACCTGGCCGTCGCCCTGCTGTTCACGCTCGCGATCCGCGTCCTGATCGTGGGCGCGGTCGTGGGCACGGCGTTCTTCGTCTTCGGCCTGCTGGTCGTGGACGAGGAGCTGACCCGGGAGTGGACCGGCTCGGCGCCGAACGTGTTCCTGGAGATCAGCATCGCCGGGCGCGAGGTGGTGGTGACCGAGGCCCTCGTCCGCGTCGCGATGGTGCTCGGCGCGTTCGCCTCGCTCTACTTCGCCGCCGTCGCCCTCGGCGACTCCCGCAACCGCCAGGCCTTCCTCGACGACGTGCTGGAGCGCTTCCGCCGCGTCATGGCGGCGTGGTCGTACTACCGCGGGGCGCTGGCGGCCCGGCCAGGCCCGGCAGGGGGCGCGTGACCAGCCCCTGCTCGACGTACCACTCGGCCGTCCGGCGCAGCGACTCCTCGATCGGCGTGTAGGCGAGGCCCAGCTCGCGGGCCGCGCGCGAGCCGTCGTAGCGGTGGCCGTGGAGGATCGTCCTGACCATCTCGCGGCACACGGAGGGCCGCCGCCCCCGGACCCGCGCGACGCCCTCCGCCGCGGCCGCCATCGCCATCGCGACGGGCGGCGGCAGCCGCTGCGGCCGCTCCCTGGTACCGGCGATCCGGCCCAGCAGCTCCACGGCCTCCCGCACCGTCAGGGTGGCGCCCGACAGCAGGTAGCGCTCGCCCGGGGCGCCGCGCTCCTCGGCCAGCAGGTGGCCCGCGGCGCAGTCGGCCACGTCGACCACCGACAGGCGCGAGTCGACCACCAGGCGCAGCCGGCCGTTGAGGGCGTCGATGAGGATCCGCGCCGTCCCGCGCGTGCGCCCGGGCCCCTGGACCGAGGCCGGGTTCACCGACACCAGCTCCAGGCCGAGCCGGGCCGCCTCCGACCGTGCGACGCCCTCGGCCCGCTGCTTGGAGCGCTCGTAGTGGGACAGGAAGTGGCCGCGGTGGGGGGAGGCCTCGGAGGCGAGGGTGCCGGGCTCCTCGCCGATCGTCGCCGCCGAGGACGTGTAGACGACCCGCCGGACGCCGGCCGCGGCCGCCGCGCGCACGACGTTGAGCGTTCCGTTGACGTTGCCCCGGTAGAGGACCGCCGGGTCGGGGAAGCAGAACCCGTTGACGCCGGCGGCGTGGTAGACGACCTCGGCGCCCGCCATCGCGCGCTCCAGGGAGGCCGGGTCGAGGATGTCGCCGCGCACCGGCTCGGCCCCCGCGGCCGCCAGCGCCGCGGCCGACTCGTCCGACCGCGCCAGGGCGCGCACCGGCCGGCCGGCGGCCACCAGGCGGTCGAGCACGGCGCCGCCCACGAAGCCGCTGCCGCCCGTGATGATGACCGGGGTGCTCACGGGCGGAACCGTACCCGCACCGATGAGTCACGGCGCCGCCACCGGTCAGTACGAGGGAGCCAGGAGAGGAGACGGGAATGCTGCTCGACGACAGGACGGCCGTCATCTACGGCGGGGGCGGCGCCATCGGCGGCGCGGTCGCGCGGGCGTTCGCGCGCGAGGGGGCGACGGTCCACCTCGCCGGACGCACGCCCGCGACGCTCGACGCGGTGGCGGAGGAGATCCGGGCGGCCGGGGGCTCGGCGGAGACCGCGGTCGTGGACGCCCTCGACGAGGGCGCCGTCGACGCGCACGCCGACGAGCGTGGCCGCGCGCGCCGGCGGCATCGACATCTCGTTCAACGCGATCTCGCACAACTCGGTGCACGGCACCCCCATGGCCGAGATGGCGCTCGACGACTTCGCGGGCGAGATCGCGACGATGGTCAGGACCACCTTCCTCACCGCGCGGGCGGCGGCCCGGCACATGATCCCGCGCCGCTCGGGGGTGATCCTCGCGTTCGGCGGCTCGGGCGATCCGCTGCGCGACTACTACATCGGCGGCACCCAGGTCGCCTTCGAGGCCATCGAGCAGATGCGGCGCCAGCTCTCGGCGGAGCTCGGGCGCCACGGTATCCGCGTCGTCACCCTTCGCACCGGCGGCGTGCCCGAGTCCCTCCCTGAGGGCTTCGAGGGCCGGGAGAAGATCGTCGAGAGCATCGTCAGCCCCACGATGCTGGGCCGGGCCGCGACGCTCGAGGACGTCGGCAACGTGGCGGCCTTCGTCGCCTCCGACCGGGCGCGGACGCTGACCGCGGCCGCGGTCAACATCAGCTGCGGGGCCCTGATCGACTAGCCGGCGGTCACCAGCTCGCGCACCGCGGCAGCGTCCTCCAGGCCGAGCGCCTCGGCCGCCAGCCGGCGCGCGCTCTCCAGGTCGAGCGCGCGCACGGCCTCCTTGACGAGCGGGACCCGCCCCGGGGCGACGCTCAGCTCGTCGACGCCGAGCCCCACGAGCAGCGGGATCGCCGCCGGGTCCGAGGCCGCCTCGCCGCACACCGCGACCCGGCAGGCGTGACGCGACGCGGCCTCGGCGACCCCGGCGATCAGCCGCAGCACGGCAGGGTGCACCGGGTCGGAGAGGCGGGCCAGGCCGGCGTTGCCCCGCTCGGCGGCCATCGTGTACTGGACGAGGTCGTTGGTGCCGATCGACAGGAAGTCGACCTGGGCGGCGAGCGCGGCGGCGGCCAGCGCGGCGGCGGGGACCTCGACCATCGCGCCCACCTCGACCTCGCCGGCGCCCCGGCCCTCGTCCGCGAGCGACCGGCGGGCCTCGTCGAGGAGCCCCAGGGCCTCGCGCAGCTCGCCGGCCTCGCTGACCATGGGGAACATGATCCCCAGGGGGGCCTGGGCGGCGGCCTGCAGGGCGGCGCGCAGCTGGATGAGCAGCAGCTCGGGGCGGGCGAGCGACAGGCGCAGCCCGCGCACGCCGAGGAACGGGTTCTCCTCGGCCGGCTGGCCGAGGTAGGGCAGCGGCTTGTCGGCGCCGGCGTCGAGGGTGCGCAGCACCAGGCGCCGGCCGCCGAGCGCCGCCGCGGCCGCCGCGTAGGCGGCCCGTTGCTCGTCCTCGCCGGGGGCCGAGTCGCGGCCCAGGAAGAGGAACTCGGTGCGGAAGAGGCCGACGCCGTCGGCGCCCTCGGCGACGGCGCGCTCGACGTCGCCGGGCGCCCCGGCGTTGGCCGCGACCTCGATGTGGCGGCCGTCCCGCGTGACCGCGGGCTCGCCGGCGCGCGCGCGGGCGGCGACGGCGCGGCGCGCAGTCTCGTCGCGGCGGGCCTCGTGGGCGGCGACCGCCTCGGCGTCCGGGGCCACGACGACGGCCCCGGCGTCGCCGTCCAGCAGGAGCGGCGTCCCCTCGGCGACGGCGAGGATGCCCGGCCCCAGGCCGGCGACGGCCGGGATGCCCAGCGCCCGCGCGATGATCGCCGCGTGCGACGTCGGCCCGCCGCCGGCCGTCGCCAGCCCCGCGACGCGGTCGGGGTCGAGCCCCGCCGCGTCGGCCGCGCCCACCTCCCCGGCGACGAGGATCGCCGCCGCGGCCTCCCCGTCGTCCGCCTCGGGGCCGGCACCCGCCAGCCGGGCGAGCACCCGCCGCCCCACGTCGAGGAGATCGGTTGCTCGCACGCGCAGGTACTCGTCGTCGAGAGCCTCGTAGCCTCGGGCGGCCGAGCGGACGGCGTCGTCCCACGCGCGCGCCGCGGGGGCGCCCGCGGCGATCGCGGCCTCGGACGCCTCGACCAGCGCCTCGTCGCCGAGCAGCAGGATCTGGGCGTCGACGATGTCGGCGGCCTCGGCCCCGGCCCGCTCGGCGGCCGAGGCGCGCAGGTCGCGCAGGTCGGCCGCGACGGCCTCGCGGGCGGCGGCCAGCGCGGCCCGCTCCTCCTCGGGGGGCCCGGCCGGCGCGTCCGGGAGCGGGGGGCCCTCCGCGCCGATGGTCCTCGCCGGCCCGGCCGCCTGCCCGGGGGACGCCGGGACGCCGCGCAGCACCTCGCCGGCGGCGGGCGCGGGCGCAGCGTCGTCGGCCAGGGGCTCGGGCGCCGGTGGCGGGGCGGCCGCGGCGCCATCCTCCTCGGCGACCAGGGCCGCGACGGCCGTGAGGGCCTCGGAGGCCTGGGGCCCGCGGGCGAGGATCCGGACCGTGTGGCCGCGCAGCGCCCCGAGCGTCGAGAGGGCGGTCAGGCTGCGGGCGCCCGCCGGGCCGCGCCCGGCGGTGACGTTCTCGATGCGGATCTCGGCGTCCAGGCCGGCGGCGGCCCGCACCACCGCGGCGGCGGGGCGGGCGTGGAGCCCGTGCTCGCCCCCCACGACGGCGGTGGCGCTGAGCCAGCCCTCGCCGTCGTCCGCGGCCGCCTCGGCGGGCTCGGCATCCGCCGCCTCGGCCCCCAGGTGGGCCTCCTTGCCGGCCAGCCCGCGGCGGGCCTCGGCCGCGGCCTCGTCGAGCGACGCGCCGGCGCGCGCCGCCGCCGCCGCGGCGACCGCGCCCTCGACCAGGGGCGCCTCCAGCAGCATCACCTTCGCCCGCGCGTCCTCGTCGAGGAAGTCGAGCGCCGTCTCGGCGCTGAGGATCGCCGAGCCGAGGTCCATCAGGACGAGGGTGCCGCCGTCGGCCCGCTCGCCCACCTCCTGGAGGGCCGCCATGACCCGGACCGCGTCCGTGCCCAGGGGCTCCCCGGGCTCGTCGAGCCCCCCCGCCGCGGCGATCGGGACCTCGCCGCCGGCCATCTCCCGCGCCAGCTCGACCACACCCGCGGCCAGCCGGGCGCTGTGCGAGACGACGACGATCCCGACCATCGCCGCCCCTCCGCCCTCAGCCCAGGCCGTAGGCGCGGTGGAGGACCTCGACCGGGTGGACCGACGGCACGCCCGTGGCGTGGGTGATCTGCCAGCGGCAGGTCTCGGAGTCGCAGACCGCCTCGTCCGACCCCGAGGCGCGCACCTGGTCGAACAGCCGCTTCCCGACGGCCATCGCGATCTCGTACTTCTCGCGCTTGAGGCCGTAGGTGCCCGCGATGCCGCAGCAGGTCGCGTCGACCTGGGTCGCCTCGAGCCCCGGCACCAGGGCCATCAGGTCGAGGGCGGGCGTGCCGATGCCGTGGCCGCGCTGCTGGCAGGGGGCGTGGTAGGGCACCGCCAGGTGAGCTGCTCGGAAGTCGGTCCGCAGCTCGCCGCGCTCGTGCATCAGGGCGAGGTACTCGCAGATGTCGTACAGGCGCCCGCGCACGGCCTGAGGTCGGCGTCCTCGACGCCGAGGATCTCCTCGGCCTCGCGCTTGAGCATCAGGCCGCAGCTCGTGGAGGTGGCGACGATGTCGTGCCCGGCGCGCGCGTAGGGCGCGAGCCGGGCGGCAAGGCTGCGGACGTAGCGGCGGGCGTCGTCGAAGATGCCGTTGCTCTGCAGCGGCAGCCCGCAGCACCCCTGGCGGGGGATGATCACGTCCAGCCCGTTGTGCTCCAGCACCTCGACGGCCCGCCGGCCCATGTCGGGCTCGTAGTAGTTGGCGCCGCAGCCGTGGAAGTACACCACCGCCCTGAGCGCGCCGGGCTCGGGGGGCCGGCGGTGGCCGGTGCGGCGGGCCCAGGACTGGAGCGTGCGCCCCGCCCAGCGCGGCGTCGGCGCCGAGCGGTGGATGCCGAGCGTCCGCTCGACCGCTGAGCGGATGAGCCGGTTGCGCAGGGTCCAGTTGGCGATCGGCGCGACCGGGGCGCCGAGGCGGCCCGCCAGGGTCGGCCGCGCGATCAGCCGGTCGCGCAGCGGGATGCCGCGCTCGGCCTTCATCAGCGCCCGCGCCTGGGAGTTGATCTCCGCGATCTTCACGCCCTGTGGGCAGACCTGGGTGCAGATGCCGCAGCTGGAGCAGTAGTCGAGCGACTGGTCCGGCGACGGCCCGTCCGCGCTCCGGTAGCGCTCGGCCTGGGGGCCGACGTACTTGGGGCCTGGGAAGAGGGGCGTCGCGGCCGCGACCGGGCAGAACGTCTCGCAGATCGTGCACTTGACGCAGTGGTCGAGCGAGTCGCGGATCATCGCCTGGACGGTCGAGATCGCTCATGGGCCCTCCTCGAGGATCGCAGATGCGGCCGCGACGGCGCCGGCCAGACAGATGCCCTCGCCCGACTTCTCGCGCCAGGGCTCGGCGCCGGCCACGAGCGCCCCGGCCGCGTAGAGGTTGGCCCAGACCGGCCCGCCGTCGTCGTCCACCGGGCGCATGCGGTCGTCGACGGCGACGCCGCTGCGCATCAGCGGCTGGTCGTCGAGGTGGCGCGGGCTCAGGCGCGGGCCGCCGGGAGCGGGCCCGCGGACCGGGAGCCCGGCCACGGTCTCGCGCAGGCCACCGCGCGAGTCGAGCTCGATCGCCCCCGACGCGAAGCCGCCGGTGGCGAGCACGACGGCGTCGGCCGGCAGCTCCCGCACCCGCGCCGCCTGGCGCACCCCCACGCCGGTCACGCGCCCGGAGGCGACCTCGACGCCCACCGCGTCCGGGCCCAGCACGAGGCGGCCCCCGGCCTCGGCCAGCGCCGCGGTGAGGGCGCGCTGCAGGCGCATGCCCGGGACGCACGGCGGCACCGTCGGCACCTCGGCGACCGGCGCGCCGAGCAGCTCCCGGAGGTCGTCCCACGCCTCGGCGGCCCGCTCGAGCCCCACCACCGCCGGCAGCAGGACGGTCTCCCCGGGCTCGATGCGCGGGCGCAGCTCCTCGGCCAGGCGTCGCCGCTCGGCCGGGTCGTCGAGCCCGCGCGCGTGGACCGGGCCGGCCACGTCCGCGCGCCCGGGCCGGGCCGACCAGCCGACCTCGACCGGGCGCGCCTCGACGGGGCCCCCGGGCAGGTCGGCGCGGCTGAGGTTCTCCGCGACCAGCCCGGGATAGAGGTCCTTGAGCGAGCGCAGCCCCACCACGGCCAGGCGGGCTCCGTCGCGCAGGTCGCCGGCCGCGATGCTCGCGGGCGCGAGGGCCGTCGGGCGCGCCGCCCCCACGGCCGTCGGGAGGAGCATGTTGCGGCCGGGGTCGCCCTCGTAGCGCAGGCCCGGGACCAGCTCGCGGAACCAATCGAGCGCCCCGCGCAGCGGCTCGGGCGCGAGGCGGGCGTAGGGGTGCTCGGGGCGGCCGGCCACGAAGGCGGGGAGGGCCTCCGGCAGGGAGTCGACGCGCTCGGGCGCGTAGCCGAGGACGTCGATCGTCCCGGGCGACAGGTGCAGGCCGCCGGCGCCCTTGGCGACGACGGTGACCGAGGCCCCGCCCTGGGCGAGGCGGATCGCGGCGGCGAGCCCGGCCAGGCCCGCGCCCACGACGACGACCCTGGTCATATCGGGTCGGGCCGGCACCTCGGCGGGGAGGTGCTCCACGTCGAGGATCCCCTGGAAGATCCAGTCGTCCAGGACGGCCTGGCGCATCTGGTCGCCGTAGAGGATGGGCTCGAGCCCCTGCCAGCGGTGCTGGAGGAACATGAGCACCAGCTCGTCGGCGCGCTCGGCGTCGGCGACCCCGAGGCCGTGGAGGATCCCCGCAGCGCGGTAGGTGCAGTAGCCGCCCTGGCAGGGCCCCATGCCGAGCCGCAGGAGGCGGCGGAGGTCGTCGAGGTTCATGTCCGGGCGGGCCTCCGCCGCCGCGACGACGGCGCGCCGCGGCAGCAGCTCGCACTCGCAGACGAGCTGGTCCTCGGCCATGTCCCGCTCGCGCGCGGCCAGGCGCGAGCCGAGCCAGTAGGTGCGCCCTTCCTCGGAGCCCGGGAGCGCCTCGCTCGGCGGTGCCGCAGGGCCGCGGGTCGCCGAGCTGCTCGCAGATGGCGTCCACCGCGATCTCGGCCATGAGGCGATAGGTCGTCAGCTTGCCGCCGGTGATCGTCAGGAACCCGCTCACGCCGTCGCGGCGCTGGTGGTCCACGAGCGCGAGGCCGCGGCTCATGTGGCGGGTGTCACCGTCCCCCTCGCTCTCCCGCTCGTCCTTGAAGAGCGGGCGCGAGCCGGACCACGCGTGCAGCGCCCGGGCCTGGCGGAAGCCCGGCACGATGACCTCGCCGGCGTCGAGCATCTCCTGCACGTGGTCGCGGGCGATGTCGATGTCGTCGGGGCTGTCGGCCTTCTCGTCGGTCGTGCCGATGACGCAGACCGTCCGGATGGGCACCAGGATGTCGCCGTCGCCGGGGTGCTCGCAGCGGTTGACCACCGTGGAGACCAGCCGGTGGTTCATGGCGATCATGACCCCCTTGCCCGGGACGACCGTGACCCCCGGGCAGTCGGCCATGTCGGCGATCTGGCCGGCCCAGATGCCGCTGGCGTTGACCGTGAAGCCGGCCTCGATCCGCACCTCCTCGCCGCCGCGGTCGTCGCGGGCCACCGCGCCGGCGACCCGGTCGCCGTCGCGCAGGATCTCGTTCACCCAGTGGTAGGTGAGGACCGTCGCGCCGTGGGCCCGCGCCGAGGCCGCGTTGCCCCAGAGCAGCTTCCAGGCGTTGACCGAGGCGTCCTGGACCTCGAAGGCCCGTGAGATGCCCGGGTTGATCCGCGGCTCGCGCGCCAGCGCCTCCGCCGGGGTGATCTCCTGCGCCGGCACCCCGGTCTCGGCGCAGGCGGCCAGGAAGCGGTCGGCGTAGTCGGGGTCGTCGGCCGGCGTGGTGACGAACAGCCCGCCGGTGTCCTCCACCGCCCCCGCCGCGATGCGCTTGACGGTCGCGTTCTCCTCGGCGCACTCGGTGGCCGAGCGCGGGTCCGAGACCACGTACCGGCCGCCCGAGTGCAGGAGCCCGTGGAAGCGGCCGGTGGTGCCCTGGCCCAGGTCCACCCGCTCGACCAGGATCGAGCGGAAGCCCCGCATGGCGGCGTCGCGAACGACCCCGAGGCCGGTCGCGCCGCCGCCGATGACGAGGACGTCACACTCGAGCGTCTGTGGGATCCGTCACCCCTCCTCGTCCACCCAGTCGAACGACTTGGTGACCGCCTTCTTCCAGTCACGGTAGTACTTGTCGCGCTGCGCGGCGTCCATCTTCGCCGACCAGCGCTTGTCCTCGACCCAGTTCTCGCGCAGGTCCTCCTGCTCGGGCCACAACCCGGTCGCCAGCCCGGCCGCGTAGGCGGCGCCGAGCGCCGTGGTCTCGGCGACGGCCGGCCGGATGACGTCCACGCCGAGCATGTCGGCCTGGAACTGCATCAGGAGCTCGTTGGCGACCATGCCGCCGTCCACCTTGAGCGACTCGAGCTTGACGCCCGAGTCGGCGTCCATGGCCTCGGCGACCTCGCGGGTCTGGTACGCCGTCGCCTCGAGGGTCGCGCGGGCGATGTGGCCGGCGGTGACGTAGCGGGTGAGGCCGGCGATGACGCCGCGGGCGTCGCTGCGCCAGTAGGGGGCGAAGAGGCCCGAGAACGCCGGCACGAAGTAGCAGCCGCCGTTGTCGTCGACGGACTTGGCCAGCTCCTCGACCTCGGGCGCGGCCTTGATCAGCTTGAGGTTGTCCCGCAGCCACTGCACGAGCGCCCCGGTGATCGCGATCGCCCCCTCGAGCGCGAAGACCGTCGGCTGGTCGCCGATCCTGTAGCCGGCGGTGGTGATGAGGCCGTTCTTCGACTGCACCGCCTCGGTGCCGGTGTTGAGCAGGAGGAAGTTGCCGGTGCCGTAGGTGTTCTTGGCCTCGCCCACCGCGAAGCAGGTCTGCCCGAAGAGGGCCGCCTGCTGGTCGCCCAGGTCGCCCGCGACGGGGATGCCGGCGACGGCGTCGAGGGTGGCCTCGCCGTAGACCTGGCTCGAGCCCTTGATCTCGGGGAGCATCGCCCTCGGCACGCCGATGGTGTCGAGCAGCTCCTGGTCCCAGTCCTGGGTCGCCAGGTCCATCAGCATGGTGCGGCTGGCGTTGCTGACGTCGGTGATGTGAAGGCCGCCGTCCGGGCCGCCGGTGAGGTTCCAGATGACCCAGGTGTCCATGTTGCCGAACAGCAGGTCCCCCGCGTCGGCGCGCTTCTCCGCGCCGTCCACGTTGTCGAGGATCCAGCGGACCTTCGGACCCGAGAAGTAGGTGGCGATCGGCAGCCCCGTCTTCGCGCGGAAGCGGTCCTGGCCGCCGTCAGCCGACAGCTTGTTGCAGATCTGGTCGGTGCGCGTGTCCTGCCAGACGATGGCGTTGTGCACCGCCTCGCCGGTGTTGCGGTCCCACACCACCGAGGTCTCGCGCTGGTTGGTGATGCCGATGCCCGAGAGGTCGCCCTTGTCGATCCCGGCCGACTTCAGGGACTCGGCGACCACCTCCGAGGTGCGCGCCCAGACCTCGGCGGGGTCGTGCTCGACCCACCCCGGCTTGGGATAGATCTGCTCGTGCTCCTTCTGCGAGATGGAGACGACGTTCCCGCCCTTGTCGAAGATCATGAAGCGGGTGCTGGTGGTCCCCTGGTCGATCGCGCCTGCGTAGTCCGCCACGTCTTCCCCCTATCCGGTGAGACTCAAGAGCCGTCGGCCCACGTGCGCGCGGCGCACCCGACGAGGAGGGCGCTCGAGGTCGCGCCCGGGTCCTGGTGACCGGCGCTGCGCTCTCCGAGGTAGCTCGCCCGGCCCTTCCGCGCCACGAGCGGGATCGTGGCGGCGACGCCCTCGTCGGCGGCGGCCGCCGCGCGGGCGAGCGCCGCTCCGAGGCCGGCGCCCTCGCCGACCGCGGCCCGCAGGGCCGCGCCGGCCGGGAGGAGGGCGTCGAGCATCGTCTTGTCGCCGGGCTCGGCCTTGCCGCGGGACTGGACGCCCGCGACCGCCGCGTCGAAGCAGTCGGCCCACGCCTCGGGCGACAGCTCGGTCGCGTCTCCGGCCGCCGTGCCGAATTGCAGGAAGAAGGTGCCGTACAGGGGCCCGCTGGCCCCGCCGACCTTCGAGATCAGGGTCATCGCGACGCTCTTCATGAGCGCGCCGACGTCGCCGGGCTCGCCGCCGTCGAGCTTGTCGATGACGGCGCGCATCCCGCGGTCCATGTTGATGCCGTGGTCGGCGTCGCCGATCGCCTGGTCGAGCTTGGTCAGCTCGTCCTTGCGCTCGCCGACGACGGCCGCGAAGGCCCTGATCCAGGACGCGACCTCGGGGGCCGTCGCGACACCGGCCCCCGAGGCGCCCTCGGCCTCGCTCATGCGCCCCAGCGCAGCCCGGCGGTCCTGACCGGGGCGTCCCAGAGGCGTGTCATCTCCTCGTCCAGCTTGAGGAGCGTGATCGAGCAGCCGGCCATCTCCAGCGAGGTCATGTACGGCCCGACGAGGCTGCGGCCGACCTTCACGCCGCGGTCGTCGAGGATCGCCCGCAGCTCGTTGTAGACGATGTAGAGCTCGAGCGGCGGGGTCCCTCCCATGCCGTTGACGAAGGCCAAGACCTCGTCGCCGGATTGGAAGGGCAGGTCGTCGAGGATCGGGTTCGCCAGCATCGCGGTGATCTCGCGCGCCGGCGCGAGCGGGACGCGCTCGCGCCCCGGCTCGCCGTGGATCCCGATCCCGATCTCCATCTCGTCCTCGCCGAGCTCGAACGTGGGGCTGCCGGCCGCGGGAACCGTGCAGGAGGTCAGCGCCATGCCCATGCTGCGCCCCTGCGCGTTCACGCGTCGGCAGATCTCCGCGACCTCGGAGAGGCTGCGCCCCTCCTCGGCCGCCGCCCCCACGATCTTCTCGGCCAGGACCGTGATGCCCACGCCGCGACGGCCGGCGGTGTAGAGGCTGTCCTGCACCGCCACGTCGTCGTCGGTCACGACCGCCTCGACCTCGATGCCCTCGGCGCGGGCGAGGTCGGCGGCCATCTCGAAGTTCAGCACGTCGCCGGTGTAGTTCTTGACGATGTGCAGGACGCCGGCGCCGCCGTCGACCGCCTTGGTGGCCTCGTGCATCTGGTCGGGCGTGGGGGAGGTGAAGACCTCCCCCGGGCACGCCGCGTCCAGCATTCCCATGCCCACGAAGCCGCCGTGCATCGGCTCGTGCCCCGAGCCGCCGCCCGAGACGACGCCCACCTTGCCCTTCACGGGGGCGTCGTTCCGGACGATGTAGGCCGGGTCGTGGTTGACCCGGACGAGGTCGGAGTGGGCCGCCTCGAAGCCGCGCAACGCCTCTGCGACGACGGCGTCCGTGGCGTTGATCAGCTTCTTCATCAGTAGTCCTCCTCCACGGTCTCGCCGCGCGCCTCCAGCCCTTCGGACTCAGGCTTGTGCCGGGATCTGAGGACGTACGAGATGAAGAACTCGTAGAGGATGCACCCGACTATCGCGCCCACGATGGGCCCGGCGATCGGGATCCACCAGTAGGCATCGAGATTGCCCTGCTCACCGGGGAAGGCGGCCGCGCCCCAGCCCTCCATCGCCGCGAGGATCCGCGGGCCCAGGTCTCGGGCGGGGTTGATGGCGTAGCCGGTGCTCGCGCCGAACGACATGCCGATGGCGAACACGGCGAGGCCGATGATCAGCGGCGCGAGGTTGGCCCGCGGCGGCAGGTTCATGAGGTTGACGACCGCGAACACGAAGATGAGCAGGAAGGCGGTGCCGATCGCCTCGCTGAGGAACGCGTCGCCGTAGTTGTCGATGTACGCGGCGGGGCCGGTGACGAATATCCCGATGCTGCCCGCGCCTCCGTCGCGGACGATCGGCGGTTCGGCGCTCGCCTCGAACGCGCTGATCGCGTCGTGGTAGGCCCAGTAGACGAGCGCGGCGCCGGCGATGCCGCCCAGGATCTGGGCGATGATGTACCCGGGCACCTTCGACCACGGGAAGCCGCGGAACGTCGCGAAGGCGATCGTGACCGCGGGGTTGATGTGGGCGCCGGTGATGCCGCCGGCGACATAGATGGCGAAGGTGACCGCCATCCCCCATCCAAGAGTGATGAGGAGCCAGTCGGCGTCGGTGGTGATGCCGGCGCCGCGGCCCGACTGAGGCAGGCCCGCGACGTACATCGCGACCACGCCGGTGCCGAAGCTTATGAGGACGAAGACCCCGAAGAACTCCGACAGGTAGTCGCCGAGCGCGGTCCGGCGCCATGCGGCGTCCGGCCCGATCGTCCGCGCGAACCCGCTTTCGGGTCTGGGAGGTGACTCGGTTGCCACGCGACCTCCTCTCGCGATGGTCCGGGACGCGGGGCGCAAGAGGGGCACATGGCCCCGCGGAGATCGTGTCGATCGCCACGAATATCCACCCGGGCGGGGGGCCTGTCAAAAGCTTCACGAAACCCCCGCGAATGGCGCCGCCATGCGCCATCCGGGGGACCGGATTCCCCCCGGGGGGGGACCCTATGGCGCGCCCGAGATCCCGGCCGGCGGGCGGCGGGGGCGGCCCAGCTCGATGCGGTGCTCCTCGCCGCGCAGGAGGCGGCGGATGTTCCCCCGGTGCAGGAACACCACCGCGGCCGTGCCGACGGCGGCGAAGACGATGGTGGAGTCCGGGTAGCCGAGGGCCCAGGCGAGCGGCGCGGAGGCCAGGCAGGCGACGACGGCGGCGAGGGACGTGTAGCGCGTGGTCGCGACGACCACGACCCAGATCGCGAAGCAGATGATGGCCGCGAGCGGCATCAGCGCGATCACCGCGCCGCCGGCCACCGCGACGCCCTTGCCGCCCTTGAAGCGCAGCCACACGGGGAAGACGTGGCCGGCCATGGCGGCCGCGGCGGCGACGGCCGGCCAGGGGTCGTCCGTGAGGAGCCGGGCGATCACGACGGCGACGACGCCCTTGAGGATGTCGGCCGCCATCACGGCGATGCCCATCTCGCGGCCCAGGGTGCGGAACACGTTCGCCGCGCCGAGGTTCCCGCTGCCGACGGTGCGGAGGTCCACGCCGCGGGCCCGCCCGGCCAGGAACGCGAACGGGATCGAGCCGAGCAGGTAGGCCAGCGCCACGACCAGCGCCTGGGTCACGGCTCCTCCAGCGCGTCGGCGCTGACCGTCGCCTTGCCGGAGAAGAGCCGCCAGCGGGCGATCAGGAAGTAGTGGACGCCGCTGAGCACGGTCAGGACCAGCGCGATGCCGAGCAGTATGTCCGCGACTCCGCCGGGGAAGCCGGGCAGGATGATCGCGCCCAGGGCGACGTCCTGGCTCAGCGCCTTCGCCTTGCCGAAGCGCCCCGCCGAGATGATGATGTCCTGGGCCGCGGCGACCAGCCGCAGCCCGGTGACGGCGAACTCGCGGGCGATGATGACCATCGCCACCCAGGCGGCGACCTCGCCCGTCTCCACGAGGGACACGAGCACGGCGCTGATCAGGAGCTTGTCGGCCAGCGGGTCGAGGAACGCTCCGGCCACCGTGACCTCGCCGCGCGAGCGCGCCAGCCACCCGTCGATCGAGTCGGTCGCGCACGCCACGGCGAAGACCGCGAAGGCCCACCAGCGCGCCCCGGGGATGCCGTCGACCAGCAGCAGCACCATCAGCGGGGGGATCGCGACGATCCGGACCGACGTGAACCAGAGCGGCGCGTTCATCAGCCCCGACCTCATGCGGCGAGCATAGCCACCGCCCCGGGCCGCCCCTCGCGCTCAGCCAGAATCAGGCGTGCGCGGCTTCCTGGAGGCGCTCGCCCGGCGAGAGGGGGTACCAGCAGGCCACCGTGTGGCCCGGCGCGACCTCCTCGAGCGGCGGCATCTCGGAGCGGCAGTTCTCGGGCACCTCGTCGCCCGACCCGGCGACCATCCGCGCCTTCGGGCACCGGGGGTGGAAGGGGCACCCGGGAGGCGGGTCGGCGGGCGACGGGACGTCGCCGGTCAGGACGATGCGGTTGCGGGCGGCGCCCTCGTGGCCCTTGGGCACGGCCGAGAGGAGCGCCGCGGTGTAGGGGTGCCGCGGGTCGTCGTAGAGCCGGTCGGCGCCGGCGACCTCGACCAGGTGGCCGAGGTACATCACGGCGATCCGGTCCGAGACGTGCCGCACCACCCCGAGGTCGTGCGAGATGAACAGGTACGTCAGGTCGCCCTCGTCCTGGAGGTCCTTGAGCAGGTTGAGGATCTGCGCCTGGATGGAGACGTCGAGCGCCGACACCGGCTCGTCGGCCACGATCAGGCGGGGGTTGAGCGCGAGCGCGCGCGCCACGCCGATGCGCTGGCGCTGCCCCCCCGAGAACTCGTGCGGGTAGCGGTTGTAGTGCTCGGGGTTGAGGCCGACGCGGGCCATCAGCTCCTGGACCATGGCCCGCCGGTCGCCGGGATGTTGTGGATCTGGAAGGGCGCCGCGATGATCTGGCCGACGGTGTGGCGCGGGTTGAGCGCCCCGTACGGGTCCTGGAAGACCATCTGCATCTCGCGCCGCAGCGGGCGCAGGTCGGAGCGGCCGAGGTGGGTGATGTCGCGGCCCTCGAGCCGCACCGTGCCCGCGGTGGGCTCCAGCAGCCGGGTGATGAGGCGCGCCGTCGTCGACTTGCCGCACCCCGACTCGCCCACCAGCCCGAGCGTCTCGCCGCGCCCGATGTGCAGCGTCACGTCGACGACGGCCTGGACGGCGCCGATCTGCTTCTGGAAGATGATCCCCTGGGTGATCGGGAAGCTCTTGGTGAGCCCCTCGACCTCGACCAGCGGGGGCGGGCCGGGCACGGGGGCGGGCCCCTGCGGCGCGGGCTCCGCCGAGGTGGTCATGCGGCCGCGTCCTGGAACCGGCGCTGGCGCTCGGCCCACAGCCGGCGCTTGTCCTCGAGCGCCAGCAGGCACGCGTCGCGGTGCCCGGAGCCGTCCGGGTCGACCAGCGGCGGATCCTGGCGGTCGCAGGGCTCGAAGCGGTGGGGGCAGCGCGGGTGGAACGCGCAGCCGGGCGGCAGGTGGATGAGCGAGGGCGGGGAGCCCTCGATCGGCACCAGCCGCTCCACGCGCACGTCCGGGCGCGGGATCGACTCGAGCAGCCCCCAGGCGTAGGGGTGGTGCGGCGCCCGGAAGATCTCGTCGCGGGTGCCCATCTCCACGGGCCTGCCTGCGTACATGATCATCACGTTCTGGGCGACGTCGGCGATGACGCTCATGTTGTGGCTGATGAGCACCACCCCGATCCCCAGGCGCTCCTTCATCTCGGCGATGAGCTCGAGGATCTGCGCCTGCACGGTCACGTCGAGGGCCGTCGTCGGCTCGTCGGCGATCAGGAGCTCGGGGTCGAGCACCAGCGCCATCGCGATCATCGCCCGCTGGCGCATGCCGCCGGAGAACTCGTGCGGGTACTGGCGCGCGCGCCGCTCGGGCGAGGGGATGCCGACCTTGCGCAGGGCGTCCACGGCCATCTGGTCGGCCACGGCGCCGCTGACGTTGCGGTGGGCCCTCACGCCCTCGGCGATCTGCTCGCCGACCCGGAACATCGGGTGCAGCGAGGTCATCGGGTCCTGGAAGACCATCCCGATGCCGTCGCCCCGGATCCGGCGCAGCTGGGCCTCCGGCTCCGCCAGCAGGTCGGTCCCGCGGAAGAGCACCTCGCCGCTCACGCGCGCCGACTTGCGGTTGATGAGGCCCATCACCGTCATGAAGGTCACGCTCTTGCCCGAGCCCGACTCGCCCACCACGCCGAGGGTCTCGCCCTCCTGGAGCGTGAAGGTCACCCCGTCCACGGCCTTCACGACGCCGTCGTGGGTGGGGAAGTGCACGCGCAGGTCGCGCACCTCGAGCAGCGGCGGGGTCATCCGACGAGCGCCGCCGCCCGCCGAGAGGCGGCGAGCGCGAGGAGGATGTGTCG
>CAWEYS010000004.1:0-39349 GCA_963813355.1 Miltoncostaeaceae bacterium | reverse complement strand
AGCGCGCCGAGGAGCCACTCGGGGCGAAGCCCGGCGTAGGCGAGCAGCCCCCAGAGGGCCCGGTCCCGCAGGCTCGGCAGGCGAGCCCGGATCTTCTCGGCCTCGACCGGCGACAACGTCCGCGGCCGGGCCACGCGATGGGGAAGCCTGCGGATCCCCCGACACTCGAAGCGCGGCGACGTCACGCGCGGTTCTGTTGCTCAGCCTGTCGGGCGGCTTCGTGGCAGAAGTCGTCGGCTCGCGCAGCCTGAGCCCCACGCAACGAGCCCGGCCCCTCGGACGGGAACCGGGCTCATTGCCCGCGCCTTCGACCATCGGCCGAGGAGGGTCCGGGCTTTAGCCCTCTGGCTCCGGCGGTCGCCCCCGCTCGACAGCGATCGGCCACCCTCCGCCGCGCTCGACCGGGGTGAACGCGAACGGCTCGCCGCGAGGGGAGGTTTCTTGTGGAGGGCTCTGGCCGGGCGATGGCCCCATAGGAAAACGGGGCCGCGGTGACGAACGTCGTGAGCGACGACGCGATGATGATGACGTCCGTCACCGCGGCGGACACTCGAAGGCAAGGCACCCCGCCCCCCCCTCCAGCGCCGGCCGGCGCGCTCGTGACCGGCGGGCGCCCTCAGACTGGCGGTCGGGCTGGTTAGGCGGTGATGAGCCTATGGACCGGATTGACCTCCGGCTTCACGTCCGGGGGGCCGTCGTCGCCGACGAGTTCTCGGATTGCCGGAAGCAGCTTCTCCTCACGGAACCGGTCGAACACGTCGCGCGACTCCCACACCGTTATGACGCGCCATCCCTGCTCGACGGGCCCGGCGATGTGAAGCTGGCATCCCTCCGGAAGCTGGTCGCCGGGCATCGCCCTGCCCGAGACTGCGTCGTACATCTCCGAGGTGAGGCCGGGGGCGACGACCGACACGATGACTGCCATTGGGGTGCTCCTCTCGCTGTTGCGACGACCTCGCGCTCATCTCCCCTCCAAGGGTACGTCGGGTGAGCGCGCTCGGCGCGCGCGGCGCGCGCGGCGCGCGCGGCCGCGTTCACCCGCAGCCAATATCCGCGGTCAGCCTCGTCAGCCAGGTGCGCCCTGACACGATCGTCCCCGCGCTGAGAACGCGGAGCCTCGACGACGCGATCGATGAAAGAGGGAGCGCACGGCTCCCCGACGGACCGGGGTTGGCTATCCGGGGCGCTCACCCCGTGCCCCCGGTGCCCCCCGCAGATTCGGTGCCCCGGTGCCGCCCGCGCGGCGCCACCGGCGTAGAAAAGCCGCGGCGGCCGGCCCCGCCTCGCAGGAGCCGCCGCAGCCGGACGCGGGCGTCAGATCAGGTGGAGGTCCCGCGGCCACGCGCAGTAGTTCGCCGGTGCCGGCTCCTCCACGCGCGTCCAACGACGCCTGCGAACGTAGTCGAGTGGGTGTGTCCAGGTGGTGGTGGTAGACATATCGAACCCTCCCTCGGGTGTAGCCGTCGCCGATGGGGACCCGGTGCGCGGCGACGCTCCCACGCCGCGGCCAAGGCGCGGTTACCCGTGCGCCAATTCGAGGTGAACCTGAGCGAGCGGTGCCAACCGGCTCGGGGGGTGATTTCTCGCGCCCTTGCCTCGACGAGGTGGGGCGGGCGATCTACGCGGCCCGGCGATGTGCATCCCGCCCAGAGGCCCGGCCGCCCGCCTCCCATAGCTCGCGGAACCTGGCGGGGAGCGGCGGTCACAACCAAGCCCGCCTCCGCTCAGAAGATGTCGCCGCCGCGGTGTGGTTGGCGACCGCCTGCTTCAGGCCGTGGTCGTTGGCGCCGATCAGCACCACCACGGCGCCGACGCGTGGCGTTAGTCCATGAGCCCGTAGAAGGTGGCGGCGTCCCAGTAGACGCGCTCCTCGGCGACGAGGCCGCCTTCCAGCCGGTAGACGCTGACCCCCGGGAGCTCGATCTCACGGCCGCTCGCCTCGAGCCCGGGGATGTCTCCCGTGTGGTTGCCTCGGTAGGTCCACTCGAGCGTCGCGGTTCCCTCCCGCTCGTCAAGCCCCCGTACGTCGAGGACGCAGTCGGGCACCGCCGTCATGTACGCCTGGGCCTGGGCCGCGATCGCGTCGCGACCCTCCAGGCGCGCCCCCGGCTTGGCGTACTCCACTCGGACCCCGTCGGGCGTGAACGCTGCCGCCACCTTCGCGCCGTCCCGCGCGTTCCACCCGTCGATGAGTGCTTGCACGGACACCTTGCCCCCCTTCCGCTCCGAGGATGGCACGGCCGACCGCGCCACCGTTTCGCAAGCATGCGGCCGGGAAGCTGCTCGTGGCAAGCCCCGCGCGTTGGGCTCGGCCGAGCGGTCACGGCGTCACCGCGACCTTGATCACGCCGTCCTCCTGGTTCGAGAAGAGGGAGTAGGCCTCCTCGATCTCGTCCAGAGCGAACCGGTGCGTGATGAGCTGGCCGAGGTTCAGGCGGCCGGTCTTCACGAGGGTCATCAGGGCGCCGAGTCGCTTCTTGCCCCCGGGGCAGAGGGTGGTGCGGATGTCGATGTCGCCGATGCCGTAGATGAACGGCTCGAGCGGGATCGTCACCTTGTCGCCGTAGACGCCGAGCGACGACACGATGCCGGCCGGCCGCACGGCCTTCAGGCAGTTCTCGAACGTCTCCTGGATCCCGAGCGCCTCGATCGCCACGTCGGCGCCGCGGCCGTCGGTCAGCGCCTTCACCTTCGCGACCGGGTCTTCCTGGGTGTAGTCGATGACGATGTCGGCGCCCATGGTGCGGGCCATCTCGAGGCGCGTCGGGTTCGCGTCCACGGCGATCACGAGCCCCGCGCCGCGCAGGCGCGCGCCGGCCGTGGCGCAGAGCCCGATCGGCCCCTGGGCGAACACGACCACCGAGTCGCCGAGCTGGACATCGGCGGTCTCGACCGCCGAGATGCCGGTGGTGGCGATGTCGGTGACGAAGAGGACCTCCTCGTCGGAGAGGCCCTCGGGGATCTTGGCGAGGTTGGCCTGCGCGTAGGGGACCCGGAAGTACTCGGCCTGGACGCCGTCCATGGAGTTGCCGAGGCGCCAGCCGCCGATGATGCCCCACTGGTCCTCGAAGCCGGCGCACTGCGAGAAGTCGCCCGCCTGGCAGAAGTAGCAGGTGCCGCCGATCAGCCCCGTTCACAACGTCCGTGGGTAGGACAGCTAGCGCGGCCCGTCCCCGTCCGCCCGGCGGCAACGGGGGCCCGCCGGGATGAGCCGGTTCATCCCTTGGGCACCTCGCGCCGTCGCGGCACCCCGGGCAGGATCGGGCGATGAGCCGCCGGCTGACCTCGAGAGGACGCGCGATGCGGATCCCGACCAGACGCTGCCTGCTGCCGACCTGGCGGCGCCCCCTGTTCCTCCTGCTCGGCGCCGCGCTCGGCGCGCTCGCCATCGCTCCGGTGAGCGCGGAGGCGGTCGACATGACGCTCAAGGGGCGCTTCACCTGCAACGACGGCCAGCCGCTGGCCGACGTGCGCGTCGAGCTCATGCACACCAAGACCCGCCTCCTGCCCGAGATCTGGCCCAACCAGACGGTCGCGGCGGCGGGCCGCACCGGGCCCAACGGCGAGTGGGAATGGCGGGTCAGAGGCGGTGAGACGAACTGGCGCGTGCGTGCGGTGCTCGTCAACAACGACGTCGGCGTGAAGAACTTCCCCACCACCTGGCACCACTACCACGACACGCTGAGGACGCAGAACAACCGCCCGCTGGCCGACTACGGGACGCAGGTGGTCCCGGGGGCCGAGTGCCGCCTGTGGGCGGCGTTCAAGTCGGCCGCCGACGGCTACCGGGCGGATACGGGGACGTCGAACCCGGCCGGGAAGGTCCTGGTGCTCGACAACGCGCCGACCGCCGGCCAGCCGTTCACCCCGTACACCGACGTGTTCTGGCCCGGGAACAAAGCGCCGATCCGCAACCTCGGCACGGACGACAAGCCGCGGATGCGCTCCGTCGCCGAGCACGAGTTCGCACATTCGGTCCGCCATCAGCTCGACGGGGACAAGGCGCACTTCATCTACGACAGCGCCCGCTTCTGGTATCTGCGCTCCCATTCCGCGACGTCGTGCGCGTTGACGAACCACGGGTTCGCCTTCAACGAGGGGTGGGCCGAGTACTGGGCCGACGAGGTGCCGGAGACCCCGTGCGGCAACTCGCAGGACTTCAGCATCGAGCGCAACGTGGGCTTCGAGCTCAAGCGCCTGCAGTCCGCATGCGCCGGTGTGACGCGCGGACGGATGGTCCAGGTCCTCGCCCAGAACCGGGGCCGAATCCACTCGATGTCCGATTTCAGCAACGCGCTCAGGTGTCAGCCGCCGCCGAAGCCCATCAAGTCGACCGGCAGGGCGCCGCGCCCGGCGAGCGCGACATCGGCGTTGGTCGCGGCGCGGCTCCGAGCCGGGAGGGCCCTCCTCTCCGGCATCACCGGGCTTATCACGCGGTCGAACTCGAGGCTGCCACGGACGAACGGCTTCGCGGAGCGGGAGCTCCTCCGCGCCCGGATCGACCAGGCGCGGGCGCTGCGGTCGACGTTCGCCTATCTCGGCAACCGCGCCGAGCAAGCGCGCATCGCGCGCCTGTCGGACAAGCAACAGGTCGACCTGCTCGCGGCCAGGCAGCGCGAGTACATGAGGCAGGTCCGGTCGATCTCATCCGCCGCCCTGCGGTCGATCGCCGTCCGCCTCGGCCGCGCCGGCAACCGCGAGGGCGCGCAGATCCTGAACCGGGCAGGCGCGGGGGCCGCCGCGGGCCGGCTCGACGTGCTCCAGGCGACCGGGCAGCCGCTGGACGTGACGCCTCAGCCCGGCGGGCCCGACACGCAGATCCCGTCGCCCGGCGGGCCCGACACTGCGGACGCCCGTCGCCCGGCGTGCCCCCTGCGGGCGCCCCGCCAGGGGTGCCCCCTCTGCCGAACCCGACGCCCGCCCCCATCCCCAAGCCGGATCTGGTCGTGCCCCTCGTCGTGTCGCTGGTCTATCGGGACGAGCCCCTCGGGTGCACCGTGAACTACCGGCGCGGTAACGAGGGGACGGTCGCCGCCGGCGCATCGACCACCTCGGTCCAGCTGGCCTCACCGGGCCAGGTGACTCTGACGAGCACGATCGCGGCCGTGCCTCTGGCTCCCGGGCAGAGCCAGCAGGAGTCCATCGTGTTCCCGGGCATCAACTGCGATCCCGACGTGTACGAGGTGACGGCCACGGTGACCGCCGACTCGACGAACGCCGTGGACGAGTCCAGCGAGACCAACAACTCGAGAAGTCGGACATTCGCCCCCGGATGAGCGGCGGCCTGGCGAGGCGGAGGTCGGCCGCGAGCGCCCTCGCGGCGCGGCGGTAGCCCGCGCGCGTTCGCCGCTCGCCACCTCCGTCGCCTCTCCCGGCGCCGCTCCGGAGCCAGAGGCGTCAGGTTCGAATCCTGCCGCGCGTGCTCCCTGGCGGACGGCGCGGCATGAGAGAGTTGGCTCCATCGCACTGCTCATGAGGGAGATGCGCCGGACGGCGATCGATGCCGGGACCGAGGCGCTGCTGAGCAAGCGCCTGCGGGATCGCCAGCGTCGGCAAGGGGCGGCGCAGGACGGCACGTTCGGGCCGCCGCAACGGGATCCCACGGGGGCCGAACTCCGCGGTCTCGCCAGGCTTCGGGACGCGGGCGTCATCACCGACGAGGAGTTCAGGGCCAAGAAGCGTCGCATCCTCGGCATCTGACCGCGTGGGGCTGCGCAGAGGGCATCCCCCGTCCCCCGGGGCGTGGCGACCCGACGGGTGGATGCCGACTCGCCCGCCGTGGACAAGGGCGAGCGCCCGGCGCTCAGCGGGCGGCGACCATGCGCCTCGGGCGGCGCGAGGTCTCCAACCGCGGACTCCCTGAGCTAGGTGCCGGGTGCTCGGTACTGGACCTGCTCGGCCTTGCGCAGGGCATCCATCGTTTCCTCGACGGTCAGGAGGCGCCTCGCAGCGGAGCGATCAGGGCGTCACCGCGACCTTGATCACGCCGTCCTCCTGGTTCGAGAAGAGGGAGTAGGCCTCCTCGATCTCGTCCAGAGCGAACCGGTGCGTGATGAGCTGGCCGAGGTTCAGGCGGCCGGTCTTCACGAGGGTCATCAGGGCGCCGAGTCGCTTCTTGCCGCCGGGGCAGAGGGTGGTGCGGATGTCGATGTCGCCGATGCCGTAGATGAACGGCTCGAGCGGGATCGTCACCTTGTCGCCGTAGACGCCGAGCGACGACACGATGCCGGCCGGCCGCACGGCCTTCAAGCAGTTCTCGAACGTCTCCTGGATCCCGAGCGCCTCGATCGCCACGTCGGCGCCGCGGCCGTCGGTCAGCGCCTTCACCTTCGCGACCGGGTCTTCCTGGGTGTAGTCGATGACGATGTCGGCGCCCATGGTGCGGGCCATCTCGAGGCGCGTCGGGTTCGCGTCCACGGCGATCACGAGCCCCGCGCCGCGCAGGCGTGCGCCGGCCGTGGCGCAGAGCCCGATCGGCCCCTGGGCGAACACGACCACCGAGTCGCCGAGCTGGACATCGGCGGTCTCGACCGCCGAGATGCCGGTGGTGGCGATGTCGGTGACGAAGAGGACCTCCTCGTCGGAGAGGCCCTCGGGGATCTTGGCGAGGTTGGCCTGCGCGTAGGGAACCCGGAAGTACTCGGC
This sequence comes from Miltoncostaeaceae bacterium, assembly GCA_963813355.1. Lineage (GTDB taxonomy): Bacteria > Actinomycetota > Thermoleophilia > Miltoncostaeales > Miltoncostaeaceae > DATAGF01. The sequence continues at coordinate 32,704 of CAWEYS010000004.1, read as the reverse complement.
CTGGACGCCGTCCATGGAGTTGCCGAGGCGCCAGCCGCCGATGATGCCCCACTGGTCCTCGAAGCCGGCGCACTGCGAGAAGTCGCCCGCCTGGCAGAAGTAGCAGGTGCCGCACGGGGTGATGGCACCGACCACGACCCGGTCCCCGACCTCGTAGCCCTTGACCGCCTCGCCGACCTCCTGGATGACCCCGGCAGGCTCGTGGCCCACGACGCGGCCCGGGGCGACCGGGTACTCCCCGCGCCAGATGTGGGAGTCGGTGCCGCAGATCGTCGTGGTGGTGATCTTCACGATCGCCTCGGTGGGGCCGCACCGCGGCACGGGGACCTCTTCGATGTGGATGTCGCGGACCTCCTTGAAGACGGCCGCGCGCATGGTCTCCGGCATGCAACTCCTCTCCGGGGGGGACGGGTCGGGCGCCCGATACTGGCCGGGCCGCGCGGACGCGGCAACGCGCGGATGCCTTCGCCGGCTCGGCACCGCCTGCCGGTGGCGCCGAGACCGCCTTGGCTGCGGGGATGCGCGGCCGTGGCCGCAACCGGCCGACGCCTCACCCGTTTGGGTGAGGCCGCCTTGCCGCTCTTTTGCCAAACCACTAGAATCCTCCGGTGGTTGGGCGAGGGGGCGCTGTGGCATTGGAGAGTCTCGCGTGGCCGGCGGCGGTGCCCGTCGCGGAGGTGTCCGACGCGAACCTGCTGAGGCGGGCGGACGCGGCGGGACAGCGCCTGTTCCGCGAGCTGGTGGTATCGCGGATCGCCTGGGCGACGGTCTCCGAGGTCACCCGGCTGATCGCCGTTGACGTGGTCGCCTTCTCGCTGCGGGCGACCGGCTGCGCGCACCCCCAGCCATGCCGCCTGCACCACTGCTTCGACCGGCTGGAGATGAAGGCCGTGCTCGGCAACCGCGGTCCTCGGCTGCCGGGCCTGCGCCTGGACCCAGGCGCCGGCGTGGGGGGCCAGGTGCTGCGCGACGGCAAGCCCTGCTACGTGCCCGCCTACGCCGACGCCCCCTTCGACCCCGCTCTGGTCGAGATCGTCGCCGGCGAGGAAGGCGTCCGCGCGCTCGTCGGCCTGCCGATCTCCTTCGGCGGCGAGGTCCACGGCGTGCTGCACGCCGGCCTGCGCCGCGCGGCCGAGTTCGGCCCCGGGCCTGTCGAGGCGCTGATGCGCCTGTCCACCTACGCCGGTGCGGCACTCGCCGCCGCGCGCGACCGCGCCCGCGTGGAGGAGATCGCGGCCCACCGCGAGCGGCGTCGCCTGGCGCGCGCGCTGCACGACGAGCTCGGCCAGCACCTGTTCGGCATCGGCATCACCGCGCGCCGCGCCCGCGAGAGCGCGACCTCGGGGCGCGCCGACCTCCTCACGAGGCTGCACGGGCTCGAGCGCGAGATCGGCGGCGCAACCGCCGCTCTGCGCGCCACGCTGCGCTCGCTCGACACGCCGGCGCAGTCGGGGGCCGTCGCCGTCAAGCTGCGCGAGGGGGCGGCCGCCTTCACCACCCGCACCTCCGTCCCCGCGCACCTGCTTGTGCTCGGGGAGGCCGCCGATCTCGATCCCGTCCGCGAGGAGCTGCTGGTGCGGGTCGCGCACGAGGGGATGCGCAACGTCGAGCGCCACGCCGAGGCGTCGGAGCTCATCGTCACCCTCTGCTACGGACCGGACTGGGTCGAGCTGGTCCTGCAGGACGACGGCGTGCGCGGGCTGACGTCCGGGAACGGCACCGGGCTCGGCCTCTCCACTCTCCGCGAGGAGATCGAGCGGGTCGGCGGGGAGCTGCGCCTGGCCGCGAACGAGGACACCGGCAGCACGCTGAAGGCGCGCCTGCTCCTGAAGTGAGCCGCGCGCCGCACACCGTCGTGGTGGCCGACGACCACCCGATCGTGCACTCGGGGATGCGGCTGCTGCTGAGCGGCAGCCGCTTCTTCGAGCTGGCGGGCGAGGCGAGCAACGGGGCCGAGGCGATCCTGCGCTGCGAGCAGCTGCGCCCGGACGTCCTGCTGCTCGACCTGCGCCTGCCCGACCTCCCGGCCGCGACGATCTGCGCCCGCATCAAGGAGCGCCACCCGGAGATCGCCATCGTCATCCTCACCGCCCATCCGGAGGAGATGGCCGTGCGCGGGTGCCTGAAGGCGGGCGCCTGTGGGTGCCTCTTCAAGGACGTCAGCGAGCAGAGCCTGCTGTCGGCCCTGCGACAGGTGGTCCACGGACGGGCCGTGATCGACCCCCGCATCGCGGGCGCGATGCTGCCGCGGCGGGCGGGCAACGGCCGGGCCGACGGCGCCCTGAGCGATCGCGAGCACGAGGTCCTGCTGCTGATCGCCCGGGGCCTCACGACGCAGGAGATCGGCGATCAGATGGCGCTCTCGGCCAACACCGTCAAGAGCCACACCCGGTCGCTGTTCACCAAGCTCGCGGCGCACAACCGCGTGCAGGCGCTGTCGGCGGCGCGGGAGCGGGGGCTGATCGGAAGTCAGTGACTCCGGGAGGTCGAGTCCAGCCGCTCCCCGAGGCAGATGAGCGAGTCGCCGGGGAGGAACGGCGCCGCGCCGGTGCCGGCGAACACGAGCCCGCGCGTCGATGACGGAGCGCAGGCGCTCGGCTCTAAGAGCGCGCCGTCGTCGCGCGCCCTGCCCGTCGCCGCGTCGAACTCATAGACCGTGCCGAACCCGCCCGGTACGACGAGCGCGCCCCCGGCGGAGAGCGGGGCCGCGAAGACGACCCCGCCCAGCGAGCGTCGCCAGATCACCCGTCCGGTGGCCGGCTCGAGCGCGGCGGTGGTGAACCGCTGGATCGCGCCGTCGTTGGAGACGGCGAAGATGCGCTTTCCGTCGGTCGCGATGGGACCGCCCTCGGGCCCGTCGGTCGGGCCGGCGGTGCCGCCGGGCTTCTCGGACGCGGGGGTGAGCCGCCGATGCCACAGGCGCCGGCGCGCGACCCTGTCCCACGCGTAGATCCCGTCCTTGTTGGCCGCCACGGCGCGGCGGCCGAGCAGGAGGACCGCGCTGTTGAAGTCGAAGCCGCGCCGGTCGGCGGGATAGACCTGGTCCGACCACAGCACGCGCCCATCGCGAAGGGCCATCTCGACGATGGCCGCCGTTCCCGGGTTGGGGCCGGGCACGGTCTCGTAGGGGGACCCCGTGGCCACCCAGACCGAGCCCGTCCCCCGGTTGACGGTCGGGGGCGCCAGAATCCCCCCGCCGTTCCCGCCGGGCGGCACCATCGGAGTGCTCCAGACCATCCGCCCGTCACGCAGCGAGTAGGCGCTCAGCCTGCCCCGGGCGGTCGGAAGCTCGCTCCCGCTTCCCGAGCCCGCGAGCACGAGGCCGCCGACGATGAGCGGAGGTCCCCAGAAGTAGTCGTCGGAGGTCGCCGAGCGCAGCGGGGCCGCGCGCCAGATGGTCTTCCCCGTCCGCGCGCTCAGGCATCGCAGCCGGTCCGAGGCCACCACGAGGCGCCCTCCGGAGACGGCCGGGCCCCCGTAGAAGGCCAGATCGCGGTCGCCGTAGCGGGCGGTGGGGAAGCGGCGCCTCCACCCGACCCTGCCCGTCTCCAGGCCCGCGGCGAGGACCTCGCCGCCCAGGGACGCCGCGATGACGCGGTCGCCGACGAGCGCCGGGGTCCCGGTCACGCCCCCGGCCATGGTGAGCCGCCAGCGCTCGTACAGTCCTCTGGGCGCACGCGGAGCGTGCCGGCTCGCCCCCAGGTCACGGGCCGAGCTGGTCCAGTCCCCGGCGGGCGCCGCCGCGGCCGGCGCGGCGGGCAGGAGCCGCCAGCCGGCCAGCGCGAGCGCGCCCGCGGCGCCTCTCGCCAGCAGCTCGCGGCGGTCGAGGCCGGCCTCAGATGGGTCCTCGGTCATCGTGTACGCGCCGTCGTCGCCCGGCCGGGCTACTTCACCCGGATGTTGAGGATCATCCCCACGGACTCATGCGGCTGGCAGATGAGGCGGTAATTGCCCTTCTTGAGGGTGATCTTGAGCCTGTCGTTCGCGGCCGGCTTGCCGGAGTTCACCTTGGCCGGGCCCTTCGTGGAGACCACGTTGTGGACCCCTTCGACCCAGACGAACCGAACGGTCTCGCCGGGCTTGGCGGCGAGGGTTTTGGTCGAGAACGAGAGCGCGCGCAGCTTGACGACGTGCCGCTTCGCCGTCGCCGTCGCGGCCGCCTCCTGCGACATGCCGACCGCGACCGGTACGGCGGCCGCCACGGCGGCGGTGGCGATCATGGCGAGGGCGGCGCGGGGAGCTCGGTTCATGAGCGACTCCTTGGCCGTTCGTCGAGGGATTGAGCGGCGCACCGCTCGGCAACGCCACCCGGAGCGGTCCGGGTGGCGCTGCCGGCGGACGGCCGGCTAGGGCAGACGGTAGGCCACAACCGAGGCCTTCTGGGCCTTGGTCGGGGCGAAGCCGGTCCCCACGACCACCAGGTCCTCGGCGATCGCGGGCGTCGCGTTGCCCTGCGCGGGACCGGGCTGCTTCCAGGCCACGGCCCCGGTCGCGCGGTTGTACGCGTAGGTCACCCCGTTGAAGTACGTCGCGAAGACGAGGTCGTTGGCGACCGTCGCGCCACCGAAGTTCATCCTGTTGACCTTCTTGTTCCAGATGGTCTTCCCGGTGGCGCCGTCGAGCGCGACCGTCTGGCCCGAGGAGCTCTCGAAGTTACAGAGCACGAAGCCGGCGTCGGCGTAGCTCTTCTGGGGCCAACCACTGGTCGAGCAGAGGTTGTTGACCGGGACGTAGATCACCCCGTCCGCGACGGCCATCGGGGTCTCGACCCCTCCCAGGTAGCCCGGGAGGAACTTGACCGTGCGACCCGGCGTGAGCGGGGCGTTGCGGTTCGGGCCGTCCTCGTCGCGGTGCTTGCCCACGTCCCGCTTCCAGATGAGCTTGTGCGTGGTGCGGTCGACGACGTAGACGGTGCCCATCTTCCCGCTGAGCACGACGACGTCGGTGGGCTTCCCGTTGATCGTGAAGGTGGCGAGGATCGGCCCCAGGTGCAGGTCCCAGTCCCTGATGTCGTGCTTGATGGCCTGGTAGTGCCACTTCCGCTTGCCGGTCCTGCCGTCCAGCACGACGAGGCTGTTCGTGTAGAGGTTCGGGCCAGGGCGGCTCGTCCCGTTGGGGAACTCCTCGGTCCCCGGGAACACCCCCGGGTTCGCGACGGCGACGTAGATGTCGCCGTTCTTGTCCACGGACGGCGTGCCCCAGAGCCCGCCGCCGCTGTTGACCTTGGGGTTGCCCCAGAGGTTGTCGGTGGTCGTGTCGAACTTCCACCTGACGGCCCCTGTGGCCGCGTCCAACGCAAACACGATGCCCTTGCCGCCTCCGCCGTAGAAGGTGCTGAGCGAGTCGCCGGGGACGGTCGAGATGATCAGCATGTCGTTCCACACGAGCGGGGCCATGTCCACGCCCTCGCTCTTCTGGCGGATCAGCTTGCGCTGCCACTTGATCGCGCCGGTGGCGTCGTCGAGCGCGAACGCCCCTGTGGACGTCCCCCCGAAGACGGCTCCGTTGCCGACGGCGACGCCGGTCGGCCCGGTGCTGAGGTCGTTGAACTTTCTCTGCCACAAGAGCGCGCCGGTCGCGCGGTTCAGCTTGAAGACGTTCGAGTTCATGTCCTGCAGGTAGACCGCGTCCTTCGTCACGATCGGGTTCGCCGAGAACACGCCGAAGGGGCTCTCGCCGGAGAGCCCGAAGGACCAGGCCTTCGTGAGCGTCGCGACGTTCGACGCCTGGATCCTGCTCCCGGTGACCACGCGGTCGTTGGTGTAGTTGCCGTTGGGCGCGGGGAAAGCGCTGAGGTTGGCGCTCAGCTCCGGCGGGGAGCCCGGTGGCGCGGCCTGGTCAGGTGTCGCCGCGCTGGCGATCCCCGTGGTGAGCGACGCCGCCGCGAGCGCGAGAGCGGCGATGCGCAGGCCCCGCACCCCGACTCTCGGCGGCGACCCTCCCCGGAATCGTTGCCCCCTCTTCCAATTCCGTTCCACCGAGCTCCCCCTTGCGCAGGTGACGGCGACGACCCGTTGCGGGTCGGTCCGAGACGCTCGCAGCGGTGCGACTGGCTGTAAACGCTCGTCTTCGCTGCGAGGCCCTTGCCATCACGGGCGTCCTCAGCGGTCCAGTCGGCAAGAACCCAGCGATCGCGACGCTCCGCGGAGTGCCCGGGCCGTCGCGGCGAAGCGCCCCGTCGCTCTCTTGGATCACGCCCATTCGGGTGAAGGGCTCACCCAGAAGGATGAGGGACGAGGGCGATCGCGTGCCGCGTGAGTCTTCGGCTCGCGGGCCTCCTGAGAACGATGCGCTCACCGGCTACGGGGGAGCGGCAGTTGCTCGCGGCCCGCGCCTCGGACGTCTGAGGACCGTCGGCTCAGGCGCGTGACTCATTCGCGGACCCGGGCGTCGCGCGAGGGGGGCTCCCGCCCGAAACGCGCGTGCGCGCGCGAGGGCATGCCATGCGCGGGCCTTGTCGGGCGACGCCCCGGTCGTCGACACTGACACCGGAGAAACGGGCCAATCGAAGGGGAACCCATGTACGCGACCATCCGGATTTACGGCGAGGCAGAGGGGCTCGCCGACGCCGTCGCCGAGAACAAGGCGGAGATCGTCGGGCTCTTTCGCGAGATCGACGGCTTCCGCAGCTACCACATCGTCAAGACCGGGCCCGCGAGCGCGACCTCCATTACGGTCTGCGACGATCAGGCCGGCGCTGAGGCCACGAACGAGATCGCGCGCGACTACATCGCCACCAATCTCGCGCACCTGTCGGTGAGCGCGCCCGAGGTGCATGTGGGCGAGGTCGCGATGAGCGCCTGAGCGCTCGCTCGGCTCAGGCGGCGAGGGGTGGGAAAGAGCCCCCATTTCCAGGGTGGGCCCTAATCCTGCCGCGCGGCCCATCCTTCCCTAGTCGCCTCGTGGCTCGCCCGGCCCTGCCCGTGGGGGATCGATCCCCTTCCCGGACACGAGACGCGCGACGGCCTTCTCGCTCTCGTCCTCCTCCTCGTCCTCTCCGGCGCGCGGGACGATCTCCCTGGTAAGGACGATGAGCGAGAGCACCAGCCCGATGGCCGCCGGGATGCCGATCACGGCCAGCAGCGGCTCGGGCGCGCGGTCCCACGCCAGGGTGAGCGGTCCGACCAGGATGAAGAGGCTCACCGCCGCGACGATGGCCTCGACGCGTATCCGGGCTCTCCTGCTCGTGAACCAGGCGCCGGAGGTCGAGGCTGCGGTCGCATCCCGCCGTCCCACGTCCCCACACTCCCACGGTCTCGAAGCGCCCGACAACCCTCGACCAGCGAGAACCGCGAGCGCGAGCGGTTGACCACACCGCCGGGGGCCTCACCCGCTTCCGCCGCGCCACGGAGACCCCCTTCAACGCCGTCTACGAGGCCAGGCCCTGAGCGGGACCGGCCTCGACGTACCGCGAGGGCAGCCGGGCTGGTCGGCTGCCCTCGGGGCGCCCGCTACGCCTCCGGGCGGATGTTCTGGTTGAGCCGGAAGAGGTTGTCCGGGTCGTACCGCGCCTTGATCCGGGCCAGGCGGGCGTGGTTGACGCCGTAGCTGGCGCGCACGGCCGCGTCGCCCTCCTCCAGCAGGCCGGGGAAGTTGAAGTAGGTCTTGCCGCGCTGGGAGAAGCGGTGGCGAATCGTCCCAGAAGGCGCGGGTCCAGCCGATGTTGCGCTCGTCGTCGGCCGGGTCGTCCCAGGTGGTGTCGATGCTCAGCATCCACTCCGAGCTGCGGTCGCCGAAGGCGGTCTCCTCGGCCCCGACGCGCGCGATCGCGCCGCCGGCCGCACGATCGTGGCGCCGGCGCGCTGCGCCTCCGCGAGCACCGCGTTGACCTCCTCGGGCGAGCGGACGTTGTGGGCGAGCTCGATGCCCGGCGCGCCGTGGCCGCCGAGCGCGGTCCACAGGCCGAAGGCCATCCCGCCGGCCTGGAAGAAGCAGACCTCGTCGTCGGGCTGGCGGGCGCCGCTCCAGCCGAGCGCCTCGTAGAACGACGCGGGCGCGGGCGAGGTCGGCTACGCCGAGGGTCACCAGGCTGATGCGCTGTTCCATGGGAGGACCATCGCACGCCGCCCGGCGGCGCATCTTGGAAGAACCGGCCGCGCCGGCGTACTTGACCCCCTACCGCCCGCCGGGCGAGGCTGACCGCGACGCGCCGCTCCATCCGATGACCATCCTCTCGCCTCTTCCGCGCACGGCGCCGACGCTCGTCGGGCGCGACCGGGAGGTCGCCAGGCTCGAGGCGCTGCTCGCCGACGGCGGGGTGCTGGCCCTCGTGGGCGAGGCGGGCATCGGCAAGAGCCGACTCGCCCGGCATGCCCTCGGCATGTGCGAGCCGGCCGGGCGCCGGACGCTCGGCGGCAACGCGTCCGCGCTCGATGGCGACCTGCCGCTCGCCGCGCTGCGGGATGCGCTGCGGCGTGACCTGCGCTCCTACGCGCACACGACGCCCCCCGGCGATTCCCTGGCGGCCGCCTTCCCGCGGATGGTCCTGCCGGAGCTGCGCGACGACACCGACGAGGTCCCCGGACGGGACGTCGTCTTCGAGGCCGCCGCCCGCTGGGTTGGGGCCACGGCCGAGCAGAACGGGCTGCTGCTCGTGCTCGAGGACCTGCACTGGGCGGACGCCAGCACCCACGCCCTGGTCCTCCACCTGGCCCGTGCCCGGGCCGCTGCTTCGGTCGCCATCGTGCTCACCTTCCGGCCGGACGAGGCCGAGCCCGGATCCAGCCTCGACGTCATGCGGCGCGAGCTGGCGCGCGAGCGGCTGGCAGAGGAGGTGACGCTCGCTCCGCTCGACTCGACCGCGGTGGCCGCGCTGCTGAAGGGCATCGTCGGCGTGGAGCTCGAGGCCTCAACGGTCGAGCTCTTCATGCGGACGGGCGGGGGGAACCCCTTCGTGATCGAGGAGCTGCTGCGCGCGGCCATCGAGGAGGGGCGTCTCGAGCCTCGGGACGGCGTCTGGCAGGGGCCGTCGTCGCTGCGCCTGCCGTGGACCGTCAACGAGACCCTGCTCGCGCGCGTGGCCCGCCTCCCCGAACCCGATCGACGCCTGCTCGGGTGGGCGGCGGTGGCCGGGGAGCGCTTCGATCCCGAGTTGGTCCAGGAGGCGGCGGGGCTGGGCGATGACGCGCTGGCGCAGGGGCTGCGGCGGGCGCGCGCCGCCGGTCTCGTCGGCGATGCCGACGAGGGGATGATGGCCTTCCGCCACGCCATTACGCACGAGGCGGTGCTCGAGTCGCTTCTCGCCCCCGAGAGACGGCTGCGGCACGCACGGCTTCTCACCGCCGCCGAGAGGCGGGCGGCGGCCGGGCGCGAGGTCCCGCTCGGCCTGCTCGTGAGCCACGCGGAGGGCGCCGGAGATCGCCGGCGTGCGTTCAGCTACGCGCGGCAGGCGGCGGGACGGTCACTCGACCTGGGCGGAGACGCCGAGGCGCTTGGGCACATCGAGCGGGCGCTCGCGCGCTGGTCGGAGCAGGATGGCCCGACGGCGCGGGCGGAGCTCCTGCTCGAGCGGGGTCGGCTCCTGCGCTGGGTGACGCAGGATCATCGCCGAGCCGTCGAGCCGCTCGGGGAGGCGGCTCGGGCGTTCGATGCACTCGGCGATCCGGATCGCGCGACGCTCGCGCGGACGCTTCGCGCCGGAGCCCGATGGTGGGCAGGCGACGCGCAGGTCCTCGACGATCTCCGACCGCTCGCCAGCGCGCTGACGCCAACGGCGTCGCTCGAGCTGCGCCTGGAGGTGCTCAACGAGATCGCACGGATCCTGATGCTCGTGGACAGGCCGCGGGACGCTGCCACGATCGCCGAGGAGGGGCTCGGGCTGGCCTCCGCGCCGGCGACCCGGCAGGCCGCCTGCGGCCGCGTGGACCTGCTGACCACGCTCGGCACATGCCGATTCGTCCTCGGCAGGTTCTCCCAGGGTGAGGAGACCCTGGCCGAGAGCGCGCGCCTCGCGCTTCGCGAGCGGGACGCGGTCGGCGCCTGCCGGGCCCTGCACAACGTCGCCTTCGCCGTCGAGGACCTGGTGCGGATGCGCGACTACGCGGAGTCCGGACTCGCCACCGCACGCGAGCACGGGCTGCGCCCCCGGGAGCGCTCCTTCCTGATCGCGCTCGCCCTCTGCGACGCGGAGGCCGGGGACTTCGCCGCCGCAGAGCATCGCGCCGACGAGGCGGCGTCGATCACCGGCCCCTGGGAGGGGCTGGCGCACACCCGCCTGGACGTGGGGCTGCCGAGGGCGTTCCTGCTCGCCTGCCGTGGCGATCTCCACGGCGCCCGGCTCGGGTTCGCCGGGGTGATCGAGCGTCTCGGCGGCGCGCGGGAGCTGGGGACCTGGACCGCCCAGCGCGGCTTGGCGGTCGCCTGTCTGGGCGACGGCGACGTCGACGGCGCGCGCGCGGCCCTCGCGCCCGCACTGGCGGGGAGCGAGCCCCGTGGCTACGACCGGGTGCTCGCCCTCGCGCTCGTCGCTGAGGGCGCTGCCTGCGCGGGCGAGGCGGACGAGGTCGCAGCGGATCGCCGCCGAGCTCGCCGCCGTCGCCCCGAACCACATCGGCGCGCGGGCCGCGGCGGCCCTCGCGGCGGCGCTGGGCGACGCGCCCGAGGCCTTCGCGGAGGTCGAGGAGGTCGCCCGCGCCCATGAGGAGCGCGGGCGGCGTATGGGGGCGAGTCGCTGGCGGCTGGCGGGGGCCGAGGCGCTCGCCAGGGGTGGCCGCGCGCCCGAGGCCGCCGACCTGGCCGCCGCGGGCCCGCGAGCGGTTCGCCGAGGTGCACGCCGAGCAGTGGTGCGCGCGAGCGGAGCGCCTCATGCGCCGGCTCGGCCGACGGGTGCCCGCTCCCGCGCGCGGCCCCGGCCGTGCGGGCCTGACGGGCCGCGAGCTGGAGGTGCTGGGGTTGCTCGCCGAGGGGCTCTCGAATCGCGCGATCGCCGAGCGGCTGGTCATCAGCGAGAAGACGGCCGGGCGCCACGTGGCGAACGTGTACCTCAAGCTCGGGGTCCATTCGCGCACGCAGGCGGTCCGCGCGGCCACCGGGCACGGCCTGCTCCCCGCGACCCCAGAGGCGCCCGCGTCTACATAGCCGGAGGGGCGGGAGATACACCGTTCGCCCGATGCCGGACGGCGCGCCCGGCATCAGCCTCCCGATCCATGAGCGATGACGCGATGGGCATCCCGGGCTGGCCCGAATTCCAGGCCGCGCGCCAGCGATTCCTCGACCGTCTGGCGGCCGACGCCGCCGGCGCTCGGCGCGGGCGCCCATCGGCCGGCCGAGGCCACGGACGCGGCCCGCTCGGAGCCCCCATGCATCCCAAGGAGGAGGAACGCGAATGTCCGCCACCACCGAGCCCCCGTCGATCGACGCCGACAAGCTGATGGCGTTCGTCTACCGCGCCGTCGACGAGGTCGGGGCGACCCTCAACGCGGCGCTCGTCGTCATGGGCGACAAGCTCGGCCTCTACCGCGCCCTCGCCGAGGCGGGACCGCTGACGCCGGCGGAGCTCTCCGAGCGCTCGGGCGCGTCGGAGCGGTACGTGCGCGAGTGGCTCAACGCCCAGGCGGCCGGCGGGTACGTCGAGTACGACCCCGCCGACGGCCGCTACACGCTTCCGCCCGAGCACGCGGTCGCTCTCACCGACCAGGAGAGCCCCGCGTACCTGCCCGGCTTCTTCCAGGTCGCGGTGGGGTCGGTGCTCGATTCGCCCCGGATCACGGAGGCCTCGCGCACCGGCGCCGGCGTCGGCTGGCACGAGCACAACCACGAGGTGTTCGACGGGTGCGAGCGCTTCTTCCGGACCGGCTACAACGCCAACCTGCTGGGGTCCTGGCTCCCTGCCCTCGACGGGGTGGTCGAGAAGCTCGAGCGCGGGCGCGAAGGTGGCCGACGTCGGCTGCGGCCACGGCGCCTCGACGATCCTGATGGCGCAGGCGTTCCCGAAGTCCACCTTCGTCGGCTCGGACTACCACGCCCGCTCGGTCGAGACGGCCCGCGCCCGGGCCGCCGAGGCCGGCCTGTCGGAGCAGATCCGCTTCGAGGTCGCCCCGGCCTCGGCGATCCCGGGGGGTGGCTATGACCTCGTCACGATGTTCGACTGCCTGCACGACATGGGCGACCCGGCGGGGGCGGCCGCGCAGGTGCGCGACTCTCTCGCGGCCGACGGCACCTGGATGATCGTCGAGCCGGCGGCGGGCGACGCCGTCGAGGACAACCTCAACCCGGTGGGGCGGGCCTACTACGCCTTCTCGACGCTCCTGTGCACGCCCGCCTCGCTGTCCCAGGATGTCGGCCTCGCCCTCGGCGCCCAGGCCGGCGAGGCCCGGATCCGCGAGGTCGTCACCGCCGGGGGCCTCACCCGCTTCCGCCGGGCCACGGAGACCCCCTTCAACGCCGTCTACGAGGCGAGGCCGTGAGCGGGACCGGCCTCGACGTTCCGCGAGGGCAGCCGGGCCGGTCGGCTGCCCTCGGGGCGCCCGCTACGCCGCCGGGCGGATGTTCTGGTTGAGCCGGAAGAGGTTGTCCGGGTCGTACCGCGCCTTGATCCGGGCCAGGCGGGCGTGGTTGACGCCGTAGCTGGCGCGCACGGCCGCGTCGCCCTCCTCCAGGAGGCCGGGGAAGTTGAAGTAGGTCTTGCCGCGCTGGGAGAAGCGGTGCGAATCGTCCCAGAAGGCGCGGGTCCAGCCGATGTTGCGCTCGTCGTCGGCCGGGTCGTCCCAGGTGGTGTCGATGCTCAGCATCCACTCCGAGCTGCGGTCGCCGAAGGCGGTCTCCTCGGCCCCGACGCGCGCGATCGCGCCGCCGCAGTGGCGGATGACCACGAGCGTGCGGTCCGTGGGGCGGCGCAGCGACCAGTCGACCGTCGTATCGATCGCGGCGTCGGCGAGCCCGTCGAGGTAGAGCGCCTTCCAGTAGTAGCGCAGGCCGGCGGGGAAGTAGGGGTCGAGCTCCTGCTGCAGCTCGAGGTACGGCTTGGTCATGCTCAGGTCGAGCAGCGGCGTCGCGAGCTCCCGCAGGGGCCGGGTGGCGCGCTCCCCGTCGGCCGGGTCGCCCGCCCACATGCCGGACACGCCCACATAGGGCAGGCCGCGCAGGTGCTCGGGCAGCTCGGGGACCACGGGCAGCGACCAGATGAACCCCACGGTCGAGAGCTCGTCCGGGGCGGCGGCGACGGCGTCGCGCCAGCCGGCGAGCACGCGGGCCGAGTCCTCGATCGGGTAGGCGACGAAGTGGTAGTACACGTCGGGGCCGAGCTCGTGCAGGGCCAGCTCGAACGAGGTGACGACGCCGAAGTTGCCGCCGCCGCCGCGGATGGCCCAGTGCAGGTCCGGGTGCTCGTCGGCGCTCGCGCGGACCCGGCGGCCGTCGGCGAGGACCACCTCCGCCGAGACCAGGTTGTCGACGGTCATCCCGTCGCGCCTGCGCTGCCACGAGACGCCGCCGCTCAACGCCAGGCCGGCGACGCCGGTCTCGGAGACGACCCCGCCGGGCGTGGCGAGCCCGAGCGGCGCGGTCACGCGGTCGACGTCGGCCCAGGTCGCGCCGCCCTGCACGTGCACGGTGCGACCGCTCGCGTCGATGCGCACCTCGCGCATCGGGGAGAGGTCGATGACGATGCCGCCGTTGACGACCGCGGTGCCGGCGACGTTGTGGCCGCCGCCGCGAACCGCGAGCGCCATGCCCGTCTCGGCCGCGAACCGGACGGCGGTCGCGACGTCGTCGGCGTCGGCACAGCGCGCGATGAGCGCGGGCCGCTTGTCGATCATCCCGTTCCAGACGCGGCGGGCCCGCTCGTAGTCGGGGTGGTCGGGGGCGATGACCTCGCCGCGCATGCCCTCGGCGAGCGCGGCGATGGGGTGGATCTCGGTGCTGGGCTGGACGGCCATCGGAGCCTCCTTCGGTGAACGGGTGTGCCCACGCAGGGTCCCGCCCGACCGCAAGGCCACCGTCAGGCCATCGTGAGTCCTTCGCGCCGGGGCGTCAGCGGCTCCAGAGGAGCTCGATCGGGAGGACCGCGTCCGCCGGGGCGGCGCCCTCGTGCAGGCCGGCGAGGGCGCCGCGGGCCGCCGCCGAGTAGGCCGCGGCGCCGAGCGCCTCGTTGCGCAGGACGGCCTCCTCGAGGTGGTCCGCGCGCGGCGAGGCGGTCGCCGAGCGTGGCCGCGAGCAGGCCGAGCGCGAGCGACGCCGATCCGCAGCAGAAGCAGCCGCGCCCCACCGTCACGACGCGGTGCCCGTAGGGGCGCAGGCGCGGGTAGACCTCGGCCGCCGCCGCCTCGTCGCCGAGCCGGGCGGCCACCGCGCCGAACCAGTGGGCCGCATAGAGCCAGTTGGCGTCGAGGGGCGCCGCCGCCAGCTCGACGACCCCCTCCTCGAGCTCGCGCCGCGCCGGGCCGAGATCGCCCCGCGCGGTGGCCCACACGGCGCGCGCCGCCCGCCAGGCGCAGCGGGCGGGCGAGCGCTCGATGTTGCGCCCGATCGCGGCGTTGTCGTCCTCGTCGGACAGGTCGCCGCCCGACATGCGTATCGAGCGGCGCTGGACGCCGAACAGCAGCTCCGCGTTGTCGTCGTTCGCGAGGCGTCCGATACGCGCGCCCTGCTCCGACAGCCGCCGTGCGTCGTGGTGGCGGCCCCACAGGAGCGCCAGCGTCGCCCGCCACATCGGCACGTACCAGGCGAACGAGAGCAGGCGCAGCTCGCCGGCCAGCCGCTCGTGGTCGGCGATCGCCTCCAGCAGGGCCTCGCGGTCGCCGAGCTCGAACAGGTCGGCGACGCGCCAGTTGATCCCCTGCAGCTCGGCCTCGCGGTCGTCGGCCGCGCGCGCCTTCGCGACCAGCTCGTCGGCGATGGCGAGGCGCTCCTCGGTGTGGGCTGGGCTCCAGAGCGCGACGTGCCGCGCGCCCAGGGCCTCGAGCAGCGCCGGTCCGCCGGCGCCCCGGCCGGCGGCCAGCGCCTCGGCGCTGAGGCGCTCGCGCAGCTCGACGGGCGGCTCGTAGTAGAGCTCTGTCGCCAGGCGCGCGAGCAGCCGCGGTCGCAGCGCCGCGTCGTCGGGCGCGGCGGCGAGGGCCTCCTCGAGCAGGGCCCGGACCGCGGGCCGGACGGGCCTGACGCTCACCGCGAGGCCGGCGTTCCCGAGCGCGGCGCGCGCCAGCAGACCGGCGTCGCCGAGCGTGCGGCCGGCCTCGGCGGCCTCGCGGAAGTGGCCGCCGGCCGCCGGCCCGTCGCCCGAGCGCAGCCGGGCGTCGCCGAGCGCGAGGAGGACCTCCGCCCGCACCGGATCGCGCGCGCCGAGGTCGCCGGCGAGGGCGCGCTCGAGGAGGTCGGCGGCCTCCTCGTAGGCCAGCCCCCGCGTCGCGCGCCGGGCGGCGCCGAGCGCGGCCTCCGCCGCCGCCGCGGCGTCCACCAGCGGGCGGGCGGCCAGGAGGTGGCGCGCGAGCTCGCCCATCCGGCGCTCGCGAGCGTCCTCGGGCAGCGCCTGGAGCGCCTCGCCCATCTGCCGGTGCAGCACGGCGCGGCGCGTTGCGGTCATCCCGGCGATCACCGCGTGGCGGATCAGGGCATGGGCGAAGCGGTAGCGCCCGGCCCTCGCGCCCTCGTCGATGAGCCCGGCGCCGACCGCGACGTCGAGGTGCGCGGCGACCAGCTCGTCGCGCTGCCCGCAGGCCGCGGCGACGTCGGCGAGCGCGAAGTCCTCGCCCGCGACCGCCGCGAGCCTCACGGCCTCGCCGGCGTCCTCGCCGAGGCGGGCCACGCGGCGGTCGATCACCGCCCTCACTCCGTGGGGGACCTCGCGCCCCGCCGCCGCGACCAGGGCGTCGGCCGGCCGGCCGGGGTACGACTCGGCGAGGTGGCGCGCGAGCTCCTCCACGAAGAGCGGGTTCCCTCCGGAGCGCCGGTGGACCGCCGCCGCCAGGTCCGGCGGCGGCGCGCTCCCGAGCCAGGCGGCCGCCAGCTCGGCGGCCTCGCCCTCGGACAACCCGCCAAGGACGAGGCGCTCGGGCGCGCGCTCGCGCTGGAGGTCACCGAGCAGCCCGCCCCCCTCGTCGCGCAGCGAGGCGACCACGAGGAGCGGCGCCCACCCCGCGCTCCGGACGACGTGGGCCAGGAGCTGCAGCGTCGGCTCGTCCGCCCAGTGCAGGTCCTCCACGACGAGCAGAACCGGGCGGTTGCCGGCGGCGTGCCCGACCGCCGCGGCCACCGCCTCGAACAGACGGTGACGGGCGGCCATGGCATCGCCCCCCGGTGGGCCGGGCCCCGGGCCGAGCTCCGGCAGCAGTCGTGCGAGCTCGGCGGTCACCCACTCGGGAAGCGTTCCCGAGTTGGCCGCGACGTACGGGCGCAGCGCCTCGGTGAAGGGCGCGAACGGCACGACGCCGTCGTCGGTGCAGCGCCCTGCGAGCACGGTCGCCCCGGAGTCGCGGACCTCTGCCGCCAGCTCCGCGAGCAGGCGCGTCTTGCCGCTGCCCGCCTCGCCGGCGAGCACCACGACCGCCGCCGCCCCGGCGCGCGCCCGCTCGAAGGCCGCTCGCAGCGCCGCGAGATGATCGTCTCGGCCCACGAGCGGTCCGCCATCGACGCGGGCGAGCGCGTCCGGCAGCGGGAGCCCCGGGTCGGCCGCGGTCGCGGCCGGGGCGCCCGAGCGCAGCTCGTCGGCCAGGGCGCGGGTGGCGGCCGAGGGCGCCATGCCGAGGTCGCGCCTGAGCTCGGCGCGGAAGGTCTCGTATGCGGCGACGGCCGCGGCGGCGTCGCCGGCTCGCGCCAGGCTCCGCATCAGGACGCGGGCGGCGTCCTCGGAGGCGGGGTCGAGGTCGAGCCGGCGGCGGGCGAGATGCACGGCCGCCTCGGCATCGCCGGCCTCCTCGGCCGCCTCGCCCAGCGCCGCGAGCAGCCCGGCGACACGGTCCCGGTGGGCCTGGCGCTCCTCCAGCACCCAGTCGTCGTCGAGATCGGTCAGCAGGTCGCCGTCGCAGAGCGCCAGCGCCTCGTCCCGCCGGCCCTCGGCGACGAGGCGCCCGATCTCCCTGACGTCGATCCAGACGCCAGGATGCTCCTCGATGCCGAGGCGGTCGCGGCCGGCGACGATGAGGGCCGCGGCCTCCTCCCCGATGCTCCGTCGCAGGGTCGTCAGGGTCGTTCTGAGGCTGGCGCGCGCGCTGGTCTCGAGCACGTCGGGCCAGAAGACCGCCGCGACCCGCGTGCGCGGGTGCAGCCCCGGGTAGTAGGCCAGCCAGGCCAACAGCGATCGTGCCCGTCGGCTCGCCGGGGCGTCGATTCGCTGCCCGTCGAGCTCGAGGCCGAGCTCGCCGACGAGGCGTATCCGCAGCATGGCCGCGAGCCTAACCCGGGGCGTCCCACGATCGCCGTCGCCCCGTGCTCGCGTGGGGGGCTCCTCGCCGGCCCGCTCCCGCTCGCTCAGGCCGGCGTCACCAGCCCGTCGAGCGCGTCCGCCAGGCCGCCGAGATCCGGCAGCTCCCGGTCCGGGGTCGGCGTGGGCCGCTCCCCGGCGCGGTTGATCCAGACGGTCCTCAGGCCGAGGTCCCCCGCGGGGCGGATGTCGTGAAAGAGGCTGGCGGCCACGTGGACGTGGGCCTCACGGGCCGCGCCCGTCTCCGCGAAGAACCGCGCCCAGTGGGCCGGAGCGGGCTTGTACGAGCGCACGTCCTGGGCGACCACGGTCGCGTCGAACGCGGTCCCGAGGGCCTGCGCCGACGCCTCGACGTGCTCGCGGTCGCAGTTGGAGAGCACCGCCAGGCGCCATCCGCGGCGGCGGAGCTCCTCGAGCTCGGCCGGCACCTCGGGGAAGGGCCGCCAGCCGGGGAGCGCTGCCGCCAGCGCGCCCTCCTCCCCCGACGGCACCGGCACCCCGGCCTCCTGCGCGGCACGCGCCAGCGCGGCCGACATCACGTCGGCGTAGCTCCGGTACGGGCCGGCCTCCACCTCGGGCTCGGCGGCGTGGTAGCGGGCGAGGAGCTCCGGGGCGCGCTCGGCCCCGAAGAGGCGCGCGAGCGCGCGGCGCATCCCACCGTCCCAGTCGATGAGGGTCCCGTAGCAGTCGAAGGTCGCCCAGCGCATCCGCCCCTCAGGATCGCATCGTCGCGGTTTCGGCGCTCGCGGATCCGGAGGGGGGATTGACCGGCCGCCGGACGGGGCCATACGTTCTCGGCGTCGGGCACGACACCTCGTCGAGGAACGCGCATGGACACGAGCGCGCCCACGCTGGAGACCGTCCGTTCGGCCGACGGGACGCCGATCGCCGTCTGGCGAGCCGGGGAGGGGCCGCCGCTCGTCCTGGTCCACGGCACCGCGGCGGACCACGCCCGGTGGGCCCCCGTGCTGCCGGCCCTCGCGGAGCGCTTCACCGTCCTGGCCGTCGACCGCCGGGGGCGGGGCGAGAGCGGCGACGCCCGCGACTACGCGATCGGGCGCGAGTTCGAGGACATCGCCGCCGTCGCCGACCACGCCGGGGGTGGGGCCTGCGTCCTGGGGCACTCCTTCGGCGCCCTCTGCGCGCTCGAGGGGGCCCTCCTCTCCCGTCCGCTGCGCGCGCTCGTCCTCTACGAGCCGCCGGGGAAGGGGTCGGTCCCGAGCGGCGACGCCCTCGCCCGGCTCGAGACGCTGCTCGCCGAGGGCGATCGCGACCGGTTCATGGGCGTCTTCATGGCCGAGGTGGCCGGGGTCCGGCCGGAGCAGATCGAGGCCATGCGGTCTCAGCCCGCGTGGGCCGCACGCCTCGCGGCGGCGCACACCATTCCCCGGGAGCTCCGGGCGGTCGGCGAGCATCGCCTCGACCCGGCGGCCTTTCGCGACCTGGCCGTGCCGACGCTGCTCCTGCAGGGCGACGCCACGCGCGAGTCCTTCAAGGAGGGGGTCGCAAGGGCCGACGCGGCGCTGCCGGACAGCCGGATCGTCGCGATGCCCGGCCAGGGCCACACGGCCATGGACACGGCCACCGAGCTGTTCGTCTCCGAGGTCGTGTCCTTCCTCGAGGGCTGAGGTCGCTCAGCCCCGCCCGTCGAGCAGCCCGCGCTCCTCCTCGGGCACGAGGTCCTCGTACTCCGGGTGACGGCGGATCCAGGCGGCGATGAACGGGCAGTGCGGGATGGCGCTCAGCCCCCGGGCGCGGGCGTCGTCGAGGGCGGCCCGCGCCAAGCGGCTGCCGATGCCGCGCCCCTCATACCGGGGGAGGACGTCGGTGTGGGTGAAGGCCAGCGCCCCGGGCCGGGACCGGTAGGCCGCGTAGCCGGCCAGCCGGCCGGCGACGATCGCCTCGTAGCGGCCGGCCTCGGGGTTGTCGCGCACCTCGATCTCGTCGTCCACGCGCTGATCCTAGGACGAGGTCCGCGCTCGGGCCCCGTTGCGGCCTGGGGCGTCTCGGGCGGATGATCGCCCCGAGCCGATCACGACCCCGGGAGGGACCATGGGACGCCCGGCACCCGACGACCTGCTGGAGCGGATCGCCGGCGAGGCCGCCTCGCCCGGCGAGGCCGCCGGCCCGGCCCAGGTCGTCGTCGACGGCATCGAGGTCACCCAGGCCGTCCAGGACCACCTCAACTCGGTGCCGCTGGTCGCCGGGAAGCGCACGGTCGTGCGGGTGTACCTCTCGTATGCGGCGGGGCCCGCGTCGGTCCGCGGCGTCCTGAGGGTGGGGCGCGCGCCCTCGGGGCCCTGGTACGGCATCGCCCCGATCGGACCGGCGGAGCTCGACCCGTCACGGTCGGGGTCGTCGCTGGCCGCGCTCCTCAGCCGGCGCCACGAGCTGGGCCACAGCCTGAACTTCGTGCTGCCCGCCAGCCTCGCCACGGGCACGATCGCGATCCGGCTGGGCAGCGCCCGGACCGCGGCCGGCTACCTGCCGCTGGCGCCCCGCCCCGACACCACGGTGACGTTCGCGGCCGCCGCGCCGCTGAGGATCCACATCGCGAAGATCCGCTACGCGCAGGGCGCGTTCGACGGCGACGCACGTGGCGTCGGCGCTGGACATCGACCTGATCCGGTCGTGGCTGCGGCGCGCCTACCCCGTCGCGAGCGTGAGCCTCACCACGACCACGATCGACGCCCCCCACGCGGCGCCCTTCGACGCCTCCGAGATCAACGCCACCCTGATCGCCCTGCGCGCGGTCGACGTCGCCGCCGGGACCGACCGGCGCACCCACTACTACGGCCTCGTAGACGACGCCGGCGGCTTCATGCGCGGCCTGGCCTCGGGGATCCCGTCAGGGCCGGCGCCGGGGACGGTCGCCTCCGGCCCGACCGGCTCGTCGACCTTCGGCTGGGACGCGGACGGGTCCTACGGCGACTGGTACACGGGCCACGAGCTCGGGCACACCTTCGGACGGCGCCACGCCGAGTTCTGCGGCGCCGTCGGAGGCGGCCCCTACCCGTACGCCAACGGCCAGCTCTCGAACGCGGACGGCCGCTTCGTGGGCCTCGACGTCGGCGACCCGGGCTTCGCGATCCCCATGCGCGCGCTGCCGGGCTCTGCCTGGCACGACGTCATGACCTACTGTGACAACCAGTGGCTGAGCTCCTTCACGTACGACGGCATCCGCACCCGGCTGGCCGCCGAGGACGCCCTCGGCGCCGGAGGGCCGCCCGGGAACGCCAGCGCCGGACCCGGTGACGAGGTGGCCGGGATCCACGTCATCGCGGCCGCCAACCTCACGCGCTCGACGGGGACCCTGACGGCCGTCCTCCCGGCCTCGTCCGAGCCCTCGCCGCCCGACGACGAGGCCGGCCGGGAGCCGTTCTCCGTCATCCTCATGACCGCCGAGGGGCAGACGCTCGTGGAGCAGCCCGTGCGCTTCCAGCCGAGCGCCTGCGAGGAGCCCGACGACGACCGCACCGGGACGATCGACGCCGTCCTGCCGGCCCCGCCGGAGGCTCGCCGCATCGAGCTGCGGCTCGGCGACGCGGTGCTCGACAGCCGCCCGATCGGCGGCCCGGCCGCGCCGGCCGCCGGGCCGGGGGACGCCTCCGCGCCCGGCCTCCGCCGGGTCGGCGGCGGGACCGGCGGCGAGGTGGTCGTGGAGTGGGACGCCCCGGGGCCCTCGCCCGAGCGCCGCTACCTTGTGCAGGCGAGCTCCGACGGGGGCGCCACGTGGCGCACGGTGGGCCTCGACCTCGCCGACCCCGCCGTCCGCATCGACCCGGACGACTTCCCCGGAGAGGCCGAGGTCGAGGTCCGGGTGATCGCCACCAGCGGCACCGACCGGGCCGTCCTGGCCCAGGACCGGATCCCGCTCACCGAGGGAGGATAGAGGCGGGCGGGCGGCGCCCCCACTAGGGTTGACGCTCGACCGCCGGAGCGAGGAGGCGCGGGATGGCCGAGCGACCGACCTTCCTGATCGTGGGGGCGAGCCTGACGGGGGCGAAGGCCGCCGAGACGCTGCGCGAGGAGGGCTTCGACGGGCGCGTCATCCTCGTCGGGGCCGAGCCGCACCGGCCCTACGAGCGCCCGCCGCTCTCCAAGGGCTACCTGCAGGACGGGGCGGAGCGGGACTCGGTCTACGTCCACCCCGAGGGCTTCTACGCCGAGCAGGAGGTCGAGCTCCTCCGCGGGCGCGAGGTCACGGCGGTCGACCCCGAGGGCCACACCGCGACGCTGAGCGACGGCGAGACGCTCGGCTGGGATCGCCTGCTCCTGGCGACCGGCTCCGAGCCGCGCCGGCTGCCGATCCCGGGCGCCGACCTCGATGGCGTCCACGTGCTGAGGACCCTCGACGACTGCGACCGCCTGCGCGACGTGATCGCCGCCGGAGGGCGCCTGTTCGTGATCGGGGCGGGCTGGATCGGCGCGGAGGCCGCCGCCTCGGCCCGGACGCGCGGCATGGAGGTGACGATGGTCGAGCAGCAGTCCGTGCCGCTGCAGACCGTCCTCGGCGCCGAGGTCGGGCGGATGTACGCCGACGTCCACCGGGACCACGGCGTGGAGCTCCTCACGGGCACCGGGGTCGAGGCGATCGAGGGGGACGGCCGCGCGGAGCGCGTCCGGCTCGCGGGCGGCCGGACCGTCGAGTGCGCGGCGGTGCTCGTCGGCGTGGGGGCGGCGCCCCGCACGGCGCTCGCCGAGGCCGCCGGGCTCGCGGTTGACAACGGCGTCCTGGTCGACGCGACACTGCGGGCGGGCGGCGACGTCTTCGCGGCCGGCGACATCGCCAACGCCGAGCACCCGTTCTACGGGCGCCGCGTGCGGGTGGAGCACTGGGCCAACGCGGTCAACCAGGGCCCGGCGGCGGCGCGCGCGATGCTCGGCCGCACGGAGCCCTTCGAGCGCCTGCCCTACTTCTTCTCCGACCAGTACGACGTGGGCATGGAGTACTCGGGCCTGGCCGACCCCGAGGCGCGCATCGTCGTCCGCGGCGACCTCGCCGCGCGCGAGGCGGTCGTCTTCTGGCTCGGCGACGACGGCGCCGTGATGGCCGGCATGAACATCAACGTCTGGGACGTCAACGAGCACGTGCAGGCTCTGATCCGGTCGCGCGCCGCGGTCGACCCGGACCGGCTGGCCGACCAGGACGTCCCGCTGGAGGGGCTCACGGGCTGATGACGCGCACGGTCGCCCGCGCGGCGGCCGGAGCGGCGTTGGCGGCGCGCGCAGTCGCCGTGGTCGCGGCCACCCCCGGCCCCTGCGCAATCGCGGCCACGCGATAGGTCTGGGACCCGCCGGGCCGCATCGCCGCGAGCGTCCAGCATCTGCGGCGAGCGCCGGGCGGGCGGGCGCAGACCTCCAGGCGGCGGGCCGCCACGTGGCTCGGGTTGCCCACCGTGATGAGGACGGGGACGCGCTCGCCCGGGCGCAGCCGCGCCGTGAGCGCCCGGGCCCGCAGCGTCAGCCGCGCGCGCCCGGCGTTGACCTCGCGGGTCGCCCGGCGGAGGTTGTTCGCGTCGGTCGTCTCGCCCTCGGCGGCCGCGACCGATCCCGTGACGGCCAGCCTGCCCCTCGCACGGGGGCGCAGGCGCAGCGCGACGACCCGGCGCTCGCCGGCGGCCAGCGCGCCCAGGTCGCAGGTCACCGGGAGGCGGGCGCCGCACCCGCCCGGCGCCCCGCGCGCGCCGACCAGCACCGCGGCCGGGGTGCTCGCGCCGCGCACCCTCACGCCGCTGGCGGCCCCGGGCCCCCTGTTGACCACCTCGAGCGCCCACGTGCCGGTGACGCCCTCCCTCGCCCGGGCCGGCGGGCGCACGGTCACGGCCAGGTCGGGCCGCCCGGCCCCCGCCGTGACGAAGCGCGGCGCCACCTCGACGCCCGCCTCCGCGCGCGCGGAGGAGCTCGGGCTGGCCGCGGTGGCTTCGACGGCGCTGAGGCGCCTGCCGGAGACCGAGACGTTGACGTCCGCGACGACCTCGACCCGCGCCGCGCCGTCCGCAGGGATCGCTCCGAGGTCGCAGGCGAGCCCGGCGCATGTGCCCTGGGTGGGCGTCACCGCTCGGTACACCAGGCCCGCGGGCAACAGGGTGAGCGCCCGCACCCCCGTCGCGGCGCTCGGCCCCTCGTTCCGGACCGTCGTCGTGAACGTCACCGATGACCCCGCGACGACCGAGGGCGGGCTCGCCGCCATGGTCGCTTCCAGCGTCGAGTAGGGGCCGATCGGGACGGAGAGGGAGTCCTGGTTGTCGGCCGTGTCGACGTCCGGCTCGTCGGCGGTCGCGACCGCCGTGTTCGTCACGCCGCTCGCGGCCGCGGCCGCCTCGGCGCGCGCGCGCAGCACGAAGAACGGCTTATCGAACTGGCCGAGCGGCAGGCCGAGCGCGCAGGTCACCACCTGCTCCGCCGCCGAGCACCCGGACGGCAGGTCGACCGGGGTCAGGCCCGCCGGGAACGTGTCCGTGACCGTGACGCCGGTCGCCATGGTCGTCCCGCCGACGTTATCCACCGTGAGCTTGAAGACCGCCACGGCCCCGACCGGCACCGTTCCGCCGCCGTCGGCCCGCTCCTTGACGAGGTTCAGGTTGACGTCGGCGAGGGCGGACGCCGAGGCGGACCCACCCGCCACGAGCGCGACGCCGAGGAGAACGATCACTCTCCTCAGCATCCGCATCCGGCGGACGGTACCACCACTCAGCCCCGCGAACCCTCCGGCTCGGTCGAGGGCGGCGGGAGGCGGAGCGTCTGGCCGACGCCCAGGCAGCCGTAGCAGGCGACCGGGAGCAGGCGGCGGTCCTCGCCGCGGCAGTAGATGCGGCCCTGTCCCCAGCAGTCCGGGCAGGGCGCCCAGATCGCCGCCGGAGAGGCCTCGCTGCGAACGATCCGTGCCATCCGGATCACCCCCCTCCCCGCCGGATCCGGGCGTGCAGGGCGAGCGTCTCGGGGCTCGGCTCGGTGCGCAGCCGGCGCCGCAGCGCGTCGGCGCACAGGTCGAACTGCCGCAGCGCCTGGGCGCGCTGGCCCACGCGCGCGTACGCGTGCATCAGGCGCCGGTGGACGTCCTCGCGCTCGGGCTCGGCCAGAAGCGCCTGGCGGCAGACGGCGATCGCCGCGGAGGGGTCGCCCAGGGCCGACTCGCAGTCGGCGAGGTCGCCGAGCAGCGTGATGTAGGTCTCGCGGAGGTAGCGGCGCTGCACGGTCATCCACTCCTCGTAGGGGTCGTCCTCGAAGAGGTCGCCCGCATAGAGGGCCGCGGCGTCGCGGTAGGCCCGGGCGGCGCCCTCGACGTCGCCCGCGCGGCGCCGGCGCCTGGCCTCGTCGGCGGCCGACTCGAACTCCTCGGCGTTGACCGTCAGGTCGAGGCCCGGCTCGAGGCAGTACGCCCCGTCGCGGTGGACGACGACCGGGAGGTCGCCGAGCACGTCGCGCAGGCCGCTGCGGAGGATCGACAGCGACGTGTTGAGGCAGTTGCGGGCCGCGCCCGGGCTCGAGCCGGGCCAGAAGACCTCGGCCAGCTCGTCCCGCGCGACGGACCGGCGGCGGTGCGCGACCAGGTACTGGAACACGGCCCGGCCGCGCCGCACCGGCCGCCAGGGCAGCTCGGCCCCGTCGGCGCTGAGCCGCAGGCGGCCGAGGCAGCCCACGGCGAGCGCCGGCGAGGTCGCGGCCGGCCGCGGAGCGGCGGCGGGGTGGACGGCGGTGCTCACGGGCCCTTCCCCTCCTCGGGGGAGTCGGCGTCCGCGGGGATCCGGCCGGCGATGTCGGCCTCGGCGATCAGGCTGGCGAAGAACCGCTGCCGCGCCGCCTCGAACTCGGACCAGGTCGGCGGGAACTCGGTCGAGGGGGCGTCGAGATCGATGACGAGGTGCAGGTGCCGCATCGGAGCCTCCTGGCGGCCCCGGGGGGCCGGTGGAGTGATGGCTTGATGCGGCGAGTCTCCGTCTCGCTCAGAGGCGCGCGAAAGCCACCCTAGGTGTCGGCCGCGCGCACCTCTCTCACCTGCCGAGACTCAACCCGACCGGCTCTCGGGGTCTAGCGGGCCGCCGCCCCCAGGCCGAGGCGCGCCGAGCGCTCGAGCAGGGCGCTGCCGGGCACCGGGCGGGGCTGGGACTGCGCCAGGCGCGCCGCGACGAAGCGGCGCATCACCGGCGAGCGCAGCGTGTGGAAGGTGAGGCCCGGCGCCCGCTCGAGCGCGAGCTTCGCCGCCCAGGCCGTCGCCACGTGGCCCGCGAGCGCGCGCTGCAGGCGGCCCTGGTAGGGGTCCAGCCCTGCCGCCCGGCCGGCGAGCACGTCCAGCGCGGCCTCGCTCGCGAGCTTCGAGCTCAGGAACGCCTCGAACATGCCGTCGCCGGACAGCGGGTCGACGAGCCCGGCGGCGTCGCCCACGACCGCGGCCCGCCCCCGGGCCGTCATGCCCCAGGAGCGGCGCATCGGCAGCCGGTGCCCGCGCAGGCTGGTGAGCGCGTCCAGTGCGATGCCGTGCTCGGCGCAGAGCGAGGCCAGGTGGTCGCGGAGGCGCGGCCCCTCGGCGGCCCATCCACCCACGCCCACGTTCAGGTGGTCGCCCTTGGGGAAGATCCAGCCGTAGCCGCCGGGCACGGTGCCGATCTCGAGCGTCAGGCGGCCGCGATGCCCGCCGGCGCTCTCGCGGTCCACGGCGAGGTTGCCCTCGTAGGCGATGGCGAAGGCGCGGTCGGCGCCGAGCCCGAGCGCCTTCGCGCACACGCCGTTGGCGCCGTCGGCCCCCAGCACCACCGACGCCCGCAGGCGCCCGCCGTTGACGTTGACGACCATGGCCGCAGCGCCATCGGCCTCGACGCCCCGCACCCGCACCCCGTCGCGGACGTCTGCGCCGGCCTCCGCCGCGCGCTCGACGAGGAAGTGGTCGAGGCGCCGTCGCTGCGTCATCAGGGCGATCGGATCGGGGAAGCTCTGCTCGCTGCTCTGCCCGAAGCGCAGCCGCAGCAGCACCCGGTTGACGCGGTCCTCGACGACGGGCGAGACGTCGAACGGCAGGAGCCCCACGCCGCGCATCGTCAGCCCGCCGCCGCATGGCTTGTCGCGCGGGAAGCGCTGCCGGTCGAGGACGACGACGCGTGCCCCGGCCGCCGCAAGCCGGTAGGCCGCCGTTGACCCCGCGGGCCCCGCGCCGACGACGGCGACGTCCACCCGCTCGCTCGCTACGGCGATCGCCGCCCCCCACCGCTCCGCGCCATGACGCCCTCATCTCGTCGGACAGCACGATGATGCCAGTCCGACGAGGCCGCGGGTGTCGCATCGGGGCGCCTGCCGGGCCGGCCGCGGCGTGGAAGGATGGGCGCGTGTCCGCCCGCCTGCCTCGGACCGGTCTCCTGATCCTCGCCGCGGTGGGGCTGGCGCAGGTGCTGGTGACGCTCGACTACTTCTCGCTGACCGTCGCCATTCCCCAGATGGCGGACGACCTCGACGTCTCCACCACCGACATCCAGTGGGCCCTGACCGGGTACCTGCTCTCCTTCGCCGCCCTGATGGTGGCGGGCGGCCGCATCGGCGACATCCTCGGCCGCAAGCGCACACTGCTCATCGGGATCGCAGTCTTCGGCGGCGCCTCGCTGCTCTGCGGGCTGGCCTACGACGAGTACATGCTGGTGGCCTGCCGGGTGCTGCAGGGGATCGGCGCGGCGATCCTCTTCCCCACCAGCATGGGCGTCGTCGGCAACTCCTTCGACGACGAGACCCGGCCGCGCGCGATCGGCGTCGTGGTCCTGGTCTCGACCATCGGGACCGCGCTCGGCCCCTTGGTCGGCGGGGTGCTGACCGACGTGCTCGACTGGCGCTGGGTCTTCCTGGTGAACGTGCCCTTCGCGATCCTCGCGGCGGCGATGGTGATGGTCTTCGTGCACGAGTCGCGCGACGAGGGCGCCTCGCGGCACGTTGACTACCGGGGCGTCGTGACCCTGAGCGCGGCGATCGTCGCGGTCACGCTCGCCATCGACCGCGGCCCGTCCTGGATCGAGTCGGAGCCCGGGGCGCTGATCGGCTGCCTGGCCGCGGCGATCCTGCTGCTGGCCCTGTTCGTGTGGCTGGAGCGGCGCGTCGAGAGCCCGCTCGTCGATCTGCCCACCTTCCGCAGCCACCCCTTCGTCATGGTCACTCTGAGCGGCTTCCTGTCGAACTTCCTCTGGGCGCTGTCGGTGTTCGTCGCCACGGTCTGGCTGCAGGACGTGAAGGACCTCTCCCCGCTCGAGACGGGCCTCGCCTTCCTGGCCATGTCGGCCGGGGTGGCCTTCGCCGGGCCGCTCTCCGGCCGGCTCATCGTGCACTACGACGTCGGCCTCCTCATGGCGGTCGCCGCGCTCCTGGGCGCTGCGGGCGCGCTCGGCGTATCGCTCGTCAGCGAGCTGCCCGTCTGGCTGCCGCTCTTCGGGATCCTCGGACTCGGCGTCGGGATCAACTACGCGCTCGTCAACCAGGGCGCGCTCGCCGCCGTGCCCCCGGAGAAGGCCGGCGCCGCGTCCGGCATCGCCCTCACGGCCATCGTGATCGGCGCCGCCCTGGCCACGGTGATCGCCGCGACGCTGCTCGAGGAGCTGTCGGACGGCCCGGTTGACCAGTCCGCCGCCGACCAGGTGATGCGCGTCGGCGCGGTCGCTGGGCTCCTCGCCGCGGTGCCGGCGGCCACTCTGTGGCTGCGGCGCCGGCGGGCCGTCGAGCCCGCTCCCGAGGCGGCTTAGCGGGCCGAGGACTCCGTGACGGGAGCGCGCCGGGCCCGGCGGCGCGCCACGACGAGCCAGACCGCCGCCGCGGCGACCGCGGCCGCGAGCACGACGACGGTAACCCCGCTCATGCGCTCCTCGACGCCGTGCCAGGCGTCCTCGAGCGCCCAGCCGAGGCCGATGAGGACACCGTTCCAGACGGCGCTGCCGAGCGTCGTGAGGACCACGAAGGACAGGAAGCGGAACCGCGCCAGGCCGGCCGGGAGGGAGACGGCGCTCCGCGCCAGCGGGACGGCCCGGGCCACGAGCACGGTGGCGGCCCCCCAGCGGTCCATCCAGGCCTCCAGGCGCTCGAGGCGCTCCGGGGTCGCGCCGACGCGGCGCCCGTGGCGCACGACCAGCGCCCGCCCGCCCCGGCGGGCCGCGAGATAGAGCGCGACGTTGCCCGCCAGCGACCCGGCCGTGGCCGCGGCGACGGCCAGCGGGAAGGACATGCCGCCCTCGGCCACGACGAAGCCGGCGAAGGGCAGGATCGCCTCGCTCGGGATCGGCGGGAAGACGCACTCGAGCGCCATGAGGAGGGCGAGGCCGAGATACCCGGCCGCCTCGATGACGGAGGTCACCCAGTCGGTCACGGGGGGCCACGGTAGCAGCGGCCCGACCGGCCCCCACCCCCCGAACGACGGGGCCGGACGCCCTACTCGGGGCGGGCGGGCCGCACGAGCATCACGACCGGCGACGCCTTCTCGAGGATCGTATGGAGTTGGGCGGCGCCGTCGTGGGTGACGGCGCCGTCGCGCTTCTCAACCAGCACGGCGTCGAAGGGCTCCGCCCCGAGGGTCTCGAGGACGCCCTCGGCGAACGAGCGCGCCCGCACGAGCCGGGTGTCGAAGGCCCCCGGGGGCAGGGCGCTCTCGCGCTCGGCGTCGTCCAGCATCCCGCACGCCGAGGCCACCGCGCGGTCGAGGGAGGCCTCGAGCGGCTGGGAGTGCGGCACCACCAGGACGGCCGCGAGCACCACTTCGCCCCCGGCGGCGAGGTCGCCCGCCAGGGCGAGCGCCGTGGAGGGCCGGCGCTCGTGGTCGGTCGCCACCAGGACGCGCCGGGTCGCGCTCACCGCTCCTCCCGGGGCCGGGCCGCGCGCCGGTCGGCGAGCAGCAGGATGTCGACCCCCTCCAGCCGGTCCAGCAGGGTCGACAGGAGGTCGCCGCGCAGCCGCCCCGCCAAGTTGCGCTTCGGAGGGGTCGCCATCGCGAGGCGGGTCACGCCGCGCTGCTCGGCCATGCTCACCACCGCGTCCGCCAGATCCTCCTCCGCGACCGGGATGAAGTGCGCGCCCAGCGTGACGGCCAGGCTGCGGACGAGGTCACGTTGACGGGCCGCGTCGTCGTCCACGCGCCCCTCCGGCATGACGATGTCCAGCTCGGCGCCCAGCCGTCGCGCGGCCCTCCACGCGGCGCGGGTCAGGCGCTGCGCACCGTGCTCGGGCCGCACGACGACCAACACCCGCTCGACCAGGGGCGCGGGGGCGCCCTGCAGGACCACGCCCGGGCCGGGCGTATCGCGCTTCACGCGCTCGTCCACCGAGTCGGCCACCTCGCGGAGGGCCACCTCGCGGAGGGTCCCGAGATTGGCGGTGGTGAAGAAGTTCAGCAGGGCCGCCTCGACCCGATCCTGGGGGTACACCTTCCCAGCCCTCAGGCGCGCCTGCAACGCCTCGGGCGTCAGGTTGACGAGCACGACCTCGTCGGCGTCGAGGAGCACCTGGTCGGGGATCGTCTCGCGGACGCGCACGCCCGTCAGCTCGAGGATGCGGTCGTTGAGGCTCTCGAGGTGCTGGACGTTGACGGTCGAGATGACGTCGATGCTGGCGAGCTGCAGCACCTGGACGTCCTCGTAGCGCTTCGCCCGCGCCATGCCCGGCGCGTTGGTGTGCGCGAGCTCGTCGACGAGGGCGATCTCGGGCGCGCGCGCGATCACCGCATCGACGTCCATGTCGCGCAGCGACACGCCGCGGTGCTCGACCTCGAGCGGGGGGACGGCCTCCAGGCCCTCCGCCATCGCGGCGGTCTCAGCACGACCGTGGGTCTCCAGCCACCCGATGACGACGTCCTCCCCGTCGCGCCGCCGGTCCTGTGCCTCCTCGAGCATCGTGTACGTCTTGCCGACCCCGGCAGCCATGCCGACGTACACCTTCAGCCTCCCCCGCCGGACGGTCTCGGCCACGCGTCAGCCGCCCATCAGAAGGGCGCGCCCGACAGCTCGACCGCCACCGGCCCGAGGACCAGCGCCGGGATGAAGCTGAGGGCGGCGACCAGGACGATCACGAAGATGAGCGTCACGACGAAGGTGGGCGTGGTCGTGCGCAGGGTGCCCGCGCCGAACGGCGCCACCGGCTTGCGCGAAAGGGCTCCCGCCAGCGCGAGCGCCGCCAAGAGGGGCGCGAAGCGGCCGAGCAGCATGGCGACCCCGCCGAGCGTGGTCGAGAGCTCGGTCGCGCCGTACCCCGCCATCGCGCTGCCGTTGTTGTTCCACTGCGAGCTGTAGGCGTAGAAGGCCTCGCCGAAGCCCTGCGGGCCGGGGTTCAGCATCGAGGCGGTGCCCGCGTCGGCGGTGACCACGGCCGCCAGCGTAACGAGCAACCCGATCGGCATCACCAGGAGCCCGATCATGCTGAGCTTGATCTCGCGCGGGCCGATCTTCTTGCCGAGGTACTCGGGCGTGCGCCCGATCATCAGCCCCCCGATGAAGACGGCGATGAGGACGAAGAGCAGCATCCCGTAGAGCCCCGAGCCGACGCCGCCGAAGGCGACCTCTCCAAGGGACATCAGGGTCAGCGGGACCGCCACGCCCCCTCCGGTCCAGGCGTCGAAGCCCCCGTTGACGGCGCCGTCGGACGACGCGGTCGTCGCGACGCCGAAGAGCGCGCTGCTCGCGATCCCGAAGCGCACCTCCTTGTCGGACATGTTCCCGCCCGCCTGACCGTCCCCGGCCGACAGCTCGACGCCCGTCTGCTGGAGCACCTCCGAGCCGCGTTGCTCGAACGGCAGGGCGACCGCGATCGAGACCGCCACGATCGCCATCATCGCCCAGTAGAGGGTCCACCCCTGACGGCGCGATCCGACCATCCGGCCGAAGGTCGCGGTGAGCGCGGCCGGGATGAGCAGCAGGGCGAGCATGTGGAAGAGGTTCGTGAGGGGCGTCGGGCTCTCGAAGGGCGTGGCGGAGTTCGTGTTGAAGTAGCCCCCGCCCACCGTGCCCAGCGACCGGATCGCCACCTGGGACGCCACCGCGCCGCGGGGGATGGTCTGGGTGACGGGCTCGTCGTCCTCGCCGACCGCCCCGAGGGTGCGCGCCTCGAGCGTCTGGTAGGCGACCGGCTCGCTGGACGACTGAATCACTCCCTGGGAGCCGAGGATCAGCGTCCAGATCACGGCCAGGGGCAGCAGCACGTAGAGCGTCGACCGGGTCAGGTCGACCCAGAAGTTGCCGAGCGCGCCGGTCCCGCGCCGGGCGAAGCCCCTGATCACCGCCGCCACGACGGCCAGCCCCACCGCCGCGGAGGCGAAGGATTGCACGGCGATGCCCAGCGCCTGGCTGAGGTAGGACAGGGTTGACTCGCCCCCGTAGAACTGCCAGCTCGTGTTCGTCACGAAGCTCGCGGCGGTGTTGAAGGCGACGTCCCAGCCCATGCCAGGCAGGTCGAGCGGGTTGACGGGGAGGAGGCCCTGGAGCCGCAGGATGGCGTAGAGCGCCGCGAACCCGACCGCGTTGAAGGCGACCGCCGCCGCCGCGTAGCCACGCCAGCCCTGCTGCCGGGCGGGGTCCACGCGCAGCAGGCGGTAGACGCCCCGCTCGACCGGGCCCAGGACACGCGACAGGGCCGGCACGGGGCGGCCCTCGAAGACCCTCGCGATGTACGCCCCGAGGGGGGGCGTGAGGAGCGTCAGCAGCGCCAGGAAGACGACGATCTGGGCGACGCCGTTGGCGCTCACGGCGGGCCGCCCTAGGCCGCGCCAGCGGCTCTCGACGGGCCGCTAATACCACTTCCCCCTGACGAACCCGCCGAAGGCGACGAGGCCGATGACGACGATCACGACCCCGAGGATGAGGCTGAAGAACAGGGCGACGGCCACCCCGACGATCACCACGATGCCGCCGACGCTGATGCCTCCGATCCGTCGCTCGGGAAGCATGCGTCAGCCTCCGGCCCCGGGCGCGCCTGCGGCGCCAGACGCCCCGGCATCGTGAACCACGAGGGCATCGCACCTCGCGCCGCGCACGACCCAGCCGCTCACGGAGCCGAGGAGGATGGGCCATCCGCCCCCGCCGACGGGCCACCACGATCAGATCCGCGTCCATCCGCGCCGCGGCGGCGAGGATCTCGGCGCCGGCGCCGCCGCGCGCCGCGAGGGCCGGGGAGCGGATGCCCCCTGCCGAGCCAGGAACCACAGCGGCCTCGACCGACCAAGGAGAGCCTGGCGGGCGCGCTCCTCGACCCAGGGGGCCGAGCCGGAGGCGCTCACGCCGGGCTCGGGCATCCCGTTGACGACGCCGACGAGCGCGCCGAGGCGCCGCAACCTCCGCCGCGCGCTCCAGGGCCCCGTCGCGCCGCCGACGAGCCGTCGTACGCAACCAGCACGCGCGTCGCCGCTAGGCC
>CAWEYS010000003.1:0-57416 GCA_963813355.1 Miltoncostaeaceae bacterium | reverse complement strand
GAGGACGTCATCGAGGAGATCGTCGGCGAGATCGACGACGAGCGCGACCGCGCCCCGGCGGTCAACCAACAACCCGACGGGCGCCTGGTGGTGCGCGGGCACGTGTCGCTGGAGGACCTGCGCGACCACGGCGTCAAGCTGGTCGACGAGACCGTCACCAGCGTCGGCGGGCTGGTCTTCACGCGCCTCGGCCGGCTGCCGCGCACGGGCGACACGGTCACCGCCGACGGCTGGCAGCTCACGGTGGAGGCGACGCGGGGCACCCGGGTGGTGCTGGTGGCGATCGAGCCGGCGAACCCTCGGGACGAGCCGTTCCGCGGCGGGGGCGGGTCGGCGAACGGGGACGGCTCGCCGGGCTGACCGGCTACGGCCGGGCCCGCTCCTCGAGCTGGGCGCCCAGCGCCCCCCGGCCGGTGAGGCAGTGCGCCCCGCAGCGCGCGCCGAGCGCGAGGGCCGCCTCGAGGTCGAGGCCGCGCCCCAGGCCCACCGTGAGCCCCGCGGCGAACGAGTCGCCGCACCCGTAGCTGTCCACCGGCGGGCCCGGCAGCGGCGCCGGATCCCAGCGGCCCGAGCGGCCGTCGGCGGTGGTGTAGCGCCCTCCGCGCGAGCCGTCGGTCCAGACGATCGCGCCGGGCGGCACCGGCAGGACGTCCGGGTCAACCGCCTCGGTGGGGTCGCTCGCGCTGGCGATGAGCACGTCGGCGCGCACCCCGCTCTCGATCAGCTGGGCCAGGCGGCGGCTGGTCACCACCAGCGCCCGGGCGCGCCGGGCGGCGGCGACCGTGGCCGAGTCGTGGCCGGTGAAGAAGGCGGCGTCGCAGGCCGCGAGGTCGTCCCAGGGCAGGGGCTCCTCGATGCGGGCGGAGGTCGGGCCGCCGATGACGAGGATGGCGCGGTCGGCGGTCGCGTCAACGGCGCTGATGCCGCGCGTCTGCGCGCCGGGGTGCACCGTCGCGAGGACCGTGACGCCGATCGCCTCCAGGCGCTCGGCGCTCGCGCGCCCCGCCTCGTCCGACCCCAGCGCCGTGTAGAAGAGGGCCTCGGCGCCGAGCTTGGCGACCTGGGCCGCGCTCACGCCGCCGCCTCCGGCCGGCTCGTCGAAGGCGTCGCGCAGGTAGCGGATCTCGCCCGGCCGCGGCATCAGGCCGGCGCCGTGGGTGATCCACTCCACGTGGCCCACGACCGCGACCCGCGGGCGGGCCGGCGCGCTCATCGCGGGCGCATCTCGGCGGGCGCCCCGTGCGCCTGCAGGGCGGCCGGCAGGGCGACCGAGCCGTCCTCGCGCTGGCCGTTCTCCAGCAGGGCGATGATCGTCCGCCCCACCGCGACGGCCGTGCCGTTGAGCGTGTGGACCGGGCCGGTGCCCGAGTCGCCGCGCACGCGCGTCCGCAGGCGGCGCGCCTGGTAGTCGGTGCAGTTCGAGCAGGAGGTGACCTCGCGGTAGGCGGCCTGGCCGGGCATCCACGCCTCGCAGTCGAACTTGCGCGCGGCCGACGCGCCGAGGTCGCCGACGGCGATGTCGACCACCCGGTAGGGGACCTCGAGCGCGCCCAGGATCTCCTCCTGCAGGCCGAGGATGCGCTCGTGCTCGGCGGGCGAGTCCTCGGGCATGACGAACGAGAACATCTCGACCTTGTCGAACTGGTGCACGCGGAAGATGCCGCGCGTGTCGCGGCCCGCGGCCCCCGCCTCCCGCCGGAAGCAGGTCGAGACCCCGCCGTAGCGCAGCGGGAGGTCCTCGGCCGCCAGGATCTGGTCGCCGTGCAGGCCCGCCAGGGGCACCTCGGAGGTCCCCACCAGGAAGAGGTCGTCGTCGGCCGTCCCGTAGATCGAGGACCGGTCGGTGGGGAAGAAGCCCGTCCCGTACATGGCCTCCTCGCGCACCAGCACCGGGGGCACGACCGGGGTGAACCCGGCCGCCTCGATCCGGTCGAGCGCGAGCGACACCAGCGCCATCTGCACCCGCACGAGCGGCCCCAGCAGGTAGGCGAAGCGGCTCCCCGACACCCGGGCCGCCGCCTCCAGGTCGAGCGCCCCCGCCGCGGACGCGAGCTCCACGTGGTCGCGCGGGGCGAAGCCGAACGCGCGCGGCTCGCCGACCCGCCGCAGCTCGAGCGCGTCGTCCTCGCCGCCGTCGGGCGCCTCCTCCTCCGCCAGGTTCGGCAGCGAGGCCAGGAGCCGGTCGCGCTCGCCCTCGGCCTCGCGCAGCGCCTCCTCGAGGGCGGCGAGCTCGTCGCCGAGCCGGCGCGCCTCGGCCTCCTCGGCGGCGCTGTCGCGGCCCTCGCGCCGCGCCTGTCCGACGGCCTTGCTGATGCGCGCGCGATCGGCCCGTGCCGACTCGACGCGCGCGCGCAGCGCCCGGGCGCGCTCGTCCAGCTCCAGGAGGCGGGTGACCTCGTCGCCGGCCCCGCGCCGGGCCAGGTTGGCGGCCACGCGCTCGGGCTCGGAGCGGATCAGCTTCAGGTCGAGCAGGGCGCCCCCGGCGAGAGCCTAGGCGGACGCGGCGTCGGGGCCCCGCTCGAGGGCCGCCGCGACCGCCTCGAGGTCGTCCCCGAACACGAAGGCGCGCCGCAGGCCCGTGATCTCGAACACGCGCCGCAGACGCCGGTGCGGGCAGATGAGCCCGAGCTGGCCCTGCCCCGCCCGCGCGCGGTTGAGCAGGCTCACGAGCGCGCCGAGCCCCGAGGAGTCGAGCAGGGTCACGTCGGTCAGGTCGATCACCAGCGGCGCGGACGCGGGGTCGAGCGTCTCGAGGTCCTGGCGGAAGCTGCCGACGGTGTAGATGTCCAGCTCGCCCCCGAGCGTGACGAGGGTCAGCCCCTCGCGGGCCTCGGTGGTGACCTCCAGGCTCATGGGCGGGATGCTACCCGCCGCCCCCGGGCCGCGCAGGGACGCGGCGCTACTGGATGCTCACGACGTAGGCGACCACGTTGTCGAGATCCGTCCCGCTGACGAGACCCGCCGGCATCGCGCCGCCGCCGTTGACGACCTGGTTCTCGATCGTCTGGGCGTCGAGTCCCATCCCGGCGAGCTGCGGCCCGACGCCGCCGCCGTCCATGCCGTCGTTGAGGTGGCAGGAGGTGCAGTTGGTCTCGAACACGGCGAGACCCGCCTCTGCGTCGCCCGACGCCTCGCCACCGCCCCCACCGCCGGCCGTCTCGGGCGGGGCGGTCGCGCCACCCCCGGCCGGAGGCGCCGTCACGGTCTTGCCCTCCGAGTCGGTCTGCGCCGCGGTGTTGGCCACCGTCGGGGCCGTGGCGGGCGTCTGAGCGGCCTCCTCGCTGCTGTCGACGCAGCCCGAGGCGAGGCCGAGCGCGGCGACGAGCGCCACCAGCGAGAGAGCCGCCCACAGCCTGCGCACGATCACTACCCCCGGTCGATGGTCGGAATCCCGCGAGAGCATATGGGGCGGGGCTCGAAAAACAACGCGACGAGGAGCCTGCTTCCACAGGGCCGAACCGCCCCTCCGTGGCTCGGCGCGGGGGGGCCGCGCTACCCTGGTGCGGTCGAGGGTCACTGGGCGGAGGTGTCGTTGACGAGCAGGGCCGAGCCGGGCGCGCTGGGGGCGCTCGACCCCACGCGCTGGCTGAGCCGTCTCGCGTCCGTGGCGGCCGCCGAGCTGCCGGCCGCGCTGGACGAGATCGCCGAGCGCATCCACGAGGTGTTCCCGGTGGACGTCGTGGCCGTGCACGTCGTCGAACGAGACCGACCCGGAGGACGTCACGCGCGGCTACTGCGTGGGGCCCTCGGCCGCGGCGCAGGCGCTCGCGCCCCTGCTGACCCCCGACGGCCTCGACCCGATCGGCCTGGGCGACGCCGCGCTGGAGGCCGATGGGCCGGTCGTGTGGCCTCGCCTCGTGTCCGAGCCGAGCGAGATCGACCGCCTCGCCCGGCTCGCCGACGAGGGCGGCCCGGCCGGGGCCCTCCACCGCCTCATGCTCAACGCCGGCGGGATCGCGGTGCCGCTCGGCACGCCCCACCAGCCCGGCCTCGGCGCGGTGGCGCTCGTGAGCCTGACGCGCGAGAGCCCGGTGGCCGAGGGCCGCGTCAACGACCTCCTGGCGCTCGCGCCCCAGATCGCCCTGACGGCGCGGAACCACCAGCTCTCCGCGCGCACCCGGCGCACGCGCCAGACCCTCGAGGGGGTCATCTCCTCCAGCCGCATGGGGGTGATGGTCAGCGACCTGCGCGGGCGCCTGTCGCTCGCCAACCGCGCCGCGGGCGACATCCTGGGCATCGACCTCGAGCCGCTCGTCGGCCAGCCGATGCGCGAGCTGATCTCCGAGCGGATCAAGTGGCGCTTCACCAACCCCGACGAGTACGCCGAGCGGGTGCTGGCGATCCACGACGACCCCTCGCGTGAGGCCCTCGACGACGCCGAGACGGTCGACGGGCGGGCCGTCGAGCACTCCTCGGCCCCGGTGCGCGACTCGTCGGGGTCCCTGGTGGGCCGGGTGGACATCCTCACCGACGTCACGCCCGCCCGCAGCGCCCTCGCTGAGGCCCGGCGCCTGGCGGCGGAGCGCGCCGAGCTGCTCGAGCGCGAGGAGCGGCGCGCCGAGGAGGAGGTCGCCCTCTCGCGCGCGGCCTACATGATGGCCTCCGCCCTCACGCCCTCGGACATCCACGACCACCTGCTCGACCAGGTCCAGCGCCTCGCGCCCAACTGCGACAAGAGCGCGGTCCTCACGGTCGACCGGCGCGGGCTGGCGGCCCCCGTCGCCACCCGCGGCTTCGCCGAGGAGACCGTCAAGCGCATGGTCTTCAAGGTCGGCGAGGGGGTCGTGGGCGGGGCGCTGGCCGCGCGCCGGCCCTTCGTGTGCAACGACGCCGAGGCCGAGCAGCGGGTCTCGGCCCAGATCACCCGGCCCGAGGGGATCCAGTCGTTCATGCACGTGCCCCTGGTGCTCGGCGACCGCGTCTACGGGCTGGTGAGCGTCAACAGCACCGAGGTGAGGGCCTTCGGCGAGCGCGACCTGCGCGTGATCGGCGAGCTCGCCCGCCACGCCGCCAGCGCCCTGCAGAACGCGCTCCAGTTCGAGCAGGAGCGCCACATCGCCGAGACCCTGCAGCAGGCGCTGATCGCCGAGGAGCTCCCCGCCCTCGAGGGGCTCGAGCTGGCCGCCCTCTACCAGGCCGCGGCGGGCTCCCAGGTGGGCGGCGACTTCTACAGCGCCTGGCCGATCGACGGGGGGCGGCTCGCGATGCTGGTCGGCGACGTCTCCGGCAAGGGCGTCGAGGCGGCGGGGATGACGGCGATGGTGCGCTACATGGCCGAGGCCCTCAGCCAGCACGGCGACGAGCCCGCGCCGATCGTGACGGAGCTGAACGCGCTGCTGCACACGCGGCTGCCCGACGGGAGCATCGTGACCCTGGTCCTCGCCGTCCTCGACCCCGCCGCCGGGACGCTCCAGTGGTGCAGCGCCGGCCACCCCCCGCCGGTGCTGATCGACGCCGCGGGCAACCAGACGCTGCTCGAGGAGCCGGGGCCGCCGTGCGGCGCCTTCGAGGGGGCGTCCTTCAGCGGGCACCGGGCGGCGTTCCGCGAGGGCGACGTGCTGGTGCTCTACACCGACGGCATCATCGAGGCGCGGCGCCAGGGGCGCGAGTTCGGCGAGGAGGGGCTGCGCAACGCCCTGCGCGACGCCGCCGGCGAGGGCCCCGCCCAGCTCGCCCGCTCGGTCTACGCGGCCGCCCGCACCTGGTCGGGGGGGCGGCTCACCGACGACGTCGCCATCGCGGTGGCCCGGAGGACGCCCGCGGCCTGACCGGGCCGGCCGCTCACAGCGCGGCGGCGAGCGCCTCCACCAGGAAGCGGGCGTGGGCCTGGACCATGGCGGCCTGCCCGATGCGGTTGACGACCTCGGGGCTCGCGATCGCGTCGGGCCCTCCCCGGTCGAGCTCGGCCTGCTTGGCGCGGCGGTCCATCGCGAAGATCGTGTCGGCGAGCTGGGTCTGGTGGGCGGCCATCCACTCCAGGGCGGCAGGCGCCGCCGGCGCGGCCGGCGCCCGGGCCTCGTCGAGGGCGGCCAGGAAGACCCGCGTCCATGCGGCGACGCGCACGCGCCGGTCGAGCACGGCGCGCATGCTCGGGTCCTCGCCCGCGTCCGCGCCGAACTGCAGCCCGGCCTCGAAGGCGTGCGCCTCGCCGACCCGCTTCATCTCCTCGTCGACCCGGTCCTCGCGCTCGGCGAGCAGCCGGGGGAGGTCGCGGGCGAAGGCCTCGAGCCCGGGGGCGGCGGCCGGCGCCGCGGTGGCCGCGAGCGCCTCGCCTACGAAGCGCAGGTGGGCGCGCACGGCCGGGTCGCCGGCCGGGCCGAGGTCCTCGGCCGCGGCGGCCTCCTCGTCGAGCAGATCGCGCACCCGCGCGGGGTGCGCCTGCATCCAGGCGAGCATCGCCTGCGCGGCCGGGTGACCCGCGCGCGTGGCTGGCCATCTCAGGTGATGGTGTACTCGGGGCCGCTGCCGCCCTCGGGGGGCGTCAGGCGCCCGCCCTTGGCCGTGATGGCCCCGCACTGCACGCAGTTCGACGGGCTCAGGTGGACCGTGACCGTGCCGTTCTGCGGCTCGTCGGCGATCTCGTAGACCTTCGCCGGGCACATCCACTCCCACGCCGTGGCGAGCTCCACCGGCACGCGCGTCTGGACGCGGATGTGGCTCGGCTGGTCGTCGCGGGTCTGGTTCCCGCTGGCGAAGACGCTGCCGAGCTTGTCGAAGACGTACTGCCCGTCGGGCTTCGGGTAGCGCGCGCGCGCCGAGCCCACGAAGATCGGCTCGGCGACGTCGGGCTTGAAGCGCACCCGCTTGCGGGGCGCGTGCCCGAACGAGCTGGTCTGCATCCCGTGGATCATCCCGCCGTAGATGAAGCCCTTCTGGAAGGCCGGGCGGATGTCGCGGACCTTCCAGAGGTCCTTCCAGATCGCCGAGCCGCGGATGCGGGTGGTGTAGCCCCAGAGGCCCGCCGGGCTCGTGGCCTTGCCGGCCTTGAGGGCCTCGTAGATCGCCTCGGCCGCCAGCGTCCCCGAGTGGATCGCGTGGTGCACGCCCTTCAGGGCCATCATGTTGACGAAGCCGGCGCTGTCGCCCACGAGCACCGCGCCCGGCACGTGCATCCGGCTCGGCAGCCCGTAGAACCCGCCGCCCGGGATCGTCTTGGCGCCCCAG
Source organism: Miltoncostaeaceae bacterium (assembly GCA_963813355.1). Classification (GTDB taxonomy): domain Bacteria; phylum Actinomycetota; class Thermoleophilia; order Miltoncostaeales; family Miltoncostaeaceae; genus DATAGF01. The sequence continues at coordinate 50,252 of CAWEYS010000003.1, read as the reverse complement.
GCGAGCCGCTCGCCGCCCTCGATGAGGCTGCGGATGAACGGGTGGGTCTTGAACTCCTGGAGCAGGTCGTGCCCCGAGATCGTCGCGTCGGCGTAGTCGAGCCCCACCACGAAGCCGAGCGAGATCATGTCGTCGCCCATGGGGTAGATCCACGAGCCGCCGTACTCGCGGTACTTGGTGGCCAGCCGCAGCGGCCAGCCCAGCGTGTGGATGACCTTGCCCAGGGGCGTCGGGACGCGCCAGACCTCCTTCACCCCGAGCTCCCAGATCTGGGTGGACTCGCGGTCGAGGTCGAAGTGGCCGCGCACCAGGCCGCTGAGGTGCCCGGGCGTGCCCTCGGCCAGCACGGTGACCTGCGCCTGCACCTCGGCGCCGGGCTCGAACGCCGACAGCTCCTCGCCGTCGCGGCCCCGCCCCTTGTCGCCGGTCACGACGCCCATCACCCGCCCCTGGTCGAGCAGGAGCTTCTGGCAGTCGGTCTCGGGGAGCATGTACGCCCCGAGCTCCTCGGCCTGGTCGCTCATCCAGCGCGCGAGCTGGCTCACCGACATGACCCAGTTCCCGTGGTTCTTCATCTGCGGCGGGGTGGGGATGCGCACCTTGGCCTTGGGCCGCATGAAGTAGACCGACTCGCCGGTCACCTCGCCGTAGCGGGGAAAGTCGTCGTCGGCGAGGTCGGGGAAGAGCGCCTTCAGCGGGCCGGGCCGCACGACCGCGCCCGACAGCAGGTGCGACCCCGCGGCCTTGCCCTTCTCGGCGACGGCGACCGGCACCTCGCCGAGCTGCTCGGTCAGCTCGGGGTCCTCGGCCAGGAGCTGGCCCAGCCGCACGGCCGTCGCCAGCCCGGCGGGGCCGGCGCCGACGATCAGCACCCCCACGTCGATGCGCTCGTCCTCCGCGGCGGACGGGGCCACGATGTAGTCCGAGGACTTGAAGGGGGGCGGGTACTGCGCCGGGATGGTGCTCATGCGGGCGGCTCGCTGGTCGGGAACGGGTGCTCTGCCCGATCCTACCGCCGGCGCGCGGGGCGGGGTGACCCTGCCGCCCCTAGAGGCTGATGGCGTCCTTCTGGCCGCTGACCTCGGCCGCGAGCTCGCCGACGACGGTCTTGGCGTCGCCGAACACCATCTGCGTCTTCTCGTTGAAGAAGAGCTCGTTCTCGATGCCCGCGAAGCCGGCGCGCATGCTGCGCTTGACCACGAAGATCGAGGCGGCCTTGTCGACCTCGAGGATCGGCATGCCGAAGATGGGGCTCCCGGTGTCGTGGCGGGCGGCCGGGTTGACGACGTCGTTCGCGCCCAGCACCAGGACGACGTCGGTCTGGGGGAAGTCGCCGTTGATCTCGTCCATGTCGAGCAGTTGCTCGTAGGGCACGTTGGCCTCGGCGAGCAGCACGTTCATGTGGCCGGGCATGCGGCCGGCGACGGGGTGGATCGCGTAGCGCACCTCGACGCCCTCCTTCTCGAGGGCGTCGGCCAGCTCGCGCACCTTGTGCTGGGCCTGCGCCACCGCCATGCCGTAGCCGGGGACGATCACGACCGAGCGCGCCATCTTCATGAGGTCGGCGGCCTCGTCGACCGAGGCGGTGCGGTGCGTCCCGAAGTCCGTCGCCTCCGCGGCGCCGACGGCGTCCACCGCGCCGAAGGCCCCGAAGAGCACGTTGCGGAAGGAGCGGTTCATCGCCCGGCACATGATGATCGCGAGGATGATCCCGGACGCCCCGTCGAGCGCGCCGGCCACGATCAGGAGCTTGTTCTCGAGCACGATGCCGAGGGCGGCCGCCGACAGGCCGGCGTAGCCGTTGAGGAGGGCGATCACGGTCGGCATGTCGGCGCCGCCGATCGGGATGATCAGGAACACCCCGAAGGCCAGCGACAGCACGGCGATGATCGGCACGATCCAGGTCTGGGTCGGGTCGATCACGAGCACCACCACCAGGGCGAGGGCCGCCCCGAGCACGGCGAAGTTCACCGCGTTCTGGCCCCGGTAGACGATCGGCCGCTGGGGCAGCCACTCCTGGAGCTTGCCCGCGGCCATCAGGCTGCCCGTGAAGACGAGGAACCCGAGCCCGATCTCGACGCCGAGCACGGCGGTGGTGAACTCGTTGATCTCGTTGCGCACCAGGTAGTAGTGGGCGGTCCCCACCAGGGCGGCCGCCAGACCGCCGAAGGCGTGCGACAGGGCGATCCGCTGGGGCATCGCGGTCATGGGGACCATCAGGCCCAGCGGGACCCCGATGGCCGCGCCGATCAGGGCCGCCACGGCGATGAGCACGTAGCCCTCGGTCGTCATGTCGGGCCAGAAGAGGGTCGCGGCGATGGCGATGCCGAACCCGATCTCGCCGGCGAGCACCCCGCGCCGCGCGGTCTGGGGCGAGGTCATCCACTTCAGCGAGAACGCGAACCCCAGCGCGGCCACCAGGTACGCCAGGTTGATCCAGTCCATGCGGCTCACGGGGGCGTCCCGTCGTCCGAGGAGGGCGCCGGCCGCGGCCGCTCGCGGCCGCGGAACATCTTCAGCATGCGGTCGGTGATGAGGAAGCCGCCGACCACGTTGATCGTCGAGGCGACGACCGCGACGAAGCCGAGGACCTTGGCGTAGGTCGTCTCGGACTGGCCGAGGATGACGATCGAGCCCACCAGCGCGATCGCCGACAGGGCGTTGGTGAGGGCCATCAGCGGCGTGTGCAGCAGCTTCGGCACCCGCCGGATCAGCTCGAACCCGAGGAAGGCGGCCAGCGCGAGGACGAAGAGGCTGGTGATGATGACCTCGTTGGTCACGACGCGACCCCCTCCTCGGCGCCGAGGGCGGCGCGCACCCGCTCGTTGACGATCGCGCCGTCCCGCGCCACCGTGCAGCCGGTCACCAGGTCGTCCTCCGTATCGAGGGCCAGGGCCCCCTCGCGCACCAGCAGGGCGGCGAAATTGGCGACGTTCTTGGCGTACATCAGGCTCGCGTGGTGCGGCACGCTCGAGGGGACGTCCAGCGGCCCGATGACGCTCACGCCGCCGACGTTGACCGTCCTGCCGGGGAGGCTGGGCGCGACGTTGCCGCCCTGCTCGGCCGCCAGGTCCACCACCACCGAGCCCGGGCTCATGGCCTCGACCATCTCGGCCGTGATGAGCACGGGCGCCTTGGCGCCCTGCACCTGGGCCGTCGTGATGACCACGTCGCTGGCCGCCACGGTCTTCAGCATCAGCTCGCGCTGGCGCGCCAGGGCCTCGTCGCTCATCGCGGTCGCATAGGCCCCGGAGCCCGGGCCCTCCTGGCCGGTGTCCAGCGGGAGCTCCACGAAGCGGGCGCCGAGGCTCTGCACCTCCTCCTTGGCCGCATCGCGCACGTCGTAGGCCTCGACCACCGCGCCCAGCCGACGCGCCGTGGCGATCGCCGAGAGCCCCGCGACGCCCGCGCCCACGACGAACACGCGGGCCGGCGCGATGGTCCCGGCCGCCGTGGTCATGAGGGGGAACATCTTCGGCAGCGCCTGGGCCGCGATCAGGACCGCGCGGTACCCGGCGATGTTGGCCTGCGAGCTCAGGACGTCCATCGACTGCGCGCGCGTGGTGCGCGGCAGGAGCTCGAGCGAGAAGAGGGCCGCGCCGCGGGCCGCGACGGCCGCCGATACCTCGGGGGCGGCCAGGGGGGCGGCCATGCCGACCACCGCCTGGCCGGCGCGCAGGCGCGCGGCGTCCGGGCTGGCGGGGTCGGCGCCCAGCACCCGCACGCAGGCCACGATGTCGGCCGCCAGGGCGTCCTCCCGCGTGCCGACGACCGCGCCCTTCTCCTCGTAGGCGGAGTCGGGGAACCCCGCCGCCTCGCCGGCCCCGGCCTCGACCACCACCGTCGCGCCGAGCTTGGCGTACGCCCCCACGACGGCGGGCGTCACGGCGACCCTCCGCTCGCCCTCGCGCAGCTCGGCGGGCGCTCCGATCGAGAGCGGACGGGGGTTTTCGGCCCCGTCGGGGGGCGGGGCGGAGGAGTTCTCGGACAATTCGGGGACGATCCCGGACGTGGGCAAGGGGGGGTGGCGCTGTTTACCGGACGGGCGGGGGGAGGTCAACGTCGGGGCCGGGACCCCCCGGCCGCCCCCTACCCCGCGGTGAGGTAGCTGTAGACCTCGCAGAACCTCGTCCGCGGCGGGTCGGTGACGCCCACCTGCTGCGTAAGCGGGCCGATCGTCTCCTGAGCGAAGCGCTCGAAGATCTCCCGGCTCTCCCAGACGTTGACCACGCGGATGCCGTCGTCGGTCTTGGTCACCCAATGGAAGAGGCCGCCGGGCGCGCCTGCACCGCCCTTCGTGAAGCCCATGAGCGCGACGACCTGGTCGTACTGCTCCAAGGTCGCGCCCGGGAAGTCGAGGATCACGGCCACCGCCATCGCATCCCTCCGGAGTCGAACGCCGCCCCCGACTCTATGACGGTCCCCTCGACCGCGCCAAGGGCGCTCCGCTCGGTCGGCGACCGCATGACGGCCGATGACGGGCTACCTCGTCAATACCGCCCGCCGCACGAAGTTCCGCCCGTCGGCCGTGATGACGATCCGGTAGGGACCCTTCACCAGCTTCCTGCTCTTCAGCACCACGCGGGCGGGCCCGGGGACCCGCAGGCGCACGCCCCTCGTCGCCTTCGGCTTCGTGCCGCGACCCTGGAACAGCCGGACGCGCGCCGTCCCGGGCGTGTTGGCGCCGATCAGCACGACGATGCCCCTGGCGCGTGCGTGCGCCGCCGACAGACCGCGCGGGAGGACCGTCGTCAGCCTCAGCCGGGCGGGCAGGCGGGCAGGCGTACCGGCGCCGCCGCCGGTCGCCGCCCCCGAGCACCGTGAGCCTGCCGACGCCGGTGCGGGCTCTGGCCGTTCGCCAGCCTGGCCGTCAGCGTCACGTCGTAGGTTCCCGGCCCGCGCCCCGGGCGGGATGCCGACCGCCACCCGGGCCTGGCTGCTGCCGTTGGCGGTGGGGGCGAACCCTGCCGGCGTCACCGCGACGCCGGCGCCCGGCAGCGTTGTCGTCGCCGTCAGCGTGAAGTTCGCCAACGGGCTCGCCGCCCCCGCGAAGCGCAGCTCGAAGGCCATGGCCGCCAGTCCTCCCGGCGATCCGCCGGCGGCGGCCCCGGTCAGGATGCCGAGGTCACGCACCGGATCGAGGTGGGTGGCGAAGGTGTCCGTGCAGATGAGGTGGACCTCGTTCGAGGCCGACGCGTCCTCGTCGAAGACCGCCGTGAGCGAGGGCCCGCAGACCACGGGGCGCGAGCCGGGAAACGCGGCGGTCACCTGACGGCCGCCGAGCCGCAGCTCGCCCTCGACCGGACCCTTGAAGGGGGTCCCGTCGGCGCCCCGGCCCAGCGTGTAGGCGAGCTCCACCGGGAAGGACTGCGGGCCGCTCTCGAACGCGTAGTTGGTCACCGCCGAGATGAAGCCGATCCAGCGGGTCCCCGGGGCCGCCGGCGCGAGGCGCTGCAGCTCGGCGGCGTAGGAGGGGCTCTGGGTGAAGGCCAGGGCCTCGGGGCCCGTGGAGGCGAAGGACGACGGGATGCTGACGTTCGTCTGGAGGCGAATGCCGAGCAACACCTGTCCGGTCCCGTCGAGGGCGATGAACTGCGAGAACCCGCCGTCGGGGCATCCCGGAGACCCGGAGGCGCAGACGACGAGGTTCACCGGGAAGTCGCCGATGATCTGGGACTGGGGGCCGGCGTCGACGCCGCCCTGGAAGACGACGCAGCCCGACGTGAGGGCCGTCACGCCCGCGAGCGCGGCCGCGAGGGCGAGCCGGATCGGTCTCGGACTCCCCATGTGGCTACCTCGCCAGCGTCGCGCGCCGCACGAACCTGCGCCCGTCGGCCGCGATGACGATCCGATAGGGGCCGGCCTTCAGGTTCGGGCTCTTCAGCACCACTCGGACGGGGCCGGGCACCCGCAGCCGCACGCCCTTGGACGCCTTCGGCTTCGTACCGGGCCCTTGGAAGAGCTGCACCCGCGCCCGGCCGGGCAGTGTTGGCGCCGATCAGGACCACGATGCCCCGGCGACGCGCGATCCTGACGGAGAGCCGCTTCGGCAGGACCGCCGTCAGCCTGAGCCGGGCCGCAGGCCCGCTCTTCCCGCCCCCGCCGCCCGCGGCACCGCCGCCGCTCACGGTGAGGCGGCCCACGCCCGTGCGGGCCTGGCCGTTGGCGAGGCGGGCCGTGAGCGTCACGTCGTAGGTACCGGCCCGCGCGCCGGCCGGGATGCCGACGGCCACCAGCGCCTTGCTCGTGCTGTCGGTCCCGGGCGCGATGGTGCCGGGGGTGACCGCGAGCGCGCCGCCGGTCAGCGTGCTCGTCGCCGACAGCCCGTAGATCGTCTGGGGGCCTCCCTCCAACCCCGCGTAGCGCAGGGTGAACGGGAGGACGGCGAGGGTCCCGGGCCTCGCGCCGGCGCGTGGCCTCTCCCGCGAGGATGCCGAGGTCGCGCGTGGGGACCGAGAAGTCGAAGGCGTCGTCCTTGCAGATGACGGCCGCGACGGTCGGCTCCGCCGGGTCCTCGTCGAAGAGGGTGGTCAGGGAGGTCCCGCAGGCCACCGGCCGAGTGGCCGGGAAGGCGTCCGTCACCTGGCGCGCGCCGATCACCAGGTCGGCGGCGAGCCCGCCCGCGAAGGGGCTGCCGTCCGCGCCCTGCCCGAGCGCCAGGGCGAGCGAGGCCGACAGGGCCTGGGGGCCGCTCTCGGGCGCGTAGCTCGTGATCGCCGAGATGTAGCCGGCCCAGCGTAAGCCGGGGTGGGGCTCGAGCCGCTGCAGCTCGGAGGTGTAGCTCGGGCTCTGGGAGAAGGCCAGGGGCTCCGGGCCCGTCGAGGCGAAGGTGGCGGGCAGGCCGACGCGCGCCGGGACCAGCGCGGCGATGAGGATCTGGCCGGTGCCCGGGAAGGCCTGGATCTGGGAGAAGCCCAGGTCATCGCAGCCCGAGGATCCCGAGGCGCACGCGGTGAAGGTCGTCTCGACGGCGCCGATCGTCTTGACCTGATGGGTCTCGGACGACCTCCACACGACGCATCCGGACGGAGCGTCGCGACGACGAGGACGGGCACGGCGAGCAGTAGACGGGTCCAGCGCATGGCGCTCATGCCGGGCATCACAGGCCTCGCCGCGTCTCGCAGGCGGCGCGGTCGCGGCCCAGGCCCCCGAGGCAGCTGTCGCGACCCGGACCGCCCTCCAGACGATCACGGCCGCGGCCGCCGAGCAGCCGGTCGGCGCCGCCCCCGCCGAGGAGCCGGTCGGCGCCCGCGCCGCCGATCAGCAGGTCGCGACCGCCGCGACCACAGATCAGGTCGTTGCCGCCCAGGCCGCGGATGACGTCCCGACCCGCGCGCCCCACGATCACGTCGCGCCGCCGGGTGCCGCGCGTGCGCGGCCCGGTGGCGACGATCGTCGCCCGCGCGCCCTGGCACCTCACGAGGCCCGGCGTGGCGACGCCGCCCGCCCGCGCCGGCGGGGGCGGAGCAGGTGGCGACGCGATCGCCGAGTCGAAGACCGCCACCGCGTCGGACACGAACGAGGCGATGTAGACGCTCTTGCCATCCGCGCTCGCCGCGACGCCACGGGCGTCGTCGAGCGCCCTGCCGTCCTGGCACGCGCCGCCCGTTCCGTCATCGGAGACGCAGCCGGCCGTGCCCGGCTTCTGCGCCAGCGCCCCGGTCGCCGGGTCGCGATCGAAGACCGCCGCCGCGCCGGAGCCCTGCGAGACGACGTAGACGCTCTGGCCGTCGGGACTCACGGCGACGCCGCGGGCGACGTCAAGCGCCGTCCCGTCCTGGCACGCCCCGGCGGTGCCGTCCTCGGAGACGCAGCCGGCCGTGCCCGGCTTCTGCGCCAGCGCCCCGGTCGCCGGGTCGCGATCGAAGACCGCGACGGCGTCGGAGTTCGCGGAGGCCGCATAGACGCTCCTGCCGTCGGCGCTGATGGCCAGACCCGAGACGCCGTCGAGCCCGATCCCCGCCTGGCAGGAGCGCCGGTGCCGCCCTGGGAGACGCAGCCCGCCTGGCCCGCAAGTTGGGTCAGCGTCCCGGTCGCCGCACCGCGCTCGAAGATCGCCACCGCGTCGGAGTTGAAGGAGGCGACGTAGACGCTCCTGCCGTCAGGGCTCACGGCGACAGTGCCCGCGCCGTCGAGCGCCGTCCCCATCCTGCGCATCGGTGCCGGCCGTCCCGATGTGGAGACGCAGCCGCCCTCGCCGGGTACCTGCCTCAGCGCCCCGGTCGCTGCGTTGCGCTCGAAGATCGCGACCGCGTCGGACAGGTTGCCGGTGACGTAGACGCTCGTGCCGTCGGGACTCACCGCGACGCCCGCGGCGGCGTCGAGCCCGTCCCCACCCAGGCAGCCGGTCCCCGGGCTGCCGCGCTGCACGTAGCAACCATCGGGGTCCGCCTTCTGGGCCAGCGCCCCGGTGGCCGGGTCACGTTCGAAGACCGCGACGGCGTCGGAGTTGGTGGAGGCGACGTAGACGCTCTTTCCGTCCCCGCTCGTGGCCACGCCGGAGGCGCCGTCGAGCCCTTTCCCGTCCTGACCCTGACAGGTGCCGCCGAGCTGCGCGACGCAGCCGAACGCGCCCGCCTTCTGCGCCAGCCCCCCGGCCGGATCGCGGTCGAAGACCGCGACCGCGTCGGACTCGAACGAGGCGACGTAGACGCTCTTGCCATCTGCGCTTGCGGCGACGCCGAAAGCGCCGTTGAGCGCCCTGCCGACGACGCAGGGGGGGCCGGGCACGGTCTCCGAGATGCAGCCCGCCGTGCCGGGCTTCTGGGTCAGCTCGCCGACCCCCCAGGCGGCGGTCGTCGCCAAGCAGGACGAGCGTCCCGGCGAGGAGAAGCGTCACCCCCCACCACCCGCGATCGCGGAGCGTGGAACGCCTTCTGACGGACACGGAAGGCTCTCGGCGAAGCCGCACGGCTATTGGGTCTGGCGGTCGCGCCCCGCGCCGCCGGCCAGGAGGTCGATCCCCGGGCCGCCGAGGAGCCGGTCACGGCCAGGGCCGCCCTGCAGGAGGTCCTTGCCGGCCCCGCCCACCAGGCGGTCGGCGCCGCGCTCGCCGAGGAGGCCGTCGGCGCCGGCCTGGCCGAGCAGGCGGTCGCGGCCGGCGCCCCCGCAGACCAGGTCGTGGCCCGCTCCCGCCCTGACCACGTCGTTGCCGCCCAGGGCCACGATCACATCGGGGCGCGGAGTGCCGCGCAGTACGTCGCGCCGCGAGGTGCCGACGATCGTCGCCCGCTGCCCGGCACACCGTGGCACCGCCCTGCCGCCGGCCGAACCGCCGGGACCGGGTCCGGAGCCGGCACCCCCTCCAGGCGGCGGCGGGTCGCCCTCCAGGCGCGCGATCGCGACATTGTCGCCGACTTCGTCTCGCCGGCGACGACGATCCTCCCGTTCGGCTGGAGCGCCAGCCCGTAGCCGCGTCCACTCCGCCGACGTCCACCGTGCGCCGTCCGTCGAAGTCGAAGGTCGTGTCGGGCGAGCCGCCCGGCTGGAGGCGGCCGATCGCGAAGTTCCCGGGCAAGGCGCGCCGCCGCCCGTGCAGCCGGCGACCACGATCTTGCCGTTTGGCTGGAGCGCCACCGCGTTGGCCGTCGTCCGTGGCGCCGAAGTCGAGGTCCGTGCTGCCGCCGTTACGAAGCTGTCGTCGTTCGAGCCGTCCGGGTTCAGCCGCGTGACCGCCACTCGCCGCCGCCGAGGCCCGTCCGGAAGCCGGCCAGGACGATCTTGCCGTCAGGCTGCAACGTCACCGCCTGACCGCCGTCGTCGCCGCCGCTAGTCGATGACCCTCGACCCGTTGATCCCGAAGTCCCCGTCGTGGCGAGCCGCCGGCGCCGAGCCGCGCGACGACGACGTTCCCCTGACGCCGCCGCCCGGTCGTGGCGCTCCTCTCACCGACGACGACGATCTTGCCGTCCCGCTCAGCGCCACCCCGATGGCCCGCTCGAGCCCGCCCAGGTCGACGCCGCCCGTGCCGCCCGTCGCCGAAGCTTATGTCGTTCGAGCCGTCCGGGTTCAGGCGGGTGACCGTCATCGCGTGTGTCGAAGGGCCGCCGTAGCCGGCGACGAGGATCTTGCCGTCGGGCTGCAGGGCCACGGCGCTGGCCGCGGTCGTCGCTGAGGCGTAGTCGATGAGCCTCATGCCGGTGCCGTCGAAGCCGAGGTCGGGGGAGCCGTCGGGGTTGAGCCGGGCGACGGCGATGTTCGCGGCCCGGCCGACTGCGCCTCGTCTCGCCGACGATGACGACCTTGCCGTCGGGCTGCAGGGCGAGCGCGTAGGCGCGCTCGTCGCCGCCCGTCAGGTCCACCCCGGCCGTGCCGTCGCCGTCGAAGCTGTTGTCGAGCGAGCCGTCGGGGTTCAGGCGCGTGACCGTCATCGCCGTGTTGGAGCCGCCGTAGCCGGCGACCAGGATCTTGCCGTCCGGTTGCAGGGCCACGGCCTGCCCGCTGTCGGCGCCGCCGTAGTCGATCGTCCGCTTGCCGTCGCCGTCGAAGCTCGTGTCCAGATCGGCGGGCGCGCCGAGCGCGAGCCCGACCGAGAGCGCCAGCGCGAGGGCCGCGAGCGCGAGCGCCGCGAGGTGTACCGCCCGAAGCTGTGACACTCTCCGAAAGCCTCTTGAGATCCCACGGGCGCGGTGTCGGGGCATCAGCAGATCGCCGGCTCCACGTCCCTCACGTTGTTGACCTCGTTGGTCTCGGCCACCTGCTCGAGGTCGTCGACGATCGCGATGTGAGTGGCCGTGCACGTGAGCGGCGGGCTGAGCGCGCGCGTCTCGGTTGCCCCGGGGCCGAGCCCTGCGAAGGATTGGAAGACCGTGGTGATCGCGTTGCCGGCCCGGAGGCGGAACGGGCCGGCGGGGCCGGGCCCGAGGTTCGTGACCGTCACGCTGCCGAGGGTGAACGCCGTGACCACGAGGTCGGGCGGCGGGGGCGGCGGGGGCGGCGGAGTCGGTGGGGGCGGCGGTGGGGGGGCGATCCGGATCGGCTCGGGCGTGATCGTCTCCAGGCGGTAGCGCACCGTCGCCTCGCCGCCGTCGTCGAGGCGCCCGCCGAGCAGGCCGCCGCCGGTGGTCCGGCGCTCGAGGGGCGGTCCCGGGGCGTAGCCGATCGACACGGTGCGGCGGCGGTCGTAGGGGTTGATGTCGCCCGCGTCGTCGTCGCCGAAGAGGTAGTCGTCCTCGCCGAGCCGTAGCGACACGGGGATCTTGGTGCCGCGGGGGCGCGCGCGGCACGAAGTCGGGCGCGGTCCACGTGCGGCGGCGGTTCTCGAGCCAGCGGGCGACGCTCCGGTTGCTGTAGATCACGCGGCCGTTCACGCGGAGCCGCACGCCCGCGAGCCGCCAGCCCCCTGCGACGCCGTCGCGCGACTTCTCGATCTGCACCTGGGTGATGTCGCCGACGCGCATGCCGTCGGCCACCGCCCCGTCGATCGGCACGCTGTAGGTGTCGCGGTCGCCGCGCTCGAAGTCGTCGTAGAGCCGCTTGTCGAGGGGAAAGCGCAGGCGCCGTCCGAGCCTGAGCCAGACGTCGTCGTCGGTGCCGGCGAAGCGCACGTCGCCGGTCGTGACCTCGACCTCGATCGACTCCACGGGCTCGCCCTCGCCGGGCACCGCCGGGACGGCCTTCAGCCAGGTGGAGGGCTCGTGGGGGTCGGGGAAGGAGAAGCTGTCCTCGCCGTGGATCACGGCCGAGGCGAACGGCTGGCCGGCGATCCGGGCCCGCGCGTACATGTCGGCCTCGAATGGGCCGGGGTCGCCCAGGTCGATCCCGCGCATATGCAGCACGCGCAGCACCACGATCCGCATCGCCCGCTGGAGGTCCTGGCTCGAGGGCACCGGCGCGATCTGGCCGTCCGGGTTGAAGTCCGCCATGCGGAGGACCAGGTCCTCGAAGCGGCGGCGGAACAGAGTGCGCCCGCGCAGCACGAAGGGGACGGCGCCGGGCTTGAAGTAGCTCGTGACGACCGCGCGGAGGTTCGGCAGGCTGCCGCCGCGCCCCGGCACGGGGCCGAACGTCGGATCGCCCTGGCCCTGCCAGCGCCCGGCGTAGAGGGAGATCCCGAACGAGCCGGCCTCGTCGTGGCGCAGGTCGCGCAGGCGCTCGGAGTAGCGCTGGGCGCGGGCCCAGCAGGCCTCGTCGGCGACCCACGAGCGGACGGCCCGCAGCCACTGGCGCGTGGCGAAGTAGGCGGCGATCGCCGACTGCAGGTAGAGCGGCCGGCCGTGCCAGTCCTTCGCCATCGTGCCCGACAGGGTCGTGTTGCCGTCGCTCGCGACGCCCTCTTCGCTGCCGTCCCACTCGCCGTGCTTGCGCTCGTGTCCGGGCGTGCTGGCCGTGTAGACGGTGACCTTCTCGCGCTCGGCCGCCGGCACATCGAACCAGGTGGGGCTGCTGCCGAAGCCGCGCGCCTGCCAGCCGGGGCCGTCGGAGCCGAGCGGCACCTCGGCGCCCCCGGAGTTCTTCGGCTCGATCCAGTTCGTGTGGGTGTAGAAGTCCTGCACCTGGTGCAGGCTGATGCCGAGCACGCCGAGCAGCTGCAGGGGGTCCCCCTTCGCGCAGGCCTCGCGCGACAGGGTCCAGGTGACCCGCCGCAGCCGGTCCCACTCGTGGGTGACCCCGGCCGTGTTGGAGAGCCCCGGCGTGGAGCTGTCGAAGTGGCCGCGCTCGGCCGCGGCGACCAGCTCGTCCGACCAGTCCTCGGTGAAGAGGGCCAACGCGCCCAGCCTGGCGTCGATGTCGGCGTGCCCGGAGAACGGGTTCTGGGTGTCGTTCTCGTAGAAGTCGACGAACCAGTTGTTGACCTGCGCCACGCCGACCGCGTTGGGCCCGAAGCCCTCGGCGGTCATCGCGTCCTCGGTGATGTCGGCGTGGGGTCCCGTGTAGTAGGCCCCGGCGGGGCCCGCGCCCGCGAACAGGGCGGCGGCCACCAGCGGCCAGAGCATCGCCCTCGTCAGCCGACGGGCGCGTCCGCCGGTCCGCATCTTGGGTCCCCCTCCGGGGATCGGGGCGTCTGGTGGCATCGGGGGACGACGGTATGCCGCCGTCTTAGGCGCCGCTTACCAACGGCCGGCATCAGGGCGATGACGAGGCGGCTCCTCGCCCCGGGCATCAGAGGCCTCGCCGCGTCTCGCAGGCGGCGCGGTCGCGGCCGCCGCCGCCCAGGCAGGCGTCGCGGGCCGCCCCGCCGCGCAGGGCGTCGGCGCCGGGCCCCCCGAGCAGGCGATCGCGCCCGCCCTGGCCCAGGAGGCGGTCGGCGCCCTTCTGCCCGAGCAGGCGGTCGCGCCCGGCGCCCCCGCAGACCAGGTCGTCACCGGCTCCCGCCGTGACCAGGTCGTCCCCGCCGAGGGCCACGATCACGTCGGCCCGCCGGGTGCCGCGCAGGACGTCGCGGCCGCCGGTGCCCACGATCGTCGCCGGCCTGCCGGCGCAGCGCGGGAGGCTCCCGCCGGCGGCGGCCCCCGGGCCCGAGCCGCCCGGGGCGCCCGCGCCTCCGACGGGGCGCGGGTCGCCCTCGAAGCGCGCCACCATGGCGGGCGCGTCCTGGTGCGCCCCCGCGGCCACGATCCGCCCGTCGGCCTGCAGCGCCACCGCGGTGCCGTCGGCGATGACGGGCAGCGTCAGCCTCCGCTTGCCGGTCCTGTTGCCGTCCTGATCGAAGCCGCCGAAGGTCGCGTCGAGCGCGCCGCCCGGCTGCAATCGCGCGACGGCCAGGGCGTTGCCCGCCCGTGCCCACGGCGACGATCTTGCCGTCCGGCTGCAGCGCCACCGCGTCAGCGCGGGCGGAGTAGGGGCCGAAGCGGACGGCGTCGCCGTCCGCCGCCGGCCCGAAGTCGAGGTCATCGAAGCCGTCCTCGTCGAGACGCCGTGACCAGGAAGCTGCCTCCGAACGCGGCGACGACCACGGATCCCGCCGTTCGGCTGGATCGCCAGTGCCTCGGCGCTGTCGCGAGGCCTCTGGGTGATCACCCGCTTGCCGCGCCGTGCCGAAGCCCATGTCGGGCGAGCCGTCCGGGTTCAGCCGAGCGATCGCGACTCGTCGTCAGTTCGAACCCCCCTTGGCTCCGCGCGTGAAGCCGGCGACGACGATCTTCCCGTCGGGCTGCAGCGCGAGCGCCCTGCCCTCCTCGTAGCCGAGGCCGAAGTCGACGCGCCGGGTGCCGCCACTGCCGAAGCCGGTGTCGTCGGCGCCGTTGGGCTCGAGCCGCGTGACGACGATCGTGCGGTCGAGCGCCGCCGACGCCGGCCACGCACGATCTTTCCGTCCGGCTGGATGGCGACGCCCTCGGCGCGGTCGACGGTCGGCCCCCCGTAGTCGATTACGCGCTTGCCGGCGGTGCCGAAGCCCATGTCGGGCGAGCCGTCGGGGTTCAGCCGGGCGATCGCCAGTGCGTCTCGCGCCGCTCCGGCCGGCGACGACGATCTTGCCGTCGGGCTGAAGCGCCACCGCCTCGCCGATGTCGAAGCTCCCGAAGTCGATGAGGCGCGTGCCGCCGAAGGCGGGGTCGTCCGAGCCGTCGGGGTTGATGCGCCCCACCGCGACGTCCCCGTTCGTCCCGAAGCCGGCCACGACGATCTTCCCGTCCGGCTGGACGGCCAGCGCCCCGGCGTATCGCCATGCTCTCGATCCTTCGCGTGCCGCCAGGCGCCGAAGCCGCGGTCCAGGTCGCCGGGGCCGGCCGAGGGCGAGCGCGGCCGCGAGCCCCAGCGCGAGGGCCGCGAGCGCGAGCACAGCGAGCGCGCTCCGCCTCATCGCATGTTCTGCTCGGAGCGCAGGCGGAAGGCCTCGCCGCTGCCGAGGCCCGGCCAGATGAGTAGCCGCTCGCCGGGGCCGAACACCACGCGCGCGTCGCGACCGAAGCCGACGACCCGGCGCCTCAGGCCCAGGCTCACGACGCCGGCGCGCGGGCCGCCGTCGAAGCGGCCGATGAGCAGCCGCTTCAGCGGCGGGTACGGGGGGTTCGGGGCGCCGCGGCGGAGCGACGTGAGGCGGGCGCGGCCGTCGCGGCTGTAGCGCCACGTCTGGCCGTCGCCGATCGCGATGTCGGTCCTGCCGTTGCCGTCGAAGTCGGCCGCCACCGCCGAGGAGAACGAGCGCGTGAGCCGCCCGTTGAGCCGGGCCCACCGCCCGGTGGCGCCGCTCGACTGCTGCCAGCCGGCGGCGTTGACCCCGGCGACGTCGGTGCCGCGCACCGCGTCGAACTCGCCGAAGAGCAGCTCCGAGATCGCCTTCGAGGAGGTCTGCGCCGGCCGCCAGGCGCGCGCGCTCCCGTACCAGACCGACCACTGGCCGCGGACGGTGCGGAAGATGTCGGTCAGGCCGTCCCCGTCGAAGTCTCCGAAGCGCAGGTCCGCAACGGGCACCGGAGAGGTGGTGAGCGGGACCAGTGGCGCCGTTCCCCCTCTGGGGACGTAGCCCAGGTTGCCCGCGGGGTCCCGGTAGAGCACGTCCGTGGCGCGGTCGTTGTCGATGTCGGCGAAGGCGAGCTGACCGGTGCGCTTGGTCGACGCGCGCAGGAACTCCCACGGCCTGATGCCCCCGCGGGAGAAGAACCAGGCCGTGCCGTTGGCGACGAAGACGTCCGTGCGGCCGTCGCCGTCGAAGTCGCCCGCCGCGAGCTCGGCCGATTGGTCGGTCTCGTAGCGGTTCCCCCCGGCGCGCAGGTTGAAGGTGCTGGGCCGATCGTCGTCCAGGCTGCCGTCGTCACCGCTCCTCAGCTTCACGGCCTCGTCGAAGCCGTCGTGGACGAGGACGTTGTCGCGGAAGTACGCGCCCTCCGCGGGCCGGCCCCGAAGCGCGAAGGCCGCCCGCGTGAGGCGCCCCAGGAAGCCGTACCGCTGGGCTCCGAGCACCGTGTTCAGGGAGACGTCGAAGTACGTCCCGGCCGGGCCGCCCACGTACTTCTTCTCGGCCGCCCCGCGCCTGCCATGCACGTCGAAGCTCTGGGAGTAGGTGTCGTCATCCCCGTAGGTCAGCGCGCCCTGGAGCACGTAGTTGAAGCGCGCGACGTAGCCGCTGTAGGCCTGCCCGCTGGCGGCGACCGCGTGGTTGTTGTACTCGAAGACGTTCCCCTCGATCGTCGCGTAGGACCCTCCGTCGACCACGACCCCGTAGCCGCCGCCGTTCACGGCGTTGTTGTGGAGGTAGTTCCGCTCGACCCTCACGAGGGCCGCGTCGGTGGACCGGGGATACGGGCACTCGGGCGCGGGGGCGCAAGGCTTGTGATAGGACGCCGGGTCGTCGGCGAAGATCGTCCCGCGGACGCCGACGGCGTCCGTGAACCCCTCGATCTCGTTGTCGGCCACGGTGATCCTGCGGCCGATCGGGCCGGGCGGGGGTGTCCCTGGCAACCAGCTCGCCGGCGTCCTGCAGCACGGAGATCGCCTCGACGCCCTCGAGGGCCTTCTTCCGGTCCTCTGGACGGTAGGGACCACGCAGGTGAAGGCCCTCGATGCGCACGTCGCTGCCGTTCACCTGGAAGAGCGTGAAGCCCTCGGCGCGATGGTCGGTGAACAACAGCGGGCGGCTCCCCAGGTCGCCGCGCTGGCCCACGAGCTCGATGCCCGAACGCACGGGGATGGACCCCAGGGGGCGCCCGTCGCCCGCGCGCATCTCCCATCGCACATCTCGAGGGATGACGACCCGGCCGACGTACGTCGAGCGCAGGAGCGCGTCGAGCTCGCCCGGCGACCGGCAGATGCGCTCCGGACGGACGATCCCGGCGGGGGTTGCCATCGGTGTGCACGCCTGGACGGGGCCCGGCTGCGCGCTCGCCGCCGGCACGAGGCCGGAAAGCGCCGCGAGGAGCGCGACGATGCCGACGGCCTTCCTGGACATGGGACGCACCATCGCCGCGACGCGAGGCGCGGGGTTATGGGGAGGGAGCCCTACTCTTTTGCGAGCGCCCCCGGCAGGTCCCGGCGCGTGCCCACCCCGAGCTTGCGGTAGGCGGCCGTCAGGTGCTTCTCGACGGTCTTGTGGCTCACGTGGAGCGCCCGGGCGATCTCCCGGTTCGAGCGTCCCTCCGCCGCGAGCGAGGCGACCCGCCGCTCGTTCGTCGTCAGGGCGTCGAGCCCGGTGAGCTGCGGCCGGCGCGGCCGCGCGCCGGCGATCAGCAGCTCGGTCCTCGCGCGCTCGGCGAGCGGCGCGGCATCGCAGCGGAGCGCGAGATCGAGCGCGTGCCGGAGCGGCTCGCGCGCCTCGATGACGCGGCGGCGGTGCCGGAGCGCGACGCCCAGGTCGGCGAGCGCGCGTGCGTGCTCGAGCCGAGCCGGTGAGTCCGCCAGCACGTCCACCGCCTCGGTGAGATGCTCGAGTTCGTCGCCGACCACGCCGAGCGTGCGCAGCGCGATCCCGAGCGCGCGGGGAGCGCCGAAGCGGCGGGCGAGCTCGACCTCCTCCTGGGCGAGCGCGCGCGCCTGGTCGGCCTGGTCGAGCGCGGCGTAGGACAGGGCGGCCTGCGAGCGCCAGTCCATGCAGGCGGGGTTCGGCTCGCGCATCGCCTCCTGGCGTCGTTCGACCTCGAGCAGGTCGGCGAGCGCGGCAGGCGCGTCGCCCTGCGCGAGGCGCAGCCGAGCGCGGGCGTTCAGGACCACCGTGCCGGTGTAGGCGTCGCCGATCTCCTCGGGCGGGCCGTGCGCGTCGGCGGCTTCCAGCGCAGCCTCGGCCGCCGTGGTCTCGCCGCGCTCGGCGAGCGCCCGCACCAGCATCGCGGTCGCCCCGAGGACGCTCAACCGGCCGGCGTGCGCGTAGGCCGCGAGCGCGGCCTCGGCGTCGGCCTGGGCGTCGCGGAGCGCTCCCGCGCGCAAGCGTACGTCGGCGCGGAATGCGAGCAGCGGGCCGACGCGGTAGTTGGCGCGCTGCCTGCGGGCGTCGTCCACCGTCGCCGAGAGGATTCGGTCGGCCTCGTCGAGGCGGTCGGCCACGGTCAGGCTGTGCACCGCGAACCCCACCACCACCGCCAGGATCGGGTCGGCCCGCAGCCCCTCGATCGCCCGCGCCGCCAGCGCCGCGGCGCGCTCGGCCGACTCGCCGGCCATCGTGACCTCGGTGGCGGCGACCGTGAGCTCCATCGGGCCGCCGAGCTCGCCGGCCTCGACGCGCTCGCGCAGCCGAGCGGCGCGTTCGAAGGTGGCGCGACGAGAGGTCAGGGCGAAGCGGGCCATGCTGAGCATGTGGCTCTCGATGTGAAGGGCCAGCGCGGGGTCCGCATCGGGGCTGGCGGCGAGCGCGCGCTCGACGATCTCGACCGCGTGCGACGGGCTGCGCATCCCGACGATCGCCCCGAGCGTGCGTGCCGCGTAGAGCCGCGCGGCGGTGTCCTCCGTCGTCTCGACGCCGCGCCGCAGGTGCTCGATCGCCGGCTCCATGTCGAGCGTGAGCGACTCCGCGAGCCCGAGCTCGAGCAGCACGGCGGGGCGGCTGTCGTGCGGCGGCGGCTCCTCGAGCGCGCGGCGCAGGTAGGCCACCGACGCGTCGGGCGCGCCGCGCGGCAGCGCGCCCCGAGCGGCGTCGCGGAGCCGATCGCACACCCAGTCGCGGGCGCGCGGCTCCGTTGCGAGCAGATGCGCGGCCACCCGCTCGGGGGCGGCGTCCTCTGCGGCCAGAATGCGCGCCGCATGCTCGTGGCCGGCCGAGCGCTCGGCGGACGAGAGCTGGCCGTGGACCGCGCTCCGGATGATCGGGTGCACGAACTGGAGGGCGCGGCCCTCGGTCAGGATCCGGCCGGCGCGCAGGGCGTCGGCGGCCTCGGCGGCCTCGCGGTCGTCGAGCTCCGCGATCGCCGCGGCGTGCCGGACGAGCGCGCCCTCTCCGAGGATCGCGGCCGCGCCGGCGAGCCGCCGGGGGGCCCTGGGAAAGCGGGCGAGCCGGGCTCGGACCGACGCGACCACGCCGTCGGGCGCGGCGCCGAGCACGTCGTCGGCGCGGTCGAGGCCGGCCTCGCGCAGCGCCCCCGCGAGCTCGCGCAGGAAGAACGGGTTGCCGCCGGTCAGCGCATGGCAGGTGCGGCAGAGAGGCGTCAGGGCCTCGGGCACGGCGGTGCGCAGGAGGCTCGCCGAGGCGGTGTCGGTGAGCGCCTTGGGCCGCAGGGGCGCAGGGGCGCCACCTTCGGCCAGCAGCTCGGCGACCGCGGCGCCGCCGGGCTCGCCGAGCGGCCGGGCGGCGACCACGAGCATCATCGGTGTGTGGCCGAGCCGCCCTGCGAGGTAGGCAAGGAACCGCAGCGACGCGCCGTCGGCCCACTGTGCGTCGTCCACCAGCAGCGCCAATGGCTGGTTGTCGGCGAGGTTGACCGTGAGGCGGTAGAGGCCGTGCAGGACGGCGAACGCCCCCTCCGGCGCGAGCGGCAGGGGGGCGGGCTCAGCGAGCGGGACGTCGAGCAGCGCGGCCGTGTAGCGCGCCGCGCCCTCGAAGACCGCCGTGCCGGCGCCGTCGTGGACGGCGGGCTCGAGCAGCTGTCGCACGACGCCGTAGCCGAACGCCCGCTCGAGCTCCGTGGCGCGGGCTTCCAGCGGCTTCAGCCCGGCCTCGCGCGCGTGGACGCGGGCCGCCGCGACGAGAGCCGTCTTGCCGATTCCCGCCGGGCCCTCCACGACGACCGCACGCCCCTCACCGGCGGCCGCCGCCTGGGCGCCCGCCCGGATCACGTCGAGCTCCACACCCCGTTCGAGGAGCTCCCCGGGCTCGCCGCGCGCCATCGTGCTCCATGCTCCGTCCGCGGTTCCGGCCGACTCTACATCGGCGGGGCCCCCGAACGAAGAAAGCCCCGCACAGGCGGGGCTTCGCGAGGTGGAGCATAGCGGATTCGAACCGCTGACCTCCTGGGTGCGATCCAGGCGCTCTCCCAGCTGAGCTAATGCCCCGCGATTGCGGTGACAACTGTATCGCCTGCCCGTAACTCCGTCATCCGGGCACAGGGGAGGTGTCACCCAGCGGGTACTGTGGAACCGCGTGATCGACCTCCACGCCCACCTGTTGCCGGGCCTCGACGACGGGCCGGCGTCGCCGGCCGCCGCGGTGGAGATGGCGCGGGCGGCCCACGAGGCCGGCATCGGCACGGTGGTGTGCACGCCGCACATGTCGGACCGCTACCCGACCGAGCCCGGGCGCCGTGACCGAGGCGGTGCGCGGCTGCGCGAGGCGCTCGACGAGGCGGACGTCGCCGCTGCGGGTCGCTGCCCGGCGCCGAGATCGCGCTCCCCCACGTCGCCCGGCTCGACGACGAGCAGCTCCGCCATGGCCAGCCTCGGCGGGGGCGGGCGCTGGCTGCTGCTGGAGATGCCCTTCCAGGGCTGGCCGCTGACGCTGCCGGCCCTGCTCGCCGACCTCGAGATCCGCGGCTACGGAGCGATCATCGCCCACCCCGAGCGGGCCGAGGCGATCCAGCGCGCGCCCGACCGGATGCGCGACCTGGTGGGGCGCGGGGCGCTGGTGCAGCTGACGGCCGGC
This sequence comes from Miltoncostaeaceae bacterium, assembly GCA_963813355.1. Classification (GTDB taxonomy): domain Bacteria; phylum Actinomycetota; class Thermoleophilia; order Miltoncostaeales; family Miltoncostaeaceae; genus DATAGF01. Next base: position 29,812 of record CAWEYS010000003.1, on the reverse strand, counting down.
TCGTTCCTCGGCGAGCACGGGCCGGCGGCGCGGCGGGCGGCGCTGATGCTGCTCGCCGGCGGGGTGGCCCACTTCCTCGCCAGCGACGCCCACTCGGCCGGCCCCTGGCGGCCGCCCGAGCTGGAGGAGGGCCTCCAGGCGGCGGCCGACGGCATCGACGTCCACCCCCAGACGCTGCGCTGGATGGTCGAGGACGGCCCGGCCGCGGTGATCGAGGGGCGCCCGGTGCGGCCGCCGCGCTTCACGCCCCGGCGGCGCCCCAAGGTGGGCGTCGGCCCGGCCCCGGCCGGGCCGCGGCAGCGCAGCCGCGGCTGATCAGGCGGCGTGCAGGCGCCCGCCGTCGGCGGGGGCGCCGCCGTGGACCTCGAGCTGGTACTGCCACGCCGTCCAGGCGCTGCTGACCATGTCCTCGAGGTCGAGCCGCGCGCGCCAGCCGAGGTCGGCGGCGATGCGGTCCACCGCCCCCACGATGCGCGCGGGGTCGCCCGGGCGGCGCTCGCGGATCTCGGGCGGCAGGTCGATGCCGGTGACGCGCCGCATGGCGTCGATCACCTCGAGCACCGACGACCCCACCCCCCGGCCCACGTTGTAGGCGTCCCGCACCGGGCGGTCCGACTCGAGGTGGAGCGCGGCCCGCAGGTGGGCGTCGGCCAGGTCGACCACGTGGATGTAGTCGCGCACGCAGGTGCCGTCGGTCGTGGGGTAGTCGTCGCCGAAGACCACCGGCGCCTCGCCGCGCGACAGGGCGCGGAAGACCTTGGGGAACAGGTTGTGGGGGCTGTGGTCGGCCAGCGCGGGGGGCCCCGAGCCGCAGACGTTGAAGTAGCGCAGAGAGGTCTGGCGCAGCCGGGGGTGGACGCGGGCGACGTCGCGGAGGAGCCACTCGCTGACGACCTTGGTCTGGCCGTAGGGGCTCTCGGGCCGCGGCACGGCGTCCTCGTCCACCAGCTCGCTGTCGGGCGTGCCGTACCACGAGCTGCTCGACGACAGCAGGAAGCGCTCGATGCCCCGCTCGGCGACCGCCTCCAGCAGGACCTGCATGCCCGTCACGTTCTGGCGGTAGAAGGCGAGCGGCTGCTCCACCGAGACGCCCGCGTACTTCAGGCCCGCCAGGTGCACCACGCCGGCGACGCCGTGCTCGTCCATCGCGTGGGCGACGGCGGCCGGGTCGGCGACCGAGCCCTCCACGAACGGGACGCCCTCCGGCACGTACTCGCGGTAGCCGGTCGACAGGTCGTCGAGCACCACGACGGGCGTCCCGGCGTCGCGGAATGCCAGGGCGATGTGCGATCCGATGTAGCCGGCGCCGCCGGTCAGGAGCCAGGTCACGGCCGCCGATGGTAGACGCCCGCCGCCGGGTCCACACTGGCCGGGCGGGGGGCCCCCGCTGATACCGTGCCCACGGATGACGGTTCCCGACGAGCCGCGCCGGCGCCCCGGCGTCTACTCCCGCCTCGCCGATGAGGCCGAGGTGCGTTGGACACCGCGCACGCCGTCGCGCTGGGCGCGCTGGGCGGGGTGGGCGCTGTGCGCCGCGCTGGCCGCCGGCGTGGTGTTCGCCGCGGCGCGGGTCGGCGTCTGGTAACCCCGCGCTTCATCGCCCTCGAGGGCATCGACGGGAGCGGCAAGACGACCCAGGCCGGCCTGCTGGCCGACGCGCTCGAGCGCCGCGGCCTGACGGTCACGCGCACCCGCGAGCCCGGGGGCACCCTGCTGGGCGAGCGCGTGCGCCAGATCGTGCTGTCGGGCGACCCCGGCCACCTGACCCTCGTGGCCGAGGCGCACCTCTTCGCCGCCGCCCGCGCCGAGCTGGTCGAGCGGGTGGTGCGCCCGTCCCTCGCCGCGGGGCGCTGGGTGGTGAGCGACCGCTTCCTCGACTCGTCGCTCGCCTACCAGGGCGCCGCCCGCGGCCTCGGCATCGACACCGTGCTCGACATCAACAGCGAGGCCGTCGGCGACTGCCTGCCCGACCTGGCGCTCGTCATCGACACCCCGGTCGGCGCCGCGGCCTGGCGGCGCTCGGCGGCCCACGACCGCATCGAGGCCGAGGGCGCGGGCTTCCAGGGCCGGGTGGCCGGCGGCTACCGCGATCTGGCCGCGCGCTTCCCCGGGCGGATCCGGCTGGTCGCCGGCGACGGCTCGGTTGACGAGGTGCACGCTCGCGTGATGGCCGCCGTGGGCTCGTTCCTGTGATCGAGGTCGCCGGCCAGCCGCTGGCCGAGAGGATCCTGCGCGCGGCCGTCGCCGGCGAGGGCCCGGCGCAGCAGCTCCTGCTGTTCGGCCCGCCCGGCACCGGCAAGCGCCGGGCCGCGCTCGACACGGCCTGGGCGCTGATGGACCCGGCCGGCGCGCACGCCCGCACCCAGCAGGCCCTCGACCTCACGGTCGTGAGGGCGTCCGGCCATCAGATCCTGCTGCGCGACCTGGAGACGGCGCTGTCCGAGATCGCCAGCCGCCCGACGGTGATGGCGCGCAGGGTGATGATCGTCCACGGCGCCGAGCGCCTCCGCGACCAGGAGGGTGCGCCGCGCCTCCTCAAGACCCTCGAGGAGCCGCCGTCGCTGTCCCACCTCATCCTCGTGAGCGACCACCCGGCGGACCTGCTCGACACCATCCGCTCGCGGTGCCTGCCGGTGCCGTTCCGCGCCGCGGGGTGGCGGGCGCAGGCCGACGCGGGCGAGCCGCTCGACCTGGCGATGCGCGAGATGGGCGTGGAGCTCGCCCTCGCGGCCCTGGCCGGCGAGGCGTCCTCGCCGGGGCGGCTGGTCCGCGGGCTTCAGGGGCGCATGGAGGAGGAGGCCCTCAAGGAGCCCTCGCCCGAGCTGGCGGCGCTCCGCGCCGAGGCCGAGCTCCTCGAGGGCAAGCGGGGCGGGCGCACCGCGGCCAAGCGCGCGGAGGACCAGATGAAGCGCGAGGTGCGGCGCACGGTCACCGACGGCTGGACGCTGGTGCTCGACTCGGCGGCCGCCACCGCCGCGGACGCCCTGGCCGTGGCCGTCGGCGCCGAGACCGCCGTCCGCCACCCCGAGCGGCTGGAGGAGATCCGCCGGATCGGCCGGCCCGAGCGGCGCGAGTTCCTGGAGCGCGCCGTGGCCGAGATCCAGCTCACCCGCTCCGAGCTGGTCCTCAACCCGAGCGCCGACCTCGCCGCCGAGGCCCTCCTCGTGCGCCTGGAGGCCGCCCGCCACGGCCGCGCCCCCGCCCGGCTGGTCGGCCACGGCCGCCTGCCGCCGTGAGCCACCTCCCGCACCTCAACCGGTAGCCGGCCGGGCCTCGTACGTGGGGCGAACCATCCCCACGACACGACTCAGGAGGTGCCCATGAGGCCCCATCGGCCCGTATGGCTGGCGGCGCTCGCCGCCGCCCTCGCCGCGGCGCTCGCGCTCGCCCTCGTTCCCGGCGCGCTGGCCACCAAGGTGGACCCGCCGGCCACCAGCACCGACACCCTGCTCTACGGCGGCGCCACGACCGTGGCGCTCGACCCCGGAGCCGCTGCCGCGCTCGAGTCGCTGGGCGTCTCGGTGTCGCCGGTCCGGCCGGCCTCCGCGGGCAAGGAGGGGATCAGCTTCCCGATCACCTTCGGCCTGGTCAGCTCCGACACCCTCGCGGGCCAGGTGCGCCACGTCGGCGGCCTCAAGCTCTCGGCGGGCGACACGAAGGTCTACCTGACCCGCTTCTTCATCGACATCGACGACACCCCCTCCCTGAGCGGCATCGTCGGCGTCGGCCAGAAGAGCGGCGACCGGGCCGAGCTCTTCACGCTCGACCTGACGGGCCTGAAGGTCGAGCCCGGCAAGCGGTCGATCGCGCTCTCCGGCGTCACGCTGAAGCTCACCGCCGGCGCCGCGGCGGCGCTGAACGGCGCCTTCGGCACGACGGCCTTCACCGAGGGCCTCGTGGTCGGGACCGCGACGGTCCGCGCCCGCACCCTCCCGGCCCCGGACTGGGGCTGGTAGCAGGGCCTGCCGCGGCGGGACCCGGGGCCTCGGCTCCGGGTCCGCCCGGCGCCCCCGCGGTCAGTCGTCGTCGCCGCCCCGGCCCCGGCCGCGGCCGCGGCCACCGCCGCCGTCGTCGTCCCCGCCCGATCCGCGTCCGGACGAGTCGTCCGAGCCGCGGTCGTCGGAGCCGCGGTCGTCGGAGCCCCGGTCGTCGGAGCCCGTCGTCGGAGCGGTCGTCGGCCGAGGTGGTGGTGCCGCCGGAGGTCGTCGTCGCGGTCCGCCCGGCGTCGTCGGCGCCGGAGGTCGTCGTGGCCGCGGCGCCGGGCCTTTCCGTGGTGACCGTGGGGAGCGGCAGGTCGTCGGCCCGCGGGCTGAGGCGCCCGGCGGACCCCGTCGAGTCGGCCGCATCGAACAGGAAGAGGTTCAGCGCGAACGCGCCGGCGGCGATCGCCACGACGATCAGGGCGATGCGGATCATCGGCGCCCGGTTCCCGATCCAGGATCTCATGCACCCAAGGGTAGGCGCTCCAGGGCCAGCGTCGGGCGAGGGTTCGTCAAGGCAACGGTAAAGGCCCTGGCGCCCGGCGCCGAAGACACCACAATGGTCGGAATGAGGATCCTGCTGGTCGAGGACGAGCACGCCATCGCCGAGCCGCTGGTCGAGGGGCTGACGCGCGAGGGGTTCGACGTGACCCACGTCGACAACGGCGCCGACGCCCTCGCGGCGCCCGAGCCCGACCTGGTGCTGCTGGACCTCCGGCTGCCCGACATCGACGGCTTCGACGTCGCGCGCGAGCTGCGCGGCCGCTCCCGCGTGCCGATCATCATGATCACGGCGCGCGGGGAGGAGGTTGACATCGTCGTCGGGCTCGAGATCGGCGCCGACGACTACCTGGTGAAGCCCTTCGGCTTCCGCCAGCTGCTCGCGCGCATCCGGGCGGTCTCCCGGCGCAGCGACGGGGCGGCGGCTCCAGCGGAGACGCTGGTCGTCGGGCCCCTGCAGGTTGACGTGCCCGCCCGCCTCGCGCGCCTGGACGGGCGCGAGCTCGAGCTGACCCCGCGCGAGTTCGAGCTGCTGGCCCTGCTCGCGTCCCGGCCGGGCGTGGTGGTCGAGCGGGAGGCGATCTTCCGCGAGCTCTGGGGCGGCGAGTGGTACGGGTCGCCGAAGGCCATCGACGTCCACGTGGCGGCCCTGCGGCGCAAGCTGGGCGATCCGGCCTGGATCGAGACCTCCCGCTCCGTCGGCTTCCGCCTGAGGGATCCCGGGTGACCCGCCGGCTGGTCGGCACATACCTGGTGCTGGCCGCCATCCTGCTGCTCGCGCTCGTGATCCCGCTGGGGCTCACCTTCGCCGACAGCCAGCGCAGCGACCTGAGCGCGCGCGTCGAGCGCGACGCCTTCACGCTCGCCTCGCTCGGCAGCGAAGCGGTGGCCGACCCCACACCGGAGCAGCGCCGCGATCTCTGGACGATCGCCCGCCGCTACCAGGACGACACCGACGGGCGCGTCGTGCTGGTCGACGCCCAGGGTCGGCTGATCGCCGACTCCGACGACCCTGACGGGCCGGGCGCGCCCCGCTCCTTCGCCTCCCGCCCGGAGATCGCACAGGCCCTCGCGGGCGACATCGCCAGCGGCGAGCGCTTCTCGAGCACCCTGGGCGAGAACCTCCTGGCCGTGGCCGTCCCGGTCGCGTCGGGCGGCAGGGTGCTCGGCGCGGTCCGCATCACCTTCCCCACCGACGAGATCGACGCCGACATCCGGCGCTACTGGCTCCTGCTGGCGGGCGTGACGCTGGTGGGGATCGCGGCCGTGGGGGCGATCGGCCTGGTGCTCGCCCGCACCATGACGAACCCGCTGCAGCGGCTGCGCCAGTCGGCCGTCTCCCTCGGCCGCGGCGAGCTCTCGACGCGGGTGGGCGAGGGGCCCGGGCCGCGCGAGGTGCAGGACCTGGCGACCAGCTTCGACGCCATGGCCGGCCGGCTCGAGCGGCTCGTCGCCTCCCAGCGCGACTTCGCCGCCGACGCCTCGCACCAGCTGCGCACGCCCCTCGCCGCGCTGCGGCTGCGGCTCGAGAACCTGCGCGACGGCGACGGCGACGGGCGCCGCGACATCGACGCGGCGCTGGTCGAGGTCGAGCGCCTGTCGGGGATCATCGACGGCCTCCTCGTGCTGGCGCGGGCCGAGTTCGACCGAGCCGCCCCTCGACGAGATCGCCGTGGGCGAGGTGGTCGCCGACCGGGTCGCGGCCCACGAGGCGCTGGCCGACCGGCAGGGCGTGACGCTGGGCTCCGACGCCGAGCCGGTCAGGGCGATGGCGGTGCCCGGCGCCGTGGACCAGATGCTCGACAACCTCATCGACAACGCCGTCAAGGCCTCTCCCCGCGGCTCGACCGTGACGGTCCGGGCGGCGCGGGCCGACGGCCGCGTGGAGGTCCACGTGATCGACCAGGGGCCGGGGCTGAGCGACGAGGAGCGCCGCCACGCCTTCGACCGCTTCTGGCGCAGCGGGGCGACCGGACGGGGCGGCTCCGGCCTTGGGCTCGCGATCGTCGACCGCCTGGCCACCGCCTCGGGCGGGACGGCCGAGCTGCGCCCTGGCGACGGGGGCGGCACCGACGCGGTCATCACCCTCCCCACGCCGCCCGCGCCCTCCCTCAGCGCCTCCCCCCCAGCTCCCGCCACAGATCGGTGACTCCGGGCCGCCGGGCCGGGTCGGGGGCCAGGCAGCCGTCGATCGCCCCGGCGAGGGCCGCCGGCAGCCGCCGCCGGGCGCGGACCGGCGGCGCGGCGCGGTCGGGGTCGGCGTCGTCGTCGAACGGCATGGCGCCGGTGGCCGCCTCGTAGAGGACGCAGCCCAGGCCCCAGACGTCGGCCTTGGCGTCCACCGCCCCGCCGCGCGCCTGCTCGGGGGACATGTAGGCGGGCGTCCCCAGCCCGCGGCGCACCCGCCCGGGCGGGCGCGCCACGCTCAGGTCGATCAGCGTGGCGCGCCCGGCGTGGACGACGACGTTGGAGGGCTTGAGGTCGAGGTGGAGCACGCCCTCGCCGTGGAGGTAGGCGACGGCCGAGGCGAGCTGGCGGCCCAGACCGGCGACGGCCGCGGCGGGCAGCCGCCCGGAACCCTCGTGGACCAGGTGGTCCAGGGTGTCGCCGGGGAGCGGCTCGAGGATCACCGTCGGCTCCGGGCGCGCGATCACCTCGTAGGCGCGGACGAGGTGGGGGTGCGACAGGCGCCGCAGCATCCTCCCCTCGGCCAGCAGCCGCCGCCGCGCGCTCGCATCGTCGGCGCAGTCCGGGCGCAGGCGCTTGGCGACGCAGCGCGTGCGCCGGGTCTCGCTCCAGGCGTCGTAGACGTCGAGCGGCCGCCCGCGGCTGATGTGCTCCACCACCCGGTAGCCGGGCGCCAGGACGGCGCCGCGCCGCAGGGGCCGGGATCCGTTGCGACCGCTCACGCCGCCCGGCTCCAGAGGCGCGCGTAGGCGCCGTCGCGGCCGAGGAGCTCCGCGTGCGTGCCCTCCTCCACGACCCGCCCGCCCTCCAGGCACACCACGCGCGTGGCCCAGCGGGCGACCTCGAGGTCGTGCGAGATGACGATCGTGGCGCGGTCGGGAGCCGGCCTCAGGAGGGGCGCCATCACGTTGGCGCCGGCCGTCGGATCGAGGCCGGTGGTCGGCTCGTCCATCACGAGCACCGGGCTGGCGCGCAGGAAGGCCCGCGCGATCGCCACCCGCTGGCGCTGGCCCCCCGACAGCGCGCGCCCCTTCTGACCGACCTGGGTCGCGTAGCCGTCGGGCAGGCGCATGATGAAGTCGTGGGCGTCGGCGGCCACGGCGGCGGCGGCGATCTGCGCCGGCGTCGCCTCGGGCCGGCCGTAGGCGATGTTGTCGGCGACCGTCCCGTCGATGACCAGCGCCTCCTGCAGAAGGAGCGTGACGTTGCCGCGCACGGAGTCGAGCGACAGGTCGCGCAGGTCGTGTCCGTCCAGGCGCACCGCGCCGGCGCCCGGGTCGTCCAGGCGCAGCAGCAGGCGGGCGAGCGTCGACTTGCCCGAGCCGCTCGCGCCGACCACCGCCACGAGCTCGCCCGGCTCGGCGCGCAGGTCCACGCCCCGCAGGGCCGGCCCGGGCGCCCCGGGGTAGGTGAACCAGACGTCCTCCACCGCGACCGCCCCCCGCAGGCGCTCGGGCCGCAGCGCCCCGGGCCGCTCGGTCACCGCGGGCCGCGCGTCGAGCAGCTCGATCACCCGCTCGGCGGCCGCCGCGGCCGAGAACAGCGAGTTCACCAGGCTCGTGAGCCCCCGCAGCGGCGAATAGATGCGGCTGAGGTACACCATGAACGCCAGCAGCCCACCCAGGCTCAGCCGGCCCTGGCTCAGCTCGTAGGTCCCCACCCCCAGCACCACGAGCCCGCCGCCGACCTCGATCAGGTCGACGAGCGGGGCGAACAGGCCCTGGATGCGCGTCGCGGTGAGCTGGGCGAGCATCGCCCGGCGTCCGTGGTGGTGGAAGCGCCCCGCCTCGTGGTCGGCGGCCTCGTAGGCCTGCACGAGCGAGACGTTCGACAGGCTCTCCTCGGCCAGCGCCCCGAGCGAGCCGCTCACCCGCCGCCGCTCGCGCGAGGCCGCGCGCATGAGGCGCGAGAAGTAGCGCGAGGCCAGCCAGAACAGGGGCGCCACCACCAGCGCCGCGAGCGCCAGCCGCCACGACAGCACGAACAGCACCGCCCCGAAGACCGCCAGCCGCACGACCGCCGAGAGCGCGTCGACCACGCCCGAGAGCACGAAGCCCTCGATCGCCGCAACGTCGCTCGTGACGCGGGACATCGTGTCCCCGAGGCGACGGCGGTCGTGGAAGCTCGGCGACAGCCGGTGCAGGTGGCGGAAGACGTCGGTGCGCAGGCGCAGCAGGAAGCGCTCGCTCACCGACGTGAGCAGGTAGTCGTCCGCGAACGAGACCACGCCGTCGAGCAACACGAGCCCGAGGTAGGCCGCGGCCACCCAGACGAACAGGCTGAAGTCCTGGGGCACCAGGACGTCGTCCACCACGACCTTGAACATCCAGACCGTGGCGGCGTCGATCACCGGCGCGAGCGCCGCCAGCCCCAGCACGGCCAGCAGGGCCGCGCGGTACGGGCGGGCGTAGGGCCAGAACCGGCGCACGATCGCGCGCACCGGAACCGGCGGCGCCGCCGCCACGAGCGCCGCAGGGTCCTCGTCGAGGACGAAGAGGCGCCGCAGGCGGACCGCCCACGAGACTCGTGGCGGCGGCGAGCCGGACACCAGACCTAGCGGCCGGTGCGGGTCCGCGTCCGGGTGCGACCCCGGGTGCGCGTGCCGGTGCCGGTGCGCGTGCGGCGGCGCCGGCGGCGCCGGCGCCTGGCCGGGGCCAGGTCATCGAAGTGCCCACCGCCTCTGCCTCGTGACATCTCGTCTCTCCTGTCGTCGTTGGTCGAGCGATCGGAGAGGACGGTAGGAGGCGCTCGTCGAGGGCCGAGCGAGCGAACGTCACGGCCTCGGTAAGGGTTCGGTGAGGGGCGGCCCGGCGCTAGACTCCGCTGCTCGCGGCCCCTCCGACGGGGCCCGGGCCGACGTAGCTCAGCTGGCAGAGCACTTCACTCGTAATGAAGGGGTCCCCGGTTCGAGTCCGGGCGTCGGCTTGCTTCGGGACCCGCCGCAGGCAAGTCGGCATTGGGTCCCGCCCGCCTCGGCCTGCCACCCCGAGGACACCGGCCGGCGACTCGAGTGGCGCCACGCCCGGCTCGATCCGGTCGAGCGCCTCCCTTGGCAGACTCGATCACGCGGCGGACCGGCGCCCGCTCGATGCGCATGAGCCGGGCGGCGGGCGTTATTGGCGCGTTGCAGACGAAGGAGCGCTGATGTTCTCGTAGGTCCGGGCACGTCGTGCCCTTGCCTCGGCCCCTGGACCGGACGTAACGTCGGCGGGAATCGACGCCACGGCGGCGGGACCCGACCGACGCGGAAACGACGTCGCGCTCGTCGTCCGCCTCCCGTCCCATGAGGTGACATGAACAGGGTGCGGCGGATGCTCATGTCGCGCTCGTCCCCCCCCGTCGGGGCCGGGCGGTTTCCCGGGCGGCGGCTGCACTGGCCGCTCAGGCCTTTCGACAGCCCGCATCCCGTGCGGGCAACCTTCGGCGAGCCGCGCGGGCTGGTCGGCGTGCAGGCCGCCGCCGGCAAGCGCGGGGCGGCGCTGGTGCACGCGCTGGAGCACCTCAACCAGCTCTCGGTCCCCGGCAAGCGGATCGTCCACCACGGCATCGACATCAAGGCCCCCGACGGCACCAAGGTGTACGCCATCACCAGCGGCGTGGCGCGGATCGGCGGCGGGACCGGCTACGGGCGCTGGGTGCAGGTCGGGGACTTCCGGTACGTGCACCTCGACGACACAATCCGCGAGGGCGCGCGGGTGCGAGCGATGCGTACCGTGCTGGGGACGGTCTACGAGGGACAGGGCCACGTCCACCTGAGCCGCTACCACGAGGGCCAGCCCGTCAATCCGCTCGCCTTCGGCGGGCTGATCGGCTACGAGGACCATTCGCCCCCGGTGATCGGAGCGCTCAGTGCGATGAGCCCCCACGGTCGCCCGATGGAGCTCGACGCCCTGCGGGGACCGGTCGGCCTCTGCGTCCGCGCCCACGACGTCCAGAGCCAGGGCGGGCTCGGCACCGGCCTCTACAGCATGACCTACGTGATCTTCGACGATGCCGACCGCGTCGCCGTCGGGCCCTACCACCTCTTCCGGATGGATCGCATCCCGATCACCCCCGTGGGCAACCTGCTGTACACGGTGTCATCGACCCGCCACCGCACCCAGCCCGACATCGTTTACCGGGTGACGCTCAAGAGCCCCTCGGGCGACGGGCTCCTGCGGACCGGTCAGATGCGGCCCGGCGACTATCGCCTGCGGGTGAGCGGAGCCGACGTTCGCAGGCGCAAGACCGTTCGCGACTTCCCGATCCGGATCCTGTCGCCGTTCACCGGGCAGGAGATGCTCGCGGCCGGGCTCGACCCGGCACGGGCCGATGACGACGATGACGACCAGCCGCTCATCGACCTCGAGGACACGGACGAGCAGCTCGGCGGGTGTGGCTGCCCCGAGCTCGACCCGGCGCCCGACCGGCCCCCCGACGATTGAGAGAGCGGTCGGGCCGGCGCACCGGCTGGTCGCGGGCTCCTCGCGGCAGTCATGAATCGACTATCAAGACCCTCCGCACGGGCTTCGCCCCTCGGTTGTCGGGGCGCCGGCCAGCGTCGCGGGCCCCCTCGCCCCGGCTCCGCGGGCAACGGGTGGGCAACACACCACGCTGCAACAGCGGCAAGATCGGTGAGCTGCCGAACGCCTACAAGGCGACCGCAAGCCGTTCGGTGCGATCACCCGCAACCAGCGGCAAGCGCCGCGGCTACCTCGTAATGAAGGGGTCCGGGGTTCGAGTCCCCGCGTCGGCTCTGGGATCTGGGCCTCTTCCGCCTCTTCACTCTGAGTGATGTGCACCTAGTGCGCCCGTCCCCGGTAGTCCGGCCGCAGGCCGCTGCATCCTTGGATCCTGCGTCGGGTCGGAGTACATGGGAGGGCAGCCGTGAGCGATGGCGTCCGGGCGCAGTTCGTAGTGCCACGGCTCGTTGCCGTAGATCTGACAGAGCCCGTAGGCGGCGCCGTGTGCGGACAGCCACGGCGTGGCATCGGGCCCGATGTCAACCGCGTCCCCCGACACGTGAGCGGACGTGTCGGGGGTGGCCACCCATCGGGCAGCTTCCTGCTCTGAGCCGTACCTGGAGACCGCCTCACGGAAGAGCTGCGCCTGGTACGCCGGCGAACGCCAGCCGCTGTCGACGACGAACTCGACGCCGTCGGCTGCGGCATCCGTCGCGGCCTGGCGCAGGGCGCCGAGGAGCGCCGGATCGAGTTCGGCGACACCCGGAACCTCGTCATCGAAGACCGTCGTGCCGTCGGGGACGGAACCGTCAGCCTCGCCGAGCGCACCACGGTGCTCGCTGCGAAGGGCGTCAATCGGTGATGCTGCCGTCGCGGATGAGGACGCCGTCGAGGGCGAGAACACGGTCGGGGACGACGACACCCGCGACTGCAAGCCGACGGCTGCGGCGATCGCCACGATGACGATCAGCAGGCCGGCGAGCCGGATCCTGCGCATCCGGATCCGGCGGGGCGCCGTTCGTGCTGGCCGGCTGTCGGTCACGCCGCGATTGAAGGCAGCGTGGTGTTGCCAGCGCATACGCGGTTTTCGATATGCCGGCGATAGGCGCCGGCTCGTAACATCGGCGCATGCGCGTGTTGCTCGTCGAGGACGAGCCCTACATGGCGGAGGCCATCCGCGATGGCCTCCGCCTGGAAGCGATCGCGGCGGACATCGCCGGTGACGGCGACACCGCCCTGGAGCTGCTGGGCGTCAACGCCTACGACATCGCCGTCCTCGACCGCGACATCCCCGGACCCACCGGTGACGAGATCGCCGAACGCATCGTCGCCTCCGGCAGCGGCATGCCGATCCTCATGCTCACCGCCGCCGCCCGTCTCGACGACAAGGCCACCGGGTTCGGGCTCGGCGCCGACGACTACCTCACCAAGCCGTTCGAACTCCAAGAGCTCGTGCTCAGGCTCAGAGCACTGGACCGCAGGCGCGCCCACAACAGGCCACCTGTGCGAGAGATCGCAGGTCTGCGGCTGGATCCGTTCCGCCGCGAGGTCCACCGCGACGGCCGCTACGTCGCGCTCACGCGCAAGCAGTTCGCGGTGCTCGAAGTCCTCGTCGCCGCCGAAGGCGGCGTCGTCAGCGCCGAAGAGCTACTGAAACGGGCGTGGGATCAGAACGCCAACCCGTTCACCAACGCGGTGCGCATCACGGTCTCGGCACTGCGCAAGCGGCTCGGCGAACCCTGGATCATCGCCACCGTCGCCGGCGCCGGATACCGCATCAGCACTCGACCAGACGCCGGGCGCGCGGGAGGAAATCGTGGATAGAGCCCCTGGCTTGAGCGTTCGCCTCAAGCTCACCCTCAGCTACGCCGGGTTCCTCATGCTCGCAAGCGCCTTGCTGCTCGCGGCCGTGTGGCTGTTCCTCCTGCGATACATACCCGGACCGAGCGCTCCGATCGTCCCCTACGGCACCTCTCCGATGGTTCTTGCCCATCCGCTCCGACCCTCTGAACGTCTTCGGCCTGCCAGGCGGCCATCAGTGCTGGCGTTCCTGCTGGTGTTCGGTCTGGTGGGAGGCTGGGTTCTCGCCGGCCGGATGCTCGCCCCGCTGGCCCGAATCACCGACGCCACACGCATGGCTGCGAACGGGTCGCTCTCCCACCGGATCGAGCTGGAAGGCCGCAAGGACGAGTTCCGCGAGCTCGCCGACAGCTTCGATGCCATGCTCACGCGGCTCGAAGCGCACGTCGCCGAGCAGCAGCGGTTCGCAGCCAACGCCTCCCACGAGCTGCGCACCCCGCTGGCGATCACGCAGACCCTTCTCGACGTGGCCCGCAACGACCCGAACCGCGACAGCGGCGAGCTCGACGAACGACTCCGCGCCGTCAACAGCCGAGCGATCGACCTCACCGAGGCGTTGCTCCTGCTCAGCCGCGCCGACCAGCGGTCCTTCACCCCGGAACACGTCGACCTGTCCCTCCTGGCGGAAGAGGCCGCTGAAACGCTCCTCCCCCTCGCAGAAGGGCGCGGCGTCACCATCGAGACCTCCGGCGACATGACCCCCACCAGCGGCTCACACGCGCTCCTACTGCAACTGAGCACGAACCTCGTGCACAACGCGATCGTCCACAATCTGCCCGAACAGGGCACCGTGTGGGTCACGACCAGCGCTCACCCCGAGCGCGTGGCGCTCACCGTCGAGAACACGGGCGAGAAGCTCACCCCAGGACTGGTCGCCACGCTCGCCGAGCCGTTTCAGCGCAGCACCAAGCGCATACGCACCGACCAATCGGGTGTCGGCCTCGGCCTGGCGATCGTCAAGAGCATCACCCAAGCACACGACGGAACCCTCACCCTCACCCCCCGTGCCGCCGGCGGGCTCTGCGTCACGGTGCGACTACCCGCCGCACCACCGAGCACCGGCAGGTGAGCATCCGCGAAGCGCTCGCGCATCTGAGCGCGAGCCGCGCGGGGAACGGATGAACCAGGAGCCGAGCGATGCGCGGACCGTGTCCCACCACCGTCCTGTGCGCTCATCGGCCGCGGCCGCGCCTCGAGCTGAGCGAGCCCGACCTCGCGTCGGCCTCGCGCGCGCAACTGCGTAACGCCGTCGTAGAGCAGCAGCGAGCAGAACGAGTGGCGAAGGTCGTAGGGCACGGCGGCGAGCTTCGCAGCCGGGTGAAGGGGTCCGGGGTTCGAGTCTCCGCGTCGGCTCCCGCTCTCTCGGCCCAAGAAGCCGCTCGACTCGGGGATGCCAGCAAGCGGCGAGGGTGGGCAGTTCTGAACGCGTGTGGCCTCCGGTGAACGCATCGGGGCGTTCACGGGGCATTTACGTCGTCAGTCGCTGGGTTCGACATGCTCCTCAGCGGATGAAGGTGCCCATCATCCCGCCGACTGCCTGCCGGGCACAGTGCAAAGTGAGGGGGTGGGTGCGGCGTCCCTGAAGCGGTTCCTCCTCAGCGGCGACGGGTGGCCGTACCTGCTCGTCCCGTTCATCCCGATCGCGATCGTCCTCGAGCTCACGGCCGCCGAGGCCACGATCATCTTCGCGGCCTCGGCGCTCGGCGTCATCCCGACCGCCGCGCTCATGGGCAAGGCGACCGACCAGCTCGCGGCCCGCTCGGGTCCTGGCATCGGCGGCTTCCTCAACGTCACGTTCGGCAACGCGCCCGAGCTGATCATCGCCTTCTTCGCCCTCCAAGAGGGGCTGCAGGAGGTCGTCAAGGCGTCGCTGATCGGCTCGATCCTCGGCAACATCCTGCTCGTCATGGGCGCCGCGATGCTGGTCGGCGGGCTCAAGCACAAGACGCAGACGTTCGATCGCACGGCGGCCAGCACCCAGGCCGGCATGCTGCTGCTGGCCGTCGTCGCGCTCGTGCTGCCGGCGGTGTTCCAGCTCGTGGAGGGCGGCGGCCTACCCGGCCCGACCGAGGAGTCGAAGCAGTTCTCGAGCGATCTCGAGACCATGTCGATCGCCGTCGCGGTGGTGCTCCTGTTCACGTACCTGATCGGCCTCCTCTTCTCGCTGCGCACCCACGCCGATCTCTTCAACCCGCACGGCGCGGGGGACGAGGAGGACGGCCCGGAGCCCTGGAGCGTGCGCCGCGCGGTGACCATGCTGGCGATCGCCGGCGTCGCGGTCGGCGTGATGTCCGAGATCCTCGTCGGCTCGATCTCCGAGGCGTCCGAGGACATCGGCCTGTCGCCGTTCTTCGTCGGCGTGATCGTCGTTGCGATCATCGGCAACGCGGCCGAGCACTGGGTCGCGATCTACTTCGCCTCTCGCAACAAGATGCACCTCTCGGTCAACATCTCGATCGGATCGAGCGCGCAGATCGCCCTGTTCGCGGCGCCGGTGCTCGTGCTGCTGTCGTTCGTGGTCGGCGAATTCCCGATGGCGCTCGTCTTCAACGGCTTGGAGCTGGCAGCGGTTCTGCTCGCGGTGGTGATCGCGATCCACGTCGCCAACGACGGCGAGTCGAATTGGTTCGAGGGCGTGCAGCTGCTCGCGGTCTACGTCGTCCTCGCGATCGTCTTCTTCTTCGTCTGAGCCTCAGCAGGCGCCCCGCTCCTGACGCGAGAACGGCCGAGCGGGGGATGCGAACGGGGGCGTCGTCGCGCTTGCCGCCGCCAGAGAGGCCGAGTGACAAGGTCAAGGTGCGAGCTTGCTCGCCCCGATGCCGTCCTCGCGGACCTCGGCGCCGCTGAGCCCGCCCTGGAGGATCGCCCGCACCGAGTTGAGGCGCACGATCGCCGCCTGGGAGATGCGCTGGTTGGTGACCAGTTGACTCTCGGTGAGGCTCACGTCACCGCCCCCGCCGCCGCCCGCGCTGCCGTCGCTCGGCCTCCCCGAGGGGGGTGACGTCAGGGGCGCCGACGTCGAGGCGATGCTGATGCCGGGCGCCAGCGCGACGGGGCCGATCCCGGCGTCCTTGATGTCGGGTCCGGCCAGGCCGGTGTCGAGCCACTCGATGAGAGCGTTGGCCCGCCGCACCGCTGCCTGGGCGATGCGCTGGTTGATGAGCATCTGCTCCTCGGTCAGGCGCACCGGGTCGCCCTCCCGATCGCCTGCCGGGGGCACCGGGATCGTCACGCCCGGACCGGCGGGGACGATGGCGCCGGTGTAGGCGCCGGCGGTCTGGACGCTGGCGTCGAAGTCGGGCGGCAGCAGGGAGCCGGGGCGTAGATTGGCCGAGGCCATCCCGGCGGCGAGCGCGTCCTCCAGGGCACCCGCGCGGCGGATGGCGGCCTGGTCGATCCGCTGGTTGGTCAGGAGTTGCGAGGCCGTGAGAGTGACCTCGCCGGGGGTGCCTGCCGCCCTGTCGGAAGCGGACACGCGCCCGCCCTTGATGAAGGACGCGACCGCGATCCCGTCGGCCGTCACGCCCGGGCGGACCGATGCCCCCAGACCTGCTTCAGGGGCGAGGACCTCCTCGGGCGATAGCCACGATGCCGAGGGGCCGAGGCGCACGGCAGCTTCGAGGCCATCGTTGGAGCCGCTCGTGCGACCCCACAGCGCTACCGCGGTCCCCTGGGCGTTCACCCCGAGGCCCACCGTGGGCGCGGCCTTGTCGGCGGGCGACAGGCGCACGGGGGCCCCGAACGGGCCGGCAGCAGGACCCTCAGCGGCGACGGTGGTCGCCACGTTTCCCTGACCATTCGACTTCTTGACAGCCCGCTGCCAGAGCACGGTCGGGTTGCCGTCGCCGTCGAGCGCCACCTGGGCCGCGCTCACCTCGACGGCTGGCCCCGCGGGAGAGATGGGGGCGAAGGCGCTCCATGCCCCGGCGCCGGTCCGCGTGGAGAAGACCACGACCTTTGGGTCCTCGCCGGGCTCAGGCCCGACGGCGAACTGACGACCACCGGCACCGACTGCTGCATCCACGATCGGCGGGCTGGGGGTAGGTAGAGCCTGGAGAACGCCGAAGGGCCCGCCCGGGGGCCGCAGCGCGGTCTGCCATGTCGAGCTGGGCGGGCCGCCAACCTGGACCACGGCCAGCGTCGTCCCGGCCCCATCCGCGTCGAGGGTCACCCCGAAGGCGCCGGAGGGGCCGAGGGGAGCCGGAGCGCTGAAGGCGCCCGAGGCGGCTTCGCGGGCGGCGGTCTGAACCTGGCCGAGCCCCTGGCCGGGCGCCTGTTCGAGCCAGGCCGCCACGGCCCCGCCGGAGGGGCCGATGGTGACCTCGGGGCGAACCGCGAGCGCCCCGGCGGTCGAGAGCGTCTGGACCGGCTGCCAGGCGCCCAGGGCGAAGGGGCGCAGCCGCGCCTGAACCGCGCTCACGCTCGCCGAGGACGGCAGCGACCAGGCAACGACCGCGTTGCCGTCGGCGTCGATGGCGACGTCGGGGTCGAGCGACTGCGAGCTACTCGGCGCCGAGAGCGTCTGGGGGGCCGCCCATGAGCCTCCGAACTCGCGCAGCCCCGCCTGGACGACGAAGGTCCCGCCGGACTGCGGCTGGACCCAGGCGGCGACGGCGCTGCCGTCGGGATTGACAGCCACGTCGGGCGTCAGCGCGCCGCCAGCCGGCGGCGAGAAGGGTTCGGGGCTGCGCCAAGGCGACGGCGTGACACCTAGAGCTTGGCCGGTTCCAAGCGCGAGCAGCCCGGCCGCTGCGAGCGCGCTGGCGGCCGCACGTCTGCGGGTCGCGGGGGACATCAGGCGCAACATAGAAACACGCAACGAATCTGTCGAGCGCCGATCGGGACGGCAGGGGCTCGGTTTGTGGGGTTGTGTGGGGCGGCTCCTGAAAACCCGCATGGTTATGGGCACGTCAAGGCCGCGTCTTCATGTGTAATGAAGGGGTCCCCGGTCGAGTCCGGGCGTCGGCTCTAGGGTTTCGGCCTCGAGGGGGCGGGGACCACCTTGCGGCTCCTCATGGCGCTCGCCGGCCAGCTCAGTCGATGAACCCGCGGAGCCGCGCCGGTCATTTGTCCCGAGGGCCGATGAGTTTTCGATACGGCAGACGTCAAACTGCCATGACGACGATGCACATGCTTGAAACCGCCGAGGTCAACATCGCCTATGACGTGGATGGGCCGCTGCCCACCGCCGACGGACGGCCACCGCTGTTCATGATCGGTCAGCCCATGGACGCCAGTGGCTTCGCCACGTTGGCGTCGCATTTCCCCGACCGCACCGTGGTCACCTATGACCCGCGCGGCCTCGGCCGCAGCATCCGCAAGGACGGCCGGGTCGATCATGCGCCCGCGGTCCAGGCGGACGACGTGCACGCCGTCATCGGGGCGCTCGGCACCGGCCCGGTCGAGATGTTCGCGAGCAGCGGGGGCGCGGTGACCGCGCTCGCGCTCGTGGCGGCCCATCCCGCCGACGTGAGCACCCTGGTGGCACACGAGCCGCCGCTCATCCCGGTGCTCCCGGACGCCGCGGCGGCCGAGCGCGCCCGCGCCGGCGTTCGCGACGCCTACGAGGCCGAGGGGTCGGGTGCCGGCATGGCGGCCTTCATCGCCATGACGTCGTGGCGAGGCGAGTTCACCGACGAGTACTTCGCGCAGCCCGCGGCGGATCCCGCCCTTTTCGGGATGCCGACCGAGGATGACGGCTCCCGCGACGACCCGCTGCTCTCCGACCGGTCCTGGGCGGTCAGCAGCTATCGCCCCGACGTCGACGCGCTGGCGGCGGCGCCCACGCGCGTCGTGATCGCCGTGGGCGAGGAGTCGCTGGGCACCTTCACCGGGCGCACGGCGGTGGCCACCGCCGAGCTGCTCGGTCAGCAGGCGACAGTGTTCCCAAGCCACCACGGCGGCTTTCTCGGCGGGGAGTTCGGATACGCCGGCCAACCCGGACCGTTCGCGCGCAAACTGCGCGACGTCCTCGACGACGAGAACTGACCCCCGCCAAGCGTTCAATGTCCTGGCGCCCCGAACGGGCCGGCTCCGCGAGCGGCTCCGGACAGCTAGAGCGAGGCGGCGCTCACGTCGGGTCGCTCGTAGTGACCGGCCGTATCGAGTACGCGCCGGGCGCCCAGGATCAGGTCGAGGTCGCAGTCGGCGTACAGGATCTCCTCGCGGCCGTGCACGGGCCCGGCCAGGAGGTTGCCCCAGGGGTCGCAGATCACGCTGCCACCAGTGAAGTGGACCTCGGGGCAACCGGCGAGCTCCTCGCGAAACGGGAAGTCCTCGGGGAAGTCCGCGCCGCGGAGGTACTGCACGGGCGAGAGGACGAAGGCGCCCGCCTCGAAGGCGAACGTCCGCATCGCGGCCACCCAGATGTCGCGGTCATCGGCGGTGGGCGCCACGTAGAAGTCCACCCCGTCCCGGTGGAGGTGTTGGCGGGCGGCGGGCATGAAGTTCTCCCAGCAGATCAACCCCCCGAGCCGACCGAACTCCGCCGGCACGACGCCCAGGTCGTCGCCCGCGCCCTGGCCCCAGAAGATGCGCTCGTGCATCGTCGGCACGAGCTTTCGGTGACGGCGGGCCAGCCCGCCATCGGGCGTGAACCACAGGAGCGAGTTCCACAGGGTGCCGGGGCGGCCATCCTCGCGCTCGTTGACCCCGATCGCGACCCAGGCCTCGGCCTGGCGGGCGGCGTCGCCCAGGGCGGCGGCGAGCGGTCCGTCCGCGTCCACCGCGTTGTCCCACAGCCGGCGGTGTAGCTCGACCGCTCGCGGGGAGACGATGAGGCCGTAGTGATGCCCCCAGCATGAGCGGGGCATTATCGGGACGAAGCCCTCGGGCAGCGCGATGAGCTTGGCCCCGCCCGCGGCCGCCTCGGCGATGAGAGCGCAGGCCTTCTCCACCGACGCTGGGCCGTCGAGCACGACGGGCGTCGCCTGCACCACCGCTACGCGAACCATCATCGGGCGGCTCCTTCGCTGCACGTCCGCTCCGGACCCTCCCACACGCCCGCGTCCGGAGCCAACGCCGAGAAGGGCGTCTCTGAGAGGAGGCGCGACTCCCACTCACGCCTGCGCGAGCGGCAGCGGGGCACCTCGGGTCAGGTCCCCGGCACCTGCTCGAGGCGCCCGTTCGTCGGATGCACGGTAGGCCGTCGCGGCCTCGCCCG
The DNA here is from genome assembly GCA_963813355.1 of Miltoncostaeaceae bacterium. Classification (GTDB taxonomy): domain Bacteria; phylum Actinomycetota; class Thermoleophilia; order Miltoncostaeales; family Miltoncostaeaceae; genus DATAGF01. The sequence continues at coordinate 9,680 of CAWEYS010000003.1, read as the reverse complement.
ACACGGTCGGAACGGCTCGCCGTCGTCGTCGATTGTGGCGACCCCGCTCGTTGCCCTTGGCGCTCCAGGCGAGCTCGGCGACCCGATGTGCAATCGACCGATGGGCGCTGGCGAAGATGAAGAAGACCTCCGGCTCGCTCTCGGACACTTGGTACGGAAAGTCGATCGGCCTCTCCTCGCGCCCTGAGGTCTCACCGAAGTCGAACGTGGCCCGTGGTGCCGGCGCGTCGAGATCCACCGTCGAAGTACCGCGCCGGCGCGCCCCCTGCCCCGATCGGCTCGACCAACGTCCCCGGGCGGGGGAGGCCGCCTCGACGAGCACCCTGATGGTCAGGCCCTTCAGGACCACCGACGATGTCGAGGTGCCCTGTATGACCACCTGGAAGCCGGTGGAGTTGGCGTCCACGCCTCCTCTCTCGCGGGCCCACGCGGCGCGCACGACCTCACCCTGGGCAGGGGGCGGCGCCGGCCGAGGGCGGCCGCCGCCTCTGTGAAGTAGAGCCCCTGGCCCGGGGATGGTGGGCTCACGTCGAGGGTCAACGGCGCCGGCTCTCCGACCACTCGGTCCGAGACGGCCGAGCCGAGCGAGCCCATCCAGTCCGTCGCGGTCTGGGTGATCACCGCGCCCACGGCCGCCACAAGCAGGCCTGCAAGCCACAACGGCGTCCGCGAAAGCCCGCGGCGGATGACCGGCAGAACGCCTTTGGGCTGCTGCTGCTCGGCAGCACCGGTATCCGTCTGTGAGTCAGCCACCCCGCCACCTCGTCGGGTCACGACACCGGGAACGGCGTCGGCGGCGAAGTCTTGGACACCGCGCTTATGGTCCGCTAACGCTTCTCGCTCCTCGCCCGAGACCGGCGGGGGTCGTGCTCGCGAGTCGGGCCGGCCAGGACTCAGACGGGCCGGCCGGGCCGGGGATCGCGAGCTCGATCGTCAGGGCGGCAGGGAAGCCGTGACGAGCCGCTCAGGCCACGCTGTCGGCCGCGGTCATGCCGGCGCGCCGCAGCGACCACCCCAGCGCGATCATGACCAGGCCGTCGACCAGGAACATGATCCCCAGCAGGAGGCCGATCGCCCAGTCCGCCGCGTCGGGCAGCTCGGCCGCGATCAGGGCGCCCAGGATGAGGGAGATCACGCCGTTGATCGCCACCAGGCCGACGCCGGTCCGGCCGCGCTGCTCGTAGGCGGCCGCGAGCTTCGCCAGGCCGCTGAGGATGAACCACACAGCCAGGATGACCGTGAAGGTGACCGATGCCGACGTCGCCGCAGCGACCAGCCCCAGCACGATCATGACCAGGCCGTCGACGAGGAACATGATCCCCAGCAGGAGGCCGATCGCCCAGTCCGCCGCGTCGGGCAGCTCGGCCGCGATCAGGGCGCCCAGGATGAGGGAGATCACGCCGTTGATCGCCACCAGGCCGACGCCGGTCCGGCCGCGCTGCTCGTAGGCGGCCGCGAGCTTGGCCAGGCCGCTGAGGATGAACCACACCGCCAGGATGACCGTGAGGGTGACCGTGCCGATGTCCGGGGCGGACAGGAACACGATGCCCACGATGATCGCGAGCACGCCGATCGCGATCCAGATGATCACGTCACCGGCCTCCCGGGCGGCGAAGGCGAAGCCGAAGAGCAGGACGCCGGCGATGATCAGGAAGATGCCGGCCATGATGTTGATGGTCGCGGTCGCCGCGGCGGGGTAGATGATCGCCACCAGGCCGAGCACGGCGAGCAGGGCGCCGACGCCGATGAGGAGCTGCCAGGCGCTCCGCCAGCCGGCGGCGATCTCGGCCATGCCCTCCGTGGGGGCCGTCGCGGACACGACGCGATCCTAATCGGCGCCCGGTCCGCGACGCCAGCGGCGCGCGCGACGAGGCGCTCTACCGCGACTCCACCGGCTCTGGACCGGCCGGCCTCAGGGTGGGCCCGCCGCACGGGCCCACCCTCGGCCGGCCCTGCACCGCCGGGCGCCGTGCCAAGATGGCCGACCCATGGGCCGCGCACGACTCAGCAGCATCGGGCTCGCCGTCGCGGTCCTCGTCGCCGCGATCGCCGCCGCGCCGGCCACGGCGGCCGCGAGCACGGGGCGGATCTACTCCGTCGCCGGGGCGGGCTTCGTCCTGCGCCCGATGCTCTCCATCCCGCCGCCCACCGGGGACGGGGGGCCCGCCGGGCTGGCGCGCCTCACCTTCCCCACGGCGGTGGCGGCGACCCCCGACGGCGGCTACCTCGTCGCCGAGACCAATCGCCAGCGCGTCCGCCGGGTCTCGCCGCGCGGGGTCATCACGACGGTCGCCGGCACCGGGCGGGGAGGGTTCTCGGGCGACGGCGGCGCGGCGACGGCGGCGCGGCTGGATTTCCCGACAGGGGTCGCGCGGCTGCCGGACGGGGCCATCGCGATCTCCGACCAGCGCAACAACCGCGTCCGGCTCGTCGACCCGGCCGGCGTGATCTCGACCCTCGCGGTCGTCCAGTTCCCGGACGGCCTGTCCGCGGCGGCCGACGGCGGCGTGCTGGTCGTCCAGAGCGCGGCCAACCGCGTCCTGCACGTCGACCGGGCCGGCGCCGTGACCGTCGCGGCGGGGAGCGGCGTCCGCGGTTTCGCCGGCGACGGCGGCCCGGCGATCGACGCGCGCCTCTCGCGCCCCAGCGGCGTGGCGCCCGACAAGCGACGGCGGCTTCCTGATCGCCGACGGCAACCGGGTCCGGCGCGTCGCGCCCGACGGGACGATCACGACGATCGCGGGGAACGGCTCGACCGCGCCCTCGGGGGACGGGGGGCCGGCGACGGCCGCCGCCGTGCCCCGCCCCGCGGCCGTCGCCGAGGCGCCCGGCGGCGCGGTGCTGATCGCGAGCGTGAACCAGATCCGGCGAGTCCGCCCGGACGGCGTCATCGAGCTGGTCGCGGGCACCGGCCGGGGCAACTTCTCGGGGGACGCGGGCCCGGCGAAGGAGGCGAACCTCTGGCTGCCGCAGGGGGTGGCCGCGGCGGCGGGCGGGGGGATCCTCGTCGCCGACCCCGTTCCCGGGCGCATCCGGTTCATCGACAGCCCCGGCGGCGGCGCGCCCGGCGTCCCCCGCGTCATGGCCGCCTCGTTCGTGCGGGGCATCCAGCGCGGCGAGGTGAACGGCCTGACCCGGATCCGCGTCGCCTGCCCGCCCCGCGGCGTCGCGGTGCGCTTCGCGCTGTCGCGCGCGGCGACCGTGTCGGTGGTCGTCACGCGGGCCGGGCGGACCGTGGCGCGGCCGGGAGCGCGGCTCGGCGCCGGCCGGCACGTGATGCGGTTCCGGGTCACGCGGACCGGCGAGCACCTTGTGCGCCTGACCGCCGCGGACCCGCGCGGGAGCGCGCACGACCAGGCCCAGCTCAGCGTCAACCGCTGCGGGGCGTGACCGCGTCCGGCTGAGCCCTTATTCTCCCGATAACCCGTGGGTATGTAGGCTTTCCGCCCCGTCTCTCGAACAGGAGCACACCATGAGCACCACCGACGTCCCGGTGGACAACGGCGTCAACGTCGAGGCCCTGCTCGGGGCCCGCGCGGCGCTCGCCGAGACCCCGGAAGCCGCCGAGTTCCAGTGGCGCGCCACCACCTCGTGGGTGCGCGGCACCCACAGCAAGTCGAGCGTGGAGTCGTTCTACGGCTTCGGCGGAGAGCAGCAGCACCGGACGACCTTCATCCACGACGCCGACCACCCGCTGCTGTTCGCGTCCGAGGACAACGGCATCACGCCGGCCGAGTACGTCCTCGTGGCCCTCGGCAGCTGCCTCACGGCCGGCGCCGCCGCCATCGCCCAGCAGCGCGGCATCCAGCTGCGGTCGGTGTCGGCCACGATCGAGGCCGCCATGGACCTGCACGGCATCCTCGGCGCCGACCCCGACGTCCGCAACGGCTTCAGCACGATCGACGTCAAGTTCGACATCGACGCCGACGCGAGCCAGGCCGACCTCGAGGCCCTGATCGCCCAGTCGCAGAAGCGCTCGGCGGTCTTCGACGCCCTCACCAACCCGACCAACATCAACGTCAAGGTCAACTAGCCGGGCACCGGGAGCCGCACGGATGCCCCACGTCCCCGTCGTGGTCGTCGGAGCCGGCCACTGCGGGCTGGCCATGAGCCGCTGCCTCGCCGAGCGCTCGATCGACCACGTGGTCCTCGAGCGCGGCGAGGTGGCGAACTCGTGGCGCACGGAGCGCTGGGACTCGCTGCGGCTGCTCACGCCCAACTGGCTCACCCGGCTCCCCGGGTTCGGCCTACGCGGGCCCCGACCCGGACGGGTACATGACCGCGGGCGAGGTCGCCGACCTGGTCGAGGCCTACGCCGCGGAGGGCGCCGCGCCGGTCCGCGCGGGCACGACGGTGACGTCGGTGCGCCCGGCGGGCCGGCGCGGCTATGCCGTCGAGACCGACGGCGGGAGCTGGTCGGCCGACGCCGTCGTGGTGGCCTCGGGCGCCTGCAACGTCGCGACGGTCCCGGCCGTCCGGGAGGCCGTTCCGCCCGGCATCACCTCCCTGACGGCGGCGGACTACCGGAACCCGGAGCAGGCTGCCCGAGGGCGGCGTCCTGGTCGTCGGCGCCTCGTCGAGCGGGGTGCAGATCGCCGACGAGCTGCTGCGGCACGGCCGCCAGGTCACGGTCGCGGCCGGCGAGCAGGTCCGGCTCCCCCGCCGGTACCGGGGCGCGGACATCCTGTGGTGGATGGAGGCGGCGGGGGTCCTCGACGAGCGCTACGACCAGATGGACGACCTCGTCCGCGCCCGCAGCCTGCCGTCGATGCAGCTCGCCGGCTCGCTCGGCGGCGAGGCGCTCGACCTCAACGCGCTCACCGGCCGCGGGGCGCGGCTCGTCGGCCGGCTCAGCGCCATCCGCGACGGGCGGGCGCTCTTCTCCGGCTCGTTGCCGAACGTCTGCGCGCTGGCCGACCTCAAGCTCGCGCGGCTGCTCGACACCCTGGACGCCTGGGCCGCCGACTCCGGCCTCGACGTCGGCGAGCCGCCCGAGCGGCTCGCGCCCACCGCCGTGCCCTCGCCCCCGCTGCTGGATCTCGACCTGCGGAGCGGCGAGATCCGCACGATCCTGTGGGCCACCGGCTACCGCCCGGACCTCTCCTGGCTCGAGCTGCCGGTGCTCAACCCGCGCGGACGGCTGATCCACGACGGCGGCGTGACCCGCTTCCCGGGGCTCTACCTCATGGGCATGCCGTTCCTGCGCCGGCGCAAGTCGACCCTGATCGACGGCGCCCGCGCCGACGCCCGCGAGCTGACCGCGCACCTCGCGACCCACCTCGACGCCACGGTCCGCGAGCGCCGGGTGTCGGCACCGGCGCGGAGGTAGTCTCCCGGGCCAGGCCCGTCGGCGATCGAGGGAGAGCGCCATGAACGCCGCCCTGTTCGGAGGGTTCTCGAAGAGCCCGCCCCCGCCCGGATGGAGGCGGCAGACCGCGCTGGCGCTGTTCGGGGGCGGGGACCTCGACCTCGGCGCGGCACCCCCAGGCGACGACGCGCGTCTCACGGCGGTCGCCATCCTCGGGGGCATCGACGTGCGGGTGCCGCCGGGCGCTCGGGTCGCGCTCAGCGGGCTCAGCCTGCTCGGCGGCCGTGACGTCCAGGTGCCGCCGGGCGACGGGCCCACGATCCGGGTCCGCGCCTTCGCCATTCTCGGCGGCGTCACGATCAAGCCTTCGGAGGCGCCGGCGGGCTGAGATCAGCGGCCCCGCCGGGCGATCGCGAAGGTCTTCACGAACCGGTAGCGATAGGCGCCGTCGTCGTCGGTGGCGCTGCCGAACAGCGCGTACATGCGCGCGAGGACCGAGGCCTGCTCGTCGGCCGGCAGATCGCTCCAGAGGTGGCTCGCGACCGCCTCCATGCGCGCCCCGTAGGCGGCGGGCGTCGTGACGCGGTGGCGCGTCTCGGTCCAGACGTCCTCGGGCGCGAGGCCCGCCGCCGCGAGGTGGGCGACGAGGGCGTCGGGGTCGATCTCGTTGTCCTCGATCGAGTCCGCCAGGCGGGCGAGGATGGGGTCGCCGGTCGCGCGCACGAGCGCGACGGTCTCGCGGTCGTGCGCCGGCCCGGGGGCCAGGATGCCGAGGACCCCGCCCGGCGCGATGGCGCGGGCCATGCGCTCGATGGCCGCGCCGCGCTCGGTGAACCAGTGGAGGGCCATGGTGCACAGCACCAGGTCGGCCCCCGCGTCCTCGACCCGCATGTGGAGGACGTCGCTCGCCTGCAGCTCGGCGCGGACGCCCGGGAAGTCCCGCAGCCGCTCGCGGAACACGTCGAGCATGGACGCCGAGGCGTCCACCCCGACGACGCGCTCGACGCCGAGCCGCGGGATTGCCTCGAGCGAGGCGAACCCCGTCCCGCAGCCGACGTCGAGGAGGCGGGGGTACCGGCCGTCGGGCACCGACGCGACGAGCCGGCGCGCGCCGGCGCGGTTGACGGCGACGTGGCCGTCGTAGACCTGGGCGCTCCGGTCGAAGCTCTCGGCCGCGAGCGGTGGCGGAGGTGGCTCCACTGACACGACGCTACCGAACGCCGGGAGCCCGGACCTGGCGGGGCGGCGCCCTGATAGACCGTCCCGGCTCAGCGGGGACGTCGCTCCCCGACGACGAGGAGGCGGGACGATGAAGGTCGGAATCCTGGGATCCGGGGAGGTGGCGCAGACGCTGGGCGCGGGCTTCCTGGCCCACGGCCACGAGGTGATGCTGGGGACGCGCGACCCCTCGAAGCTCGCCGACTGGGCGGCGGCGAACCCCTCGGCGGCGATCGGGTCATTCGCCGACGCGGCGGCCTTCGGCCAGGTGCTCGTGCTGGCGGTCAAGGGCAGCATCGCGCAGGACGTCCTGCGTCTCGCCGGGACGGAGAACCTCGCCGGCAAGCCGGTGCTCGACACGACGAACCCGCTCGCCGACGCGCCGCCGGACAACGGCGTGCTCCACTACTTCACGAGCCTCGACGACTCGCTGATGGAGCGGCTCCAGCGCGACGTCCCGGGCGCCCACCTCGTCAAGTGCTTCAGCTCGGTCGGCAACGCCCGCATGGTGGATCCCGACTTCGGGGGCCGCCGGCCCACGATGTTCATCTGCGGCGACGACGCGGCGGCGAAGGGCACGGCGGGCGAGATCCTCGACCAGTTCGGCTGGGACGTCGCCGACATGGGCGGCGTGGAGGCCGCCCGCGCGATCGAGCCCCTCTGCATGCTCTGGTGCATCCCGGGGCTCCTGAGCAACGAGTGGACCCACGCCTTCGCCCTGCTGCGCTGAGCGCGTCAGCCCGGCGCCGTCCGCCGGGCGACGGGCACGTCGTCTTCGGAGTCGATGCGCACGGCGCAGCTCTCGAGATCGTCCGGGGCCGCGTCGACGGTCAGCTCCCCGTCGGCCTCGCCGCCGCCGGGGACGGTGACCGTGAGGCTGTCGAGCGCCGAGCCGATCCGCCGCCCGCCCACGGCGACCATGAGCGGGGTGACCGTCACGGTGCGGTCTCCGCTGCCCGTGTTGGCCAGGCGCACGCGGAAGGTGACCCGGCCGGCCCCGGGGTCGTGCACGCAGTCGGAGCCGGCTGCGACCACGTGGACCAGCTCCCCGATGTCCTCGGGCTCGCCCGTCACATCCTCGGAGCTGCAGCCGGCGAGCAGGGAGAGGGCCAGCGCGGCGCCCCCGACCGCCGCGACCATCGCGCGTCGTGGCCGGCTCGGGCTCCTCACGTGGTTGCGGGTCGGGGCGGCGGAGCGTCCTTCCTCGGGGGTGGGCGCTCATTACCCGCCCGCCGGGGCGCCCAACCGGGATCGGCCGCGCACATCCCGGCGGAGCCCGGGTTGGGCCGCGCCGGCCTCGGGTAGCACCGGGACTGCGCGGCCCGGACGCCGCGACCGACACTGGAGGCCGGGGCCATGGCTCAGAAGGCGCTGGACGTGTACCTCAACGACCATCTGGCCGGGCTCGAGGATGGGGCTCGACCTCGCCCGGCGGCTCGAGTCGCAGACGGCGGGCACGCCGCTCGGCGAGGTCGTGGCCGCCGTCGCGGACGAGATCGAGCGGGACCGTGAGACCCTCGAGGGGCTGATGGAGCGGCTGGACACCTCGGGGAACCCGGTCAAGCAGGGCCTCACCTGGATGGCCGAGAAGGCGAGCAGCCTGAAGTTCAGCGGCGCCACCACCGGGGACCAGGAGCTCGGGACGATGCTCGCGCTCGAGACCCTCTCGCTCGGCATCGAGGGCAAGCGCTGCCTGTGGGAGTCGCTGGCCGTGATCCCCGACCCGGGCCCGGCCATCGGTGAGCTCGACCTGCCCGACCTCATGGCGCGCGCCGTGGCCCAGCGCGCCGCGATCGACCGCGGGCGCCTCGCGCTGGTCCCGACGGCCCTGACGGAGCGCGAGAGCATGGCCCACGAGGAGAGCGGCCGGCTCAGCTCGTAGGACTGGCCTCCCAGGGGCGCAGCCGGGCGTCGAGCCAGCCGAACGAGCGGGCGTGGTAGAGGGTGCGGGCGCCCGTCTCGCAGTGGTCGTCGGCGCCCTCGGCGGCCGTGAAGGTGACGAGCTCCCCCTCGCACGTCAGCGCGTCGACCAGCTGGGGCGCGGTCGCGCTGATCGCGTCGCCCTCGGCGTTGCAGACCCAGGTCGGGCAGCGGATCTTCTCGGCCCGCCCCGCGAGGCTGTAGTCCCTCATGGCCTCGAACAGCTCGAGGGGATCGTCCAGGCCGTGGACGAGCAGCCCGCGCCGCAGCCCCCACCCCGAGGTGGCGCCCGCCATCGCGTGCTCCAGCATCTCGCGCACCGTCGCGGCGGCGGCGCGGTTGCCGTGCTCCAGACCGCGGGCCAGGGGGCCGGGGAGGCGCGCCATGGCGGCCGCGTGGAGGTCGAACGCGCCGCAGTCGGCGATGCACGCGGCCAGGCGATGCTCGCCGCTGGCCGCCCGCGGGGCCAGGTGGGCGCCCAGGCTGAGGCCGATGAGGGCGACGCGGTCCGGGTCGACGTCGGCGCGGGCCAGCAGGTGGTCCATCACCGGCCCGACCACGTTCTCCCAGTCGGCGCGCATGGTGAGGCCCTGCTGGAGCAGCGCGCCCCCCTGCCCGGGGCCGTCGAAGGCGAGCACGTTGTAGCCGCGGGCGAGCGCCGCCGCGCCGTTCCAGAAATAGAGCTCCTCGACGGTCCCGTCGTAGCCGCCGGTCAGCAGCGCCGTCGCGCGCGGGCGCGGGTCGCCGTCGACGCGGAAGAAGTAGCCGGGCAGCGTCGTCCCCTCGAACGGGATCTCGAGGATCTCGGGCGGCGTCTCCATGAGCGCGGCGGCCCGGCGGAACGCCTCGGTCTGGCGGGCGTTGCTCGCCACGAGGCGTGGGTCGAGGGGCACGCCCATGAGCATGACGCCGGCGGTCCGGAAGTAGGTGCACGCCCTCAGGTGGGCGAGGCGGGCCGTCTCGCGCCGGCCGTCCCGCTCGGCCTCCTCGGCGAGGGCCGAGACGGCCTCGGCGGTCCGCAGCCACTCGTCGTGCCAGCTGTCGAGGTCGGTGCCCTTCACCCGGCGGGCGGTCGCCAGGCACTCGCCGACGTCCGCCCCGCCGTAGGGCGCGGCCCCCACCGCGCGCAGGAGCTGCGCGTCGAGGAGGTCGTCCTTGAGGGCCAGGTGGGTCACGAGCGCGGAACCTCGCCGCCCGGGTCCCGCCGCAGACACGTGCCGCCGGAACGCGCGGA
>CAWEYS010000002.1:0-25654 GCA_963813355.1 Miltoncostaeaceae bacterium | reverse complement strand
GGTCCCCATGGCGTAGAACGTGGTGTGGCCTCGACGGCCGATGCCGGCGAAGCGGGACTGGTGCGGCGCGCCCAGCGCGGCTCCCGCGACGCTGCGGCGCGCCTGTTCGCGACCCACTGGCCGCGCGCCTGGAGGGCGGCCCTCGCGGTCACCGGCCGGCGCGAGATGGCCGACGACGTCGCCCAGGACGCCTTCGAGCGCGCCTTCTCGCGCCTCCAGACCTTCGACGCCACGCGCCCTTCGCGCCCTGGCTGCACCGCATCGTGGTCAACCGGGCGCTCGACGTGCTGCGTCAGGAGCGGCGCCTGGTGCTCGTCGGAGAGCCGCCCGAGGCCGCGCACGGCCTGGGCCGACGACGCCGAGGACCCCGAGGCCCTGGAGGCCCTCGCCGCCCTCCCGCCCGAGCGCCGCGCCGTCGTCGTGCTGCGCCACCTGCTCGACTACACCCCACCGGAGATCGCCGAGATCCTCGAAATCCCCGTCGGCACCGTGAACTCGCGGCTGGGCCGGGCGCTGGCCGACCTGCGCGAGCGGCTGGGGGAGGGCCCGTGACCGGCCTCGACGACCGCCTGCGCCGCGCCCTCGAGGGCCTCCCGAGCCCCCCGAGGAGCGCCGCCGACGCGCCGAGCGCGCCGCCCTCGACGCCCTCCCGGGCCGCCGGGCCGCCGGCGCCGGCGCTGGCTCCTGGCCGCGGCCGCGGCCGTCGCGGCGGTCGTCGTCGCCGGCGCCGCGCTCGCGGCGACGGACCGCCTGGACGTGAGCCTCGGCGCGCCGCCGGCGCCCGACCGGCCCGCGGCGGCGGGACGCCGGCGATGGGCGTCGTCCAGCTGCCCGACGGCACCCAGGGCATGGCGCTCGTCGCCGGCGGCAGGCTCTGGCTCGGCACGCGCTAGGGTCTCGGCGTCCAGGGCCTCGCCGTGAGCACGGCCGAGCTCTCGCCGAACGCGCTCTACGCGGCCGTCGGCATCGGCCGGTCGCTCGTCGCGATCGCTCCCGACGGGCGGCGCGCCTGGTCGCACCCGACGCCCGGCCCGGTGGTCGCCGCCGCCTGGGCGCCCAACCCGATCGTGATCGCCTACGTCGTGCGGCGCGGCGGCGCGAACGAGCTGCACGTCATCGAGGGCGACGGCGACGGCGACCGGCTGGTCGACGCCGACGTCGCCCCCGTGCGGCCCTCGTGGCGCGCCGACACCCAGGCCCTGGCCTACGTCGGGCGCGCGGGCGCCGCGCGGGTGGCCGACTACCCGTCGCTGGCGAGCCGCGCCGCCGCCGCGCCGCCCGCGGGCGTCGCCGCCGTGGCCTACGCGCCGCAGGGCGACCGCCTGGGGCTCGCCACCGCCGGGCCCGGCGTCGCCGTGCTTCCGCGGCGGGGGCGGCGGCGGGCCGGTGGTCCCCCTCGGCGCGCCGGGGTCGCGGCTGACCGCCCTCTCCTGGGGTGCGCCGGGCGAGCTGCTGGTGGCCGGCGACGAGCCGCGCGCGGCCGAGCCCGACCGCATCTGGAGCGTCATCGACACCGGCGGCCCCGTCGGCAAGCCGGCCGGCGCCGCCTACGCCTCGAGCCCCGTCCTCGCGCTCGCGCCGATCGGCGACGGCCGGCGGCTCGCCGCCGCCGTGCGCGTCGGCGGCGAAACCCAGGTCTGGGAGGTCGACGCCCCCGAGCTGGGCCGCGACGAGGAGCTGCGCGCGCGGCGCGTGCTGCTGAGGGTGCCGGCCGCGGCGGCGCCGGGCGCGGTGGCTCTCTCCGTGCGCTAGCTCGTGCCGCCGGGCAGCAGGTAGTCGACGAGCGCGTCGGCATCGGCTTCGCCCACCTCGAGCTGCGGCATCGCGCCGAACCCGGCCACCACGAAGGCCGCGGGGGAGAGGATCGACTGGCGCACGTACCCGCGCTCCGAGAGCCCGGGCACGCGCGATCCCGAGGCCGCCAGGCTCCGCAGGTCCGGGCCGATCCCGAAGCCCTCGGTCCTGCCGGGGCCGAGGTGGCAGACGACGCAGCCCTTCGCCGCGAACAGCGACTCGCCGTCGAGGACGGCCTCGGCGGCGGGCGCCGCCGGCGTCGAGGCCGGCTCGCCGCCGCCGCCGCCGCTGTCCCAGGTCAGGGCGGTGGCGACCGCGAGCCCGACGACCGCGACGGCCAGGACCGCGATCGCGGCCCGCCGCCCCACCGGTCAGCCGGCCGGCGCGCGGCCGGGCCGCAGGGCCACGACCGCCAGCAGCGCCGCGGTCGCGATCGTGGCCGCCAGCAGCGCCCAGGACGCCGCGCCCGGCCCGCCGCCGGACGCGTCGCCGGCCTGCGGCGGAGCGGCCGCGGGCCCGGCGGCGACGTTGACCGACCCGAGCTCCTGCACGGTGACGCCGCTCTCGCCCTGCACGGCCTCCCAGGTCCAGGAGCCGGCCGAGGGGAAGCGGACGTCGGCGACGTAGTGGCCCACGGGGCCGTCGCCCCGTCCCCGGAAGACCGTCCGCGCGCCGTCGCTCCCGACGATGGCGATGCCCGTGTCGTCGACGTGGACCGGCGTGACGCCGTGCATCTTGATCGTGTAGCCCACGGCGACCGTCTCACCCGCCTGCGGGTTGAGCGGCGAGGGAGTCGAGGGTGGTGGTCGAGAAGCCGCCGCCGGCGGCCGTCCCCGCGCCGGCCAGGAGGGCGGCGGCCGCCGCGGCCAGGGCGAGGAGCATGGAGGTCCTGCGCGTGATGGTCATGCCCCCCGTACGGCCGAGACCGCGATCCGCGTCCCGGCGTCCGGGTCTAGGATCCGTCCATGCGTCTCCTCGAGCGCGACGCGGCGCTCGCCCAGCTCGAATCGGCCCTCGCCGAGGCGGCCGAGGGCCGGGGCGTCGTGGCCCTCGTCAGCGGCGAGGCCGGCATCGGCAAGACCAGCCTCGTCGCGCGCTTCGCCGGCGACCGCGCCGCCTCGGCGCGCGTGCTCTGGGGGGCCTGCGACGACCTGGCCGTCGCGCGGCCGCTCGGGCCGTTCCTGGACATCGCGTCCGGCGACGCCCCGGAGCTCGGCGAGGCGCTGCGCGCGCCCGGGCGCATCGACGCCCTCGCCGCAGTGCTCGCCGAGCTCGGCCGCGAGCCGACACTCTGCGTCATCGAGGACGCCCACTGGGCGGACGAGGCGACCCTCGACCTCCTCATGTTCCTCGCTCGGCGCATCGACCGCGCCGCCACGCTCCTCGTCATCACCTTCCGCGACGACGAGCTCGCCGCCGACCACCCGCTCCGGCGGGTGGCCGCCGCGGTCTCGCCCGGCCGCGCGCGGCGGGTGGAGCTGGCGCCGCTGAGCCTGGAGGCCGTGGGCGAGCTGGCCGGCGACGGCGGCGACGTCGCCGCCCTGCACGAGGCGACGGCGGGCAACCCCTTCTTCGTGACCGAGGCGATCGGTGCCGGGCTGGAGCGGACGCCCCCGACGGTCCGCGACGCCGTGCTGGCGCGGGCGGCGCGGCTCTCGCCGCCGGCCCGCTCGGCGCTGGAGATGATGAGCGTGGTCCCGGCCCGCACCGAGCTCGCCGTGCTTGAGCACTGCCTCGGTCAGGAGGGCGCCGGCGCGGTCGCCGAGTGCGAGCAGCGCGGCCTGGCGGTGGTGGTGGACGACGGCCACGTCCGCTTTCGCCACGAGCTCGGGCGCAGGGCCGTCGAAGAGGGCCTGGCCGGCGCGCGCCGCCGCGAGCTCAACCGGGCGGTGCTCGAGGCGCTGCTGGACATCGGCGCCGAGCCCGCGCGCCTGGCCCACCACGCCGAGGCCGCAGGCGACCCGGCCGCCCTGCTCGAGCACGGGCTCGCGGCGGCGCGCCGGGCGGGAGCGGCCCGGTCCCACCGGGAGGCCGCCGCCCTCTACAGCCGGGTCCTGCCTCATCTGGACCTGCTGCCGCCGGAGGAGCGCGCCCTGGCGCTCGAGGAGGCGTCGGTGGAGGGCTACCACGTGGACGACGCGCCCCTCGCCCTCGACGCGCGCGTGAAGGCGGTGGCGCTGCGCCGCGAGCTCGGCGACCCGCTCGCGCTCGGCGCCTCGCTGCGCTGGATGTCGCGCGTGAGCTGGTGGACCCAGGACCCGGTGGAGGCCGAGCGGGCGGCCGAGGAGGCGGTGGCCATCCTGGAGCCGCTCGGGCCCACCCGGCAGCTCGCGATGGCGCACAGCAACCGCTCCCAGGTCGCGATGCTCGCCCAGCGCACCCCCGACGCCGTGGAGCACGCCGGGCGGGCCATCGCCCTGGCCGGCGAGCTGGGCGACGAGGAGACGCTCGCCCACGCCGAGACCAACCTCGGTACGGCTCTGATGATGGGCGAGGCCTTCGACGAGGGCCAGGAGCTCCTCGAGCGGGGCCTCGAGCGGGCCATGGCGGCCGGGCTCGACGAGCACGCCTGCCGCGCGCTCACCAACCTCTCGTGGAGCTTCAACGACGTCGTCTGGCTCGACCTGGCGCGCGACACGGCCGAGCGCGCGCTGGCGCTCGCCAGCGAGCGCGACCAGTGGGGCTTCGCGACCTACATCTCGGCGGTCCTGGGCCTCATCAACCTCTGGTCAGGCGACTGGGACGCCGCCGCCGCCCACGCCGCCGGGGCCTGGGCGTCCGGTGGCCCCACCACCCACCGCGTCCCGAGCCTCCAGGTCTCGGCCCTCGTCGACCTGCGGCGCGGCGGCGAGGACCCCGCCCCCCGGCTCGCGGAGGCCTGGGAGATCGCCCGCTCCACCCAGGAGCTCCAGCGCCTCAGGCCCATCGCGGCCGCCCGCGCCGAGCACGCCTGGCTGGCGGGCGACGCCGCGCAGATCGACGCCGTCACGGCGGAGACGTTCGAGCTCGCCCTGGAGCGCGGGGGCGGGCGGGACATCGGCGAGCTCGCCGTGTGGCGGGCGCGGGCCGGCCTGCTGGCCGAGCCCCCCGAGCCGTGCCTGACCCCCTACGCCCTCGAGATCGAGGGCGACCATCGCGGTGCGGCGGCGGAGTGGGCCGCCCTCGGAGCGCCCTACGAGCGCGCCCTCGCACTCATCGGCGCCGACGACCCGGACGCGCTGCTGGAGGCCCTCGAGGCGCTCGACGCGCTCGGCGCGGCGCCCGTCGCCGCCCGGGTGCGGACGCGCCTGCGCCAGCTCGGCGCCCCGCGCATACCCCGCGGCCCGCGGGCGTCCACCCGCGCCCACCCGGCGGGCCTGTCGGCGCGGGAGCTCGAGGTGCTCGACCTCGTCGGCGAGGGCCTGTCGAACCCGGAGATCGCCGAGAGGCTGGTGCTGTCGGCGCGCACCGTGGAGCACCACGTCGCCTCGGCCCGCCGCAAGCTCGGGGCCGCGTCGCGCCAGGAGGCGGCGCGCGCCGCCCGCGATGGGGGGGACGCGCCCGCGAGGTAGGGGTGCCGCGGCCAAAGATAGGGGGGCCGCCCCGATGTGCGGGGCACCCCGCCCCTCGTAGCGTGGGTGGCGCAACGAGGGATGGGAGAGGGAGATGCACCCCACGCTGAGGCAGGAGCTGGCCGCGACGATCGTCGCCGACCGCCACCGCGAGGCCGAGATGGCCCGCGCGGCAACGCGGGTGGGCCGCCTCCGGCTGCGCCGCCGGGCGCGCCGCGCCGCGCAGGGGCCGCTGCCCGCGGCCGGGTTCGACCCGGCGCCGCGCTGACGCCCCGAAGCTGACGGGGCGGGGTCGCCGCACGCGGCCCCGTGGCCGCTTCGGCGTCGGTCTCGAGGAAGGCCGGGCAGGCCGAGGGCGACCAGGAGCGGGCCGATCGGCATCCCGACCCCCGCCCCCCGGGGTCGCCCAACAGCTCGACGTCAACCTCCGTCGTGACGGCGCGCGAGCGACTCCGTGCGCGCCAGATAAGACGGTGAGCCCATCGCGGCGAAGCTCTGGCGGCAGATCTCGAGGAGCCGGGCCGCTTCCTCGTCCCGCCCCCGGCGGCGCGCGAGCTCGGCCAGGTCGAGACGGGTGACGGCGGCCTCGAAGAGGGCGTCCATCCCGTGAACGCCTCGAGCGCCTCGTCGAGGCGGCTCTCGGCGCTCGCCAGGTCGCCGGCCGCCAGGTCGACCCGACCGAGCTCCCGTTGCGCGAGCGCGATGGACCAGGGGTAGCCGCAGTTCCTCCGGCTCGAGGGAGAGCGCTCCCTCGGCGGCCTCGCGGGCCTCCTCGATCCTGCCCGGCCGAGCGATATGCCCCGGCCAGGAAGCCGCTGAAGACGCAGACGATGCGCCGGTAGTGAAACTCCGTCATCGACGCGACCGACTGCTCGAGAAGCGCGATGGCCCGATCGTGTCGCCTTTCTCGCGATGGGTGAAACCCAGCCAGCCCATCGCGTACGCGCTGTTCAGCGGCTCCGGCGAGCGCTCCAGGCTCTCGCTGAGGTCCGCGATGGCGGCCTCCCAGTCGCCACGCATGGCGCGTATCCGGCCCCTCATCCAGGCGCCGTAGCTCTGCAGGCGCGGGTCCTGCCTGCTCGCGCCCGATCGCCCCGCGACGTCTCGACCAGCCCGAGCGCGGCGTCGAAGGCGCCGAGGCTCATCTCGATTGACGGCCTCCCAGCCGAGAGCGTAGCCGAGCCACCACCACTCCTCGGTCGCCTCGAGCGCGTCGACCGCGGCCCGCGCGTGCTCCGCCCCCTCCGCGTACCGGCCGGTGAAGAAGCCCTCCCATGCCAGCATGATGCGGGCCTTTCCGATCGTCGTGCCGTCGCCCGCCCGCCCGGCCTCCTCGATCGCATGCATGGCGAAGCGCTCCGACCCGGTGGAGTCCCCGACTGTGCCGTAGATCTGCCCCAGCCAGAAGTAGAACTCGCCGGCGAGCCGCGGATCCCCGAGGGCGTCAACCCTCGGCCGGTAGCTGATCAGCAGGTCGCGGCAGTCCTCGACGGCGCGCCGTCGATAGTACAGCGAGCTGACCAGGCGCACCACCAAGGCGAGCACGCGCGACTCGCGTCCCTCGGCCGGGCAGCCGCTCGGCGTGGGGAAGGGCCTCCTCGAGAGCCTGGGTGGCCTCGGCATTCGCATAGCCCGGACGGCCTTCTCGGCGGACCGGCTCAGGTACTCGACCGCCTTGCCGCTTCGCTCCGTCCTCGAGTAGTGGTGGGCGAGGAGGTCGACCACCTCGTCGAGCCGGTCCGCGTACTGGCGCTCGAGCATCTGCCCGACCGCCTCGTGCAGGGCGCGGCGCCTGCTCAGCAGGAGGCCCTCGTAGGCGACCTCGTGGGTGAGCGCGTGAACGAAGACGTATCTCGGCTTCTCGGGGTCGATCCGCTCGTAGATGAACTCCAGGCGCTTCAGCTGCCCCAGGTGGGGCTCGAGCGCGACCCCTCCTCCCACAGCGGCTCGAGCAGCGGGAGCGAGAACTCGCGGCCGATCACCGACGCCGTCCGCAGGAGCCGGCGCGGCTCCTCGGCCAGGAGGTCGATGCGGGCCGCCAGCACGTCGCGGACGGTCCCCGGGACGCCGGTCGGTGCCCCCTCGTCGTGCCCGTCGCGGAACGCCCGCGCCAGCTCCTGCGCGAAGAAGGGGTTGCCCTCGGCCCGCTCGATCGTCACCTGGGCGAGCCGCCCGGGGAGCTCGTCGCCGCCCAGGGCCCCGCGGATCACGTCGGCGCTCTCAGCGGGGCTGAGGGGCTGCAGCGACAGCTGCCGCGCGTAGGAGAGGCCCAGCCAGGGAGCCCGGTACCCGGGACGATAGGTGCAAAGGAGGAGGATCGCGGAGCCCTGGAGGTTGTCCGCGAGGGCCGCCAGGGCCTCGTCGCTGAGGGTGTCCACCCAATGCAGGTCCTCGTACACGAGCACGAGCGGACGGCGGCGGCTCCCATTGAGCGCCATCTGGACGAGGGTCTCGGAGGTGCGCGCCCGCACGGCCTCGGGAGTGAGGCCGGCGAGCGCCTCGTCCTGCTCCTCGGCCCCGAGCAGGTGCAGGAGAAAGGGCTTGCACTGGTCGGGATCGAGGCCGATCTCGTCGAGCGAGAAGCGGAGCTTCTCCCTCACCGCGCCGCTCGTGTCGGCCTCGGTGATCCCGCAGGTCGCGCGGATGTGATCCCTCACCGGCAGGTACGGGGTCGAACTTCCGTAGGACAGGCAGCGCCCCTCGGTCAGCGTGATCCGCTCCCCGCTCAGAGAGCGGCGCAGCTCGATGACCAGGCGCGACTTGCCCATGCCGGGCTCCCCGACGATGCCGACCACCTGGCCACGGCCCGTGCGCGCCTGCGTTACCGCCTCCTCGAGCTCGGCGAGCACCCGCTCGCGGCCGACGAAGCGCCCGAGGGGCCTCGCCTCGAGTCCTCCCTGGGGGGACCTTTGCGGCCCGATCCCCACGATGCGGTGGGCGCTGACCGGGTCGGTCCTGCCCTCCACCTGCACCGGTCCCACCTGCTCGACCCGTACGGCGCCGGCCACCAGCCGGGCGGTTGCCTCACCGGCCAGGATCGCGCCGGGCTCAGCCAGGCGCTGGAGCCGCTCGGCCACGACGACGATCTCCCCGATCGCCGTCGGCTCGGCGCCGGGGTCGCCCATGCTCGCGAGCACGACCAGCCCGCTGTCGAGCCCCATGCGGACCCGGATCGGCACGGCGGAATCGTCGCTCGCGAGTGCGCCCTCGGCCAGCCGGCGCCGGAGCCCGAGGGCGGCCAGCACCGCCCGCAGGGCGTGGTCCTCGTGGGCGGCCGGCGCGCCCATCAGGGCCATGAAGCCGTCTCCCAGCAGCTTGCTCACCGTGCCGCCGTAGCGGCCCACCTCGTCGCGCGCGAGCTCGTGGAAGCGGCCCAGCAGCTCGTGCATCGCCTCGGCGCCCAAGCGCTCCATGAGGGCGGTCGAGCCCACGATGTCGCAGAACAGGACCGTCACATGCTTGCGCTCGCCCTCCGGGGCCGGTCGGGGCGGGGGTGGTGCCGGCGTGGTCGGCGGATCGGGCGCGGGCGGCACCGGTGAGGCGGGCGAGGATCGGAGCGCCAGGCCGGGGTCGTGGCGAAGGATGGCGCCCTCGAGCTCGGCCAGCTCGGGGCCCGGCTCGATCCCCAGGTCCTGGACCAGGGCCCGTCGGGCGGCCCGGTATGCCTCCAGCGCCTCGGCCTGGCGGCCGGCGCGGTAGAGGGCGAGCACGAGGGAACGCCGCAGGCGCTCCCTCAGCGGATGCTCGCCCACCAGGGCGCCGAGCTCGCCGATCAGCTCGGGGGCACGGCCGAGGGCGAGGTCGGCCTCGAGGCGGCTCTCGAGGGCCGCCAGCCGCTGCTCTTCCAGGCGGGCGGCTGCCGCCTGGGCGAAGGGCTCGAAGGCCAGGTCGGCGAGGGCGGGCCCGCGCCACAGCGCCAGCCCCCGGCGGAGGGCCTCCGCCGCCGCGGCCGCGTCTCCCGTCGCCATGGCCCGGCCCGCCCGCTCGACCAGGGCCTCGAAGCGGTCCAGGTCGAGCTCGTCGGGATCGAGCCTGAGCAGGTAGCCGGGGGGTCGCGTCACCAGCCGCCCGCCTCCCTCCTGCGAGGGCCCCAGCAGCCGCCGCAGCCGCGAGACGTACACCTGGACGACCTTCCCGGCCGTCGCCGGCGGCTGCTCGCCCCAGAGGCCGTCGGTCAGCCGGTCGGTCGAGACGGCCTCGTTGCGGTGCAGCAGCAGCAGGGCGAGCAGCGAGCGCTGCTTTGGCCCGCCCAGGGGGAGGGTGCGCTCACCGACGCGCGCCTCGAGCGGCCCAAGGATCAGGAACTCCATGTGCCGGCCCCCGTTTACCGGCGGGTGAGGGATCACCGTACACCGGCGTCGCGTTCGGATGACAGCGCCGTCGGCCGGGATGTCGCCGCGCGTTCAGCCCTGTTGGGGATGGTGAACCCGGGGGCGTTCAAGGCCACCGCGACCTCCTCCAGAGCGAGGCGGCGCGCGCGCACACGACTCGTCGCGACGGCAGGGGACGGGGCGGCGCCTTCGCTCCGTCCCTGACCGCGCTCGTCGGCGCTGCCGGCTGACGCCCGTTTACCGGGCTGCCACCGCGCTGCCAGCGGCCGTTGGGGGCGGCGCAACCCCCGCATCACACGGTTGGGCCCACCTATCGACTCGTCCAGGGGGTCCACCGATGAAACCGTCTCGAGCTCTCCTCTCTCTGATCGCCGTGGCGGCCGCCGCCGCGCCTGCGGGTGCCGGCGCGGGGGCCGGCGCCCAGGCGGTCTCGCCGGCCCCGTCCGTCGTCGCCCCGGCGACGCTCGCGCCCTCGCTGGCCACCCGCCTTGCGAGCACTCAGGGGTCGTTGCCCGTTCTGGTGACCCTCCGCGACCAGGTGCCGAGTGGCGCGCAGGCCGCGCCGGGCGACCTGATCCGCTCGCTGCGCCGCACGGCCCAGCGCAGCCAGCCGGCCCTCCTGGCGCGCATGGCGCGCCCGGCGCGCCGGCTCTGGCTCACGAACGCGCTGGCCGTGCGGGCGAGCCCGGCCGAGATTCGCCGCCTCGCGGCCGATCCGGCCGTCGCCCGCATCGAGTACGACCCGCCCGTGCGGGTCCTCGGGCCGACCGCGGCCGCGGCCCCCGAGGCCCCGCCCGGGCTCTTCGGCCGGGGCGACTGGGGCCTGGCGGCCATCGGCGCGCCGGCCGTCTGGCGCGACTATGGGCTGGACGGGGCCGGGGTCAGGGTCGGCTCGATCGACAGCGGCGTCGACGCCGGCCACCCCGACCTGGCCGGCAAGGTGGTCGCCTGGCGCGATTTCGCCGCCGGCCGCCCCGAGCCCTACGACGACAACGGCCACGGCACCCACACGATCGGGACCATGATCGGCGGCGCCGCCGGCGGCGCACCCATCGGGGTGGCCCCCGGCGCGAAGGTGGTGGTGGCCAAGGCGCTCGACCGCTACGGCGACGCCACCCTCAGCACGCTCATGGCCGCCTGCGAGTGGATCGCCGATCCGGATGGCGACCCCGCCACCGCCGACGCCCCGAGCGTCGTCAACGCCTCCTGGGGGGCGCCCAGCGCCGCCGGCCAGCGGCTGCGCCCGATCATCGCGCGCTGGCGGCAGCTGGGGATCGTGCCGGTCTTCGCGGCCGGCAACAGCGGGCGCAGCGTGACCGCTCCGGCGGTCTACCCCGAGAGCCTGGCGGTGGGGGCCCTGGGCCCGCGCGGGCGCGTCGCCCGCTTCTCGAGCCGGGAGCCGGCCGGCGCCGCTCAGGCACGGACGCCGGCGGGCTTCAGCGAGCTGCCCGGGATGGGCAAGCCCGACCTGGCCGCCCCGGGAGTCGAGGTCGCCTCGAGCGTCCCCGGCGGAGCCTGGGCGAGCCTGAGCGGCACCTCGATGGCGGCACCCCACGTCGCGGGGACGATCGCGCTGCTGCGCCAGGCAGACCCGGGCCTCGGGCCCTCCGCCATCGAGGCGATCCTCCGCCGCACCGCGCGCGACCTCGGGCCGGTCGGCGCCGACGGCCGCGGCGGCGCCGGCGCCCTGGACGCCCGCGCGGCTGTCGCGGCGGTGCTCGGCGCACGGGAGGCGCGCCCCGAGCTCTCGCTGATCGCGACGCCCCCCGCCCTGACCCATCGCGCCGTGCTCACCTTCGCGCTCGAGAGCGGCGGGGCGCCGTTCGGCGTCTGGCTCGACGGCGCCCGCGTGGCGGGCCTCGGGAACGGCCCCTTCGTGCGGGTGCCGGTCGGCACGCCCGGGCGCCACACCGTGAGCATCGCCGCCCTCGATCGCCGCGGCGCCGTCCTCGACGCGCGGCGGCATTTCTTCCCGGTGACGATCGACCGCGAGCGGCCCCGGCTGGAGCTGGACGTGCGCCGCGGCGGCCTGCTGGAGATCGGCTACCGGGCCCGCGCTGCCGACGCGGTGGCCGGGCTGGCCCGCGGGTCGCTGCGGGTGCGGGTCAGCGAGAGCCCCAACCTGCGGGGCGCCCCGGCGGGCGGCCACACCTTCGTCCGCCCCGGGCCCTACTGGGTCGAGGCCGAGGTCGCCGACCGGGCCGGCAACGTGCGCCGCATCCGGCGGGCCCTCTCCTGGCCGGCGGGGCCCGTCGCGCGGCGGCTCGCCTGGAACGACGCCTTCGTCAACATGCGGGTGCCGTTCCTCATTGCCAGGCGGCACCGGCACTTCGACGGCCACTACCGGCCCAGCTCGCCGACTGGCCCGGCTCCTGGCGGCCAACTGCGAGCCGAGGGTCTTCGTCGCGATTCCGACCCCGAGAGCGCGGCCCCCGGCCGGCGCGGTCGGCGTCTGGAGCGACGGGCGCACGCGGCTGGTCCTCTCGACCGAGAGAGCGGGCCGCCGCTACTTCATGGAGGACCGGGACGGCCGGGTGAGCAGGGGAGTGCGGCGCTAGCCGCCGATGAGGAAGTCGGCGCGCTCCTGCTCCGTGAGGTCACGGGTGGTGCGCTGGGCCACCAGCGCACGCACCTCCGCGGCGGAGCCGCAAACGTCGCAGTCGAGGACCGAGACGACGCCGGAGGCGGCGCCCCGCTCGACGCGGAGGATCCGCGGGCCCGGGCCGTAGGCGTCCACCTGAAAGGCCCCCCCGGGCAGGGAGAGCAGGGTTGCCCCTCGCCGCCAGTCCCAGACGCGCAGCCCGCCGTCGCCCCCGCTCACCAGCCGGTCGCCGTCCTCGGCGAACGCGACCGCGTAGACCGGGCCCTGCTGACCGCGCAGCACCACGGCGGGCTCCCGGCCGGCGACGTCCCACACGCGCGCCGTCGTGTCGAAGCCCGCCGAGGCGAGCCGGCTCCCGTCCGGGCTGAAGGCGAGCCCGATGACCTGCGCATCGTGCTGGCCGAGCACCCGCGTGCCGCTCGTTCGGCTCAGCCGCACCTGGCCGTCGCCGCCGCCGCTGGCGATGACCGTCCCGGTGGCATCGAACGCCACGCTCACCGCCGATGCGCGTGGGTACCGCGTGATGACCCTCGGCTCCGAAGCCGGCCGCAGGCTCGCCGCGACCACGCGGCCGTCGTTGATGGCGGCCGCGATGCGGCGACCGCTCGGGTCGATCGCGACCGCCCAGACGTGGGCGCCGGCGGACCAGTCGAGCAGCGTCGCCCCGCCCGCGCCCCGCACCAGGACCCGGCCCCGCGTGGAGTCGGCGGCGCCGGTCACGACGACCCGCCGGTCGGGGGTCGCGGCCGCGGAGGCGATCGGCCCTCCGGCCGCCGGCAGGCCGGTGACCGTCCCGCCGTCGGGGTCCCAGACGCGGGTGGCCCCGTCCAGATCGACGATCGTCACCCGCCCGTCGGCGCCGAACCGCTGCCCGCCGATGTTCGTCCGCGCGGCGATCGGGCAGCGTGGCCTCGACCCTGCGCCCCCAGTCCCACGAGGCGGCAGTCCCGTCGTCGCCACCGCTCACGAGCCGTCCGCCGGGCGCGAAGCCGACCGCGGTCACCGGGCCCTTGTGCCCCTGGAGCTCGGCGAGCCGCGCGCCGCGGCGCGCATCGAAGACGTGGGCCCCCGAGAATGCCGCCACCGCAAGCCGCCGCCCGTCGTCCGAGAAGGCGACGTCGTTGGCCCCGGGCGCCGACAGGGGCCGGAAGTAGACCTGCCGCGGCTGCGGCCCCGTGCGCAGGACGTGGACCCCGTTCTCCGTGGCGACGGCGAGCAGTCGCCCGTCCGGGCTCAGCTCCAGGTCGTTGGGGAGGAGCGTCACGGGGACCGGCACCTGCCGTCCGGCCTCCCATCGCACCGTCGCCGGTGTCGCTGCGGGAGGCGAAGCTGCGGCTGACGTAGAGGACGCCCGGCGTCTCTCCGGGACGGACGCGGTACGAGGGCTCGCTCAGCAGGCGCCGCCCGCTCTCGCCGGCGATGTCCCAGCGCCAGACGCCCGAATCCCCCGCCACCAGGACCGCGCGGCCGCCCTCGATGGGGGTGACGTCCCACACGGGCGCGCCGGCGTTCCCGATCGCGCGCGGCGGAGCGCCGTCCTCCCAGAGCACGATCGCGCCGTCCGATCCTCCGGTGACGTGCCCGGCCGGGGTCATCGGCCACGCTCCCCCACACGGGGGACCCGCCCGCAGCGGCCCAGGCTGAGCGCCCGCGCCCCGTCGGGGTCGGTCGCCTGGTCCCAGACGCGGAGCGAGCCGTCGCGCCCCTCCACCAGCACGCGCCCGCCGCCGAGGCTGCGCACGTCGGCGACGGTCGTGCCGAGGTCGCGCAGCGCGCCGCGCAGGCGCGAGGCGTGGGCGGCCTGTCGCATCGCGTGCTCGGCCTGGTCGGTCGGCGCCGCCCGGTAGGCCCGGTCGGCGAGCAGCAGGGCGAGCTCGGGATCGCGTGCCTCGGCGTCGGTGGCGTCCCCGGCGAGCTGGCGGGACAGCGCCACGTTCCTCTCGTCGCTCGCGTTCCTCCACTGCGCCAGCGCCACGACGGCGATGGCGGCGATCGCCGCGGTGGCGATGGCGAGCCCCCCGATGGCCAGCCGGACCCGCCGCCGCCGCGCCGCCCGATCGCGATCCGCCCGCTCCTCGCCGGCGGCGAGGAAGGAGCGCTCGAGGTCGTTCAGCTCGGCCGTGCCGCGCTCCTGCCAAACGGCCAGCCGGGCGCCGCGGTACAGCAGGCCCTCCTCGCGCCCGGCGGCGTTCCACTCGCGGGCCGCATCCGTCAGCCGGCGGTGGAGGCGGAGCGCCTCCCTGTCGGCGTCGATCCAGCCGCGGAGCTCCGGCCATGCCCGGATGAGCGCCTCGTGCGTGACCTCCACGACGGGCTCTCCGGTGGCGTCGTCAGCGGTGACGACCACCAGCCGGGCGGCCGACATCTCCTCGATCACGCGCTCCACCCGCGCGCCGTCGGCCGCGGTCGCGAGCTCGGCCAGGGGTGCCCGGCGCCGCGTGTCCTCGGTTCCCTCCCCTGGCTGCGTGAGGCGGAGTAGCACCCGCCGCGCCACCTCCTGGTCGTCGGGGCCGAGGCTGGCGTAGACGCCGTTCGCGCGCCGCGCGAGCGCCCCGCCGACGCCGCCGCAGGCGGTGTAGGCCTCGAGGGTCAGGAGGCGGCCGCGGCGGCGACGCCAGAGCTCGAGCAGCAGGTGCTCGAGGAGGGGGAGGGCCCCCGGCTCGTCCGAGACGTCGGCGAGGATGCGCCGCGCGAGCCCGGGCTCGAGCTCCAGCCCGGCCAACCGAGCCGGCTCCTCGATCGCATCACGGAGGCCGTCCGGGCTGAGCGGCCCGACAAGGAGCTGGTGCTCCGCCACCAGCGCGCGCAGCGCGGGGTGATCCGCGCAGCGGGGGTAGAAGTCGGACCGCATCGCCACGACGACGGTCGTGCGGCCTCCCGGGATCGTGGCCGCGTACACGAGGCCGTTGACGAACGCCCGACGCTCGCGCGCGCTCGCGACGAGCGAGAACACCTCCTCGAACTGGTCGACGACGATGAGCAATCCCTCGCCGGCCCGGTCCAGCGCGCGGACGTCGTCGCGGAGCGTGGCGGCGTTCGGTGGCGCGGGTGCGCCGGCCGCGGCGAGCTGGGCGGCCAGCGCGGCAAGGGGAGCGTTCCCGGGGGTGAGCGTGACGACCCGGAGGGCCTCGTCGGCGGCGCGCAGGTGCGGCACGAGGCCGGCCCGCACGAGCGAGCTCTTGCCGCTGCCCGAGGCGCCGAGCACCGCCAGGAAGCGGGCGGCACCCAGCTTCTCGACGAGGAGCGCGACATCGCCGTCTCGGCCGAAGAAGAGATCGGAGTCCTCCTCGCGGAAGAACTCGAGGCCCAGGTAAGGAGACGTCTCCCGCTCTCGCGCGGGCGCCCTGACCACTTCGGGGGGCGAGGCGCCGACGGCGCGCATCAGATCCCTCACCGCATGGGGGTCGTCCGTCCCGGTGCGCAGGTCGACGAAGGTGCGGCCGGCGAGGTGGGAGAGGCGCGGGTCGAACGGATCCGGCGCGCCCGGCAGGAGGACGGGGACGAGCCGGAAGCCGGGGTCGGCGGACGCGATGCCGCCGGCGGCGGCGAGCACCTCGCGCGCCCAGCCGGCCAGCTCGATGCGGCCCACCAGGAGGAGGCAGGCGAGGGCGGACGACAGGTCGTCGGCGGGATCGTCGCGGGCGAGGTGGGCCTCCAAGCCCTGCTCGGCGAGGCGCGCGGCCAGCGACCGGGCGACGGCCTCGTCGTCGGCGTGGTGGCTGATGACGACGTCGGCGCGGGCGGCCCGGGCGGCGGCGGCGAGGTCACCGGCGCTGGCGAAGCGGTCCTCGGGCCGCTTCGCCATGGCCGTGCGCACGACCTCGTCGAGCTTGGCCGGCAGCCCCGGCACGAGCGCGGAGGGGCGCGGCGGCGGCTCGAGGAGATGCGCCGCCATCGTGGCGTCCACCCCCTCCGCGACGAACGGGACCCGGCCGGTGAGCGCGTGGAACAGCAGGCAACCGAGGCAGTACACGTCGGTGCGGGCGTCCACCGGGTCGCCCCGGATCTGCTCCGGCGCCAGGTAGGCGGGCGTGCCGGCGCGCCTGCCGTCGCCGCGGGCGAGCTGGGACGCGACGGGGATCGCCAGCCCGAAGTCGGTCAGCGAGACGCGCTCCTCGCCGTCCGCCTCGGAGATCATGACGTTTCCGGGCTTGACGTCGCGGTGCACGAGACCGTGCGCGTGGGCGGCGTCGAGGGCGTCCGCGACCTGGGAGACGATCCGCACCGCCGCTCCCACCGGGAGGCGGCCGCGCCGGTCGATCAGCTCCTGCAGGGTGGCGCCGTCGACGAAGCGCATCGCGATGTAGAGGCTCCCGTCATGCTCGCCGCTGCGGTAGACGGGGAGGACGTTGGGGTGCTCCAGCGCCGCGGTGCGTCGCGACTCGGACCTGAAGCGCTCGCGGAAGCGCTCGTCCTGGGCGATCGCCGGGGCGATCACCTTGAGCGCGACCAGCCGGCCCAGCTCGACGTTGACCGCCCGGTACACGATTCCCATGCCGCCGGCGCCCGCGCGTCCCTCGATCCGGTAGCCGGCGATCACGCGGCCGGGCGGCAGCAGGCCGAACCCCGAGAGGTCGGGCTCTCCGAGAGTGAGAACCGTCCTGCGCTGGTCCACGGCTCCGTCGCTCTTGCGGTGGGAGGGGACCCGCGCCGAAGGCTATTCCCCGGCCGCCGGGGGGGCAATCGCCGCCGGTGCGGGCCCCGAAGGGGCCGCGCACGGGCGGGCTCGCTGCCCTAGGGCAGCAGGTGGATGGTCGTGTCCGCCAACGGGTTGTTCTTGCCGGGCCGGTAGGTGAACGTCGCCGCTTCCCTGGGCCCCCTCGTAGGCGCCGCTGCCTCCGGTCACCACGAAGTCGATCTTCGGGTGCTCTGTGAAGGTGAACGCGGTGGTGGCGACGATCGTGCCGTCCTGCAGTGTGTAGACCCCGTCGCAGATCAGGCGCGAGCCGATGCCCCGCGGGGTGGCTCGCAGGTAGGTGCAGCGGGCCTCGTGGCTGCCCAGCTTGGTCGCGCCGGTGGCGTCGAGGACGTCGTTCCGGAACAGGTAGCTGTCGCCCCCGCTCGCGAGGGTCTTGCTCAGGGGCGGGACGTCGGCGAAGACGTCGGCGCCGGGGACCGTCCGCTCCACGAAGGTGAGCGTTCGATCGCCGGGCGCCTGGGCGCTGCCGACGCCGACCGCGATCGCGGACGCCGTGGCCGCGGCCACCAGGCCCGCGCCGATGAGTGTGGGAATGCGTCGCATGGTGCGTCTCCTTTGGTGGTTGGGCGCGTTGCGCGCCGGGGCCCCGCGACCTCTCGGTCATTGAGACGGGCGGGACCGTCGCCGCCAGGGTCCGCCCCCGTGGTTGCACGACCCCGATAGGCCGCTGAACATTCGGGGCGCCCCGCGGTAAACGCGCGTCAACCTCCGTGGGCAGAGCCGCCGCGCCCGACGGGCTGTACGATTCGGCGCCCGACGGCGAGGGCCCAGATGGACTTCCGCATCCTTGGTCCCCTGGAGGTGTGCGCCGAGCAGCGGGCGCTGCCACTCGGCGGAGCCAAGCAGCGGGCGCTACTGGCCCTCCTGCTGCTGCACCGCAACGAGGTCGTCTCGGTCGACCGGGTGATCGACAGCCTGTGGGGCGAGGCACCGCCGCCGGCCGCCGCCAAGTCCGTGCAGGTCTACGTCTCCCGGCTTCGCCGGCTTCTCGGTCCACACGGGCCGGTCGGGAGCCGGCTGGTGACCCGCCCGCCCGGCTACGTGCTCGAGACGGCCCCCGAGGAGACCGACCTGGACCGCTTCGAGCACCTGGTCGACGAGGCGCGCCAGGCCGGCGCGAGCGGCGAGCCCGCGGCCGCCGCCGCCGCCCTTCGACGGGCGCTCGCGCTCTGGCGGGGACCGCCGCTGTCAGACGTGGCGCTCGCCCCGTTCGCCCAGGAGGCGGCGCGCCGCCTGGAGGAGCAGCGCCTGGAGGCGCTCGAGGCACGTGTGGAGGCCGACCTGGCCCTCGGTCGCGCCCCCGAGCTGGTGGGCGAGCTGAGCGCCCTGGTGCGGGAGCACCCCTACCGCGAGCGGCTCCGCGCCGCCCTCATGCTCGCGCTCTACCGCTCGGGGCGCCAGGCCGAGGCGCTCGAGGCGTACCGCGCGGCGCGGCGCGCCCTGGTCGACGAGCTGGGCATCGATCCGAGCCCCGCCCTGGCGCAGCTCGAGCGCGCCATCCTGAGCCACGACCCGGCCGTCGCCCTCCCGAGCGCCGCACCGGCGCCGCACCTCGAGAAGGAGGCGGGAGCCTTCCTCGAGCTCGAGGACCCCACGGGTTCTGTGCAGATCGCGGACCTGCCCTCGGACGGGACGGCCTTCGTGATCGGGCGGAGCCCCGACGTCAACCTGGTGCTCGACTGGGACGAGCGCGTGTCCCGGGTCCACGCGCGACTGGAACGGGAGGGCGAGGGCTGGACGATCGTGGACGACGCACCCGTCCCGGAACGGCACCTTCGTGAACGGCGAGCGCGTCGTCGAGCCTCGTCGGCTCCAGGACCAGGACCTGGTCCACGTCGGCCGGACGGCCCTGACCTTCCGTTCTTCCCGCTCACCCGGCCCGACCATCACCGTCTCGCACGCCGGCGTCGAGGTGGAGCTCACGCCGGTGCAGTGGCGGGTCCTGAAGCGCCCTGCGCCGGCCCGCCGGCCGGGCGGACCGGGCCGGGGGCCCGCCCACGACCGACGAGATCGCAACCGAGCTCGGGTTCGAGGTCGAGGTCGTCGAGGATCATCTGCTCGAGCTGTCCCGCGCCTTCGGGATCGCGGGTTCTCCGGGAGCTGAGCAGCGCGCCCATCTGGCGCGGATCGCCGTCGATGCGGGACTCGGGGGAGGGCCCGGCGGCCCGCCGGCATGAGCTGGCCGGCGGCCCCCCGTGACGACTCAGGCTGCTAGGGCAGGAAGTAGTTCGGGTTCGGGAGCGTGAAGGTCCGGTCGGCGAAGCCGCCGGCCAGGTCGTTGAGCTGGTCGCCGAAGCTGGCCACGATGTCGTAGCCCTGCGACTCGATGTGGGCGCGGGTCGCCGACGCCCCGACGGGGCTGATGTTGGCGGGCCTTTCGCGAGAGGGAGGTGAGCGGATGGGCTGCTACGTGCTGGGTTTCCAGGAGATTGACCAGACGCAGTTCGCGGTCGTTGGCGGCAAGGGCGCGCACCTGGGGGAGCTTTCGCGGATCGAAGGCATCCGTGTGCCGGCCGGCTTTTGCGTGACGACGGACGCCTTCCAGCGGATCATGGCGGAAGCGCCGTCGATCGACGATCGGCTCGATCGGCTGTCGCGCCTGAGGCCGGACGACCGGGAGGCGATCCGCGCGCTCAGCGCGGAGATCCGCCGGGCCCTCGAAGGGATCGCCATCCCTGACGATCTGGCGGCGGCGATCACCCGCCCGCTCGCCTGGCTCGGCGAGCACGCCGCCTACGCCGTCCGATCCAGCGCGACGGCGGAGGACTTGCCGACGGCATCCTTCGCGGGCCAGCAGGACACCTACCTGAACGTCGTGGGCCCGGCGGGGGTCCTAGAGCAGGTCAGCCGGTGTTGGGCCTCGCTCTTCACCGAGCGGGCCGTGACCTACCGCCTGCAGAACGGCTTCGATCACCGGAAGGTCCACATGGCCGTGGTCGTTCAGCGGATGGTCTTCCCGCAGGCGGCCGGCATCCTGTTCACGGCCGACCCCGTCACCTTCAACCGGAAGGTCGCCTCCGTGGAGGCCGGCTTCGGCCTCGGCGAGGCCCTGGTCTCCGGCCTGGTGAACGCGGACGTCTACAAGGTGCGAGACGGCGAGGTCGTCGCCAAGGCGGTCGCCACCAAGCAGCTTGCCATCTACGCCTCGCCGGCAGGCGGGACGCAGGAACAGGCGATCGAGCCGGAGCGGCAGGAGCAGCCAGCACTGACGGATGCGCAGGTCGTGCGGCTCGCGCAGCTGGGTCGGCGGATCGAAGCGCACTTCGGCCGCCCCCAGGACATCGAATGGTGCCTGGTCGACGATGGCTTCCAGATCGTCCAGAGCCGGCCGATCACCACGCTGTTTCCCATCCCCGCGGCCGGCGACCGAGAGAACCACGTCTACGTCTCCGTCGGTCATCAGCAGATGATGACCGACCCCATGAAGCCCCTGGGGCTCTCCCTGTTCCAGCTGACGGCCTTACCGCCGATGTACGAGGCCGGCGGGAGGCTGTTCGTCAACGTCACCCAGCGCCTGGCTTCGCCAGCGAGCCGCGCAGGCCTCCTGGAGGTCCTCGGGAAATCCGATCCGCTGATCAGGGACGCGCTGCAGACCATCCTCGACCGCGGCGACTTCATCCGGTCGCTCCCGGACGAGGGTCCCGGCGGGGCGCCGGCTGGCGGCGCGCCCGACCCGATCGAGACCGATCCGGCAATCGTCGCCGAGCTGATCGGGCGCAGCCAGGCCTCGATCGCCGGCGTGAAGCGCGACATCCGGACGAAGTCCGGATCGGCGCTGCTCGACTTCATCCTGGCGGACATCCAGGAGCTGAAGCGGATCCTGTTCGATCCGCAGAGCCATCAGGTGTTCATGGGGGCGATGGAGGCCACGTGGTGGCTCAACGAGCAGCTGGAGGCGTGGCTGGGCGAGAAGAACGCGGCCGACACGCTCACGCAATCCGTCCCCCACAACGTCACGTCGGAGATGGGTCTGGCGCTCCTGGACGTCGCGGACGCGATCCGCCCGCATCCGGAGGTGGTGGCCTTTCTGCAACACGTGGAGGACGAGGGCTTCCTGGACGAGCTGGCCACGCTTGCGGGCGGGCGGGAAGCGCGAGACGCCATCCGGGCCTTCCTCGACACGTACGGCATGCGCTGCGTCGGCGAGATCGACATCACGAGGCCGCGTTGGAGCGAACGCCCCACCACGCTCGTGCCCGTGATCCTCGGCAACATCAGGAACTTCGAGCCGGGCGCCGGCGAGCGGCGCTTCGAGCAAGGGCGGCAGGAGGCCTGGAAGAAGGAACAGGAGCTGCTGGAGCGCGTGCGGGCCTTGCCGGACGGGGAGCGGAAGGCCGAGGAGGCCAAGCGGATGATCGACCGGGTCCGGACCTTCATCGGGTACCGGGAGTATCCGAAGTACGGCATGGTCAGCCGCTACTTCGTTTACAAGCAGGCCCTGCTGGAAGAAGCCGAGCGCCTCGTGCAGGCCCACGTGCTTCGTGAGAAGGAAGACATCTTCCACCTCACGTTCCGAGGAGCTCGTCAACGTCGTGCGCACGAACCACGTGGATGACCAGCTCATCCGCCAGCGCAAGGACGCGTTCAGGTCGTATCAAGCGCTCACGCCGCCCCGGGTGCTCACGTCGGATGGCGAGGTCATCGCCGGGGCGTACCGACGCGACGATTTGCCGGCCGGCGCGCTGGTCGGCTTACCGGTTTCCGCCGGGACCATCGAGGGGCGGGCCCGCGTCATCCTGGACATGGCGGAGGCCGATCTCGAAGCGGGCGACATCCTGGTCACCGCCTACACCGACCCCAGCTGGACGCCCCTGTTCGTCGCGATCAAGGGTCTGGTGACGGAGGTGGGGGGCCTGATGACCCATGGCGCGGTGATCGCACGGGAGTATGGCTTGCCGGCCGTCGTGGGGGTGGAGCATGCTACCCGGCTGATCCGGGATGGGCAGCGGATCCGCGTGCATGGAACGGACGGGTACGTCGAGATCCTGCCCTCGCCGGGCCAGCCCGACAGGTAGCCGGGCTCCACGTGGTCGGTCAGCCAGATGCCGTTGGCGGCCTGGTTGGCGGCGGGCGATGGCGAGATCGGACTCCGCCAGAAATGAGGCTGTTGCGGCTATTTCGATGTTGCCGGCCAGTGCCCCCAACGGGATTCGAACCCGTGCTGCCGCCTTGAAAGCGCTCGCGCACTGCGACTACCCGTTCGGGGGGCTCCTCCTCGACCTTCGGTGAGTTCCGCCAGAAGCTGCAAAAGAAGGATCGTCACGCATGATCTTGCGCCGGGGGCCTCGGATGCCCACAGTCCGACTTGCCGTCCTCCTGGCGCTGCTCGTGGCCCTCGCGGCCGTTCCCGGGACGGCGCTCGGCCACAGTGCGCGCGCCGCTTCGGCGAACACCACGAAGCTGAGCTCGGCGGTGCGGATGTGTTCCGCCTACACGCCGAAGGCCGAGGCCCGCCTCAATCGCATCGAGCGCCAGGTCCTCGGAGGAGCCCACGCGGCGGAGCACGCCCGGTCACGGGCGCAGGGCCGGCGCCAGGCCTGCGCCCCGGGCGGCAAGCTCAAGCGCGGCTTCGTCGCGAAGGTGAGAAAGATGGCGAGGAGCCGCGCCAAGCGCTCGCACGCCACCGGCCCGCCATCCGTCGTCGGACAGTGGTCGGGCTGGACGCACAGCGACGTGACGGGCATCCACGGAGTGCTGCTTCCCACCGGCAAGGTCCTGTACTTCAGCTACGGGGGAGGAGACACGGGGATCGCCTCGATCTGGGACCCCGTCACGAACACCAGCCATCGCGTCGACCCCCCCGCGGGGGCGCATTCGCCGCACGAGAACATCTGGTGCGGCGGACAGACGCTCCTCGCCGACGGCCGCGTGCTCGTCGTGGGCGGGAACATCCCGAATTCCGACGGCGTCTTCCGCGGCCTCGACACGATCTACCTCTTCGACCCCTGGACCGAGACCTGGACCCTGCAGGGGAGGATGCGAGAGGGGCGCTGGTATCCGACCGCGACGCAGCTGCCCAACAATCAGGTGGTGATCACCAGCGGGCCGCAAGCGCGACGGCTCGGGGACGGTCAACCCCGACGTCGAGGTGTTCACGCCCAACCCCGACCCCACCAAGGTCGGCACGATCACCTACGTCGGCGCGAAGACCCTCGGCCTGTATCCACGGCAGCACGTGGTGAAGGACGGTCGCGTCCTGGTGTCGGGTCCCGGCGCCGGCGACACCGGCCTACTGAATCCGGCCACCTGGACCTGGAGCTCCGTACCGAGCCTCGCCGGCGGCCACGTCTTCGGGGGGGCCGTGCTCCTCCCCTCGGGACCCGACGGCTCGAGCCGGGTGATGGTGATCGCCGGTGACCAATCGAGCACGACCGAGGTGCTCGACACGACGAACCTCGGGGCCGGATGGAGCTTCCGCGCCTCGCTGCCGCAGACCCGCCGCAACGCCAACAGCGTGCTGACGCCGGACGGCGCGATCATCACGATCGGCGGCAACGGCGCGAACGACTTCGACTCCCCGCGCTTCGAGGCGCTGCGGTACGACCCGGCGGCCAACACCTGGACCGAGCTGGCCCCCCAGGCCGAGTCGCGTGCCTACCACTCGACCGCGCTGCTCCTGCCCGATGGGCGGATCGTGTCCGCCGGCGACGACGGGCCGGCCGGCGGCGGCGGCCAGTCCGACGAGATCGAGGTCTTCTCGCCGCCCTACCTGTTCAAGGGCGCGCGGCCCACCATCACCTCGGCGCCCACCCAGGTCGGCTTCGGCGCTCAGTTCACCGTGGGATCGGCCGAGACGAACGTCACGAGCGCCGTGCTGGTGGCGCCCGGCGCGACCACCCACACCAACGACATGCACCAGCGGCTCGTGCCGCTCGTCATGTCGCCGGTGAGCGGCGGCTACGCCCTCACCGCCCCCGCCTCGGCCAACATCGCCCCGCCGGGCTACTACATGCTCTTCCTGGTCAACAGCGATGGCGTGCCCTCGATGGCGAGGATGATCCGCCTCGACGCGGGCCAGGCCGACGGCGGCCCGCCGAACGTGGCCGTCTCGGCCCCGGCGGCGGGCGCGTCCGTCTCCGGCACCACCCCGGTGAGCGCCGGCGCCTCCGACGACATCGGCGTGGTCGGGGTCCAGTTCACCCTCGACGGGGCCAACCTGGGCGCCGAGGACACCAGCGCCCCCTACTCGGTCAGCTGGGACACCACCACCGCCTCCGACGGCCCCCACACGCTGCGCGCGATCGCCCGCGACGCCGCCGGCAACTCGGCCACCTCGGCGGCCGTCGCCGTGACGGTCTCGAACGCCGCCCCGCCCAGCCCCGGCCTGGTGGCCGCCTACGGCTTCGAGGAGACCTCGGGCCCCGCGGTCACCGACTCCTCGGGCCTGAACAACGCCGGCACGATCATCAACGACGCGGCCCGCACCGCCGCGGGCAAGATCGGCCGGGCGATCGACTTCGACGGGGTCAACGACTACGTCTCGGTGGCCGACGCCAACTCGCTCGACCTGACCACCGGCATGACCCTCGAGGCCTGGGTGCAGCTGGACACGGTCACCCCCTGGCGCACCGCGATCTTCAAGGAGAAGCCGGGCAGCGTGGTCTATGACCTGTACGCCACCAACGCCTCCCGCTCGCCCCAGGGCGAGGCCAGGTTCGGCTCGGCCATCGTGCAGCTCGGCGCGCCGCCGGCCCTGACCGCGGGCGTCTGGACCCACCTGGCCGTGACCTACGACGGGGCCGCCCTGCGCGTCTACCGCGACGGCACCCAGGCCGCCACGGTCGCCCGCACCGGCGCCATCCAGACCTCCACCGGGGCGCTGCGCATCGGCGGCGACCAGATCTGGGGCGAGTACCTCGACGGGCGCATCGACGAGGTGCGGATCTACAACCGGGCCCTGTCGGCGGGCGAGATCTCCGCCGACATGACCAGGCCGGTGGCCCCAGGGACCCAGCCGCCCGCCGACGGCGGCCCGCCGAACGTGGCCGTCTCGGCCCCGGCGGAGGGCGCGACCGTCTCCGGCACCACCCCGGTGAGCGCCAACGCCTCCGACGACATCGGCGTGGTCGGGGTCCAGTTCACCCTCGACGGGGCCAACCTGGGCGCCGAGGACACCAGCGCCCCCTACTCGGTCAGCTGGAACACCACCGCCGTCGGCAACGGCCCCCACACGCTGCGCGCGATCGCCCGCGACGCCGCCGGCAACTCGGCCACCTCGGCGGCCGTCGCCGTGGCGGTCTCGAACGACGGCGGCCCGCCGAACGTGGCCGTCTCGGCCCCGGCGGAGGGCGCGACCGTCTCCGGCACCACCCCGGTGAGCGCCGACGCCTCCGACGACATCGGCGTGGTCGGGGTCCAGTTCACCCTCGACGGGGCCAACCTGGGCGCCGAGGACACCAGCGCCCCCTACTCGGTCAGCTGGAACACCACCGCCGTCGGCAACGGCCCCCACGCGCTGCGCGCGATCGCCCGCGACGCCGCCGGCAACTCGGCCACCTCGGCGGCCGTCGCCGTGACGGTCTCGAACGCCAACCCCGACGGCGGCCCGCCGAACGTGGCCGTCTCGGCCCCGGCGGAGGGCGCGACCGTCTCCGGCACCACCCCGGTGAGCGCCGACGCCTCCGACGACATCGGCGTGGTCGGGGTCCAGTTCACCCTCGACGGGGCCAACCTGGGC
>CAWEYS010000001.1:0-25983 GCA_963813355.1 Miltoncostaeaceae bacterium | reverse complement strand
CGCCGCGCGTCGCGCTCGAGCTCCGCGGTGTAGTCCGCGAGGCCGGCGTAGACCTCGGCCCGGGAGGCTGACCACTCCGCAAGGACCGGTGCTCCGATGTGCGCTTTGTGCCGCTGGACCGCCGCCTCGCCGAGCGACCACCGCTTCGCTATGCGTCGGTGCGGCTCTCCCTGGACCAGTGCGCGATCGACCTCGGCTCGGGCTCCGTGGCGACAGACGGTGCAGGTGCGCGGCATGGCTCCATCCTGACGGGGCGGCGCCGGACGCCGACTCAGCCGCCCGGCCGTGGAGTCGGCGCCTCCACCTCGAAGCCCTCGCGCAGCAGGGCCATGACCTCGTCGAGGCGGGGCTCGAGGTCGTCGCCTTTGGCGCCCTCCGCGATCCAGCCGTCGAAGGCCACCGACACGCTCGCCATGACGCATGCGGCGATCACGCGGGGCCTGATGTCCGCCTCGTCCGCCCCTATGCGCTCCCTCAGCAGCCGCGTCACCTCGTCCACCGCCTGGGCCCGCGTCACCATCCCGTTGGCCAGCAGGCTGGTCGACGAGCCCATCATCTGCATGCCGGCGCAGAGGCGCGGCGACTTTTCCATGAGGTCCGTGGGGGGCCGCATCGCCTCCCGAAGCGCCACGAGCGGCGGCTCCTCCGGCGGCCGGGCGGCCAGCGTCTCAATCATGAGCGCAGTCGCCTCCCGGCCGTCGGCGGTGACCACATCCTCCTTGGCCGGGAAGTAGCGGTAGAAGGTCCGCGGCGCCACGTCCGCCGCCTCGGCGATCTCGTCCACCGTCACCGCGTCGAAGCCGCGCTCGGCGAAGAGCGACATGGCGGCGTCGATCAGCTCCTGACGGACCCGCGCGCGCTTGCGATCGCGCAGCCCCAGGGGCGGGCCGGACGGCGCCGCGCCCGTGGTCGTCGAGGAACTCGCGCTCATGGTCGGACCCTAACACACGACGCCATTTGGCAGTTGATGTCAGGTGGCATCGTCTGTACGTTAGCAGCCATTGCCATCTGGCGGCGAGCGTCACGAGTCTCGTCTGCCGCACTCGAGGAGGACGCGCGATGAGAACGTTTGCACGCTGGTCGTACCACCACCGTTGGGTGGTGGTCGTGAGCTGGGTGGTGGCGCTGGTAGGCCTCACCGGGCTCGGGACCGTCATCGGCACGAGCTACAGCAACGACAACTCCCTGCCGGGCACCGACACGCAGGCGGCCGTCGACCTGCTCGAGCGCGAGTTCCCGGCCGAGGCCGGCGAGACCGACACGATCGTCTGGTCGGTGCCCTCCGGCTCGGTGCGCGACGCGGCCGTGCGCGCCCAGATCGAGCCGATGCTCAGCGACGTCGCCGCGCTCGACGACGTGGCCGGCGTGGGGAGCCCCTACGACGCCGGCGGCGCCACGCAGGTCAGCGACGACGGGCGCGTGGCCTTCGCCACCGTGACCTTCGAGGCGACCGGCAGCGAGGTGCCCACGGGGTCGGCCGAGGACGTGATCGACACCGCACAAGCGGTCGAGACCGACGCGCTCGACGTGAACCTCGGCGGACAGGCGATCGGCGAGACCGAGCAGGCGAGCGTCTCGACCTCCGAGCTGATCGGCGTGGTCGGCGCGGCCATCGTGCTGTTCGTGGCCTTCGGCTCGCTGATGGCGATGCTGCTGCCGCTGGCCTCGGCGATCGCCGGGCTCGGCATCGGCCTGGCCGGGATCGGCTTCCTGTCCCAGGTCATGGGCGTGGCCGACTTCTCGAGCCAGCTGGCGATCCTGATCGGCCTCGGCGTGGGGATCGACTACGCCCTGTTCATCGTCTCGCGCCACCGCACGGCCCTCAAGCAGGGCCGGACGCCCGAGCAGGCGGTCGTCGGTGCCCTCGACACCTCGGGGCGCGCGGTGCTGTTCGCGGGCGCGACGGTGATCATCGCGCTGCTGGGCCTGTTCGCGCTCGGCGTCGGCTTCCTCTACGGCGTCGCCCTGGCGGTCGCCATGACCGTCGCGCTGACCGTGCTCTCGTCGATCACGCTGCTGCCGGCGCTGCTCGGATTCCTCGGGATGCGCGCCCTCAGCCGGCGCGAGCGCCGGCGTCTGGCCGCCTCCGGGCCGCTCGTCGAGGCCCCCTCGGGGGCGTGGGCGCGCTGGGCGGGCGTCGTGCAGCGCCGCCCGGTGTGGCTGGCGGTGGGCGCGACCGCGCTGATGGTCGCGCTGGCGATCCCGTACTTCTCGCTGCGCCTGGGCTCCTCGGACGCGGGCAATAACCCCAGCTCCACGACCACCCGTCAGGCCTACGACCAGCTGGCGGCCGGCTTCGGCCCCGGCTTCAACGGGCCGCTGCAGGTGGCGGCCGAGCTGCAGGGCCCGGCGGACCGGGCGGCCCTGGCCGAGGTGGCCGACGCCGCCCGCCAGACCCCCGGCGTGGCCGAGGTCGGCCCGACCATCCTCAGCCCCGGCGAGTCGGCGGCGGTGTTCGAGGTCTACCCGATCACGAGCCCGCAGTCGGAGGCCACCGACGACCTGCTGAACCGCCTGCGCGACGACGTGATCCCGCAGACGACGGCCGAGAGCGACCTCACGGTTTACGTCGGCGGCCAGACGGCCACCGCGGCCGACTTCTCCTCGGTCCTGTCCGACGCGTTGCCGCTCTTCATCGGCATCGTGGTTGCGCTCTCGCTGCTGCTGCTGATGGTCGCCTTCCGCAGCCTGCTCATCCCGGCGGTCGCCGCGCTGATGAACCTCCTGTCGGTCGCCGCCGCCTTTGGCGTGATCGTGGCCGTGTTCCAGTGGGGCTGGGCGGCCGACCTGATCGGGGTCGACCAGACCGGGCCGATCGAGGCCTTCGTCCCGGTGTTCGTGTTCGCGATCCTGTTCGGCCTGTCGACCGACTACCAGGTCTTCCTGGTGGGCCGGATGCGCGAGGCCTGGGCGGCGGGCGCCGGCAACCAGCGCGCCGTGCGCGAGGGCCTGGCCGGCACCGGCCGCGTCATCACCGCCGCCGCGATCATCATGGTGATGGTCTTCGGCTCGTTCGTCCTCGGCGACGAGCGCGTCCTCAAGCTGTTCGGCCTCGGCCTGGCCGTCGCCATCCTGCTCGACGCGCTGATCGTGCGGACCGTCCTGGTGCCGGCCGTGATGCACCTCCTCGGGCGCGCCAACTGGTGGCTCCCCGGCTGGCTCGACCGGATCCTTCCGCGCATCTCGATCGAGGGCGAGGAAACGGCATCGCCGGCCGGGCGACGCGAGGACCCGCCGGCGCCCCCCCTGGTGCCCCGGCCCGTTCCCGACCCGTAGGAGCCTTGGAGCGCCGGCCCCCGCGTGCCGGCGCTCCACCTCCTCGACCAACGAAAGCGAGATGGGAATGTCCGTCCGCCACACATCGAGTACCGGTCCGTGCACACTCCGCCCCGCGGACCGCCGCGACGCCGACGTCAGCGAGGTGGAGCGGGTGCTCGTGGCCATGCGGGAGCTGGTGCGCGAGCGCGGCAGGTTGCGGGCCCGCGGGGCCGACGCCGGCGAGCTGGCCGGCCCGAGCGCCGCCCTCGAGCGACTGAGGTGGCGGCTCGCGTGCGCGGTGAGGCGCGAGCTGGCCGACGGGCCTGCCGCGTAGTCCGATGCGCCCTCCCGCCTACGCGTCGGGCGCCGGGGTGCCGGCGCGCGTAGCGCGGGCGGCCCGAGGAGCTCGAGGTCGCGAGCCCAGCGCGGCGGCCTGGCTCGGCGTGCCTGGTTGTTGTGGCGCTGGCAGATGGCCGCCAGGTTCGCGGGGTCGTCGGTGCCGCCCATCTGCGTTCCCGACCACTCCCGACGAGAAGACCCACTTGAGGACACACCCGGGGGTGGGGCCCCGGGCGGCCACGGGTCATCGGCAGGGGGTGACCTCACGCGGGATGGGGGGTCCAATCGGCTGATGGGTGTCCTCAGCTGGCAGAGCGCTCGGTGATCGGACATCGGCGAAGCGTCGGGTCCAGGATCGCCTGCAGCTCGTGTAGAGGGCCCGCTGAGGGCGGCCTTCGGGGAGCGCATCGTCGCGGCCTGTTGACCAGTGTGTTGACCCCCCAGGCGATCCGTAAGCGATGAGCACGTACAGGAAGGCGCGGGGACCGGCGCTGATACCGCTTGTCTACCCGCGATGCCCCCGGCAGGAGTCGAACCTGCGACACCAGGTTTAGGAAACCTGTGCTCTATCCGCTGAGCTACGAGGGCGCGTCGGGCCCAGGATAGCCTCAGCCGCGGGCCGAGGCCCTCCGTGATCCAGGCCCTGGCCTCGTCCTCGCCGTCCATGCCGAGGACCCTGTCTGCGCCGTGGATCGATGCCACCGTGTCGCCCTCGAAGTTGACGGCGCTGATCATCAGCAGCACGTCGGGGTGAGCAGCACGACGAGCCAGAAGTAGCCGCGCTCGCGAGGCGTAGAGCAGGAAGGCTGTGGCCGCGGCGCACGCCAACAGCGGCCAGCGGTGGTCCGTAGCGATGGTGATGCCCACGATCAGCGCCGCCGCGAGGAGCGGTGCCCGCGGCGCGCTGGAGGCTGCGCACGAGCGTGGCGTCCTCGCTCGGCTGGAGGATCGCCAGGGTCGTGAGCGGCACCCAGTAGCCGTGCGACAGATCGACCAGGCGATAGAGCAGGGTGCCCGCCCCGACCGCGACGGCCCAGGCGCAGGGCGTGCGCCCGAAGGGCGGTGTCGTGCAGCAGCGCCGAGCGCACCGTCCGCAGCGCGACGAGGCCGGCCGGGATCGACCGCTCCGCTCCGCCGCGCGCGAGGACCATCAGCGCCAGGCCGGGCAGCGCGCCGAGCACGTACAGGCCACCGGATGCGGTCGTGGGACTCCCGCATCGCCCGGACCGCCGGGAGCAGGACCCGCTCGTAGTCCTGCCGGGTCACCTCGCCGGCGACGCGCAGCCCGACGACCGGCGCCGGCAGGCCCTCGATCAGCTCGATCACCGGCGGGCGCCGCTCAGGCGGCGCGGCGCAGGCGCCCGACGACCTGGATCGGCCGGCGGCGCCGGCGGGCGGTCTTCAGGCGGGCGGCGAGCCGGCGCTCGCTGACGTGCAGGCTGACCCCGCGGAGGGGGCCGGAATGGATGCGGACCACGGTCACGCAGGCCGGTTTCGCCGTCGCCGGCGCGGGTCCTCCCGCGTCGGTCAGGCGGGGGCGAGGTACGGCCGCCAGGACTTCGGCTGCCGCGGGGCCGCGACCGAGATGAAGACGTCCGGCCTCGGGGCGCGTGGCTTGGAGCGCGGGTGCATGCCGATCTCGCCGGGGAGCTTGTCCCCCTTGCGCAGGTTGCAGGGCGCGCAGGAGGTGACGACGTTGTCCCACGACGAGTGGCCGCCGCGCGAGCGCGGGACCACGTGGTCCATGGTGAGGTGCGACCCGGTTCCGCAGTACTGGCACTGCGTAGCCGTCGCGGGCGAACACGGCGCGGCGCGAGATCTTGCGCGACTCGTGGCGCGGAACGCGCACGAAGTAGACGAGCCGGATCACGAGCGGGTACGCGTGGTCGACCGTCGCGCTGCGCAGCCGCTTGGCGGCGCGCTCCAGCACCTCGGCCTTGTTCTTGAGCACGAGCACGACCGCGCGCTGCAGCGAGCACACGTTGATGGGCTCGTAGGTCGCGTTGAGCACCAGGACCTGCTGGGCCATCGGGCTCCTCGGACGATCGCGTGGGTGGCGGGCCGCTGGCTCCGGCACCGGATCCCCAGCCCGCGGGGATTCTAGCCCGACCCGCCGCTCGCGGGGTAGGAGCCGAGGAAGCTCACGCGCGCGACGCCCTGCTGCTCGATCGCCGTGATGGCGGCGTCGACGGGCAGGTCGCGCTCGCGGCTGCCCTCGATGTCGATGAAGAAGATGTAGCGGCCGAGGCCCGTCTTGGTGGGCCGGCTCTCCAGCTTCGACAGGTTGACCGCGCGCATGGCGAACTCCTGGAGGATGGCCAGCAGCGCCCCGGGGCGGTCGCGCTCGAGGGCGCAGATGATCGAGGTGCGGAAGCGGCCCGGGCCGACGGCCGGGGCCTCCTCGGCGCCCAGCAGCACGAAGCGGGTGGAGTTCCCCTCGGTGTCGGCGATGTCGGGGACGATGACCCGGCAGCCGTAGAGGTCGGCGGCCCGCAGCGTGCCGATCGCCCCCCACGGCTCCTCCGACGCGCTCACCGTCAGGACCGCGTCGGCGGTCGAGTTGGCGGCCACGATCTCCGCCTCTGGGCACCGCGCGCGCAGGAAGCCCTGGCACTGCGCCGTCGCGTGGGGGTGCGACAGCACCCGGGCCAGGTCGCCGGGCGCGACGTCGGTGCGGGCGATCAGGTGGTGGCGCACCGGGTGCTCCACCTCGGCCCGGATCCGCAGCGCGCCGTCGGCCGCGGCCAGCTGGTCGAGGGTCTGGTTGACCGAGCCCTCGATCGAGTTCTCGATCGGCACCAGGACCTCGGCGACCTCGCCCTCGCGCACCGCGCGGAAGCACTCGACGACGCTCGCGAGCGGAACGGCCTCGCCGGTCGGGCCGAGCGCCAGGAGGGCCTCCTCGGCGAAGGTGCCGGGGGGCCCGAGGTAGCCGACGCTCACGGCGTCAGGCCGCGCCGCCCGGCGGCGGCCCCTCGAACTCGCCCGTCGCCTGCCCGTCGGCGGGCGGCGGGGTGGCGACCTCGGGCTCGGGCGCGGGCGGGGCGGGCCGCCCCAGGGCGAGCGCCACGGCGCGCTCCTCCTCCGGCGACAGGCGCTGGCTCGGCGTCCCCTCGGACATCTCCTTGAGGTAGACGCGGGCGTGGTCGCGCGCGTGGAGCGAGGTGACGACGGCCCCGTTCTGGTTGGCGTCGAGCAGGGCGATCGACCAGGACTGCTGGCCGCCCATGTCGCGGTAGGCGTCGTAGCGCACCATGCCCTGGAACCGGAGCGAGGTCCTCAGGCTGGCCTCGGTGACCTCGCCCTGCCGCTCGACGAGCGCCTCGAGGTCCCTGAGCCCGCCCTCCAGGCGCTCCTGCGCGCGCTGCAGCGACGCCTGCCGGTTGACGAGGCCCGCGGACGCGCCGTCGGGCAGGAGCACCTGCTGCGTCGCGCGCACGCGGCGGAGCGAGGCCCACAGGACCGCGCAGAGCACCAGTGCGATCACCGCCGCCGCGCCCGCGGCGACCGCGATCCAGTCGTAGACCTCCATCAGATGGTGATCTTGACCGGATACTCGGCCGCGTTGTTGTCGGTGTTGGTCTCACCGGTCACGGCGTCGACCTCGATCCTCAGCGTGCCCTGCTCGCCGAAGACCGGCGTCGTCGGGCCGGCGATCTCGACCGTCGTGGTCTGGCCGGGCGCCAGCTCGTCGATCTGGGCCTGCTTCTCGTCGACCTGCTGGGGATCGCTCGGGTAGAAGAACGAGGCGGTCACCACGATGGCGGTCTCGTTGAAGTCGCCGCCGTTCTCGATCGTCACGCGCCACTTGAGCTGGTCGGAGGCCTGGACGGCCTGCGGCGTCCCCGGGGTGAGGCGCGTCTCGGACGGCAGGGCCTCGGTGGAGACGATCGAGGTGCCGCGCAGGTTGCCGGCGGCGGCGTCGTCCCCGCCCTGGGCGGGCCCGCTCCGCTGGAGCGCCGGGATGAGGGTCGCGGCGCCCGCCGAGGTGACCAGCGCGGGATTGGGCAGGAAGGGCTGGCCGGTGGGCACCTCGACGCCGGTGATGTCGTCGTTCTCGAGGGCCTCCTGGGTGGGCCCGACGAACTCGTCCGAGTAGATGACGTCGCTGGCCAGGAAGCGCTTCATCGCCTCGGCGATCCCGAGCGCCTTCGTGTCCTCGTCCTTGGCCTGGAGCAGCGTGGGCAGGTTCTGCGCGAGCGAGGTCATGCCGTTCACGCGGTACTCCAGCGACCGCACCAGCGCCCGCTGCGGGGTGGACAGCGCGCCCGGCGGGTCGAGGTCCTCGGCCTGGTCCACGAGCGCGCTCGCCTCGCCCGCCAGGGCGCGGATCTTCTGGCTCAGCTGCGGCGGGTTCTCGCCGCGCGGGTTGTTCATGATCTGGCGCAGCTGCTTGCCCTGCTCGGCCGACGTGGCGACGATGGCCGACACGTCGTTGAGGTACGAGGTGTAGGAGTCCTCGAGCTGGCTGCGCTGGCAGTCGCGGACGACCAGGACGATCACCAGGATGAGGATCGCCGCGAAGACGACGGCGAGCAGCAGTCGCGCGCGCGGCTGGCGCAGGACGGCCGCGCCCCCGCTCGCTCCTCCACCGCCGCCGCCGCGGGCCGAGCCCGAGCGCCCGCGCGGAGGCCGGCGCCCCCCCGAGGAGCGCCCGCGCGACGAGCGGGAGGACGAGCGCGGCGGCGGAGCCGGCTCGTCGTCGATGTCGTCGAAGCCCAGGTCGTCGTCGCGCGGAGGCTCCGCGGGCGGGCGCGGGACCTCCCCCGTGCCCTCGTCGTCGGCGTAGGGGTCGTCGGAGCCCCGCTCCCGGCGCGGGAAGCGGCGCAGCCCGCCCGTGCCGGGCTCGGGCGGCTCAGCCGAGCGGTCGTCGCCGGGCGGCCGCTCGTCGTCGAACTCGGCCATGCCCTACCTGAGGGTCGGTCGTCGGGAGATGTGGCTCCGCACCGGGCTCTGGAGACGGGGTGGAGGTGGGCGAGGGGGGACTCGAACCCCCAAGCTCATGCGAGCACTAGACCCTGAACCTAGCGTGTCTACCAATTCCACCAC
Source organism: Miltoncostaeaceae bacterium (assembly GCA_963813355.1). Classification (GTDB taxonomy): domain Bacteria; phylum Actinomycetota; class Thermoleophilia; order Miltoncostaeales; family Miltoncostaeaceae; genus DATAGF01. The sequence goes on along the minus strand of CAWEYS010000001.1, from coordinate 17,337 downwards.
TCGCCCAGGCATCCTGCTGGGCCAGGGTACCACGGGCCCCCGCCGCCCCCCGCGCACCGGCCCGCGCAGGGAAGGCCGCCGCGATGGTGGAAGATCCCCATCCGTGACCTCCCACACCACCCACGACAGGCGCGCGCTCGGGCGCTACGTGCTCGGCCCGGCCATCGGCCGCGGGGCCACGGCCGTGGTCCACCGCGCCCGCGACCTCGCCACCGGCGACGAGGTGGCCGTCAAGGTCGTCCCCGTCGAGCTCGGGCTGGCCCCGCGCGTGGGCGCCGAGGTGCGGGCGGCCAGCCGCCTCGACCACCCCTGCATCGTCGCCCTGCGCGACTGGGGCGAGGACCGGGAGTGCCTCTACCTCGTGTGGGAGCTGGTCGAGGGGCCCTCCCTGCTCGAGGTCCTGCGCGATCGCGCCGACCGGGCCGACCGCTCCTTCGTCCGCGTCGGCGAGGACGTGCTGGCGGCATTGGCCCACGCCCACGCGCGCGGGGTGGTGCACCGCGACGTCAAGCCCGCCAACATCCTGCTGGGTCCCGACGGGCGCGCCCGGCTGTCGGACTTCGGCGTCGCCCGCCTCTCCGGCGAGAGCCGCCTGACCCTGACCGGGGGCGTCGTCGGCACGGTCGCCTACATGGCCCCCGAGCAGGCGCGCGGCGAGGGGGCCGGGCCCGCGTCCGACGTCTACTCGGCCTGCCTGGTCGTCTACGAGGGCCTCGCCGGCGCGAACCCGGTGGCCGGCGGATCGCCCGCCGAGACCGCCCGGCGCGCCGCGGCCGGCGCCGTCCCGCCGCTCGCGCGGGCGCGGCCGGACCTGCCCAAGCGCCTCTGCGCGGCGATCGAGGCCGGCCTCGCGCGCGACCCGGCGGCCCGGCCCTCCGCCCGCGAGATGGCCGACCACCTGGCCGAGGCGCGGGGCGGGCTCGGCCCCGCGGCCCGGCGGCGCGGCGCGCGCGCCCTCCCGGTCCTGGCCAGCGCGGCGGGTGGCGCGGCCCTGGCCGGGGCGGGGCTCGCGGCGGCGGACGGCCAATTGGCACAGCACCTCTCGGCCGATTGGCAGCGCCCCGGCGTGGCCGTGGCGGCGATCGTCCTCTCCGCGCTCGCCTTCGCCTGGCGGCCGCGCGCGGCCGCGGCCCTGGCGGTGGTGGCCGGGTCCGTCCTGGTGGGCCTCGCCTCGCCGGCGGCGGCGGCGATCCTCGGGGCCGTCGCGCTGGCCGTCGCCGTCACCGGCTGGCGCACCGGCCGCCTGCTCCTGCTGCCCGCCGCCGCGCCGGCGCTGTTCGCGCTCGGCCTCGGGCCGCTCTACCCGGCGATCGCGGGCCTCGTGCCGCGCTGGCCGGCGCGCCTGTGGGCGGCGGCCGCGGGGATGGTCGCGGCCCTGGGCTGGCAGGTGGCCGCGGGAGCCGGGGGGCTGCTGGCGGGGGGCGCGCCCCTGCCGTCGGCCGTGGGCGGGCTGGACGAGGGGTCGTCGCCGGAGGACGCGGGGCGCGCCCTGTGGGATCCCCTGGCCGACCGGCCCGAGGCGCTGGTCCAGGCCGCGGCCCTCGTCGCCGCCGCGATGTGCGTCCCGCTGGTGCTGCGGGCGCGCCCCGGCGGCCCGCGCCTGGCGGCCTGCGCCGCCTGGGTGGCGGCCGTGGGGGCCGCGCTGGTCGCGACCGCCCCGGACGCCGCCGACGCCGTGGCAGCGCTGGTGCCGGCCGCGGTGATCGTGCTGGCGTGGGCCATGCGGCCCTGGCGCGTCCTCCGGCGGCGCGTGCCCGCGAGGGCGTCCGCTACGCTGCGAAATCCGACCGCATGAGCCTCCTGCGCGACATCGAGCAGAAGATCGAGGGACTCTTCGAGCGCAGCTTCCGGCGGGCGTTTCGGAGCAGCCTGCAGCCGGTCGAGCTCGCCCGCAAGCTGGCCCGCGAGATGGAGGACCACAAGACGGTCTCGGTGTCGCGCGTCTACGTCCCGAACGAGTTCACGGTCTACCTGGCGCCCCAGGACCGGGAGAGCTTCGCCACCTACGAGCAGTCGCTGACGACCGAGCTGGCCGCCTACCTCGACGCCCACGCGCGCACGGCCGGGCTGTCGCTGGTCGCCCCGCCAACGGTGAGCCTGCTCACCGACTCGGATCTGCGGGTCGGCGAGTTCGGCATCTCCTGCCGCATGGCCGAGGCGCCGCCCGCCGAGCCGGAGCCCGAGGCGGCCGGGCCCGCCGAGGCGCCGCCGCAGGAGGAGGAGGCGGCCCGCCCCCAGCCGCCGGCGCCGGTCGACGTCCCGCCGGCCGAGCCGGTGCCCCCGGCCGTCACCCCGCCGCCGGCGGTCACCCCCCCACCTCCCCCGCGCCCCTACCAGCCGCTGGAGGGCGTCAGCGGCACGCAGGTGATCTCGGCCCAGGAGGCGCGCGACGCCGGGCTCACCCCGGAGGTCATGACGCTGGTCGTGGGCGTCAACCGCACGAAGGTCACCAAGCGGGTGAGCACCCTGGGGCGCAGCCGCGACTGCGACGTCCTGGTGCCCGACCCCAACGCCAGCCGCGTCCACGCCGAGATCCGCCACGTGGGGCTCGACTACTACCTCGTCGACATGGGCAGCACCAACGGCACCGAGGTCAACGGCCAGGTCGTCAAGCGCCACGCCCTGGCCCACGGCGACACGATCGTCATGGGGACGACCGAGATCCACGTCGAGCTGGCATGACCGAGACCGGCCTGATCATCGCCGAGGTCGTGTTCCTCGTGCTCCTCTACGCGTTCGTGTGGGCGGTCGTGCGCAGCGCGAGCCGGCAGCTCAGCGGCTCGCCGGGGCCGCCGCCGCCCGCGCCGCCCGCGCCCGACGCCGCGCCGCCGCAGCGCGAGCCGGCCATGGCCGCCGCCCCGGCCGCCGCGCCCGAGCCGGCCGCGGCCGCCCCGCCCCCACTTCCCCCGCCGGTCGAGATCCCGGAGGCCCCGCCCCTCCCCGCCGCGTCGACCGATCGCTCCGAGGCCCTCACCGAGTCGGCCGAGGAGGGCAGCGGGCCGCTCGACCTGTCGGCCAACCTCGACCCGCGGCTGGTCGTCGAGTCCTCGCCCTCCCTGACCGAGGGCCAGGAGATCCCGCTGGGCGGCGGCCTCACCATCGGGCGCTCCGAGGCCGCCGACATCACGATCTCCGACCAGTTCGTCTCCCACATGCACGCGCGCGTGACCCGCCGCGGCGCGTACCACTTCGTCGTGGACCTCGGGTTGACGAACGGCACGTTCCTGAACGACCGCCGCATCGACAGCGACGCGCAGCTCAAGGTGCGCGACATCCTGCGGATCGGGCAGAGCATCCTCCGCTACGAGGAGTAGAGGTCCGGAGATGGACTCCGAGGGCACCGCGGGCGGCGAGCTGGCCCTGGTGGAGCTGGCCGACCTGTCCGACACGGGCCGCGTGCGCCGGCACAACGAGGACCGCTCGCTCGGGCGGCCCCCCGTGATCGCGGTCGCGGACGGCATGGGCGGGGCCAAGGCGGGCGAGGTCGCGGCCCAGCTCGCCGTGGAGGAGGTGGCCCGCCTCGAGGAGCCCGTCGAGGTCGGGGACGTGCGCGCAGCGGTGGGCCGCGCGAACGCCGCGATCCGCCGGATGGCGCGCGAGGACCCCGACAAGAGCGGCATGGGCACCACCTTCACGGCCGCGATGCTCGAGGACGGGCGCCTCGACGTCGTGCACGTGGGCGACTCGCGCGCCTACCTCTGGCGCGACGGCAAGCTGCGCCAGCTCACCGAGGACCACTCGGTGGTGGCCGAGCTGGTGCGCCGCGGCAGCATCAGCCCGGAGGACGCCGAGCACCACCCGCACCGCAACGTGATCACCCGAGCGCTCGGCGCCGAGCCGGAGGTGACGGTCGACACCTTCTCGGAGTACCTCCGCGACGGGGACGTCGTGATGCTGTGCAGCGACGGCCTGTCGTCGTACGTGTCCGAGGAGGACATCGCCGCCGCCCTCGCGGACGCGGTGACCCTGGCCGACGCCGCCAAGGGGCTGGTCGAGCGCGCCAACGGCGCCGGCGGCACCGACAACGTCACCGTGGTGCTCGCGCGCGTGGGCGTGGTGGGCGACGGCCAGAGCGGCTCGACCGCCGAGGTGCCGATCGTCGACGCCCCGGGCGCGGCCCCCGAGCCCGCCGCGACGGCCGAGGTGAAGGTGCTCGGCGGCGTCCACGGGGCCGCCGGCCGCGCGGGGACCGGCAGCAGCCGGCCGCCGCGGGTCCTCGAGCGCGTCCCGCGGCGCCGGCGCATTCGCTGGAAGCCGACCCTCGCCGCGGCGGCGGTCGTGGTGGCGCTGGCCGCCGGGGCCGTCGCGTGGATCGCCAGCCGCACCTACGTCGTCGAGGAGTCGCCCGACGGCAACGTGCAGGTCTCCCACGGCCTGCCGATCCACGTGGCCGGCCTCGACCTCTCCACGTCGTGGCAGGAGATCGGCGTGTCGGCCGACGCCGTGCGGGCGTCCGACGCCGGGGCGCTGTCGGAGGGCGCTCAGGGGCAGGGCGAGGCCGTGAGCCTGGCGGCGGGGCTGGTGTGGCGCTTCGCCCTCCCCGAGACCCCCGCCGTGCGGCCGCCCGCGCCCGACACCGCGCCCGAGAGCGCGCCCGCGCCGGCGGGCGCGGAGCAGGCGCCCGGGTGATCTCGCCGCGCACCCTCGAGCTGGGGTTCCTGATCCCGGCCGGGCTCCTCGGGCTCGTCGGGATGGCGTCGGTGGCCAGCGCCCGCGCCGACAGCTTCGACCCGGGCCCGATCCCCGGCGCCCTCGGCGTGCTCGCCGTCTTCCTGGCGATGCACGTCGCCCTGCGCCTGCGCGCCCCTCTGGCCGACCCCTACCTGCTGCCGACCGTGGGGGTGCTCACGGCGATCGGCCTGGTCGAGCTCGACCGCATCAGCCCGGAGCTGGCCGCCGACCAGGCGGTCTGGGTGGCGGTGGGGGGCGCCGCGTTCATCGGGGTGCTGTTCGCCCTGCCCGACCACCGGGTGCTCGAGCGCTACCGCTACCTGATCGGCCTGACCGGCGTCGGCCTGCTGCTGATCACCATGATCTTCGGCACCCGCATCAACGGCGCCCGGCTCTGGATCGAGATCGGCGGCGGCCAGACGATCCAGCTCGGCGAGGTGGCGAAGGTCCTGATCGTGATCTTCCTGGCGGCGTACCTGCGCGACAAGCGCGAGCTGCTGGCGGTGCCGACCCGCCGCGTCTGGGGCGTGCCCACGCCGCCCATGTCCGCGCTCGGCCCGGTGCTCGTCTTCCTCGCCGCGTGTCTCGGGCTCGTCGTGGTGCTCAACGACTTCGGCACGGCGCTGCTGTTCCTCGGCGTCTTCCTGGCGATGATCTACCTCGCCAGCGGGCGGGCGGCGTACACGGTCTTCGGGCTCGCGGTGTTCCTGGTGGGGTCGGCGGCGGTCTACACCGTCGTGCCGCGCATCGAGAGCCGGGTCGCAGAACTGGCTGGCCCCGTTCGACGACGCCCAGGACCAGGGCTTCCAGCTCGTCCAGTCGCTCTACGCGCTGGCCGAGGGCGGGGTGCTGGGGCCCGGGCTCGGGCGCGCCTTCCTGGTGCGCGGCGACGGCTCGACGGTGGTGCCGGCCCTGCCGACCGACTTCATGTTCACCGCGGTCGCCACCGAGCTGGGCTACATCGGCGGGGTCGGCATCCTGCTCGGCTTCCTGGTGCTGATCCAGCGCGGCTTCGTGATCGCGGCCAACGCCAACGACGGCTTCTCGAAGCTCCTGGCCGGCGGGCTCACGGCGACGATCGGGCTGCAGGCCATCCTCATCATCGGGGGCGTCATCCGGCTCATCCCGCTCACGGGGGTGACCCTGCCCTTCATGAGCTACGGCGGGTCGAGCGTGGTGACGAACTTCGCCCTGGTGGCCCTGCTGCTGATCATCAGCCACCGCTCGCGCGCCGGGGCGGCGCGGCCGAGCCGCCGCGAGCGCGCCGCCCAGGAGGCCGCGCGCGACCGCGAGCGTGAGGTCGTCGCGTGAACCGGTCGATCCGCCGCCTCTACCTGACGCTCGCCGCCGGCTTCGGCCTGCTCATGCTGATGCTCGGGTACTGGCAGGTGGTCGCCGCCGACGGGCTCAAGGACCGCCCGGGCAACGAGCAGACGGCCCAGGCCGAGCGCCTGGTCGACCGGGGCCGGATCGTCTCGGCCGACGGGAAGATCATGGCGGCGAGCCGCGCCGTGCGCGTGAAGGGGCAGAAGGTGTTCGAGCGCCTCTACCCCCAGGGCGACCTCGCCGCCCAGACCATCGGCTACACGTCCGAGGCCGCCGAGACGGGCCTCGAGCGCACCTACGACCGCTACCTCTCGGGCAGCTTCGGCACCGAGCCGCTCCTGCAGCGCCTCAACCTGAGCGAGAAGGAGGGGGCCAACGTCCACATCGGCCTCGACACCCGCGTGCAGGCCGTCGCGCAACAGCAGCTCTCGAGCGGTCCGGGCGCGGTGGTCGCGCTGGAGCCGCGCACCGGCAAGGTGATCGCGATGGCCTCGTCGCCGACCTTCGACCTCCAGCTCGCGGTCGACGACTTCGCGGCCATCCCGCGGGAGGGCGGGCCGCTCCTGAACCGCACGGTCCAGGGCCTCTACCCGCCCGGCTCGAGCTTCAAGACCGTGACCGCCTCGGAGGCCCTGGAGAGCGGCCTCTACACGCCCGACAGCGAGTTCCCGGGCGGCTCGGAGTACGAGACCCCGGGCGGGCCGATCGAGAACTTCGGCGGAGCCCGGTTCGGGCCGCACACCCTCACCACCGCGCTGACGTTCTCGATCAACACGACCTTCGCCGAGATCGGGGACGCCCTGGGCGCCGAGCGGATGGGCGAGATCATGACGGCCTACGGGTTCGGCGAGCGCCCGCCGATCGACCTCCCCGAGGTCGCGATCTCGGGCCGCCGCAGCGGTACGACGAGGTGCTGCCCAACGACGACCCGGACGAGGACACGGCCCGCCTGGCGATCGGCCAGGAGCAGCTCGCGGTCACGCCGGTGCAGATGGCGATGGTCGCCGGCGCGATCGCCAACGGCGGCACGGCCATGGCGCCGCGCCTCATGACCCGTATCGTCGACCGCGGCGGCTCGCTCGTGCAGCGCGGCGAGCCGGAGGAGCTCGGCCAGGTGATGAGCCCGTCGAACGCGGCGGAGCTCGCCGCGATGATGGAGGACGTGGTGCGCGAGGGGACGGGGACGCGGGCCGCGCTGTCGGGCGTCGGCGTGACGGTGGCGGGCAAGACGGGCACCGCCGAGAGCGACGACCCGAACCGCAACCAGGCCTGGTTCATCGGCTTCGCGCCGGCCGAGGACCCCCAGGTCGCCGTGGCCGTCGTCATCGAGGACACCGCCTCCACGGGCGGCGAGGCGGCGGCGCCGGTGGCGGCGGCCGTCATGGACAGCGCCCTCCAGGTGGCGCCATGACCCCGTTCGAGCCCGGCGAGCTGATCGGGGGGCGCTACGAGCTGGGCCGCCAGCTCGGCGCCGGGGGCATGGCCCGCGTCTACCTGGGCCACGACCGCCTGCTCGACCGCCAGGTGGCGGTGAAGGTGCTCGCCGAGCCCTACGCCTCGGACCCCCAGTTCGTGGAGCGCTTCCGCCGCGAGGCCTCGGCGGCGGCCGGGCTCAACCACCCGAACATCGTCGCCGTCTACGACCGCGGGGAGGCGGACGGCAGCTACTACATCGTGATGGAGTACCTGTCGGGGCCGGACCTCAAGCAGGTCATCCGCCGGCGCGCCCCGCTGCCGCCGCTCCAGGCGATCGACTTCGCCCAGCAGATCCTCGCGGCGCTCGGCGCCGCCCACCGGCGCGACGTGGTGCACCGCGACGTGAAGCCGCAGAACGTCCTCGTGGCCGAGGACGGCCACCTCAAGGTGACCGACTTCGGCATCGCGCGCGCCGGCGCCCAGGCGGACATGACCGAGGCGGGCTCGGTCATCGGCACGGCGCAGTACCTCTCGCCCGAGCAGGCGCGCGGCGACGAGGTGACGGCGGCCAGCGACTGCTACGCCGTCGGCATCGTCCTCTACGAGATGCTCACCGGGCGGGTGCCCTTCGACGGCGACCGGGCCGTCGCGGTCGCGATGAAGCAGATCAGCGACGAGCCCGTGCCGCCCCGCATGGTGGAGCCGAGCGTGCCGCCCGAGCTCGAGTCGGTCGTCATGCGGGCGCTGGCCAAGCGGCCCTCCGAGCGCTACCGCACGGCCGGCGAGTTCAGCCGCGCCCTCTCCGAGGCCCGCACGGCGCTCGACGGCTCGGGGAGCACGACCAGCGTGATGCCCGCCGCCGGCCCCGCCACGGCCGAGACGCGCGTGATGGACCCGGTCACCGGCCCCACCCGGGTCGCGCCGCCGCCGCCGGACGAGCCGCCGGGCGAGCGCCGCCGCCGCTGGCCCTGGATCGTGGGGGGCCTCGTGCTGCTGGCGGCGCTCGCGGTCGCGGGCTTCCTCCTGTTCGGCGGCGACGACGCACGGGCGGTCACGATCCCCTCGGTCTCGGGCCAGAGCGCCGCCGAGGCCCAGGCGACCCTCGAGAACGCCGGCCTCGAGGTCGCGGTCCAGCGGGTGACCAATGCGGACGTTGACGCGGGCGAGGCCATCGACACCGATCCGCCGGCCGGGAGCGAGGTTGACGAGGGCGACTCCGTCGTGCTGCGGGTCAGCGTCGGGCCGGGCTTGGCGGCCGTGCCCGACGTCGAGGGCGACGAGGAGGCGGCCGCGACGGCCGAGCTGCAGCGCGCGGACTTCGAGGTCGACACCCAGCAGGAGGCGAGCAACGACGTTGACGAGGGCGTCGTGATCCGCCAGAGCCCAGCGGGCGGCTCGCAGGCCGAGGTCGGCAGCGCGGTGACCATCGTCGTGTCGAGCGGCCCCGAGAACGTGGCCGTCCCCGACGTCCAGCAGCAGGATCTCTCGAGCGCCGAGGCGGAGCTCAACGGCGCCGGCCTGGTCGTCGGCAACGTCTCCTCGCAACCCAACGAGGACTTCGCCGAGGGCACGGTCATCCGCCAGAGCCCCGGGCCGGGCGCGAGGGTCCCCGAGGGCTCGGGCGTCGACCTCGTCCTGGCCGCCGCGCCCGAGCAGGTCACGGTCCCGACGATCGTCGGCAACACGGCGACGGACGCCCAGACCAAGCTCCAGAACGCGGGCTTCGACGTGAGCACGGTCGAGGTCGACTCGGACGAGCCGGCCGGGACGGTCGTCAGCTCCGACCCCGCCGAGGGCACCGAGGTGGACCCCGGCAGCACGATCACCATCAGCGTCAGCCTCGGCTCGTCGGGAGGCGACCCCGGCAGCCTCGGCGAGGGCGGGGGGGAGGGCGACGACGGCTCCGGGAGCGGCGGCGCGCAGCCGCCCCCGCCGTGAGGGCTGCGTGAGGCGGCGCCTGGCCGTCCTGATGGGGGGCCGCAGCAGCGAGCACGAGGTGTCGCTGTCGTCGGCGGAGGCCGTCATCGCCGCCCTCGACCCGGAGCGCTACGAGGTGGTCCCCGTGCTCATCTCGCGCGAGGGGGGCTGGAGCGTTGACGGGTCACCGGTGGCGCTGGTGCCGGCGCCCGACGGCACGCCCCGGCTCGCCTCGCTCGACGGCGGGCCCGAGCGGACCGCTCGACGCCGTCTTCCCGGTCCTCCACGGCCCCAACGGCGAGGACGGGACGGTCCAGGGCGCGCTCGAGGTCGCGGGTGCCCCCTACGTCGGCGCCGGCGTGGCCGCGTCGGCGGTGGCCATGGACAAGGCGATGTTCAAGGTGTTCCTGCGCGACGCCGGGATCCCCACGCCCGAGCACCGCGTGGTGACCGAGGCCGAGTGGCGGGCCCGGCCGGACGACGTCCGCAGCGCGATCGCCGAGCGCGTGGGCTACCCCGCCTTCTGCAAGCCCGCCCGCCTGGGCTCCAGCGTCGGCATCAGCCCCGTCCCGGCGGAGGCGGACCTCGACGCGGCGCTGGCGCTGGCCTTCCGCCACGACCCCAAGGCCCTCGTGGAGCGGGCCATCTCGGGGCGCGAGGTGGAGGTCGGGGTGCTCGGCGAGGACGAGCCGATCGTCTCGCCCGTCGGCGAGATCACGTACGACTCGGAGTGGTACGACTACGCGACCAAGTACGAGCCCGGCCGCTCGCGGGTGGAGGTTCCCGCCGACCTCCCCGACCCAGTGGCCCAGCGCGCCCGCGAGCTCGCGCTGCGCGCCTTCCAGGCGGTCGACTGCGCCGGCCTTGCCCGGGTCGACTTCTTCGTGTCCGACGGCGGCGAGGTGCTGCTGTCGGAGCTGAACACGATGCCGGGCTTCACCCCGACCAGCGTCTACGCCACGCTGATGGAGGCGGGGGGGATCGCCTACCCCGACCTCGTCGACCGCCTCGTGGAGCTGGCCGTCGCGCGCGCCGCGCAGGCGCGGCGCTACGCCGGGTGAGCCCCCCGGGGCGGACGCGCCGGATCGGCGTCGTCGCCGACAGCCACGTCGGCGAGTACCTCGACGCGCTGCCGGACGGCGTCCTGGAGGCGCTCGAGGGCTGCGACCTGATCCTCCACGCCGGCGACCTGAGCGTCCCCTCGGTGCTCGAGGACCTCGAGGCCGTCGCGCCGGTCGTCGCCGTGCGCGGCGACCACGACCGCCTGGAGGGGCTCGGGCTGCCCGAGACCGCGGTGGTCGTCGCCGGAGGCCGGCGGATCGGCCTGAACCACGGCCGGCGGAGCCGGGTGGTCGACACGTCCGTGATCGCCGCCTCGGTGGTCGCGGGGCGCAACCTCGGCTACCGGGCCGGCCTGCACGCCGCCCTCGCCCGGCGGACGGGGCCGGTTGACTGCGTCGTGTACGGCCACTGGCACGAGCCGGCGATCGTCCGGCGGGGGTCGGCGCTCTTCTTCTCGCCGGGCGCGGTCTGCCCGTGGGGGAACATGGAGGGCGGCGCGCCGCCGCGGGCCGGCGTGAAGGGCGTCGGCGACCGCGGGGTGCGGCGCTTCCGGTGGCAGCTGGGCCCCGAGGCGATGCGCCCCTCGGTGGGGATCCTGGAGGTGGGCTCGGCCGCGATCGTCCCGCGCATCGTGCCGGTCCGCCCGCACCCCGCGGCCAGCCACTAGGGTTCACCGCCGTGACCGGCGCCCGCTACGGCCCGACGAACGTCCTCGTGCGGGCCGGGCTCGCGCTCGCGCGCGGCCGCGGGAGTGCTCGTGGCGCTCGCCCCGTCGGGCGACCTGGCCAGCGGCCCCGCCCGCGGCGCCCCGCGGACGATCGCCACCATCGATCTCGAGCCGGCCGTGGGCGCGCTCGGCGCCGCCGGCGCGCTGCTGCTGCTCGCGGCCGCGCTGGCGCCGTGGCTGTGGGCCCACCTCGCCGGGGTGGCGCTCGCCTCGATCGTGGCGGCGACGTCGGGCCTGATCGTGCTGACCGGCCGCACCTCCGACGACTTCGCGGCCGACGCGGACGTGAGCCTCGAGCGCGGGGGGGTCCTGCTGATGCTGGCGTTCTGGGTCGGGCTGGCCGGGGTCATCGTCACGCTCGTCGGCTTCCGCCGGATGGCGATGGGGGCCGCCGAGGCCGCCGCTCGCGCCGGAGGCGCGCGGCCGAGGGGCCGGAGGAGGAGCAGCCCACGGCGCGGCGCACCTCGGGCAAGGCGACGGTGGCGCTCGTCCTCGGCATCGCGGGCTTCATCACCGTCTTCGCCTCCACGCTGGCCGTCGCGTTCGGCACGCTCGCCCTGGGGGACATCCGCGCGTCCCGCGGGACCCTCGGAGGCCGCGGCGCCGCCATCGCCGGGCTCGTCCTCGGCTTCATCGCCCTCTCGCTCCTGATCGCGCTGGTGGGGTCGGGGATGTTGTCGGCCACCCCATCCGACTGAATTCGCCGATCTGCGGCCGGGGACGTAAGCGTTCCGTTTCGTCGCGGCTTGGCGCGCGCGCGCCGCGGTACACCTTGCGGGAATGGCGCCCCCCGCCCCCCCACGCCGCGCCGCGCGCGCGGCTGTCCTCGCCACCGCCGGCGCCCTGATCGCCGCCGCGCCGGGCGCCGCCCGCGCGGCCGACGCGCCGCTGCTCTACCTCCACGAGGAGGCCGCGTCGGTCGTACACGACGGCGTCGGCGGCGGCACCCTGCGCCAGGCGCCGATCCGGCCCAATCCCCGCTGGCCCGCCGCCCGCACGGTGGGCAAGGTGGCTGGACGCGACCTCGCCGGTGCCGGGCCGCGCCGCATCGCCGCCCTCCTGCGCGCGGGGTGGGGCCAGCCTGGAGTCGGGAGCCTCGTCGGGGTCGACGAGATCTCCCCGCGACAGTGGACGGCGACCGCGGCGCGGTCGCTCGCGACGGCCCTCGAGCGCCTCGGGCCGAACGCGCAACGCGTCCTCTTCTACGCGGCGCCTGCGCTCGTGGAGCAGGTGGGGCGCGCCGACCCACGCCGCCCCCTGCCCGCCAAGCTGCGCGCGCTGGTCGACGCTGTCAGTCGCGCCCGCGCGACCTACCTCCTGAGCTATCGCGGCGACCTCTCACCGCTGCCGCCACGCGAGATGGCCACGGTCCCGACCCGCTGGCTCGCGCGGTGGCCGACCGACCGCGGGGAGCTGCGGATCCTGCTGGGCCCCGACGGCGGGCTCGGCCAGGCGGAGCTGTGGGCGCGGGCGCGCTCGACGCCCGCCGGGCGCGAGCTGCTGGCGCGGGGGCCCGGGGCCTACGGGCTGCGGAACGGCGCCGCGGCCGCGGAGTGGCTCGCGCAGTACCGCGCATTCCGGGCCGCCCCCGGCGCGTCGGCCACCGGCGTGGACTACCCGGTCCCGCAGCCGGGCGGGCTGACGCTCGAGCCCGCGGGGCCGAACCGCGTTCGGCTGGCTCTCGGCCGGCCCGGCAACGCGGTGGTCACGACCCAGCCCGTCGGTGGGGGCTTCGTGCGCGCCATCCGCAAGCTGACCGGGCCGACCCGCGGAAGCGTCCTCATCCGGCTGCCGCAGGACACCCGCCCCGGCCGCTACCGCGTCCGCGCCGTCCTCATCGGCGACGGGCTGCGCGACCGCGCCGGCGTGGTCGTGAAGGTCACCCGGAGGATAGGCCGGCCGGCCCGCGCCCGCGGGTGGGCGCGGTCGAAGTCCTCGCGCAGGTGCGCGGCGGTCACGTGCGTGTAGACCTCGGTGGTCACCGGCGAGGCGTGGCCGAGGTGGGCCTGGACGTAGCGGATGTCCACGCCCGATTGGATCAGGTGGGTGCCGCAGGAGTGCCGCAGGGCGTGCGGGAACACCCGCGCGCCGTCGTCCCGCAGCCCGGCGCGGTCGGCGACGTCGGCCACGATGCGCCACACGGCCCCGCGCCCCAGGCGCCGGCCGCGCGCGCTCAGGAAGACCGCGTCGGCGTCGCGGTGGCGGGCCTGGTCGCGCCGCGGCCGCCGGTCGCGCGCCCGCAGCTCGGGCCGGCCGACGCGCAGATAGGCCCGCAGGCGCGCGAGCGCCTCCCTCGGCACCGCCACCGCCCGGCGCCGCCCGCCCTTGCCCTCCACGAGCACGAAGGGGTCGTCGGGGTCGTCGAGGTGGCAGGCCGACAGGTCGAGGGCGGCCGCCTCGCTCGCCCGCAGCCCGCACCCGTAGAGCACCTCGACCAGCGCCGCCGTGCGCGCCCCGAGCGGCCCCGGCGCCGCCGCCGCCTCGCACATCGCGCGCACGGCGGCCGGGGACAGCGCGACCACCTCCCGGCCGATCGCCTCCTGGCCCCCCTCCCCGGCGGCCGCCGGCGGGCGCAGGTCGCGCGTCGGGTTCTCGAGCGCGAAGGCCCGGGCCCACCAGCGGCAGAACGCGCGCGCGGCCGCGACCCGGCGGCGGCGGGTTGACAGCCGGCCCGGGAGCCCGTCGCGCCAGCGCTGCCACCAGTCGAGCGGGAGCGCGGCGAGCGTCTCGGCCGCGGCGCGGGCGGCCGGGTCGTCCTCGACCCCGAACGCCGGGCCCGCCGCCGCGGGCGGGGGCGCGCCGAGGGCGCCCGCGAGCGCGGCCAGGTCGCGGGCGTAGGCCGCCCGCGTGTTGGCGTTCTCGCGGGTGGCGAGGAACGCCGCCGCGAGGCGGCCGAAGCCGTCCGCGTCGATCATCCGCGCGGGTGGCCGCGCCGCAGGGCGGCCTGCATCGACTTGGTGGTGACCCCGGTGTAGCGCTGGGTGGTCGCGAGGCTCGCGTGGCCGAGCACCTCCTGCACCACCCGCAGGTGGGCCCCGTCGCGGCCGCCGGGCCCCTCCAGCAGGTGCGTGCCGGCGGCGTGGCGCAGCAGGTGCGGCCCGCCGGCCCGGCCGGCCGCGCGGAGCTCGCGCGCGACCACGCGGTAGACGGCCGAGCCGTCCAGGGCGCGGCCGGAGCGCGAGACGAAGGCCGGGGCCCGGGTCGCCGCCTGGGGCGGCCGGCCGCCCACGAGCCGCGGGCGGCCCACCGACAGCCACTCCCGCAGCGCCCTGACCGCCGGCTCGGTGAGCGGCACGGTCCGGGCCCGGCCGCCCTTGCCCACCACCCGCAGGGAGTCGTGCTCGAAGTCGAGCCCGGCCAGCACGAGGTCGCAGGCCTCCTGGCGGCGCAGGCCGCTGCCGTAGAGCACCTCCATCAGCGCGCGGTCGCGCAGGGCGAGGGCCTCGGCCACCGGCCCGGCCGCCCCGGGGCGCCCCGCGCCGTCGACCAGCGCCGCCGCGTCGCGCTGCGAGAGCCGGGGCACCGGCGGGGGCGTAGCGCGCGGCCGGTCGATGAGGTTGACCGGGCAGCGGCTCGGCGGGTGGTACGGCGCGAGCCACTCGCGCAGCGCCGTGGTCGCGCGGGCGCGGCTGGCGGGCGACCACCCCAGGCCGCGGAACGCCGCCTCGATCGCCGAGGGCGTCACGGCCGCCGGCCCGGCGACCCCCTGGTCCGAGAGCCAGCCGGCCACGCGGCGGGCGTCCTTCAGGTAGGCGGCCCGGCTGCGGGGCGAGAGGCGGCGACCGCGGCCGCCCTGGGCGGCGAGGCGGCCCTCGAGGTCGCGCAGGCTCTCCTCGAAGCTGACGGCGGGCATCGTCAGGTGCTGTTCGGCACGCCCCTCAGCTGTACCTCCCCGACACCCGCCCAGTACCGGTTCTGACCGTCCGGCACCAGCATCGTGATCCAGAGGACGTACGCCTCGGCGGGCTGGGCCGTCGCGAGCGGGACGACCTGGCGGCCGCCCGTGAAGTCGCCCTCGGCGAGCTGCTGGCGCTCCCCGCCGCCCCGGTCGGGCCCCAGCACCTGGAAGTGCGCCCCGGGCGTGGGGGAGGTGACGATCATCTCGGTGGCGGTGGCGGGCGCGGCCAGCCGCATCACCAGGCCGACGCCGTCCTTGAGGCCCCCGAACTCGGGGGTGAGCTCGTAGTTCTCCGTGTACCAGGCGGTCTCGGGGTCGCGGTCGTACGCCGCGGTGACGAGGTCCGGCCGCTCGCTCTGGTCGGCGCCCTGGGGGTCGTAGTCGCGCACCGCCGCGAAGGCCAGCGGGGCCGCCTCGGCGCTCTGCGGGCCGCCGCCGGACGAGGGCCCCAGGAGCACGAACGCCGCGATCGCGCCGGCCGCGAGGGCGGCCGTCAGGCCCGCGCCCCACAGCAGCCGGCCGCGGCGGCGGCCGCGCGGGTGGCGGGCCGTGTCCTCCTCGAGCCGCAGCGGGCCGGTCGCCGCCGCCGCCGGCAGGACGGCCGTGCCACCGTCGGTGCCCGACTCGAGCGCGACGACCATGCTCGCCGCGTCGGGGTAGCGATGGGCGGGGTCCTTGGCGGAGGCCCGCATCGTGACCGCGGCGAGCCAGTCCGGGACGGCGGGGTTCGCCCGGCGCGGGTCGGGCATCGGCTCCGAGCAGTGCTTCATGGCCACCGCGACGAACCCGTCGCCGCGGAAGGGGAGCTCCCCGGTGAGGCACTCGTAGAGCACGATGCCCAGCGAGTAGACGTCGGTTCGGGCGTCGACCGGCCGGCCGTCTGCCTGCTCGGGCGAGAGGTAGTCGGCGCTGCCGATGAGCATGTCGGTGCGCGTGATGCCGGGCTGCCCGTCCGAGTCGATCGAGCGCGCGATCCCGAAGTCGGCGAGCTTCACGGCCCCGTCGCCGGTCAGGAGGACGTTCTGGGCCTTGATGTCGCGGTGGACCACGCCCTGCGCCTGCGCGTACGCGAGCGCGCGGCCCACCTGGGCGCAGATGCGGGCCGCCTCGGCGGGCTCCAGCGCGCCCTCGCGCCGCACGCGCGTCTTGAGGTTCTCCCCCTCGACGAGCTCCATGACCAGGTACGGCCCCTGGGCGTCCTCGCCCCGGTCGAGCAGGTGCACGAGGTTCGGGTGCGACAGCCGCGCGACCAGGAGCGCCTCGCGGCGGAACCGCTCGGCGTGCTCCTCGTCGGCCAGCAGGCCAGCGTGCAGGCGCTTCACCGCGACGTCGCGCCCCAGCACGGTGTCGGTCGCGCGCCAGACCGACGCCATTCCGCCGCGGCCGATCAGCTCGTCGAGGCGGTAGCGCTCCCCGAGCAGGGTCTGCGTCATGGGCGTCGGCCCGCATCCGCCATCGTCACCCACGGAGGATACCGCCGGCGCGCCCCGAGTCGGCCGCGCGCGTGGTCTAGAATCGGCCCGTGCCCGCCCCCCAGACCGTCCTGATCGTCGAGGACGACGAGGCGATCGCGGACTCGATCGCGTACGCGCTCGACCGGGCCGGCTTCCGCACGCTCCGCGCCGGCGACGGCGGCCAGGGGCTGAGGCTCTTCCACCAGCAGCGGCCCGACCTCGTCATCCTCGACCTCATGCTGCCCCAGGTGGACGGGTGGCGGGTGACCGAGGAGATGCGCCGCGAGGACCCGCGCGTCCCGGTCATCGTCTGCAGCGCCCGCACCAGCGAGTTCGACCGGGTCCACGGCCTCGAGATGGGCGCCGACGACTACGTCACCAAGCCCTTCTCGATGAAGGAGCTGCTCGCCCGCGTGAACGCGCACCTGCGGCGGGTGGAGTCGCACCGCCAGCCCGATGCCGCCCAGGCGATCGAGGTCGGCCCGCTCACGATCGACCCCGAGCAGGTCCAGGCGTTCGTTAACGGCCGCCCGGTGGGCCTCACCCCGCGCGAGTTCGAGGTGCTCCACGCGCTGGCCCGCGGCCGGGGCAAGCCGGTGCCGCGCGAGCGCGTGTACCGCGAGGTGTGGGGCTACGAGATGATGCGCGGCGACCGCTCGGTGGACGTCTTCGTGCGCAAGGTGCGCCAGAAGCTGATCGCCGCCTGCCCGGAGATCAGCTTCGTCCAGACCCACTACGGCGTGGGCTACCGCTTCGAGCCGGCGCCGGCCGGCGCGAGCGCCGAGGCGGCCGTCTAGCCGCTGCTACATTTCCGTCGCTCGCGACCCCGGGGGGATGCCCGAGCGGCCAAAGGGAGCGGTCTGTAA